>NZ_OZ241743.1:2646493-3969740 GCF_965200995.1 Mucilaginibacter sp. | reverse complement strand
CTCCACCGGAAAAATATTGGCATCAAGTGAACTTTCATTTTGTCTGTAAATGGTTTTTCCCATGTCGCTGATCGCGAGACATAGCTTGTCAAGAATTCCCTGCCTTTCGTAAACAGCGTCATCGCCTTTAAGAAACTGCAGATCCTTACCAAGTAAACCCGCCAAGATCCGCCAGAAATTATTAGATGTATTAGGATAAAAAAACTTATACTTCCTTAAACTCTCTTTGGTTGGAAATGTGCCGAGAATGAGTTTATCAGCATTTTCCGGTATGTAGGTATCGAAAGGCAAAGGTTCAAGATGAAATAAGGCTTCTGTTTTATACATGATCTAAATGTATCAAAAAAGTGAAAGCTGAATCCGGCTGATTTCGAATTTTTCCAAATCTCTTAATGTTCCAAGAATTACCGGCTGCTTATAATTGGTCGTGTCGGCATTATTCAGTTTTTCTGTCATCATTTTTTTAAGCTCAGCCATCCCCGCATTAACAGCAAGTTCACGGGTTTTAAACTGCTTTCCGTAAACTGATAATGCACTGCCGCCACCGGCAGTACCAAAAGCATAATTCAAAGCATACGTCCAAACATGCGACTGCCCCCTGCCAAGATGTATAATACTGTATTCACCGTATCGTGCTTCATTTCCAAATTTTAAATCCTCTGTCTCAAAAAACTGAGGTCGTTTAAACCAGCCATACTTATCAAAGCTGATTTCTGTAAAGCCAAATTCACAGCTTTTCCGGTACACGTTAACGTTCATCAAAATGCTCCGAAAGCAATCACCGAACTGATTAAACCAGTTTAATTTAGCTGAATCAGCTTGTTCAATCGATAATAAAATCTCTTTCAGAATTGCAGGTTCGTAATGTGTATGATAACCTTTATCTAGGTATGTTTTTACTGCATTTGCTGATTTGGGGTTAAAAAATGATGTTTCCATAATTACTTTTTTATGCAGGAATAAAGCAGACGGATGATGCGTCAGGGGCCACGGTGTACCGTGGTTTATATACCCTTGACACATTAGCAGGAAGATTTACCTTAGCATACAAAAAAGAGATTTTGGGGACAGCAATTCCCGAATCAGGATGGATTAAAACTGCAATAAAGCTACACGTTGACAACCGGGTTATGTGAATAACAAATTTTGTGGGGACCTGATCAAATCAATATTTTGGCGCTATGCTTCAGCCCATATACCTGGAAAATGATCAGGTTTGTATTCACCCTCTACGCCCGGAAGATCTCAGACGTTATGAGCATTTGGTGAACGAAATATATCAGATACTCTCCGATAACGAAACCCTGTATTTTATACCGGAAAAAAGACTGAGATCAGTTAAAGACGCTGAAAACTGGCTCAACGGCGCTATACTGAATTTTCACTGCGGCCGGAATCACCTTCATTTCATTGTATGTTATGGAGAAGTTGACCACCTGATTCCGGGCCAAACTGACCAGGCAATTAGCTGACGTGGGGCGTGCAGCAAACGCTATAAAAGCGTGTACAAAAATAGTTATTTAAAAGGTATTTTCATTAGTAGCTGGTTTCCGGTTCCACATTACGTTTTCTTCTCATAGATTCTCCCTTTAGCTCGATACGGTGTGCATCATGAACAATCCGGTCCAGGATCGCATCCGCAACCGTTTTTTCACCGATCACTTCAAACCATTTGCTTACTGGTAACTGTGAGGTTATGATCAGCGAGGTCTTGCCATGTCTGTCCTCGATCAGTTCCATTAGCGCAGCCCTGCTTTGTGCATCAAAAGGCTGGATACCGAAGTCATCCAGTATGAGCAGCTGTGTCCTTTCCAGTTTAGCGAGCTCCTTGATATAGGAGCCGTCTGCCTTAGCCATCTTCAGTTTAGCGAATAGCTTAGGCGTACTGGCATAAAACACCCTGTAGCCCAGCATACAGGCCTGATAGCCGATAGCAGAAGCCACATAGCTTTTACCGATACCGGTGCTGCCGGTAACCAGTATGTTTTCATTGCGGTCAATGAAGGTACAGTCTGCCAGGCGCATGATCTGGTTGCGGTCGATGCTTCGGTCGGCGTGATAATGAACGTCCTCTACAGAGGCTTTATAGCGGAACTTGGCATATTGTATCGTTCGTTCGATACGCCTGTTTTGCCGGTCGTCCCATTCTGCATCTACCAGGTGGGCCAGCAGCTCATCCGCTGTATAATCATTCGTTTTGCCCGTTTCCATGCTACTTTTGAAGGCATGGAACATGCCGAAGAACTTCATCTTCCGCAGTTTGTCCAATGTACTTGTGTTCATGTTATTTGTTGTTTAATGGTTATTTGTAATAGTCTTTTCCCCGGATATTATCATGGTTAGGCATAGGCAACTCATCTGCAAACAGGCTTTCCTCGTAGCCATCCATCTTGTTCTCCAGGATGGTTTGTATCGTTTTATAGTTATGAATACCATAGCTGAGCGCACGCTGGCAGGCCATCGTTAAGCGCTCATTCCCGGCTTTCTTTGCGAAGCCAAGAACACCCAGGCAGGACTTATAGGCCTGCTCCGGGTGTTGCTTCCGGTCAAGGATCTTTAGGATATACAGCCGCACATCCTCATGGATGGATGCTGCCCAATCCAGGAACTTATCAGGTGTCCAGTCAGTTACAAAGCGGTGCGTAGTGGCCATGTGGTCTTTATCGGTCGTATAACCGTAAGGGTTCTTTGCCCGTTTATGCAAAGCAATACGTTCATAGTTGGAGTAGATCTCCACGATAGTGCGGGAATACAACAGCTTTACCCGCTTGCCGATGAAGCGGTAAGGTACACTGTAATAGTGTTTATCAGGGCCAAGATTGACATGGCCGTTCTTGATCACCTTAGCGTAGAAGTGCTTTTTGAACTGGTAAAGCAGGACAGGCAGCGGCATCAGGGTATGCCGTTCGATCTCTTCAAACTGTAGCCTGCGGCTGTAGTTACGTCCTTTGAGCAACTGGCTGTTATGGGTTTCCAACGCTTCCCATATACCTGTATTCAGCTCTTTTAAAGAGTGATAGGTAACCCGGTTGATAGGCGCGTAGATTTTGGTATAAATGATCTTAACAGCACCTTCTACCAGTGCTTTATCACGCGGGCGGTACGCCCGCGCTGGTAGTATGGTGGTGCCATAATGGTCTGCAAAGTCCTCAAACGTTTCGTTCAAAGTAGGTTCATAGCGGCTGCTTTTGGTTACGGCTGCCTTTAGGTTATCCGGCACAATGGCGGCGGGGACGCCGCCGATAAAGTGCAGCGTATTCTCGCAGGCTGCGATAAAGTCTTCCTTTTGCTGGCTCGAAACCGCCTAAGCTGACTGGCTCCGAGGATAGCCACAAAGACCTCTACTGCAATAACTTCACCGGTATCCTTGTCGGTATAGCTTAGCTTTTCGCCTGCAAAGTCCACATAAAGCTTATCACCGGCTTTGTGATCCATGTGCATGGTCGGGTTGACCCTGGCTTTCCATTGGTTGTAATAAAAGCAGAATTGGCTGTACTGGTAGCCGTCAGGGAACTCTTTGCGGTAGGATTCCCATAGCATGTACCGGTTGACACCAGTGCGTTTGAGTTCTTTATCTACTTGGGGAAAACAGCGCTGCATGGACTGCATACGGCTGATAGGCGGGTGTTCTTTGCTTTTCCCGAAGAAATCTTCGAGTTCCTTATCGTTAAGGGCATCGATCTCTTCAAAGGTAAAGCCGCTGGCTTTAAAGGCGGCCAGGTACTTCTTTACGGTATTCCGGGATGCATCAGTCTGGGCAGCGATGGTCATTATGGGCCGCTGCTGGCTGTACATCCTTAAAATCTTTCTAATCTTACTCATGCTGATCGTCGAATTGGCCATGTTTGGAGGTATATGTTGCCTCCGAAAGATGGTTGCTTCTACAGCATTTGCTACACGTCGAGGGTGGTCAGTTTGTCCCGGAATCCCCTGGTCAGTTTGCCCCGGAATTGGTGGTCAGCTTGCCCCGGAATCAGGTGGTCTGGTTCATCAGAATCTCCATGGCTAGCCATACTCTGAAACAAGATTTAATATTTGAATAATGCAAATTGCTAAAAACAAGATGTTCGGGCGTCAGCCTCTCACCAAGCACCTCAATAGCCTGATCAGATACCGGTAGAATTTCCGCTCCTTCTGTTTTTTCCTGTGTAAACTGTAAATAATATTTTCCTGCTTTGCCTCTAACTTCTTTCCAGGTAAGGGTTTTTACGTCTGAAAACCTAAGGCCGGTTAAGCCTGAAAAAACTGCTGCTCTTTTAACAACATCAGATTTAACGTAGGTATTTACCAACAGCTGGAACTCTTCAAGTTCAAGCTGCTCCCTGTGTGTTTCCTTCAATTTAATCGGATCAACCTGGCTATGCAAGTCAACGGTCAGCAAACCCTGCTTATATGCTCTTTTTATAGCATTTCGGAATTTTGCAAAGTAATTAGCCGCTGTATTTCTGGAAATAGGACGACCGCGACGACTTATTCCCGGACCGCTCAGCATAAAATTTTTGTAATCCTCACACATAAACTCATCCAGATCATTAAAGATCAGATCGTGGCCAGCAAAGGCAACGAAATATCTGTAAGAGACTGTCTAAAAACGGTATTTGAACATTTATAAAGGGGAAAAGAGCTGTCCGCAGGTGTGGTTAAGAAGTACTAATTTTGAATAACGACAAACAGAATTAGTATGACAACCTACCCGGGTAACCTAACGGACAGCCAGTGGCAATATATTGCAAAGTTTTTAGATGTGCAACGCCGCAGGAAGCATGCTTTGCGCGAGGTAATGAATGCGATACTGTACCTGATTAAATCCGGCTGCCAGTGGCGGATGCTGCCTTCGGACTTTCCCAACTGGAAGATCGTTTACTATTACTTTTCGGTCTGGAACAAAAACGGCTTGTTTGGACTCATGCAGGAAGCCCTGGTAGAAAAGACCAGAAAGCAAAGCGGCAGAAAAGAGCAGCCTACTACCGGCATTATGGATGCGCAGAGCGTTAAGGCTTCTTTAGTGAGCAGCCAAGAGCGCGGTTTTGATGCAGGTAAGCGGGTGATGGGTATCAAGCGGCACATCGTAACGGACACTTTAGGACTGGTGCTGGCGGTAGTTGTTCATAGTGCCTCAGTGCAGGATAGAGACGGCGCCCGGCTGGTGATGGAAAAGCTCAAGCAATACTGGCAAAGCATCCGTCTGCTTTTTGCCGATGGTGGTTACCGGGGGAAACTGGTAGACTGGGCTAAACAGCACTTTACGATAAGCTTGCAGATTATCAGGCGCGACAAACTGCATACCTTCAAGATACTGCCCAAGCGGTGGATCATCGAACGTACCTTTGCCTGGATAGATGCTAACCGAAGAAGCGCAAAAAACTATGAACGCCTGACTCTAACCAGTCAAGCTGTTGTCCAACTTGCCGCTATAAGAATTATGATTAACCGTTTTTAGACAGTCTCTTAGACATTGCGTTATTATCGCACTCCGATTTAGTTTTAGTACATATAAATTGTTTAAAGTATTCCACGAAACTCGAGCTCCGGTCACGGTTCGAAATAAAACCATATTTCCTGTTTTGAATATCAAGCAGACGCTTGGCTCTGATATTCTCAAGCAGTTCATTGGTTTCTATGTTATGGTTTCGTTCCCAAATATTGGTTGGTTTCTCATAAATGAAAATATCCAGAAATTCATACCGCTGTGGTTTACCGGTTTTTGGATTTCTTAATGGGGGTGAAAAATCAAGATAAACTGATTGTCGCCCTTGGGTTAACGCTTTCTTTCTGATTTGTACTTTAGCCATAGTTATAATTCTGTATTAAAAATTTTGTTCAAATCTGATTTAGCCACGTAGGTGTACCAGCCTTCCTGAAATTTAAAAAGCTTATGTCGTTTGATGAGATTGAATAAGGCCGATTCCGAAATCTTAAATATTTCCTGCGCTTCGGCCATGTGATAGCATTCTGAGATCGGAGGTGGTTTGATTTCTTTGATTTCGACAACGGCAGGCAGTTCAAATATTTTGTCTATGTCCGAGCGGCGTACGAGTGTTTTTCGTTCAGACAGATTAACTGCATGGATCTTACCAATATTGATAAGATGATAAACCATCTTATCTGATGCCCGGAGTAATTTAGCTGCATTCTTAACAGTAAGAAATTCAGCTACGGTCTGATCTTCAGGTTTTGCTTCCAGTACTTTTTTAAGAACCTGATCCATTGGAGCCATTTTTTGTGAACGCTCTTTCGCTTTATAGTGCCTTTTGTTGCACAGTTTACTGCAGAATCTTGTGACAGTAGTTTTAGCCACGAAAACGGTCCCGCATTGTTCACATAATCGGTTTACAGTAAAATTGGAACTCATATCAGTTTCATTCAAATTCGTTACCGGCAAAATTTTGGCAAAGCAATTCCCTGCGATAATTTCGCCTATTTTAAAACATTAAAAATCAGTTTGTTACACCATTCAGGTGAGATCACCGGAGAAATAACTACAGACGATTTTCTCTTTAATCACCGGTTGTAAATTACTCCATATTTAAGGCGATTTAAGCTTATATAAGGCGCGATAAGCGGAAATAAGGGTATACAAGCTACTTAATTTCTCCTCAAATTTTCAATCTCAAAAAAATTTGTTATTGAGTAACAACATAGTAACAAAAATAAGAAATACACTGCCAATTATCCAAGAAATTGGACAAGCGAAATAGACATAAACTATTAACAATGAGTAGTTTACTTGTCGTAACTTGTCGTTAGTTTGGGGTGTTTGTCGGCATTACTTACCGATACAAAATTTGCTAAAAATATTTTCCAGCAAATCATCGGTAGTAACATTACCTGTTATCTCGCCCAAGTAATGCAGTGCCTGCTTAATGTCGATAGCTAAAAAGTCAGGTGTGACATAGTCATCAATTCCATTTAACACCCGTTCAAGTGCCTGCTGTGTTTTTTGCAATGCCTCTGTATGGCGTACATTGGTAACCGTCAGCTCGTTCGTATTAATTTTTCCTTTGATGCTGGTTGTAAACAGCAAATTTTTAAGTTGCTCTAAGTTGCGCTTCTCCTTAGCGGAGATAGCGATAAACTCTACATCAGTTAGTGCAACAGGTGAGAGGATGTTTGAGCCAGTATCTATCTTGTTGGCTACCGCAACTATCTTTAACCCGGGTTTTTGTAATTGACTGATATCCTGTTCTACTTCCTCTGTACCTAATTGAGTGCTGTCGAACACATACATAAGTAAAGCCGACTGGCTAATCTTTTCCATGGTACGTTCTACGCCAATCTGCTCTATGGCATCGGTGGCTTCACGTATACCGGCCGTATCAATAAGCCTGAAGTTTACGCCCTGAATATTTAGTACTTCTTCTACCGTATCCCGTGTGGTGCCTGGTATGGCGCTAACAATGGCGCGTTCTTCATTCAGCAACGCATTTAATAGCGTAGACTTGCCGGCATTAGGTCTTCCGGCAATCACCGTATTGATGCCCTGTTTAATAACGTTACCCAGTTCAAACGACTGTATAAGCTGCCCAACTACTATATTAATTTGAAGCACTAATTGCTTTAACTGCTCACGATTGGCAAACTCAACATCTTCTTCTGAAAAATCAAGCTCCAGTTCTACAAGTGATGCAAACTGTACCAATTGCTCACGCAGGCTTTGTAACTGGTTGCTAAAGCCACCGCGCAATTGCTGCATTGCTATCTGCTGAGCCGCTTTTGAGTCCGAAGCAATTAAATCAGCAACTGCCTCTGCTTGTGATAAATCCAACTGACCGTTTAAAAATGCACGTAAAGTAAATTCTCCTGGTTTAGCAGCCCGTGCCCCATGGGCTATCAGCAGCTTAATTACGGATTCTAACACATAGGCAGAGCCGTGGCACGAGATCTCTACCACGTTTTCCCTGGTATAGGATTTTGGTGCTACAAATAAGGATACCAACACTTCATCCAACAGTACATTGCCATCGGTAATGCTACCGAAATGTATAGTATGGCTGGCTTGGTTCAACAAGTTTTTTCCTTTAAAAACCTGGTTGGAAATATGAATGGCATTATGGCCCGAAAGGCGAATCACTCCAATAGCGCCGCTTCCGTTAGGTGTAGCCAAAGCAACAATGGTATCTTGCAACTGATAACTCATCAACACGTTATATAATTTACCCAAAGGTCGGACTTAAGGGTTGAAATCAAGTTGTTAACAAGTAAAAAATGTTATGCTGTATGATTTAACCGCCTTATGCCATACATTGCGTGATATATGATTTGTACGATTGGTTAATAATTTAAGCTATAAAAATATTATTTATTGGTTGCCGGAAATTATACATGGCTAAGACTTTTGACTACAATATTAATTTCAAGAATACCAACTTTCGTGAGCATCCCGAACTTTATCGTGTTGGTAAAGGGGAACAAGGGGTATTGTTAGTAGAGCCTTATAAGAGCGAGATACTACCGCACTGGCGCTTTAAAACACCCGAAATAGCCGAATTATCGGCAGAAAAAATCTGGAGTTTGTTTGAAGGATACAAGCAGAGTAAAGATTTTGTAGGTATGGATATGGCCCGTAAGTTTTTGCAAATGGGCTACACGCGCTCAAGGCGCTATGCCAATCATAAAAGCGGCAAAAAGTATGAAGGCCCTGTTCCGGATGATAAAAAAGGGCAAAGCGGTGCGCATGGCCGTGAGCAATTACCTCGGGAAGTTGATGAAGTGAAAGCAATGTCGGCTCAAATTTTTTATAATTACTGGCAGCGAGCTAAGGCAGACAAAGTTTACGTGGAATGGTTAGCCACTCAAAAATAATTGCTTTACTTATAATAGTTGTTGCAGCTCATCAAAGCTGTTGATGCTGGCAATTTGCCCTTTCTCCACCTTTCCAAAACCATAACTGGCAAATATCAACGGGACACCGGCTTTTTGGGCGGCTTCAAAATCGCCCATCGTGTCGCCTACGTATACCGGGTTTTGCAGTTGATAATCGTTTACAATATCTTTAATGTTTTCGTCTTTAGGCTGTGTTTTAGTACCAAAGCATTGATGAGCTTCGAAGAAGCCGTGTAGACCGCTGTAATCTAAAAAGTTTTCAATATAACCGTTTTGGCAGTTGCTCACAATAAAAAGCTGGTATTTGGTTTTTAAATACGCCAGCGTTTCCTGCAAACCATGGTAAAGTTCGCCGCCGGTTTCTTTTACCATTTCCAGTTCATGACGGGCAAAAACAGCTTTGAATCTATTGCGCTCTTCGGTTGTTACGTACGGAAAAAGCTTTTCAAAAATGGCATCGTAGGTCATACCTGTAATGCTTACTACCATCTCTTTACTGATCTGCTCCGGCTTAATAGAATTTAATTCTTCATTGGCCCTTTGCCAGGCTTTCGCTACAGTTCCTGTAGCATCCCATAAGGTACCGTCCAAATCAAATATTACACTGTCAAAGCGATTCTTATAACCTTCCATAGATAAAGTATCTGCAGCAAACATACAAAATTGCAATTCAATGTATACGCCAGCTTGTTGTAAAGCAACAAATACACATATTTGGGGGTTGTTAAACTTTATTAACTTAATATTTACATTATGCATAGTGGTGGTTTTGCCAAAGTGTTTTTAGTACTTGCCCTGATAAGTTTTTTAATGGACTGGTATGTTTACCATGGCCTTAAAACTTTAACTGCTGATTGGACCTCAAATCGCCTGCGGCAACTTGTATTATGGAGCTATCTTATTATATCAGTAGGCATTATTGTTATTTTTATAATTGGTTTAAGTAGCTACAGCACATCGCAGGGCATGCGGCCCTATCATGAATGGGTACTTAGCTTGTTTTTGGTAATGATGATTACCAAACTAGTGTTTATATTGGTGCTATCTATTGGTGATCTTTTTCGCTTTATAACTGGAATGATCAATGTTGCCAGTCACCGCACTGCTGGCAACGCAAATTCAGTTTTCCCCGAGCGACGCAAATTTATTAGCGAACTTGCTTTACTCTTGGCTGCCATTCCGTTTGCCTCAATGCTGTATGCCATGTTTAGGGGTAAATATGATTACAGGGTACACCGGCAAACACTGTATTTTGATAATCTTCCCGAAGCATTTGAAGGATTTAAAATTACACAGATTTCAGATGTACATTCCGGAAGTTTTGATAACAGGGCCGCCGTGCAACGGGGCATTGATCTGATTAAGGCACAGAAAGCAGACCTCTTCGTGTTTACCGGAGATTTAGTTAACAACGTGGCCAATGAGATTACTCCGTACATTGACATGTTCAGTCAGATTAAAGCGCCTTACGGGCAATTTTCCATTTTAGGTAACCATGATTATGGAGATTACATTAAATGGGATAGCGCAAAGGCTAAGGCAGACAACTTACAGGAATTAAAAAATCAGCATCAAAAATTAGGTTATCATTTGATGCTTGACAAAAACGTAAGAATTTCAAAAGATAATCAACACATTGTACTAATTGGTGTACAGAACTGGGGCAGAGGCTTTATACAAATTGGTAATCTGGATAATGCATTAAACGGTGTAAATCCTAACGACTTTAAAGTATTACTTTCTCACGATCCCACCCATTGGGAAGAAAAGGTTCGCTATCATAAGGTACCTGTTCAGCTAACATTATCGGGACATACGCATGGAGCTCAGTTTGGTGTAGAAACAGCCGGTTTCAGATGGAGCCCGGTGCAGTACCGCTATTTAGACTGGGCCGGGCTAGTATCGCAAAACAACCGTTACTTATATGTTAATCGCGGTTTCGGTTTCCTGGCATTCTCAGGCCGGCTTGGAATATGGCCTGAAATTACTGTGATTACCTTAAAAAGAAAAGTTGCATAATGGGCTATCCTACAAAAAATAAAGGGAAGCATTTGCTTCCCTTTATTTTTTGTAGGAATATTGTGTTATTACAAAGAGGCTAAGTTTTCAGTTGAAACTGGCCTTGCTTTTTTAACTGCAATATTGTTTGTTTTAACAAGCTTGCTTCTGTATTTATTGGATTTAGTAACTGCTTTAAACTTAGCAGATTTAATAACTGGTTGTTCAGTTATAATAGTTGAACTACCTGATACTGTATTACTTAGCGATGTAACATCCTCATCATCAGATATCCTTTTGATGCCATTATCAGCTAAAACTAACCCTTGAGCTATATCTGATTGATAGTCAGGTAAATTATACTTGGACGATAGGTTCATTGCATAATTTAAATCTTTTTTAGCAGTTTTATACTCACCACTTTCCATTTTAATGTTAGCCAATTCAATCAATGATGATATCATGGTAGGCACATCTTTTTGCCCCTTGGCTAATATAGTCGACTGTATCATAAACCATTTGGCTTGTGTATACTGATGGCCGGCATGGTAAGCTTTTCCTAAACTGGAGTAACTGTTTTTCAAACCAGTGGTATCTTCCATTTTTGAATACAGGTGTAAAGCTAACATGCTGTAGTTTACAGCATTCTCGCTATTTCTTGACCTGTATACCCGGTTAGGAGATTTCAGATTCAAGTAAGCTTGAGCCATCTTTAAATATAAACAGGCCTTGGCAGTATCAGTTAAATTAA
This sequence comes from Mucilaginibacter sp., assembly GCF_965200995.1. Classification (GTDB taxonomy): domain Bacteria; phylum Bacteroidota; class Bacteroidia; order Sphingobacteriales; family Sphingobacteriaceae; genus Mucilaginibacter. Next base: position 3,958,168 of record NZ_OZ241743.1, on the reverse strand, counting down.
ATTGCAATTGCTGTTTTAAGCTATCCAAATCAGATGCAAATGCACTTGCAGTAAAGCTGATAACAAAAGTGGCGAGTAAAACTATTTTTTTCATGGTATCAGTTGTTTCAACTTACAGCTTCTTGCTGTATTTATGATACTATTTGCAAATAGTATGCCCAAATCAAAATGCAATACTAATACTATATCACTGCGCTGTAAGTATACACATACACAGGGATTATGAAATTAAAGATTGATACCTGTGTATGAAGGTTTGAAAAAACCTGAATTTTTTGACCAATAGGTTAAACAGGTTGATTGAAATAATTGCACAGGCTATACCTGCCAAAACATCAAGCACATAGTGGTGACTGGTATACACAGCTGCCATCCATATACCTAACATAATAATTGCAAAGATCAGGTTTACCCAACCCGCCTTATTCTTAAGTCCGTAATACAGTACAATAAGCGGATAACTGGAATGTAATGAAGGCATGGCCGCAAAAACATTAGAGCTTTTAGCATAAATGGATTTAAATATACCGGCATGAAAATAAGTATCAAATCTGCCCAAGCCGGCAGTGTTACCGGGTGTAAGCTTAATAAAGCTAAAGTTGTGGTGTAACTGTACGTACCAGGGCGGAGCAGCAGGATAAAGGTAATAAATAATAAAGCCCAGCATATTCACTAAAAAGAAAGTGCAGGAGAAATACAAAAACTGCCTCTTGTTTGCAAAAAACAGATATGTGGCAAAGGCAAGCGGCACGGGTACCCAGCATAAATAAAAAATGCCGGCCATTATATCTAAAATAGTTTGATGATGAATGTGCAAATACTCGTTAGGGGTAACCTGCCCTGCAATGGTATGTATACCAAATAAGTTTAGCTCTGTATGATATAAATCTCCTATATGCACATGGTTGTAATTATAATTAGGAAATCCTTTCATGTAATCAAATATGATCCAGTAAACAATGAAGATAGAAAAGCCTAATATAAATTTACGGCTGCCGGCGGAAGCAAAAAAGCAGGCGTTGAATAACAGGGCCAGCCAGATCTGGTCTATTTTGAAACCGACTAATAGCCATGAAAGCAGGAGGTAGCCTGCTGTAATTAAAAAAACCGTAAGCACGGTTTTCGTATTTACGGTTATGCCTGTAACAGATAGGGTACCCATCAGGATTTCTTCATAAAATCAGAACGAAACAGTTTGTCCCAGATAGGCGAACTTACGCCGTAGCCCTTACTGGGATCAGAATAGTGGTGCAGCATATGGTGCTGCTTAATTTTTTTCCAGAATCCGCCTTTAAAATTAAAATGGTGAATGGCATAATGGGTCATGTCATAAATCAGGTAACCTAACAAAAAGCCTGGAAAAAAAGCAAAGATGTGATTAACCGGTAACAGTGCGTTAAACAGGAAATATAACCCGGCAGCCATTGGTATACTTGCTGATAAAGGCATTACCAAACGTTTTGCATCGCTCGGATAATCATGATGAACGCCATGAAAAATGAAGTGAATACGTAAAGCCCATTTTGCTTTAGGCACAAAATGAAATACAAAGCGGTGAAGTATATATTCGGCAAATGTCCAGACCAGTAAGCCGGCAAAAAACATTTCGAAAAATGTAAGCAGCGGCAAATGTGCATGGCCAATGCCCCAATAACACATAAAGATAATCAGCGGAACATAAAAATATAAGGGAACCGTATAATGAACTTTTGATAGCGCCTCTAACCAGTTGTTTTTAAACATTCTTACCGATTCGGGCGAATTGGATACATAATTCTTTTTCATCTCTTAATCAGGGTTTAAAACGTTCAATTACTGCAGTACCGGTCTGAGCATCGGTACCCAAAACCTCAATATAGCGCACATTTGGAAACCAAAGCGTACCTCCTTCAATTTTAACAAAAATACGGTTAATAACGGCTTGCCTTTTTGAAATTGTTGCGAAGATATGATATTTACCATCAGGCCCCTTCATTAGCGTGAGCGGATACTTTTTGTAGGCAGCCAACCGAAGATCGAAGCGCCCTGCACCCGATTCCTTTGCGCTGACACCATAAGCAAATTTACGCTGAATATAACTTAAATCCTGTTTCTGCCCTTTCTCATTGTAGCGTATCCAGTAAGGATGTACCGGCTCATCAGTATCTAAATGCCCTCCGGGAGCATTCAGTTCATAAATTACTGTGTTCGGGTTAGGATCGCGCTGTAAATAAAAAAGCCGGTTAACAGTGCCTGGAATGGTTAGATATGGGCTGGATGACTTAACTGTTTTTTTTGCAGTATCTGCGGTTAATTCTAAAATGGTAGCTGGCTTTGTTATGATTGTTGGATATGCGTAAACCGGTTCCAAACAACATGTAATGAATAAAATACCCAATATGCCTGCCAGCTGTAGATTATTCTGAAGAGCCTTCCAGTTCTTCAATAGATTTTTTTGCATCTTTTAATCTTTTAAACGCAGTAACGTTGGTAAGTACTGCTAATAAAACGATGGGAATGGTAAATACCGACATGGTTTCAAATACGTGAAACGGAATACCCGGGACGTATAGTTTGTAATCGCCGCCAATAGATAGTGATAATATGCCACATAGCAGCGCGCACAGGCCAATGGTTATCACACGTTCAGGGCGTTGCATTAAGCCGCCTTTGCATTCAATGCCCAGGCCTTCGGCGCGTGCGCGTACATAACTCACCATCATTGATCCAATCAGCGCTATAAAAGCGAATATAGAGCTCAAGAAGTAGTGGTGAGCCACTAAGTAGTAACAAATGCCCAAAAACATAATCAGTTCGCTATAGCGGTCCAGTACAGAATCGTACAAAGCTCCAAAAACCGATTTCATATTACCCAGACGGGCCACCTGTCCGTCAAGCATATCAAACAGGCCCGCAAATAATATAAGTCCGCCAGCCCAGCCTACGTAACGCAAATCAGCACGTTGCCCTTCTTCGGCACCGGCAATAAATATAACGGCCACACCAACATTCAATACAAAACCAATAGATGTTACTGCGTTTGGAGTAAGCCCCAGTTTAATAAATACTTTAACTACCGGGTCAATTACTTTATAAATACCCAGTTGTAACTGCGTACGCATATTGGTGGAGCCGTTTGTGGTAGTTGGTGTTGCCATACAAAAAGTGATTGGTTGCAAAGCTATTAAAAAACAAACTGAACACGGGCCCTGATACCCCATTTTGGTGCATCTGGATGGTCTAAATACGTAAAACGACGCACTAGGTCAACCCTTAGCAGCTTGAAAATATTTTCTATACCAACACTTCCTTCAGCATAAGGTTTGCTGCCCAAGGTGTAGGTAATTTGTGTTCCGTCGGGCTCGGCAGGTAAGCGATACAGCGACGGGTTAAGGTCTGGATTGTTACGGTTACTCAAACCGCCCCACAACCCTTTAAAAGATGCTACTTCACGCCATTTCAACTGTTTAAACAAGGGGATGCGGTTAAAGAAGAAGCCATTAAAGTGCTGATCAATGTTGATGCTGGTATAACGGTCACTCACAAATTCTAAAAAGTTCATTAAGTTGTAGGAGTTGATACTGTAAGCATAGGTTTGATTGGCACGATGAATTTCTAAAAGAGGGTAAGGCACCTGTCCAAATATTTTACCGCCTTCCAGGGTTACATCGGCGAAGCCAAGCTGCGAAAGGTAAACATGTTTATAGATGTTCAGGCTGGCATTGGTATAGTTGTACTTGCTTTCTAATACATTATTTAGCCCCTGAACTATGTTTAATGTAAATATGGGGTACTTATTCAGGAAAGGCGTACGGTATACACGGCCTTGATAGAACTGTTCGTGCGGAGCATAGCGCAATTGTAGCGAAACCTGCGAAGTAGTAAGGTTATTTATATTATGCAACTGGTTGTTTACAATATTTGCAAATGTCAAATCTCCGGCCGGGCTCTGTGTCCATTTGCGCAACCCTATACTATAAGAGAAGTGGTTTTCAAATTCATGTACATAATCTATCCGGTAAAAATCATTATACAGGTACTTATTGTTATTGCCGCGTTTAAAGGAAAGAAAGAAGTTGTCTTCCTGCACAAATTGCAACTCCTGCCCTGGTATCCTTATATCCCGTTGAAAACTGCCTCTTATGTAATTTTGAGGAAACTTGTAAATTGACCGGTTATTCAGGGAGTAAGTACCGCTTACAAAAAACTTAAATTTTTCGTCCTTAAAGCCGTAGGCCCCATAAGTTTCAAAGTAATAACGTTTACTTAACTCAGGCGTGGTGCGACCTCCTAACCGGAGGCGGAAGCCTTCTACCGGGTTGAAACTGTAAAACGTATTAGTTGGACCAATCTCGAATTTTTTAAAGGTAGTATAACCAGCCAGCAGCAAATTGCCAAAGAACACAATTTTTTTGTACGATGGCATATTGCGCAAACTGTCAACGTTGCCATAAACCTTGGCTTGAGCACCGCTTAGCGTATCAATGCGGTTTTCCTGCCAGAAAGCATCGCTGCGTGTTTTTACCCCTTCCAACTCAACTTCAGCCTCGCCCTTGTAAGTGGTATCTGCGCGGGGTTTATCAGTAACATAGTTGTTGTAAGCTACCGTTCGCTCGCCAAAAACGCCACCGGCCTTCTTTCGGGTAACACCAAAATCGGCAAGGGTAGTAGATTTTGTAACATGATACCGGCCATCAGTATTCACTGCGTATTCCTGGTTGATACGCATCGATTTTACCCAGTTTAAATTGATACGGGGATTGATGTACAGGTTAGCTTTTTGAACCCCGTAACGGCCGTCCAGGGTAATGTAGATTTTACCTTCAAATAAAAAACCGTTGGTATTGCGGGGAGTAAAGCTCAGCTCAACTACTTTGATGTTGTTTACTGCAATGGTATCGGTAATAAAGTATTTGTAAAATGCGGGTGCACCGTCAGCTATAGGGCTTAAGAATGGATTGGTAACCAGCACAATATTATTCTCATACAAATCAACATATCTGTACAAATGCTTAAAGTAAGTAGTTAATCCTTCGTTATCAATCAGTCCGCCATAATTCACATCCTTTTTCCCCAATACAATGGACTTTGTTTTTTCGGGTGATTTGCGGTAGTAATTTTGCGTTAGCTTCTCATTGATATATACCGGCAGCAATGATTTACCGGGAGCCGATAAAGTATCGCGGTTATCCAAAAGAAACTTATACTTACGGAAGAATTTTTTATCACTAATAGTAGGAGATACATTTTCTAAAGCCAAAACCATCCGGTCATACTCTTTATACTCTTCGTAATTATAATGGCCGGGTCTGTTTTCGTTCTTGTGCGCAATAACCTGGCGTATCAATTCAACTGCCGGGTTATCTCTGTTGGTATACTTCGTTTTTTTACCGGCTTTTATGGTTACCTCAGACAGTTGCTGTGCATCTGGCTGCAACCGGATATTTACAGTTTGTACTTTTCCGGGCGTAATATCCAAAATGGTGGTTTTGTAGCCCACAAAGGAAACTTTTATGCGGCTTTGAGCTGCCGTAGAGCGCAAAATAAACTTACCTACATCGCTGGTTTGCGTACCGATAGTAGTACCATTAAACATTACAGTTACGTAAGAGATAGGTTGATGGTTACTAACATCGGTTACGGTGCCTACCACTTTAGTTTCCTGGGCTTTTACAAAAACTGAAAATGATAGCATCAACAGCAATAAACAGAAACGCTTTAAATAAATGGAATATTTGTCGGTATTTGACGCAGACAGTAACTGTGCAGTAACACCTGCAATAGCGGAACGTGGTATCAACAGTATAAATTTATGGTATGATGTAGTATTGTAATGATTATAAAATATAGTAACATACTTTACAATCATTCAGCGTTACAACGCAAAACCTTGCAAATAGTTATTTTACAAAAATAGTCTTCCTGGTATATTATATTGTTACTCAATAGTAATTTTTAATCATTTGATTAACTTTATTATGTTGCTACGCTAAGTAACCCGGCAGCCTAAAACACAATCAGCCGTTAGTACTACTAACGGCTGATTGTGTTTTAGAGATAATACAATTACATCGACTCAACCACATCCTGATAATAATCTAGCCCCAAGTGGGTGATTAAATCTTCGCCCATCATGTGGCGTAATGTGTTTTGCAACTTCATTAATTGCTTAAAAATATCATGCTCAGGATGTAAGCCGGGTGCTGCCTGCGGTGATTTCAGGTAGAAAGACAACCACTCCTGGATGCCGCTCATGCCGGCACGTTTTGCCAAATCACTGAACAGGGCTAAATCCAAAGCTATTGGTGCTGCAAGTATAGAGTCGCGGCACAGGAAGTTAATTTTAATCTGCATCTGGTAACCTAACCAGCCGAAAATATCAATGTTGTCCCAGCTCTCTTTGTTATCGCCATGAGGAGGGTAGTAGTTAATACGAACTTTATGATAAAGCTCGCCGTACAATTCCGGATTTTGGTCTGGCTGAAAAATGTCTTCCAATACACTCAGCTTTGATACCTCTTTGGTTTTAAAGTTGTCTGGATCATCCAGCACCCAGCCATCGCGGTTACCTAAAATATTAGTAGAAAACCAACCTTTTACTCCTAAAGCGCGTGCCGCCAAACCCGGAGCCAAAATGGTTTTCATTAAGGTTTGTCCGGTTTTGAAGTCTTTTCCTGCAATCGGAGTCTCAGTGCTGCGGGCCAGTTCTACCATAGCCGGTATATCAACGGTTAAGTTGGGTGCACCATTGGCAAAAGGTATACCTAATTTAAGTGCAGCGTAAGCGTATAACATACTTGGTGCAATACGCATATCGTCATCTTCCAATGCCTTCTCAAATTTTTCAACTGATTGATGAATTTCCGATTCTTCAAAGTAAATTTCAGTTGAACCGCACCATACCAGTACAATACGGCTACAGTTGTTCTCCTGCTGAAATTTTTGAATATCGGCCATTAACTCTTCAGCCATTTGCTTGCGGGTACCTTCCTTAACGTGTGTACCATCCAGGTTTTTGGCATAGGCCTTATCAAAGGCGGCCTTCATCGGCTTAATGCTTTCTAACTCATCTTTTACAGAAGTGAGCAGGCTTGGCTCTAATACTTTGGCATTAACCGCAGCTTCGTAAACGTTATCTGCATATACATCCCATCCGCCGAATACAATCTCATTTAAATCCGCGAGCGGCACAAAATCCTTAATTTTCGGATAGCGGTTTTCGGTTCTTTTTCCCACACGGATACTGCCCATTTGGGTAAGTGCTCCTATTGGTTGTGATAGGCCTTTTTTAACGGCTTCAACACCTGCAATTAAGGTAGTGGCTACAGCGCCCAGGCCAGGTATTAATATACCCAGCTTTCCTTCGGCAGGTTTAACATTGCTTGTCATGGTCAAACGTAATTATTGTTAATAGTTATTGGCTCAAAGCCATTTGTTAGCCTTATACCAGGCCAAGGTTTCAGTTAAGCCTTTTTGTAAATTATACTGGGGGTAAAACCCCAGGTCAATTTTAGCTTCCTCTATACTGCAATTCCAGTTGGCAGCGGTAAGTTCCTTTAGTTTTTCTATATTTAATGCAGATGCCTGGTTTTTTAGCCGACTGACGCTTTGCGCAACCGAAGCAATTAGTTTTACCAGCCCCATTGGCAAATGTAATTTTATAGCCTTTGTGTTTAAAATACTCTTGGCGATATCTGCCATTTCATACCGGTCATAAAAATTACCATCACTTAAATTGTAGGTTTTACGGTCGCCGCCTTCCAATGCTGTTACACTGGCTTTGGCTAAATCAGTTACATAAACAAAACTCAGTTTTTGCGCCTTGTTACCAATGTAAGGCTCTAAGCCTTTGGCTATCTGCTTTATAAAAATAAAAATATCTTTTTCCCTGGGCCCGTAAACTGCCGTAGGGCGCAGAATGGTATAATTAAGCGTAGTTGTCTGGTGTAATTCCTGTTCTGCTTTAAGCTTGCTTTTTCCGTATGCAGTTACAGGTTTAGGCTCAGTGTGCTCAGTAAGTATACCATTTGAAGTGTGCAAAGGGCCAATGGCGGCCAAACTGCTGATAAAAACCATCTTTTTAAAATGATGATTTATACTTACTGCAGCCTGCGCTAAATTGCGGGTGTATACCGTATTGATATGATGATATTCCTGGCCAGACCGTGCTTTGGTTACCCCGGCGGCATGTATCACATAATCATACTGTTTCTCTTTAAACTCCTGCCTTAAACTTTCGGCATTACCAAAATCAGGATAGGTGAATTGAATATTAAGGCCCTTAAGATGTTCTACATTACTGCTCTTCCTGATGGCAGCATATACCTCCAGATTGTTTTTCAGCGCTTCAGTAATCAAATGATAACCTACAAAGCCGCTTGCGCCGGTAATGAGTATCCTACCTTTCATATTGCTTTTTCGTAAAGGCGATAGGTTTTATAAGGGCTGCCGTTGATATCAATAATGGCTTTATTCATCATATCATTATTTTCCAATATCCATGATGCTTCAGCTTTATGAAAACCACGTACCTTATATTCTTTAATTACATTACCGTAAAGTACGGCCTCGATGCCTCGCTTTCGAAACTCTTCCAGTACGCCAAGGGCATATATACGAATGCCGTTGATCTTTCGCTTGTTCCATAAAAGTTTCATCAATCCGGTAGGGAACAGACGTCCTCTTTTGATATTAATTAAAACCTGATTAATATCAGGCAGAGTTAATACAAAGCCAATTGCCTTACCGTTATGTTCTGCAACACAGCAAAACCTGGGGTCAACAATCAGCTTCAGATCGTTTGCTGCATAATTAAATTCTTCATCCGTCATGGGCACAAAACCGGAATTTTTATCCCACGCACTGTTATACACCGTCCGTAGTTTGTTAACTTCGTTTTTAAAGTCTTTGAGGTTTAGTTTACGTATCGTAATGCCGCCTCTGTTCAAACGTTCTTCCAGCCGGTCAAGCATGTGAAAAGCACGATCATTATAGTCATCGCCAAAATTATAGGCAATCAGATCGATCTGCTTTTTCAATCCTGCATCTTCAAGCAATGAAGCATAGTAGGAATAGTTGTAGGTCATCTGTATAACCGGAGGGCTGTCAAAGCCTTCTATCAATAAACCGCTGGGTTCGTTAGTAGAAAAATTAACAGGGCCGATGAGTTTGCTTACCTTTTTCTCCTGCAACCATTTTACAACTTCGGCTACTAAAGCAGCGGCTGCTTCATGGTTGTTTATACAATCAAAGAAGCCAAAAAAACCATCGTTGGCGTTGTTAAATTCGTTGTAATGATTATTTAAGATAGCAGCAATGCGGCCAACTACTTTATTATTGTGATAAGCCAGAAAACACTGTATCGGGTTATGCTTTACAAAGGGGTGCTTGGTTAACAAGTCGCGCTGAGCGATAAAAAGCTCAGGCACATAATTTGGGTCACCGTCATATAAATCGTGCGGAAAATCAATAAAGGAGCCGAGCTCCTTTTTAGAATTCACCGGTACTACACGGATCATATCCTTTCTTTAATGGTTTCTACGCCGGCAGCTTTAAACGCTTTTACCAGTTTATCTACTGCTTCTTCAATTTGTTCGAAGGTATGGGTAGCCATAAGCGAAAAACGAAGCAGCGAAGAATCAGAAGGCACAGCCGGCGAAACTACCGGGTTTACAAATATGCCATCATGCTGCAGGTGTTTGGTCACCAGAAAAGTTTTATCATTATCCCTGATATAAATAGGTATTATCGGGCTTTCAGTGGGGCCTAAATCAAAGCCTTCTTCCAGAAGCAGTTTCATGGCGTAGTTAGTATTGCTCCATAGCTTTTCCACATGCTCAGGCTCAGTTTCAATAATATCAAGCGCGGCCAATACGCTGGCTACCATACCCGGAGGCATGCTGGCACTGAACATTAGTGAACGGGCGCGGTGCTTTAAGTATTCAATCAGTTCCTGATCAGCAGCAATAAAACCGCCTAATGAAGCTAATGATTTACTAAAAGTGCCGGTAATCATATCCACCCTGTCTGTTAAGCCAAAATGCGAAGCAGTACCAGAGCCATTTTCACCAATAACGCCTAAACTGTGGGCGTCATCTACAAATATGCTGGCGCCAAACTGATCAGCTATCTCTACTATTTCGGGTAATTTTACAATATCACCTTCCATACTGAAGATGCCATCCACCACAATTACTTTTACCGCTTCTTCAGGCAGCATGCTCATTTTACGCTGCAGGTCCTGCATGTCATTATGAGCGTATTTAATCAGTTTGGAAAAAGAAAGGCGACAACCATCTATAATAGAAGCATGGTCATACTCATCAATAATTAAATAATCGTTACGGCCGGTAATGCATGATAACACACCCAAATTTACCTGAAAACCGGTGCTGAATAATAAGGCAGCGTCTTTACCTACAAAACGGGCCAGGCGGTTTTCTAATTCTACGTGTATATCCAGTGTGCCGTTCAAAAACCTCGAACCTGCACAACCGGTACCATATTTGTCAATCGCTTTTTTTGATGCTTCTTTAATTTTGGGATGACTGGTTAGGCCCAGATAAGAGTTAGAACCGAACATCAGCACACGCTGTCCGTCAATGATCACTTCAGTATCTTGTCCTGAGTCAATGGCCCTGAAGTAAGGGTATAATCCTTTTTCCTTAATTATTTCCGCATCTCTAAACTGAGAAATTTTCTCATGTAGTTTTTTACGCATGTATTAACCCTGCTTAAATTTTTTGTAAAAATAGCATCAATAAAGTTTACTACTTATAGTTGATATGTAAATTTTTAAACACTATACGTGTAAAAGCATTTGCTATCAATCTGCAAATTACCTAAAAATTTTTGTTTTATCACTATATGCATTTGTCAAAAAGTTATAAAATTATTGACAGGAAAGTTTTGTTGTTTCAACATCCGGTCATTGTAAAAATTTAGCCGGTTTAAACTTCAGCGTTATAAAAGTTGCAGATTTGTCTGCTAATTAATAACTAAAATCAAAACATTTGATTTTTATCTGCGTTTTTTTAGCGCATTGCTACTGCTCTTATGAAAATTTTCCGACTTGGTGTTCTTTTTATATTTATTATATTCTTATCACACTTTGCAGCCGCACAAAGCCGCCCTGATACCAGTACTGGACAACCTTTAACCCTTCGTCAGTGCATTGATTACGCTTTGCGAAATCAACCAGGGGCAAAGCAGGCGGGCATTGATGAAGCGATAAATGAACGTGATATAGGTATTGCACTGTCAGCCTGGTTACCGCAGATTAATTCTTCCAGTAGTTATCAGCGTTTCTTTCAGCGAACTGCAAACATAGCTTCTTCAACCGGCGGCACTACTACCGGCGGCACAACGACTGGCGGGGGCACTACCGGTGGTACGGGTACCGGAACAGGCGGTACAGGTACCGGTACTGGTGGTACTGGCACAGGGGGCACAGGGACTGGTGGTACTGGAACCGGAGGAACCGGAACAGGCGGTACTAACGGTGGTACCACAGGCAGCACTACTACCGGTCAGCAATCAGTTTTAGCTATTGGCAATAATGTTTCTTCATTAGGTGTGCAGGCCAGCCAGGTGATATATAACAATGATGTTTTTTTAGCCTCAAAGGCGAAAAGATACTCACGTTTATATTACCGGGAAAATACGCAGACGGTGCAAATAGGAGTAGTGGCTGATGTAAGTAAAGCATTTTTTGATGTGCTTTTATCGCAAAGGCAGCTTACCATTGTTAACGAGGATATTAAGCGGTTACAACGCAGTTTAAAAGATGCTTACGTTCGTTATCAGGCCGGTGTAGTTGATAAAACCGACTACAAACAAGCAACTATAGCATTAAATAACTCGCTGGCTACACGTAAGCAAACCGAAGAGGCCATTAAGAGCAAAACAGCTTACCTGAAGCAGATAATGGGCTTAGGTGCAAGCCGGAATTTCACCTTGTCTTATGATTCTACAAGGTATGAGCGCGAAGCTTATATAGATACCAATCAGGTACTGAATGTTAACAACCGTGTTGAATTTCGTCAGTTACAGACCAGTAAAAACCTGCAAAACCTTAATGTTAATTATTACCGGTATGGTTTCTTGCCGTCATTATCAGCAGTAGGGGCTTATAACCTGTTATATTTTAACGATTCATTTTCTAAGCTATACAATAATGCATATCCAACCTCATACGCAGGTTTGAGTTTAACGCTGCCTATATTTCAGGGTGGGCGCCGCTTGCAAAACTTAAGTAAAGCGAAATTGCAGGTAGAACGCGCTGATTTGGATATTATTAACAGTCGTAATACAATCAATACAGAATATGTGCAGGCGTTGGCTAATTATAAAAGCAATTTTACCAACTGGCAGTTTCTAAAGCAAAATGTTGAACTGGCCAAAGACGTTTACAAAGTGGTGAGCCTGCAATACCGAGAAGGTATTAAAACATATTTAGATCTGATTGTTGCACAGGCTGATTTACGCACAGCTGAGTTGAATTACTATACGGCATTGTTCCAGTTGCTTTCAAGTAAAGTTGATTTGGAACGGGCCCTGGGTACTCTGGCAGTCCGGTAATTATATACAGATAAGATTAAATCATGAAGAATAACTACTATATACTTATTGCATGTACACTGCTGCTGTTATCGGCATCATGCGGTAAAAAGAAGCAGGAGAATGCAGCGCCGCCGGCTACTTACGTTACCATACAGCCAGCCATTAAAGGTGATGCCCTGTATTATGACCAGTACCAAGGAACGGTAATCGCTTATAACAGCGTAGAGTTGCGTTCGCAAATATCCGGCTTAATTACCGCTGTAAATTTTAAAGAGGGTGAGATTGTGCCTAAGGGTAAAATACTCTACGAGATAGATCGCCGTAAATACCAGGCCGCCTACGCACAAGCCCAGGCTAATTTAGCCAGTGCCCGGGCTAACCTGGTAAAGGCGCAAAAGGATGCAGACCGTTATCAGTTCTTATTGAAGAATGATGCTGTGGCGAGGCAAACTTACGATCAGGCAATAGCTACTTTAGCTACGAGTAAGGCACAGGTAGAAGTAGCACGCGCCGGTGTGCAGTCTGCTGCTGCAGATCTGTCTTATTCACTTATCCGGGCTCCTTTCACCGGGCGTATTGGTATATCACAGGTGAAACTGGGAGCAGATATTTCTCAGGGCACTACATTGCTTAATACGCTGTCAAATGAAAACCCGGTTGCGGTGGATATTGTAGTTAATCAGCAGGATATTGAACGTTTCGGCAAACTGCAGCGCACTTACACTGATAGTACTTTTCGGGTACAGTTGAGCGGTGGCCAGATGTACAAACGGCCGGGTAAAATATTAGCTATTGATCGTGGTGTAAACAACCAAACGGGTACAATTAAAGTACGCGTTCAATTTTATAATCCCGAAGATGAGTTAAAAGATGGGATGAGTGCTGTAGTAAATGTGCTCAATGGCCAATCAGGAGATCAGGTTATTATTCCCTACAAGGCCGTAACCGAGCAGATGGGTGAGTTTTTTGTATTTGTTGCGCCGCAGGATACTGTGGCTTACCAGCGTAAAATTAAGCTTGGCCCGCGTTTAAATGCCAATATAGTGGTTCTTGATGGGCTTAAAGAAGGTGATAAGGTGATTACCGAAGGCTTTCAGCGGTTGCAGGATAGCGCTAAAGTAACCAACCATCCGCCTAAACCTCAGGATGGCAAAACCGGTGCGGCAGGTGCCGGGGCAGGCACTGCAGCTTCCGGAGGGCAGGGTAAGCAGACGCAAAACCAGCAAGGCAAGTAAGCAATCAAATGATTGTTCAAATTATTAAGCAGATATAAATGATTGCAGATACTTTCATACGCAGACCCGTTACGGCCATTGTAATTTCATTGGTAATTGTAGCGGTGGGCCTGCTTGCAATGAGTTCTTTACCTATAGGTCAGTACCCGGATATTACACCGCCTACAGTGCAGGTAACCGGTAATTATACCGGAGCTGATGCGCAAACCGTAGAGCAAACCGTAGCCACTCCTGTAGAAGTGCAGGTAAACGGTACGCCCGGCATGACTTACCTGCAAAGTAACAGTACCGGCAACGGGCAAATGAGCATGACGGTAAACTTTGAGGTAGGCACCAACATTGATATTGCCGCGCTGGATGTGCAAAACCGGGTAAGTATTGCCGAACCGGTATTGCCGCAGGAAGTACAGCGTTTGGGTTTAACGGTACGTAAACGTAACCCCAGCATCTTGATGCTGGTAGCCATGTACTCGCCCAAGGGCACACACGATGTAACCTTTACCGATAATTATACCAACATCAGTATCCGAGATGCTTTACTGCGTGTTAAAGGTGTGGGTGATGTATTTACACGTGCTGATGATTTTAGTATGCGTATATGGCTGAAGCCGGATAAAATGGCTGCATTAGGTATTACGCCTGCTGACATAACTTCGGCGCTGCAGGAGCAGAACGCCCAGGTAGCCGCAGGTACAGTAGGCGCTCCGCCTATTATAAACGGGCAACCTGTAGAGTATACCGTGTTAGTTCGCGGCCGTTTGGTTAAGCCTGCTGAATTTGAGAATGTAATTGTAAGAACACAGCCTGCAAATGGCTCGGTGGTACATTTAAAGGATGTAGCTCGAGTGCAACTAGGCAAATTCAACTATGCCGGTAACTCATTTGTGGATGGAAAACGGGCTTCTTACCTGCTGGTTTACCAGGCACCTAACAGTAATTCGCTGGAGACAGCCGACGGTGTATATGCTGCTATGGAAGAGCTTAAAAAAACTTTTCCTGCAGATATGGATTACGTGGTACCATTTGAATCAGTAACTGTAGTTAAAGTTTCGGTAGAAGAAGTAATACATACATTGCTCGAAGCGCTGGGCCTGGTAGTGCTGGTGGTGTTTCTATTCCTGCAAAGCTGGCGGGCAACACTTATACCGGTGCTGGCTATACCGGTGTCTATTATTGGTACGTTTATATTCTTTGTACCGTTACACTTTACCATTAATACCTTAACCCTGTTTGGATTCGTATTGGCAATTGGTATTGTGGTGGATGATGCTATTGTGGTAGTGGAGGCAGTTCAGCATTATATTGATGAAGAAAAAATGTCGCCGCGAGATGCTACCGAGCAGGCCATGAAAGATATTTCTGCCCCTGTGATTGCTATTGCATTAATTTTGGCAGCGGTATTTGTACCGGTGGGTTTTGTACCGGGAATTGTAGGCCGCTTGTATCAGCAGTTTGCAATTACAATCGCCATATCGGTACTTATCTCAGCATTTGTTGCGTTATCATTAACGCCGGCTTTATGTACGCTGCTGCTGCGGCCGCATGAAGATGATAAGAAATCGAAGAACTGGCTCGACCGCTTCTTTGAAAAGTTTAATGGCTGGTTCGGCCGGGTCACTGATAAATATCGTAATGGTGTCGATACAAGCATTAAGCACTCGCGAATTGTAATTTTTATATTGATCGCTATTGTCGTCGGCACAGTGTTTCTGTTTAAAGGTAAACCATCCGGTTTCTTGCCCGTAGAAGATGAGGGGCGTATTTATGTAACGTATGATTTACCTGAGGGTTCATCTACCCAGCGTACAGTAAATATTCTTAAAGAGGTGATGGCAACTATTGATAGCGTGCCCGGCGTAAGTCACTTTGCGGCATTGGGCGGATTGAATGCCATTAACTTTGCAACCAAGCCTAATAGTGCTACTGTATTTGTACAATTAAAACCCTGGAGCGACAGGAAAGAGGTAGCTACTGAAATTGTAGCCACATTACAGCAAAAACTGGCCAGGTACAAAGAGGCAAACACGGTAGTAATTCAGCCGCCAGCTATACCAGGCCTGGGTAATACTTCCGGTTTCTCATTTATTTTGGAAGAAAAACAGGCGGGGGGTGATATCAATCGTTTCCAGAGCGTATTACAAAATTTTCTTGGTGCGGTTAATAAGGCGCCCGAAGTTGCCAGGGCATTTACATTCTTTACCGCCAAAACGCCGGCTTATCAGTTAGTTATTGACCGGGAAAAAGCCAAGAAACTGGGGGTGGCTATATCTGATATTAATAACGCCTTGCAGGTATATATGGGCAGCTCCTATGTGAATGACTTTACTTTGTATGGCCGTACATTCAGGGTAGTAGCCCAGGCAGATACCAATTACCGGGCCGATATTAAGGATATAGGCCAATACTATGTACGAAACCAAGCCGGCAGTATGGTGCCCCTAAGTGCGCTCACCTCTTATCAAAATATACAGAATGCGCCGTTGATATCCCATTACAATTTGTTCCGTTCGGCAGAGATCAATGGGGTAACCAAACCAGGCTACAGTAGTGGGGATGCCCTGGAGGCTTTAAAGCGGGTTGCCGCTTCCAATTTACCGCAGGGCTATGGTTATGAATTTTCTGGCCTGAGTCGGGAAGAGTTGCTGTCGGGTTCAAAAACTGTATACATCTTTGCCTTATCCATTGGCTTCGTGTTCCTGTTTTTGGCGGCGTTATATGAAAGCTGGTCGGTTCCGTTTTCGGTGCTGCTTGCAGTACCGTTGGGCGCATTCGGCGCTATCCTGTTCCTCACCTTCCTGCCGAGCCTCATCAATAACGTTTACGCACAAATTGGTTTAATCACCCTGATTGGTTTATCCGCCAAAAATGCGATCCTGATTGTAGAATTTGCCAAAGAGCGTGTAGACAGGGGAGTAGAACTGGAAAAGGCAGTGTTAGATGCCGTACGCCTGCGTTTACGACCTATTATTATGACTTCACTTGCCTTTATATTGGGTGTGGTGCCGTTAATTATAGCGTCAGGTGCCGGTGCCGAAGCCCGTAAAACAATAGGCTGGACCGTATTCGGCGGTATGCTTGCAGCAACTTCATTAGCAATATTTATAGTACCTGTTCTATACTATATAATTACCCGCTTTGCATATGGTAAAGAAAAGCTTGCGGAGCTACAAGCGAATTATAAAGAAACTGAAGAGGATAAAAAACATTAATATATCAACCGCATAAAAAAAGCCATTTCAAATTTGAAATGGCTTTTTTTATGCGGTTATTTTTTTTAATTAAAAACTGGACACACGTTTTCTATTTATAGGTACAATATTCTGTTTTAAACTAATTGAGTGTTTAAAACAGAAAATACAAATACTGTATGTTTATAACTAAAAATTATAGGTCATAACTTTTAATATATAGTTGATTTATAGAAATTTAATTAAATAGTGTTGACTTAAATTTGAATTTAAAATGTCATGATGGTTTCATAAACCGTTAAATTATATTAAGGCACTAATCTGTGGCTTTTAGTTTGTACAGAGGGCTGTGAACAGATATAATGCTGTTCAACACTTAACATAGAAAACACGATTATGAAAAAAATGACTAAAATTTTTGCTGTTGCCGGTATAGCTGCAGCATCATTGTTCGGCACTCAGGTAAAGGCACAATCCACTACGCCTGCTAACCAGTTACGGTTTGGTATTGGCGTAGAAGGCTTTGTTCCTACCGGTAATTTAAGAACAGTTTCTAACGTTGGTATTGGTGGTACCGCACGTTTACAATATGGTGTAAACCAAAATGTTGCTCTGATGCTAACTGCTGGTTATTATAATGCTTTCGGTCAAAAAGTTGCTCCGGGTTACAGTGATCTGAAATATCCTTCTGTTGGCATTGTTCCGGTTAAAGCTGGTATTAAAGGTTACTTAGCTGATGGTTTTTATCTGAGCGGTGAAGTAGGTGCAGGCTTTGAAACCCGCGACGTTTATGCCCGTGCTGATGGTAGCAAAGACACTAAATTGATCTTAGCTCCAGGATTAGGCTACTCTTTCAAAAATGTTGACATCGGTGCACGTTATGAGAACTTTTCGGGCCAAAACAATAATTACGGTATAGCTGCTTTGCGCATAGCTTATGGTTTTGGATTGTAATCAATACAATTAACTTTATACAGCAACGGCCCGGCATTTTGCCGGGCCGTTGCTGTATGGTTATTGTTAAAGCACTTACTGCAGTTTTGCCAATGCACCTTTTATACGGTTCATCGCCTCAATCAACTTTTCATCAGCGGCTGCATAAGACAAACGTATCGATTTCCGGTCGCCAAAGCTATCGCCGCCAACTACCGCCACATGGCCTTCCTCTAACAAAAACAAGCTCAGTTCATCGGCATCATTAATCACTTTGCCATTGTAGCTTTTACCAAAGTAGGAAGTAACATCCGGGAAAAAGTAAAACGCCCCGTCAGGTAAGTTTACTTTTAATCCGTCAATATCTTTTAATAAGCCATAAACCAGGTCGCGGCGGCGTTTAAAGGCATCACGCATTTGCAAAACGCTCTCCAGGCCTCCTGAATATGCCGCCACACCCGCACGTTGGGTAATGGAGCAGGTAGCCGAAGTAATTTGTCCCTGCAGTTTATCAATTGCCGTAGCTAATTCCTTGTTGCTGGCGGAATAGCCGATACGCCATCCCGTCATAGCATACGCTTTCGAAAAGCCATTGATTACAATTACGCGCTCCTTTATGGCATCGAACTGAGCAATCGATTCATGGCTGTCTACAAAATTGATATGTTCATAAATTTCATCGGAGATAATATAAATCTGCGGGTAGCGCTCAAACACTTCGGCCAGTCCCTGCAATTCTGCCTTGCTATATACACTGCCTGTAGGGTTGCAAGGCGATGAAAACATAAACAGCTTTGTTAGCGGTGTAATAGCTTCCTCTAACTGCTGTGGGGTGATTTTAAAATTTTGCTCAACGGTAGTATTGATAAATACACTCTTGCCTTCGGCCAGTTTTACAATTTCTGAATAGGAAACCCAGTAAGGTGTAGGGATAATCACTTCTTCGCCGGGATTAACCAAACAAAGCACTGCATTGGCCAGCGCTTGCTTGGCACCGGTAGATACCACAATCTGGCTGGCATCATAATCCAAATGGTTTTCTTCTGATAATTTATGGGCAACAGCTTTACGTAAGTCGGGGTAACCCGCTACCGGTGTGTAATAAGTGTAATTTTCATCCATCGCCTGTTTGGCCGCCTCCTTAATGTGACCGGGAGTATGAAAATCAGGTTCACCTAAACTTAAGCTAATCACATCGACGCCTTTAGCTGCCAGTTCGCGGGCCAGCTTGTTCATTTTCATCGTTTGCGACTCAGTAAGGTTATTGATACGGTTGCTCAGTATGCTCATGCTGATAGAATATAGTTATACAGGCAAATATAGAAAATAACTTTGCCGCTATTTAAGGGGCATAATGCTAAATTTGTCTTCAAATTATCGCCGTGCAGGAAAAACGCAGGATCATCATTATTGCCTTAATTGCCAGCGTTATACTTATGCTGGCTAAATTTGGGGCCTACTTTATTACTGCATCCAATTTTGTACTTACAGATGCAGCCGAAAGTATCGTAAATGTGGTAGCCAGCGCATTTGCGTTTTTTAGTATTTACCTGTCTTCAAGGCCGCGGGATGAAAATCACCCTTACGGGCATGGCAAAATCGAGTATTTTTCTGTTTTCATCGAGGGAGCGCTGATCACTATTGCAGGTGTTGCCATCCTTTTTAAATCAACTTATACCCTTTTCCATCCCAATCCGGTAAAGGAGCTGGTGCTTGGTGCTGTCATCATTGGTGCTACCGGGGCTATAAACGGGATATTAGGATGGTATATGATTAACCAGGGAAAGAAACTGCACTCCATTACGCTCGAAGCCGATGGCCGGCACCTGCTTACCGATATGGTAACCAGCGGCGGTTTGATGGCCGGTTTGTTTCTAATCTATTTTACAAATATTATATGGTTGGATAGTACGCTATCCATAGTGGTGGGTTTATACATTGTATGGACAGGATACCAGCTGTTACGTAAATCTATAGCCGGATTGATGGATGAGGCTGATTTTGATGTGGTGAAGAATTTGGTAGATGTACTGAACAAGCAACGTAAAGAAGAATGGATTGATGTACATAACCTGCGGGCGCAAAAATATGGTGCCGAGTTGCACATTGACTGCCATATGACCCTGCCCAACTACTTTGACCTGAACCGGGTGCACGAAGAGGTGGCCCTGGTAGATAAGCTGATAAATGCACATGGAGGCGTACAAACCGAACTGTTTATTCATACCGACCCGTGCCTGCCCGAATGCTGCCACTATTGCAGTATGCCTAATTGCCCCATCCGTTCGGAGGCAAGGCGGATAGAAATTGAATGGACCATGGAAAATGTAACCCGCAATAAAAAGCACTTTGAATAATGTATAAATTTAATGTGCGTGTATACGGGGTGCTGATTAATCAGCAGCAGGTACTTATCAGTGATGAGCAGGAATACGGATACCGCTTTACTAAGTTTCCCGGTGGTGGCCTGGAGTATGGCGAGGGTACAAGCGATGGATTAAAGCGTGAATTTATGGAAGAATGTAATGCGAAGGTAGAAGTGATCAGTCACCTGTACACTACCGATTTCTTTGTAAAATCCGCTTTTAACGACTCACAAATTATTAGTATCTATTACATCGTAAAAAGTTTAGAGCCACTGAAGCTGAATTTTAAAACCAAACCATTTGATTTTGAAGGAGAGGGGGAAGGGCTGCAGTCGTTCAGGTGGGTAAAGCTGACTGAACTTAAGCCCGAACAGCTTACCTTTCCAATTGATCAGCACGTAGCAGCACTATTAGTACAGCACAAATGAGCTTAATTGAACGCGATTTACAAGTTATCTGGCACCCTTATACCCAAATGCAAACAGCCCGGCCGCCGGTGCCTATTGTGCGTGGCGAAGGCGCATTGTTATTTGACGAGGACGGAAAAGCCTATATTGATGCGGTATCTTCCTGGTGGGTAAATATACACGGACATGCGCACCCTTATATTGCCCGTAAAGTGGCTGAACAGTTACAGCAGCTTGAACATGTAATTTTTGCAGGATTCACCCATCCCGCTGCAATAGAACTGGCCGAACGGTTATTAGCCTTATTACCCGGTAACCAGGCTAAAGTTTTTTATTCTGATAACGGTTCTACAGCAGTAGAAGTAGCCTTGAAGATGTGCCTGCAGTATTGGAGTAATGCCGGGCAGCCGCGTACCAAAATGCTGGCTTTAAATAACGCTTATCATGGCGATACCTTTGGCGCTATGGCTGTAAGCGGCCGCAGTGCATTTACCGCACCGTTTAATGCTATGCTGTTTGAGGTAGAGTTTATTGATTTGCCTGATGCTGACAATATCTCAAGCCTCAAATCTCAAATCACAAACCTGAAGCATGACCTGGCTTGTTTCATATATGAGCCATTGGTACAAGGCTCGGGTGGAATGCTGATGTATAAGGCGCAGTATTTAGACGAACTTTTACAGCACTGCCGGGCCGAGCAGGTGTTTACCATAGCCGATGAAGTTTTTACCGGCTTTGGCCGCACCGGTAAGCGTTTCGCTACCGATTGGATGAGCGCACAACCTGATATAATGTGTTTTTCCAAAGGACTTACCGGTGGAACAATGGCTTTGGGCGTAACCACCTGTACTCAGCACATTTATGATGCTTTTTTGTCTGACGACCGGCATAAGACTTTATTTCACGGGCATTCCTTTACCGCCAATCCGGTAGCCTGTGCGGCCGCATTAGCCAGTATGGATTTGTTTTTAGAGCCGGATACCACGCAAAACATTGAGCGCATTATCCGTCAGCACGATCAGTTTCGCTTAAAGATACAGCATCATCCTAAACTGAAAGCCGTAAGGCAAACCGGTACTATTCTGGCAATGGAATGGAAAACAGATAGCCAAACTTCTTATTTCAGCAACCTGCGCGATAAACTTTACGAATATTTTTTAGCAGAGGGTATTATCCTGCGTCCGTTGGGTAACGTGTTGTATATTTTACCACCATATTGCATAACCGATGCGCAGCTCCATTATATTTACAGCAAAATCGAGCAGGCGCTCGAAATACTTTGATTATGGAATTGCAATCTATTTTAACTGCTATTGTTACCGACAACCGGCTGCATGCCCGTTGGCTCAATACCCTGTCATTAATGGAAAACACCGGTGCACGTAAAATATCGGCTTGTGAAGATCCGCTAACGGTTACCTATATTATTTTAAAACATGCAGCAGAAGAGCACCGCCATGCTTTTTACTTAAAAAAGCAATTAGAAAAATTGGATACAACTGACTGTCCAACTTATGCCCCTGAATATTTAGTAGCATCTGCCAACAGTAAGCAGTATCTTAATCAATTAGATGTTGAAGTCTGCCGTTATTTGAAAAATGAGCTTGGGCTGCAAGGCAAGGAGCTGCGCTTTGGCGCTTATTTATTGGTTACTTATGCCATTGAGGTACGTGCTGATGAATTATATCCGATATATCAGGATGTGCTGACAGCCTCGGGCAGTAAGGTAAATGTAAAGTCTATAATATTAGAAGAAGAAGGCCATTTAGAAGAAATGCTGAATCAATTGCAGCATTTTTCGCCTGACTGGAAACGCCATGCAGATAAAGCTGTTGAAATTGAAACCCGCCTGTTCGATAAATGGCTGCAAGCTTTGGCCGCAGAAGTAAATCAAATTGTATAAACCTGAAATTATCTTTAAAATTTAAAAAGCGCACTTATATATGGGGCGCTTTTTTGCTTTAATAGCGGTCAACTTTGTGGATGGTGAATCGCTTATATTTTGCAGTTAAATGCTATTATTGTATGCTCTTGAAAATACCAATTATAAAACATTCCCTGTTAGCCTGTAAAAACAGGGGCAAATACGATGTGTGATTAATAAACCTGATATTACATTATGGAAACCAAACCCGTAATTACGCAAAAGCCACGATTGAATTTTTGGCAGATCTGGAATATGAGTTTCGGCTTTTTAGGTATACAATTTGGGCTGGCACTACAAAATGGTAATGCCAGCCGTATACTGCAAACCTTTGGCGCCGATATAGAACATTTATCATGGTTCTGGCTGGCAGCGCCAATTACCGGCATTATTGTACAACCCATTATAGGCCATTACAGTGATCGCACCTGGAATAGTTTAGGCCGCCGCAAGCCCTATTTTATTACCGGCGCAATTCTTACAGCCATCGCTTTATTCTTTTTGCCTAACGCCGGCCTGCTTGCTGCCTTTATACCGCCGCTGGTAGTGGGGGCAAGTATGCTGATGATTACAGATGCCTCCATTAATGTGGCTATGGAACCCTTTCGGGCGCTGGTAGGCGATAATTTGCCAGACAGTCAGCGCAGTGCGGGCTTTTCGGTGCAAACGTTTCTTATTGGTGTTGGTGCCGTAGTGGGTTCGGTACTTCCAAAACTACTGAACGAATATCTACATGTACCCAATACTGCAGATAAGGGGCACATTCCGGCTAATGTGCTGTACTCGTTTTATATTGGCGCTGTTATTCTGCTGCTAACCATCTTATGGACAGTAATCAAAACCAAGGAATACTCACCGGAAGAATATGCACGTTTCCATACAAACAATAACGTCAGCGAACATTCCGGCGGCGGATTAAGTGAAATCTTTCAAGATCTGGCAAATATGCCCAGAACCATGCGGCAGTTGGGTTTGGTACAGTTCTTCTCGTGGTTTGCGCTGTTCTCTATGTGGGTGTATACCTCACCTGCCATAGCTGATCATGTATATCATGTGCCGCTTAATGATCATTCGTCTAGGCTGTTCAACCAGGCCGGCGACCAGGTAGGCTTTTTGTTTGGTGTGTACAATGGTGTAGCGGCTTTATATGCCATGATTTTGCCTGCACTTGCACGCGCTACCAGCCGTAAAATGGCACATGCACTTTCGTTAATAGCAGGTGGAATTGGGTATATGTCTATGTTCTTTATTCAAAATCCGGATATGCTTGTTGTAAGTATGGTGGGCGTTGGGTTGGCCTGGGGCAGCATACTGGCTATGCCTTATGCCATTTTATCCGGCTCTATACCTGCGCAGAAAATGGGTGTTTATATGGGTATCTTCAATTTCTTTATCACCATTCCTCAAATTATAAATGGTATAATAAGCGGTATGGTTGTGAAATATTTTTACCATAACCACGCTATCTACGCACTTGTACTGGCGGGAATATTTATGTTTTGCGCAGCGGTTTCAGTATTATATGTGCAGGATGATACCGATGTCCGCATCAAAAGCAGCGTTTAGTGGAAGGTTTTTTGTCAAGTGGCGCAATTGTTGAAGTTATTATAAAAAGATGGTTGTTTTCCACATCCATGCAGGATAACTATCTTGCACACTCCTAATCATTAGTTTAAATGGAAGAAGATATATTGAATTCTGAATTAAACCCGGAACTTATAACCAGCAAGGTTTTACAGAAAAAGGAGGCTGAGAAAGACGTTGAAACGGACAAGATAAAAGAGGAGGCCGAAGAAGAGTTTCGGCATATTAATAACCCTACTGCAAATCTTAAGCCTATAGTTAAAAAATACCTGGGCGCCCCCGCAGAGATTGAACGCAGCAAAAACCGTTTTTACATCAGTGATGGTGATGCCAGGGTGGAAATTTTGGTGGTATCTGAGGAAATTATCCGGGTACGGTTGGCTCCTCATGGTGTTTTCCTGGAAGAATTTTCTTATGCGGTACCCAACCTGCCTCAATACAAGGGAGAAGCGATACTAACGGAAAGTGAACAGGAATACCGTATCACTACACCCAAAGTGAATTGCCATATCAGCAAAAAGGATTTTTTTATATCTTTTTCAGACCAGGATAATCATATTACCAATATGGATGCTGAACCGATGCACTGGGAGGAGAATGTGCAGTTTGGCGGTTACTATGTATTTGGCACCAAGGTTTGCCAGCCGGAAGAAGCGTTTTATGGCTTGGGTGACAAAGCCACAGACCTTAACCTGCGTGGAAAAAGATTAAAAAACTGGAATACAGATGCCTATTCTTATGCTTGGGGGCAAGATCCTTTATATCGTAGCATACCCTTCTATATCAGTTTAGACAAGGGTATTGCTCATGGCATTTTTTTCGATAATACCTTCAGAAATTATTTTGATTTTGGCGGCGAGAGCCATAATAAAACCAGCTTCTGGTCAGACGGCGGTGAGCTGCAGTACTATTATATACATGGGCCGCACATGATGGACGTAGTGAAGCGGTATGCTTTACTAACCGGAACCCATGCCATGCCGCCCATGTGGGCGCTGGGCTACCATCAGTGTCGGTTCAGTTACTACCCTGAATCTAAGGTGAAAATGATTACTGCAAAATTCAGGGAGAACCAAATTCCGTGTGATTGTATTCATCTGGATATTGATTACATGGATGGCTACCGCTGCTTTACCTGGAATAAAAAGTATTTTCCCGACCCCAAACGTATGATTGGCGAAATTGCCGAAAAAGGGTTCAAAACACTGGTTATTGTTGATCCGGGTATACGCGTTGATGATAATTACTGGGTGTTTAAAGAAGGAAAATCCAAGCACTATTTTTGCCGCCGGAGCGATGATTATTATATGGAAGGCCATGTGTGGCCGGGCCGTTGCCAGTTTCCGGATTTTACCAACCCCGAAGTACGCACCTGGTGGGGCAGTTTATTTACTGAGTTAATGGAACAGGGCGTTACAGGCGTATGGAATGACATGAACGAACCGGCTGTTTTTGGTTCGGGTACCTTCCCGGATGATGTGCGTCATCAGTTTGATGGTTTCCGGGGGTCGCACCGTAAGGCGCATAATGTATACGGCATGCAAATGGTGCGCGCTACTTACGAAGGCATGCGTAAACTGATGAAGAACAAGCGCCCCTTTACCATTACCCGTGCCGGCTACTCGGGCGTTCAGCGTTATGCCTGTGTATGGACCGGGGATAACATTGCTTCTTGGGAGCATTTGCGTTTGGGCAATCTGCAATGCCAGCGGCTATCTATGTCGGGCATATCTTTTTGCGGTACTGATATTGGCGGGTTCAGTGGTAACGCCGACAGCGAATTGTTTACCAGGTGGATACAGATGGGTACCTTTTCTCCTTTTATGCGTGCGCACTCGGCTGGTGATACCAAGGAGCGTGAGCCCTGGAGTTACGGCGAGCCTTATACCACTATCATCCGCAATTTCATAGAATTAAGATACCGCTTGCTGCCCTATTTTTATTCGGTGTTTTGGGAGCACCATCGCTATGGGTTCCCCATTTTGCGTTCAGTAATTATGCAGGAGCAGGAAGTGGTGATGAACCAGGGCAGGCAAGATGAATTTACTTATGGCGACAAGATACTAGTTTGCCCGGTGATGGAACCGGGGCAAATGAGCAGGCGTGTGTACCTTCCAACCGGCAACTGGTTTAATTTCTGGACCAATGAACTGGTAGAAGGCGGCAAAGAAGTTGAAGTGCTTACCCCACTTGAAAACATTCCGATTTTTGTAAAAGCTGGTTCGGTGATACCTGAATACGCGGTCATGCAGTATGTAGGCGAAAAGGAAATTGAAGAAGTTAAGCTCAATATATACTATACGAATGGCGAAGTGAAATCCTACATGTTTGAAGATTATGGCGAAACCTTTGCTTATGAGCAGGACATTTATTTGGAAAAGAAATTTATAGCCGATGGCAGCAAGGCCGGAAGTTTTATAATACAGCAAACCTCCGAAGGCTTATATACACCCCGGTATGACAATTATCATTTCAACATTGCCGGTTTACCTTATAAGCCATCTAAAATTGTGATCAACGGAAAAGAGTTGGTACACTTTACAATTAACCGCGAAGGTGTAGTGGACTTTAGGTTTACAAAAAATTTCAAGCAGATTGAAGTGCTAAAATAGTGTTCAATACTACCGTATTTGATATGCGCTGAACTGGAACGGGCAATGAGTGTACGCAACACCGTTGCCCGTTTTTAGTATAAACCGGTATAAGTATCCGGATGATATTGTCTGAGTGAGGATGAAGTGCCTCCGCTTTGCAACAGCATATTTAAGTAGCCGGATGTACATTTCTGTTAGTTCAAAAAGGGTTTAAAAAGGTTTATATAATCAAGAAAATAAGTTTATACTTTATTGATAATAAATAAGTTATAAAAATGGTGGGTTGACACTTTTTGGACTTATTTATTTCTCCCTGTAAATGCAATTTCAGCTCATGCGAACATCTATCATGTGCGCAGGCTAATGTTATCATATAGCTGTATATCTTACATTATATCACTACCTTGCTATCTGAAAAACAACAGGGCATAGGTAATGTTAATCCATTACCTGCACCTTACCGGTGCGGCCTTAATTGTAAATACCATCATCTACTTGTTATGGCCAAAAAAACCAAGACCCCACAAGCTGAATCTGCACCACAGGAGCCGATCCTGTCACCCGTTACAAGCGAAAGCGAAGCGCTGTCTGATCTAAAAGTAGATGAGCCTTTTCCGGAAAGCAAGCCGGTAAAAGCGGTTAAGCCAAAGATAAAGGAGGCAAAGATAAAGGAGGCAAAGCTCGGCAACGAGTCTGTGAATCAGCCGGCGGCCTTTCCTGAAGACAAGCCGGTGAAAACTAAAAGGCCGGCCAAAGCAAAAGCATCAGGTACTGATTTGCCCGAACCGCAGGATGCAGTCATAAGTACAGCCAAGCCACAACGCACTAAAAAAGCGCCAAAGCCCGAACCCGAAGCTTTTGACAAAGGTACGCAGGTTAATGAAAGCGCTTTATCTGCCGAGTTACTGCATTTCTCACAGGCACGGCACAATCTGCAGGCTGTTGAACCCTACAGTAACTTTACCGAATATGATATATATCTCTTTAAGGCAGGCCGTCATTACAATCTGTATGAAAAGTTAGGTTCGCATGTGGTTACACATGAGGGCATAATAGGTACTTATTTTGCCGTATGGGCGCCTAATGCGCAATATGTTGCCGTAATCGGCAACTTCAATGGTTGGGGCGAAGGGTCTAATGCGCTGTACAACCGCTGGGATGGCTCAGGTATTTGGGAGGGTTTTATTCCGGATGTAGGCAATGGCGAAGTATATAAATATTACATTAGTTCAAACACGGGGGAAATACTGCAAAAAGCCGATCCTTTTGCACTGCGCTGGGAAGAGCCGCCACGTACAGCTTCCATTATTGGCGATACCTACTACGAATGGCAGGACCAGCAGTGGATGATTAACCGTTATGTGTATAATGCGCTGGACAAGCCATTTTCTGTTTATGAGATGCACTTGGGCTCGTGGGCGAGGAATAATGAAAGTCCGAATGACTTTTATACCTATGACCAGATAGCCGACCGGCTGGTGCCTTATATTAAAGAAATGGGCTTTACCCATGTGGAGTTCATGCCACTAATGGAGCATCCTTATTATCCAAGCTGGGGTTATCAGATAACAGGGTATTATGCTGCTTCATCGCGCTACGGCACACCGCAGCAATTGATGTACCTGATTGAGCGTCTGCACCAGGCAGGTATAGGGGTAATTATGGATTGGGTGCCGTCTCACTTTCCCGGTGATGCGCATGGCTTATACAACTTTGACGGTACGCACCTGTATGAGCATGCTTCGCCCAGCAAGGGCTTTCACCCTGACTGGAAATCCTACATCTTTAATTACGGGCGCAACGAGGTAAAAGCTTTTTTGATCAGCAATGCGTTGTTCTGGCTTAGCCGCTACCATGTAGATGCCCTGCGGGTTGATGCCGTAGCCTCAATGCTGTACCTGGATTATTCCCGTAATGCAGGTGAGTGGGAGCCGAACATCAATGGCGGAAATGAGAATTTGGAGGCTATTGAATTTTTAAAAGAATTTAATATGGCTGTATACAGCCATTTTCCGGACGTACAAACCATTGCCGAAGAATCTACTTCCTTTGGCGGCGTAAGCCGGCCCGTGTATAGTGGCGGTTT
Organism: Mucilaginibacter sp.; assembly: GCF_965200995.1. Classification (GTDB taxonomy): domain Bacteria; phylum Bacteroidota; class Bacteroidia; order Sphingobacteriales; family Sphingobacteriaceae; genus Mucilaginibacter. The sequence continues at coordinate 3,929,311 of NZ_OZ241743.1, read as the reverse complement.
GGGTTTTGGCATGAAATGGATGATGGGCTGGATGCACGACAGCCTTAACTACTTTAAGCTCGACCCAATACATCGTAAACATCATCACAGCGAGATTACCTTTAGCTTGCTGTATACATTTACTGAAAACTTTATGCTGCCTTATTCGCATGATGAGGTGGTATATGGTAAAGGCTCAATGCTGAATAAGATGCCGGGTGATGAATGGCAGCGTTTTGCCAATCTGCGCCTGCTTTATAGTTACATGTTTACCCACCCCGGTACAAAGCTACTGTTTATGGGAGCCGAATTTGGCCAGGGCGAGGAATGGGATTTTGGCAAATCGTTGGATTGGTGGGCGCTTGAATACGGCAACCATCAGGGTATAAAGGAAACGGTAAAAGCGTTAAACCGCTTATACCGTACTGAACCGGCCTTATATGAAAAACAATTTGATGCCGCAGGCTTCGATTGGATTGATGGCGGTAATGCTGATGATTCCATACTGGCTTTCACCCGTAAGGGATTGGATGCCGCCAATGACCTGCTTGTGGTGCTGAACATGACGCCTAACGTGTATTATAACTATCGCATAGGTGCGCCGGGGCAGGGTAACTGGCAGGAAATTTATAATTCTGATAACAACCATTATTGGGGAAGCGGGGTAGATAACCCGTTGCCTGTAACTGCTGAGCCGGAACAATGGCACGGGCGCGACTACTCGGTGCAGATTACCGTACCGCCGCTTGGTGCCGTAGTATTTAAAAAGACAAATGAGTAAATAATTAAACGCCGGTTCACTCCGGCGTTTGTGCTTATAAACATTTTAGCAGACAAATTAGGTTCATTAACAGGTCCGCTCACTGCCGCTTAGTAACGAGGGATGCCGGCTTTTCACCTGGTAAAATCAAATCGACGGTTTATATGTTGATGGTTTATGGCATATAAGTTTTTTTACCTGTACCTCTTGGCTGCTTTGGTTGCCTTATTACTTGCAGCATACCGGATTTACATACAATACCCTGCTATACAGAGCAGTATAGTTCTTTATTTCGTTCCGGCTATACTATTGTTTTACTTAGCCTACAAAACGTGGCATGAAAAGCAGGATAAAGAAATGATGTAGCTGCCAGCCTGATACTGTATTTTCAGTTCAGAACACTCTGGCGCAGGTCTGCTGATATTCCATCAGTTATTTTAATGATATCCTGGGCCACATGCGTATTATTGGTAACTACTTTATCACATACCTCCCGGTAAGGCAGTAAGTACTCTTTATAAGCTGGTACCACATGGTTTATCCACTTATACATAGCATCATCATGAGAATAGCCGCGTTCCTGAAAATCCCGTTTTAACCGGCGCTGTAAAGCAACCTCTTCATCAGTGTCAATAAAAATCTTCAAATCCAGCTGTTCGGCTATTTTTTTGAAGTGCAATATAAAAAGCCCTTCAATAATCAAGATCGGCGCAGGCTTAATTTCCAGAAACTTAGGTTTGGCATAGGGGTTGTTAAAAGTGTATTCTTTTTTGGTAATGGGCTGCCAGTTAACCAGGCTTTCAATATCCTGCTCAAAGTGGTCACGGTCAATAGTACTTGGCAAATCAAAATTATACATTTTGTTTTCTTCTGCCGTCATACCATCAGCCACCGGAAAATAGTAATCATCCTGCGATACCAGGCATACTTCCTCTGCCTTAAAATGCTCTAAAAAACATTTCAAAAAAAAAGTTTTGCCCGAGCCGCTGCCGCCGGCGATACCGATAATGTAAGGCTTCTTCATTCAGGGATACCGTAGCTGATGTTTACACGGAAGCGCTTATCAAGCGCACCGATAGATTCTGCTGCATTTTTAGTCATTACCACTACCACGTCATGCGTGTTGGCATTATCAGTGAACCGGCCTACTACCTTTGCAAATACAGTGCGGCTGGTCATGGGGTTAGTAATTTTAATAATGGTGCCAATGGGAGCGGTACGGTGCAGAACCAGTTTTTTATTCGGGTCGAAGCCTGCATCGTCCATCCACGTAGCCACGCCTTTTTCATTCTTTTCAAATAAACCATAGCGGTTGGCCGGGTAACGGCGCTCGGTGCCGGAACTGTCGGTAACTGCAACGTTTGTAGTATCACGTACGGCCACTTCATTTGCATGGGTTTGAGCCGTATTAACCGGCGGTGGTTGTACAGATGTAGCGGCTTCGGTAGGTACCAGCAATATGCGGCCAGGAACCAGGTTGTTCGATTTCAGATCATTCAGCCTGATCAACTCATCCACCGTTGTGTTAAAGCGCTTGGCAATTGCAAACAGGGTTTCGCCCGGCGATACTTTATACTGCTGGGTTTCGCCGGGTGCGGTATTCTGCCCCGGCTCGGCTTGCTGCCCCGGCCTGTACACAATATGGGTAGGTAAGTGCCGGCCGGGCGTTGATGCTGCCTCCGGTGGCGGAGCGGATGATTGTAAAAAGGAAACATCAGTAGGCACTTTAATTATCTGGCCTACATGTAATAACGCATTATTGTTGTATTGAATAATTGCAGCCGGTTTTACGTTGTACCTGCGGCCGATAGAATAGTAATTGTCTTTAGGATCCAGCTTGTGAAGTATCAGTTTCTTTCCGTCCAGATTCTCAACGCTAACAGAATCAGTTACGGGTGCCGCTAAAGCGCCTGCACACCAAATGATTGACGGAATTATAATCAACAGGGAGTTTAATTTCATGCGGTTTAAATGCAGCCTTACAAGTTTAAAACCTGTACTTCGGTTCTGTTTTTCAAATAAATTAATTGGTGCTTATACATCACAAACGCCTCGGGCTGCATTTTTTGTATATCGGCATTTAATAAATCTTCAAACACAGGTTTTCCGTTCTCAAAAATATAAAGCAGCTGCCTCAGCTGCCCTGCCCATTGGGTGTGCAAAGATACAATTCTGTAATTGTTGTAATCAAGGTGCTGAACAATATTTCCATAGGGGATAACGCTGAGGAAGTCCAGTTCACTTAAGGCAGAAACTGATATTGCTTCCGGTAACCGGATGTGATTTCCTGCTGATTGGCTTGTAGCGGTATCATCATTTTTAACGGGTAAGCCGGTGTTTACATCTATAGTTAAAAAGCGGCGCGGCTGCATACGGGCGTCAAACAATACAGGGCCGTTTATGGTAAGATGATCAAAACTGTAGTTGTAATTGTTCCACAGCACCCGGCCTGTTATGCCATTAATGGCCGCCATACCTTTATGGGCAGGACTACTACCGGTTTCGTAATAATGTATAAGTAATACCCCACCGAAAGCAGCTTCAATTCCCGTTAACCAACGTTCATCATTTTTTAGGCCCCTGAAGTAAGTTTCAGCAGTGTTAAGATCGATTGATGAAAAGCTTACTTCCCGGGTTTCAATATCTCTTATTTCTAAAAACAGTAAGTTCCTGATGGCATCAATTTCCATTCGCCATACGGGCGCATCAAAATACTCAGCAATATGCAACTTAATTTCGGTCATAAATTTGTTTCAGGATGATAGTATTAGGTTATAAAAGTAACCTTTTGCACAAACACTTGATACAGGGGGCTGTTAAAGGTTCATATATTACAATACCATGAACACTACAGAATCATTAGAACAAATTGACGTAAAACCGGTGGTTGACCATCTCAACGAACTGCTGGCTAATTACCATATTCATTATCAAAAAATCCGTGGCTGCCACTGGAATGTGAGAGGCCATCACTTCTTTACCCTGCATGTAAAATTTGAGGAATTATACACCGAAGCATTTACCACTATTGACGAGCTTGCCGAACGTGTACTTACCTTGGGCAAAGCGCCGTTCAGCACCTTTAATGATTATATTCAAACCTCGATCATTAAAGAAGTGAATACCATTGGGATGAATGAAAATGATATGGTAAAGGCATTGCTGGATGATATGAACCAGCTGATCATTTTAGAACAGGGAATTTTAAAAATTACCGAAGATGCAGATGATGATGGCACCAACGATATGGTGAACCGCTTTATGCAGTTTCAGCAAAAGAACGTATGGATGCTGCGGGCTTTCTTAAATGAATCGTTTCAGTAATTTTTTCCCAGTAAAATAGAAAGCCCCTTGCTGTCTAAGCAAAGGGCTTTCTATTTTCATCGTGTTTCCACAGTATTAAAATCTTGCACCTAATGTCAGAAAAACGTTATTGTAGGTACGCTTTAAATCTATGTAAGGATTACTTAAACTAACACCACTGCTGTTTAAATAACTTGCGCTAAGCAGGTAAGGCTGTGTGTAGATAGTACCATTGGAGTGCGAGTAGGTAGCATCAATATAGTAATCTCCGAAACGATAACCCAAACCACCGCTTGCCGTTTTAAATGTAGTTTCTAGATTCTTTTGCGGGCTGCCCTGTATGCCGTAGCCGCCACGCAGATAGAAAGCTGGTGTTAAACGTGCCTCTGCACCTACATGTGCATTTACGGTAGAGCGGTAAAAGTCTTTAATGTCGGCATTATCGTTGCTTACATCATAATCATTGCTGGTGAAATGGGTGCTTTTATAATCCACATACTCAACATCACCGGTAATAAAACCGTATTGCTGAATAAATACCGCCAGGCCGCCGGCCACTTTTAATGGCGTGCGCAAATTATAGTTTACCGAGTAATCCTGCTGTGCACTTGTGCGCCCGTTAGTACCCAGGCTTTCTGAAGTTACATCATCAATATTATACCAGGTAGGGCTGGTAAAGGTAGCGCCTAAGCGTACAGCCTCTACCGGTTTGTAAATTAAACCCAACCTTGCATTGAAACCGGTACCACGGGTAGCCTGATCAACACGGTACGATGTATTATAACTACCGGCGGATACAACTGTAGCATCAAATGTGCCGTTTTCTGAAAGTAATGATGCGCTGTTATATCTGATATCGGCAAAGTTTATCCCTAAACCCAGATAAAGTTTGTTGCTGTAATTGGCGCCGATGGCGAAGCCGTAATCAGCTTGTCCCCCGGTATGAGAAGTAGCGTACACCTGGTTAGGACCAATATTGGTATTTGGCGAATAGTATGCGTAGCTTTTATCCGGACTAATGCCGGTTTGGCTGATAAGGCCCTGGTTAACAGCACCCTGCTCTAAACTGCCCTGATCGAGCACGAACTGGCCGGCGCCGTTTGAGTAGTTAAAATTTTGTGCACGTTCCGAAAAATAATCTGCTACTGAACTTCCGCTGGCTGCATTGCGGCCTGCGGAGTAGGAGTTATCATAATAATTTTTTGTACGGGCATAATTAACACCAAAATTTAAACTTAGCCAGCCTTTGTTTTTGTCTTCATTTCTGCCTTTACTCAATTGCGAATAAAATAAGATAGAGGCATTATTCAGGTTAAACTGGTTCTTATTGTCGCTGGTATTTGCACCGTTAAATAAAGACTTGGTATTGGTGCCGTTATACTCAGGTGTAATGCTTAATTCGGAACGTGTAAAAAAGCCAAGGCCCGCCGGGTTGCCGGTAATATTGCTTAAATCGCCACCTACTGCAGTGCCTGCATTGCCGATAGCTTTTATACGCGAGGTAGAGCCGGTTTGCGTATTGGAAAAGCGTATACCATCCTGCGCATACTGTGCATAGGTATGTTGTGTACATGCTACTATAGCAAGCACGCCTAAAATATATTTCATTTTCATATAATACTGTAGATAAGGTTAAAGTTATGGTCTGCCGCCGCCCGAACGTCCACCACCGCCGCCTGAACGGCCGCCGCTGAAGCCGCCCCCGCCGCCAAAAGAGCCGCTGCTTTGTGCAGGAGGAGGGGTATAACGTGGTTGAGCGGTTGACTGACGCTGTGAGTCGAAGCTTTGCTGCGGGCGGGCATAGCCACTGCTGGTTGATTGCCGTCCTCCATAAACACTTGGCCTGCCGCCGCCGTAGCTGCTTCTGCCACCGCCATAAACATCAGGCCGGCCGCCGCCATATACATTACGGCCGCTATAGGTCGGCCTGCCGCCATAAACACCGGTTGCACCATTGCGGCCTGCAGGTACCCCGTTCCGGAAACCAATACCTGAGCCTAAATACGGGCGGGGATTGCTGCGGTAGGCAGAGTAAGCACCCCAGCCTCCATAACCACCGCCGTAACCATAGCCGCCATAGCCGTAAGGGTAGCCGCCATAAAAGCCCCCGTAACCAAAGCCGCCGTAGCCAAACCCATAGCCAAGCCCGAAACCAAAACCGCCAAAACCGCCATAATAGCCGCCCAGGCCGTATCCATAGCCTAAACCGCCGTAGCCATATGGCCCGTAGCCATAACCGCCGTAACCTGAACCGAAACCTCCGTAGCCATAGCCGCCATAGGGCGCATAGCCATAGGAATTGTAATAATAATCGTCATAATAGCCAAAAGGTGATGCGTAGCCAAAACGGTTGATACGGGCAGAGTAACTATCATCATAGTAATACTCATCCTCATTGTCCGGCGTTACGTCAGCGTATTCGTTTTCACGATCAGGCCGGTAGGCTGGTTGTTGCGCATAGGTTGGCCTGTCGCCGGCCTTTGCTTTGGTGTAGTATACATCATCATCTGATGCGTTACTGGCCGCCAGCTTGGCGGTAGAGCAGGAACCCAGCGCAAGTGCACCTATCATCAGGATTCCTGAAAGTATATGTTTTCTCATTGAATATATAGGGATAAATTGTACAAGTTCAATTCGCTATTAAATTTATAAATTTGGCAGCAATAATACACACTTTAACAGACAGAATCTATTCCACATTTATATATGAGCAAGGGGATTATCAGTAAGGACGAAGATTACTCACAATGGTTTAATGAATTGGTCATAAAAGCCGATTTAGCCGAATATTCGCCGGTTAGGGGCTGCATGATTATTAAACCTTATGGGTACTCCATCTGGGAAAAAATGCAGGCCGTGCTGGACAAGATGTTTAAAGATACCGGGCACAGCAATGCCTATTTTCCGCTGTTTATACCAAAATCCTTTTTCTCTAAAGAAGCCAGCCATGTGGAAGGCTTTGCAAAAGAATGTGCGGTAGTAACACACTATCGCTTAAAGAACGATGAGAACGGGCAAATTGTTGTAGATGAAGACGCAAAATTAGAGGAAGAATTGATTGTAAGGCCAACGTCGGAAACCATCATCTGGAATACCTATAAGGGCTGGATACAATCGTACCGCGACCTGCCATTGCTGATTAACCAGTGGGCCAACGTAGTGCGCTGGGAAATGCGCACCCGCCTGTTCCTGCGCACCAGCGAATTTTTATGGCAGGAAGGGCATACCGCCCACGCCACATCAGAAGAAGCTATTGCGGAGGCCGAGCAAATGCTGGAAGTATATGCCGATTTTGTGGAGAACTGGCTGGCAGTACCCGTGGTAAAAGGCCGTAAAACCCCTAACGAGCGTTTTGCCGGTGCATTGGACACCTTTACCATTGAAGCGCTGATGCAGGACGGCAAAGCGCTGCAATCAGGTACCTCGCACTTTTTAGGGCAGAATTTTGCGAAGGCGTTTGATGTAAAGTTTTCCAACAAGGAGGGTAAGCTGGATTATGTATGGGCTACCTCGTGGGGCGTTTCCACCCGGCTGATGGGTGCGCTCATCATGTCACACTCTGATAATGCCGGCCTGGTGCTGCCGCCTAAACTGGCGCCTATACAGGTAGTGGTTGTGCCTATTTATAAACATGATGAGGAACTGGCGAACATTCGCATTTTTGTAAACCAATTGAGCAGCGAATTGAAAGCCAAAGGCATTTCTGTAAAATTTGACGACCGTGACACGCAGCGCCCCGGTTTTAAGTTTGCCGAATACGAACTGAAAGGGGTACCGTTGCGTGTTGCCATCGGCAGCCGTGATATGCAGAACGGCACCGTAGAACTGGCCCGCCGCGATAACCGTACTAAAGAAACCGTACCACAGGAAGGTTTAGCGGCTCACATAGAGCAGTTACTGGAGCAGATACAGAATAGCATATATCAGAAAGCTTTTGCCTTTAATGAACAGAATACTACGAAAGTAGACGATTATCAAGAGTTTAAGCGTTTGTTAGATGAAAAGCCTGGTTTCTTATTGGCGCACTGGGACGGCACTGCCGAAACTGAACAGCGCATCAAAGACGAAACCAAGGCAACCATTCGTTGTATACCTTTAAATAACCCGCAGGAAGAAGGGATCTGTATTTTAACTGGTAAGCCTTCAAAGGAAAGGGTGTTATTTGCACGGGCGTATTAGTCGCCCCCAACCCCCTAAAGGGGAGCAGGAATTATTTGTTGTCCTTCCCTAAAGGAATGAATTTTATAATGCTCCCCCTTTAGGGGGTTGGGGGCAGTGCACCAAACATGAAATTCGCAACTAAAGCTATACATGCAGGGCAGGAGCCCGACCCGACCACCGGCGCAGTGATGACGCCTATATACCAGACCTCCACCTACTGGCAGGCTTCGCCCGGTGATAATAAGGGCTATGAATACTCACGCGGTACCAATCCCACCCGCAAGGCGCTGGAAGATTGCCTGGCTGCCTTAGAGAATGCTAAATACGGATTGGCGTTTTCAAGCGGCATGGGTGCTACCGATGCGGTGATGAAACTGCTGCTGCCCGGCGATGAAGTAATTACCGGTAATGATTTGTATGGCGGCTCATACCGTATCTTCACCAAGATTTTTGCCAACTACGGTATTAAGTTTCATTTTCTGGATTTATCTGACCCGGCCATTATTTACGATTATGTAAACGAAAACACCAAGATGGTTTGGATTGAAACACCTACAAACCCTACCATGCAGGTGGTGGATATTGAGGCCGTATCCAAAATCAGCAAGGAAAAGAACCTGATGCTGGTGGTGGATAATACCTTTGCTTCACCTTACCTGCAAAACCCGATGGATATGGGGGCCGATGTGGTAATGCATTCCGTAACCAAATACATTGGTGGCCACTCGGATGTGGTAATGGGTGCGCTGGTAATGAACGATGAGGAATTGTATCAGCGCCTATGGTTCATCTACAATTCCTGTGGTGCCACGCCGGGGCCAATGGACAGCTTTTTGGTGCTACGCGGCATCAAAACCCTGCACCTGCGCATGAAGGCGCATTGTGAGAACGGGCGCAAGGTGGCTGAGTTTTTAAAAGGTCATCCTAAAGTGAAGCATGTATTCTGGCCCGGCTTTCCGGATTCGCCAAACCATGAGATTGCCAAAAAGCAGATGCGCGATTTTGGCGGCATGATATCCATTACCTTAAACGATGCCGATTTGCAGGAAACCTTCCGTGTGGCTTCCAACTTCAAAGTGTTTACCCTGGCTGAATCTTTAGGCGGGGTAGAATCATTGATTAACCACCCGGCTACCATGACACACGCCTCCATTCCAAAAGAAACCCGCGAGAAAGCCGGCGTAACCGACAACCTGCTGCGCCTGAGCGTAGGGGTAGAGGACATTGATGATTTGCTGGAGGATTTGAAGCAAGCGTTATCTTAAGATTAGAATCAAGAGTTAAGAATCAGGAAACAAGACATATAAATGTTTTATAAGCTATCTTGATCCCTGATTCTTGACTCCTGACTCGAAAAAATGGTTGACCTCAAATCCTTTCTCGATGAAAAAGTAGCCCAATATAACCGGCCGGAGTTTATTGAGAATGACCCGATAGTAATACCGCATTCGTTTACCCGGAAGCAGGATATCGAAATCATGGGTTTTTGGGCGGCGATACTGGCATGGGGACAACGGGTAACCATCATTAAAAAATGCCGCGAACTCATCAGCCTGATGGATGGCGCTCCTTATGATTTTATCATTAACCATAAGGAGCCGGATCTGCAGAAGCTGCTTAACTTCAGGCACCGTACCTTTAACGATATTGATACCCTATATTTCATCGCTTTCTTCCGGCAGCATTACGAAAGGTGTGATAGTTTGGAGGATGCGTTTTTGCCCCCCGACCCCCTAAAGGGGGAATTGAAGCTTGATGATAAGATTTCTGCTCCCCCTTTAGGGGGGCGGGGGGCGAACCGGGGGGCAGCTTCTTTAGAATATTTCCGCTCTTATTTTTTTTCCCTGCCCGATTTTCCGCATCGTACCAAAAAGCATGTATCTGCACCATCGCAGAAATCTACCTGCAAGCGGCTCAATATGTTTTTACGCTGGATGGTGCGGAAGGATAATAATGGGGTTGATTTCGGGATATGGAACCGCCTTAGTCCGGCTGACCTGATTTGCCCCTGCGATTTGCATGTAGATAGGGTTGCCCGCAAACTCAAACTCATTACCCGCAAGCAAACCGACTGGCAAACCGCCGTAGAACTTACCGAACACCTGCGTGAATTTGACCCGCAAGACCCGGTTAAATATGATTTTGCCTTGTTCGGACTGGGCATCGAGGAGCGATGGGGCATTGAAAATATACTGCCGAGTTTGTAACTGTTGTGTTTGGTAAAATTATGTTTTGGCTCATTACTTACCATTAATAGCCATAAAATGCTATAATCGGCCATAAAAGGCAAATTTTTGAATGGCAAGCAGCGGCCTGTTGTAGCCATAAGGCTGTTCACAGGTGTTCACGTTCACGGTGGTGTGAACACCCGTGAACACCCGTGAACACTGACAGATTCCTGTCAGCAGGTGATCAGTTGCACTTATCGCTAAACAGCAGTTGCGGCAAAAATTAAATCGGATGATTGCAATCGTTTGCTTTAACCAAAACAAGTTGGTAATTTAAGGCAGTCAATAATGAGTGTGAACGAAACGGACAAGCAGCTAAATGAGTTCCTGAAGGGTAAACCAGGGCAGGCTTTATATTTGTATGATGTGTTTGTAAGGCAGTTTGAAACGGAAGGCCGCATTACCCTGCATCCCGCCAAAACCATGATCGGCATTTCAAACGGGCGGCGTCGTATCGCCTGGGTAACGCAGTTTGGCAAGGGCTTTCTGCATGTGGTATTTCCATTTCGGCAGGCATACCCTGATAACCTGTGCTTTCAAAAGATTGCGCAGGTACCGGGTGATGCTCATCAGTTCAACCATCACTTAAGGCTATTAGCCGAAAGTGATATAAACGAGGAAGTGTTAACTTATATGCGTTTAGCTTACAGCGGGGAGTAACTAATTTGTTAAATGGATTAAATACTAATGGCAACAAAAAATAATAAATACACAAAGGCAGGCCGGATGGTTATCATAATGGCGCTGGTGCTTGCCAACATTGGCTGCGATCAGGTTTCAAAAACGATGATACGGCACCAGGTAAACGCTGAAGATAACCTTGAATACCTGAACGGACATTTTGTAATTACCAGCGTTGAGAATAAAGGTGCCTTTTTAAGTTTGGGGCACAACATTACCGGGCTGTTGCATAATGTTTTATTTATTGTTCTACCGGCCGCTTTTATGCTGGGCTTGCTGGCCTACCTGCTGTTTAAACCTGCTTTAAACCGTTGGCTGATGGTGGCATTAACATTTTTGGCGGGTGGCGGCATCGGTAACCTGTATGACCGTGCAGCGCACGGCTCCGTTACTGATTTTATGTATATGCACTGGGGTATAATGCACACCGGCATTTTTAACATGGCCGATGTATCGGTAACTACAGGTGCGATCATGCTATTGGTTTATGCCTGGACAGGGAAGGGACAAACAAACGCCCTGCCGCATCATTAAGATAACCTGCACCCATATGGATTCAGAAGAACAGTTTATTCTTCCGCTTTAAAATACACTTTGTAATAATTCATGTGCTTATCGTCATCAAAGCCCTTTTCGATCAGGTCTTTGTTGCCATGAATGTAGGTATGAAAAATTGCGGTTAAAATTCAATACGTTTTGTGTACAGGTATTTGCATTTTAATGCGTCACCTGAAATTTCGGGGCTATTTATTAGCTGTTTAATTACACGGCCAAAGAAAAACACTTAATCTAACAAGCCGGAATAGTTGCTGCTATATCCCGGCTTGTTAATTAAACGCTAATTTTTATAATTTAAAAACCCAGCCCAAGTGTAAATGCCCGGTAAGTACCTGCAAGTGTGGCGCCGCCAGTAGCTGCACCGCTTTGCAGGTTAATGGTATAAATTTTGGTAGCGCCTCCAACAGTTAGCAAAGCGTAAGCCGTTCCGCTGGTGCTGCCGATATCAAAGCCATTGGCTGCGGTAGCAGTAACCCCTAAAGCACCTACCTCAACCAGCGTGCCGTTGTTAGGCGGGTCTTGCTTGTAAAGGCGGCTGGTTTGGGTGTCAATATCATACAACACGGTGGTTGTGGCGCCGGCAAAATTATTGGTATAGGCTGCCGCAGTAATGGCTGGTGTGCCGGGCGACAAGATACCGTCAACAGCGGCAACCAAGCCATCATTGGGATTGAGGCGCAGGTTTTGCCCGGTGTTGCTCACTACACGTATACGGTCTACCGTCGGGTTAAAATCAAACCCAAAATCTGTACCGGTAAGCAGCGTGGTTAACGGAGCAGTGCCAACCGCTGTAGCAGCGCCCGATGAAGTGTTAACCGTATAAATACGGCTGCTGCTGCCTAAGGCATATAGCTGACCATTAGCCGGCCTGAAATCAAGCCCTAAGATGGTTTCACTTGCCTGTAAACCGGTGATAGGTTTATTTACCAGCGCCGGGGCAGCAGGATTGAATACCACCAGTTCATTATTAGCGCTCACCGCATAAGCTACCATTTCGGTTGGAATGGCCATGCCGATCACCGGCATAGGGATATCGCCTGCAATTTTTGCTGCCTTGCCGGTAGTTAAATCTATGCTGTAAAGGCCGGATTTACCGCTTACTGTTAAAGCAGCCAGCGCAGAGGTACCATCAAAATTAATGTCGAAACCGCCTGTAGCAGTAACATCAACACCCAGGTTGCCTACTTCCACCAGCTTACCATCATTTGGTGGGTCTTGCTTATAAAGTTTGTCATTATTAACATCAATATCATACAAGGCGGTAGTGGTTGAACCTGCACGGTTTTGCGTATATGCAACAGCGGTAACACTGGCGTTGGCGGCGCCGTTTATACTGCCATCTGTAGTAACCCCGCCTCCGGTTTCAGGATTGATACGCAAGTTTTGCCCGGTTGAAGTAACAAGGCGCATACGGTCAACAGTTGGATTGAAATCAATGTCTATTGTAGTGCTGCTGATTGCAGGTGTAAAGGCGGTGGTACCAATGGCACGGGCCGCACCTGTCTGGGTGTTGATCACATAGATCCGGCTGGTGCTGCCCACACCATAAAGCTCGCCGGTGGCCGGGCGAAAATCAATGCTGAGAATAGTTTCACTTGCCTGTAAACCGGTAATTGCTTTTTGAGATAAAATGGCAGAAGGATTTTTAGCATTGATGTTCAGCAACTGGTTGCTTGAAGTCAATGCATAAAAGCTTACATCAGGCCCGGTAATTTCAGGCGTAGTAGTATCATTGTTTTTGTTTCTTTTGCACGATGTTGATACCAAAACAACTACAGTGGCACAAAGAAGGGCCAGTTTAGAAAATTTATTAAAAGTTTTCATGATAGAATTTAATGTGTAAAAATGAGCGCAGTTCTGACGCGCAAAAATAGTTTAGCTGGAGATTACAACATTAAAATCTGGAGGAGGCAGGTGTATGGTTGCGTAATACTGAGGAATATAATTAATTTGATGTGTGCTGAAGCAAATAGCCGGCAAACAACTTAACTGGCTGAAACTGAATATTAGGGCTGGAGTAGCGTATAGTTCTTTTTCGTAGTGACTTTTTGAATCCGCCTGTTTTTCAGGACTATCCTTTTCGTCCGAATTATGTTCGGTATCAGCTGCCTCCTTTGTATAAGATTTGGTGATAGGATACACCGGTAAGGAAATGCGGAAAATAATCAGCGTGGCCAGCAGCAGGGCAGTTAGAGCCAGGCCGGTTTTAGGTTTACATGCTGATAACTTATTCAAGATATGCTTTTGTGTTCCGGGTGAAACACATACATGTACGAACAGAGGCGGAGTTTAGTTTTATATTAATTACGAGATGCCGGGATATGCACTTGTTCAATGAAAAAGCATGAGGAGTTGCTTTTTTAGAAGGCATCATCATTGTAGTTTATTCTTCTTCCTTAAAGTACACCTTGTAATAATTCATGTGCTTATCGTCATCAAAGCCCTTTTCGATCAGGTCTTTGTTGCCATGAATGTAGATATGAAAATTGCGGTCGAGCTTTAACACGCTTTTGTACACCCGTGCCTGCTTCTTCACCGCATTGCCTGAAATTTCGAAGGAGTCCGGTATCAGCGTTTCAAACTCCTCCTCGTATTGGTTTTTATAGCTTTTGAAGGATTCAATCGCCTTATCGTTACCCAGTACCTCGCCGGTAAACTCATCAAACTCAAAGGTTTCCTTTTCTTTAAAGTACTTCATCGAGCGGTTGAGCAGGTCAATTTTGTCGGCCTTATTCATTTCGAACCCGTCATCCAGCTTTTGCGTTACAAAGTTTTTGTAGATGCTCAGGGTATTGCTGGTTTGGTTAAAATTATCGTTGCGTACCTTTAACTGTAAAAATTCGTCCTTCCAGTACACCGCTTCCTGGCTGCGGTTGGTTTGGTCAATCACCACCACCTTGTAGCCGTTCTCTTTCTCGGTGTTGAAGATGAGGCAGCCCTTATCAAGTTTGTTAATGTTGATAGCCTCCTGCTCATAATCCATACCGAAGCCCCCCTGTTGCGGGTAAACCTTCAGGTAGGTTTCCTTTGTTTCTGATTTAAATAACCCTACTGCATCCAGCAGTTCACCTTCAAGTTGCACCTGGTTAAAATATACCACATACAGCTCACCAGCCTTAATTTTGGGGTGGCTTGATACACTATACAAATACTTGGCTATTTGCTGCGAAACCGGCATAAACTTATCTTGGTCGGCAAAAAGTTCACCGGCAAAGTGATAAAGCTCATTCAATTCCACATCATCACTGGGGTGTATCAGGTGGTACACCTCGTTGGTTTTTTCAAACGGCTTTAAAAAGTACTGCATCAGCAGTTGCGGTATCAGGTCGTCTTTAAAGGCCAGCGGTTCATCGGCCAGGGCATACATCTCGTTTTGCAGCGGGTTGCCAATGTGGTGAACAGCAATTTGCTGTATAGCAGATTCGAAGAAGGTAACCATAATTCAGGTTGCCAAGTTCGGGAAAATAATCGTTGTGTTGTTGGAAAAATCGTAGTTATCCGGCTTGTTGTGCCACGGGCAACTGCTGGCGCAACTCCTGCAGCTCCATGTCATAAGCTTTCATGCGGGCATGTAAAATATCCACTTCAGTGCGCAGCATCTGTATTTCGGTAATCAGCTTGGCCGATTCCGGCTTGTTGATTTTTTTCTCGCCGCTGCCTAAAATCAGCCACTCGGGCGAATATTTAAGCTGAAAGCAAAGGCGGCGGATCAGGTAGTAGCTGATTTCCTGCTTTTTGTTAATTACCTTGCTAATAAACCCCTGGTCGACCCCAATTGCCTGTGCCAGAGCCAATTGCCCGCCATGGTCTTTCACAATTACTTTGAGCCTTTTTAATATACCTTCATCAGGCGATACCATATCCTGTATATTTAAGGTACAATACTATAAAATTATCATTAGGATGCCATCATGCAGGCATCTAAATTATTTATCGGTTGCCAGCGTTAAACAGCGGGCGCATTTATAAGTCAAAAAGATTTAATACAGTAAAACCATTAAATGAAGAAAACACATCAGTTAAGCGGATTTATAGTTGCCGCTATCCTGCTGTTATTAACAACAGCGGCAGTAAAATGGCAATCACAAAATGATGACAACCGGCAGTTTAAACAGGAGTTTTTGAGGCGCATTAATCAGGTACGTGCCAAAGGGTGTAATTGCGGCAGCCAGTATATGCCGCCTGCAGCGCCATTGGTATGGAACAACGAACTGGAAAATGCGGCCGGCGGCCATGCCGATGATATGGCCCGCCAGCAATACTTTAGCCATACGAGTAAAGACGGGCGCAATATGGAAGACCGCATGGTATTGAGCGGCTATACCATTAAAGGATTTAAAAGCTTTATGGTAGGCGAGAACATAGCCTTTGGTCAGCCCAGTATAGCAGAGGTGATGAACGGATGGATCAATAGCCCCGGGCACTGCAAAAACCTGATGAACCCGGGTTTCAGGGAAGTGGGCGTGGCCGAACGGAATAATTATTGGGTGCAGGATTTCGGCGGTCGTGAAAGCTGGAGCCTGCGCGAGCAGCAGCTGATTAAAAGCGGCCGTATGCGCATCGTTCGCGAACAAAGCGGGCACGGGGATTAACAGATTGCTGCTGCATTGATCCAACAAAGCGCTTTAGGTGTTATTCATCTATCTTAAAATTTCAAATCCGCTGCCTGCCTGTTAACCGATATGCTTAATATTGCACTTTAACCTTGTATCATGGCAACTGCAGATCAGAATTTTGAAGCCCTGGGCTTATCCTTACCACCGGCACCCGCGCCGCTGGGGGTCTATAAACCGTATCTTATCGATGGCAAATACCTGTATGTATCGGGCCACGGCCCGGTGCAGGAGGATAAAAGCTTAATCATTGGCCGCATTGGCGACACCCTTGACCAGGAAGCCGGTAAACTGGCCGCCCGGCAGGTAGGATTGACCATCCTGTCTACCATACAAACCAACCTGGGCAGCTTAGATAAGGTAAAAAGGGTAATTAAGGTATTAGGCATGGTGAACTGTACCCCTGATTTTGAAAAGCATCCCTATATTATTAACGGCTGCAGCGAATTATTTGCACAGATATGGGGCAACGATAACGGTATAGGCGTGCGCAGCGCCGTAGGCATGGGCTCATTGCCCGATAACATTCCGGTAGAAGTAGAGGCTTTGTTCGAACTGGCCTGAATTTTTAATGATGATGCGGCCCTGGTATATCATAGATGATATTGACCGCCTGGATACGCCTGCACTGGTGATGTATCCGGAGCGCGTACAGCATAATATCGCCTTGTTGAAAAGCAGCATTGATGAGGTGAGCCGGTTACGCATCCATGTAAAAACACATAAGAGCTTAGAAGCCACGCAGTTACTGCTGGATGCGGGCATCACCAAATTCAAATGTGCCACCATTGCTGAGGCTGAGATGCTGGGCATGTGCCAGGCGCCCGATGTCCTGCTGGCCTATCAGCCAACAGGCCCTAAGGTTAAGCGTTTTGTTAACCTGATTAAAGAATATCCGCAAACTGAGTTTTCTTGTTTGATAGATAACTATTTAACTGCGAATGAGTTATCGGATGCGTTGATAAGTGAAGGTTTAGTTGCCAATATATTTATTGATCTGAACGTGGGCATGAACCGGACTGGTATTGTACCCGGTGATGCTGCATTTCAACTCTATAAGAAATGTGCCCTTTTACCCGGTTTACGGGTGAAAGGGCTTCACGCCTATGATGGGCATATTCACACGCCCGACTTACAGTTGCGCCGCCGGCAGTGCGATGCGGCCTTCACGCCGGTATTACAATTACAGCAACATTTAATACAGGCAGGCTTGCCAAAGCCGGTAATTGTGGCCGGTGGTTCGCCAACCTTTCCCATACATGCCGAACGTGCGGATATAGAGTGCAGCCCCGGCACCTTCATTTACTGGGATTGGGGATATAGCCAGCAACTGCCCGAGCAGCATTATCTGCCTGCGGCTCTGGTGGTTACGCGTGTGGTATCAGTGCCTTCGGCAACGCAGGTTTGCCTGGATGCAGGCCATAAGGCTGTCGGTTCGGAGAACGGACTGGATAAACGTATTCAGTTTTTAAATGCACCTGAACTGAAGATCACCGGCCATAGCGAGGAGCATTTGATGGCCGTTACCGAAGCGCCGCATCAGTTTAAGGTTGGGGATGTATTGTATGGCCTGCCCTGGCATATTTGCCCTACCGTAGCGCTTTATGAGCACATGTTCGTGGTTAAAAATGCCATAATCCGCCATAAATGGCAAATAACTGCCCGTAACCGTACCATAAACATCTGATTTTTGGCCCATGTTCACCATAGATGCCCATCTCGACCTCAGCATGAACGCACTGGAATGGAACCGCGACTTAAAATTGCCGGTCGCCCAAATTAACCAGCGCGAGGCCGGCCTGACCGACAGGCCCGACAGGGGTAAGGCAACGGTATCATTGCCCGAATTGCGGAAGGGAAATATCGGGCTGGTGGTAGCCACCCAGATTGGCCGCTATGTAGCGCCCGGCAATCCACTGCCCGGCTGGCACTCGCCCGAGCAGGCCTGGGCGCAAACCCAGGGGCAACTGGCCTGGTACAAAGCAATGGAGGCCGCGGGTGAAATGGCAGCCATTACCAACCGCGCACAACTGGAGGCGCATGTTGGCTTGTGGCAGGATGCTACAGAAAATGAGAGCAAGCCGGTTGGCTATATTTTGAGTCTGGAGGGTGCGGATTCACTCATTTCGGTTGCGCATGTGGAACGGGCGTATACCTGCGGACTGCGTGCCATTGGCCCCGCGCATTACGGGCCGGGCCGGTATGCACAGGGCACCGATGCCACCGGCGGCTTCACACCGGCCGGCCGCGAACTGTTAAAGGAGATGGAGCGGCTCAACATGATACTGGATGCTACCCATTTATGCGACGATAGCTTTCGGGAGGCCATGCACCTGTTTAACGGGCCGGTGTGGGCCAGCCATAATAACTGCCGGGCGCTGGTGCCGCATAACCGGCAGTTCAGCGATGAGCAGTTGAAGGCGCTCTTTAGCCGCGAGGCGGTTATCGGCGTGGCGCTGGATGCCTGGATGATGGTGCCCGGATGGGTAAGGGGCTTGTCTGACCCAAAGGCCATGAATTGTAACCTCGAAAAAGCCGTTGACCACATCGACCACATCTGCCAGCTGGCCGGCAACACCCGGCATATCGGCATCGGCACCGATCTGGACGGCGCCTTTGGCCGCGAGCAATGCCCCTACGACCTGGAAACCATTGCCGGTATACAACAGCTGCCTTACCTGCTCGGCCAGCGCGGCTACAGCACCGCTGATATCGAAGCCCTGATGCACGGCAACTGGCTTACCTTTTTGCGGCGGGTGTGGAAATAAGCCTTTTGTTTTGTCCCTCCCCCGGGAGGGCAGGGAGGGGTTATGCATCCAAAAGGGAACCGAGCCTATTGCCTTATCCTTAAACATCTTGATAAACGCTGATGAAACTTTATATTAGCTTAGAGCCTCTCCCTGCCTTCCTCAAGGAGGGACGAATAGCTGATAATTGAAACACTTTTATCGACTTTTGGGGTTGCGAACAATGAAGTACAGCGCTTGGCCAAAAATTAAACTTAACTTCTCAATTGAAATTTTTATCCACCCCTAATTACATCATATTGCCAAGCTAAAATCAGTAAACAGTACTCTTAAACAAAAACCGTAGCATTATGCCAACGTACACTGAACAGCAAATTTTAAAACAGCTCGACTTAGCATTTAAGGGAGAAATCAGCGAGTACTATCCCGAAGGAAACAAAGGAGATATCAGGTACAATTTCTTTATCGACCTGGAGCATGGGTATTGCGTTACTGCCGGAAGCCGGTTACACCTTTATGCGGATGATTTGCACTGGGCTATTGTTTTTGAAAAGTCTGGCTATTGGAACAGGGCAGGCGCAGCAGAAATTGAATTGGATTATTTTGGTAACTGTATTGATTATCCTGTAAGCCGTTACCCGCAAAATAATTACATTACCAACGCCAAAAATATAATTTTAATTGAACCGGAGGATTACGAAGCGGTTACTAATGAGGATGATTTTGAATTGATCAGTGCAGATGCCAGTTATATTACCGTAAGAGGAAGGCAGGTAACTTTAGAAAAGGATATTAATAAATACAAGCAGTTAAGTATAGTACCAATTGAGTATGACAACCCTGATGAATTAATCGGGTACGGAGATATCATCAGGTACCTGCACGAAACTAATGCCGGATTGATAAGTGCAACAGAACAGGAGATTAAAGCGCACCTGCCCGAACGTTTACCAAAACTCATGACGATAAATGCGTTTCATTTTGAAAGCGCTTATGACAAGGATAATCTTCCGGGTACACAGGAAACCTATCAGCTTGTTGCCGAAGTGCTTGTCAACAAAAATCCAGAGTTGTGGAAGCCCACCATGGAAGCGAACAATCACTGGTCAAACTGGGAGTCCGGGAATTTATAAATCTCAACGCAGGGCTGATGCTTTAATTTGATTAAGCCTTACTACAAATAACTCAGCCACCAGTCGCTGCGCCGCTGGCGTAGTTGCATAAACCATCGCGAAGGGAAATAAAGAATGACCACTACAATTCCCCAGATCACGTAAACCACGCCTAAGCTTACGCCAAAGGGTAAGTGATTGGCCTTGCAGTACACATATACCGCCCCGGAGCATAAACGCACCAGGTAAATATGCAGTATATAAAAGAATAAAGGCACCCGCCCGAATACAACAAAAAGTTTGGTGAACCCATTATGCACCGGCTCAATCATGGCTAAAAAAAGCAGGGCAGGGCCAAGCGTAATCAGTACATAATCCAGCGAGGGCGGGTATTTTTCTATGTTGATAAACGACAACACCGAGCGTATCAGGTTTGCCTGTGTGTGCCAGGGCCGGTCATCACCATAAAAATTTCCCGACCGTAAAATTACAAACAGTGCTAAGGCGGCAAAACCAAGCCCAGTTAATAGTTTACGCCGGTAATGCGCCTCCATGCGGTACAGCACACCAAAGCAGTAGCCTGCTGCCATAATGCCCGTCCAGGGGATGAGCGGGTATAAAATATACAGCTTCATGCCAAAGGGTAATACGGCCTGCCCGCCGGTATGCAGCAGTTGCCACAGCAGGTTGCCCGGTTTGGACGGTATGGCATCAAGCAGGTTGTGGCCTGCAATAAGAATAAAGGCATAAGCGCCGATGGCGGGCAGGGGCAGATAAATTAACCCCGCCAAGATGATCATGCTCAGGCCGATTACCCAGATCACCTGTAAAAAGCCAAAAGTAAAGGGTGGGGCAAACGTAAACCCGAAGCCAATTACAGTGAGTTCTAAAAAAATGAGCCACAATCCCCGCGATAACAGGAAGCGGGCCGCCTGCGCTTTGGTTTTGCCGCGCGAAAGCGAGAGGTAAGCGCCCGTGCCTGCCAAAAACACAAAGCAGGCAGCGCAGTAATGGGTAACAAAGCGGGTAAGAAAGGCAAAGGTGGAGGCTTTGCTCAAGTCGGTGGCATCAAACTGGTCGATGCCGCAAAAATCGCGGGTATGGTCAAGCACCATTAGTACCATCACCAGGCCGCGCAGCACGTCCAGCGCATCAATGCGTTTCTTTACAGGGGTAGCCATTGCAGGGTCGGGTACTTGTGCGGCAGCAGGCATAAGGTTAAAGTTAAGGTAGTAAAGATATAAATTAACCGGCAGGTATCATCGATTCGAGGTTTCTGGTTGAATAAACCAAATCATAAATTCTGTTAACTTTGAAACACGATGAAAAAAATTCTGGTAGCCAATAGGGGTGAGATCGCCTTACGGGTAATGCGCTCGGCACGCGAAATGGGGATACAAACCGTGGCAGTATATTCCGCTGCCGACCGCAATGCCCTGCACGTGCGCTATGCCGATGAAGCTGTATATATTGGTGAGGCGCCCTCCAGCCAATCTTACCTGGTTATTGAAAAAATCATCGGCGCATGCCGCCAAACCGGTGCGGAGGCCATTCATCCCGGTTATGGATTTTTGTCGGAAAACCCGGCCTTCGCCCGTGCAGTGCGCGAGGCAGGGTTGATATTGATCGGCCCCTCGCCCGAAGCAATGGAGGTGATGGGGAACAAACTGTCGGCAAAGGCGGCGGCATTAAAGTACCGGATACCTATGGTCCCCGGAACAGAAGAAGCCATTACCGATGTGCCCGAAGCCAAACGCCGGGCCGTAGAAGTAGGTTTCCCGATATTGATTAAGGCAGCTGCCGGCGGCGGGGGCAAGGGGATGCGGGTGGTAGAACAGCCGGATGATTTTGAGGAACAAATGCAGCTGGCCGTATCAGAAGCCACCTCGGCCTTTGGCGACGGTTCGGTATTTATTGAACGCTACGTGTCTTCGCCCCGGCACATTGAGATACAGGTGCTGGGCGATAACCACGGCAATATTGTACACCTGTTCGAGCGCGAATGTTCAGTGCAGCGCCGCCATCAAAAGGTGGTGGAAGAAGCGCCATCGTCGGTACTTACGCCGGATATACGGGAGCGCATGGGCAGGGATGCCGTAAATGTGGCCCGTTCGGTAAATTATACCGGTGCCGGTACGGTTGAGTTTATTTTGGATGAACAGCTGAATTACTACTTTTTAGAAATGAATACCCGCCTGCAGGTAGAGCACCCGGTAACGGAGCTGATTACCGGCGTAGACCTGGTAAAGGAGCAAATTAAGATAGCCAGGGGAGAAGCCCTGAGTTTTACCCAGCAAGACCTGCACATCAGCGGCCATGCCATCGAGCTTCGGGTATATGCCGAAGACCCGGCCAACAATTTTCTGCCCGACATCGGTACCCTGCAAACCTATGTTACGCCCAAAGGCGCGGGCGTTAGAATAGATGACGGTTTTGAGCAGGGCATGGAAATCCCCATTTATTACGACCCTATGATTGCCAAACTGGTTACCTGCGGTGAAAACCGTGATGAGGCCATTGCCCGTATGATAAGGGCCATTGAGGAGTACCAGATCACCGGAATACAAACCACCCTGGGCTTCGGCAAATTTGTAATGCAGCACCCGGCCTTTACGTCGGGGCAGTTTGATACGCATTTTGTAAAAAAATACTTCACCCCCGAAGTGTTGCAAACGGACAATAAAGACGAGGCGCTGGTTGCAGCGCTGATTGTTCAGCGTTTGCTGGTTGCAGGAGGGCAAACCGCTCAGCCCGTAACTGATGTAAATATGGGCAGTAGTTGGGTAAAGAATAGGAAAGTGTTGTAATATAGTTATGCAATCTGTTTTGTTTGTCGTTTAGTCATTTCGACCGCAGGGAGAAATCTTCTTCAGGCGACTGGTATACGGCAGAAGATTTCTCCCTGCGGTCGAAATGACGTGATGCTGGCGCGATTGCAAGTGCAGTCAGCAAGTATTTGTTTCCTACTCCAGTATAGATTCCAGTTCATCAATAAAAGCCACCTGCGCCGGATTGATTTTCAGCCGTGCGGCAGCAAAGTCAAACCAGCCGCCCCGGTCAATCTCCGGTACTTCAATCCACTTGCCCGATTTATAGGGATACTCCATCCGGAAGGTGTTGCTTTGAATAGCATCTGCGTCAATATCACCCTCAATAGCCCAGGCGGCTACCACCTTGCCTCCCTTTTGCTTGATAGCGGTAAGCGGCCGGAAGTTGCCGGTTAGTGTAGTGCCGGTTTCTTCCGCAAACTCGCGACGGGCTGCTGCCAGCGGTTCTTCATCGCCGGTGTACTCACCTTTGGGTATGGTCCACGCGCCGATGTCCTTGTCCTTAAAATAGGGTCCGCCCGGATGCACCAGAAAAACTTCGGGTTGCGCCTGCGTTTGACGATACAGTAAAATTCCGGCGCTTTGTCTTGGCATAACAGTTATGATGTTGTGATGAAGAAAACTCCGGCTGATAGTTTTAGTTTTGCATCTTACCTCATAAGATCAGGCTATGTTTACCGGAATAATTGAAACCTTAGGTACCGTTACCAACCTTACAACTGCGCAAGGCAACCTGCATATTACCGTAGCTTCGGGCATTGCGCAGGAGTTGAAGATCGACCAGTCGGTAGCGCATAACGGGGTTTGCCTTACGGTGGTGGCCCTGAATGATAACACGCATACCGTAACTGCCATTGAGGAAACGCTGAACAAAACCAGCCTGGGCCAACTGCGGACAGGTGATTTGGTTAACCTGGAACGCTGTATGCAGATGAACGCCCGGTTAGACGGCCACATTGTGCAGGGGCATGTTGACCAAACAGCTGTATGTATTAAGCGCATAAATTTAGATGGCAGCTGGGAATATACTTTTCAGTACGATGCCGCTAAAGGGAACGTTACCGTTGAAAAGGGTTCGGTATGTATCAACGGCATCAGCTTAACGGTAGTTAATTCAGCGGCCGATACCTTTTCCGTAGCTATCATCCCCTATACGTATGAACATACCAACCTGCAAAACGTGCAGGAAGGCAGTGTTGTGAACCTGGAGTTTGACATTATCGGCAAGTATGTAGCGCGGCTGATGAACAAGTAATGTGCTTTTCAGCATGTAATTTGCCCGGATAATAAACAATATGGATAATTTGGAGTTATAAATAAACAACCAAAGCGAATTGTTATGGATAAGATTAGAAAATTTGATTTAATGGAAAAGATTGTTCACGAGTTGGAAGACCTGCGCAACAGTCAGCAAGCCATTATTCAAAAATTAGGAAAGATAGAAGTCGACAATATTGATTTGGGCGATAAACGCCTGGAAAAGGATCTACCGGATATGCACCAGCGCGTGGCCGATAATTTGGATGCCATTGCCGGTCTGCTGGAAAGCTTTGCCGGGCAAACAGATGAATTCAGCAACAAAAACAACATCACGGCCCTGAAAGAGCAGGAAGCCATTGATGCGGCTACGGGTAAATAAGCTTTAATTTTTAAACAAGAAAAGGCGACTCAAATGGTTGCCTTTTCTTGTTTATAGCATTGTTTATAGCATTCAGTTGTTCTTTTACTAATTAGAGTTTCCACCATTAAAGGCTTGTTCTTCGGGCTTCGGGTGATTATTGTTGTATTTGTTAATAGCTTTCAGGTAATCTTTTTTATCAAAAAACTTAACGGCTTTGGGATCGTCCTGCACCATCGCTTGCAGGTTAGCTTTGCTAAAGGGTTGCAGCGGGGCATCGCCCTTTTGTATAGCAACTATAGCCAGTGCGTTTGAGTATACATTAATCTGCCCGTCAATCACCCTGAACATCCAGCAGCTGTCGGTAGTTAGTTTAGGCTCAAATGTACCTTCGTAAGTGCCTCTTGTAATGCTTATTTCTTTTGCATCAGCCGGATAAATCCTTTTCTCACGTCGCGCATCACCTTCACGAAACGATTTATCAACGGCAACAATATAGGTTTTGCGCTGAAATGTATCAATATATATTTTTGACTTAATCTCCTTTGTTACCGAATCCTTCATGACAAGCGCAAACGTCAGCTTATTGTTGGTGAACATGTTGTCTTTGTAGTTCCAGCGCATCATGTTCATCATATTCATGTTCATCATTTGCATCTGCATACTTACAAATTGCGTTCGCATCATGTTTTGAGATGCTGCCACATAATTGAAGCCCTGTGCTTGTGAGGCGGAAGCCTTGCATAAAAAAAGCAGCATTATCCCGACAATGCTGCAATAGTGTGATCGTTTAGTCATGCAATAAAGCTAAAAAATAGCTTTATAACTGTCAAGCCCTAATCAATGCTTTTTCCCTTCATGGCCTGTCCAATAGCCATATCCATTACCCGCTCGGCAAAGGGGCGGGTGTAGGTGTTCAGTTCATCCACCTTTTTTAAGATCAGGTCCTTATCGCCGCTGGTTAAGGCATCGCGCAGGGCGGTAATATGCCACTGGGTCTGCGTTACTTCGGCTACAGATAAATAAGCGCCATTTTTTTCAACAAAGCGTTCGGCCGTATACACCATCTGCTCGCCTTCGGTGCGGGCTTCAATCAGCATCCGCTGGGTTACATCATCTTTAGCGTGGGTAATACTGTCCATCAGCATCTGTTCTACCAGGTCATCGGTAATGCCATAGGCAGGGGTTACCTCTACTTCCTGCTTTACGCCCGAGCGCAGTTCTACGGCCTGTATCTTTAAAATACCATCGGCATTCAGCAAAAAATTGATATCCACCTTAGGCAGCCCGGCCGGCATGGCGGGTATGCCCTTGAGTTCAAACTCTGCCAAACGGCGGTTCTCTTTCACTAAATCACGCTCACCCTGAAAAACGGAGATCTTCATGTTCACCTGCCCGTCTACCGAAGTGGTATACTGCCTTCCGGCTTTGGTAGGTACTTTGGAGTTGCGCGGAATGATGACATCCATCAGTCCGCCCATAGTTTCGATACCTAACGAAAGGGGGGTAACATCCAGCAGAAGCACATCTTTGCGGTTACCGGCCAGCACATCGGCCTGTATGGCTGCACCTAAGGCTACTACCTCATCGGGGTTCACCTCATCATGCACCGGGCGGCCAAAAAATTCGGCTACCTTTTGTTTAACCAAGGCCGTGCGGGTAGAACCGCCTACCATTACCACTTCGTTGATGTCTGCAACCGTTAAGCCTGCATCGTTCAGCGCATTCTGGCAGGCGGCAATGGTTTCCTGCACTTTAGGCGCAATCAGCTGTTCAAACGTATTGCGGTCAATCGTGAACCATAACTCACCTGATTTTTCATTGAATAAACTCTGATGCGCAAAGGATTTTTTGGCTTCTTCTGCCTTCAAACGCAGCAACTGCGCCAGCTCCCGGTTTTCACTTAAATCATCCGGGTTGATATGATTTTGTTCTATCCAATAGTTAACTACCAGCCGGTCAAAATCATCGCCGCCCAAAAAAGTGTTACCGTTGGTAGACAGCACCTCGAAGATACCGTTCTGTATTTGCAAGATGGAAACATCGAAGGTACCCCCGCCCAGATCATAAACCGCAATGGTCTTGGTTTCGTCGGGGTTTAAGCCGATGCCGTAGGCCAGGCTGGCGGCGGTAGGCTCGTTCACAATACGCAATACATCCAGCCCGGCCAGCTTACCGGCATCGCGGGTGGCCTGCCGCTGCGAGTCGTTAAAATAAGCGGGCACGGTAATTACCGCGCGGTTCACCGGCGTTTTAAGCGCGTGTTCGGCCCGCTCTTTTAATTCTTTTAATATCAGTGCCGATAGCTCTATCGGCGTGTAAAACTTATTGTTCACATTGATTTTCACCAGGCTTTCGGTATCATCATCAATGATTTTGTAAGAGAAGAAATTCTTATAATCGGCTATATCCTGAAAAGAGCGGCCCAAAAGCCGTTTCACTGAAAATACGGTATTACGTGGGTCGGTAACCAGCAGTTCGCGGGCCTCGTTGCCTACCGTAACATCCCCCGTTGCGCCAAAGTGAACAACAGAAGGTACTAACACACCTTTGCCGGTATCATTAATCACCTGCGCCTGCTTATCAGGGTTGATGAAGGCAACCAGCGAGTTGGTGGTGCCTAAATCAATACCAACAATAATTTCTTCCTGCTGTAATGAACCTGTGGACAGGTTGATGGATACTTTAGCCATAGTGAATTGAACAAGCGGCAAAAGTAAAGAGTTTTGCCTTAGCAGATGTCATGTTAATGCTTTGATTTAAATATAAATTCATTACTTAGTATAATTTTAAATTTTAAATATGCTGGAAAAGGTTACTATAAAAAATTTTAAAAAACTTGAAAACATATCATTCAGTTTATCACAATCTATTGTATTAATTGGACCTAATAATGCGGGTAAATCCACAATATTTCAAGCGTTATGTTTGTGGGAAATTGGTGTTGTAAATTATATACAAGCATATCAAAAAAAAGACCTTAATAAGCGAAATGCAGCTGTTATTAACAGAAGAGATTTGTTAAATAGCCCGATTTCAGATGCAAGATTTCTGTGGCATAACAGACGAGTAACAAAAAAAGATGCAAATGGAGGACAAAAACATATCATACTCAGCGTTGAGATCGAAGGAAAAGATGACGGTTTGGATTGGAAGTGTAAAGCAGAATTTGAATTTAGTAACAATGAGTCGTTTTCTTGTAGAATTACAAGTGGCTTACAAGAAATAATAGGATTATACAACAAAAATAACGGTGTTCATTTTGGGTTTCTTCAACCAATGTCTGGAATAAGTATAAATGAGGATAAATTAACTCAAGGTTCAATTGACAGAAAGTTAGGGGAGGGACGTACAGCAGAAGTTTTAAGAAACATTTGCTACGAAATATTATATCCGGATACACCTCATCCTAAAGGATATAATTCAGAAAAAAAATGGGATAGTTTAACCAAAAGTATCAAAAATCTTTTTGGCGCTGAATTGCAAAAACCCGAGTTTATTAAAGTAACAGGCATTATTGAATTGAAGTATATAGAAAATAGCATTATATATGATATATCTTCTGGCGGGCGGGGCTTTCAGCAAACACTACTGCTGTTAGCCTATATGTATGCTAATCCTAATACTGTTTTATTACTTGATGAACCTGATGCGCATTTGGAAGTAATAAGACAAAGAGAGGTTTTTCAAAAAATAAATGATGTAGCAGCTGACATGAATTCACAGTTGTTAATAGCTTCTCACTCTGAAATAGTACTGGATGAAGCTGCCGAAGCTTCAAACATAATTGCTATAATTGAAAATACGATTTATGAATTAAACAAAGATCGGTCGAAACAAAATTTAAAGCACATTAAAAAGTCTTTAACAGAAATTGGTTGGGAGAAATATTATTTAGCTCGTTCAAAGAAACATGTTTTGTATTTAGAAGGATCAACTGATTTACACATGCTTCAAATTTTTGCAAAAAAGCTACAGCATGAAGTCGAACCGTTACTTAGGAAAGCAAATGTTCAGTATACTGCTGACAACGTTCCAAATACAGCTGTGGGTAATTATGTTTCGTTGAAAGAAATATTTCATGATTTGAAAGGATTGGCCCTATTTGACCGGTTGCCAAACTATCTTCAAAATCCAAAGCTTACTATTATTTGCTGGGAAAAGAGGGAACTGGAAAATTACTTCGCCAAACCACAGGTCTTGATTAAATACGCCAAATCGTTATCTTATAAATTTCCGAATATGAGTCAACCCCAATTGGCTCGTATAATGGAAAACTCTATTAAAAACAATACAGCACCTGTTTACTTAACAGATTTAAACAATGTATGGTGGAGTAATGCAAAAGTAACTGATGAATGGTTTGATGTTATTTTTACTCAGTTCTACAAGGAAATAGGTGTAGCTCAAGATTTTTATAAAAGAGATTATTACAAATTAATTGAGTTGATGGCGAAGGAAGATATTGATCAGGAAATAACGGATAAATTGGATGCGATTTATGAAGTTATTAAAGATTAGCTCCGTAATTTTTATATTGATTATATTTTTACTTCAATCGGCAAAAGCACAAACTTTTGGCGGCAATCCGCCATCGGTTAAATGGCGGCAAATCAATACACCGGCGGCACGTATCATCTTTCCGGCCGGTGTTGACAGTACCGCTTTCACGGTAGCCAATATCATCAACCGTATCAACCCGGCGGTAAAGCCCACGATAGGAACGCGGCAGAAACTGGTTAATATTGTGCTGCAGAACCAAACGCTGGAGAGCAACGGCTATGTAGGGCTGGCGCCTTTCCGCAGCGAATTTTTTTTAACTCCGCAGCAGAGCAGCTTTGAGTTCGGGAGCCTGCCCTTTGGTTCGCAACTGGCCGTACATGAGTTCAGGCATGTGCAGCAGTTTAATAATTTTGATGTGGGCTTTACACGGGCGCTGCATCTCGCCTTTGGCGAAGGCGGCCAGGCGCTGGGCGCCGCCCTTGCCGTACCCGACTGGCTGTTTGAGGGGGATGCGGTATATAACGAAACCCTGGTTACGCGGCAGGGCCGGGGCCGGCTGCCGGGCTTTTATAATAACTTTCGCATACTTTGGGCTGCTGATAAAAACTATAGCTACATGAAGCTGCGCAACGGCTCATACCTCGATATTATACCCAATCATTATCCGTTGGGCTATATGCTGGTGGCTTACGGGCGGCAAAAATATGGCAGTAACTTTTGGGCCAAGGCAGGGCAGGATGCCGCTGCTTACCATAGTGCGGTTTACCCGCTGCAAAGCGCCATCCGTAAATTTACCGGGCAAAACTTTAAGCAGTTTGTGGCCGGCGGACTTAATTATTTTAAACCGCAACTGGTTACCCCGGCGCAGCAGCAGGCCGGTGCATTGCTTAAAAAACGCCATTTTGAGGTTAGCGAACAATATCCGGTATTTGCAGATGACCAAACGCTGATCTATAAGAAATCCACCTATCGCAACCGCCCGGTATTTGTAGTGAAAGCTCATGGAAAGGAGCGCGAAATACGCATCAGTGATGTGGTGAACGATAATTATTTCGGTTATGCCAACGGGAAAATTATATACACCAGCCTGAACCCCGACCTACGGTGGGGCTACCGCGACTATAACGAACTTGTAATTGTGGATATAAGCACCGGCCGCCAGCGCCGCATTACCCGCAGAACCAAATATTTTGCGCCAGCCTTTAATGCCGGGGCAGACAGTGTAGTTACTGTGGAGCAGGCACCATCCGGTAAAAGCACCCTGCATATTTTAAAAGCCCAAGATGGCGAACTATTGTATGCAGTGCCCAACCCTGAACAGCTTACCTACAACTATCCTAAGTTTTATAAGGATCACCAGCTGGTTGCCGTTATCCGTAAGCCTGATGGAAAAACCACGCTTGCTTTAATCAATATGCAGGATGGCGGTACTACGGACTTAACCCCGGCAAGTTTTACACCGGTAGGTTTCCCGGTATTGCAAAAGGATACGGTTTATTTCACAGCTACTGCCGGCAATGCCGACCGTTTGTACAGCTTAACTATACCCGGCAAACAACTGTACCAGTTACAGCATGATTCTATTTCTCCTTCGCTGGCCAACTATCAGCCTGCGGTTTCATCAACACAGCTTGTGTGGGTAAGCCCCGATGTAACCGGCAACCGGCTGCACCAGGTTGCAAAGCACCAGGTTGTGCAACTTGCGGTACAGCAATTAGCGCCATTATCTGATTATAGAATAAGTGATCTGAGCAAGAACCCGGCTGCACACATTACCGATGATACCAGCCTCACTACTGCATTACCGGTACGTAAGTACCCTAAGTTTGCACATCCCTTTAATTTTCACAGCCTCATCCCTTATTTTGACGACCCGGAATATACGCTCTCTTTACAGGGGCAGAACATCCTGAACACATTTACCAGTGCGCTTGATTTTACTTATAACCGCAACGAGCAGTATAAGCAGATACAGTTCAGCGCTACCTATGGCGCTTTGTTTCCCTATCTGTTCGGCAGTGCGGGCTATACGTTCGACCGCAGAGGGTATTCTACCCGGCTTCAGCAAAACATTTACTGGAACGAAAAATCTGTTGAAGGCGGATTGCAGGTGCCGCTCAATTTATCGTCGGGGCGGTATATTACCAGCCTTACCCTAAGCAGCAGCGTAGCCTACAGCGCCATTGACGCTTATGCCACTTACCGGCCGCTTTTTCGGTACGCCAGCTATACGTATGTAAACAATACCATCAGCTTTAGCAACCGGGTACAGCAGGCCCGGCAAAATGTTTATCCGCACTGGGCACAAAATATTACCCTTAATTACAGGGGTTCTGTTAGTGGTATTGGTGCAAGGCAGTTTTTAGCTACCGGCACATTTTATTTTCAGGGCTTAACAGCCAACCACGGCATTGCCCTGAGCGGTGCATGGCAGCGGCGCGATTATACCAATAATATTTACACCAATAATTTTCCTTTTTCGCGCGGGTACACGGCAGCCAACCTGCCCCAGATGAGTAAAGTGGGTTTCAATTACCAGTTACCGCTGGCTTACCCGGATGCCGGTATAGCCAATCTGGTGTATTTGCTGCGCATCAGGGCCAATCTGTTTGCCGATGCCTCACGTGCTGCATTTACCAACGCGCAAAACCAAAAGGTTCAGGCCAACTTCAGGTCGATAGGGACAGAGGTGTATTTTGATACCAGCTGGTTTAACGAGGCGCCGGTAACCTTCGGCTTACGGTACAGCTATCTGCTGGATGATGACCTGTTCGGCAACCGGGGCAAGCATCGTATCTCGTTTATCGTGCCGCTTACAATATTTTGATAATTCCTATTGCCGCTGTCTGATTCAAGCAATAAACATCTTTACAAAATTGCGTCATTGCGAGGTACGAAGCAATCTCTCTGCACTTAGTTAAGACATAATGCCGGGAGATTGCTTCGTACCTCGCAATGACGCCTGGCTATCTAATGGCATCAGACAAAGCATACATGGCTGTTATCTACCTGCCTTGCGTATTCGCCAGGCGGATCAATTCCTTTACCCGGCCGGTATCGGTTTCATCAATCTTATATTCATTAATACCGGCATGGCCGCCCATTACAATATGGGTGTTGTGGTACTGCATGGCGCTGTTACGGTAGCTGCGGGCCGAAGCATGTACTTCCTGTACGTTGGTAAAACGTACCAAATCGGCCACGTTTTGTTCGCTGATGCCGCCACCGGGCATAATGCCGATGCGGCCGGCGGCTTTTTCCGTTAGGTGATGCAGTACGCTGGCCCCTTCCATAGCCGTGGTTTTACCGCCCGACGTGAGTATGCGCCCGCAGCCCAGTTCAATTACATCTTCAAGCGCCTGGTAAATATTAGCCGTCATGTCAAAGGCCCGGTGAAAGGTAACGCCTAAACCGGCCTTTGCGGCCTTTTCTATCAGGCGGCTGTTCGCCCGCTTATCTATGGTGCCGTCGGCATTCAGGGCACCAATCACAATACCATCGCAGCCAGCCTGTATACAAAAATCCACATCGGCCAGCATCATATCCATTTCGGTAGCTGAGTATAAAAAATCGCCGCCCCGGGGCCTGATCAGTACGTATAATTGTAAATTCAGTAGTTGCCTGGCTAAGGTAATCTGCCCGGCGGACGGCGTAGTACCGCCCTCATGCAGGTTGTTGCACAGTTCAACCCTTACGGCCCCGCCTGCCTGGGCGGCAAGTGCAGAAGGTACGGAGTTGGCGCATACTTCAAGCGTAATCATCGTATAATTGGTAAGAGAGGGTGATTCAAAAATCAATAAGCGCTTTTACCCGGTATGGTCAGGTCTTGCTTTTGGTTGTTGCATACCGCAAAGGTGAAGCCCTTTTGCAGGGCATAAGCGCCATATTCGCCTTTTTTATTGAGGGCTAAAAATCCTACCTGTATCTGCTTCGCAATTTCGGGCTTCTTTTTAATAATGCGTTCTACCGCTTCTTTACAGGCGGCCTCGGGCGTATAGCCCTGGCGCATAAGTTCCACTACCAGGAAACTGCCCACATTGCGGATCACTTCTTCGCCTACACCGGTAGAGGTAGCGCCGCCTACCTCGTTGTCAACATATAAACCTGCGCCAATGATGGGGCTGTCGCCCACACGGCCGCGCATTTTCCAGGCCATGCCGCTGGTGGTACAGGCGCCAGACAGGTTGCCTTTGGCATCCAGCGCCAGCATACCAATGGTATCGTGGTTGTACTCGCTGCCGGGCATGCCGTTTTTGTTCTCGATATTCATCACAGGCGAATATTTAGCGGTCTTCAGCCATTTTTTCCACTCTTTTTCTGATTCGGCAGTGAGCAGTTTGTGCGCCTTAAAGCCTTGCTGCACCGCAAACTGCGTGGCCCCTTCGCCTACCAACATCACGTGCGGCGTTTTTTCCATCACCAGCCGGGCTACGCTGATCGGATGATCAATAAATTCCATACCGGCTACCGAGCCACAGTTGCCCAGATCATCCATAATACAGGCATCAAGCGATACATGCCCGTCGCGGTCGGGGTAGCCACCGGGGCCAACGGTATGGTTAGTTAAATCTGATTCGGTTATACGCACACCGGCTTCCACCGCATCAAGTGCGCGGCCGCCGTTTTTAAGTACGCCCCAGGCACCCTGGTTGGCCTGCACGCCAAAGTTCCAGGTAGAGATAACAACAGGCCTGGTTCCTGCTTCGGCGGTGATTGGCAATGTTTTGGCGACAGCGCTTTTAGCCAGCGCCGCAAATGATGCACCGGCAGCAGATAACTTTATGAATTTTCGGCGGTTAAACATGGTAGCTAAGATACTATAATTTGGCAAAAGCAAGCCTGGCTTTGCCGAAAGCTACAAACCTGTTACCTTTCAAATTGCAGCCGCTCACCTTTATGTTGCGCTGCTATGCTGCCGTTATGATAAACCATATTGCCGGAAACGATGGTATGGGTAACCGTGGAAGCGAAAGACGTGCCTTCAAACGGGCTCCAGCCACATTTATATAACACATTACTGCGGTCAACCTGCTGCGGTTTGTTCAGGTTAACCAGCACCAAATCGGCCCAGTAACCCTCACGAATGAAACCCCGCTTTTCAATCTGGAAGCAAACGGCCACATTGTGCGCCATTTTTTCGGCCACCTGCTCCAGGGTGATTTTACCCTGATGATAAATTTCGAGCATAGCCGGTAAGGCATGCTGTACCAGCGGCCCGCCCGAAGGCGCCTGCAGGTAAGGCTGCTCTTTTTCCTGCAAGGTATGTGGTGCATGGTCGGTCGCAATTACATCAATGCGGCCTTCTAACAAAGCCTGTAAGATGCCTTCACGGTCGGCAGCGGTTTTGATGGCCGGGTTCCATTTGATAAAGTTCCCTTTCGTGGCGTAATCACCATCATCAAACCAGAGGTGATGCACACAGGCTTCGGCGGTGATGCGCTTTTGAGCGAGTGGTACGTTATCAAATAGGGTGGTTTCTTTGGCCGTAGAAATGTGCAGGATATGCAAACGCGTATGGTGCTTCTTAGCCAGCTCAACCGCCATTGATGAAGACAGGTAGCAGGCTTCGGCACTGCGTATGAGCGGATGGCATTCTACGGGGATGCTATCGCCGTATTTTGCTTTATATAAGGCTAAGTTCTGCCTTATGGTGGCTTCGTCCTCGCAATGCGTGGCAATCAGCATCGGAGATTGTGCAAACAGGCGTTCCAGCGTATCGCGGTTATCCACCAGCATATTACCGGTGGATGAACCCATGAACACTTTAATACCGCATACCTTGTTGATGTCTGTCTTCAGCACTTCATCTAAATTATCATTAGAAGCGCCCATATAAAAGGAGTAGTTGGCTGCCGACTTTTGTGCCGCCAGCTGATACTTATCTTCAAGTAATTCCTGAGTCAAAGTATTGGGAACAGTATTCGGCATTTCCATAAAGGAGGTGATGCCTCCGGCCACCGCCGCACGGGATTCGGTATAGATATCGCCTTTATAACTCAGGCCCGGCTCACGGAAATGTACCTGGTCGTCAATGCAGCCGGGCAGCAGGTGCAGGCCTTCGGCGTTAATTACCTGGTCGGCATTGGTATGTATAGCGGTATCAATGCGTTCAATAAAACCGTCTTTAATGAACACATCGCCGGTGAAGCGGCGGTTTTCATTTACAATGGTAGCAGCTTTAATAAGGATGGAAGCCATGCGGTAAAGGTAGAGATTTTCAGTGAGGAGGGAGCGGTGTAGCAGGAGCGATAGCCAGGATATAAAAACTAAAACGCTTCTAAATTTTCCGCATTAAATGATCTGCGAACATCTGCGCTCTCAGTCTCCGCTCTCTCAACCCCGATCCTCGCTCACCCTCTCCACTTACCGACTAAAAATCTTACCTTTGCGGCCTATGGCAGGTACCTTTGATGATTTTGGATTTAACCGGCAGGTTTTAAATGCCATAGCCGATGCCGGTTACAGTGAGCCAACCCCGATACAGCAGAAAGCCATACCGCCTGTACTGAACGGACAAGATGTAATGGGCATTGCCCAAACCGGCACCGGCAAAACTGCCGCTTATGTGCTGCCGCTGATCATGAAGCTGAAGTATGCGCAGGGCGAACACGCCCGGGCCTTAATTATAGCGCCCACCCGCGAGCTGGCCATGCAGATACAGGAGAACATCGCCCTGTATGCTAAACATACCGATTTGCGCACTGTGGTATTATATGGCGGTTTGGGCCCTAAAACGCAGATTGAGAACATCAACAAGGGCGTAGATATTATTGTGGCCACCCCAGGCCGGTTTATGGATATCTACCTGGCAGGGCACATTGTAACCAAGCCGCTGCAGGTGCTGGTATTAGATGAAGCCGATAAGATGCTGGATATGGGCTTTATGCCCCAGCTTAACCGCATTTTAGAGGTGGTGCCACGCAAGCGGCAAAACCTGCTGTTTTCGGCTACCATGTCGGAAAAGGTACACCAGCTTTCGGCCAATTTTCTGGAGTTTCCTATTGTGGTGGAAGTTACGCCGCAGGCTACGCCGGCACAAACCGTAAAGCAAAGCCTGTATTATGTGCCCAATATCAAATCGAAAATTAACCTGCTTAAATATTTGCTGGACGCAGAAGAGCAGGGCATCAAAAAATTGATTGTATTCTGTATCACCCGCGCCTCGGCCGAAAATGTTTACAAGTTTCTGGTGCGCCGCTACGATGATAAACAGGTGAAAGTATTGCATGCCAACAAGGGGCAAAATACCCGCATCAATTCCATAAACGCATTTAAGGCCGATGATATTAAAATACTGGTGGCCACCGATGTGGTAGCACGGGGTATAGATGTGAGCAATGTAAGCCACGTCATCAACTTTGAGGTGCCGGTAGTAATTGAGGATTATGTGCACCGTATAGGCCGCACCGGCAGGGCTTTCCAGTTGGGCGAAGCCATCACCTTTTGCAACCCGGCAGAGGAATACCGTATTCATAAGATTGAGAAGCTGATTCGCAACCCCATACCGGTTTACCCTATACCTGAGGGTGTTTTTATTGAAGAAACCCCTTACGAGGAGCGGCAGGAGCAGGCCAAAGAAATCGACTTGCAAAAGCGCAAGGAGAATCCTGATTTTAAGGGTGCTTTTCATGAAAAGAAGGCTTCCAATACCAAAAGCGCTGCTAAAGGGAATAAGGCTGGTGCGCCGCCCAAAAATAATAAGTACAGAAAATCAGGCAAACCTGCGCTTAAGAAACACCGATGAAACTAAAGATTACCCCGCTTAATTTTGCAACCGCATTTTTTGTTGTGCTGGCATTTATCAGCTGGTATTATCATGCCTCGCTGGTGGCCGGCAGCAAAACCCTGCAATGGGGCGGTACCATTGCCATTGTTTACCTGGTGATAGCCGTTGCGGTATTTTTTTTAGATACCACATTTCGCCATTTCTTTCCCGAAACTAAACGCCTGTGGATTGTTGAACTGTGCTTTATCGTATTTACGGCCGTTCTTTACCTGCTGGCCATACACAAATAACATTTAACCATGAAAACAGCCGAAATAAAACTAACCATCGAACTGGATGATGATAATGTGCCCCAGAATATCTTATGGGAGTCTACCGACTCGCAGACACAGGAGGCACTGCCGGTAAAATCTATGATGCTGGCCCTTTGGGACCATAATTATAAAAATGCCCTGCGCATAGATCTCTGGACCAAGGATATGCCGGTAGATGAGATGAAGAAGTTCTTTTACCAAACCCTGCAAACCATGGGCGACAGCTTTTTGCGGGCTACCGGCGAAAAAAACATTGTAGAAGATCTGCGCGATTACTGCGCCCATTTTGCAGAGAAAATGGAAATCAACCAGCAATCTTAAATGCAACTTAAAAACATCCTGGCATTTGCCGGTTATTGCCTTGCTGCCGCAGGTACCTACTGCCCGCTGCTGCGCCTGTTTGGTATCACCAACCAAAACCTGTTCGCTATTAACAAGCCCTACGGGCTGCTCATTTTATTCACCTGCATAGTAGGTATAGTGCTGCTGAGCGCGGGCCGGAGGCACAACGCGCAAACTACGGCCCGTATACTGCTGGCGCTGGTTATTGTGCTGTTTGCAGGTGCACACTTCAAGGTACACAATACCTTTAGCGGTATCACTTATAAAGGCATTGGCGGCTACCTGGCCGGCCAGGTAAAATTTATATGGGGCTGGTATGTGTTGTTTGCAGGGGCCATACTTAGTGTTTTTACAACTTACGCTTCTAAAAAACGTATAGAGAAATAATTTATAGCGCAATAGTATATATTTGCCTTGCTGCCGGTACGTATAAGCATTGGTTTTTACGGCATCATATCTAACAACTTATTCTAAAACACACATGTTCAAGCTTTCCTTCCGTCAGCAGGTGCTCACCGGCTTTGCTGTGGCTATAGTGCTGGTATTTATTGTAGGTATACTTTCTTACCGCAGCATTAACCAATTAGAGGATGACCAGCAGTGGGTAGACCATAGCCAGCAGGTTATTAAAACGTCGAATAATATATTACAATACCTTATTGATGCAGAAACCGGTATGCGCGGCTATGCAGCTACCAATAAACCGGTATTCTTAGACCCCTACAATGCAGGCCTGCCCCGCATCACACAGTCGCTAACTACGCTGCAGTCGCTTACACAGGATAATGCAGTTCAACAGCAATATATAGATACCCTGCAAAATCTAACCAGTAATCAACTAAGTCTGCTGAAAACCAATATCGATATACATGACCGTTTGGGATTGCCGTATATGGTGGCAAACAACACGCTGCTGAATGGCAAAACGGTGATGGATAGAATCAGAAATGTAATTGCCAAAATTGACCGTAAGGAGAACGAGCTTTTAATACAGCGTAAAAAACATACCGAACAGGCATCTTCCTATACCATCATCACCATCATTACCGGTTCGCTTATATTTCTGGCTATCATCATCTTTTTGTTTGGTTATATACAAAAAACATTCATCAGGCAGAAGAAGATTGAAGCAGACATCATGGATGCCAATACCTCGCTTGAAAGGGTACTGGCCGAAAATGAAAACAAGAACTGGCTGCTTACCGGTACAGGTACGCTGAATGAAAAGCTGCAAGGGCAGCAAAGCGAAAAAGAACTGGCAGGCAATATTCTTACCGAGGTGTGCCGCTACTCGGGTGCGCTAACCGGCACGCTCTATCTGTTTAATGAGGAGGATAATGTACTTGATTTGTACGCTTACTATGCCTTTCATAACGTAAACGATGTAAAGCAGCGTATTAAGCAGAGTGAAGGCTGGGCAGGCCAGGTTGCCAAAGACCGTAAAGCAGCATCTATAAAAGGCAGGCTGAATGATAAACTGGAATTGCAGACCTCAGTTATCAGCCAGGAGCTGGCCGAAATACTGATTGTGCCCTTCTTTTTTGATAAAAAGCTGAAAGGCATAATGGAGGTGGCTTTCCAAAAAGAGCTTACGCCGGTTCAGCACGATTATATTAGTGCCGCCGCTAACGATATCGGCGTAGCCATTAACACTGCACAAGCTCGCACCATAATGCACGACCTGTTTGAGGAAACACAGCAGCAGGCAGAAGAACTGGAAGCGCAGCAGGAAGAGATGCGCGTAACCAACGAGGAGCTGATGAGCAAGACCGAAATGCTGCAGGCCTCAGAAGAGGAACTGCGTGTGCAGCAGGAGGAACTGCGCACTATCAATGCCGAACTGGAAGAGAAAGCAAGTTTGCTGGAAGAAAAAAATCAAACCATAGAAGAAGCCCGCACAGCGATTACGGTTAAGGCTAATGAACTGGAAACCACCGGTAAATACAAATCAGAATTTTTGGCCAACATGAGCCACGAGCTGCGCACGCCGCTGAACAGTATCCTGGTGCTGGCCCGCATACTGAAGGATAATAAAACCGATAACCTGAGCGATGACCAGATCAAATATGCCAGCGTAATATTCAACGCCGGTAATGATTTGCTTACGCTGATCAATGACATTCTTGACCTGTCGAAAATTGAGTCGGGCAAGATGGAGATACAGAATGAAACGGTTAAGGTAACAGAGATTATTAAGGATATGGAAATGTTATTTGCCGAGATGGCACGTAACAAAAAAATCAGTTATACCACAAATATTACCGGTTTGCCTGACACTATTTTTACCGATAAGGTAAGGGTACAGCAGGTACTTAAAAACCTGCTGTCAAATGCCTTTAAGTTTACACCCGAAAACGGCAGCATTTCCATAAACGCAGTGCCGGGGGCCCGGCCCGGTACGGTGAGCTTACAGGTTAAGGATTCGGGTATCGGTATCCCTGCAGCCAAGCAGAAATTAATTTTTGAAGCTTTCCAGCAGGCGGATGGCTCTACCAGCCGTAAGTATGGCGGCACCGGCCTGGGCTTATCCATCAGCCGGGAACTGGCTGCGTTATTAGGCGGAAGTATTGCAGTATACAGCGAGCCGGACAAAGGCAGCGAGTTTACCCTTACCATACCTTTAACTGCCGTGCAGGCACAGCAGCCGGAAGAAGAGGTAGCTACAATTGAAGGCTTTAACCAGAGCAGCGCGTTTCTGAAACCCGCCGCTTCGCTAAGCCGGCCTGCCGAGGCTAATCGTGACCCGCTGGTGGTAATTGTTGAAGATGATAAGAACTTTGCCGATATATTACGCGATTATGCCCAGCAACATGGTTATAAATCGGTAGTAGTGAATGAGGGCACACGTGCGCCCGAAATTATTAAGGAGCAGCAGCCAGATGCGGTTATACTGGATATTATGCTGCCGGGTAAAGATGGCTGGCAGATATTGAAGGAGCTGAAAAAAGATGAGGCTACCATGCACATTCCGGTGCATCTCATGTCGGCAGGCGAGGCGGCGGCCAACCGGGTTAATAAGGAAGGTGCCATCAGTTTCATGAAAAAACCGATCAACACCGAAACACTGGATAAGCTGTTTGGCGACGTGATGAAGCAGAGCGGTACCCAGTTCAAGCAGATATTGCTGGTAGAAGACCATGAGGCACAGAGCCAGGCATTAAAAGATATGATGCAGAAGCAGGGTATCACTGTTGATCAGGCTTACACCGGCGAAGAAGCTTACCGTAAGCTTAATGATAATGAATACCAGTGTGTAATACTTGATTTGAACCTGCCAGACATTTCAGGGCTGGATTTACTGGATAAAATTAAAGAGATAGAGCGCTTTGCATCATTGCCGGTAATTATCAATACGGCTATGGAGTTAGACAAAACTGCCGTAAGCCGCCTGATGCAGTATGCCAATGCCATGGTAATGAAAACCAATAAATCTGCCGATAGGCTGATTGATGAGGTAAACCTGTTTCTGAACAAAATCAGCAATAATACAGAAGCGCCATCTGCCCCGGCACAAACCAGTGCTGCAAAACCCAAAGTAGGGGTTACCAACCGCAAGGATTTGCTCAAGAGCAAAAAGGTGCTGATTGTGGATGATGATATGCGTAATATATTTGCCCTCAGCAGCGCTTTGCAAACTTATGATTTAACGGTTGAGATAGCCAATGATGGAGAAGAAGCGATTGCCAAGCTGGAAGAGATACCGGATGTGGATATTGTGCTGATGGATATCATGATGCCCAAAATGGACGGCTACGAAGCTACCCGGCACATCCGTAAACAGGCTAAATGGGCTAAGTTGCCGGTAATTGCGTTAACGGCAAAGGCCATGAAGGACGACCGCGAAAAGTGCATGGCTGCCGGAGCCAATGATTATATTACCAAGCCGGTAGATATGGACCGGTTAATTGCTTTAATGCAACTTTGGCTCGGCAATTGAAGATATACAAGGTGCAAACTGCTGCTTATACGATAACGCTTCCGCAACTGACGGAATTAAACGATGTAATTAAAAAGGTACATGGTTTTGATTTTTCTGAATACTCCAAAGCCTCGCTGAGCCGCAGGCTCGACCGTATCATGCAAATTAAGAAGCTGACGTACTATGATTTAAAGCACTTGATTATTAATGACCATGAGTATTTTCAAACCTTTTTAGATGAAATTACGGTGAACGTAACAGAAATGTTCCGCGACCCGAATTTTTATAAGGCAGTAAACGCGCAGGTACTGCCTTATCTGTCCAGCTACCAGCACATTAAAATGTGGAGTGCCGGTTGCTCCTCAGGAGAGGAGGTTTATTCGCTCTCTATCCTGATGCACCTGGCCGGGCTGAGTGCAAAGTCTTTTATATATGGCACAGACATCAATACCGAGGTTTTGCAGGAGGCTAAAAAAGGTATCTATAGTTTCAGAAAGATAAAAAGCTATGCTGAAAACTATACGCTTGCCGGTTTTTCCGGCTCCCTGTCTGACCATTTTACCATTATGTATGATGCCGCCAGTATACACTCCGAATTAAAGCAGAATACCCTCTTCTCGGTGCATAACCTCATTTCTGATAATACTTTTAACGAATTTCAATTTATAAGCTGCCGTAATGTATTTATCTACTTTGAAACTTCGCTTCAGGAGCGTATCCTGAACTTGTTCTACAAAAGTTTGTGCCCGCTGGGCTTTTTGTGCCTGGGCAGTAAGGAAGCCATACGTTCTGATTATTTTAAATCGAAATTTAAAACCATTAACAGCAAAGAAAACATCTATCAAAAAATTGGCGCTTCATCCACAACTTATTGAACGGTATAAACAGTCGGATATATTGCTTTTAGGAGGTTCTGCAGGCTCTTTCAAGCTTATGTTTAAAGCTGTAAAGGGTTTTCCGGCCATACTGAACAAGGCGGTGATCATCGTACTGCACCGGAAAAAGAATTATTCGAGCGAAATAGAAAAACTGTTCGCCGAGAACAGCCGTATATTGATGCGGGAAATAAGGGACAAAGATACGATAGATAAAAACGTGGTATATATTGCACCTGCCAATTACCATACGTTAATTGAGCAAAACAGCAGCTTTGGACTGGACGTGTCTGATGCCGTTTGGTATTCGAAGCCTTCAATTGATGTTACTTTTCAAAGTGCAGCCGGGGTATATGGCAACCGGTGCACAGGCATACTCTTTTCTGGTGCCAACCAGGATGGTGCGGAGGGCCTACTTGCCCTGCGCCAGAGTGGCGCGCTTACCATTGTACAAGACCCTGAAGATGCAGAGATGGCCGAAATGCCCAACTCGGCCATACAAATGAACGGAGCCGAGTATATTCTACAAGATCAGGATATTTTTGATCTGTTACTGATTAGCTGATACTTATTGTTAAAGATTCAACCATGACCCCGGTAAACATATTAATAGTAGATGATAAGGAAGAGAATATTGTAGCGCTGGAAGCCTTGCTTAAACGCAGTGATATTAAACTTATCTCTACTACTTCACCCAACGAAGCCCTTAAGATTGCCTGGGAGCATCCCATTGCCATTGCGCTGGTTGATGTGCAGATGCCGGAAATGGATGGGTTTGAACTGGTGGAAATGCTTAAATCAAACCCCCGTACGCGGGATATTATGGTCATTTTTGTTACTGCCATTTCCAAAGAGTCGAAATATGCGGTAAAGGGATTAGGAACCGGTGCGGTTGATTATTTGTTTAAGCCCCTTGATCCGTATATCACTTCAGCAAAGGTAGATTCCTTTGTTCAGCTGGCCCGCAGCCGCCAGGAATTAAAGGTAAAGAATGATGAGCTGCAGAACTATGCCGTAGTAGTTAAAAACTCAGCCGACATTATATGCGCTATCAATGCCAGCACTTATCGCATAGAAAGCATTAATCCTGCGGTTGAGCGGGTGTTGGGTTATAAGCCTAATGAGGTGCTGGATAAAAGTATTATTGACCTGGCTGCAGGTAACGACAAGGGAAAATTTAAGGCCAAGCTTGACGAAATAGTTACCGACCCGTTAAGCTCGCAAACTTTCGAGTGCCGGTTCGAAACCTTTAGCAAACGCAACACCTGGGTAGAGTGCCGTATGGCGCACCGCTCAAACACTATCTTTTTAAACATCAGCGATATTTCGCCGCAAAAAAGCTTTCAGGACCAGCTGATCAAATCAAAGGAGGCAGCTGAATATGGCAAGAAGGTAAAGGAGAACTTTCTGGCCAATATGAGCCACGAACTGCGTACGCCTATAAACGGTATTATCGGTATAACCGGTTTGCTGCGCAAAACGCCGATGGATGATCAGCAGAACAGTATGCTCAATTTGCTGGAGGTTTCATCACAATCATTATTGGGCGTAATTAACGATGTGCTCGACCTCTCTAAGATAGAATCCGGTAAGTTTAGTATTATACGTGCGCCGCACAATATCCGCAAAGTAGTGCAGGCCGTATTTGATCTGATGAAATTTAAGGCAGACGAGCGAAATGTGGAGCTGCTGCTGGAACTGGATGAAAATTTGCCTGATTATATCAATGTTGATTCGTTAAGGCTCAACCAGATTTTAATGAATTTGCTGAGCAATGCCATTAAATTTACCGAGCGCGGTTATGTAAAGTTAAAGGTTAAGGTATTACATAAGCACCGCGAGCAGGTAAAGCTGAAGTTTAGCGTGGAGGATAGCGGCATTGGAATAGCGGCTGATCGCCTGGCGTTGATCTTCGAGTCGTTTGAACAGGCCGAAGACGATACTTCGGTAAAATACGGCGGTACCGGCCTTGGACTTACCATTGTAAAAAAGCTGGTGGAGCTTAAAGGCGGAGAGCTTACCGTAAGCAGCCAGATAGGTAAGGGCAGTATTTTTAGCGCTACCAACTGGTTTGCTGTAGCCAGTGAGCCTGTAAACAACACGCAGGTTGTTATCCCCAAAAAGTTAAACCCCTTCCCGCAATTAAATGTTTTGGTGGCTGAGGATAACCTGGTTAACCAGTTTATGCTTTCCAAGATTTTGAAGGACTGGGATGTAAATGTGGATGTGGTTGATAACGGGCGTAAAGTGATTGAAAGGTTGAAAGATAATAATTACGATCTTATTTTGATGGATACCCACATGCCCGAAATGAATGGTTATCAAACAGCAAAAGCCATACGGCTTGATTTTGAAGAGCCAAAGCGGAGCATTCCTATTCTTTCACTTTCGGCAGCCACATTTGATTACGAGCAGCAACAGGCCATATCCTCCGGCATGAACGATGTGCTGCCCAAGCCCTTCCAGGCGCATGAGCTGCATCTTAAAATGAGTAAAATGCTGGACGTGGCAGAAGCGGAATAAAGGTTTAAAAAGTGAGCTGAAGCTGCGCTTTTCCCGCAAGCATTGCTTCATGCTTTAACAGCCACTGCTTGCGCCAAAGGCCGCCGGCATAA
This sequence comes from Mucilaginibacter sp., assembly GCF_965200995.1. Taxonomy (GTDB): domain Bacteria; phylum Bacteroidota; class Bacteroidia; order Sphingobacteriales; family Sphingobacteriaceae; genus Mucilaginibacter. Next base: position 3,884,429 of record NZ_OZ241743.1, on the reverse strand, counting down.
CCGGTCAAACTCCCGTCAGAACCAATGATGCGATGGCAGGGCACCACCACCCAAAGCTTATTTTTACCGTTGGCGGCGGCAATGGCGCGGATAGCCAGCGGGTTGTTCATTTGTGCCGAAAGCTTTGCATAACTGCAGGTTTCGCCAAAGCCGGTTTCCATCAAGTGCTGCCACACACTTTGCTGAAAAGGCGTACCGGGTTGTTTTACCGGAAAAGTAAAAGTTGTTCGCTTTCCATCGAAATACTCCTGTAATTCCCTTACGGCAGAATTAAGCAGCGGGCTGTTATGGCTGGGTAGCATTGAGTCAACGGCTTCATCTTTTATGCTGATTTCTACAATATAGCCTTCACTTTCAACAAGTACAGCAGTACCAACAGGTGTGTGCATCTGAGCAGTTATCATGCTTAAAGATAGTGATTTTATGATACGGATATCTTGTATGCGTTTGCATAGTTTTATATTTGCAGCCTATGCATACCGCCAAACAAACCTGGTTCTTGCTCAAAAAGGAAATATTACTGGAGTGGCGGTCTAAATACGCATTTAATGGCATTTTGCTCTACCTGGTGTCAACGGTATATGTGTGCTATATTTCGTTTAATCAAAATGCCGGGTTCGATAAAAGCCAGGGTTATTCGGTGGTTTGGAACGTGCTTTTCTGGATCATCATGCTGTTTGCTTCGGTAAATGCCATTGCCAAAAGCTTTATTCAGGAAAACCGCAACCGCTTATTGTATTACTATAGTATAGCCGGTGCAAGGGCAGTAATTATTTCAAAAACCATTTACAACGCACTGCTGATGGTGTTACTGAGTTTGCTGGCCCTGCTTATCTACCAGTTATTTTTTAGCAATAAGGTGGGCGATGTGTGGTTTTATGTGTTGGCTGTAATGGCCGGCAGCATCAGCTTTTCAACCGTGCTCACCATGATTTCGGCCATTGCGGCCAAGGCAGGCAACAATAGCACCCTGATGGCCGTGCTCAGCTTCCCGGTGATGATACCGGTATTGCTCATCATTGTTAAGCTTAGCAAAAGCGCAATGGACGGTATAGAGCGCAGCCTTAATTACAGCAGTTTTGGTGTACTGGCAGCCATTAACGCAATTGTAATTGCCGCAGCGTTATTGCTGTTCCCTTACCTGTGGCGAGATTAGATGCTGTAATTATAACAATCTTGCCTAAGCTGCCCGGTTCGGTTATATCATAAAAGCAATATATTCGTTTACTGAATTAGTCATGAAATCGATTTATCGGTACAGCCTGCTTGTATTAAGTACACTATTTTTTTCTTTAATGGCCCGGGCGCAATCGGGCACCATTACCGGCAAGGTAACCGGAAGCAGTTCGAAAGAGCCGCTCGAAAGAGCCAGCGTATTTTTGAACAACGCTACCTATGGCACGGCTACCCGTGCGGATGGTACTTTCACCATTAGCGGTGTTAAGCCGGGGCAGTATGATCTGGTGGTAAGTTCGGTGGGGTACAATATTTATTCGCAGAGTGTACTGGTGGGTAAGGAGCCAATCAATCTCAGCATTCAGCTTACGCCAAAAGTTGCAGAGTTACGCGAGGTGGTAATTACCACACCCGAGGGCTGGAAGCGTAACTACGAGATGTTTGTTAAGTATTTCATCGGTACCGGTTTGGATGCGCGCAAATGCAAAATATTGAATCCGCACGATTTATACCTTAATTATCATAAGCGCACCAAAATTCTCGAAGCCTCATCAGACGATTTCATCATTATTGAAAACACAGCTTTGGGTTACCGCGAAAAGGTGTTGCTGCAAAGCTTTAAATACGATGGTAACGACGAGATTACGCAGTGGAGTACCCGAGCCGTGTTTGAAGACATGAAAGGCAGCGCATCGCAAAAGAAAAAATGGCTTAAACGCCGGGATGAAGTATTTTATGGTTACAATGCCAACTTTTTCCGCTCGCTGATGGCCGGAATGATGGACGAAAACGGGTTCGAGATCCGGCGACTGATTCGCAAGCCCAATAAATTACGCCCGCCCGAAAAACTGATTCAAACAAAAATGGATCATTTTAAAACCATCAGCCGTGATTCGTTTAATTACTGGGTGGACAAATATCAACTGCCCAAATATAACGATTCACTGATCAGGCGGCCCATGCGTGCAGAGGAAGTGGTAAGGCGTACAGATATACAGGGGGTTTATGCCATTGTATTTCCAGAATGTTTGTATGTAACCTATAAGAACCGCTACGAAACGGATTATTTTAAAGATGTGTATCACCCGTTAGACATGGAAGGCTACGAAGCCACCGTGGTCACACTTTATGGGCCCTATGCCTTGTTTGACGCCAACGGCTCTATCGTATCTGCACAAAGCGCATTGTTTGAAGGCAGCTGGACCAAGAACAAGGGAGCGGAACTACTGCCGCTCGACTTTATACCTGCCGGACGGCCCCCGGTTTTACGCAGCAAATAAACAATACGCCCAACCGGGGTGCTGGCTTGTAAATAAATGTATACCTTTGCGCATTAATTTTTGCCATGAAGTTTATATATCAATACTGGTGGAAAGTACTGGCGGTTATCATCATATTTTATACGCTGATCGCCGGGTTATTGATTGATGTGCCACGCCTGCCCATACTGCACGAAACCATACGTAATACCTATTTCCATGTGCCTATGTGGATGGCCATGTTTACTGTGTTTACCATATCAGTGGTATACAGCGTTAAATACCTGAGCACGGGTAAAGAGGAGTATGACCTTATTGCTGTAGAGTGCGTGAATACCGGTACCTTCTTTTTTGCCTTAGGTTTGGTTACCGGCATGTTGTGGGCCAAATATACCTGGGGCGAGTACTGGAGCAACGACCCGAAGCAGAACAGTGCAGCCATCGCCTTTCTGTTATACTGCGCTTACCTGGTTTTGCGTAACTCTATTGACGAAGAGCAAAAGCGCGGGCGTATATCAGCCATCTACAATATTTTTTCTTTTCCTATCATGATCGTACTGATCATGGTACTGCCACGCATGACGGCCTCCCTGCATCCGGGCAATGGCGGTAACCCGGCCTTTGGTAAGCTGGATATGTCGAACCTGATGCGTTTGGTATTGTATCCATCCTTTATTGGCTGGAGCCTGATTGCCGTATGGGTAGCTACACTGCGTTACCGGATGCGCCTGATTGATTTAAGAACCAATAGTTTAACCTAATGATCAAAAGAACAGGCTTAGTGGCCGCTTTATTACTCGCTTTTGTAAGTGCATTTGCGCAGCAAACTTCATCCGTAGAAATGGCTGATGCCTTGCGTTCGTCGGGCAGGATATACGTGGTTATCGCTACTATAGTAATTGTATTTGCAGGTTTGGCCATTTATCTTTTTGCGCTGGATCGCCGGCTTAAGCGTATGGAAAAAAATAGCAGCAACGTTGATAATGACAGTGTGAGGTAACTTTTAGTAAAGAATTTTGTTATGCATGCATAGTAATTTTATCTTTGCACGTTTTTTAATCAAAACCAATTATTTACTCAATACAATAAATTATGGCAAATAATCAAACGGTTGATGGTTTAGATACGCATTTTTTTAATGACGTATGTAAGAACTTCGACCATGCCGCCCGGTTTACCCATCACGATGCGGGTTTGCTGGACCAGATAAAATCATGCAACAGCGTTTATCGCTTCCGTTTCCCTATCCGCAAGGGCAACGGCTTTGAGGTTATTGATGCCTGGCGCGTGGAGCACTCACACCACCAGTCGCCTACCAAGGGCGGTATCCGTTACAGCGAAATGGTGAACGAGGATGAAGTGATGGCCCTGGCCGCGCTGATGACTTACAAATGTGCTATTGTAAATGTGCCTTTCGGCGGCGCAAAAGGGGGTATCAAAATAAACCCTAAGCGTTATACCGAGCAGGAACTGGAAAACATTACCCGCCGCTATACCGTAGAGCTAACCAAAAAGAACTTCTTGGGCCCCAGCATTGACGTACCGGCGCCCGATTATGGTTCAGGTGAGCGCGAAATGAGCTGGATTGCCGATACCTACGCCACCATGAACCCCGGCCAGCTGGATGCTTTAGGTTGCGTAACCGGTAAACCGATTGCACTGCATGGCATTGCCGGCCGCCGCGAGGCCACCGGCCGTGGCGTAGCTATTGCCGCCCGCGAAGCGGTAAGCGTAGGCGAGGATATGCAAAAGATTGGCCTCACCGCAGGCTTATCCGGCAAGCGTGTAATTGTACAGGGCCTGGGTAATGTAGGTTATTATTCAGCTAAGTTTCTGGCAGAGTTTGGTGCTACCATTGTGGGCATCGCCGAGTACGAAGGTGCCATTTACAATGCCGATGGTTTGGATGTGGAAGCTGTTTTTCAGCACCGTAAAGAAACCGGTTCTATCTTAGGCTATGCCGGCGCAAAGCAGGAGTTTAAAAGCTCTGGTGAAGGCCTGGAGCAGGAATGTGATATTCTGGTACCGGCTGCGCTGGAAAACCAGATTACTGTAAACAACATCCGCAACATTAAAGCGAAGATTATTGTAGAAGGAGCCAACGGCCCGACCACGCCGGAAGCAGAAACCATTTTCTATCAGAACGGCGGTATCATCGTTCCTGATATGTATGCCAATGCCGGCGGTGTAACTGTATCGTATTTCGAGTGGCTGAAAAACCTTTCGCACGTAGCCTTTGGCCGCATGAACCGCCGCTTCGAGGAAAATTCGAACCTGAACCTGGTGAACATGGTTGAGGGCTTAACCGGCGTAGCTTTAACGCCTGTTCAGCGCGCCAGCATTGTGAAAGGCGCCTCAGAGCTGGAACTGGTAAACTCCGGTCTGGAAGATACCATGATCCGCTCTTATCACGAAATCCGCGAAGTATTTAAGGCCACTGATAAAGTAGACACGCTGCGCACAGCTGCCTTTGTAGGCGCAATTAATAAAATAGCGGTATCTTATAAAAACCTGGGCGTTTGGCCATAAACAGTTTCTAACAAATAACAGTAAAGCCGTTGCAACTTGCAACGGCTTTACTGTTATAAGTATGTTTTACATTTATAATAAACTTCAAAACCAAATAACCTCAACGCAATTTACCTTAATGACCAATGACCAATGACCAATGACCAATGACCAATGACCAATGACCAATGACCAATGACCAATGACCAATGACCAATGACCAATGACCAATGACCAATGACCAATGACCAATGACCAATAACCAATGACCAGCGATAATCATTCTAAATAATATATAGGCCTTGTAATAAAGCGTTTTCGCTTAACGTTTCGTATTTTTGCAGTATCAAATAACCCATACAAACTTTAATGAAAAAAAGTTCAATATTTGGTATCATCGTTATTGCTATTGCTATTGCGGTAATTATTAGTACCTATTCAAACACAAGCACTTATGGCACTTTTGCCGATGCTGTAAAAACCAGCAGCGAACTGCATGTGGTAGGCCACCTCAACAAGGAAAAGGCATTGTACTATGATGCGCATAAGGATGCTAACTACTTTGCATTTTACATGAAGGACAGCAAAGGCGATGAGCGTAAGGTGGTATTCACCGGCACCAAGCCCGAAGACTTTGAGCGTTCTGAGCAGATTGTACTTACCGGCCAAATGGACGGCAACGAATTTCATGCTTCCAAAATACTGATGAAGTGCCCGTCGAAGTATACGGAAAACAAGATAAATATCACCGAGGTTAAGGCTAAGCAACAGGCCAGCCTTTAATTCTACTCCATGGCTACTGTTTTTAAAGGGGAGCACCTTTTACCGGGGCACCTGGGTCAGTTCTTGATTGTGCTGGCTTTTGGCGCTTCGCTCATCTCAACCATCAGTTACTTTTTTGCCACAACAGATAAGGAAGAAGCCAGCCGCCTGTCATGGCGCAGGCTGGCCCGCATCAGTTTTTACGTAAATGCGGCTGCTATTGTTGGTATAGGGGTCTGCCTGTTTTACATCATTTTTAACAATTACTTTGAATACCATTACGCCTGGGCTTACTCTTCACGTACGCTTCCGGTATATTATATAATTTCAAGTTTCTGGAATGGGCAGGAGGGTAGCTTTTGGTTGTGGACTTTCTGGCAGGGCCTTTTAGGCATCATATTAATTGCCCGCGCCAAATCATGGGAATCGCCGGTAGTGGCGGTTGTGGCACTATCACAGGCATTACTGGCCTCTATGCTTTTGGGTATCGAATTGTTTGGCCTGCGTATCGGCAGCTCACCATTCATCCTGCTGCGCGATGCGGTGGAAGGGCCGATTTTTAAACAGCCCAATTACCTGGAGTTTATCAAAGATGGAAGCGGCATGAACCCCCTGCTGCAGAACTACTGGATGGTGATACATCCGCCCACCTTATTTTTAGGTTTCGCCTCAATGGTGGTGCCTTTTGCCTATGCCATTGCCGGTTTATGGCAGCGGCGTTACAAAGAATGGATGCAACCGGCCATCTCATATTCGCTTTTTTCGGTAATGGTCTTGGGTACCGGTATTATCATGGGGGCCTTCTGGGCCTATGAGTCGCTCAACTTTGGCGGTTACTGGGCCTGGGACCCGGTGGAGAATGCATCCATACTGCCCTGGATTACGATGATAGGCGCATTGCACGTACTTATCGTTTACAAAAATACAGGTCATTCTTACTTTACGGCTACCTTTTTAGTACTCATCAGCTTTGTACTTACTTTGTATGCTTCCTTCCTAACCCGTAGTGGTATATTAGGCGATACCTCCGTACATGCGTTTACTGATTTGGGAATGACGGCTCATTTAGTGGCCGATGTACTGATCTTTCTGTTTATTGCAGTATGGCTGCTGGTTATACGCTGGAAGGAGTTGCCCATCACCCAAAAGGATGAGGAAACTTATTCACGCGAGTTCTGGCTTTTTGTAGGTTCGGTCTTCCTGGCCTTGTCATGTTTCCACCTGCTGCTGGTTACCTCCATACCGGTATGGAACAAACTGTTTGGCAGCCACATGGCGCCGCCAACGGAGCCGGTTAAGCATTACAACGTAATACAGGCCTGCTTCGCAGTGGTGGTGATGCTGCTTACCGGGTTTACACAGTTTTTGAAATACAAAAACACCAGTTCGGCAAAGTTTTTCATACGGGCGCTGGTATACCTGGTGGTATCTGCCTTAATCAGCGGCATCATTATTTATGCTACCGGTGTATATCACCTGCACTTTGTATACGGCGTGCTGGTATTTGCAGCCGTATATTCGGTATTATCCAACGGTAAAGTACTCGTAGATGCTTTCAGCGGAAAATTTAAACTGGCCGGTTCTGCTGTAGCGCATATCGGTTTTGGCTTGCTGCTTATAGGCGCTGTAATTTCGGGGGGTACCAAAAATGTAGCCTCGATAAATGAGTCGGGGGTGATTGAAGTGCGGGATTTTGAGAAAGCTTCCAACCCTCGCGAAAACCTGATGCTGTATATGAACAAGCCAGTGCAGATGGGCGATTACCAGGTTACCTACGCCGGCGATTCGCTGGTGGCGCCTAACCATTATTTTAAAGTGGCGTACAAGCGTTTTGATAAGGCAGGCAAGGTAACAGAGCAGTTTACGCTTACCCCCAACTCACAGGCAAACCCTAAGATGGGACTGGTATCATCGCCCGATACCCGTCATTACCTGTTTCATGATCTGTATACCCACGTAACCGTCGCCCCGCTTAAGGATGAGGTAGAAGCTTCCAATAACCCTGCTCAGGCTATCAACAACGCCAACGATGATGATAATTACGATGCGCCAAAAGCGCATGAAGTAGCCATAGGCGATACCATCCGTTACCGCGATGGTTACATGGTGCTGAAAGGATTGAACAAGCAGCCCAAGTTACAGGACATTACCTTGAAGGCTAATGATATTGCCGTAGGTGCGCAGCTGGAGGTAGTGAACGGCGATGCCCGCTATACCTCTGAACCGGTATTTATGATCAAGGGCGGCAACACCTTTGATTTTGCCCGCAAGGTAGATGATGCCGGCTTAAAGCTGCGTTTCTCCAAGATCATCCCTTCGCAGGGCAAGGTGGAGATTACAGTGTACCAGCAACCGGAAAATAAGCGCCCCTATATTGTAATGCAGGCGATCGATTTCCCTTGCATTAATTTCTTCTGGTCGGGTACGGTAATCATGGTGATTGGATTTTTGATGTCGCTTTTACGGAGAAACAAGGAGTTAAAAACGGTTTAGTTACTTGTAGAGCAATTCACGATGAACGGGCAGCTTACAAAGCAGGATTTTAACACTAAAGGCTTCCTTTGTATTGACGATGTTTATACCTCAGATGAGATTGCTCAGCTTGCCAATATTATAAACCAGGCTGACAGCAATAATACAACGTTTAGAAAGAATAAGGATCTATTTGCGATAAGGCAGTTTTTGAAAGAAGTACCCGATGCAGCAGCCATTATATTCAACGTTAATCTTAAACAGTTAATTAGTAATTGGTTTAGCGAGAATTACTTTGTAACAAAATCCATCTATTTTGACAAGCCGGAAGAATCCAACTGGTTTGTGGCTTATCATCAGGATTTAACTATTTCAGTAGATAAGCGTATTGAGGCAGCAGGATTTGGCCCCTGGACGGTAAAGCAAAACCAGTTTGCCGTACAACCGCCCATACAAATACTGGAAAATAATTTCACCGTACGCATTCACCTGGATGATACCACGGCAGATAACGGAGCATTGAAGGTGATACCCGGTTCGCACTGCCAGGGCGTGCAGCGGGCCGAAGAACTTCGAGCCGATGAGTTAAACCAAACCGTGTGTGCCGTACAAAGTGGAGGTGTTATGCTGATGCGGCCTTTGCTATTTCATGCTTCCAACCGCACACTTAACAGCAAGCGCCGGCGGGTTATACACATAGAGTTCAGCAACGCCGTGCTCCCTTATGGCTTACAGTGGTCCGAAAAATTGTTGTATAATTAAACCCAATGCGCATTACTGTTATCGGCTCGGGCAATGTAGCTACGCATCTGGCAGCCGCCTTTAAAAATGCAGGGCACCGGATAACGCAGGTATACAGCCGCAATCTGCAACATGCGGCTTTGCTGGCTTATCATGTAGGTGCAGAAGCTGTTGATCAACTCAATAATATACATGCTGAAACCGACCTGCTGTTGATTGCCATAAAAGATGATGCGATTATTGATGTAGCAGAACAGGTAAAAGATTTAAATATACCTATCGTACACACCTCCGGCGCTGTATCCTTAACGGATTTGTCGGTGGTGGTATGCAGCGCAGGCGTGTTCTACCCGTTGCAGACTTTCAGCAAATCAAGAGAAACCGACTTCCGGCAGGTGCCGGTGTGTATCGAGGCTGATACTCCGGCGTTGGCAGAAACGTTAACCCAGCTGGCACAAACAGTGAGCAACTACGTGTATCAGGTAACTTCTGAACAGCGTAAGATGCTGCATTTGTCTGCCGTTTTCGCTTGCAATTTTCCTAATTATCTTTACCATGTTGCGCAGCAGCTTATGGCACAGCAGGGGCTAAATTTTGATATGCTTCGCCCGCTGATTGCCGAAACCGCTGCCAAGGTGCAAAACAGCCTGCCCGCACAGGTGCAAACCGGTCCGGCCATACGGCAGGACGAAGGTACAATGGCCGCCCACCTGCAACTGTTGCATGAGCAGCCGCAACTGCAGCAGCTTTATAAGCTGCTGAGTCAGGGCATCATCAAAATGAAGTAAACCTGAACGCAACGCAGGTAATTTTGTTACTTTTGCGGAAATGGAAATTTTTACACTAAAGCTGACTTTCGAAGAGCCGGAGCATGGGCCAGTAACCTTGCCTATAGCCGAGGGCGAATCAGTGTTAGACGTTTGCCTGGAGAACGGCATCGAACTACAGCATAATTGCGGCGGCGTGTGCGGATGCAGCACCTGCCACGTGTATGTAACCAGGGGTATGGACAACCTGCAGGAAATATCAGACAAGGAAGAGGATTTTATTGATCGTGCTGTTAACCCGCATATCACCTCCCGCTTAGGATGCCAGTGCATTGTTATTGACGGGGACATTGAGGTTACCATACCTGATCAGTCGCAATTTATGGGGCATTAAGCTGTCCGCCATAGCTTACCTTATCAACCAAAGAAAATAAATCAACGATTGAACATGATTCAAGATAAATTTCAGTTACCTATACATTGGAACGATTACGAAGATATTGCCATGGGACTTTACGAAAAGTTTGGCGACGACTTTAACGAATCGAAGATATACCGTATCCGCTTTACCGACCTGGCAGAGTGGGTATTGAGCCTGCCCAGCTTTGCTGATACCCGCGAGCAATCCAACGAAGGCCACCTGGAGCAGATCCAGTCGGCCTGGGTATACGAATGGCGTGATAACCAGTAGTTTTTGAGCCAGGAGCCAAGAATCAGGAGTTAAGATTCTTGATCTTTAAGTCATTCTGTCTTGATTCCTGTCTCTTGATTCTTCACTCTCAAAAAATGTTAGATAAACTAAAAGATATTACCACCTTTATATTTGATGTAGACGGTGTGCTTACCGACGGTGCAGTGTTTGTAGCCGAAAGCGGCGAGCAAAGCCGCGCCTTTAATATAAAAGATGGTTACGCGCTGCAATTGGCTGTAAAACTGGGCTATAATGTATGTGCCATATCAGGCAGCCGCTCTAAGGTGGCTTTACACCGCTTAAACAGCTTAGGTATTACCGACGTTTACCTGGGCAGCAGCATGAAGACCGAAAAGCTGAAGACCTATATGGAGGAGCGCGGCATCAGCCCCTCGCAGGTAATGTATATGGGGGATGATATTCCGGATGTGGAAGCGATGAAGATGGTTGCCCTGCCGGTATGCCCGGCTGATGCAGCGGAAGAAATTAAGGCGATAAGCGCTTATGTATCTCCCATCTCCGGCGGCAAGGGCTGCGCCCGGGAAATGATTGAGAAAGTACTCAAGGTGCAGCAAAAGTGGATGGGTGCTGAAGCGTATAGCTGGTAAAATTGTAAGTAAAAATCAAAAATAGCTTTTCCAATGCAAGGATTGCCTGTTGTTATCTTAGCTTCCAAGTCGCCCCGGCGGCAGGAACTGATGCGCCAGATGGATATTGATTTCCGGGTGGTGCTGAAGGAGGTAGACGAATCCTATCCGGCCGACCTTACACCCGAAGAGGTAGCACTATACATAGCGGAGAAAAAGGCGCAGGCTTTTGACGAGCTGGTAAACGATGAAATTGTACTAACCGCCGATACCATTGTAAGTATCGACGGTGATATTTTAGGTAAGCCGGAAAACAGTGCTCATGCAGTGCAGATGCTGCAGCAGCTATCGGGTAAGGTGCACCGGGTAATTACCGGCGTATGTATTGTGCACCAGGGCCGGATCAATAAATTCTTCGATGTATCGGAAGTGTTTTTCCGCAAGCTAACGGATGCTGAAATTCGTAGCTATGTAGAAAGATACCAGCCGCTGGATAAAGCCGGTGCCTATGGTATACAAGAATGGGTAGGGGTTACGGGCATCGAGCGTATTAATGGTTCTTACACCAATGTGGTGGGGCTGCCCACAGAAAAGGTGTATCAGCAGTTAAAGCGTTTGGTAAAATAAACGCTCTTGCCCAAATTCTTTAAACCACTTTATATTTTAGCATCTCAGCCATCACGCCTTCCTTCAGCGAATAAGAAGACATCCGCACCTCATCGGGATGTAATTTATCCATCAAATTTCTGGTAAGTACGGCGGCTACGACGATCATATCTACCCTAACTGCCGGTATAAGTTTGTTACCGGCCCGTTGCTGATGTGAGGAAACGGCCAGCAGATTAAAAAGTTCAGCCACTTTAGCTGTATCAAATGTGTAGTTGATTTGCTGCTGCCAGTTAATAACAGAGCCGTTATCCGCCTCAACCAATTCGGCAAAAGTTTCAAATGCGCCGGAGGAACCGATTAGGGTATTGATGTGCTGCTGCCCAAGCGCTTTAAATAGCGGCGCCAACTGTTTATCCAGATAACTGTATAAGGCTGTAAGTTCATCAGCCGGTATAGGATCCTGCCGGTGAAATTTTGCCATCAGCCGTGCTGCGCCAATTTCAAAGCTGTGTTTCCAATAGATTTCATCGGTACTGCACCAGATCAGCTCCACACTGCCGCCGCCTATATCCAAGATCAGGTTATTGCCGGCAGCCAGGCAGCCGGCCGCTTTAATACCTTTGTAAATGTAGCCGGCCTCAGTATCGCCATCAATAATTTCAATGATGATGCCGGTTTTTTCTTTTACTTCAGCTATAAAATCAGGGCCGTTTGCCGCGTTGCGCAGGGCCGAGGTAGCCAATGCTTTTACCTTATCCGGGCGGTGTTCCTTTAACAAATTCTCAAATCGCTGCATTGCACTGATGCCACGCCGGTAAGCTTCGGGGCGTATAATCCCTTCATTGATACCGCCTTCGCCTAACTTTACAGCTTCAGTAACATGCTTTATTGTATTTACATCAGGCATTGCTCCCTCAGCAATAAGCAGGTGAAAGGTATTGGTACCTAAGTCCAGTACAGCGATGCGGTTTTTCATTGGTATTATAAAATTAGCAGTTTACCAATTGCAAACAATGGTCGGGCAAAATTTTTCTTTTACAGAGGGCTGTAATTAAAAAAGCGCCGTTATGGGTTAAATAACGGCGCTCGGTATGAATGGTTGAGGTTGAAGATACGGGGTTTATATGCTGTAATGCTACTCTTTGTAAAAGAACCATTTAGCCAGCTCGCTGTAGCTGGCCTTTTTGCCATACATCAATACCCCTACGCGGTAAATGCGGGCAGCCACCCAGGTGGTAAATAAAAAGCCAATCACCATCATGGCCATAGAAACGTACAGCTGCCAGTCAGGTACATGAAAAGGCAGGCGTACCATCATGGCCACAGGTGCAGTGAACGGAATGATGCTCAGCCACACGGCAAGCGGGCTATCCGGGTTTTGCACTAAAAAGGATACCGACAAAATATAGGTGAACAACAGCGGCAGCGTAATCGGGAACATAAACTGCTGGGTTTCGGTTTCACTGTCCACCGCCGAACCTACGGCGGCAAAAATGGCGCTGTACAGCATAAAGCCGGTAATGAAATAGAAGAAGAAGTAGCCGATAATAAACCCGATATCCAAGCCCGACAGGTTGCTCATCAGGTACATCATCGGGCTTTGCGGGCCTTTATAGCTATGCCCCAACAGATACGTTACCCCTAATGACAATACAATCCACAATGCAAACTGGGTAACGCCAACCAGGCCGACGCCAATAATTTTGCCCAGCATCAGCTGGAAAGGTTTAACGGAGGAAACGATCACTTCAATAATACGATTGATCTTCTCCTCAATTACCCCCCGCATTACCTGTGCACCATACATAAACAGCGACATGTAGATCAGTATAGCACCGGCTACACCTGCAATGTATGACTTCGTACTGCTCGATTTTTCCTCACCGTTATCGGTGATCTGTTTGGCGGATATGGAATAACTGGTTCTTGCCATGCGTAATTTGTTGGTATCAATACCGGCCTGCATCATGTTATGGCTGGTGGCAATACTGTTTACCTGGCTTTCTATGGCCGTGCTGGTGGCTAAGTTGGGCTTACCGGTGGATAACAGCTGTATGGCATCCGGCTTACTGTAATCTTTAGGGATGTATAGGGCAAAGTCATCCTCATGCTTTTTCAAATCAGCCTTTACCTGCGCCAGCGGCATGGTGCTGGTTTCGAAGCGGATATTTTTTTTACTGATGAACTTATTACTGAAAGTGGCGCTTTCGTCTATTACCCGTACCACGTGGGCGCCGTTCATATTCTCGCTGTTCTTGTACAGGTATTTCATCAGCGTATACATCAGCAGCACCAGTGCAGGTACCAGCAGTGTCATTACCACAAAGGCTTTTTTCCGTACGCGCGATAAGTATTCGCGTTGTATAATGAGTAATACTTTATTCATGGCTTACTGATTTTGGTTTACTTTCTGTATAAAGATTTCGTGTACGCTCGGCACTGCTTCCTGCAGCATCTCTACCTGAACCTGCGGAATTAAATATTGCAGCACATCGTTGGCGTTAGTACCCGGATTAAGCTGGATACGCATTTGATGCACATCATCGTCCTGCGTTTCTTCCAGCAGTGTATAAGGCTGCAGGCTATTGTTTATCAGCTGATTACCGGTGTAGCGGATGCTGTAAGTACCATTACGGTAAGAGTTACGAATATCCTTTACCCGGCCATCCAGTATCTTGTGCGAGAGATGGATCAGCGCGATGGAATCGCACAATTCTTCCACTGATTCCATGCGGTGCGTAGAGAAAATAATGGTGGAGCCTTTTTTGTTTAGTTCCAGTATCTCATCTTTGATCACATCGGCATTTACCGGGTCGAAACCACTAAAGGGCTCGTCCAGGATAATCAGATCCGGTTCATGCAATACGGTAGCTACAAATTGCGCTTTCTGACTCATGCCTTTAGAAAGTTCTTCAACATTTTTATCCCACCAGCTTTCAATGCCCAGCTTTTCAAACCAGTATTTAATGCGGCGTTTGGCCTCCTCATAACTTAGCCCCTTTAAACGTGCCAGGTAAATGATCTGCTCGCCGATAGCCATCTTCTTATACAAACCCCGTTCCTCGGGCATATAGCCAATGCGCCCGATGTGCGACTGGTTGAGCTTTTGGCCGTCAAAGTAAATTTCACCCGAATCGGGCGCGGTAATCTGGTTCACAATACGGATGAGGGAAGTTTTACCGGCGCCGTTGGGGCCAAGCAAACCGTATACCTGTCCGCTTTTCACTTCTAGGCTTACGTCGCTTAAGGCACGGTGCCCGGCATATTGCTTCACAATGTTGCGGATACTGAGCATAGGGGTTGAAATTGTTTGAGTGTTCAGGGGTTAGAGCTAAACGGAATGGATTTGTTACAGAAAGATATACATTTAATTCATTTATTGATTGAAAGCATTAAATTTATTCTATGGACTTAGATTTAGAGATACAATTAAGCAAATTACCACTTATTCAGGAAGCCGAGTCACTTAAAAATCAAGTTGATAATATGAGGCCATTACCTGATGATATCGAAAAACGCGTTATGCAGAAACTTAGATTGGATTGGAATTACAATTCTAATGCAATTGAAGGTAACAAACTTGATTACGGTGAAACTGTGGCCTTCCTCATGACTGGCATAACAGCAAAAGGCAAACCTTTAAAAGATCATTTGGATATAAGAGGGCATAATGAGGCTATCAATTTTTTGATGTCTTTAGTTAAGGACGAAAGACCCATATCAGAGGCTGATATACGAGCATTGCACCAAATGATATTGGTAGAACCTTATGAGGTAAAAGCACAAACCGAAGATGGATTACCAACGAGTAAGTGGATTCAATTAGGAAAGTGCAAAACTTCTGTCAACCATGTAAAGACGGCAACTGGAGAAACACATTATTATGCTACGCCTGAAGAGGTACCAATAAAAATTAAAGAACTGATTGATTGGTATGATGCTGTATCTAATGACCAGTTGATTCATCCAATAGTCTTAGCTGCGTTATTCCATCATAGGTTTGTAGCGATTCATCCTTTTGATGATGGAAACGGCCGCTTAACAAGGATTTTGATGAACTTGATATTGATGAGAAATGGATTTCCGCCAGCTGTAATTAAGAATAGCGATAAGCAAAACTATTACTTTAATTTAAGCCAAGCTGATTCAAAAAATGATGTTCCTTTTGTTGAATATATCTCTGAAAGAATTATTAGCTCATTAAATATTTATGTAAAAGCCATTACAGGAGCCAATATAGATGAGGATGAAGATGTTGATAAAGAAATTACTTTGTTGAGGATGCAATTGAGAGGAGATGTGTCTGTTAAAGAAAAGAGAAGTAAAGATGTAATTGATAGAATTTTTAGAGATGATCTACTACAACTTATTTTCCAAATAAGTGCAAAGCTTGAAGCATTTAGAGAGTTTTTCTTCGAAGCAAAAGAAGTAATATGTATTAATTATGAAAGTTTAACAGGCCCAGTTTTAAAGAGCAATAATTTATCATTTTTCGATTTTGAGATTTTTAAAGAGATATCTGAAAATTGGGGAAATGATATTCTTGATTTAAGTATTCATTTTAGCTACTCAGAATATAAGAACCCTGAGAAAAATTTGATAATAGAGCTAAATTTTCAAATAGTTTTTAATGATTATAATTATTCTATTCTTTTTAACAACGAAGAAATAGTACGAAAGGCTTATCACATACGAACAGATATAACAGATTATAATATATTAATTAAAGCTTTAATTCAAGATTTTAAAGCAAAAGTTAAAGAGTCGAATTTTTAAAAATTCGACTCTTTAAATAATAAACGTCACTCAAAATATTCCTTCATCCGCTCGAAGAAGTTCTTCTCATTCTTACCAGGATTCGGTTTAAAGTTGGGTGAGCTTTGCAGTTTCTCCAGCAGGTCGCGCTCGTCGCGGCTCAAGGCCTTTGGTGTCCAAATGTTGATGTGCACCAACTGGTCGCCGCGGTGGTAGCTGTTTACTTCGGGTACCCCTTTGCCTTTCAGACGCAAAATTTTACCGCCCTGCGTACCCGGATCAATCTTTATTTTGGCCTTGCCATCAATGGTAGGCACTTCAATGGTAGTGCCCAAAGCGGCATCAATAAAGCTGATGTGCAGGTCGAAAATGATATTGTTACCATCGCGCTTTAAGGATTCGTGCGGTACTTCTTCAATTAAAATAATCAAATCGCCCGGTACGCCGCCTCGCGGGGCTGCATTACCTTTGCCGCTCATACTGAGCTGCATACCTTCGCTTACCCCGGCCGGGATGTTGATGGTAATGGTTTCTTCGCCGCGTACCACGCCATCGCCGTTACAAACATTACACTTGGCTGTAATCATGCTGCCTTCGCCGTTACAGGTAGGGCAGGTGCTGGTGGTTTGCATCTGGCCCAGTATGGTATTGGTTACCCGCCGTACCGCGCCCGACCCGCCGCAGGTGCTGCAGGTCTGGAACGATGATTTATCCTTGGCGCCGCTGCCATCGCAGGTTTTACAGGTAATCTGCTTGTTTACCTTTATCTTCTTTTCGGCGCCGTTAGCAATTTCTTCTAAGTTTAAACGCACTTTAATGCGCAGGTTGCTGCCGCGGGCTACACGCCGGCCACCGCTATTGCCCTGGCGGCCGCCACCGCCAAAAAAGCCTTCAAACGGACTGCCGCCACCAAAAATATCGCCAAACTGGCTGAATATGTCGTCCATATTCATGCCGCCGCCGCCGTAACCGCCGCCATTGGCCGATTGGGCGTTGGCCGCATGGCCAAACTGGTCATAACGCTGGCGCTTTTCGGGGTTGCTTAATACCTCATAAGCTTCTGCTGCTTCCTTAAAGTTATCTTCGGCCTGCTTATCGCCCGGGTTTTTATCCGGGTGATACTTGATTGCCATTTTGCGGTATGCCTTTTTTACTTCATCCGCCGGAGCACCTTTGGCTACGCCTAAAATATCGTAATAATCTCTTTTTGCCATCTTTTTATGCAATGATTGAATGATGGAAGGGTTGAATGATAGATAGTAACTTACTTAAAATCTATCATTCAACCCTTCCATCATTCAAAACTTTTTTATGCTCCCACTACTACTTTGGCAAAACGGATTACCTTATCGTTCAGGTAATATCCCTTTTCCAGTTCATCCACTACTTTTCCCTTTAAATCATCGGCAGGTGCGGGTATATTGGTGATGCCTTCATGCAAATCAGCGTCAAACTCGGCGCCTTTGGCTTCCATTTCCTTTAACCCTTTCTGGGCGAGTATATTTTTTAGCTTGTTCTGTACCAATAAAACGCCTTCTTTCACCGGTTCTGCATCAGCGGCGGTTTGCATCGCTTTCACGGCACGGTCAAAGTCATCCAGAACAGGCAATAGCGATGTAATTACATCCTTACCTGCCGTTAAACGCTCCTCTAAACGCTCTTTGTTGGTGCGTCGTCTAAAGTTATCAAATTCAGCATATAAACGCAAGTATTTATCATTGGCCTGCGCCAGTTCCTCTTTTAGTTTGCTCTCGGCAGAGGGCGCAGTTTCTTCCTGCGCTTCGCTTATGTTCAATTCATCAGCAAGCGGGTTTAGTTCCTCGTTTGCAGCAGTGTTTTCTGCATTCTGCTCGTTAAAATTCTCAGGCATATCAGTATTGTCTTTTTTCTTTTTGTTCCAGAACATATCGGGTGATATTGTTCAACTGTTCAAATCAACTACCCTGCCATAGCTTATTTTACGCCAGGGTGTCAGTTTTAATTAAATGTCAGTGTTTTTTTGGCAGGGCGGGGATAGAGTCAAGAATCAAGAGACAAGACAATTTCAATTGTCGTTTTTAAAAAATATCTTGATTCTTGACTCTTGATTCTTAACTCTCTCCTTATATCTCCGCATCTTCCAGCACCTTGCCGCCCTCGCACTTAATAATACGCGAAGGAAACGTACGGATGATATGGTAATCATGCGTAGCTACCAGAACCGCCGTGCCGCCCTGGCTTATCTGCTTCAACAGTGTAATGATATCTTCAGACGTGTCAGGGTCGAGGTTACCGGTGGGTTCATCAGCTAAAATAATTTCCGGTTCGTTTATGAGCGCACGCGCTATTACCACGCGCTGCTGCTCGCCGCCCGAAAGCTCGTGCGGCATCTTTTTTATCTTTGAGCGCAGGCCAACTTTTTCCAGCACATCCTGTGTGCGCTTCGTAATTTCGGCCTTGTCTTTCCAGCCGGTGGCCTTCATTACAAAGTGCAGGTTTTGCTCTACCGTACGGTCGGTAAGCAACTGGAAATCCTGAAATACGATGCCCAGTTTGCGGCGCAGAAACGGAATATCCCTGGTAGCAATTTTAGCCAGGCTATAACCACCGGCATGGCCCTCCCCATTCTGAATTACCAGATCGCCATAGATAATTTTAAGCAGGCTACTCTTGCCCGAGCCGGTTTGGCCAATGAGCCATACAAAGTCGCCTTTGTCGATATGCAGGTTGACGTCCGACAGTACGAGGTGCTTTTGCTGAAAGACATCTACGTGCTGTAGTTTAATAATAGAATTTCCTATCATGTTATTGTTTACAGTTCGAGTTTAACGATTTGCCCGAAGGGCAGTTCTTTAATCAGGCCCATAATGTGTTCGGCTTTATCGCCCAAGCCAATCTTATCCAGTGATTTTTCGGGCCGGTCAACCCTAAAGTAGGCCAGCAGGGTAAAATGCTCGTCGCGCAGCTGTACATAGTCTGGTATTTTGGCTACGCCTTTTACTTTTATAATATACATGCCTGTTCAAAGTTATTGTAAATTTCAAAGTTTCAGCAAAAAATCCAGCGTGTCTATACCATCGGCATAATCGGCTAATCCTGGTTGCTGGCTGCAGCCGAAATCAACGGTTTGTACCGGCGCATCAATGCCGGCCTGGGTTACCATACACTGGATTTGATCTGCTTGCTGCCGCAGACTGTTCGCCGCATCATCAAGCGTTTCGTACTCCTCATAATGCAGCACCGCGAGGGCAGAGGTTAGCCGCTCGTCTTTTTTCAGCAGCAGGAAGCCGTTATCCAGGTGCGGTTCGCGGTTCACTAAAAAAATGGCCTTGTTATAGTCGTAGTTATTGTGGTATTTATGGTGGTTGCCTACCGGGTGCAGGTACTCAATGGCTTCGAAGAAGTGATTAAAATCATAGCCTTCAAGCACCATCAGTTTTGATACGTTTCTGCAGCCTAAACCATAATAATCAAAAATATCATGCCCCAGGGCAGTCAGTTGCTCCGTGCTTTCGGTGCCGGTAAGTAGTGCTACACTGTTACGGTTCTTGCGGATGATGTTGGGTACTTTGCCAAAATAGTAGTCAAAGTAACGCGAGGTGTTGTTACTGCCGGTTGCAATAACCGCATCAAAATTTTCCAGCCGGTTCACCACCTCGTAGCGGCTGCCCAATTGCGGATTAATACGCTTGATTTCGTTCAAAACATAGAGAATGAGCCGGACATCGCCGGCAGAGGCCTTGATTTGCGCCCGGTGCCCGGCTGCCAGCGTACACAGCACATCATGGAAACCCACCAGCGGGATGTTACCCGCTAATATTAACCCTACGGTTTTGGGGGCGTTGGCGGCAGGTAAGTTGTATTTGGCTAACCAGGCGGTCAGGCTGCCTTCGGTAAGCCGGGCGGCAATGGCCTGCACCGCCTGTGTAACACTTTCGGGCGTAAACCAGGCATTGTGATTGGCTTCGGCGGCGATGATTGATTGCAGTTCGGCATCGGGTTGCCGGAGTTGCCCGCCCAGTTCTGATAATGCGGAAATAAAGGACAGGGCGTATGAATTTGACATGTTATTGATAACTGAGCGTAAACTGCCGGTGCATTTTTTTGTTATATTTGCAGCCACAAACTGAAGGCAAATTTACAGAATATATAAGGAACTGAACTATGGCAATTAAAATCACCGACGAATGTATCAACTGCGGCGCATGTGAGCCTGAATGTCCCAACAACGCTATATATGATGCCGGCGCGGCCTGGCGTTTCTCTGATGGTACCGACCTTAAAGGCATGATTGATTTCGGCGATGGCACTACACTGAAAGCCGAAGAAACACAGGCAGCGCTTTCAGACGATATTTATTACATTGTGCCTGACAAGTGTACCGAATGTGTAGGCTTCCATGATGAGCCGCAATGTGCTGCCGTGTGTCCGGTAGATTGCTGCGTAGATGATGAAGACATTCGCGAAAGCAAAGAAGAGCTGATTGCTAAAAAGGAATGGCTGCACGCCGAAGCGTAAACTTAATTGATGAAATACAGTACCAGGGAGGAAACGTAAACACGTTTCCTCTTTTTTTATACGGACATTTCATAACTACATTGATTGAATCTTATTATGGAATACGGCATCTGTACCCTGTCGGTAATACCTATGCGGGCCGAAGGCAATGAGCGGAGCGAGCAGGTATCGCAACTGCTGTTTGGCGAAACTTATGAAATTTTAGAACGGGCCGGGCAATGGGTACAAGTAGTAACCATTGCCGACCGCTATACCGGATGGATAGCCCGCCTGCAGGTAAACCCGCTGGATTACACCGGTTATACGCAGTTGCAAAATCAGCCCACAGCTATAACTTACCAGGCGGTTACCCGGGTATGCAGGTTAAGCGATAACACGGTTATCTACCTGCCTGCTACCAGTTCGCTGGCATTTATGAATGGTGCTGTAACCACCATTAACCAGGATAAGTATGAACTGGTGGGCGAAATTAGCCATGGCTTTACCGATATTACAGAGGCAGCCCGCTCGTACCTGAACAGCCCTTACCAGTGGGGGGGGCGTACGCACTTTGGTATAGATTGCTCGGGTTTTACGCAGGCGGTATACCGCATGTATAACATACAGTTACAGCGCGATGCCAGCCAACAGGCTAACCAGGGCACACTGGTGAATTTTGTAACCGAAGTTAGAAGCGGAGATTTAGCATTTTTTGACAACGCCGAAGGGCGCATAACGCATGTAGGCCTATTGCTTGATCAGGACCGTATTATTCATGCCTCCGGCCAGGTAAAGATAGACCGCTTTGATAGCCAGGGCATCTATTCGGAAGACCTGAAGCGTTATACGCACAAACTCCGCATTATAAAAAGGTATTTGAGCGCCTGAAAGGCTATCAAATGCGTGGTGGTATAGGTTGCCAAATGAACCAAGGTTTTCCTCTTTGTTGCATATAAACTCTATAGCTCATTAGAGTTAATTTACGCAACATCGGCTTGTAAGCGGTCAAACTTCAATACTTTCCACGGATGCTCACCGGCATGGTTGAGCACCATATTCCGGATGTAATCATTGCCCGGATAGGGCGTAAGAAAATTCTTGATCTGTTCTATATTGTCGGCTTGGAAGTACTGCGAAATATAACCGATGCCGTAAAACTGGCCGTTCTCAATTAAGATGCAACTGTGCTCATCGGGCGTGCGCCCCTCGTCGCGCAGTGCAAAAGTAGGTAACGTTTCTTTTAACGTGTTCAATGCCGAAGCAATACGCTTGTTGTAATTATCCGGGCTCTCATTGCCGATACATGCGCAGGCCAGGTGCCTGCTGCCGGTGCAGGCATCGTTGTTTTTTTGTATGAAGCAAAATTTCGGGCACAATTCAAATTCGTCAATCAGCTTTTGCAGCAGGTTCCGGCCTTCTGTTAACGTACTGCAGGTGTGCAGCGGAAACGAATATTTGCGCCGGCGATCTACGGCCAGGCGGATATAGCCATTCTGGTCTTCATAGGAATACAGGCCAAACGGAAATTCCAGCTTTTTTTGCGAACGGTTAAACTGCGGCCACAGCCGCTTTATCTCTACCGATTCCAGCACCAGCGCCATTAGCTCGGTGCCGCATTCCTGGTAACTGATCTGGTGAATGTGGCGCATAAAATCCTGCCGTTGCGCCCCCGCATTGTTACCGCTGAAATGGCTGGCTACCCGCTTTTTAATGTTTACGGCCTTGCCCACATACACCACCTTGCCGTTCTGGTTATGAAAGTAGTATACGCCCGGCGTGGCAGGCAGTTTGTCCATAAAGTTGCGGTGCAGGTTAGGGGGCAGTACCTGCTCTTTCGAGCGGATTTTTAAGGCATCGGAAATGTGGCCGTCTTTGTCATTCTCCATCAGCAGGGTAAACAGTTCGGCGGTAGCGTCTGCATCGCCTCCGGCCCGGTGCCGGCCGCTGTTGCCAATGCCTAAATGATGGCATAGTTTACCTAAGCTGTAGGAGGGCATCCCCGGCAAAATCTTACGCCCTAACCGAACGGTACACAGCTTGCTGCAATTCAGATCATAACCGGCGGCAGCCAGATGATGGCGTACAAAAGAGTAATCGAAGTTTACATTGTGGGCTACAAAGATGTGCCCGTGCAGCAGGTGGTACACATCAGCCGCTATAGCCGCAAAGTCGGGCGCGGCAGCCACCATGTCCTCATTGATACCGGTTAAGGCCTGTATATATACCGGTATCTCCTGCCGGGGGTTTACCAGCGACTGGTAGCGGTTCACTACCTTTTTACCATCATGAATACAGATGGCTATTTCTGTTATGCCATGCGCACTGGCATGGCCGCCTGTGGTTTCAATATCTACAATTGCATACATCCACCTCAAAATTAGCAAAAATCTGAATGCTAATTTGGTTAGCGATAAATTTTTACTTTTAAATAAACCTTGTGGGATAGAGTCAGGAATCGGGAGCCAGGAATCAAGACTCAGGATACCGATTATTACATTAACAATTTACTGCCAAATAAAAAGGGGCAAGCTGTTTGTTCAGCTTGCCCCTTTTTACATAGGTTTCGAGTTTTGATTCTCGCCTCTTAATTCCTGACTCTGCAACCAGCTATTTTTTCTTCGCCTGCTGTATTTGCTGCTGGCGCATCATGTCTTCTAACTTGGCCTGAAAGCCGCCTTTTTTCTTTTTGTCTTCGGGCTTACTTTTGTTCTCCTGGATGCGGGCATGTATCTTGTTGTCATCTACCAGAAACTTGATCAGCCATTGCTGCGCAAAGGTGAGCATATTGGCCAGGAAGTAATAATAGTTCAAGCCGGAAGGGTAGCTGTTCAAATAACTCAGGAACATGAACGGGGTGATGTACCCGATGTACTTCATCTGCCCGGTGGCGCCCGAAATTTGGTTGTTGAAGTAAGTGTAAATGATGGTAGAAGCCGTCATCAGCAAACACATCAAGCTCAGGTGATCGCCCAGCAGCGGGATTTTAAAACCGAAGTTGATCACATTATCATACGTAGATAAATCCTTCATCCACAAAAAGCTCTCGCCGCGCAGCTCAAACAGGCTGGGAAAGAAGCGCAGGAAGGCAATTACAATCGGCATCTGCAGCAGCAGGGGCAGGCAGCCGCCCAGCGGGTTTACACCGGCTTTGCGGTACAGCTTCATATATTCCTGCTGCAACAGGGTAGGGTTATCTTCGCCAACCTTGGTCTTAATCACATCCATTTCCGGCTTCAGCACCCGCATCTTCGCCATCGACAGGTAAGATTTATAAGTAAGCGGGGAAAGAACAAGCTTTAATAATATGGTTAGCACCAGTATGATCAGGCCCATGTTCCAGCCGAAGTGCTGCAAGAAATTGAACACCGGCAATACTGCAAAACGGTTGATCAGCTTAAGCGGCCCCCAGCCCAGGTTGATCTGCTTTTCCAGGTCATAACCCTGTGCCGCTAAAGTTTTAAAGCGGTTGGGGCCGAAATAGAACTCCATAGGGTAGGTGTTGTTGCCGTCGGCTATCAGGTTAAACCGGGCGTTCATCTGCCGCACATCTTTCGAGTCCAGATTGGTGGTTGAGGCTACGTTTACCTTGTCAAAACCCTTAGGAGCGATCAGCACATTGGAGAAAAAGTGCTGCTTGAATGATACCCATTGTATTTTCTGGTCGGCAATCTGCTTTTTGTCGTCTTTGGTTTCGCTCAGAAAGTCAACATCGTTGCTCATGTTCTTATACGCCACGGTAGAAAACTGCCGCTCCTGGGTAATATCCTTTTCCTGCTGATGCAGGCTGGCTGTCCAGTCCAGTTGCAGCGCCTGGCTGTTGGCCAGTACCCCCTCCATACCCGTAAGTTTAACGGTAAGGCCCAGCTTGTACCCGCTGTTGTTAAGTTTATACGTATAATCAACAAACTGTGTAGCGCTGTAGCTTAACCGCATGGTTACCGTGGTGCTGGTATCTGCCGCATTTTTGGCAGTGGTCAGGCTCTTGAAATACAGATCATTGGTATTGATGGCTTTGCCTCCGGCGGTTAAGGCCAATCCAAACTTGTTGCCATCGCCGCTGAATAACACCAGCGGCTTTTTAGTAAAGGTTTTGAAGTTTTTGAGTTCCACAGCATATACACGGCCTCCCTTATTGCTCAGGGTGATGTGTACATCCTTGTTATCCATATAGGTATAGGCTGTACTGCCGTAATTGGCGGCGCCAAAAGGGCTTTTTAAAAGTGCGGAGTCCACACCCGCAGGCCGGGTGGTATCAGCCGCTGTTTTCGGGGCGGCAGGTTTCAGCAAACCGGCCCGTTTTAATGAATCCAGGTGCTGGCGCTGCTGTTCTTTTTTAAAGGCCGGATCATTGGCGTTAGGCTTCAGAAAAAAGAAGGAACCCACCAAAATCAGCAAAATCAGGAACAGCCCCGTGAATGTATTCTTGTCCATTATCTATCGTATCAAGCTATGATTATTTTTTGCGGGCATAGGCCAGCGAAGCGGCGACAAAGTTAACAAAAAGTGGGTGAGGTTTTGCTACCGTAGATTTTAATTCGGGGTGAAACTGCGCGCCTACAAAAAACGGGTGATTCTTAAGCTCAACTATCTCAACCAGACGGGTTTGTGGATTGATACCTGAAGGTATCATGCCTGCGGCCTCGTACTGGTGCAGGTATTCGTTATTGAATTCGTAACGGTGACGGTGGCGTTCGGAGATGTGCGGCGTACCATAAATGGCGGCCGCCTTGCTGTTGCGTTTCAAATCGCAGGCGTAAGAACCAAGGCGCATGGTACCCCCTTTAGCGGTAATGTTCTTCTGCTCCTCCATCATCCCGATTACCGGGTGCGGCGTATCCTGGTGCATTTCGGTGCTGCTGGCCCCTTCCAGGTTCAGCACGTGGCGGCCAAACTCAATTACGGCGCACTGCATCCCCAAGCAGATGCCGAAGAACGGAATATTGTTCTCGCGTACATAACGTATCGCTTCTATCTTACCCTCAAACCCGCGCTGACCGAAGCCCGGCGCTACCAATACGCCATCCAGCCCCTTCAGGCGTTCAATGGCATTTTCGGTAGTTAACTGCTCCGAGTGGATATATTCTACCTTTACTTTACATTCGTTCTTGGCCCCGGCATGAATAAATGCTTCGATGATGGATTTGTAGGCATCCGGCAACTCTACGTATTTACCCACCAAACCGATGCGCACTTCGGCGGTGGGGTTTTTTAACCGGCCCAAAAAGTCTTTCCAGCTTTCCAGTTCCGGCTCCTGCTTGGTGGATAGCTTTAGCTTCGCCAGTACCGTTTTATCTAACTGTTCCTTCAGCATCAGCAGCGGCACATCATAAATGGTGGAGGCATCGATAGACTCAATCACCGCATTCACATTTACGTTACAGAACTGGGCTACTTTCCGGCGGATATCCTGGTTCAGCGGGTGCTCGGTGCGGCATACCAGTATATCGGGTTGTATACCGTATTCCAGCAGCATTTTTACCGAGTGCTGGGTAGGTTTGGTCTTTAACTCGCCTGCTGCCGCCAGGAACGGAACCAGGGTAAGGTGTATCACCAGCGCATTATTGCCGCCGGCTTCCCACTTAAACTGCCGTACGGCCTCAATAAAGGGCAGCGATTCAATATCGCCAACGGTACCGCCAATCTCGGTGATCACGATGTCGTACTGGCCGTTTTCGCCCAATATCTTAAAGTTACGTTTGATCTCATCGGTAATATGCGGTACCACCTGCACCGTTTTACCTAAAAAGGCGCCTTCACGCTCGCGGTTGATCACATTCTGATAGATACGGCCGGTGGTGATGTTATTGGCCTGCGAGGTAGGCGTGTTCAGAAAACGCTCGTAGTGGCCCAAATCCAGATCGGTTTCGGCGCCGTCCTCGGTTACGTAGCATTCGCCATGCTCATACGGATTCAGTGTTCCGGGGTCAATATTAATATAGGGATCGAATTTCTGGATGGTTACCCGGTAGCCCCGCGCCTGCAGCAATTTGGCTAAGGATGCCGAGATAATACCCTTTCCTAACGACGAGGAAACGCCGCCCGTAACAAAAATATATTTAGTCATGTGATTTTTTCACCATCAGGCAGCCGGAGGAATACCAATGCCGGGGGTGTGTGTACGGGATACAAAAATAGCATAATTTCGGCTACCGTTATTTTTTGTTGATAAAATTAAAGTTTACAGGAGTTAACGCCGTCCGCTCTCCGCTCTTTCCACCCGCCCTTCTATCTGCCACCCGCTCTCCGCTCTATCCACCTGCTCTTCTATCTACCGCCCCAAAACCTTATCTTTGCACACTTATTTTATCAACCCATGACGGCTAAAGAAATACGCCAGGCATTTCTGGATTTTTTTGCGGGTAAAGGCCACGCCATTGTGCCTTCGGCCCCCATTGTAGTAAAGAACGACCCTACGCTGATGTTCACCAACGCCGGGATGAACCAGTTTAAAGATATTTTTTTAGGCGAAACTGCGCCAAAATTTCCGCGTGTGGCCGATACCCAGCGCTGTTTGCGGGTATCGGGCAAGCATAACGATCTGGAGGAGGTGGGGGTAGATACCTATCACCATACCATGTTCGAGATGCTGGGCAACTGGAGCTTTGGCGACTACTTTAAAAAAGAGGCCATTGCCTGGAGCTGGGAACTGCTGACCGAAGTATTCGGTATGGACAAGAGCCGCCTGTACGTCACCATTTTTGAGGGTGACGAAAAGGAAGGCCTGGCGCGCGACCAGGAAGCCTACGATTACTGGGCGCAATACATTGAGCCCAGCCATATTTTGAACGGCAATAAAAAGGATAACTTTTGGGAGATGGGCGAAACCGGCCCCTGCGGCCCCTGCTCCGAGATACATTACGATGGCCGTACCTACGAGCAACGTGCCGAAGTAAACGGCGCTATGCTGGTGAACGGCGACGACCCGCAGGTGATTGAGATATGGAACAATGTGTTCATGCAGTTTAACCGCCTGAAGGACGGTTCACTGCAGCCGCTGCCTGCCCGGCATGTAGATACCGGGATGGGTTTCGAGCGGCTGGTGCGGGTGCTGCAGGGCAAAACCTCCAACTACGATACGGATGTGTTTATGCCGATGATTGATTTCATCGCCGAAAAATCGGGCATCGCTTATGGTGCTGAGGAACGTACCGATATTGCCATGCGCGTAATGGCCGACCATATCCGCGCCATCAGCTTCGCTGTGGCCGACGGGCAACTGCCGAGCAATAATAAAGCAGGCTATGTAATTCGCCGCATTTTGCGCCGGGCGGTGCGTTATGCCTACCAGTACCTGAACTTTAAAGAACCGTTTTTAAATCAGTTAGTGCCGATTTTAGCAGGGCAGTTTGAAGGGGTGTTTGAAGAGTTGTGGAGCCAGAAGGATTTTGTGCAGAAGGTGGTTTTGGAAGAGGAAGTGTCGTTTTTAAAAACCTTAGCTAACGGTTTAGAACTTCTATCGCATCAAGTTGCTTATGTAGATAAAATTGAAGGTTTTCTTGAATCGCATTATGGAAAGCCATGGCATGATTTTCAAATCTTCGAGATTGCCGAGTATCTAAACACTAACAAAGTTGTTCTAAATCTGGCAAGACACATAACAGATTATATACCTGTTCCTTGGCAGTCGTCTGGATATAATTTTGTGGAACTTGAAAATCAATTGCAAAATGTGACTGAGTATGACGAAGCTTATAACAAGTTGTTGGGCTACACTACAACTTTGAGAGGGGATATAGTATTTACCCTATATGATACATTTGGATTTCCGGTAGACTTGACAAGTCTAATTATGCATGACATTGGACGGAAAATAGATATATATGGCTTTGATATAGAAATGGCTATACAAAAAGCTCGTTCCCGTGCTGCTACTGCCATTGATACCGGTGATTGGGTTACCCTGCGCGATGATGATACGGTTGAGTTCACCGGCTATGATGAAACCGAAACCGTAGCCCACATTATAAAATACCGCAAGGTAACCGCCAAAGGCAGGGAGCAGTACCAGCTGGTGCTGGATAAAACGCCTTTCTACGCCGAAAGCGGCGGACAGGTAGGCGATACCGGCGAGCTGATCTTCCCGAATGGCGACATCATCCCGGTAACGGATACCAAGAAGGAGAACGGCCTGATCGTTCATTTTACCGATACCCTGCCTGCTACGGTTGAAGATGCCTTAACGGCCATTGTGGATGCCGGTAAGCGTACCAGCACCGAAAACAACCACTCGGCCACGCACCTGCTGCATGCCGCCATGAAACAGGTATTGGGCAGCCACGTAAACCAAAAGGGTTCATTGGTGAACGCCGGTTACCTGCGGTTTGACTTTTCGCATTTTGCCAAAGTAACCGAAGATGAGCTGGCGCAGATCGAAACCATCGTAAACCAGAAGGTGCGCGAGAACATCAACCTGGTGGAACAGCGCAATGTGCCTTACCAGGAAGCCATCAGCAGCGGCGTTACCGCCCTGTTTGGTGAAAAATATGGCGACTATGTGCGGGTGATTACCTTTGACGAAACATTTTCCAAAGAACTGTGCGGCGGTACGCACGTAAAGGCGACCGGTCAAATCGGCTATTTTAAAATTGTGGCCGAAAGCGCCGTAGCCGCAGGTGTGCGCCGTATTGAGGCCATTACCGGTGAGGCTGCCGAAAACTACATTAACGAGCAGGCCAAACTGGTGCAGCAGGTAAAAGAACTGCTGAAAAACCCTAAGGATATTTCCAAAAGCATTGAAAGCCTGCTGGAAGAGAACGCCCG
This sequence comes from Mucilaginibacter sp., assembly GCF_965200995.1. Taxonomy (GTDB): domain Bacteria; phylum Bacteroidota; class Bacteroidia; order Sphingobacteriales; family Sphingobacteriaceae; genus Mucilaginibacter. The sequence goes on along the minus strand of NZ_OZ241743.1, from coordinate 3,854,866 downwards.
CCTGAAAAAGGAGGTGGAAAAAAGCGTACTGGAAAAAGCAGCCGGCCTTAAACACGAACTGGCTAAGCAAGCGCAGCAAATCAACGGCATCAATTTTATTGCCGCCAAAGTGGAGCTGCCCAGCGCCGATGCCGTTAAAAACCTGGCTTACCAGCTAAAAGACATTGTAACCGATCTGTTCCTGGTGCTGGCCGCCAGCTTCGATGGCAAGCCTAACCTGACGGTGATGATCGCCGAAAATCTGGTAAAAGAAAAAGGACTGAACGCCGACACCATCGTCCGCGAACTGGCCAAAGAGATACAGGGCGGCGGCGGCGGTCAGCCGTTCTTTGCTACCGCAGGCGGCAAGAACGCAGCGGGTTTGGATGCGGCGCTGAAAAAGGCGAAAAGTTTCGCCCCCTAACCCCCTGAAGGGGGAACAGGAGTTGGATCTTCATAGGGCATTTCAATAACAAAAAGGCTAAGAAATACATTCTTAGCCTTTTTGTTATGCGTTCATACTGTGAATCCGGTCGCTCTGGTATTAAATTCCTAAGCCACTCCTGGCAATTACGTTTTAAATAAATCCTGGTTCTTGGTTCCTGTCTCTTGCTTCTTTTCCTACAATTCCCCCGTTGCAAAAACACTCTCCTGCACGCCGCTTTTCTTGAGCAGCATAAAGTGCGAGCGGATGGCCGTTACCATAGGGTAAGCACGGTAAGGCAGATGGTACTTGTCTGCAAACTCCCGGATAATCGGGGTAATGGCCGGGTAATAGGTATGCGCCACGGTTGGAAACAGGTGGTGCGCCACGTGGTGATTAAAACCGCCGAACAGAAAATTGGCTAACTTACTGTCCGGACTAAAGTCTTTGGTTTCGGTAATCTGGTACATGGCCCAGGTCATGTCCAGTTTGCCGTCTTCTGGTGGCAGCGGAAATTCGGCATGTTCATCGGCATGGGTAGAGAGCAGCGCCGTTACCCCGAAGGCGCTGGCGGTAAGGTGCATCACCAAAAAGGCGGCCAGCACCCTATACCAGGGCTGCTGCAACACCAGCATCGGCACACCCACTAAAAAGAAAAGGTTAAACAGCTTGGCGGCAAATAGTTTTACATACTCAATCGCGGGTATCTTTGCTACTCGTTTCAGGTAATTGTCTTTGGTGCCGAAAAAGTCTTTAAAGTCGCGTATAAACAGCCAGTTAAGGGTGTAAAACAGGTATAGCGGCCACATATACAAATGCTGGTAGCGGTGTATGCTTTTACGCGGGCTTTCCGGAAAGATGTGTACCATATCACTTTGCTTAAAATCCACGTCCCAGTGCTGCATGTTCGGGTAAGGGTGGTGCAGCAGCAGGTGGCGCTTTTTCCAAATGTAACTGTTACTGCCAAACAGTTCCAGCACGTAGCTATACCACTCGTTATAACGGCGGCTGCTGAATACCGCCCCATGTGCGGCATCATGAAAGCCGTTCAGGAAAACCATAATCATGGTAAAGCCTGTAGCCACATAAAAGAAGAACAGTAACTGCGTGTTATTGCCAAAAAGTAAGATACCGTTGTACACTGCCAAGTACAATACTACCAGCAGTAGAGATTTGCGCACGATGCGCTGCTGCACTTTCCTGTTGCCAAGTACACGCTGCTGTACCTGCTGGTTCAGTTCTTTAAAAAAATCGTCTTTGCCAGCCTTTTTAAACGCCGGCCTCGGTAAAGTTTCCGTAGTCATAAACACTGTTATTTGAGATAGAGCCGAAGCTTTACCTTGTTACAACATCAATTAAAATGAAATTTATGAGTTCAAACACCGGTTAAACCGAAATGGTTTAAGGAATATTTCCAACAATACAGGATTGTTGGAAAGTGCTGGGTTATGTGCGCGGCAGCGGGAAAAAAGTAGTGCTGAACTCAATTAGTAACCTTATTAATTTCGAACTTCAAAGTTTGTGCCGAATAAGTGAGTGATACTGCAATTTCGCCTCATTACTTATATATTTGCCGGGCAAAGGGGAGCGCTATTAGATAATTATATTATATCACCCGCACGTCATTGCGAGGAACGAAGCAATCCTCAGTTTAAAAAGCTGCTTTGTAAGGCCGACCTGTAAAGGTGGGGATTGCTTCGTTCCTCGCAATGACGCGGCATAAACATCTTCTCAAAAAAAAGAACCGCATGGCGTATCAGGTGGAGATACACGAGAAATACGAATTGGTAGTGGGGCTGGAAGTACACGTACAACTATCTACCCATACCAAAATATTTTCTGCCGATAGTGCGGCCTATGGCGCTGCGCCCAATGAGCATGTGAGCGCCATTTCCCTGGGGATGCCGGGCACGCTGCCGATGCTGAACAAAACGGCGGTAGAATATGCAGTAAAGATGGGGCTGGCCTGCCATTGCCGCATCAACACTTATAACACCTTTGCCCGTAAAAATTATTTTTACGCCGATTTGCCGAAGGGCTACCAGGTTACCCAGGACCAGCACCCCATATGCACCGGGGGCTATGTGCCGGTGAAACTGGCCGGTGGCAGCGAGCGTAACATCGCCATCCATCACATCCATATGGAGGAGGATGCCGGTAAAAGTATACACGACGGGCACAGCGCCGATTCGATGATCGACCTGAACCGGGCCGGGGTGCCGCTGTTAGAGGTGGTATCAGAACCCGACCTGCGCAGCAGCGAAGAAGCAGTGCAATATTTAAATGAACTGCGCCGGCTGGTGCGTTACCTCAATATTTGCGATGGTAACATGGAGGAAGGCAGTATGCGCTGCGATGCCAATATTTCGGTAAAGCTGAAAGGCGAAACCAAATTAGGGAACCGCTGCGAAGTGAAAAACCTCAATTCCATACGCAATGTGCAGCGGGCCATTGCGCATGAGTTCGAGCGGCAGGTAAAAATTATTGAACAGGGCGGCCACATTGAGCAAAACACGCTGAACTTTGATGCCGATACCGGCGAAACTTCGGTGCTGCGCTCTAAAGAGGAAGCAAACGATTACCGCTATTTCCCGGAGCCGGATTTGCAGCCGCTGCAATTAACGCCTGAGTACATAGCGCAGGTAAAACAGCGTATGCCGGCCCTGCCGCATGAGCTGTATGATAAATATGTGAACCAGCTGGGCCTGCCTGCCTATGATGCCGGTGTGCTTACTGCCGAGCATGATATTGCCGGTTACTTTGAGCAGCTGATTGCCTGCACGCCGCATTACAAGGCCGCTGCCAACTGGCTGATGGGGCCGGTAAAATCCTATCTGAACGAGCATCATATCAGCATTGATAAATTGGTATTAGCACCGGCGCGGCTTGCCCGGGTTATTGATCTGGTGAACGAAAACCTAATCAGCCATTCGGCGGCGGCACACCAATTATTGCCAGAATTAATAAAGCAGCCGCAGGCGGGTGCCAAAGCGCTGGCGGCACAGCTCAACCTGTTGATCAGTACCGGCGGCAACGAACTGGAAGGCTGGGTGAACGAAGCCCTGGCTAAGTTTCCGGATAAGATTAAGGAATATCAAAAGGGAAAGAAGGGCGTATTGGGCCTTTTTATGGGCGAGATCATGAAACGCTCGAAAGGTAAAATAGATCCTAAAGAAACTACACGTATATTAACACAGGCATTAGAACAAAAATAGCATGATACAATACCGTTACACAGGAGCCGTACTTGCGGGTGCATTACTGGCGCTGGCATCCTGTAAGGATAAAAACAGCTTTACGCTTTCCGGCAACATCGACCACGCCAAAGCCGGTTCTAAAGTGTATTTGCTGATGGCCGACAGCGCCGACATCAAAAAAATCGATTCGGCAGATATAAATCAGCAAAATACCTTTCAGTTCAAACACAGTTCGCCGCACAATCAATTGTTTAAATTGCAGATAGGAGAGGACACCTTCGACTTTATTGCACAGAATGGCGATGATGTAAATTTTCGTGCGGATATGAGCGATAGCTCGCACACCTATCAGATCACCGGTTCGGCCGAATCGGAGAAGATACAGGAGTTTAACCGCATCAGTAATGTTTATTCGGCCAAAAATGCGAAACTGGCAGCCGATTTTGAATCGCTTACCGCACAGGGCAAAAACCGCGATTCGCTGCTGGCGGCCTATCGCCCGGTGTTTCAAAAGAACATTGATGATAACAGCAAGGCTACGCTCGAATTTATAAATGACAATCAAACTTCGCTGGCGGCCTTTTATGCGGCCATGTCGGTAGATCCTCAAAAGTACGAGCAGCAACTGGTAGCTTACGCCGATGCCATTAAAGGCAAGTTTAATCACGACCCGTTGGTGGAAGGCTTTATCAAACAGATGGAGCGGGTAAAGCCGTTATCGGTGGGGCACAAAGCGCCGGAGTTCGCCGTTAATTCCATTGATGGCAAGCCGGTAAGGCTGTCGGATTATAAAGGTAAATATGTGATGCTCGATTTCTGGGCTTCTTGGTGTGTACCCTGCCGCCGCGAAAACCCGAATGTGGTAAAGCAGTATGCCCTGTACAAGGGTAAAGGCCTGAATATTTTGGGGATTTCGCTCGACCAGGAAAAGGCCGACTGGCAAAAGGCCGTTAAGGATGATGGCATTACCTGGCAGCAGGCCTCCGACTTGAAGCGGTTTGACGGCCCTATGGAGCAGTTGTTTCAGATTGAGGCCATACCGTCTAACTTCATCATTGACCCTAACGGGGTGATTGTAGCCAAGAATGTTACTGGTGACGATTTGAGCGGCTTTTTAAAGAAAACGTTTAAATAGCCTCAATTTTGGGTTAATATAAAATGAAGTTTAACAATTTGTTAATACGCTTTTAACCGCATGTAAGGAAAGGGACAGTACTTTTACATCAAAATTCGACCCGATGAGCACACCTGTTAAGCAAAAGATACTGATTGTTGATGATGAGCCCGATATTCTGGAACTGATTGAATACAACCTGAAAAAAGAAGGGTACCAGGTGTACCTGGCGCATAACGGGCAGGAAGCGGTGATTGAAGCCAAAAAAGTACTGCCCGACCTGATTGTGCTGGATATTATGATGCCCAAAATGGACGGCATTGAAGCCTGCCGCATGATGCGCACCATGCCGGAGTTTAAGAATACCTTTATGGTGTTTTTAACCGCCCGCAGCGAGGAGTACTCGGAGATTGCCGGTTTTAATGTAGGGGCCGATGATTACATTGCCAAACCCATTAAGCCCCGTGCGCTGGTAAGCCGTATCAACGCCATACTGAGGAGAAACAACTCGCCGGAGGAGGCTACGGACAACAAACTTCAGGTGGCCGATTTAACTATTGACCGCGAGGCGTATTTAGTGTTCAGGAACGATGAAAGAATAGTACTGGCAAAAAAAGAGTTTGAGCTGCTGTACCTGCTGGCCTCCAAGCCCGGTAAGGTGTATACCCGCGATGTGATTTTGAAAAATATCTGGGAAGACTCGGTAGTGGTAACCAACCGCACCATTGATGTGCACATCCGTAAACTGCGCGAAAAGTTAGGCGAAAATTATGTATCTACCGTAAAAGGGGTAGGCTACAAATTTGAAGATACCCATTAAGCGCTTTTTCGACTTTTATGGCCTTTTATCAACTTTTATGAGCAATAATGAGGCTGTAAACAGCCCTTATACGGCTGCTTGTGTGCCTTAAGCTCAGGTATCCGTACCGCCCCGCCGGAAAATTCCTGAAATAAGCGTACCTTTGCGGCAATGAAAATTCCGAAGTTTGCCGACCTGATTTTGTTTGAAAATGATGATTTATTTGTAATTAACAAACCTCCGTTTTTAAGCACTTTAGATGAGCGGGGCGAAAGCAGCGGCGAGATCAACATCCTCCGTTTAGCCAAAAACTATTGGGAGGATGCCCAGATTTGCCACCGGCTGGATAAGGAAACTTCGGGTGCCTTAATCATCGCTAAAACGCCCGAGGCTTACCGTGATATATCCATACAGTTTGAAAAGCGGAAAATAAAAAAGGTGTACCATGCCGTAATTGATGGTACGCATACCTTTGATAATCTGTTCATTAACCTACCTATAATGAATACCGGGCGCGGTAGTGTAACCATCAGCCGCCAGGAGGGTAAACGGGCCGAAACCTGGTTTCAATCGTTAGAATACTTTAAGCATTATACCCTGGTAGAATGCCGCCCGGTAACCGGCCGTATGCACCAGATACGCATCCACCTGGCTACCCAGCGGGCCTCCATAGCCGGTGATGATATGTACAAGGGCAAGCCGGTATTCTTATCCCAACTAAAACGCAAATACAATATCGGTAAGGACCAGGAAGAACTACCCATCATGAAGCGCTTCGCGCTGCACGCTTATGAGCTGACTTTCAAATTGTTAGACGGTACTGAAACCACCATCCATGCACCTTACCCCAAAGACTTTGAAACCCTGCTGAAGCTGCTGGAAAAGTTTGATAGTTAAGTTATTTACAAAAGCAGCAGTCATTTTAAGCGTTGGCGGAGAGCCTGTACTATAGCACAGCCAAGCTTACATATCCTTCACTAACGCTCAGGATAACAATTTTTAATCTTTTTGATACACTAAAAAGTGCTGTATAGGCAGAAACTCCTCATCGTTAACCAGATGAAAGCCATTGGCTGTTAGTTCTTTACTTACTTGTTTAATGCTCATTTTGTGCAACTCTTTGATAGCTACCGCCGGGTCTTCGGCGCGGTACTCCAACAGCAATAGCTTGCCATGTGGCTTTAAGGAACGGCGGATAGCTTGCAGCACTTCGTGCGGATATAATAATTCATGATATACATCCACCATTATAGCCAGATCGATAGTATTGTCCGGCAGGTTGGGCGATTGCTCACCGCCTTTTACCACCACCACATTGTTTTGCTTTAACTCCTTACTGCGTTTGTTCAGGTAGTTAATGGCATCCTGTTGTATTTCAACAGCATACAGTTTTCCCTGAGGAATTTTAGGCGCAATTTTAAAGGTATAATATCCGGTGCCTGCACCAATATCGGCCACGTTACTGATAGCCGTAACTGGCAGGTTGGCTATAGCTTTAGCAGTGTTTTCCTCCTGCTGGCGGGTATCACGTTCCAGCCAGTCGGCACCGTCAAAACTCATCACCTGCGCAATCTCACGGCCCATATAAAACTTGCCCGTACCGCCGTAGGCAGAGGGCTTATATTGATAAATCGAATCGGTTTGTGGCTGCGATTGCTGCTGCTGCGCTGATGGCTTACCGTAGCAGGAGAGTAGCAACAAGGAAAACAGTACGGGTTTGATATTCAGCATATTTAAAGAAGGCATAAGCGCCTTGATTTGTTTACAACAATAAATGGGTTATAAAAAATGCCATGCTGAATAATCAGCATGGCATTATATAATTCATTTAATGTGAAAGTATATCAGGTAGTATAACCTAATATCTTCATAACCTGTTTACTGTTCTGTTCCTCGCCAAACACCTCAAAATTAAACGTTTCGTCGCGGTTACGTCGGATGATCACGTGCTTTGGCGATGGCAGCAGGCAGTGGTGTATACCGCCATAGCCGCTTAATACCTCCTGGTAGGCGCCGGTATTAAAGAAACCCAGATACTGCACCTTACGCGTTTTAGGCATATATACGCTGTTCATGTGCGCTTCCTGGTTATAATAATCCTGCCCGTCGCAGGTAATGCCGCCCAGGTTCACACGCTCATATTCGGCATCCCAGTTATTGACAGGCAGCAGGATATACTTCTGGTTCAGCGCCCACACATCAGGCAGGTTGGTAATGAATGACCCGTCCAGCATCAGCCAGCGTTCCCGGTCGTTCTGCTGCTTGCGGCCCAATACCTTGTATAAGATACCTGAGGCTTCAGCTACGGTATATTTACCGAATTCGGTAATAATATCCGGTTCAATCACATCGTATTCCGCACAAATTTCTTTAATACGGCTTACAATTTCGTTTATCATGTACTCATAATCAAAGTCGAACACCAGCGAATCCTTAAAGGGCATACCGCCGCCAATGTCAAGCGTATCCAGTTCGGGGTTAACCTTTTTGAATTTGCAATACAGCGTCACGTACTTTTCCAGTTCGTTCCAGTAATACGGGGTATCCGATATACCGGAGTTAATAAAGAAATGCAGCAGTTTCACCCTGAAATTGGGGTTCTTCTCAATTTTGCTATGATAAAAATCAATTACATCTTCGGAACGTACACCCAGCCGCGAGGTATAAAATTGCGAATCCGGCTGCTCCTCTGATGCGATACGGATGCCCAGATTGCAAGGAGTACTCATCTCAATCTCGTCATCGTACATATTAAACTCCTCCTTGTTATCCAGCACCGGGATAATGTTGGAAAAGCCGTCGTGCAGCATATCGATGATGTATTGCTTGTACTGGTAAGGCTTAAAACCGTTACAAATTACAGTAATGTCCTTATTCACTACACCCTTCTTCTCCAGCGCATCAATCATCGGCATATCAAAGGCCGACGAGGTTTCCAGGTGAATATCGTTCTTCAGCGCCTCCTCAACTACATGCTTAAAGTGAGAACTTTTAGTGCAGTAGCAATATTTATAACCGCCTCTGTAATTGTTCTTTACAATAGCCTGCTGAAATAATAATTTAGCCTGCTGAATCTTTTTGGAGATAATGGGCAGGTAAGTAAAACGCAGGGGCGTACCATACGTTTCAATCATCTCCATCAGGTTCAGGTCGTGGAAATATAGTTCATCTTCAATGATCTCAAAACCGTCCTGCGGAAAACCCACGCTCAGGTCAAGAAACTCCTGGTAACTCTGCATCTTTTAACTTTTCGCAAAAATTGTAATTTTTAAGGATTAACCGTTTAAGTTTTCTATAAAAATTATCGCTGCATTGTAATTAATTGGTCATTGATCAATAGTCATATAACTTAAATGGGAGTCGATATGATTATGAGGAAGAATTTCAAAACCAAATAACCTCAACGCAACTTACCTTTAATGACCAATGACCAATGACCAATGACCAATGACCAATGACCAATGACCAATGACCAATGACCAATGACCAATGACCAATGACCAATGACCAATGACCAATGACCAATGACCAATGACCAATGACCAATGACCAATGACCAATGACCAATGACCGGATTACACCTGCTCTACAACAACGGCGGTACCATAGGCCAGTACCTCAGTGATGCCCTGCGCAATTTCGTTGGCATCGTAGCGCATATTGATAATGGCATTAGCGCCTACGCTTTGGGCATGTTGGGCCAGCAGTACAAAGGCTTCCTCGCGGGCGTTTTCGCAAAGCTCTACGTAAATAGAAAGCCGGCCGCCAAAAATGCTTTGTATGCCTCCGGCAAAGTTGCCTAATACGCTGCGGCTACGTACCGTAATGCCGCGTACCACGCCTAAATGCTTAACCACTTTGTAGCCTTCGAGGCTGGTGCTGGTGGTAATAAATGCTCTGTCCATGATGTTAAATTTTGTTGTGATTGATTTTTAAGACTAATGTAAGGTACTTCTGCTACACTTAACGATAAATTACTTAAAGGGATATATTACTACTGATACCCGCTTATTATATTTGTACAACAACTCACTTTATGCATAGAATAAAAACTTTAATTATTGCTTTTGTATACATACTAAATTACTCAGTTTCAGCTCAAACGGTAAACAGCAATTTGCTTTATGGTGTGTGGCGATCTGAAGGTTACCATTCTGCCTTCCTTCATATATATAGTAATGCATTTGTGTTTCAGACCGATAGTATCGGTTACTTGACCACATCACAAGGTATAGTTCAAATGCCATTCAATTACCACATTGATAATAGTCGGCAGCCGGTTTGGTTTGACTATACTATCAAAGGACTGTACAAATTTAAAAGCCTGATCAGAGCAGTTAATGACTCCACTATAATGATTGATATAGGTAATACCGACAAGCGGCCTGACGTAAAAATGAAAAGGAAAAAGGTACTTACATACCATAAATTAAAAAACTTTACTCCGGAGTCATTTATGCATCCATTCAATAACGACTATCTACTGGGAACTTGGATAGTAAATTCATTTAATAATAAGGGTATAGTAAAAAGCGTACAATTTAAAAATGACCACTTAGTACTTTACACCAATAAGGATGAAGATGATATATTGTACAAATATGTAACCGACCTATCTGTAGTGCCTAAGCTGATCAATTTAAAAAATGCAGGCAATGCACATTTGTTTCAGGGATTTATTGAGCTACTGGATGATACAACTCTTCATATTGAGTTATTCAATTATGGCAAGCGCCCCTCTCACTGGACTATGTTTGGCAATAATACGGTTTATATACGTAAAAAATAGTTTCATATAGACAGTCACAAATTGTGATTACTACGTCTTTAATATCATTTATTGATGTGGCCCGAACAGCCAGTGCAGCAGCAGATAAAACAGATAAATTACACCGGCCATGATTAGAAAAACAATCAGCAGCAGAAATATCAGCAACCCGGTTCCGCTGCCGCCATGTTTGCCTTCCTGGTAATGCTCCTGTAATAATTTCAGGTTACGGTTATTGGATTTAAAATAAAAATCAGTTACCCAGCCCAGTAGTGGGATAGCGCCAACAATGGCATCAATAGCCAGGTTGGTTACCATCAAAATAATCACCTTGCGGCTTACGCCGTGCTTAGCCATTACCCAAACCAGCGCTGCACCCACCATAAAGCCGGAGGCATCGCCCACTATGGGTATAAAGTTTAATAACGGGTCGAGCCCGAAGCGAAAATTAGTGCCGGGAATGTGAAAGGCGCTGTCGAACAAATGGGCAATGCGCTGCACCCAGGCCAGTTGCCCGGTTAGTTTAACCTCTTTTGTTAGTGCCATACGGAGGCAACGTTGCGATACACCTAAAGTTTTAGGAGTGCCGGTTGACGTATAACTTAAAGGGTTCAAATTATCAACAATGGAATTATTAATCGTTCAAAGCCTTAAATTTACCCGGTAATTATAAATTAAAAGGAGTAAGGGCGTGAGCAAAACCCCAGTGAAGGAAACGCCGCTGATGCAGCAGTACAACCAGATTAAGATAAAATATCCGGGTGCGCTGCTGCTATTCCGCGTGGGCGATTTTTATGAAACCTTTGGCGAGGATGCAATAAAAACAGCCCAGATTTTAGGTATTGTGCTTACCCGCCGGGCCAACGGTGCCGCCACGCATATTGAACTGGCCGGCTTTCCGCACCACTCGCTCGAAACTTACCTGCCCAAACTGGTGAGGGCAGGCCAGCGCGTAGCCATCTGCGACCAGCTGGAAGACCCCAAAACCACCAAAACCATCGTTAAACGCGGCGTAACTGAACTGGTTACGCCCGGCGTGGCCATCAGCGATAATATCCTGCAGCAAAAAAGCAACAACTACTTAGCTTCCATACATTTTGAAAAAAGCAGCTTAGGGCTGGCGCTGGTAGACGTATCTACCGGCGAATTTTTAACTGCGCAGGGCAGTGCCGATTATATTGATAAACTGCTGCAAAGCTTTAGTCCCAGCGAAGTGGTGTATCCTAAAAGTAAACGCCAGGAGTTTATTGATTTATTTGGCGACCGTTTTTATAGTTACCCGCTCGATGAATGGCCTTACAGTGGGGATTATGCTTCGGAAACGCTGCTCAAGCATTTCGGTGTAAAGTCGCTCAAAGGGTTCGGCATCGAAAAACTCGATCTGGGGATCATCGCCTCAGGGGTGGCCCTGCATTACTTGAATGAAACCGAGCACCGCAACCTGCAGCACATCAGCGCCATCAGCAGGATAGAGGAGGACGGCTATCTCTGGCTCGACCGTTTCAGCATACGAAACCTCGAACTGGTAGGCTCGGCCAACGAGAATGCGCATACACTGGTAGAAGTGCTGGATGATACCTGCTCACCCATGGGCGCCCGACTGCTGCGCCGCTGGATTGTGATGCCGCTAAAAGACATTAAGCCTATTCAGGACCGCCTTAGCGTGGTGGAATACCTGATTGCCAACGAAGAACTGCGGCAGCAGATGCAAGCCTGTATACGCCAGGTGGGCGATCTGGAACGGCTGATCTCAAAGATCAGCCTACAAAAGGCCAATCCGCGCGAGGTGTGCCAGCTGCGCAAAGCTTTGAGCGCTATTGATAGCATCCGGCAGTTGTGTAATGATGCACACAATACCTCACTTAAAGCCATAGGCAGCCAGCTGAACCCGTGTACGTTTATTTGCGACAAGATAGGCAAGGAACTCAACCCCGAGCCGCCGGTAATGCTGGTGAAAGGCGGCGTAATGGCTACCGGCATACATGAGGAACTGGACCGCCTGCGTAAAATTGCCTTTGGCGGTAAGGGCTACCTGATTGAGATACAGAAACGTGAGGCCGAGCAAACCGGTATTCCGTCGCTTAAGGTAGCCTTTAATAATGTGTTTGGCTATTATCTCGAAGTTACCCATGCGCACCGCGATAAAGTACCGACGGAGTGGATACGCAAGCAAACGCTGGTGAATGCCGAGCGGTACATCACCCCGGAACTGAAAGAGTATGAAGAACAGATTTTAGGGGCCGAGGAAAAGATACTGGCGCTTGAAACCCGATTGTATAACGACCTACTGTATGCGCTTACCGAATACATTAAACCCATACAGCTAAACGCCCAGCTGATTGCCCGGCTGGATGTACTGCTCAACTTTGCCAGCATATCCATCCGTAATTATTATACCAAACCCCAGGTAACCGAGGAGCGGGGCATCGACATTAAAGGCGGCCGCCATCCGGTGATTGAAAAAACATTACCACCCGGCGAGGAATACATTACCAATGACGTGTTTCTTGATTCGGAAACCCAGCAAATTATTATCATTACCGGGCCTAACATGGCCGGTAAATCTGCCCTGCTGCGCCAAACTGGCTTAATTGTGCTCATGGCCCAAATGGGCTGTTATGTACCGGCCAAGGAGGCGCATATCGGCTTGGTAGATAAAATATTTACGCGGGTGGGGGCTTCCGATAATCTGTCATCGGGCGAATCTACCTTTATGGTGGAAATGAACGAGACGGCCAGCATCCTAAACAACGTATCAGACCGCAGCCTGATCCTGCTGGATGAAATTGGGCGCGGAACATCCACGTATGACGGCATATCCATAGCCTGGGCCATTGCCGAATATCTGCACAATCATCCTGCGGCCAAAGCAAAAACGCTGTTTGCCACGCATTACCACGAATTGAATGAATTGAGTAACACTTTCAACCGCATCAAAAATTATAATGTATCGGTAAGGGAGGTAGGGCAGCAGATCATCTTTTTGCGTAAGCTGGTGCCGGGCGGCAGCGAGCATAGCTTTGGTATACATGTAGCCAAATTGGCCGGTATGCCGCAAAAGGTGCTGAACAGGGCCAATGAAATTTTAAAGAAACTGGAGGCCGAGCGTACCGGAGGCGAAAACATTAAGGACAGCATCAAAAAAGTGCAGAAGCAGGCGGTACAGCTGCAAATGTTTTCGATTGACGACCCTGTGCTGGTGAAGATACGCGATACGCTGAACAACCTCGATGTGAACGTTCTCACCCCGGTGGAAGCTTTGATGAAGCTGGATGAGATACAGCGCCTGATTAAAGGGTAACGTAACAAATTGTCATCCTGAGCGGCAGCGAAGGATCTGTACAACGTTTGCTCAAGCGTACCGGTCTTTCGCTGCCGCGGAATCTAATCATTAACTATCCTTCACGCGTCATTGCGAGGAACGGGCGCCATCCTCGACTTACAGGGCGGCTTTGTATGCAGAGGATGGCGCCCGTTCCTCGCAATAACGCACGGATATTAGTATCTATTTTTGTAGCAGATCATTATTGAAGTTTCAGGGCTGCTTAGTGATTAAATGCCGCTGCCGCTCAGGATGACACAGGTATAATCTTTACCCTTTCTTAAATTTATTGGCCAGCATCTGCAGCATATCTTCGTTAACCGGCTTTGCGGTCTCCTCCGGCTTTCTGAAAGGTTTTGGCTGCGGCTGATGGTCGGGCTTAGGGTGCTGCGGCTTCTGAAAGTTATTTTTAGCCGGCTGAGGGCGGGGCTGCTGGGGTTGTGCCGCAGGCCGGGGCGGGCGGGCAGCTTGCCAGCGCTGATGTACGTCTTGTAATTTACGTTTGGTGTAAAGCGAAAAATCGCCGTTCATCATCCAGCCAAAGTAGGCCGGTTCTGCATTGAATACATCGGTTACCAGCTTTCCTTTATGCTTACCGAAGTTAAATACTTCCTCACCCTGATCATTGTATACCATGCGGCCGGCAAAATCAACCGTGCGGTGTATGTTGCTGAATTTATGCAGTGCCTCTACATCATTAACCACAGGTATGCTGCGGTTGCCCTGCTTATCTTCCCACTCGGTATTTTCGTAGCGTTGCAACTGGGCTAAAAATACATCAAGTGTGGCACGGGTATCCGCTACTGCGGTATGGGCGTTCTTAATGTCTTTATCACAGTAAAATTTGTAAGCCGCCTTTAGCGTGCGCTGTTCCATCTGGTGAAAAATGTTCTGTACATCCACAAAGCGCCTGCCTTCAATCTCAAAGGGCTCACCAGTTCGCAAAAATTCTTCCAGCAGCATCGGTATGTCGAATTTATTGGAGTTGTAGCCTGCCAGGTCGCAATCCTGTAAGAATTCGGCCACTTCGGGTGCTATAGCCTTAAACGTTGGCGCATCGGCAATATCCTCATCATAAATGCCATGGATCAGCGATGTTTCCAGTGGTATGGGCATCTCGGGGTTCACCTTCCAGGCTTTTACCTCCTCGGTATCGTCGGGGTTAACTTTAATAATGCCGATCTCTACAATGCGGTCGAGGCCTATCATGGTGCCGGTGGTTTCCAGGTCGAAAAAAGCCAGCGGCCGCTTTAAGTTCAATTTCATTTTTACAGGTAAAGTAATACCGGGCTAAGGTCGGGAAAAGATTTAAATTTAAAGCTGATAATGTTTTTTGAAATCTCGTACAGAAACTTTAATTTTCAACCTTTAACCACCTTATACATGAAGAAGATATCAGCACTGCTTTTCAGTATTTTGTTTCTGCACCTGTACGCCGCCGCCCAGGATTTTCCTTTCGGGAACTTGAGCGAGCAGGAGCTGATGATGAAGAAATATGCGAAGGATACAGCAGCTCATGCAGTTGTGCTCAAAGAGTTTGGCAAAAGCCTCATCAGCAGCGCTGACCATTTTCCGCTTGAGCACGAATATCATGTGCGCATCAAACTGTTCGACAGCAAAGGCTTTGAGCAGGGAAATGTAAGTATCCCGCTGTATAAAGAAAGCAGTGAAAGTTTTGAGGAGGTAACTGATATACATGCGGTAACTTACCAGATTAACGAAAAAGGCAGTTACACCGCTACAGAGCTGGGTAAGGCGCAAATTTTTCATGAAAAAAAGAACAAGTATTATGATGTGGTAAAGTTTGCTATGCCCAATCTCAGCAAGGGCTGCATCATAGAGTATAGTTACCGGTTTACCTCACCTTTTAAATTCAATTATAAGAGCTGGGATTTCCAGTCGGATATCCCCAAAATATACTCGGAGTATCAGGTTAATATTCCCGCTATTTATAATTACAACATCTCGCTGCGCGGCCCCTACAAGCTCACCAAAACCAATGCAGCGCTTGACCGCGAATGCTTTAGCTATGCAGGTGCAAAGGCTGATTGTTCAAAGCTAACCTATGCAATGGCTGATGTGCCGGCCTTTATAGAGGAAGATTACATGACCGCCCCTAAGAATTTTTTATCAGCCATGTATTTCGAACTGATTGACTATACCAACATCAGCAATGGCGCTAAGCAGAATATAACGAAAGACTGGAAGGATGTAGACTATACGCTTAAAACCAACAGTTATTTTGGCACCCAGCTAAAGCGCAAAAGCCTGATGCGTGATTACATTATGCCCGTTATAGCCGGTAAAACAGATACGCTCCAAAAAGCAAAGGCGATATACAGGTACATCCAAAAAAACATCAAGTGGAACAACTTTTATGGAAAGTACAGTGACGATGGTATAAAATCGGCAATGGATAAGCACACCGGCAATGTGGGCGATATTAACCTGGCGCTTATTGCAGCGCTGTCTGCTGCCGATATTAAAACCGAGGCCGTATTGTTATCTACCCGCAGCCACGGGTTGGTTAACCGTTTGTTCCCGGTGGAGAGCGATTTTGATTATGTAATTGCCAAGGCCAATATTGGTGGCAAAAGCTACCTTCTGGATGCTACCGACCCCATGCTTTCTTTCGGTTTGCTGCCAATGCACTGTATCAATGATCAGGGAAGGGTGATGAGTTTGGATAAGCCGTCGTACTGGACGGATCTGACCGCCGATCAAAAAAGCATGAAAACAGATGTGGTTGACCTCACGTTGCAGAATAATGGAAAATTAACAGGTACCCTCAGCCATCACTCCTTTGGTTACGAAGCTTACAAAAAGCGTTTAGCCATCAAAAAATTTAACACCGCAGATGAATACGTGGAAAATTTAGATGCTAAAATGCCTAAAATCAAAATTACTAATTATACCATCACCAACCTGGATACCTTAGACGCTCCGCTTTCAGAAGTGTATACGGTTGAAATCAGCGCCTTTGATAATCTTGAACACAGCCGTATCGCTTTTAATCCCTACCTGATTGACAAGGTTTCGGAGAACCCATTTAAACTTGCAGAACGCAACTACCCGGTAGATATGGGCAGCACTACGGATGAGCGCATGATCATGACGCTGCACCTGCCCGAAAACTTTGTACTGGAAGCAGTTCCGCAACCGGTTAACCTGGGTATGCCCAATCATGGAGGAAAGTTTATCACCGAATATGTAAACGAAAGCAACACGGTTACCTTTTCACAAATTACCCAGCTTAGCCATACGGTGTATTCATCCGAAGAATATCCCTACCTGAAGGAAATGTTTAACAAAATCATTCAGGCCGAAAAAACCGATCTGATTTTCAGGAAAAAATCATGAAACTACTTTGCTTATTATGTTTTGCGCTCATGGTGAGTTTAAGCGTATCAGCCGAAACGCCTGTGTACGAAGCCAGTGCCATACCTAAAGAATTGTTGCCATATGCAGGTGCAGTAATACGCCAGTCTGCCTATAGCACCCAGGTTAAGGATTTGTCCAATACAATTTTTCATGTTAAGCAGGTAATTACGGTGTTGAACAAAACCGGTGATGACCAGGCCGATATCATCATCTGGCATAATAAAAACCGCCGGATCCAATACGTGAAAGGCGCCATATACGATGAGTTTGGAAAATTACAGAAGAAGTTTGCCGAGAAGGATTTTGAGGATTACAGCAACATCAGTTCATTCTCACTGTTCGAAGATACCCGTGTAAAGCGTTACCGGCCGGTAGCCTCCGCCTATCCTTATACTTTAACTTATGAATATGAAGTAAATAGCAGGCAATCGCTCAACTTTCCGGATTGGAAGCCTAATGATGATTATGGTACAGCGCTGGAAAATAGTACCTATACCTTTGTATGCAAGCCCGATTTCAAGTTCAGGTATAAGCAATTCAATTACTCCGCAACGCCTGAAAAAACTACTGATAAGGATGGTAATATGGTTTATACCTGGAAACTGGCGAACCAAAAGGCAATGAAGGCTGAACCTTACAGCCCTGATGCAGAGCAGTACCTGCCTGTGGTAAAGTTTGCTCCCGAAAAGTTTGTCTACGAGGGGCATTCCGGGGCATTTACCAACTGGAATGAATTGGGTAAATGGGTATACAACGACTTGCTGAGCAGCCGGACTGTGTTGCCTGCCGCAACTGTACAACAGATGCAGGAACTTGTAAGGGGCGTTACCGACGAAAAGCTGAAAGCTAAAAAGGTATATGAATATATGCAGCAAAAAACGCGTTACATAAGTGTTCAGATCGGCATAGGCGGTTACCAGCCTTTTATGGCGGCAGATGTAGACAAGCAGAGTTATGGCGATTGCAAGGCGCTGGTTAACTATACACAAGCCTTATTAAAGGCGGTAAATATAAACTCCTATTACTGCGTAGTTGAGGCAGGAAGCCGGAAAGTAAGCCTGATGCCCGATTTTGCCAGCATGGAACAGGGTAACCATGTAATTTTGTGCCTGCCCTTTAAAAATGATACTACCTGGCTGGAATGCACCAGTCAGCAAATACCGTTCGGCTATCTGGGTACATTTACTGATGACCGTAATGTGCTAGCCTGTACGCCCGGTGGCGGTAAGATTTTGCATACGCCCGTTTACGCACCTGCCGCCAATCTGCAACATTGCCAGGCCAGTTTTACCCTTAATGCACAGGGCGGTGTTGCAGGGGAGATTAAAACAAGCATGGAAGGCGCCCAGTTTGATAACCGTCAGGGTTTTGCGGAAGAGGCTTACGCCGAGCAAGTTAAATATCTTAAAAAGGAATACCCGATTGATAACTTAGAAATTGAGAAATTAAGTTTCGTTCAGGAAAAGAACCGGCAACCAAAACTGGAAGAGCAACTGAAGGTAAACGCTTATGGCTATGCCGCCCAGGAGGGTGACAAATATAATTTTTATGTGAATGCTACTAACCGGATTAAAAGTTCGCCGCGTGAGGTACGCAACCGTGTAACTAATGTATTCATCAACCGGGGTTATACCGATGAAGATGAGATTACTTACACAATACCGGAGGGATACAGGTTAGACAATAACCCGTTAGCTGTTAAGTTACAAAAACCGTTTGGTAGCTTTAGCGCCACGCTGGTGCAGCAGGGTAACCGCCTCATTTATAAGCGCCGTATGCAAATTAAAGATGGCACCTATGATAAAGCCCTGTATCAGGAGTTGGTTGATTTTTACAGTGAAGTAGTTGATGCCGACGAATACCGGGCGGCGTTAGTTAAAAAATAAATGTTTATTACCAAATTATGCACCTCGTAGTTAAATCCATCCGAACTTTTATTGGCTCCAGGGATTTTGATGTTTCAAGACGCTTTTACAGCGAACTTGGATTTAATGAAACTATAATTTCAGCCGGGTTTTCGGTTTTTGAGATAAACGAGCTCAGGTTTTACTTGCAGAATGCTTATGTTGAGGATTGGCTCAACAATTCTATGCTTTTTATAGAGGTACCTAACGCCGGGGAGTGCTTTGCCTGGTTACAGCAGCTGCAACTCGAAAGCAAATATGCAGGCGTTAAATTGTTACCGGTAAAAAAGGAAGACTGGGGAGAGGAATGCTTTTTAATTGACCCTGCCGGTGTACTGCTGCACTTCGGCCACTTTAACTGATGGCTGCCGGTTAATCATCCGGGGCCGCTAATGGCACACAGGGGCATTTATTACTACCGCGGGTAATCATGAGATTTAAAATTTTCAATTACAGATAAAAAAAGCGGCTCCAAAAGTGTAAATCCAATTTGCATCATCAAGCGGGGGGGATTCATCATTATCCGAAAAGCAGAAATCAGATAGTGCTGAGGGTACTTCACTATTGCCGCAAGCCATAAAATATCCGGTTTGCCACTTAAATTTAGGCCGGCGCTGCCCATAAACTGCGGGAAGGGTACGGCACAAAATCAATCGGCGCATCTTTGCTTAAACGATGTTTTGGATATTACAGCATCAGTGTTCGAAAGCACTAAAGATGCATTAAAATTCACAACTAAAAGCTCTAAAAAGTGTAAACCCTGCATTTTTTTAATCTATTCATTATCAGCCTGTTAAATGGTATTTTTTTAAAATTATGTAAACTTTGGGTTTACACTTTGCGGAGTGAATAAAAGAGGTACGTTACCCCCTGTCCGAAAGGCAGGAATCGGGGTATGCTCAACTTATTTTCAGCATCCGCCAGGCAGGTATACGGCTTGTTTTACTTGTATCTTTTACTTCTGTGCCGGTGCTGCCTGTGAGGCGCAGAAATCAGTTTTAGGATGATGTAAAGGCAATGATTTCAACTTGAAAAATCTTCCGAACACTTATAGACATTACAGGGAGGATACCGAACCGCCCCGCGAAAAGTATTTGTACATAGATGGATCATGCAGGTTCACAATCATTACGCCCCGCCGGGTGCTGGCATGTACCACATAACCATTTTGCAGATAGATACCCACATGGCTGAATTTCTTGCCATCAAAGTCAAAAAACACAAGGTCGCCCTCTACCAGTTCATCTTCATACTTGCGCTTAATGGCTTGTACCTGCAGGCTGGTCATGCGCGGGAGGCTTAAACCATAAACTTCCTGTTCCAACAGGCAGGCCAGGCCTGAGCAATCAACACCCTGCTTGCTCATTCCGCCAAACAGGTAGGGCGTACCTGTCCATTGTTCTATAAAACTGTACAGCCGCCCGTTTTGAATGCTGCTTTGATCTACCTGCATTAAGGTGGCATACTTTTCAGCAATAAAGCCTTGTGGTTTCACCACCTCGCCGGGCGCCCCTTTCAGCATGGCTTTTCTGGAATGGCAGGCCGTAAAGGTCAATGTAATGGCAACCAGCAACAGTTTAAAACGCAGGGGAATGCTCATGGGTTAAATATAGTGGTAGAAAACGCAGGATGGTACGCTTTATCCGCCTAAAAATTCAATATTGCGTTTAAGGCCGGCAAACTTAGTGCGTTTCACTGCAGATTTTTTAAAGATAGTTTGAAAAACCTCCTGTGTAATTTCCTGCCAGTCCTGGCGGGTCATGCCCAGCAGTTCTTCATGAGGTTGAAAAGCGGGTTCCTTATGAGCGACAGAAAAACGATTCCAGGGGCATACATTCTGGCATACATCGCAGCCAAACATCCAATTGTCTGTCTTGCCCTTAAACTCTTGTGGTAACTCATTTTTCAGCTCTATAGTAAGGTAGGAGATACAGCGGCTGCCATCCACCACATAGGGTGCAATAATAGCATCGGTAGGGCAGGCGTCAATACAACGGGTACAAGTGCCGCAGTGATCGGCTGCGGGCGCAATATCACATTCCAGTTCGAGGTCAATAATCAGTTCGGCCAAAAAGAAGAAGGATCCGTTTTGCTTGTTGAGCAGGTTAGAATTTTTACCTATCCAGCCCAGGCCCGCCCGCTGCGCCCAGGCGCGGTCTAATACCGGTGCCGAATCTACAAAAGCCCGGCCGCCTACTTCGCCAATCGTTTCCTGTATATAACTCAATAGTTGTTTAAGCTTCTCCTTAATTACCTCGTGATAATCCAGCCCGTAGGCATACTGCGATATTTTGGGCGCTAAAGGATCGGCTTGTCTCTGCGGGTTGTAGTAGTTAAGCCCTAATGAAATTACAGATCTGGCATCATCCACCAACAGGCGCGGGTCAAGGCGCTTGTCGAAATGATTTTCCATGTACTGCATTTCGCCGTGCCTGCCCTGGTTCAGCCAGTTTTCGAGGCGGGGCGCTTCCTGCTCCAAAAAGCCTGCCTGTGCAATACCGCAAAATACAAACCCCAGCCGTTTAGCTTCGGCTTTAATGAGTTGGCTGTAAGTGGCTTTTGTGGTGTTCACTAATGCAAATATAGGCATAAGTGATGTTTTACCGATGCTGCCAATAATTGCATCCTTACGTCTGCACTACTTACAGGCAAACACTATGCTGGATTGTACGTTGTTTAAAAAACAAATCAATCTGCTATGCTTCAATTTATTAATGACTTACCGGAACACGTAATTGGCATACATGCCATTGGCGAGGTAACCAAACAGGATTATGATACGGTGCTTGCTCCGCGATTAGAAGAACTGGTACAAAAACAGGGGGAAATTAATTATCTGCTGGTGTTGGAGAACACCTTATCTGATTTCTCGGCCGGAGCATGGTACGACGAGCTTAAGCTGGGCTTAAAACATTTTACCAAATGGAATAAAATAGCGGTAGTAACCGATCAAAAAGGTGTTGAATGGTTTACCAATGCGTTTAAATTAATCATACCCGGACAGTCAAAGGGTTATTCATTAGACAAACTGGATGAAGCAGTAGCCTGGATAACTGAAAAAGAAGAAAATAAGGCGTAACGCTAACCAATACAATAATCAATTCATTTTAAATACTTAATACCAATAGCTATGGCAACCAATGATGATGTAAAAAATCCGAAAGACGAAAAAGACATTGCGGATAACAATAATGCAGGCAGTAATGATGATGTAACAGGTGAAAACGCCGGTGATAGTGAACTGTCTAAAGGCAGCCATGCAACCGAGCAGAATAAGCCGGATGATACACGGGTAGATACCGTTGTGCCGGATAATGACAATGGTGCACCCGGCCCAAGCACCGAGGAATCTTCTAATAAAGGGCAGGGGCCAAGCGGTGAAAATTTATAGATTTCAGCTAAGCCTGAATTAGTTATTGCTGCTTGAACATTGTGTTTATTATAAAAGAATATTGCAAATTTATTCTGTTGTTCATCGGCACTTCAAGCTCACTTGCATAAATTTTAAGTCAGCTAATCAGTAGTACGGCTGTGTGTAATGGTATCGGTAATTTCGGATATCATTACACACCTGTTTCTATACTCTTACCTGATAGCCGTTCAATTTATTCCTTATTGTCTTGTAAATACTCTTTCTGAAACTGATTTGGTGCCAGGTACATTGTAGTTCTGATTGGTAAATTGTACCGCTTCAGGACGCTGACAATTTCATAATTTCGCGCTTACCAACAACTCCGATAATATTCATCCTGATTGTAAAAAACTATTATCTGATAGCATAAAGATAAAGAAGTATTGTGTTTCTGGCCAATAACAGGAGAGTCTATGTATAATAAAGTGTTTGTTCCAAATCCTTTTCGGTTATCCCGGAAAATACACTTTGGAGTGTATTTCCTTTTTTTAGTATGGGCACTTCCTTAAAGATGCTGGCGGATCACCGGAATGACCATATATAAGTCAGTGCAGAGCATCAGGCAATGCCTAACAGCCTTTCCGCGTTTGTATGAGCAATTTGATGTTTTTCGCTTTCGCTTAAGGGCAACTGCTCTAAAAACTGATGCGCCTTGTCCATTGGTGCATAGGGATAATCTGCGGAGAACATGATCCGGTCAATACCAATTTCATTAACTAAGGTTTGAAAAGGATGAGCATAATTAAAGCCGCTGATAGTGTAGTGAATGTTTTCTTTAAGATAATCCTGAAGATTGCGTTGCAGCCCGGTTTTATCTTTCGAAAAGACGGCGTTCATACGTTGGAGCATATAAGGAAGCGTTTCACCTAAATGCCCGATAATAAACTGCAATTCGGGGAAACGGTCAAAAACGCCGCCTAAGATAAGCCGGATGACATGAACCCCGGTTTCAATGTGCCAGCCGTAACCCGAGCGGGCAAACAAATCATTAACCATTGGAGAAAAACCACTGTAGTAAGTGCTTGTTACCGTTTCTGGCGGTTTTGTGGGGTGAAGATATACAGGCATCTTTAATGCTGCTGCACATTCCAGGATCGGCAGGAAGTAAGGGTCATCTAAATAACGGCCCTGAACATGACCATTGATTACCGCACCTTTTAATCCTAAACTCTTTACTGCACGTTCTAATTCTTTAACTGCTGATTTTGGTTCTATAGAGGGAATGGCTGCAAAACCTGCAAATCGTTGAGGGTATTGCTGCGCAGCCAGCGCAATTACGTTATTACTTTCTTCTGCATACGCCATGGCCTCTGCTGCCCCTAACTGTTCTATGCCGGGCGATGTCAGTGACAGTACCTGCATATCAATGCCGGCATCATCCATTGCGGCTATGCGTTTCTCCCCTAAGTCGCTTAGTTTTTCTGGTATACCATAAAACGGACTTTCCGGATTTTGTGAATCGGCTTTCATTTCTTTAGCCGGTCCTTCCAGGTAGGCCTGTGGGGCAAAATGTTCTTCGAGTGTGATGATGCGCATAGTAATCAAACAATTCGCCCGGCACAAGGTTTTGAAAACAAGAATGACCTTGTAAAATAGATGAATTAACTGTGTTACAATCATGAACATCAAACCACCCGCCTCGCCGCACTTACAGGCCGGCAGCCTTGCGATGCCGTTAAGCCTGAAGATTAATGGCCGGCAATATAACCTGCAGCTGGAACCCAGGGTATCTCTGTTGGACGCTTTGCGAGAGTATACTGGCCTCACCGGTACCAAGAAAGGCTGCAACCAGGGTGCTTGCGGCGCCTGTACCGTACTGGTGAACGGAGAACGGATCAATTCCTGCATGACCTTGGCCATGCAGTATGCAGGCAAGGAAATAACTACCATAGAAGGTTTGGCAGCTAACGGCAGTTTGGATAAGCTTCAACGCGCCTTTATTGAGCATGACGGCTTCCAGTGCGGATATTGTACACCCGGCCAGATATGTTCGGCGCTGGCTTTACTCATGGAGTTTGAAAAAGGTATGCCGAGTGCTGTATCACCTGATATTTCTGCAGAAAAGTTCGAGTTTAGCGAGCAGGAGATTAAAGAAAGAATGAGCGGAAATATTTGCCGGTGCGGCGCTTATGTAGGCATAGTAGATGCTATTCGCAGTGTAATGGAAAATTCAGCCAAAAACCAAATCCATGAAACCGTTCACTTTTATACAGGCCGGTAGCACCGGGCAGGCCGTTGCTGAAATGGTAGGCCACAGCATGGCCAAGTTCATCGGCGGGGGCACTAATCTGGTTGATCTCATGCGCGAACAGATCGAACAGCCGGAGCATATCATTGACCTGACACAACTGCCTTTAACCCAAGTAGAAGAACAGCCCGATGGCAGCATCAGCGTAGGCGCACTGGTACGCAATTCTCATCTGGCAGCGCACCCCTCAATCCGGCAGCGGTACCCTGTGCTCTCGCAGGCTATCCTGAATGGCGCTTCAGCACAGTTGCGCAATATGGCCACCACGGGTGGCAACCTGTTGCAGCGTACCCGCTGCTATTATTTTTATGATGAAACGGCCCGTTGTAATAAACGGCAGCCCGGCAGCGGCTGCGATGCCATTGGTGGTTTTAATCGCATTCATGCCATTTTGGGCACCTCTGAAGCTTGCATTGCTACGCACCCGAGCGATATGTGCGTTGCCCTGGTGGCACTGGATGCCAAAGTGATAGTTGAAGGTAAGAACGGCCAGCGGGAAATTGCCTTTGCCGATTTTCACCTGCTGCCCGGCGAAACGCCACACATAGAAACCAGCCTGCAGCCGGATGAACTGATTACCACTATAATAATTCCGCCACTGCCTTTTGCCGGTAACTCACTTTACCGCAAGGTAAGAGACCGCGCCAGCTACGCATTTGCGCTGATTAGTGTAGCAGCAGCAATAGAAGTGGAAAACGGTTTAATTAAAAACCTCAGGATTGCATTGGGCGGTGTAGCCCATAAGCCCTGGCGTGCATACCGGGCCGAAGAAGCATTGGCAGGTAAAGAAGCAACAGCGCAAAACTTTATCGCCGCTGCCGAAGAAGAACTGAAGAGTGCCGCAGGCTTTGGGCATAACCGTTTTAAAATTGAATTGGCCAAGCGAACCATCGTGAGCGTATTACAGCTATTAGCAGGTAAATAGAACAGCAATGAGTATCTTTTTAAAAATCATGGAAACGGTGGTGCAGTTTGTACCCGACCAGAAACCGGACCAACTGATACAGAAAACCAATTATGTGGGCAGGCCCATAGACCGGGTAGACGGCCAGTTGAAGGTGACAGGCGAAGCCAAGTTTACTGCCGAATATGCGCTGGAGAACATCTGCTACGCGGCGTTGGCCTATAGCAGCGTTGCCAAAGGAAAACTTAAAACGCTGCATACAGAGGCGGCCCGGCAGTCTGAAGGCGTTATCAGCGTTATCACTCATGAGAACACTTCCAAAGCCAAAAAGCCCATTCTGCTTGATCCGAGCGGTGAAAGCCGGGGTACTGCCGCCATGGACATTACAATATTGCAGGATGAGCATATTTACTGGAACGGCCAGCCTATTGCTGTGGTTGTTGCAGACACACAGGAACAGGCCGAACAAGCAGCTGCACTGATTACGGCAGAATACGAGGCGCAAGAAGCTAAGCTTTCTTTTAATAAGGAAAAAGAAGATGCCAAAACACCGCCCAGGGTAATGACCGAGCCAACGAAAGTGGATATAGGCAACGCGGAAAAAGCATTGAAAATGGCAGCCTGTACCACAGACCAGCTCTACCATACCCCAAGGTACAATCACAATGCCATAGAGCCTCATGCCACTATCGCCGCTTTTAAGGATGACGGCAACCTGGTTATTTTCGATACCACCCAGATGCTGTATGGCGTGAAGCGGACCATTGCTGATATGTACAAGCTGGAACCGGAGAAAGTACAGGTGATTGCACCTTTTGTGGGCGGCGGCTTTGGCGGCAAAGGTTCGGTATGGTTTCATACGATGGTGTGCGTAATGGCAGCCGAACAAACCGGCAGGCCGGTCAAACTGGCATTATCGCGCGAGGGTGTGTTCCGGCTGGTTGGCGGGCGTACCCCGTCGGAACAGCGGGTAGCCATCGGGGCTGATGAAAACGGCAAGTTTGTATCCCTGATTCATACCGGTGTTACCGCCACAACAGAACATAATGACTTTCCGGAACAGTTCTCCTTTCCGGCACGGCATTTATATGCCGCAGAGAACATTTACATTACCCAAAAAATAACCTACCTGAATACGGTAGCCAACACCTTTATGCGGGCGCCCGGTGAATCCATTGGTACGTTTGCGCTGGAATCGGCGATGGATGAACTGGCGCACCGGATGAATATGGATCCGGTAGAATTACGGGCATTGAATGAGCCGAAGGAAGACCCGGTTAAGAAAACCCCTTTTTCTTCACGCCATCTTACTGAAGCATACCGGCGTGGCGCTGAAGCGTTTGGCTGGAAACATCAACTGCCCGAATTGCAAAGGGATGGCGAATGGCTGATCGGTCAGGGTGTGGCTACAGCTTATTATCCTTATTACCGTTTTCCGGCCACAGTCAGGATGGCTTTATATGCTGATGGAACAGCCGTAGTAAAGGCGGCAGCTCATGAGATGGGTATGGGAACAGCCACCGTACAACTGCAACATGCAGCTGACCGGCTGGGACTGGATATTGAAAAAGTTTCTTTTGAGTATGGCGATTCCAATTTGCCGGAAGCTTCTTTTGCTGGTGGTTCTAACCAAACTGCCAGCATAGCCGCCGGCATTGCAGCCACAGCAGAAAAATTATTGAAAAGCCTTTTCGATGAAGCGTTAAAACATAAAGATTTTGCACTACATGATTTGGACTTTGAAGAAACGGAGGTTAGGGATGGCGGTATCTACAGTAGAAAAGACCCGGCAAAGGGGGCATCTTACCAGCTGCTATTCCAGCTTGCAGGTAAAGCTTACCTGCAAGCAGAGGCTTCCAGCAGCGCTCCATTGGAGCTGCAAAAGTACTCCATGGGCTCATATGGTGCGCAGTTTGCAGAGGTACGGGTAAATAAAATTACAGGCGAGGTGCGTATATCGCGCTGGGTAGCTTCTTTTGATTCGGGCCGGGTAATCAACCCCAAAACAGCAGTTAGTCAGTTTCGGGGCGGCATTATTATGGGCATCGGTATGGCACTCACCGAGGAGACTTTTTTTGACGAGCGTACGGGCCGGATCATGAATCCGTCTTTAGCTGAGTACCATGTGCCGGTCCATGCGGATGTGCCGCATATTGAAGTGCTGTTCAATGACATTCCTGATGAACATACCCCACTGGGCGGGCACGGCATTGGTGAAATCGGTATTACCGGTACAGCAGCCGCCATTGCCAACGCTGTATTCAACGCTACAGGTAAGCGCATCAGGAGCCTTCCGATTACTTTAGATAAAATTTTAGAAGAATAGCCGGGCAGCTAACTGGTTTTCTGCAGTGCGCTATAATGTGATAATTTTGCTGTATAACTCTATATATAGATTGTGATTTGCTTCATTCTTTGAATTTCAAAGAAATACTATTTAGCTTAGAAGACTGTTTAAAAATGATCTTAAAGAAATGTTATAATAAGATTTACGGTCAATCCAGGCGGCTTAAGACAGGCATTATTTGCAAAGTACGGTCAGAATTGTACATTAAACTTCTGCATAATACCCTATAACATTCTTAAATTAGCGTTTTTAGACAGTCTCTTACACAAAGAAACCGTTTACGGCCGCATCAGGCAGTTTGAGGAAGTACCTTTATTACCTCGGTTCAGCCGGTTGGCGGACGTGGTAAACCTTCATGTAAAAGCACAGCTGATTAATTATTTAGGCCAGTTTGATGGAGATATGAAAATTGCATTCAATAGCAAAAATTTGCAAAGCTTTAAAGAGCAGGCAGGCTTTGATAAGGTGGTTGTATACTGGCATGAGCAGATAACTGAATACCAATTTTAAGGCTGCCGATGTTGCCTATATTGTAGACAAAGCAGTAAAAGCAAAAGTGCAGGTTCATTTAGCGCAGTATGGTGGGAATTCAAAATTTACTTTTAACGTTGAAAACCCGGTTTGGATGAATCCCGAAAAAGGTATTCAGATAAAAACAGTGCGATGCTTTACCGGCTATACAGAC
This sequence comes from Mucilaginibacter sp., assembly GCF_965200995.1. GTDB lineage: Bacteria > Bacteroidota > Bacteroidia > Sphingobacteriales > Sphingobacteriaceae > Mucilaginibacter. Next base: position 3,826,382 of record NZ_OZ241743.1, on the reverse strand, counting down.
CTGCAAGCCCTGCACAAAAACGAATATGGCGAGCCTGTTGATTTTGTGTCTACTCGTAACAACCACCATAGGGCTATTTACCGTGATAAAAAAGGTAAACTGCACGATAGCACGGTAACCTTTTGGGATGCTGTAGAACGGCGCAGGGCCGGGTTGCCTGTTATTGTAACTGAACCTGGTAAATATTTTGAATGGGGTACCGATGATCAGAAACTGTTGAACGGCCTGCCCCAGCCTGATTGGCAATATATTACCTTATTACAGCAGGATGAGCTGTTTGCGTTTGGTATAACATTAGAAGATTTAGAAGATGCTATTAATAGCCGCAATTGTGCACTCATTAGCAAACACTTATACCGGGTGCAAAAGATGTCTAAATAATCCTCAGGCCCGGTAGATTTATAGTTCAGGCACCACCTGGAAACTAAATTAGATGACAGCAGTACGGCGCAGGAGTTGAAAAAGTTTTTAATATTAGCAGCTTGCCTGCCTTCAATGGCATCAAAGTAAGAATAGATAATACTGGAAAAATAACATTAATCGAGCAAAAAGCTTCAACAAATTATGCCTTATCAATTTAAAATACAGCTTCAAGGCTTACAGAAACCGCCCGTATGGCGAAGGTTGACCGTGCCTGAAAATATCAGCTTTGATTCATTTCATCAGTTCATACAAGCCGCGTTTGGTTGGGAGGATGCACACTTATACCAATTTTCGGAGCAAGGCTATGGCTCAAGGCCTTTATATCGCACTCCTGATAGCAATTTTGATGATGAAATTATTAGGGATAGTCACATTCATCAAATTAACGAAATATTCTCTACTGTCGGCCAAACTTACATTTACATTTATGATTTTGGCGATAATTGGTATCACCGGATTGTACTTGAAAGCATTGTAGATGAAGTTAGAAACAAACCAATCTGTACAGGTGGCAAGGGCGCTTGTCCGCCTGAAGACTGCGGAGGCGTACCTGGGTATTACCATTTGTTAAATGTTCTGGATAATCCTAACCATCCGGAGCATAAATCTGTAAAGCAATGGTTGGGTTTATCCAAAAATCAAATTTGGGATGTGAATGCATTTGATGTCAAAGCGGTTAACGAAAGGATTGCTTCGGTTTTTTGATGAGCAATAAACAAGTCTATACCGATGCAGCCGCTTCTTTATTCCGATACACTACATTCCTTTCAGCCGCTGTTTTACCTGTACAAGAGTTGAAGTTTGCCTATGCTCACAATACACCCGCTGCCATTACTTAGAAGCTATAAAAATGGTACTACACCCCTGCAACAAGTTAGTGCCGCAGCAAAGCCGTCAAGGGCATGTGATTTGCGCTGCGGTTGATTTGTTTTTCAGTGGTCAGCATCTTTCTTGGCAGCTTTGCGCTGAGGGCGATTGTTTACACAGCATAATGCCTGAGCGTGTGCAGATTTTTAGCTATACGGCAAACCAAGCAACATAAAAAAAATTTCATAATTCGCGTGTGTAAGTCGGATGGTTAAAGCTACCTGTCAAAAGCAAACACACCGGCCTGCATATAATCTACAGGCCGGTGTTGAGCTAATCAAACCATTATATTCTTCTGCAAAGCCATCATATCCTCACTCACCTTAATATCCAATATCATTGTATAGTGCTGCGTCGTTTTAATATTGGTATATTCAAACATTTTCGATACACTTTCAATGGGAACGCCATTTAAAAGCGTTACCGTTGTGGCAAATGTATGCCGGGTAATGTGAGAGGTCAGGTTTTTGACAACACCAAATAGGTCAGCAATTTTCAGGAAAATAACGCGTCCCTGCTCCAAACGTTCACTTACAAACGTTTTGGAAGCCATAATGTCAATTTCATCTTTAGTTAAAAATACGCTCAACCTTTTTTAACTTTATTTTGAAATACAGGAATCGGTAAGTAGGGATCCAGCCACTGGCTAAGTAGATGCGCACAACTTTGCCAAAGTTCTTAATGTACTTCATGGCCGAGTTGTTATTCCATTTACGCGCCGACCGCAAGTAAAATTTAAATTCGCTAAAAAAATGACGGTTCCCCACCTGCTGATGCATTCCATTTGGCAGGGTCAATACTTTGGCCGGTTGCAATCTCTTCACGCTGGCCGTTTACGGTGATGCGCTTGTAAACAGGCACATTTACATCTTATGAGTTTTTTGGCTTTTTCTAATGGAAAATCAAACTGTAATTCTTTATCATAAAATTGCTCTTGAAATGTTAAGCAAATGTAAATCTGCAGCCAATGATGTACAAAATGTTCTGCTTTCTAACAGGACGACAATTACTGTGTTGTAAGAAATTCGGTCAATAGCTGCTGTCAAAAAGCATACTCACCAGTTTACTCACCTTTTTGACGAGATTTTGTGAGTATTTTGGCCTTTTCGAAAAAAAGCCCTGCGTACGTGGCGTATGCAGGGCTTTAGTGTGTTTTGGTAATGTAACAAGTGGAGCCGGAGGGATTGGGATTATGACCCTTAACTATATACAGCTTTACATACATAGCTATTTAACAGTTAGTTAGCATATCAAGGCAATTAGTTAAGACCAGCTTTAACCACTTGTGTAAAGAAATTTAGCCCCACAAATAGCCCCACAAAATTGTCTTTGAAAGCCATTTTTTGTAAGTTTGAAGCATTATTTAGCAGGCAAACCTATGGGCTTAACCATACGATTCGAACTTAGAAAAGATACCGCCAATAAGAAAGGTGAACACCCGGTCACCTTGATTGTACGGGTCGCTTCACAGCGGCGTAAACTGGCAACCGGCATCACCGTCATTCCCGAGCTATGGGACAACCATACGCAGCGGATTCAGCTGATGACGGGCAAACTTCAAAAGGAGTTGATAAAATGCTATGCCGGCGCAGAACTGCCGGAGAATGCCGACATTAAACGAAGCAACCTGGCATTGGACGAACTTACCGCAGGTATTGAAGCGGTTGCCGCGAGGTTTGAACTGGATGGGACAACCTACAGCGCCGATATGCTGCTGGACCAGCATAAAGTTAACACCTCACCTAAGACCAAGAAAACAGAACCCAGTAACTTGGTTTTTGACTTTATCGAAAAGTACATTGCCATCCACGAACCCAGCCGGGAAAAAGGAAGCATGGGTGTATACAAATCACTCAAACGGCATCTGGAAGCCTACCAAAAGCATACCCGGACGAAAGTGAGGTTCTCCGAAATGGACTATGCTTTCTTCCAATCTTTCCAGAACTTCCTCATCAAGTACCGGGAGATTAATAACGTAACCATTGCTAAACAGCTGAGCACTCTGAAAACCTTTTTGGGATACGCCCTGAAGAATGGCATCAAGGTCGCAGACGGTTACAAGGACTTTACCATCAAAAGGCAAAAGCTGGAAGTAATCGCCTTGACCAATGCAGAGTTTCTAAGATTGCTGGCATTGGATTTGGAAGGCAGTAAGCGGCTTGCCCAGGTACGGGACGTATTCTGCTTCAGCTGTGCAACTGGCTTTAGGTATTCAGACCTGGAACAGTTACAGAGAGCACACATCGTATCGGGCGAAATTAGGATTACGGTCAAAAAAACAAAAGAGCCGCTTATTGTACCGCTCAACGGGTATTCTTTAGCTATTTTACAAAAGTACGCAGATAAGCAGAGGCCCTTGCCGATGATCGCGAACACTAACTTTAACAAATACATTAAGGAGGTATGTGAACTGGCAGGCATTGATGAACCTACCGAAATCATCCGGTACAACGGCCCTGTTAAGATTGCCAACATGTACCCGAAGTATGAGTTAGTCAGCGCGCACACCGGGCGCAAAACGTTTGCCACGCTGTCGCTCGAAAAAGGCATACCGGCGGAAACGGTAATGGGTATCACCGGCCATACCGACTACAAAAGCTTTCAGCGGTACATCAAGGTTACCGAAGAGCGCAAGCGTAATGAAATGCACAAAGCCTGGGGTACGCCGGAGGTGATAGCGCAAACCTCTGTCCAACGTTATATCGAAGGGATAGAAGTGTAATGGTAAAGCAGCTTAGTTATAATATTTCGTTATCCCGTTACCAGCTTCATGAATATCTGGCGCTTTATGATGAGCATACGGGTGTGGAAAGAATACTGTTCTACCGCTTGGGCTGGTCCGTGTTTTTTGGCAATAGCAAATCGTTTAACCAGTTTGCGTCCTTTTTGAACAGCCGGATACGCCTTAAGAATTACCTTTTCAGCATTCCCTTTTATTTTTTAATATCGATTATTATTGCATTGCTAATCGTGTTCAACCACCAGATAAATTGGGTGGCTATCGTTTTCGGTTTGGGATTTAGTTTGGCACTGCTGTGGATCAGGTATTACCTGCTGAGCCGGGCGGAAAACAACGGCCTGCAAACCAAAGAGTTTCTGACGTTCATCGACCCTGAAAAGAAAAAGGGCAACTTCTTTTACTTTGAAAGCCTGGACATCAATGATTACGAATCGGCTAAAGTATTATACCAGCAGTTACTCCGGAAAGAAGACATACCGGTATTTGCACCGGAGGTTAATGCTGAAATGGACAAGACCATTAAGCTGCTGGCGCTTGACTTTCTGCTCGGTGCGCCTGGTGCTATGCAAGAATGGGTCAATAAGTTACAGGCCAGTTCAGACAGCAAGCTAAGCAAAGCTGGTATTTACAAAGTGTTGGGTAAAATACTTGGCGCATCCAGTGACAACGTCAAGGCGATGATCGAAAAGGATCTACTGACCATCAGAAGTACAGAACCATCGTCGCCGAGGGCAAAACAGTTGCTGGCTGTGAAAAACATCTTTGTTGATGCAAACCTGCCACTGGTTGCAAACGAAGTGGATAAGGTTGTCAAAGAAAACCGGCCATGAACGATCCTCCTGAATACAACCCATAATTAATCTTATTTAAAGAGCTAAAGCTTCATTAAGTAGATGTTTGCAAGGCATATATGGGGTGTGTTTTCCGGCGGTTAGTGTTTTCTTTATAATCCTAACCGACCCTGTCATTTACAAAATACTAAAAGTTATCATGCCGCCCATATCCAACCAAATGCCTATTGCCGCTGTTAAACACATTACCGCCAAAATCCACAACTTGGGATTATAGGGTTTGAAAACGGAGGGGAGGTTTTTAATCACAGGCAAACCGTCGATCCAAAGGCTTGCTGGAAAATACGCTGATATTGACCACCTGATTCCGGCGCGAAGGCAATTAGCAAACTATATGAAAAATCGCTGATTTTTTACTCAAAAAGAATCAAGCTTCATGCTGAAGCAACGCATCTTACGGGCATACATGCGTTGCCTTGTTTGCGTTTATGCAAGCCAAACCGGAAAAAAGGTGCCTGTTTCTTACCCTGCAAACCCAGGTACGATAGGCGAACACTTGAAGAGGAAACGAATGGACTCAAAGCTGTTACAAAAAGATGTAGCAAAGATATTGGGAGTCCCTGAAGATTGCATCACAAACTGGGAAAAAAGCAGGAGTATTCCTCAGATACAATTCCTGCCACTTATCATTCAGTTTTTAGGTTACCTGCCGTTTAGCTTTGATCAAACGACACTGTCAGGTAAACTGAAAGCCTACAGGCACCTGAAATGGATCAGAAAAAAAAGCTGTGAAGAATATTGTGTGTTGACGGGGCCACCATTAGCAACTGGGAACAAGGGAAAAGTCAGCCTTATAAGCGAACCTTGTAAAAGATAAATACACTTTTTAATGAGGTTTGATCAATGTCAATTAGCTTTGACAAGTCAGATTCATAGCTCAATTGGTAAAATGAGATAGGACTTTAAAGCCAAGTGGTAAAACATATAAAATGACCGTCAATACCTCTGTATGCTTCAACTGAGGCAATAAATTGCCGAAATATGGACAAGAACTAGTAGCTCCAAAGGTGATCAACGCTCCTATTTAAACTTTGCCGACAGCTCTTAAAATGCGGCTAATGTTAGTCAGATGGTGATCTCGCGCATCACATTCATTTTCAGCCCGGTATTTATCCCTTTAAAGTTTAGACTTTCGGTTTCATCCATAAAACGCTGCATCTGATTAGTGTGATTAGCATTTGAACGTGGACGTAAACTATTGCAAACAAAAGCATTGACATCATCGAACTGATCAAGCGAGTGTTGGGCAGCAAAAAGCCGGATGGTATTGATTAACTGACCTGTAGACTTGGAAAGCCAGCCTGACCCCTCACGCTCTTTAAGTTCTATGAAGGAAATATTATTCCGATGATGTAACATCCCCTCACAATTGCTTTCCCAAGTATTATCATTCGGGGGTGCTTTGTATACCCGAACATTCACGTCATTATCGATCCCGTAAAAATGAGCGATAATCTGATCGGGATTATGAACAATACCTATCCATTTTTCCGGTTCTTCTTCCATGATATAGGCAGGGTTCTTCGCCGGATCTGGATCATCATAAAGCCCAAATTCCAAATGGTCAGACTGGGTGTGATGGGCATCAAAGTAATTTCCCGGCATATCTTTCAATGTCTAAAAGCTTGGAAAATTGCTGATTGGAATATTCAAGGCTTAGGTTAAGGTAGTTCTCATCATTGGGAAGCCCATTATAATCCGGCAGCTCCAAAATGGTCCCGTTCTCGTCGATCTCGTAAATGATCAGTTGCCCAGGTGCTAATGTAGCGTCAAAGGGAACGATCGCATTGATCTTACGGCCTGCTTCCGCTGCCATTTTAATATCTATCTTTTCGTGAAGAAGCCCTGCTTTGACACAAAGTGTAAGAAAATTGATGATATAAGGACTATGCGTGGTCATGATCAGCCTGCTATCCCTGCTCCAGCTATTCATTTCGATCAGACTGGAAAGGATTGACCATTGTGACTGTGGAAAAAGATTTTGCTCCGGTTCCTCCACAATATTTATAAACGCGGTTTTCTTGAATTGGTAAGAGACAGCGGAAAGCGCCAACCGCCTTTGCTCTTCATTAAGATCAGGATTTGCGTAGATCTCTCGGACGGCATTTTGGAACCGGGACGATTCATCACTATTCATATTCTCCTGTGAATCGTTTCCCCTGACCTGATTCGCCAAGAACCAAGACACAAGGTACAGGGGAACTATGGATTGAAAGCCGCTGGATGCTTTGTCAAGGGTTACCTGGTAATCAGTTCCTTTAATAAAAACAAGGTTGAGATCTTCATTGTAGGAAAGCTTCGTTGCATTGATCGGCAACTCTATCGGGTTGAGGATTTTGCTTTTTGCCCTTCGCATCTCTGTTAATAACTCCACTAATGGAGCAGATGCCAAACGCAGTAACTTAGGATCTTCGATTGTGCTGATAAAATTTCGTTCAGAAGGAACGTACATGATCTGCGGAAGTGAATATCGTTTAGATTTTCGTTCCTCTATGCGAAGCCGTCTCGGTGTATAGGTGATCTTATACGAATCGCCGTGGTATTCCAGAACAGGCACATTTACAGGTGCAAGCGGATCTCCCATTCTAGAATATTCCGGCAAATACTGACTGATCTTATGATACTCCAGATAGGACATGATACGGTCTTTTCCCTCGAAATATTCTTTGCCATAATCACCCCGGGTAAGGGCCTTTTCGATCCATGTAAAAGTTGAGATCAGCTTGGCAACTGTACTCTTACCTGTTCCCTGGTTGCCGATGAAAAGGGTAACTTTCCTGATTTCGAGCCAGCCGTCATTTGCAAGGCAGCCATCCTTGATAGGACCGAAATTCTTAATTCTGATTTTACTCATTGAAGAACAAAATATTTATGCAAATTAGCCCTGTTAAGCCGATCGACTGAAATTCAAAGATAGCCAAATTATGCTGCAAGGTCAATATATTCAATAGGGCTTACAGCGGAATCAGGTGGTCAATATCAGCGGATTCTCTAGATATACCTCTATTTGAACCTGACCTTAATACCGAAATAGACAAAACTATCAAGCTGCTTGCACTTGATTTCCTTTTGTGTGCCCCAGGTGCAACGCAGGAATGGGTCAACAAGTTGCAGGCCAATTCAGACAGTAAGCTAAGCAAAGCTGGCATTTACAAAGTGTTGGGTAAAATACTTGGCGCATCCAGTGACAATGTAAAAGCGATGATTGAAAAGGATCTGTTGACCATCACGAGTACGGAACCATCTTCTCAGAGGGCAAAACAGTTGCTGGCTGTGAAAAATACTTTTGCCGATGCAAACCTGCCGTTGGTTGCAAATGAAGTGGGTAAGATTATAAAGGAAAATCGGCCATAACTAATCCCGTTAAAATAACGTTAGCGTGTTACGAAAGATTAAAATAGGCCTGACCTCTTTCAGTAACTGTCAAAGAAGGCCATACATCACTTCCATAACTGCCGACAGTCAAGTAGCGCATAATGATTAAGTCCCAAACGGCTTCGCGTACCCGGGAAACATCTATTTCATTTAAGGTTGGAGTATAGCTGATGTCTGATGCCGCGGAAAATCCGATTTGGAACTTGACGATATGATTAGCTATCCGGCTTTTTATAGTACCAAAATCTATTGAACCGGAAACTCCCTTTAAAACGGTTTTCAAGATTTGGAACAATTCCTCTGAACTCAGTGTTAGCTGAGGTAATTCTGGTTCGTATCTGTGTTGTCTCATCATGATGTTATATCGGGTGGTTATTGATCCATACATCCACACATGCGTCGTATTCCAAAAAAGTAAGCTGATCCCTATCTAGGTGAATACTACTGCTGTAATCAGGCAGGTCAATTAAAAATTCTTCGAAACGTCCGGTAATGAAGCCACCACCAGCAATACTTGTTCTTTTCGCGTAGCTCGCTAAAAAGTCCCGAACATTGCTGATGACTTCTGTTGACGAATGATGGTGGCTGGCGATATCCTGTCCCGCCAGGTCGGATATAAATTTTTGGTAACGAAAAGGCTCGCTATCCATGATCAATGAGCGCTTTTCCTTATTATAATGCTGGGCAGAGGCAAAGTGTTGGGCGCCCATAAACAACCCTAATTCTAAAGGCATATTAAACCGGGCCAGCCCTGTATTTATATCTATATCTGCTTTAGAGATGTCGTGAATACCATAACGACACTCATCTATAATTTTCATAATTTTAATGATTCTTACGGCACCGCTATCATTTTCTTCTCTGGCACAGCGGGGGATAAAGCCGCAATCATGAATTGTGAAAATTATTGCTTCAAATAGGGAATGGTACCCTTTGTCGAAAGGACAGTTGATAAAGACGTTGTTTAAATAATTAGCCGTCTGCCGTGCCATTATTTGCTACTGGTTTTCTTAACGGCCGCACTTAGTTTCTTTACCAGCGTGGAGGTTTTCGGATTACTTTTAACGGTCCTGCGGGCTGCTGCTTTCTGGTCAACGGTAACCAATAAGTCCGGGCTGATTTTTGGCCGCTTTTTAATCATATTGGTTGCAGCGGAACTTTTCTTTGCAGTTTTTGGCTTCGCTTTTGTAAATTCTTTCTGTAGTGTTTCCAGCTTCTTATCACTTCGCGCATCGGAGCCGTCGGGATTAGTAATTGTACCCGGTGCAACGCCTAACTTTTTTTCAAGCGCACCAACGCGGATATCCTTCCTGATTTTTTTGGCCATGATTAAACCTATGAAAAAACAATATACAGTTTTTCATCTATACAAACAAATCAGTGGCTTAACGTGGGGAATCCACTGATATTAACACCTCATTTCGCTGGATGCTTTACAACCTATCCGTTACTTATTTGAAGTTCCACATTAATAGCACTTTCATGCTCAACGGCATAGACGAGCGCTGTTTTTACAAAATCGTTCAATGTCATATGGTGCTGCAAAGCTATCATTGCAGCCTTTTGATGCAGAACTGCCGGAACGCGGACATTAAAAACACCTTTGTACGTTTTATCCGGTGATTTGCCCAGCGACTTGCAGGTTTCCAGATAATCTTCTATCGCCTCCTGAAAGGCTTCTTTCAGTTCGGCAACGGATGTGCCCTCGAAAGTAATAAGGTCATTTATGCCCATCACTTTGCCGAAGAACACCTCATCATCTGCGCTATAATGGACAGTTGCGCTATAGTCCTGATGTTTTAAAGAATCAATCATTTCAATTTTCCTTTCTCTTTTAAATGGTCCAGTATCTGTTCAAGGACGTAGGATTTGACAATAGGCTTCGGATGCGGTTTATGCAAGCTGATGATTACCTGATTTGCATCGCTGAATTTTCTCCTGGAGCCGCCTGTTTTACCGGTTGGAATTTCAGCGTAGCCATAATAACCCAGAACCGTGACCAATTCGTCCCAAGTCAGGTCTTTAGGCTTTGCTAAGAAGCGGGTATTTAATTTATCAAGCTTACTCAATGATTGTAACTGATTTGTAGTTGCAAATATAGCACGAATGATTGTATTTGCATAACCGTCGCCCATAAAATTTCAGGCCTTATTTGGTGAATAGCGCAGCATTACAGTATAGTGCTAAGGTTGTATCGGTCATAACCGCCAATGAACAGTTACGTGAAGCATTCAAAATTCCCGTTTCATAAAATATTCAATCATAGGAAGTTACGTAAGTTAGGGTAGTACCCAAGGTAACTACCCTTTGCCTTTTGTGCTCATCCTTGTACCGTTAACCCACAAACAGGTACAGTTATGAACAACATCATTCTATCCCCCATCGAGAAGAACGAGCTGATTAATGAGATCGCCGATGCGGTCATTTACAAGCTGCAAAACGTCGAGACCAAATCCGGGGAACCAGACGAACTGCTGCAAACCCACCAGGTCATGAAGCTGCTGGGCCGCTCCCGCACCACCATTAAGAACTGGCGCGACCTGGGTTTGCTTAAACACCAGGTCATCAATTCCAGGGTCTATTTCAAGCGGTCTGACATCATGAATTCCGGCCTGCACCTGAGCAGCAAAAGGAAAAAATGAAGATGATGAATAATTACAGTTTTCTTTTCATCGGCCCTTCGTCCTTTTTCATTGCAAACCCTTTCAGCGCTTACAGACATGGCTAAAAATAACGAAGTGGTCGATGCCTCACCGTCCATCGTGAAGGTGATTCAGTACTTCACAGAGCACTATGAGTTCCGCAAGAACATCGTCACCAGCGATATTGAGTGCCGCCGGGTAGGGGAGACGGATTTTCGGGAGGTCAACGAAAACACGCTGTACATCCACCTGCGCAAAGATGCCGGCATCCGGGCCACCATCTCGGACGTGCTGGTGTTTTTGGGCTCTGATTACATCCGGGAGTACGACCCGTTTGAATGTTACTTCGAGGGTATCAAAGGTCTATATGACCCGGGGCAGCACGGCGATTACATTGAGCGGTTCGCGGGCTACATCACCGCCCATCACCAGCCACGGTTCAACGCACAATTGAAGAAGTGGCTGGTCAGGACCGTTGTCTGTGCGCTGGTGCCGGACTATTTCAACAAACAGGCGTTTATCCTGGTGTCCGATCAGCAGAACAGCGGGAAGACCACCTTCAGCCGCTTCTTGGTACCATCACAGTTGCAAAAGTATTTCGTGGAAAACATCAGCGTAGACAAGGACAGTTTGATTGCCCTATGCGCCAATTTCATCGGCATGTTGGACGAACTCTCCACGCTGTCGCGGTTTGAGATTGGTGCGCTGAAATCCATCATGAGTAAGCTCTTGGTCAATGTGCGGCACCCATATGAGCGCAGGGCCAAGATGACACCCCGGCGCATTTCGTTCTTTGGTTCTACCAACATGACCGAGTTTTTAACCGATGATGCCAACGTGCGCTGGCTATGCTTCGAAATCAGCCGTATCAATTGGGCCTACAATACGGAGATCGACATAAATGTGGTCTGGAGCCATGCCTGGCATTTATGGCAGCAGGGGTTTAAGTATGAGCTGACGAAAGAAGAGATCGAACAGAACGAGCAGGTCAACGAACAGTTCCGCATCGTGAGCCCGGAAATGGAACTCATCCAGAAATATTATGCGCCCGGCACGTCAGATAGCCATGATGCCAAATACACGGCAACGGACTTCCTAAATCATCTGAGCGATAAGGTGAACGGCCGCATCCGGCTCAACAAGCAGGGGCTGGGCAAGGCTCTAAAGAAGCTGGGCTTTGTGCCGCACTCGGTGCGGGGATACGGAAGCTACAGTTACCCCGTCAAATTCTACTATATCCGCTTTAATGATCTTACTACAGGACTACCGTAACTAAAACGTGTTGTAAAACAGCTAAATCTCATGTAGTAAGATACAAAGAAACCAAGTACTACTGCTTACTACTGACTACACAAAGATGTAGCAGGTGTAGTGCGGTAGTAACCTACTACTCAAAAAGAACGACACGAATACACCAAGAGCAAACGGATGAATAAACGAGCATTTTCTTTTTTAGCCAGCAAGCCGGACAGGCAGGATACCACAGAGCCACTATTACCGGCACCATGGACACCAGGACATTCCAGCCCGATTGTGCTGGCTGAAGAGAGAACAAAAGAAGGAATAAAATTACAGCTACACTGCTACAGCAATATATGTCCGGTGGTATGGAGCAAGCCATGTTTCGGTGCGCCCGAAACGACTTGCCGGGAGGTATCCCGGACCCACATCTGCCGCACTTCGTTTAGCAGATTTAACAATAAACTTATGGCAAGACCACCCAAACCCACAGAAGATAAACTGACCATCCGCCTGAGTTTCCGATTGACGCCTGCGGAACTTGAACAATTGAATCAGCTGGCCGAAGCCTGCGGCATTGCGCCCAGCGTACTCGTCCGGCAGAAACTGTTTACCGGGCGGTTCCCGCAGCCAAAGGCGGCCCGGCTGGACAGGGACGCTTATCTGGAACTGAAGAAGATCGGCGTGAACCTAAACCAACTGACCAAGAAAGTCAATGCGGGATTAATGCCCATTGCGCTGCTCCCAGTGCTGGATGAACTGAACCGGAAGGAAAGTATCATCATTGAAAAGTTAACGCATGATCGCCAGTCAGAAAATCGGTAAAAGCTTTATGGGTGCCTTGAACTACAACCTCAAAAAGCTGTATCACCCAGACGAAAACCTACGGGCGGAACTGCTCGACACCAATTTTAGTTCGCTGGATACCGGTCAAATCCGAAAGGAGATAGATTGGCTATGCAGTCTGAAGCCCAACCTGGGCCGGTATGTGTATCATACCAGCCTCAACTTTCCAGTGGAAGATGCCGCAAAATTGGACAATGGTAAGCTACTTGCGATAGCGCACCGCTACCTGAAAGAGAACGGCTACACCAACAACCAGTTCTTCGTATTCCGGCATCATGACGCTGACCATCCGCACCTGCATGTACTGGCAAACCGCATCTGCTTTGACGGCACGGTGGTTGAAGATAGCAATAATTACTATAAGAGCGAAGCCATCCTGCGCAAGCTGGAACTGCAATACGGCCTTACGGTTGTAAAACATAGCCGGTACAAGGCCGTGCGGCCGGATAGCCGTACGGAAACAGGGTCTAATGGCCGGAAGGCTACGGTGCCAAATGGCCGTAACGCTATGGAGCCTGGTGGAACAAAGGCTACCTGGCGAGATGGGAATGTCTCTACCGGACTATATAGCGACATAGCTATAGAGCCGGGTAGCTATATATCACAAAGGGCACCCACGAAGAATGAACTGGAGATGGTTCTGAGAACCGGCAAAGCGTCAGGCAAGATGGTCTTACAGGAATTACTGAGCGGCTTGTTACAGAATAACGGGCAGCCGTTTACTTTATCTAATTTCATCAATAAAGGCGAACAGGCGGGTATCCGCTTCCTGTTCAACCAAGCCAGCACCGGCAGGATAACCGGCATTACTTATTACTACGGCAACTTCAAATCAACCGGCAAAGCTTTGGGCAACCGCTACAAGTGGTCGGAAATCATTAAACACATAGGTTATGAACAAATTAGAGACGGCCAGGCTGCTCGCCAGGCAAACGACAGAACAACCAAACAATACGGGCTCGAACACAGGGAAGCCGCAACCAGTGCTGCCGCCAGAAATGCAGACGCAAACACCACCACTGCTACACAACAACAAAAAGACGAACGAAGAAGCCAGCGAGAAGGATCTGATGCTGCAAATGGTTCACCAGTTGCAGGTCAACGGGACAGTCGCAACCAAGTTCATCCGGGAGACGGCAGAACAGCAGCAAGTGCTGTTGCGGAAAGTAAACCAAATAGAGAAGACCCTAACGGAGCAGGCGGAGGAACACCGGCAGCAGATGTGGACTATGAAAATATGGATAGCGGTACTGGCTATAGCAGTCATCATTACCCTGATCCGCTTACTATTCAGATAGCCGATGATGTGGATGACGAATTGCACAAACGACGCAAAAGGAAGCGGTGATGGTATGCAGGTTTGAGATTGGCAATCCTTTTACACAGGTTGAGTATGGGAACCTCTCAGTTGGTCAGTGAAGGCGGGGGCAAACGGCTGCATTCCGCTACGCGCTGTCGCGCCGTGCTGCATTCCGCCGTCAGCCCCCGCCTTCCGGGCATGGCAGGACTGAAATGCGCTACCGCTTATAACAGACCTGCCCCGGGCTGTCGGTCAGCGGGAGATACGAGGATGAAATAGATGAAACCGGCACTGCACTGCTCGCACGAAGATAACACTGCGGGAAAGCCGTCAAGGGTGTATTAAACGATGCTGTTTTGATTTGTTTTTTCAATGGAAAGCATCGTATTCTAAGACCTTTGCAAGTTTATTCAATAAAAAAAGCATCTTAATGCAGTCACAAAGTTCAGTTCCATTCAGGTTCTGTAAAGGGTATATAAATAGCTACGTTCGCTACGCTGCCTCCGCTGCCCTTGACAGAACCTGCCAGGAAGCTGCTGCGGTGTTTAAGCGTTAAGATGCCAGAGTGCTAAGCTGCAAACTTCATCAGTTCCACATATTCCGACTGCCGGTTAATGACGGCGAACATGCGGGCAATGATCTTATTACGAAGAATGTTAATGGTGCTCATTTTGCTTTTACCTTCGCCTACCCGTCTCAGGTAATACGCCCGTAGTTCTTTATTATGTGCTATAGCACTGATTGCAGCCAGGTGAAGGAGCTTTTTAAGTGTTTTGGCTGACCTGTGTTTTGCCTCTTATACTGGTGCCGGAGGTGTGTTCAAAAGGAGCCGTACCGACATAACACGCAAACTTTCGCCAGTTAGCGAAACGGGTAAAGTTATGCGTACTGGTTATCATATGGGCAGCAATGACCGGCCCTATACCTTGAATGCCGGTCAACAAATGATAATTGTTTTTTATAGCTGTATCACTTTCAATGGTTGCCAGTATCTGCGCTTCCAGCTTTTTGATCTGCGTGGTCAGCTGCGCAATCATGCTTTGATAGACATCAAACAGATCCTGATTCTCTGTCGAACCCAGTACGAGGCGTTGCTCTTTCCAGGTGGCCTCAAAGCCTCCTCTGTCACAAACCAAGCGGTTTCGCAAAGTCAGCAGTGTTTGGAGCTTAAGAATACTTTTTGCTGGTATGACGGAACACTTGAGGGTATCCCGGTGTAGCCAAGCATATTCACTGATGCGTTTATCATCAATGCTATCACTTTTGCCTCTGTGCATACCAATGGACTGCTTAATTTCCAATGGTGGTATCATCGCAAACGGAATAGCTGCTTGCTGGAGATAAACGGCCAGGTTGATGCTGTACATTCCGGTATTCTCAAAGCAGATTATGGTATCTGTCAGAGCGGATGACTTGATTGACTTTTTAGCCCAGGCTAATAGTGCATGATAACCTTTCTCGTTGTTGCTAAACGATTTAAAAACGTTGCTTCCGCGTAAATGCGCATCAAGGGTTAGCTTGGAAATATCCACGCCAATGAAAGTTGTAGGGTTCATAGTTTACCAATTAGGTTTAAAAAATATGCCGTTGACTAATGCCTTTACAAGACCTGTTATGTCTATTATTCTAACTGGTCACGACATAATCCTGTGACTCGGAACAGAGACTAATACGACGCATAGGTCTGTAACCTAGCCCTTGACAGAGTTCACCCTGTTCCTTGTCAGCAAGATAGCTACTTTTAAAGTTGTGGTAAATCTAAAGGCCCTTGACCGCTTTCCTGCTTGCTGTTAAGAGGCTGTTTACGCAGTGAATGCCTCAGACTGTACAGAAAGAATAAGGGAAACAGTTTCGTACAACAAAGCGGCAGACTTAGACAACCGGACGCCTGGGGCGTTTGGGTTTGATGGCTTCCGCTGCTTTCCTGTTTATTAAGTATCCTGTATTAACCGAACGCTGTGATTTATTAAAGATAGCTGGCTTAACAGGAGATTGTTCTTCTACGTGGTTTACCGTAAGCCGCTGCTCGCTCGATGCCATACCGTTGAGGACTTCGCGGGCCAGGTCAGCACCTTCAGCTGTTTTCATCTCGACAAAGGCGTAGCCCTTGCAGATGCGGGTTTTGCGGTCACGAACAATCTTAAGGGTATCGATGTCACCGTAAGGTACAATTAGGCGGGCCAGTTCCAGTTCGGATATGTCCAGCGCAAAGCCGCTGATAAAAAGCTTATTCATAGCTGTAATAAGGCAGATGTTAATACAATTTACAAAGTAAACTAACGTCAAACTCTTTCCTAAACGTATCTGATGGCATTCAAAAAAGGTAACAACCTAAATACCTGAGGCACCAGCAGCCCATGAAAAAGCCGGAGACAGGCTCCGGCTTTTTGGTGTCATTATGGTTTGTTAGCGATTTGTGTTTCGCAATGATTCATTCTTTTCTTTTTCAGATAGCAACAGACGCTCGTACAGCTTTTTGTTTTCTTCAACCAGTTCAATAACCTTGTCTAATGGGTTAAATGTACAATGATGCAAACCACTGTAATTACTTGAAGAACCATCATAGTTGTTCTGAATGTTATAGATGACCGCCTCATCACTGTAATTCTTGATGGCTTCAGGCGATACGCCCAAGATGCCGGCTACTTTGGCCAGTACATCCTCTTCCAGTACTTCGCTCTGTTCCATGCGGGAAACGGTCTGCTGGCTCACGCCCAGCTCACTGGCGAGTGTTTCCTGCTTGATACCGCGCAGTTCCCTGATTCTGCTGATCTTCCGTCCGATGTGCATAGGTTTGGTGGTATTAGGCGTTTCCATATGCCCAAATATAGCAAAGATTTTTATTGGGTAACAAACTCACTGAATGGATAAAGTATCCTCCCTTTGGGTTCGGTACACCGGCAGGGTTGTGGAATTTTGGCCTAACCAACACGCAATAGCCATGACGAAACAGAAAAACGTACCTGCTGCACCTTTGGAACCTTACCGCCATTTAGTCGCCGGGCAATCCGCCCTGCCGCTGCTCACCCTGAAAGAATTCTTTGCCGATGACGGCCTGCACGGCCACCTGAACGAACTCCGGCGGTGGCGGAGGTTCATCTTAGGCCCGAACGGCCTTGACTTACAAAAAGAGAATCCGGCCAACCTGTGGTTTACCTGCAAACAGAACTGTGGCTTAGTGTTAGCCGCACAACTCCTGTTAGACCGTCAACAAAACCAAGATAACATCTATTACCTGTCACCGGTGAGTGAAGAGGAGATAGAGATGGAACGGCAGTGCTACCCGCAGTACCCCACCGGCCTCAGCCTTATCGAACAATGCGATCCGTACATCGTACTCACCGGCTTTTTTATGCATCAGGAAAGAAGTGGTTGGCTGGATCAGCTGAATGAATGGCTGGGCGATGCGCTCTCTACCGCCTTATCGTTTGAATATCCTGAACCGTTGCCCTTTGTGGAAAGTTATGAATGGCTGCAACGGTTGTATGCTGCTTGCTTCCTCATCCATATCCGGTTGCCCCAGCCGGTTAGCGAGCGGGACAATCCCAAAGATATGCTGGCCTTACAGGAAGACTTATCCGAATACAGTGGCCCCATATCGTTAAATACTCATATCAGCGAAGCCAGGCAGGAGCAGCTCACCGCTGTTACGGGTATTATCCGCAAGAAGCTACCCACTGCATTGGCTGTACTGTACTTGGGCGCGGCAAGTGGGGAACCCGACCTGTTGTTCCTGCTGGTCATTGTGAGTAAAGCGGAGAAGATGCAGGGGCATGAAGTGGCAGGTCTGCTGGAGGACAGGTGCCATAACGTAGCACCGCTTGCCGTACTGATTTATGCGGAAGACAATTTGGTCCGTTCATTGAATGGTGGCAGTTATTTCTTCAGCCGGGCGCTCCGGGAATGCCAGCTCATCTACTTATCAGAAAGCTTGCTGTTGCCGGCTATCCCGCTACCGGACGAAGTAGCCAGTTTGCAAAGAAGACATGAGAACTTTGTCCGCTGGTACGGCCAAGGTAGCCAGTTCCTGGAAGGCGCACGGTTTTACTATGCAAAGGCGCATTACGGTATGTGCTTGTTTATGCTGCACCAGGCAGTGGAAGGAACGCTCATGGCGGTCATCAGAGGTGTCACTGGTTACCGGCTGTCGGTTCATAATCTGACCCGGATGCTCAAACTGACACGCATGTTCACCGATGATATTTTAAAACTGTTTCGCTTAAATACGAACAAAGGGGCTGAACTCTTTTTGCTGCTCAAAGATGCTTACAGTCAGTCGCGGTACAAGGACGATTATATGCCCGATGCAGAAAACGTCCGCCAGCTGATGATCATGGTAGAGGAATGCGTGACGTTATGCAAACAGGTTTATGAGCGGCACCTACAAAGGCCGGGCGCAGAGTAACCGGTTTACCGTTCCTTGCGTATAAGCTGCCTGCAAGCAACATATATATAATCATGGACAAATTCAGTGGACTAAAGAAGGTGCTTACGGATGCAGAGACTGAAGCCAAAGCCTTTTATGAAAAGGGTAACAAGGCAGCAGGCACCCGCCTGCGTAATGCCATGCAGCACATAAAGGTATTGGCGCAGGACATCCGTGGCCAAGTTACCGAGATGAAAAACAAGGCGGAGTAAAGTGCCTGAAGGTATTGCGTATGGGTTCGCTCTGGTAAGGCCCATTCGTACAATAGAAAGCCTGCCTGCCCTCGCGGCGGCAGGCTTTTATGTTAAACCTAATTACAACGGATCAGGCAGTGTTTCTGAAAGCGCCTGACTTAATTGCAGATACATCATTTCGGAGGTGTATTTTGTAGAATTTCTATTTGTGTCGTCAGTTAATCGAAAATTTTTAGCATCTAGTAGTGGATATCCATGATCTGATTGAGGGAATCAAATTAAAGAAACATTTGTGCAAAGCCTATGCTAAACGGAGTGCGGTCTATCCGGTCATGGTTTAGCCAGCAATCCGTTTTGACCCGGTCAAAACATAGCTTGCTTTACTTTACTCATAAAGTTGATAATGTTCAGTTATCCTTTATTCAGCTTACTGTGTAGCCATTGCAAAGCTTATTCTTCGGTGCTTTTTTGGATAAGACGCGCATTTCTTTTTCGAAGTCGACTTGGATTTAGATCTGGCTTGTTATGATGGAGCTGTCGTCTAGCAATGATTGGATATATTTGATGTTGACTTCGTTTTCCAAGAGCGGCGTGGATAAGGTATGGCAAAGGACATGCGGATTGACTTCTTTGCTGATATTGGCCCTTGTGGCCAGTTTTTTAGCAGCAAGCGGATGGACTAAACGGAAGTTGTTGTTTAACCGATTGACAAGAAGGTAGCATCTGGTGGAATCGATTTTTTTCTGGTAGAGGTCGCAATTACTTAGCGTGTAAAGAGCGTGTCAGTATTGTAGAGCCGGACCATTTGTTCTTTGCTGCCTTTGCCGTAATGGTCAGGGTGCCAGCTTCGAGATAGCAGTATCATGACTACTTATATCGAGCACTCCGCGCAACGGATAAAAACTAAAAAATTTAGTTTTTCTTCGATATATTTGTAGACACGACCATTTTCATTATTGATTTGACAGTTGCGGAAAAACGAAAAAATAATAAATATTTGATTCAGCTTACTTAGCTTTGGTTTGACTATAAACGCCTATCACATGGTTTTCAAATTCTTAAGAGCCCAAAATGGGGATTGTACCATTATTAAATATACTGATGATAGCGGCACAAAACGTAATATCATTATAGACGCGGGGCTCTATGCTGCTTACTTCGATCCGGCGACGAATACCTTCGGTGACCTGAAAACAGAAGTAGACGACATTAAAGGAAACAATCAGAAAATTGACCTCCTTATCTTGACGCATATTGACAATGACCATATTTGCGGATTTCTGAAGCTTTTTGAAATGGATACCGAAATTTCCGGCTTTATAAGAAAGGTTTGGTTTAATTTTGGAAAACTGATTGCTGAAAAAATAAAAGAAGAAGAAAATAAACTTTTGACAATAAAGATGCATAGGCCGGGCCTGGTTAGTACCGGGGTTGCTGAAGGAATAGATTTCGAGGACTTTTTATTGAATTATAAGTTTTGGCAGAGGGAATTGATTTTGTCCGGCCAGACACATCACCTAGATGACGCGAAATTCGAGATTCTTGGGCCAACTATACCACAATTGCGGAAGCTTTTAAAAGAATATCAGGATAAAACTCAAGACGATGTCTACACATCCGGTACGGGGAACGACTGGTCTACCAATGTTGCCGCTTTTATTCAGGAAGAGGGGCCTAAGTATAAGTTTTCACAGGATACCAGTGTAAAAAATGGTAGCTCAATTTCATTTATTTTGACATTAAAGGGTAAAAAGTTTGTTTTCTTAGGTGATTCCCATCCCTATCCGGTTGCCGAGGCTCTGTCCGTACTTGGTCATACCTCGGAAAATCCATTAGAGGTAGAGTTCCTCAAAGTCTCTCATCACGGCAGTAAAGCCAACAATAACAAGGAATTATTGGCGGCATTAATTACAGAGAATTATATGATCAGTACTAACAGTATGGGTCATGGGCATCCACACAAAAGAACTTTGTCGAGAATCATAACCCGCAACCCCGATGCTATATTTCACTTCAATTATGAAAATGTACGGGAAGGCATTTTTAATGAAGCCGACAGAAAAGCGTATAATATCCGCGCACGTTTAACTCCGTTTATTCTTTTTAAAATATGACTACCGAGCAACTTAAAACTTATATCGTGTCGCTGAACGATGGGAGCGGGTGTCTATTTCAACCGATGGCAGGAGCTGATACTTACACGTATATCCTCACTGCCAAGCATCTTTTTGAGGGTACAAAGTCTGATCTAAATGGAAATCAAGTTGCATATAATACTGCTGATGGGCATGTTATCCCTATAACGAGGTTAGTTTATCAGGATGGCGTATGGTCAGAGATTGTATTAAATTTCGTCTTTAAGAATGGGAAAAATTATTTTGCTTCGTCAAATGCAGATGCCGCAATTTTAAAAATTAATTTTATACCTGGCTTTGATGAAATTTTTCAATCCAATATCAGTGTCAATGCTGTTGGTTATGGATTATACGGTTATCCACAAATTTTAGCACAGAGTAAGGCTGGTGAGAAAAGTACAGAATACGCAATTTCGCGCCTAATTAGCGCCGGTGTGCAAAATCAACGAGCACAGTTGGTCAGTACTACATTGGCCCATCCGCAAATCCAAGGCATGTCAGGCGGCGGTATCGTCAAGATAATAGATGATCATATTTCTGTTATAGGCATCCAAAGTAAGGTAACTCATCAAATGCTTGCAGGTGGACAAATTGATTTTGTACCGGTACACTACTTTAACCTGATTGTAACTGATCCAACTAACCAAGGAAAGTTATCGGCACTCTATCCTCCATTTCTGCATTCTTTCGAGTTTTTAAGAGATGATGTTTTTTCGCTTGCTGTTGATGTGATCGATGAAGAAAATATTGCGGGAGCAAGAATCATTTTGCGGAATAAAGCTGAACAAATTGTCAAATCTGACATTACTCCTCAAGGTATCAAAGAATTGTTTGAAGCTCGCTTATTGATCATTGAAGATGAAACCAGTTGTTTTTCGCACAAGGATATCTGGATTGCATGGCTGGAGTTCCTTACCATTTTGAACATAGTAAAGTACGATCCGATCCAAAAAGCAATGCTCTCGGATATCTTCAATCAATACCGCCTTAAGTATATCGACGGCCAAGATTGGACCGAAGTGCGCAACGAATTGGTGCGCTCAGATTATGTAGGGCTAAAGCCGGACTCTACGATATTTGTCAGCTCCAAGACCCCGCCAAAGTCTACTTTCTATTTAAAAAAGGGAACGATGATCGATATCGCTAAGCCCTACGATAAACGAGGGTTTAAAACTGACAACGGAATAGACCCGTTCACCTGCTTTAATTTTGTGCATTTAGAACATTTCAAAGAGGTTTGTATCATCCGAAAGTTAGACCAGTACCGGAATCTGAATGAACAAGAATTGTTGGAAAAACTTAAATCTGAATATCATGAGCTTTTCGATTGAGCAGTTGATAGGAATATTGAACGGCAGGTTTGAGAACCTGACGATCAGTTACCAAAAAGTAGAATATAACGGAACCATACCGGTGTTTTTTGTTCGCTGCGATAGTCTTTCAGACCTAGATGCGAACTGGACATTATTGGTTGAGGCTATCGCATTTGATTTTCAGAGTCAGCTGACCGATGAATTTCAGATATGGAACATCTATATCTTTTTTATCCGGCCAGCGGGCATTACAGATATGGTCAGCTACAATAGTCTAAAACTTAGAATTGAAAACGATACTTTTTCCAGTAGGAAAATATTGGTAGAAAATCAGCGGAATGATGACATTATTGATGAACATATTATCAACAAGAACGTCCATTTCTCAGCTGAACAAGTGGCGGCAACTCCAACAAAATTCGCTGCTGACCCTTTGTTATGGTCAATACTGGAAGAAAAAACGTTAAAAAAACAAAAGCTGACCGCAGAAGCTGGTAGCGCATTTGACCAACTTGTGAAACAACTCAAACCGCCACGCTCATGAAGTTCAAGAGAATAGAAATTTCGGCATTTCGTATTTATGACAAGGCCGAGCATGCGACATTTGATTTTTCAATTGACGCGAATACAACGGCAGACTTTGTTTCTTTATATGCACCAAATGGCTATGGTAAAACCTCCTTCTACGACGCTGTAGAATGGGGAATGACTAATAATGTACAGAGGTTCTGGCAAAATACGACGATCACCAAGGGCGCTATTGATGCGTTAAAAAGCCAGTCCGATACACAAGTTAAGCTTTGGCGCAATATCCATTCCAACCAGCCTACATATGTTAAAATTTTAGGGGAAGGAATAGAACCAATAAATCGCAAGCTAAAACCTCACGGTAATAAAAAATCAGATGCCGACATGGACGGCGGTGAAAATCTGCCCAACCGCACTTTTCGTAACGTTATTCTTTCGCAGGAATGGATCTCCGCCTTTCTTCGGGAGATTGACGGAACTAAGCGGTATGAAATTTTCATGGATAACCCAGAGCTGAAGGAAATAAATAGCTATTATAAAAATCTTAAAGCGCTTTTGACCTATTGCCAAGGCAGTATTTCTACCATTGATCAGGAGATTAACAAAGAACAGGAGCGGGTTTCTGCCCTGGAAAACGAAAACATTCTGGAAAAGATCAATCTGCAAATCGATTTACTATCAGAAAAATTTCAACAACCTGGGTTAAACAAGTTAACCTTAACTACCACAAAAGAAGAGGTTAGCCGCTTAAAAAATCGTATTGTTGACCGACTCATAGCTATTAACGATGAAACAGCTATTCGCGAAAAGCTGGATTGGATATTGGCTGCCAAAGTCGGTAGCGATGAATATATCGGCATTCGCGCCTATTTTGATCTTGAAGAAAGAAATATAGATATCGACGAAAATCAGCGTTCTATACGAAATATTTTAGTCAAATTTTCAGATGCTGATAACAAAACGAACGAAATTGCTGCGCTCAATAAGCTGATGAAAGGAAAGGAATCGCTAAAGAGCTCTGTTTCCGGTATCATTGGTAAATACTATGAATACCAGCGAGTTGCAACCTCGCTATCACAACAGGAAAATAAGGCAGCTAACTTGCGCGTTCAAATCAATACCAAATCCGATGATCTTGGCAGCTTGGAAATACAGGAAACCGAAACCAGATCTGAACTGAACAGCGCATTGGCACGGATTGATCAAGTCGAAGCAACTATTAACAGTTTGCCTGACCGTTTATTGCTTATCCAAAAATTTGAACAGGACATCTCTGCTCAGGGTGCAAAAGTCACAGAGGAGCGCGACAGGTTGAGGCCGTTGGAAACTCAGTTCAAGACCGTCGAGACAGAACTACAAGAATTGGAGAATGAAGTGGCAAATATCAATCAGGAAACTTTTTCCAAGAACCTAATTGAGGATCAGGTTTTAGCATCAAACATCGACGTGCTTCTGGCCAACCGTGAAGCATTATCCAAGAATGAGGAACAGCTTAAGGTTCTAAATGCGAGAATCACTCAGCACGAAACATTACATTCCGAATTATCGGCCTTTATTCGCCAAGGGCTAGAGCTCATTAATAAAGACCGTATTAGGAATAAATGTCCGCTTTGTGAGCAAACTTTTAAATCGCATCAGGAGTTAGCAGAACGTATCGCCAGCAATAGAGCGCTGGATGAGATACTTCAGGATCTGTTCAAAGATAAAAACCATCTTCAAGAGGAATCTTCAAGGTTAAAAGAACTCATCAACAACACGACCGAACAGTTGCTATTGTATTTTAAAGAAGAGATAAATGATAAACAGATCCTGCGCATTGCTGTGTCGGCTCATATTCAAACTTTAACAAAATCAATATCTTCTCATGAAGATGTTCTGAATTTAATGCAGAACGATCTGCGTGAACTTATGATGCAACAATTGGGTCTGAGTAATGATGCCTACGAGCAGATGTTGAGCAGCGACCTGGAAATCCTTCGGAAAATTGAGAGCCAACTTAATGATGTGCTAAAAAAGCAATTACTGGACAAAAACAAACTCAGCGACCTATTGGCCAAATCAAGAGACGAACTGAAGCTTTGCGAGGAAACAATAGCGACCTTAAAGCAGTCCGAAAGTTATATGAACGTCTTGATGTGGTTCCGCGTCAATTTCAATACGGAAGAAGTTTCTTTGGAGGTTCTGCAAAATGAGCTGGGCGAGAACGAGCGATTAATCAAAGGATATTTTGATCAAATCGCAAAATTACAGACTAAACTGCAAAGTCTGACATTGGAACTGGCTACCTTCAATCAGCTAGCAGAAAAAGAGCGCCTAAATAGCTTGATTGAAGAAAAGGAGCGTGCAGATTCAAGAATGGACGGTTTCAGACATTTATTAAAAGACAAACTAGAGATAGAGTCACAGTTTATCGATTTCAAGACACTAACGGCTACACTCGATCTTAAAGAGCAGGGCTTAAATCTTGTCCAACTCAGTAACAGATCTTTGATCGATGAATATACTAAAATCGAAAAGTATGCAAACAATGTCAATGAATTTCTGCAATCGGAAAACGCAAAGATTGCACTTGAGCAACTAGTCGCTGACAAAACGTTTTTGGAGGGGAATGTCAAAATCAGACTATCTTCTGAGCTCGGAAAAACTAAAACCTTCCTTCAGGAGAAAGTAAAGGAGTTTTTTTTCGAGAATCTAATTAATGATTTATACCGTAAAATCGATCCGCACCCCGACTTTAAAGAAGTGCACTTCAGCGCTGATTTTGACGCGGAAACGCCACGCCTAGATGTATTCGTTAGAGATAAGGTGAACAAAAATATCGATTTAATCCCTAATCTCTATTTTAGTACTGCACAGATTAATATTTTAAGCCTAAGTATATTTCTGGCCACAGCCCTCAATACGCCTGATTACGATTGTATTTTTATCGATGACCCAATCCAATCTATGGACAGCGTCAATATACTTTCAACTATTGACCTGTTACGGAGTATTGTCTTGAACTATAATAAACAGATTATTCTTTCTACCCATGATGAAACATTTTTTAAATTGTTGAAGAAAAAGATGCCGACAGGACCGTTCAAATCAAAGTTCCTGGAGCTCGAAAGCGTGGGAAGGATTAAAGCTACGATATAGTATAATAATATTGTTAAGGCTTCCTTCTCAACGACTGTAGCATCATAAAAAGCACAACCTAATTTTTTAAACGACAGGAATTTCCTCAGCTATTATACTATAAAAAAGAACAAGAACATTTTCCTTCCCATACCGAAATTCCTAATCATGCGAGTTAAAACAACGAGAATTTTGTAAGGCATATTAAACAATTCAAACAATGGGCAATGTAAAAATGAGGGTATGGGACGTTCAGCATGGCAACGCCATTTTTATCCGAACTCCCGCTAATAAACATATGATTTTTGATCTGGGTATTGGTGACTATTCTGAACACCGGCCTTTTCGGAGCCCGCTGGAAACGCTCTATCATCATTATGGCGTACGAACGATTGACCAGTTGCTGATAACGCATCCGCATTTAGACCACATTGATGATATTCTTAAACTAGATGAGTTGGGCTTATACATCGCCGTATTTCACCGCCCAAGATGGTTAGATCAAAATACCATCATGCAAAATGTCAGTGACCGCGACCGGCCCAAATTTGAAAAATATTTCCGTATAAGTAACAGTTACAACACCGCCATCACTACGCTGACAGATCCTGAAGTGCCGGTGAACAATGGTGGTGTTCAGTTTGAACATTTTTCAACAAGTCATTTACCGCAGAATAATCTTAACAACCATAGTATCATTACAGTGGTTTCTTATGCAGGTGTTAAGGTCATTATTCCAGGTGATAATGAATATGATTCACTGGAATATCTCATGCAGCGGGCAGAATTCCTCGACGCCATTGAAGATTGTGACGTGTTGATCGCTCCCCATCATGGACGTCAGTCGGCCTATCATCAAGGCTTCGTTGCACGGGCTAACCCTAGAATCACAGTGGTCTCAGATGGTTCACTCTGCGATACGAGTGCCAACGCGCGCTATTCGGCGAACAGCCGAGGCTGGAATATTTGGAAGAATGGCGTGCAAATCAACCGTAAATGTCTGACCACAAATAACGACGGCGAGATTTATATTGATTTCGGCCAAGATCCCGGAGATGCAAATGCTTATTTAAAAATTGAAATCAAAAGTTGAAAAATTACCTTGGCAATAGGAATTTTGGGTCGTGCTTGAACTGCCGCCAATACACCATGAGTTGGCTTTCGCAGCCCAAAAGTTCCAGATGTGCGTCCGTCGTGTTAGAATTGTCTTTCTTAAGCTGGTCAATATATTCCAGTAAATTCCAGCATAGGGTGTACTGACCGCAAGCAATAATTGCATCCAGCATTTTCTGCTGTTCCAGTTCTTCTTTGGTAAACCAAAGCGTCGTGCCCATGGAACTGGCCAGCTGGGAGTTTTTTTGGATGGCGGGAGAAGGCGCTAAATCTACAGGAAGCGAGCCAGTGTCCACTTTTTGCTGCCACCGCTCTTTGGGCCGAAGCTCATAAATCCCGTTCATGATCCGGCGGTTTGACCAAGATTTGTCGTTATAAAGTTTGTTGTAATTGAGCCTTCTGACATGCTTGAGGAACACATTCATGGTCAGCATCATGACAGACCGGAACCTGTTGGCGATCAGGTTCTCATAAATATACAAATGTAGTTTTAATAGCTTACCCAGTGGTTGGAGGAATTCTGAAGGCACACCGGCGGTGGCGGCCAGTGACTTAGCTAATTGGTAACCCAAAAAAATCAGCCCCGATAACGTCATACCCACGGTTGCGGTCATGAGTCCGACCCTGTAATCATTCCGGAAGCACCAAATACCAGTCGCCACCAGGACCAATAACAAAACGGAATTCCAAAAGGCGATACTTTTTAGGGAGAAGTCTTTCCAGCCGCTGCCGCGGTGCTGTACACTAGCTTGGAAGCCTTCCAAATACGGACTTGCAACTTCGCAAACGATGATCAAGTCCGTCTGTGTTGCCTTACTACCGTCCGATGCCACTGGAACATTACGCTTCATCCGTTGTTCCGCTAACAGCACCGGTTCAATTCCCTGATTGTCCACAATGCCGCCGTCCATCAATCCAACAGGATAGCCGGAATCACCCAATAACACCCGTTTGTCAGGTGGCAATACAAAATCGTCCGGGAAGTTCACGGGTTCGAAACCGCCTGGAAAACAAGAGGAAGCCGCCATGATGTCCGCCAGGCGGATGTCCTGGGCAACCATTGGAGAGATATTGTAATACTTATTACCGATCATACCCCTTTCCGCTTCTCCAGGCGCTGGTCGAATGATCCTTTCTGACCACTGAAAACGGAACTGTAGCGCATTGGTGAATTCCGTGGCATTGAAGGAGATATGCCGCAATGAATTTGGGTTTTCAATCATTAATTCCCCAAATAAGGCCCCGCCAAACAAATCTTGATTGTAAATATCTGCAAATGCCGTGATCAGGTTCCTGGTCCGGTGCTCGTCCCAATCCTTATCTGCTGCCAATCGTTCAAGTGCCAAACTCACCAAATCCGTATTAGACATAAAATGATACAACTGGTCATAAATCGCTTTAAAATCTTCCCCTTTTTTGACACCAAGTGCGTACCGCGCACCGGTAATCGTCCCGCCTGAAACCGTAGACAATACAGTGATGTGATCCAGCAAAGTGCCTTTGCCAGTAGCTATCCTGGAAAGCAAGCTCAGCCCTCCTAAACTATATGCCGCTGCCCGAAAGCCACCGCCGGAAAACGTTAGTGCGATTTTCATGATTGTGAAAGATAAGATTAGTCCCGCTGTCACGGGTTGTACGTTAGGTAACATATTTTTCTGCTAAGCAGTCCCTGACCAACTAAAGTTAATTGTAATAACCATAGCTAGCGAAACCTTATCCTAATAATAAATGCCTAAAGCGCCGGCGGAAATATCTGAGATCTAAAAATTCTTACAGCGAACAAACGGATATTACCGTGGGATCAAAATCAACAACAGATAATTATTTATTATCGTTGCTAATTCCAGCAGATAGAAAGCTAACTGATTATTTGATTAATGTTGTATCATTTTGTTTGAGTGTAATTATTACAGGATGGAACCATATAATTTAAAACGCTATTTTACACAAATCTCCCAGGAACAGTTCGGAAATTGGCCAGTAAGGCCTTCTAATTATTCGAGCCTGAAGTAGGATTGAACTATGCATAAATCAACAAAGAAAAGTTAAATCCTGTATAAAATGGGTCGAGTTAGTCTTATGCGGGCTACCGAACAAAAATAATTGTCTTATGGAAGACGCTGTAACATTGCCTTTATTGGCTGAGTGATTGCATTTATAGCTTTTCGTACAACACCAATGATGTAAATGGGGTGATGTGAATAGTTCATTTTAAGCCAAACAGGAAATTTTTAAGCCAAACAGGAAATGCGGCAATGGAATTCGTTGCTAATCACACACTTGCTTACAGGTCATTTTTTATCAACTGTCCTTACACACATACAAATAACTCTACGGTTTGAGTAGCAGCTTACCTACCTAACAAGTTGGATTTGGGTGAAAAAAGCCGAATCAGCTGGCGACATTAGTGAATTTACTAAACCGAGTAAATAAGTGACAATCTGAATAACTGAACAAATGGGATCAGCCCCACAATTCAATAAAAAACTCCTAAATAGTTTATTTATAGCTATTTAAGAGTCTAATCAGCGGAGAGGGAGGGAACGTTTAAATTCCTATTATCACCTATTTATCAGCAAGTTATATTTATATCCTTTGTTAGGTAACCGATTTAGACCATCGTCAAAACCAACCAAATATTACTGTTTCAGAAGCAAATTTACGCATTAATTCAGGTATGGGAAAATATTAAATATGGAATTCGACTTTAGAACACAGTGAGATTTTGACACTCAACCGTTTTGGTCCGACCAAGACATGGCTTGCTACTGATAATGTCGATAATGTTTACTTATTCTTGGTTAATCTTTTATAGGGACGTTTAGTGTCAGTAATAATGAGTTCTTAGTTCACCAAATTTGGCATTCTAAAGTAATAAATCCGTCGTTATGCTTGCGCCGGAATCCGGTGGTCAATATCAGCGTATTCTCCAAAACAATAAGTAAAAGATATCTCGATTGATCAAATTTCCCTACATTAGTGGTTGAAAAACCTTAATCATGATTGCATTCGGTATAATTTTATTCTTCGTACTGCTGATTGGCTATCTACATTCTCCTAAAGGCGAACCGTCTAAAAAAACAAAGATTCAGGTAGGCACAAGTCATTCGGTAACATCAGCGATGCCATTGCAACATCAGCCAAAAATGCAACCAGACTCTGTTACTCTATCACTTGTTGCCAAGCATTTCGGAAAAACTTGGCAGCAATATCTAATCAATCAATCAGCTCAATTACCCTTAAGCAATCGTTACATTTATAATTTAGTAGCACTTACTTATGAGCGGCTGCAGCATGAGGAATTTTTAGCTTTGATAAAAGCTTTTAGATCGCCAACGGACGGCACCGATGATTACAGTTTGTTACATGAAGGTATTCTTGGATTGGCGCAGGGTCGCCGTTTTATGGAAAGCGAAGTGATCAACCTCATCCGTGAACTTCCCAAACGTTATTATCACAAACATATTTTGGAAGCGGTAACTATGCCCATGATTGATTCTTCTGAATCTATATCCATTGAACAAGCAACCGTGAGCATAAAGCCAGAGCCCAAAATCGAAGCATCCAGCATTTCTAACATGTCTTTAATAAAGAATGCAGAAAACGATACGGTCGATTCTGTCCATTCTGATCCGGTAATAGCCACTACGAAGGTGAGCGAACTGGTTGATACTGCAAAGCCTCTTGATCAAATCGAGCAGGGAGTTGTAGCTGCGCAGCCTCCTATCACCGAAAACGGAGTTCTTCCGTTAGCAAAGGCACCTGAACCAGACGTCATTGATATTGATACAACGGTAAAGCCAATTATATATACCGAAACTAAAGTTGTACCTATATGGCCGCACCGCTATGTCTACTCGGCCGATGAACTGCGTGAGGCCAACCCGGCACAGAAAGCATTTTACGAAGAGTACAAGGCGGAGTTCTACAACGGCCGTCATCTAGACCTGCAAGGAAATACAAACTATGGATTCATCTTATTCTTTGAATTACTGGATGATTATCGGCGACACCAAAATCTTCAGTTACTGGAGCGAAGATTACATGATCTGGAAATTAGCTGTCCAAGAACATGTTCATATGCAAAAAGCAATCTAGTACAATTGATGCGTGCGGCTGGAAATCACGATGACGCTACTAGGATTGAGAATGCACAAGCAAACCCTTGGCATTGGCGGGAAAGATATATTCGGGAACTGAATTTGAGCAAAGTTGATGCTCAACTCCTTAACAGTATTTGGATATCCGGTAATGCATTTGTGAATATAGAATTTTGTGCCAAAGAGTTAATCAAGCTTTATGTGTCCGCTATGAAGGTGTTGGCAAAGTCATTTCAGGAGCAGCAAACTTCTAAGCGCACTGCTTTTGAATTTATTGGTGATCTCATTGCACGCAAACAAAATCACTATCGCACCGGCAGTCCCAACTATAAATATACAGTCGAACATAGTGAGTCAACTCTCAGCGAGTACATTTTACGGTATTGTGAAAGCGAGTTGAGAGTTCATCTTGGGCATAATCGGAAGATGAATATCAATGGTTACCTCGATCATTCAGAGGTTATTTTGGCTATTCGTGAAAAGATCATCGCGCCAATTGCCACCCGTATGCCTGAATTGTTGCAGGACGTTGCCAAGCCCAATGAAGCCGTTGAAGTTGCTTTAAACGCTATTACCCCGACCCGTTGGAAGAATCGCTTGTTCTTGACTGCTGAACATTATGCTCAAATTGGATTGGAAAAGTTTAAGGAGGAAGTTGATCATCAGCTTCGTTTAAATGTTCAGAATTCATCGCTTGACATCATCTTTCAGGATGTTGTCAAATTTTTAGCTCAGCATGACAAATCTAGCTCCTTACAATACTACCTGCGTTACAGCCATTACTGTTTCGGTATTAAGAATGCCGATCCTAAATCCATGCCGAAGAACTTGCAAAAAGTTTTGTTCAAAACGGAAATGGATATCCAGCGCTTTGATGAATTGGTTACTAAAGTTAAAACAGGTGGAAAGCTGGCACATCTACTCGCGGAGGCGGCTATTTTCTATGCACCGGTTCGTAAGAAAATCACATTAAATACCACCCTGATCAACCAGGTAGAACATCAGTACACAGGGACAGTAGAACTGTTAAATGAATATTTGCAGGATGAAGAACCCGTATCTGGACCTGTTGTCTCTATACATACGATTGGGCCGATAAATAGTACAACAAACTATGCTCTCACCTTGACAACAGGACAATCCGGGCTGATCGAGTTGTTTAAAGCACATGATTTTGCTTTAGAGGCTGCCGCTATCGATACTTATTGCCAGGACGTCGGACTCATGCGTTCAGCATTGGTCAACGACATCAATGAACACTGTTATGAATTGCTGGACGACCCGCTTATCGAAGAACAAGATCAACAATATACTATTAACCCTTATTACTATCAACAACTCTTAGTTTCATGATATCCGGACTAAAACCAAAAGAAGCTACCGCTATTATTAACTCACTGTTAGGCGGCGTCGTTCCCAAGATCGGTGTGCAACACATTACTGTTGGCCGTTCTCCCGAGGTAGACGCTTTTATCCAGGCGCTTGAAGACGTTAAGCAGGGACACAGTATGGTCAAATTTTTGATCGGGGATTTCGGTTCCGGGAAGTCCTTTATGCTCCACTTGCTGAATACAGTAGCGCTCAAACAGAAATTTGTGGTAGCCAACGCTGATTTTACGCCAGACAATCGCTTATATGCCAATGATGGTAAAGGGTTAGCACTTTATGCAGCCATCATGGACAACGTTGCCATTCAAACGAAGCCTGAGGGTGGTGCCCTGCCTGTACTGCTGGAAAAGTGGATCGAACAAGTGTTATTGCAGACCGCCCAAAGCCACCAGATACCAATGACAGAAATTCGTCAGCCAAAGCATTTACCACTCGTACAGCAAAGTTTGATGCAAACCATTAACGAAATTACCGAAGTCGGCGGTTTTGATTTTGGATTAGTTGTGCTCAAATACTATGAAGGCTACATCTCAGGCGATGAGGGCTTAAAAAGAAATGCGCTCAAATGGCTCAAAGGCGAGTACCATACCAAAACAGATGCACGGCAAGAGCTCGGCGTACGTGACATCGTTCACGATCTGAATTACTATGACATGCTTAAAAATTGGTGCAAGCTATTTGTGCAAATGGGTTACAGTGGCTTCATGATTAACCTTGATGAAGCCATCAACTTGTATAAGATCAGCACTGCCGTGATGCGGGAAAAGAATTATGAGAAAATCCTGAGCATTTATAACGATTGCTTTCAAGGTAAAGTCAATCACTTCTTTATCAATTTTGCGGGTACGCGGGAGGTTCTCGAGAACGAGCGGAGAGGTTTATTCAGTTATCAGGCCCTTAAATCAAGGCTAGAGACGAATAAATTTGAGACCGCCGAGATTCGTGATTTTGCCCAGCCTGTAATTCGTTTACTGCCGCTAGATAACAATGAAATCTTTGTGTTGCTCAAAAAACTTAAAGAAATCTTTGACTTCAACTACAATGTCACGTTGGAGATTAGTGATGGGGACATTCAACAGTTCATGGAAGAGTTATATAACAAGCCAGGGGCGGCTGAATTTTTAACCCCTCGCGAAGTCATACGCGACTTTCTAAATATACTTAGCATTCTTCGCCAGAACCCTGGTTTGGACAAACAGCACCTCTTCGGCGAGTTGCAGGTTCGCGACGAACGCCCGCAGGATGCATTTATGTCGGACATTGAAGAGTTGTAGCGGTGTACGAACTATTATCTGAGCCCATTCGGAGGTATATACGGGACAAACGCTGGGAAGCCCTGCGCCCCATTCAGGAAGCGGCCATCAAGTATATTCTATCTACAGAGAAGAATTATATCTTGGCTTCCCGAACAGCATCAGGTAAAACGGAGGCTGCCTTCTTACCCATCTTAAGTAAGGTGAAATTTCGTGAACCTGGCGTGCGGGTGCTTTATATTTCGCCATTAATTGCACT
Source organism: Mucilaginibacter sp. (assembly GCF_965200995.1). GTDB lineage: Bacteria > Bacteroidota > Bacteroidia > Sphingobacteriales > Sphingobacteriaceae > Mucilaginibacter. Next base: position 3,792,272 of record NZ_OZ241743.1, on the reverse strand, counting down.
TATTAACGACCAGTTCAAGCGGGTTGAAGAGTTGTGTGCTTATCTTGATGTTCCGGTTACTAAATGGCATGGCGAAGCCAATCGCACGCTCAAGGAAAAGTTAATAAAAAGCCCTTCAGGTGTAGTGCTCATTACCCCGGAATCATTGGAGGCAATGTTCGTGAACGCTCCACAGCAGATCGTGCACTTATTCAGTAACCTTGAATTCGTTATCATTGATGAAATTCATGCGTTTGCAGGCACGGACCGTGGTTTGCAATTACGCGCTATTTTGTCGAGGTTAAAGTTTGGAAGTAAGCGGCCGTTCCGCGTAGTTGGCCTTTCGGCAACCATTGGTGATTTTCAGCAGGTAAAACAATTAACCGCCGACATGGAAAATACAACGGTACTGCGGGATAAAACGGCTAAGGAAATGTCTGCCACCTTTAAGTTTTTCGAGATGGATGGTGCCGACCTACCACAGAAATTGATTGATGATGTATATAGGGAAACTCGTCAACAAAAAGTGCTGGCCTTTCCGAATAGCAGGGGCCGTGCTGAAGAACTAGCGGTTCGCTTAAAAAAGGAAGCCGATAGACAAAATGGACATCCTTATTATTTTTCACACCATAGCTCGGTAGACCGTGAACTTCGGGAATATATTGAACATTTCGTTAAAGAGAACCGTCGATATCCATTCCTGATCGCCTGTACGTCTACACTGGAACTCGGTATCGACATTGGATCAGTTGATAGGGTGTTGCAGATTGACGCGCCTCACTCTATTGCATCCCTGGTTCAGCGTACAGGACGTAGTGGCCGGATTGAAGGTGCGCAGAGCAATCTGCTTTGCTATGCAACTGGGCCTTGGAGCTTACTACAGTCGCTGGCTTGTTTACAGCTTTATTACGAAGAGTTTATTGAGCCGACCACCAACAGTGGCTTTGCCCACGATATTTTATTACATCAACTTTTATCTACAGTCAAGCAGTTATCCGGTTGTACGTTACCAACTTTACTACAAAGGCTGAATTCCATTGAAGTATTTGCTGATGTCGATGAGCAAACGCGTTTACAAATTATCAAGTATCTCCTCGATAAGGATATGCTTGAGCAATTGGGCCAAGAGCTTATTATTGGTGTAGAAGGCGAGAGAGTGGTTAACTCGAAGGACTTTTATTCCGTGTTTAAGTCAGAGCCTACTTATAGAATAGTGCACCAAGATAAAACCATTGGCGAGATTCCCTTATTGTCAATTATTGCTGTTGACGAAAATATTCTTTTAGCTGCTAAAATCTGGAAAGTCGTCGATATTGATCAAAATGCTAAAAAGATCAGTGTCCAACCTGCGAAAGACGGTCGTAAGCCCAAATTCTTTGGTTCCGGAGGGGATATTCATCCGCGTGTACGAGAAAAGATGTTGGAATTATTGCTACAGGAACAGCTAGTACCCGAGCTTGACGAAGTAGCCATGGAAGCACTCCGGCAATTTCGCGATGATTTCAGCCATTATCAAATTGAGGACTTGCAATATGACAGACCAGTGCTCATTAAAGATGGCTCAATCACCTGGTATAGTTTTCAAGGGTCGAAAATAAATCGTACGCTCCATGCTCTTTTTCGCTTGGTGGGTACCGAGGTAAATTTCGATGATTCTAATAGTTCATTTATTATCAGGGCAGATTTAGCTGAATTGGAGCGGCTGATTAGTAAAGCAATTACTGAAATTTCTAATATAGATGCGCACTTGGCGATCTGCTTGGAGCAACAGCCGGAACTTATTAACTTTTCTAAATGGGGAGCTTATTTGCCGTTTCAATTACAATGTGTACTTCTCAAGGAAAAACATTATGACTTTGAAGGCGCACAATTGTTTTTAAAAAATTTGAGGCTCGTGGCGCTTAACTAACTAGTACGTATCTTTTTGGACCATTCATATGGATTAGTAAATTCTCCGATGCTAAAATATATCGCTATTTTAGATTTGCCTATCCTGCATCGAACTGGTTCTGGAACTAACTAACAAATACTATAAAACAAGATTAATGTCGTTTTATATGCTATCAATTAGCGAAAGATCCCATAATGATAATCCACCCTTAATTTTAAGTATTGGCTCCTCATATTTCACGGAATTTGCTAACACCCAATTCCAACCTTCTTGTTCTGCCCAAACTGAATGGTGGTTCTGTACGCAATCAATAATATCCACTTCACCGATTATAGCAGATTTTATGAAATCGGTTTGCGCTAACTCGCGCCGGAAATCAGGAGATAAGGGTTTCCAGTAAGAGCATAAATAGCGCGCAATAGGTTCTTTGCCATGAGCTGTATTCAGTGCCGCATGTACATAAATTCTGCCCCGATAGTTTGTTTTCCAGGATCTGTTTTCGATATCCTTTATTCCCAATACAATTAAGTGCGCCCAAGGCTGTCTGATAGTTAATGCTTTCATCTTTTTGTTGTTTAAAGATAAGTTTAATCTTGAAGTTGTTTAGTGTTTTCAGTTGGGTATTTTTCTCAAAAAGATGATACAGAAGGCGAGCAAGTGTAAAGCCACCCAGGTTTGGGTATTGGTCTCAAAGCGGATAAGAAGTGCCTTAAAGCTGTCGATCCAGGCGTTAGTCCTTTCGATAACCGTTCGTCTTTTGTATAGTTCATCGTCAAAGTAAGCATTATCTTCTGCTTGCTGTTCATTTCTCTTGTTTTTAGCAATATTAGCCTGAATGTGCCGCTGTTCGCAGGCTGCCCTTAAGGTCTTACAGTCAAAGCCGGCATCTGCGTTCAGGAACAACCCCTCAGCTGGGATTGCCGCCCTTTCCAGCGTATGAAACAACTGGGCAAACAAGGACTGCAACTCATATACATCATTGTGCTGCCCGGCCTGCGGCTCCGAACAGGCCAGCATAATGCCCTGATTATCCGCTAAAAAAAGCATATTAGTCGTCTTAGCTGCCTTCCTGCCCTGGTAACCCACCGCCATGCCGCCGTTCTTGGCAGGCGTATGGCTGCCATCCAACTGTACGCAGGATAAGTCCAGGTGCTGGTGGTTAGCCTTGAGCAAGGTCGTCCACATCCGCTCAAAAGACCCATCTTTTGTCCATCGTGCAAAGTGATAATATACACCCTGCCAGCTTAACTTATCCTGATCAAAGAACGCTTTCAAAGGCAATTGACGCCACTGGCAGCCTGTCTTTAACCGGTAAAGTATCGCCCACACAATCTGCCACAGCGGTGGCCCTACCGCATTTCCTCTTTTTCCTTTACTCAAATGCGGAACTATCCACCGCTCTATCTTATCTTTGCTTACAAGGACTTCCATCAGAAATTTTAAGTCGTTTTTGCTTCGTAACTCAAATCTCTTACTTTTTCGGAAGTCCTTATCCTTTTTTCCTAAATACTAAACAGCTTCCTTAAATGAATTTGCAATCCGATATATTAAAAGCGAAAAAGCGATTGGATCAAGCATTTTAAATTGATACTTTTAGCGTGCGGCTTCAGCCACCTAAAGTCCATCAACGCATGCCTAAACCTTTAAAAATTCTCCAAGCTTCCGCAGGTTCCGGGAAGACTTTCAGTCTGACCGCCCATTACCTGACCTTGCTTTTTTCTACCGACTCTCGTTACCGCGAAATATTAGCCGTTACCTTTACCAATAAGGCAACTGAGGAAATGAAGACCCGTATCCTCGACGTTTTGGCTGCCCTGGCAAAAGGGGAAAAGGAAGTCAACGCCATACGGGATATCATCCTGGCATCGCATCCTGCGCTGAATGCGGAAAGATTGCAGGTGCAGGCAGGTAAAGTATATCGTAAGATCCTGCATGATTACGGCCGCTTCTCGGTTAGCACCATAGACGGGTTTGTGCAGAAAGTGATCCGCGGTTTTGCCTTCGAACTGGGCCTGGATTCCGGCTACGTGTTGGAAATGAATTTTGAAAAGGTCAAAAGCGAATTGGCTGACCGGTTAAATGACCAGCTGGACCATAATCCCAGTTTACTGCAGTGGATCATCGATCTGGCTTTAGACCGGATAGACAGCAACAAAAGCTGGAACTACCATCATGCGCTTACGGATCTTGCCGGTGAGATTTTCAAAGAGCGGTATCAGCCTTTTGAAAAGGCGATGCAGGTGCTGCTACAGGAGCAAGAAATTGATCATTTGTTTTTAGAATACAACCAGCTTACGCGAAAGACCATCAATGACTTTGAGGCGCAACTAAAGGAGTTAGCTGTTCAGGCGGCCAAAACATTTGATGGCACCGACCTCAAATCGTTAAAGGGCATGTCGAAGTCTCCTTTAAACAGCTTACAAAAGATTGCAGATGGGGATTTTCCAAAAATCAAGTCGCTTGAAAAGATCCTGAATGATGTTGGCGAGTGGTTTAAACCTGGTAACAGCGATGCTTTATATTATCGGCTTAACCCTCTGCTGAATATACTTTGTGAGACTTACTATAACGGCCTACCGGAATATACGCTGGCTAAAGCTGTTAATGAAAACTTATACTACCTGCGCCTGATGCAGGAAATGGCTGGCCTTTTGAAAACCTACCGGCAGGAAAGCGGTACGCTGCTTATCAGTGATGCACAGAACTTGCTGCAGGGCATTACCGGCACCGATGACACCAACCCTTCCTTTATCTGGGAGAAAATGGGCAGCCGGTTCCAGCATTTTCTTTTTGATGAATTCCAGGATACCTCGGCTAGCCAGTGGACCAACTTCAAGCCGCTGCTCACTAATGCCATGGCCGAGGCGACCGGTGAGTTTACCGATCATCTGATCGTTGGCGACGTCAAGCAGTCTATCTACCGGTGGCGCAACGGCGACTGGGATATCCTGCACCGTAGGGCCAAAGCGGATATTGGTGAGGCCTACATCATCGACGATAACCTGGAAGCCAACTATCGCAGTACGGAGAATATTATCCGCTTCAATAACCTGCTTTTTGAATATGCACCCAAGGCACTGCAGCAGCAGCTCAACGGTATTTTGGACACAGAAGCAGGCGAGCAGGTAAAACAATGGTGGCAGCAGCAGGGACATGATGGTATTATACCCAAAGTATATGCCCAGGCAAAACAAGCCACCCATGGCAAGACCCTGAAAGGCGGCTGTGTTAGCTTCAAGGTACTCAAAACGGATAATGAAGGCAATGATCTGAGTGCGGACAGTTTTCGCGAACATGCCCTGCAGGCGAAAATCACCGAGATCCGCCGCTTGGTAGCAGAAAAGAACTACGCCTATGGGGACATCTGCGTACTGGTCCGGTCCAACACGGAAGCGGTACAGGCTGTGGAAGCTTTGATGGCTGAAGGCATACCGGTGATCTCCGGGGAGGCGCTGATGATTGCCGGTAATACGGCCGTCAAGCTGTTGATTAATACGATCAGAACTATGGCCGGCCTGCCGCAGAACACTGGGATTTATAAAGCGGCCTGTATCAGTCTATACGCCAAACTGAATGGTAAGGTGTTTCAGCCTGAACAGCTTTTTGCGCTGGAAAATAAGATACTGGACCAGTTAGAAGGCGCGTTGCCGCCGGCCTTATGCAGGAACTGGCGTAACTGGCTGTATGCACCCTTGCCTGAACTTATTGAGCTGTTAATCGGCGCTTATGGCCTCGATCAGCCTGAGCAATCGCGGCACCTGGCTTATTTACTGGCTTTCCGGGATATGGCCGGCCATTTTGCTGGTCAGGGTGAGAAAGGCCTACTGGCATTTTTAAGATGGTGGGATGAGGAAGGATGCAGGAAAGCCCTGCCTTCCTCGGAACATGCGCACGCCGTTCAGGTCATTACCATACATAAGTCCAAAGGCCTGGCTTTTCGGGCCGTCTTGCTGCCGTTCTGCGGTTGGTCCGTAGACGGTATGCCGGGGTCCGTCTTTTGGATACCTTCTACCGGTACTGCCTACCAGGATTTGCAAAGCATTCCCGTACGGTATAAAAAGTCTCTGGCTGGTTCTTCTGTAGGGCACGCCTACTTTGAAGAACTGCTGTTTAATTACATGGATGCACTCAACATGCTTTATGTGGCCACCACCCGAACCAAGGAGCATTTGTATATCGTTTCACAGGGCAAAAAGAATCCCGGAAAGATTTCCAATGTAGGCGATTTGCTCGCACAGGTGATTAAGCTGTTCCCAGATTTTCAGCAGCACTTTATCACTGATGATCATTTGCTCCTTGATGAGGAAGTGGTTAAAGCTATCAAAGAGGTGGAGGAAGCCAAAGAGTCTACTCATTTCGCCTTGAAGCTGGATAACTACCCTTTGTCTGACCGGCTGAGCGAGGTGCTATCCGCAGAGCAGGAAAATCCCGAGGCGAATTTACTGTCCCGCAATACTGCTTTGCGCGAAGGTTCTATCCTGCATGAAGTGCTGTCAAGGACCGAAGATACGAGCGAGGTAGACAATGTATTACAGGAAATGCTGATCGGAGGTTACCTGCGGCAGAATGAATTGCCGCACTTTAGGGCGCGTGTCCTGGAAGTTATGGAACATGCCGAGCTCAAAGCGTTACTGAATAGCGGCGGGCAGGTACTGAACGAAAGAAGCATTATTGCGCCTTCGGGTAAAAGCTACCGCCCAGATAAAGTACTCATTTCTGGTAACGATGTCACCGTCATTGATTACAAGTTCACGCAGGCCGAAGAGCCATCTCACATTCGCCAGGTGAAAGGCTATAAAAGCCTGCTGCAGGATATGGGCTACGAGCGTGTGGATACTTATTTATTTTATGCCCTAAGCGGTAACCTTAAAGCTATTTAATCTTCCGATGAAGTCATTTTTACAAGAAGTTGCCGAGGACCTGTATGCAAGGCTGGGAGAAGACCTGAAAGATACAGCCATCATCTTTAACAATAAACGGCCCGTGGCTTATATGCAGGAACACTTGGCTAAAGTCGTCGGTAAGCCTTTTTGGAGCCCGTCATTTTTTACCATACAGGAGTTTTTCGCGTTATCTTCGGATAAGCAGGTAGCCGATCAGTATACGCAGTTTTTTACGCTGTTCCATCAGTACAACGAACTGCTGGCGCAGGAAGGCGGTAGCCTAATCCGGCCGGATGCATTTTACGGTACGTCTCAAACCATTTTAAACGATTTTGCCCAGATCGATACCGAGCTGGCACCCGCTACAGAGCTGTTCACCGAACTGGAGGACACCGCGATCATCCAGCAGCAGTTTCAGCATCTGACAGAAGAACAGCAGGCGTTTTTAGAGCAGTTCTGGAAGTCCTTCTCTGCGGGCAAGCAACAAGCCCAACAGGAACAGTTTATCCGTATGTGGCGGCGAATGCCCAAACTTTATGAAGGTTTTCATAATACCTTAGCGGATAATGGCTTTACCACGCGCGGGCAGATCTATCGGAAACTGGCTGAAGAAGAGGAGGGCAAGCCCGGCTTTGCAGCAAACTTCAAAAAGCTGGTGTTTGTGGGCTTCAATGCGCTGAGTAAAGCCGAAGCCGTCTGCTTTAAACGCTGGCAGGAAAAAGGCCTGGCTTTGTTCTACTTTGATACGGATGCCTACTATATGCAGGACCCGATGCAGGAGGCTGGCCTGTTTTTAAGAAACAACATCCAGCGAACCGGACTAGTAAACGCACTGGGCGTAGACCGGCCGCACCTGAAGCAAAACCAGAAGACGATCAACGTTAATCAAACCCAAGGCAGAACAGCGCAGGCGAAAATCCTACAGGCTTCCCTCTCGCAGCATTATCCGCTTTTGAAACAGGCCGATCATACCGGTAAGGTAGCCGTCATCCTTGCTGACGAGCAATTGCTCTTCCCGGTACTGCAAACTATTCCTTCTGTATTTCCTGACGGAAGTGGTGAGCCGTTACCGGTTAATGTGACGATGGGGTATTCGCTGTTATCCTCGGGCATTTATGGCTTGGCTGATATCTGGCTTACGGTGCAGGAGCAGCTGGTTGTGAAAGGTAAAGAGACCGTTTATTACCGGGAGGTGGAAGGATTTCTGTCGCACCCGTTGACCGCCATCAACGAAGAGGATCGTGCAGCTATGCAAAAACAAATACTGGATGGTCAGCTCATCGAAGTGCCACAAGCGGTATTACAGCAGCCGGGAGAACTAGCGAAGCTGTTTTTTGCGCCGATTGGTAGCGGGCTGGATGGTATCGGTACTTTATATCAGATATTTGAAACCATTCTTTATCAGGAGGCCGCCACCGGCCGCTTGAAGCAAACGGACAGTGACCTGCTCACAAGTTTATTGAAGGAACTGAACCGGTTATCCGATGCACTGACTACTTATGCCGCAGATCTTTCGCCGTCCTTTACCCTGGCGCTGATCCGCAAGGCGTTGCAGGGTATTTCCGTTCCACTATTGGGAGAGCCTTTACAAGGCCTGCAGGTAATGGGCCTTTTGGAAAGCCGGGCACTGGATTTTGAGCACGTATACATACTGGGCACCAGTGAAGGCGTGTTGCCAAAAAGCAGCAGTAGTCAAAGCTTTATTCCGGATAGTATCCGCAGGGTGTATGGCCTGCCAGTACCGGAGAACCAGGATGCCATCTCGGCTTATATGTTCTACCGCTTACTGCAGCGTTCCAAAACGGTGAGTCTGGTCTATAACGCACAGCCCGATGAAACCAATCCGGGAGAGCAGAGCCGCTTTATCCGGCAGCTGGAATTCGAAAGCGGATACCCTTTTCACTACTTCGATCATGTGCAGGATATGGCTTTAGAACAGCGCATGCGTTTTACCATAACCAAGCAGGGCGATGTGGCCAGAAAGCTAAACGCCTACCTGGACGGTGAGGGGCCTTATGCCAAGAAGTTATCGGCTACCGCATTAACTACGTATTTGAATTGCCCGATGCAGTTTTTTTACAGCTATGTGGCTGGCATCAAAGAACCGGAACAGCTGGCCGAGAATCTGGAGGCCAGTAACGTAGGATCTATCCTGCATATGGTGATGGAGCTATTCTATCAGGAACTCAAAGCAAAGAACCTGGAGATTACCAAAGAGCGTATTGCAGAACATAGGGCAAATGTGCCGGCTCTTTGCAAACGGGCATTTGCCGAGGTGATGTACAACACGCCTGAGGCGGAGCAATTGCCACTTAAAGGCATGCAGCAGGTGATCCTGAAGATCATTGAGCGTTACGTCGAGGCGATTCTGGATCATGACGAGAAAGTGGTGCCCTTTTATTTGATTGAGCTGGAAAATAAAAAGGATTATATCACGCCCTATCCGGTATCGGTAAACGGCAAAAAGAAAACGGTTAGCCTGTATGGTATCATTGATCGTGTAGACCAGCGGCAAGGCGTCACGCGCATCGTGGATTATAAAACAGGCAGTGATGAACTCAGCTACACCTGTATTGACGACCTGTTTATGCCGGATAGCAAAAACACCAATAAGGCCATGGTGCAAACCTTGTTCTATACGCATATCTACGAGCAGGTAAGAAATAAGGCAGCCGTAGAACCCAATTTGTATGTCGTGCGGAACATGCACCAGGAAGGCACCCTGTTTAAAGATAAAAGCAAAGCCAAAACGCTACTCCAGGCGGAGAGTCTGCAGGAATGTAAACAAGGGTTTGGTGAGCTGTTAACCACAAAGCTGGAGGAGATGTTCAACGAGGAGGTGCCGTTTGTGCAAACCGGGCTCGATGAAAACTGTAAATACTGCCCTTATACTACGATGTGTGGAAAGTAAATCAACGGAAAAATAGATTTTTCTATATCAGGCCATTTACTTGATATTCTATCAATCAAATTATCCTAAATTGCTAACTTTCGAACTTGCGTAAAGAAATACTTATACATGCCTTTTCAACCTAATAAAATCACAAAAGACCATATTTTAAAAGCTGCCCAAATTATCGATAATGACCAGGCGGCTGTCAAACCATCTACGAAATACGATGCAATTATTGGCGGGAAAGCTTATCCCCCTAAGCACCTCATGCGATTGGCGCATCTCGAAGCTACCGGAGAGGACTTCTGGAAGCCATTTGGTGGCGAAACCACGAATAAATACATCAAGCGATTAGGTTTTGAGGTTGTTGAAAAAAAGCAAACCGCAGACCCGGTAGCAAACCTGGTTAGAATATACAAAGAGCGCATTAAGAAAAACAATAACGGCGACGAAACTTATAAATTCACCTTAATTGGAGACTTTCAACAAAAATGGGACATTGATGCTACAGATTTTTCGGCAATGCTCCGGCAAATCAATTTCTCTAATCTATTATATTTCAATGCCATAGGTGTCATAAGGGATTTAGCAAGCAGATTTCCTGAAGAGGTACGCGCTGCTTTTAAGATTTTATTCGACGAGGAAAGTGATCTCAAAGAGCGAGTTGAAATGTTCCAGGGAGAGCTTTCCCGGCTTTATGCCACAGTGAACGACCTGAATCATCACCAGGATGAAAGGACGATCGCCACTTATTTAACTTTTCATAACCCTTTAAGTTATACCTTTTATAAAGCTTCTTTTTACTCTAAATACTGTAAGTTACTAGGTATCAAAAAGGCTAAGGCCGGTGAACGGTACATTCACTATTTGGATTTAGTGGATCAGTTCATTGCCGATTATATTGATGAAGATGAGGCGCTCAAGCAGCTGCACGCCCAATACCTACAAAACGTGCCCTTCAAAGACGAAGATTTTAAGGTGCTGGCCCAAGATATCTTATACCAGTCTTTAGACTTAACGGAGCCTGAACCCATCAGCTATTATGTGGTAGGATCTGTTTGGAAAGATGAAAAAAATAAGCCCATCGATCAGCTGCCGCGTTTTTTGAAACAAGGCATTTGGGAGAACGGCCATGATGGTGAGAACATAGCCCTAGTCAAATCAATTAAGCCGGGTAGTAAAATTGCTATCAAGGCTGTCCATACCTTGCAAAAAACTAAGTCGGTGATGACTATTAAAGCAAGGGGCGAGGTAATTGAAAACGAAGAGGATGGCCATATCATCAAAGTAAACTGGGAAGAAGGACTTAGTCCATTCATTGTGCATTTTTCAGGCGGGTATTGGGGTACCGCTCATCCTGTCACCAACCCGGATCATATAAACGCTATTTTTAGCAATGAAGCTACCAAACAACCAGAACCAACATCAGAAAGCCAAATCACTATGTCCAATCCGCCATTGAATCAAATTTTGTTTGGTCCTCCAGGTACAGGTAAAACCTACCATACCATGAATAAGTCCTTAGAGATTGTTGGTGTTGATACTTCAGCCTTTGATCGCAAGTCCATCAAAGATGAATTTGAAAAAAGAGCCTTGGATGGCCAGATCATGTTTACCACCTTTCATCAAAGCATGAGCTATGAAGACTTCATTGAAGGCATTAAGCCGAATGTCGACAGCGATGAAAGTGAATCCATCAAGTATAGGATTGAAGACGGTATTTTGAAGCGGTTATCCCGGCGAGCGGTAACAGAGTTTTATAAAGAAGAAATCAGCAAAAAGAAAAAAGGTAATAACTCAGTAGACCGGCTGCAATTATATGATGAGGCCTGGAACAGCTTAGTGAAAGACGTTCAAGCAAGTTTAGATAATGCTAAACCCTTAGAGTTGCTGTCATTGAGCAGTAAGCCTTTAGACGTCATCAAAATAACTCAGCAGGGAAATTTAGTTATCAGGCCTCGCGGGGAGAATGCAGAAGAGTATACGGTATCCTATCCGCGAACGCAAAAGCTTTTTGAGGCCTATTCAGATTTAAGCCAGGTCAAGAACATTGACAAAGAGTTCAGGCGGGTTGTTGGCGGTCTGAACTCAACGGCTTATTGGTGTGTGCTCAATTATTTAAACCATAAAGTAAGCGAAGCGTCCGCGTCCAGCACTGTAGAAGTAGATGTAGATCATCTCAACGAAGCTCTGGTGAAGTTTGACAATCAGATCGTCAAGGCGAATAAAACGGCATCTATTAAGCGCTTCGTGCTCATTATTGATGAAATCAACAGAGGTAACGTATCTAAAGTATTTGGTGAGCTCATCACCCTGGTTGAAAAGGATAAACGCTTAGGCGAACAAGAAGCTTTAGAAGTTACCTTGCCTTACAGCAAAGAGCGGTTTGGCGTGCCGGTTAACCTTTATATCATAGGAACAATGAACACGGCAGACCGTAGCGTAGAAGCCTTGGATACGGCACTCAGAAGAAGGTTTAGTTTTGAAGAAATGCAGCCTAATCCTTCATTGCTTTCTCCGGCTCATTCATACTGGAAACTACTTTGGGATTATAAAAGTGCATCGTGGGAAGACGCGCAGTATGTTAGTCGGGAAAAAAATCTTCTAAGCTTGTTAGGTGCTAGTCAGGAGCTATGGACAGACAGGCAAAAAATTTGGGACCAAATGGAGAAAGAAGGTCCATCGCCTGAACAGGTGTCATATTTTGACGGCTATACTTTTAACGGCGTAAATTTACAACGCCTTCTGGAAACTATAAATGCTCGTATAGAGGTACTAAAAGACCGGGATCACCAGATAGGACATGCTTACTTCATTCATGTTTACGGCGTAAGTGATTTAATGAATGTCTTTAAAGACAACATTATTCCGCTGTTACAGGAATATTTCTTTGGCGATTACTATAAGATTCAACTGGTTTTAGGCAAAGGCTTTATTATTCAAACCTCTGCAGCACAAGTGAAATTTGCAGTTGAGGAAGAAGACGCCTTTGAAGAGAAAGCTGTATATGCCATTAACCACCAGGCTTTTGATAATGAAAGTAACTTCCTTTCCGCTTTGAAAGAGATGAAAGTAGTATGATGAAATATAATGTACTGCAGTTTTTTGAATATGACCGGGTGAACTTTCGTCACACTTATCATCTTGCCTACAGTGGTAAGGAGATGAAGTTTACAGAAAGTCAGATCTCTGCACTCAGGAAATATCATACGCTTTCAAAAGGGCTTTAGTATGATTTGATTGATCAGGGTATTCGTTTTAAAGAGCATGTTGGCGTTATTCAAATCAATGAATTAACGATAGAGGTACTGCCCAAAATTGACAGGGAAGATAACGACTCCAGGAAGTGGCACGATCTCCTTTTGGACATGCTGAAAGAATGCCGCATTTTGAAGCCCAGGTCCACGGGTTATGCGAACTTGAAGCTTAAATCGAACTCGGTTCTGAAGCTGTATTTTGAAAAGTACATAGCAGAGCTGGAAGCGCTTATTCATCAGGGCTTGATCAAAAGGTATAGAACGGAGGAAGGCAATCAATCAGCACTTAAAGGACGATTGGTTTTCAGCCAGCACATCCAGCAAAATTTGATACGGGCGGAGCGCTTCTATACCAGCCACACCCTGTATGATCAAAATCATTACATCCATCAAATTTTATTGCAGGCGTTGGAAGTTGTAAACAAACTTTCTGAGCAAACTCATTTGATAGACCGGATCAATGTGCTGTTACTACAGTGGCCCAAAGGAAAGCATCTCAATATTAGTGAAGGCATTTTTAACACCATACCGGTAAATCGCAAAACACTGGCTTACCAGGAAGCGCTTTTGATTGCCCGGATGATTTTGCTGAACTACCATCCCGATTTAAGGGGAGGAAGGCTATCGGTGCTGGCGCTGATGTTCAATATGAATGATTTGTGGGAGGAATTTATTTTCCGCCGGTTTAAAGCCATGGAAAAGGCTTTTAACTGGAACGTCACCGCCCAGAAACGCTTGAGATATTGGTATGGAGATAGCGGATCAAAGAAGCTAATTCCTGATATCCTGATTGAATGTAAGGACACCGGCAAACGGATTATAATAGATACCAAATGGAAACGACCGTCGAAAAATAAGCCGGATGATCATGACCTGCGGCAATTATTTAGCTATAAGCTTTATTATGAAGGTGATAGTGCCTATTTGCTATATCCTTGTATAGAAAAGGATGGATATGTAGTTGACGGATCTTATCACAATGAGTCACATTGGAGCAAACACGCAATATTTGCAGCAGGGGGTGATCTCACCGGCGGGTTAATATTTCTAAATGTTATTGCTGAAAATAAGCTCTTAAGTACCGAGTTTTTAATAAAAAAATTAAGTACGTTGTTGAGTATAGAGCAGCTTAATTCAAAGTGCATAATTAAATAGTAATCTTTGACGTACAGCTTTCAAATTACTGGTGTTTGAAAGTGAGCCCTGTTAAGTGAGTATGGTACTTGGCCATTACTTGAAACCTCTCATATTCAGTAGTTAAATCTAATTGGTAATCGCATGTAGTGCATTCTAACAGGCGGGGACCATTTGAAGAGTGCCTATCTCTTCTTTCCGCAACAAGGTAACTTTCTTTATTTTCCCTGATATCAGGTACGTCAAATCCTGCTGCGATGTACTTGTACAGCTTCGTTTTGAAGATTTTAAGTCGTTCAGCATCATAAGCTGGCGCCTGCACTATAAACCAATATTTTTGATCTTTGCGCTGGCCGCTGTTTAGAACATAGGATGAGCTAAACCTGTTTTTAAGAAACCAGTTCAGGATGCGTTGATAATTTTCAGCATCACCTTTTACTTCATCGAACTCATTGCCACATTGCGGACAGCATATCTTTTGTTGATCGCGATGGCCAATCATAGGGCCATGATAAGATTGACCGGTTTTATTTAAAATATAGCTTCGTCTATTGATTTTGTCCGTATTGCAACAAGCAAGGCAGTCTTTACATATATACCAGCCTTGATTACTACTAGGGAATTCCTTGTGTTTACATTTTACAACTTCTCTAGAATCGATGACACAGGTGCAATGCCCATTAATACAATGTGTTAGATAAACCTGTTTTTCCAATTCTTCACAATTTTCATTTTTGCATGTAAAAAAGCTAACGCGATAAAACCCGTAATTTCGTGTTGTGTCTGAGGTTGCAGGTTTTAAAATGTGCTGACAAGAAGCACATTTCATATGCTTGAGGAACTTGTTAACCTTATTTATATACCCAAGGAGAACTTCATAATCACTATGTTTAAAATAGATATTAGCAATATCCAGAAAGTCAAGCAACGTATATTCGCGCCAATCATTATGCAAATATCGGCATGGACTGTAACATTTATTGTTATGGCACCACCAGAATTCAGCCCCGGTGCGTTCACACAGCGAAGCCTCCTGCGTTATCTTGTTGATTGCTTTTCTCCCTTCGCAGTAAATGACATCATTAGGAATAGATCCCCGGTCGGCCTTTATTCCATACAAATTTGTTTCAGCTGATAGATTATCACGATCAATAACTTTGCGGCCCTGGCATCGGTCAAAAAAACCTTCTAGAACTAATAGCTCGGTAGGTGTCCGAATTTGCCCGGCGATGATATCAAACATCGTCTCTGGCTTGGTGATATTTCCATTTTTAATATCCTCGATAGCCTGCAGAATGACATAAACTGAAAAATCAAGTATCTGAGCTTGTCCGCCGGCCTTTCGTGCCAAATCTGGATCTATTGCCAGCTCTTTTAGCGCTATAATTTGATCGATTTCGATAGAAGAATAATTGTGCTTCATTTCCCAAAAAACTTTTTTTACAAATAGTTTCTGCTGGGATGTTGTTAGTAGAATAAAGTAAAATTTTAATTCATTGAAGTTAAATTCGCTGGCATGATCGTAAAGCCAAAGGTATATTCTTGTCCACTTATTACATGTTAGCCATAGTTCTGGCCGCTTCTCCAAGTAATAATCAGGTAGATGCCGTTTTAAACCATTTAAGACTCTTAATGGATATTGCGGATTTTTACTGTGAGCAATCATGCCATGAATCTCAACTGCTGCGTCAAAGAATTTCTTAAAGTCGGTTTTGGCACTATTTAAAATCCGACTGGCAATTTGTTCGTCTTCAGTAGCAAGGTAGTAAGTTGCTAACACCGAAGTCGGTGGTAAAAGAATTAGACCCGCTTCCCATAAATGGAAAGCAGTTGCTGGTTTCAGCTTAAGCAGTTTGTACAGTTTGAGAGAGTCTTGGTCTTTTTTGAAATCACTGTTAGATAAAATTACTTTGAGAGACTCAAATTGTCTATCCTCCAGTTGTTCTTTGAATATGATTAACGCAATTTCAAAGCCAGCAGCACGCATGGCTTTATAAATATCGAAAGTTGTAGCCAGCTTAATTTGAGTTGTAATTAATTGCAGATTTGCATTGCTAGGATTAATTAAACCATCAGCGAAAGCTTTGAAATAAAACTCAGGTGCAAATTTTACACCGGAAATTTCGTAAGCTTTAAAAGCACTATGTTTACTTTTTGCTTGGCTAATAAAAATCCCAAATTCAGCATACGTGTCTTCTGTATCGATAAGCGGATATGGCCATATGCTAATCTGTTCATCAATTGTCATTTTTGCCAGCAAATTGTCGCGGGTCGTAATTGAATAATGACTGCGCAAGTATGAGTCCATTTGCAGACGTGGAAATTCAGTCGAAAGGCTGTTTAGCCATAATAAAGGAATGCATACTTGAGAAATATTTAAATCACCTTCAATCTCTTGGAAATTCGGCAATAATCCATTCTCGTCGGCCTTCAGAATATCAATTAGCTTTAAAAAGCTTGTTTCATTATCAATATCTTTCAGCGCTCGTACTTTTATGCGGTCCCTCACAGAAAGCTTGGGAAAGATCGTAACTTTTTCCTTATCTGAAAGCTTTTGAAAGGCTTGAATAACATCAATGTTTGTTTCAGCTAAAACCTCATCACCAGCGAGGTCTATGTATATATCAAAAATCAGTTGTTCAACTAAATCATGATTAGTTGTTACAATTGTCCTCAACGTGGATTTTAGTACGTCTTCGTCTAGCGCTGGGCAACTCTTAATGGCTTTGATAAAACGTTTAATTATCAGGGCGTCTTCCGAGGAAGTCTTGTTAATAAAGCTGGTAGACAACAAATGGTCAAAGAACCCTCGAAAGTTCACAGCAGCTAAGTCTTCTCTAGAAACCGTATTAAGCTGGTTTAAAATATCCGTATAATTGTAAACAAGGAAAAGCTGTACGAGTCTAATGAAATCTATAATGTCATTCAGTTTCGCGACCTTGATAGCCTCTTCCTGACCGGTGTGTTTTTTTGATTGAATTTTTAGGAAAACGACAATGTCTTTCTCTTTGATTTCATTAGACCTCAGGTTTTTGTAATGAAAGAACAAATCGCCGAAGGTGTCCTTTTTAGTAGCGCTTATAAATCCGAACCCTCTATCTTCAACTAATTTTTTTACAATCCCAATTTTGTAATCTGTAAAGTTGTTGGTCGGTTCCGGCATGGTTTGAATAAGCTAATAAGTCGCTTAATTTCTATATTTAATAAATGATATACAATACAATTTGAAAAGAAAGCCATGCTATGGTTGATAAACTGTGTTCGTGTAAAAGATTAACTTAATTACGACAAAATCCGAACAATTTTACGGTGTATGCTAACTGGAGAATCCGCTGATATTAACCACCTGATTCCGCTGTAAGGGTTACGCTTGAACTTTGTTTGCGCCAGTACTACGATTTTGATGTGATTGGCTCAAAAGATTGATGGTGTTCCGGGGTTTTTAAAAGTCAGCTGCAAACTATGGCAGCAATAAATTACGTTCAATCGGTTAGCGGATAATAGGCTTTTCCGTCCGTTCAGCTTAATAGACCTGATCCCGCCACAGGTCCAATACTTGAAGAACAGCTTTGAACATGTTTAATGTGATCCATTTCGCAAACTATGAACATTTTATTTAATGAGTTGAAGTATATACTGGAGAATACGCTGATGTTGCTTACATACCTAACAAGTCGGATTTGGGTAAAAAAAAGCCGAATCAGCTGGCGACATTAGTGAATTTATTAAACCGATTAGATAAGTGATAATCTGAATAATTAAACAAATGGAAATCAGCCCCACAATCAGCACCACAACTTATTAAAAAACTCCTAAATAGCTTATTTATAGCTATTTAGGAGTTGGATTTGTGGAGCCGGAGGGATTCGAACCCTCGTCCAAACATGGTATAAGGTAAGCTTTCTACATGCTTAGTGCTGTTAAATTGTCGGGAAGGGGAAGGTCAGTTACTCACCTGTACCATCTTCCGTAGGTGCTTTATCTCGTTCGCTTATCACACCTTAAGCAAACCAGTTTTGTTTTTCGATGCCCCATATACCGGTTCAACAAAACGGAACACCGGCGGGACAAAAGCTATGCTAATTCTAAATTAGGCAGCTAAGGCGTAGTTGTTTTCGCCATTTGAAATTTTGAGCGTTCTGATTATAGCGCTAATTCACCCAACGCGCTGCATGCTTACTTACTTATCTCCATCCTGTCAATTCCGGTCGACCCCATCTTTTTGAGCAAATCCAGCAAAACCTGCGGGGATAAGCATGGTTCAAAGGTACAAACTTTAAGCCAGAATTTTCTGCCTGTTGCTCATTTATACAGGTAATGTTGTATGCAGCGCCTCGGTGCCGGTTAACCGGCCCGGATACACCTGTAATGCTTTGTCCAGGCAAATCATCGCCTTATTCAGGTCATGGCTATTTAGTACATAGGCCATCCGTACTTCATTTATCCCTGCACCGGCAGTGCTGTAAAAGCCGGTGGCAGGCGCCATCATTACCGTTTCATTCTCATGAATAAACTCTTCCAGCATCCACTGGCAAAATTTATCAGAATTGTCAATCGGCAGGCGGGCTACTACATAAAACGCACCACCGGGGTTAGGGCAAAACACCCCTTCCATTTTGTTCAGGGCGTTTACCAGTACATCACGCCGATGGGTGTATTCAATACTTACGGCATCAAAGTAACTGTCGGGTGTATCAACCGCAGCTTCGCCGGCAATCTGCTCCAGCATACCGGGGCTAAGGCGGGCTTGCGCAAATTTTAAAGCAGCGGTCAATACTTGTTTGTTCTTGGTAATCAGGCAGCCCAGGCGTGCCCCGCAGGCGCTGTAACGCTTACTTACGGTGTCCATCACTATTACATTTTCTTCCAGGCCTGTTAAATGCATAGGTGAAATAAACTCGCGCCCGTCATAACAAAACTCACGGTAGGCTTCGTCCGAAAACAGGTACAAATCATATTTCAGCACCAACTGCTTCAACGCCTCCATCTCCTCCCGCGAATACAGATAGCCGGTTGGATTATTCGGGTTGCAAATAATAATGGCCCTAGTTTTTTCAGTAATCAGCCTTTCAAACTCACTGATTGAGGGTAAGGCAAAACTATTTTCCATATAAGACAATATAGGCTTTACCACAATATCGCTCTGGCAGGCGAAACCGTTGTAGTTGGCATAAAATGGTTCCGGTATAATCACTTCATCTCCGGGGTTGAGGCAGGTCATCATGGCAATGGTGATGGCTTCGGAGCCGCCTGTGGTTACTATAATGTTCTCGGGCGCAAGCTGGTAATTAAGTTTATTATAATATTGTATGAGCTTTTTGCGGTAGGAGAGTGTACCCTCCGATGCGGTATATGCCCAAACTTTAAACTGGATGTTCTTTACGGCATTCAGCATACCTTCCGGCGTTTCAATATCCGGCTGCCCTATATTAAGGTGATAAACCTTTTTGCCTTCACTTTTGGCTTTTTCGGCAAATGGCGTAAGTTTTCTGATGGGCGAAGCCGGCATGTGCCGGCCTTTCAGTGAGATATCTGGCATGTAAGCAAAAGTAAAAAATTCTGTTAATAATAAAGGGAGATGCTGTTGGCATCTCCCTTTAAATATTTTGTTGAAACGTGTTGCTGCTTATCGTGTATTGGCCGCTACTACCTCGCCAATGATATTCAGGTACTTGGTAGATGTTTTGGCATTTGAGGTAACTACAATGGTTTTATTAAAAACCTGAACCACGGCGGCATTAAAAGTAATCTTAATGGTACCCTTTTCACCCTTTTTAACAGGGGTCTTGGTGTAATCCGCTATGGTGCATCCGCAGGTAGGTCTTACTTCGGTAAGTATCAAAGGTTCTTGCCCAACGTTGGTAAATTCAAATATGGTAGTTACCGGTTTACCAACAGGCACTTTTCCAAAATCGTGCTTTTCTTCGCTGAATTTAAATTCTGCTTTATTGTCATCCTGTGCTGACGCCTTAAATGCAAAGCCCAAAACCACCATGCACAATATCAAAAGTTTTTTCATGTTTTTATTTTATAACACAAATGTAATTTATAGAATGTAATTCTAAAATCAATTTAACAAATTTAACTTCACGTTTGTACCAGCAAATACAGAACAGAATTTTTTACATTTACCGCAAAAACAAAATTATATATGCCTGAAACCGCAACACAGGCAACCGGCGGAGCAAATGCTGCCGAGTTGAGTTTTGATGATTTCAAAAAGATAGTAATTGATGATTACCGGGTTGGCTATGAAAGCCGGCAGGCCAGTTTACTGGGCCGCCGCGAGGTGCTGACCGGTAAGGCTAAGTTCGGTATTTTTGGCGATGGTAAGGAAGTGGCCCAGCTGGCTATGGCCAAAGCGTTTAAACCGGGCGACTGGCGCGCAGGGTACTACCGCGATCAAACTTTTATGTTTGCCACCGGCATGAGCAACCTGAAGGAGTTTTTTGCGCAGTTATATGCCAACCCCGATCTTGAAAAAGATCCCGCTTCGGCGGGGCGGCAGATGAATTGCCATTACGCCACCCGGTATGCCAATCCCGATGGTAGCTGGGTAAACCAGGCCGAGCAGATGAACTGCTCGGCTGATATTTCTACCACCGGCGGCCACATGCCCCGCCTTTTGGGCTTGGCATATGCTTCAAAGTTATACCGAGAAAACCCGGATTTGACAGAGCTAAAGCAATTTTCAGTAAATGGTAACGAAGTGGCGTTTGGTACCATCGGCAATGGTTCAACTTCCGAAGGCTTATTTTTTGAAACCTTTAATGCTGCAGGCGTGCTGCAGGTGCCTATAGCAATATCCGTTTGGGACGATGCCTATGCCATATCAGTGCCGGCCAGTTTGCAAACTACGAAAGAAGATATTTCTGAAGTGTTAAAGGGTTTCCAGCGGGAGCCGGGGAGTAATGGCTATGAAATTTTTAAAGTACGGGGATGGGATTACGTTGCTTTGTGCGAAACCTACGCCCGCGCCATTGATTTATGCCGTACCGGGCATGTGCCTGTACTAATCCATGTAACGGAAATGACACAGCCGCAAGGGCACTCTACTTCCGGTTCGCATGAGCGTTACAAATCTAAGGATCGCCTGAGCTGGGAAGCGGAGCACGACTGCCTGTTGCAAATGCGCCAATGGATAATAAATTCGGCAATGGCTACCGCAGAAGAAATTGACGAACTGGAAGCGGCCGCAAAAAGAACTGTACGGGATGCACAGCGTGAGGCGTGGGAAGACTTGGCAGGCGAAATACAAACAGAGGTCCGGCAGGCTGTAAAAATAATTAATGGCCTGGCTGTAACAGCTACGCCGGTTGCTGAACTACAAGAGATTGCTGCACAGTTAGAACAATATTTAGATCCGGGCAGAAAAGAGGTGATTGCCGCTGCCCGTAAGGCATTGCGCCTAACCGTATCAGATAAACAGGCGCAACGCAGGCCGCTTGTGCAGTGGTTACAGCAGCAGGCAGTTGACAACGACGAACGTTTTAACTCAAAACTTTTTACTGATACCCCCGAATCACCTTTAAACACAAAGGCTGTAGCCCCGGAATACAACGAAGACAGTCGTATGATGGATGGCCGGGAATTGTTGAATGTTTGCTTTGATATACATTTCGGGCGCGATCCGCGTTTGGTTGCCTTTGGTGAGGACGTGGGGGCTATCGGTGATGTAAATCAGGGCTTTGCCGGCCTGCAGGCCAAATACGGCATTCAGCGGGTTACGGATACCGGTATACGCGAAGCTACCATTATCGGGCAGGGCATGGGCCTGGCCATGCGTGGCTTAAAACCCATTGCCGAGATACAGTATCTGGATTATTTGCTATATGCAATCACTGTATTAAGTGATGATCTGGCTTCGCTGAGTTACCGTACACGTGGCGGGCAAAAAGCGCCGCTTATTATCCGTACCCGTGGCCACCGGCTGGAGGGGATATGGCATTCGGGCTCGCCACTGGGCGTAATATTAAATACCCTGCGCGGATTGCATATTTGTGTGCCGAGGGATATGACACAGGCTGCCGGATTATATAATACCTTATTAAAAGGCGATGAACCCGCCATAATGATTGAATGCCTGAACGGTTACCGGCTAAAGGAAAAACTGCCAACCAATGTTGCCGACTTTACTATACCCTTAGGTAAGGCCGAAATCATACAGGAGGGAAACGACATCACGATCATCTCCTATGGTTCAACGCTACGCATTGTAATGGAGGCCGTGCAGGAACTGCAGGTTATGGGTATTGATGCTGAAGTAATAGACCCGCAAACCCTGTACCCG
The DNA here is from genome assembly GCF_965200995.1 of Mucilaginibacter sp. Lineage (GTDB taxonomy): Bacteria > Bacteroidota > Bacteroidia > Sphingobacteriales > Sphingobacteriaceae > Mucilaginibacter. Next base: position 3,769,945 of record NZ_OZ241743.1, on the reverse strand, counting down.
TTTGACAGGGATGAGCTTTGTGTTTCTTCGCTTAAGAAAACCAATAAGCTGCTGATTATTGATGAAGATATACAGGGCGGCAGTTCTGCTTATATTTTGCAGAAGGTATTAGAGCAGCAAAAGGGTTATTATTATCTGGATGCAGAGCCGCACACGCTTTGTGCCCGCGAACACCGGCCGCCTTATGGTTCAGATGGCGATTACTTTTGCAAACCCTCAGTTGATGATGTGATAGAAACGGTATATACCATGATGCATGAAGCCAATCCGGGTAAATATCCTGCATTGTATTAACCGTAACGGTGCTAAAGCTATACAAAACGGTACACACCTATTGGTATAAATAACTAATTTAGCGCCTGCCACAACAGGCGCTTTTTTATGAACGAACAATTTAATACCGTTGCTGACATTATTAAGTCGCGCCGCACTATAAAGCCGGCTACCATGAACGGCCGTAAGATAGCCAGAGAAGATATCGAAGCTTTGATCGGCCTGGCCGATTGGGCACCTACCCATGGATTAACAGAGCCATGGCGTTTTATTGTATATGAGCAACCCGCCGAGTTTTGCCGCAAACATGCCGAACTGTATCAACAAAATACTGCTGAAGAGAACTTCAAGCCAGCCGTTCATGAAAATCTGACGAAGATGGGTGATAACGCCTCGCATATTGTTGTGGCCTATATGAAGCGCGGCAGTAACCCTAACATACCGCAGTTTGAAGAAATTGCAGCCACTGCATGCGCCATTGAAAACTTTCTGCTGGGCGCAACTGCAGCAGGTATTGGCGCTTATTGGGGCACCGGCGGCCAAACGCTGAAACCTGCTATGAAGGAGTACCTGGGCTTAGCTGAGGAAGATCAGGTAATGGGCTTGTTCTACTTAGGCTATGCCGACGAGCAGCCTCAAGGCAAACGTAAAACACCATTAGAAGAAAAAGTACAGTGGATAGCGTAAATTCTTATATTGGTAACCTTGTCATTGCGAGGTACGAAGCAATCCCGTCGTACACAGAGTGGATAGGCATAGCTACAAGATTGCTTCGTACCTGCAATGACAGGTTGTTAAAGTACTTATAATCTAAAACACATTATGGCCGGTAATTCTTTTGGCAATCTCTTCCGTATTACCACTTTTGGCGAATCTCACGGGCCTGCGATTGGGGTAATTGTTGATGGCTCTCCGGCTGGTTTGCCAGTTGATGTAGCCTTTATACAGGCCGAGCTGGACAAGCGCAAACCGGGGCAATCCAAAATTACCACTCAGCGCAAGGAGAGCGATAAGGTGCAAATCCTGTCCGGAATGTTTGAAAACAAAACTACCGGAACACCGATTGCCATGCTAATTCCTAATGAAGACCAGCGTTCAAAGGATTACAGCCATAACCAGGATATTTTCCGCCCTTCACATGCTGATTATACCTACCAAACCAAGTATGGCGTACGCGACCATAGGGGAGGCGGGCGATCTTCGGCCCGCGAAACTGCGGCAAGAGTAGCCGCGGGTGCTATTGCAAAACTGCTGTTGAAGCAAACAGGTATTGAGGTGCTGGCCCATGTAAGCAGTGTAGGCAGGATTGATGCACCAAATGTGGATTATCATGATGCAGAAGCGTTTACTGCGTTAAGAGAAGCCAATATTATTCGCTGCGCTGATCCGGCTACCGCCGAAGAAATGATTGCCTGTATTGATGGCATACGTAAACAGGGAGATACCATAGGTGGTAAGGTGAGCTGTTATATCACCGGCTGCCCGGTGGGTTTAGGCGAACCTGTGTTTGATAAACTTCATGCCGAATTAGGCAAGGCTATGCTAAGCATCAATGCTGTGCATGGCTTCGAATACGGCTCGGGCTTTAGCGGCAGCCGGATGCGCGGCTCTGAGCATAACGATATTTTTGTGAGAGGTGCAGACGGTGCCATACAAACACGTACCAATTACTCAGGCGGTATACAGGGCGGTATAAGTAACGGTATGCCAATCGAGTTTACAGTAGCGTTCAAACCGGTAGCTACCATCATGGCCAATCAGCAAACCATAGATGCTGAGGGCGAGGCAGCAGAGATACAAGGCAAGGGCCGGCACGACCCTTGCGTGGTGCCGCGCGCTGTGCCTATTGTAGAGGCAATGGCTGCACTGGTAATAGCTGATTACTGGTTATTAAATAAGACTGTAAAGCTGTAACAACTATTTATAGCAGTTGGGCAAGCATAATACCGCTCATGGCAATCATCAACCCATCTTCAATGATAGTAACGGTGCTCATGGGCAAGTTAAACACTGCACCCAGGCAGGCGCATTTGATGGCCCGTTTATTCAGCACCGTTTGCAGTACGCCAATAATACTGATCAGCATTACAATAAATGCAACGGCATTGGTAATCAACGGACTAAAGTTAACAGCATAAGCCAATCCTAAACCAAGCTCCAGGAAAACGTAGATATAACCCCAGCCCCGGTATTTACGTGCTACCACATCATACATCTGGTAGGTGTCGGCAAAACCTTCCAGGTTCAATAATTTAAAAAAGGAGAATACCAGAAAAAATCCGGCCATAAATACCCGCATGGTTAGCATGGAAGAAAAGCCTGAAATACTGTTGCCTGCAATAAGTGAAATGGTAAGCAAGTAAGCAAATATTAATAAAATAGGCCTGTAAATTTGTAACCATGTACGGGTATCTGCTTCTTCATAGGCGCTGCTTAATGCAGGGGTAGGGGCATCGGTTAGCTGGTATTTCGGGTAATCCTTTAAAGTTTGCTGTAATTCGGGAGTGGTAATATGGTAATCCATGCTAATGGTAGCCCGTCCTTTTTCCAGATTTACTTCAGCTTGCTGTACACCCGGTACCTGGCTAAGCAGGTGCTGTACTTTAAACTGGCAACCGGTGCAGGTCATGCCGGAAATATTATAAGTATGTGTCATGTCTTTGAATTAGAATATACAAAGATGCACAACTTGTTACTGTTAACTTTATATCATTCAGGGCGTTTATTACATCATTTACAGTTCCTCAATATTTCGCCGTTTGTTCTGTTTAACAGCCTTAAAATGACCGGGTGTAAACCCGGTAATTTTTTTAAATTGGTTTGATAGATGTGCAACGCTGCTATAGCCTAACTGGTAAGCAATCTGGCTTAAGGTAAGTGCATCGTAAGTTAGCAACTCTTTCGCCTTTTCAATTTTCTGGCTGATGTAATATTTTTCAATCGTATTGCTCTCCAGCTCCGAAAACAGGTTGCTCAGGTAGTTGTATTCATAAGGAAGATGTGCGGTCAGGTAGTCGGAAAGGTTAATACTTATGGGTTCCGGCCGATGGTGTACTATATCAATAATGAGCGCTTTGATTTGATTTACCAGAGTGCCTTTGTGGCTGTCTACCAACTCAAAACCCAAATGCCGGAGCTTTTGATTTAGCTGCTCCATTTCATTCAAACTTAATACTTCTTTTATCTCAGCTTCCCCTAATGTTAGTTTTTCGACCGTATAACCGGTTTCATTAAGTAATGCCTCAACGTCCATCAGGCAACGGCGGCATACCATGTTTTTAATATGAACTACCATAATGGGAACGCTTGAATCAAAATCAGCTGGGCAGTATTGCCTGGCTTTACATAAGTTTAGCTATGCCAGCTTCACAAAAATACGTTTCCGGTTAGTACTACAGATTCATTTTATTATTTGTTGCACTTAAATTACTCATGAACTTGCCGGCCGCATCCTGTTCCGGTTTATATCATAAAAAGCTACCGGGTATGATATGCCTAAGCAGCAATTTTGTGACAAGGTCGCCATCAACTTCAAAGGAAAACCATAAATTAGTTGAGCGGTTAAAGCCCTGTAACTAACAAGCATTGCCAGGATACACAGCGTAAAAACAAGTAACTCATTAATGCCATTGCAAAAATCAACATTTAGTATGGCGTTAAACTTTAGCCTGATATGCTATACAATAAACACTTGCACAAACGGTTAAGTATGTAAACTTATGCCATAAGCCAATTACTATTGAGATTAGTCTATATCAAATCCGGCTTTTTCAAAGTCATTCCAAAAATCCGGGTATGATTTTTCTACTACTTTTGCATCCTCAATTTCCACCTGTGGTATTACTAAAGCCAGCGGCGCAAATGCCATGGCCATGCGGTGGTCCTCATAGGTTTTAACCTTAATGCGCTCCGGCATAAACCGTTTGCTGCAATCCAGTTTGTAAATCTGTCCCTTTTCAATCAGACTTACGCCCATTTGTGCAAGCTCATTTTGCAGTGCCTTTATACGGTCGGTTTCTTTAATCTTCAGTGTTTCCAGGCCGGTAAAGGTTGCTTCGTGCCCCAAAGCTGCACATACCACAATCACGGTTTGTGCTAAATCGGGGCAGGCTTTTAAGTCGAAGATTTTTCTAAGTATAGGTTTCGGCTCCTTTTTCAAGTAAACACCACCATCTTTGAATTGTGAAGTAATGCCAAAATTAGCCATCAGTTCCGTAAGCACACTGTCGCCCTGTAAACTGTACGCAGTAAGGCCAGGCAGAAAAAGTTCCGCCTCGTTAGCCAGCGCCGCTACGGCATACCAGTAGGAGGCCGCGCTCCAGTCCGGCTCTACCCAAATACTGCCTTCCCGGAAGGTTTGGTTGGCAATGCTAATGGTATTTTCATTCCATTGGTGCTGAATGCCGGCCTGCTGTAACATACTTAGGGTCATTTCCACATATGGGCGCGAAGTAAGCTCCCCTTCAATATGCAGGTGCAAGCCGTTTGGTAACTGCGAGGCAATTAGCAGCAACGCGGTAATATATTGACTGCTAACATCACCTTTAATACTAATACTGTCTGTGATTTGCTCAAGACTGCCCTTAATTTGCAATGGTGGGTACCCCTCATTTTCTGTATAATTGATTTTGGCACCCAGACTGCGGAGTGCATCTACCAAAATACCAATCGGCCGCTGTTTCATCCGTTCAGAACCGGTAAGCAATATCTCACCGGGCTGCAAAGCAAAATAAGCCGTTAAAAACCGCATAGCCGTACCTGCCGGGCCCACATTTACCACAGGCATTTCATTAGTCCCAATCAAAGCTTTACCTGAAAGAATTGCAGCTAATGTAACCGTATCTGCAGCATCTGATATGTTTTCTACCTTAACGGTGCCCTTGCTCAACGCCTCAATAACCAATGCACGGTTACATTCACTTTTAGAGCCTGTGAGTTGTATAGTGGCTTTGATGTTTTTAGATGGAGTTGATATGATGAGGTTGTTTGATGACATTCGCCTATTATAAGAATGAAAGATTAGAAGAACATTAATATTGTTATGGCGAGGTGCAAAGCAATCGCACGGAAGTATGACCGCCCATATAGAGCATCCAATTGCCAAACTACCCCACGCAATAATAAACTATTTATTGTCATTTCGACCGCAGGGAGAAATCTTCTGCCGCAGACCAGTTGCCTGAAGGAGATTTCTCCCTGCGGTCGAAATGACATTTTGGTAGTGGAAAGTATTATACGTGGGTTAAATTTTCCTTTGGTTGGTTTGCGCCTTGCCCGGCGTTCATAATTTCGGTTTGCTTGCGGATGGATTCACCATGAATAAGCTCCAGTAATTTTTCGGTGAACTCACCGCTTAGCTTTAACGCTTTAGCATAGTTGGTACGCTTTTGCAGGATTTCGTCCCAGCGATTTACCTGCAAAATGGTGATACCGTTTTCCTTTTTGTGGTTGCCGATTTGTTCTACAATCTGCATCCGCTCGGCCAGTTTTTGTATCACCAAATCATCAAGTTTATCAATCTGCGTACGCAGCTCCGCTAATTTATCCTTTAAATCAGTACTTACCGCTTCCGGTTTACGCAGGGTAAGGCGGTCAATCAGCTCAGCAAGTGCCGAAGGGGTAAGTTGCTGCTTGGCATCCGTCCAGGCTACAGATGGGTCGATATGCGATTCAATCATCAAGCCCTGCATATCCAGATCCAGCGCCTTTTGCGACACATAGGGTATCAGCTCGCGGTTGCCGGAGATATGGCTCGGGTCATTAATAATCGGCAGTTCAGGCGCATGGGTTTTCAGGTTGATGGCTAAATCCCACATCGGCTCGTTGCGGAAAGCCGTTTTTTCAAATGAAGAAAAACCACGATGTATAGCTGCCAGCTTGGTAATGCCGGCACGGTTGATGCGCTCCAACGCGCCAATCCATAAACTTAAATCCGGGTTAACCGGGTTTTTTACCATCACCGGGATGTCCACACCTTGCAGCGCATCCGCAATTTCCTGAACCGTAAAAGGGTTAACCGTAGAACGGGCACCTACCCAAAAAATGTCCACGCCGGCTTTCAGCGCTTCTTCTACGTGCTTGCCGGTGGCTACTTCAACAGCCGTAGGCAGGCCGGTTTCGGCTTTGGCTCGTTTCAACCACTCCAAACCAATACTACCAATACCCTCAAATTCACCAGGACGGGTGCGCGGCTTCCAGATACCGGCACGCAGGGCGCTTACCTTGCCGGTATTAGCCAGTAAGTGTGCGGTAGCTACCAGTTGTTCTTCAGTTTCGGCACTGCAGGGTCCGGCTATCAGTAACGGTTGTTTGCCGGTGTTAATCCAGCTGCTTAGTGGTTGTATGTTTAAATCGAGTTTCATGGCTGTTGATTTTTTCCGGAAGTCGGGTGTCCGAAAGACCGGAGTTGAATAATGTTAGTGATGTGATTTTAAAATATTGGTTATTTGTGTTTAACGGACTCCATATATGTTAATTGAGCTTTAGCTTCTGGTCTATCGGACATCCGATTTCCGGACTTCAATTTATTCTTCCCCGCGCAAATACTCACCCAGAATGTTGAAATTATGCGTGTACTTGAGTATCTGGCGGATAGCCATATCATAATTTCGGCTGTCGCTCCACTCAATGTCTACATAAAAGTTGTATTCATTACGTTTGCCCAGTACTGGCATGGATTGTATTTTGCTCATGTTTACGCCTTCCTGCGCCAGTATATTCAGTACTTTGGCCAGTGCACCCACTTCATTACTTACCTGAAAACACAAGGAAGCTTTATTGGCAGCCACCTGCTGCGCATTTTCATGATGGGTAAGAATCAGGAACCGGGTAAAGTTCTTCTTGTTGGATTCAATGCGGCGCTCCAGCACCTCCAGGTTATATAGCTGCGCGGCCAGCGTATTGGCAATAGCTACCGTATCCGTAAGCTGCTCCTCGCGGATGCGGCGGGCGCAGGCAGCGGTATCATTGCTTTCCACTACCTTTAAATGCGGATATTCATCGATAAAATCAATACACTGCCTTATGGCAATGGGATGGGAGATCACGGTTTTCACATCCTCGAAATTAACGCCGGGCAAAGCCAGCAGGTGTAGCTGGATAGGCAGGTACACTTCGCCCACCACCGGAAAGTTGTAGCTCAGCAGCAAACTGTAATTAGGCAGTATGCTGCCGGCAATGCTGTTTTCAATCGCCATCACTACATAATCAGCCTCACGGTTCTTCAGCGCTTCAAAGGTTTGCTTGAAGGAGTTGCATTCTACCGTCTCAATTTCGTTACCAAAATACTGAAAGGCGGCCTCCTCGTGAAATGAAGCGCGTATACCCTGTATGGCTACCTTTGGCTTTAACTTGTCCATAGTGTGCTTAAACAAAAAGTCCCGGCCTTTCGGGCCGGGACTTTTTGTTGTTTAATATGTTGTGTTTTTACATATCAGTCCCGGCTCTTACTGCTAAAGTAAAAGTAATAACCGAAGATGTATGCGTTTGAAACTTTCATTTTGTTGTTACGGTGGTAAATGTACACGTATAAATTAAAATGTCAACATTAAATTTTATTTTTTGTGAAAATTGATAGCAAGAACCAAATATTATTTTCAGCTGGCCCGTTCCTCCGCAAGGAAAAACTATCTGAAATTACAATGAAGCGTAGTACCTCAAGCTATCACACAATTCCTCTTCTGTACAAATGTGGTCTATTTCACATTCGCCTATTTTGGTGAGCAGGGTACAGTTTATTTCGGCACCCTTGTTCTTCTTGTCTTTACGCATCAGCTCATTTAACACCGTATGGCAGCCCTCATCCAGATAATATTTAGGATACCATTCCGTAATCAGACCAACAATCTCCTGCAACTCTTCAGCAGACAAGGTCAATTTTTTATGCGACAGCCAGGCTTCGCAGATCATACCGATGGCGATGGCTTCGCCATGCGTGAGGTGATTGGCATCATTTTCCAATGAGTAGGTTTCCACAGCGTGGCCAATAGTATGTCCAAAATTTAAGGCTTTCCTGAAACCGCGCTCATGCGGGTCATCCATTACAATCCGGTTCTTGATTTCGATAGAGCGGTTAACTAGGTCTTCGTTGGGTAACTGCAAACCGGCACTTACCAGATCATGCCAGTATCGGGCATCGGCAATCAACCCGTGTTTCAGCATTTCAGCCATACCAGACAGGATTTGCCGCTTAGGCAGGGTCTGTAAAAATTCGTGCGCTACAAAAACCGCTTTCGGGAAGGTGAAGGTGCCGATCAGATTTTTCACATGGTCTAAATCAATCCCTGTTTTACCGCCTACCGAGGCATCCACCTGAGCCAGCAGGGTAGTTGGTACCTGTATAAAATCAATCCCGCGCTTATAGGTAGAAGCGGCAAAGCCGCCCATATCGGTAATTACCCCGCCGCCCAGATTAATGAGCAGCGCATGGCGGTCGGCACTAAAATCTACCAGCATTTTCCATATACCGATGCAGAAATCGATGTTCTTATTTTCCTCGCCGGAGGTAACTTCAATCAGGTCATATTGCGGCAACTCATCCAACACGGGCTGCAATACCGGCAGGCAATGCCTGCTGGTCAGTTCATCGGTAAGTACAAATATTTTGGAATAGTTAGCCTGCCGGATGAACTGCAAAAGCCGCTGCATGGTATGGCGTACCACTACCGGGTAATCGGTGCTCTGTATTGTATCCATCTTTAAACAATCCTGATTTTCCGGCCCTGAAACTCCACGGTATCCCCAACCGTAACTTTAAGGCGCTTGCGGTAATCTATCTCACCGTTCCATTTTACTTTGCCTTCAGTCACCATCAGCTGGGCTTCGCCGCCGGTTTGCACCAGGTTGGTGGCTTTCAGCAACTGGATAAGCGGTATATAATCGCCCTCAAGTTTAAATTCAATCATGATACGGACAAAAATAAACTATTCAAACAATAATGAGTTATCTGCCATTCATTTTCTAATTTTGCATATGCTAACACCCGATGGCCCGGTTCAGCAACCGGCAAATCACACCCTGTCTTTTGAGGATACCGAGGTAGCTTTCCGGCATACTTCCAATGCTGATCTGAACCGTGCTTACTGGCTGTTCACCGCCATTAACAATAACCTGCTGGTAAAGGCAGGGCCGCCCATTACCAACTTTGCCATGCGCATTGGTTTGCCCATTAAAGGATTGATTAAAGCTACTATATTTAAACAGTTTTGCGGTGGCGAAACGATTGAAGAATGCAACAGCACCATTCAAAATCTGCGCCAGGGTGGGGTAGGCACTATTTTAGATTACTCGGTAGAAGGTGAGGAGGAAGAGTCTGTTTTCGATTTTACGAGGGACGAGATCATGCGCACGATTACCCGTGCCACCGGCGACCCGGCTATACCCATCACCGTATTTAAAATTACAGGCGTTGGCCGCTTTGGCTTGCTTGAAAAATTAAATACCGGCACGCTGTTAACGGCGGAAGAAGAAAAAGAATGGCAGCAGGTAAAATACAGGGTAGAGGCCATCTGCAAGAAAGCCTATACAGCCGGCGTTCCGGTGATGATTGATGCCGAAGAAAGCTGGATACAGGAAACCATTGACCAACTGGCCGTAGAGATGATGCGGAAGTACAATCAGTATAAAGTGATTGTATACAATACCTACCAGATTTACCGGCACGACCGTTTGGACCTGCTGCGCAAGGATTATCAGTTAGCAGTTAACGGTGGTTTTATGCTGGGTGCCAAACTGGTGCGCGGCGCTTATATGGAAAAAGAGCGCAGGCGGGCGGGGGAGCAGGATTATACATCGCCTATACAACCTGATAAGCGGGCCACTGATGATGATTATAACCAGGCGCTGCGTTTCTGCATCGATCATATCGACCATGTGGCGTTGGTTGCGGGTACGCATAATGAACAGAGCTGCCGGATGCTAACTGAAGTAATGGCCAAAAAGAAAATACCGTGTAACCATCCTCACATATATTTCTCTCAACTTTTAGGTATGAGCGATAACCTGAGCTTTAACTTAGCGGATGCCGGATATAATGTAGCTAAATATGTGCCTTACGGGCCTGTTAAGGCAGTACTGCCTTATCTGTTCCGCCGGGCGCAGGAAAACACCGCCATTGCCGGCCAGATGAGCCGGGAGCTGGGATTGATTATAAAAGAAAAGCAGCGGCGAAAGGCAGCCAAATAAATACAAAAGGGGCAAATGCTAATCACATTTGCCCCTTTTGATTAAAGCAGTCCATTGTTTTCAAAATATTTGATCAGTGTATCGGGCGCTTTCATCAGGTAAGTGCAGATACCCAACTTTTCGGCCGCTGCCAAATGTTGCGGACTGTCGTCTATAAACAAAGTTTCCTGCGGGATAAGCTGATTCTCATTCAGTACGCTTTCAAAAATAGCCGGCTCCGGTTTGCGCATACCTGTAAAATGGGAGTAATATACCTTTTCAAACAGGTGGTCATTGCCTTCAAAGCCAAATTCATCCTTCAGGTAATGCATAATATAGTCATAATGAATCGGGTTGATGTTGCTGAGCAGAAAAGTCCGGTACCGGGCTTTAAGTTGGAGCAGCAGCTCATGATAGCCCGGCGCAATCCCCAGCAGCATACTGTTCCAGGCCGTGTCAATCTGCTGGTCTGTTAATGCCGGGTTGCCGGTTTTAAGGCGTACGCTGTCCCGAAATTCTGCGGCGGTAACTTGGCCGCGGTCAAAGCGGTCAAACAAGGGATCCTGCTGCAAATGGCCGAAAAAAGACTCTACATCTTTAATGCCCAACTCCCGCCAGCCCTGCTGTGCCTTTTCAAAGCTGATGCGGAAGATTACATTGCCGTAGTCAAATATGATGTTCTTAATATTTTGCATATTTTGCTTTTAACTATGAGCGCAAATATGTAAAATTGCAGCCGGAAAGCGAAAGCAATCCAGCCGCGCCTATAGCTCAGTTGGTTAGAGTAGAAGACTCATAATCTTTTGGTCCCTGGTTCGAGCCCAGGTGGGCGCACAAATCTGCCTCTGGCGAGGTAGTAGAACCCCTTAAATCATTGATTTAAGGGGTTTTTTCATTAATTATACCTTGAATAACCCTTCCTAAAGCCAAAGTTCTCGTTACCTATCCGACTACCTGTTTTTTGTTTTTACCTTAGGTAACACAAACCGCTTCAAACAATTGAAGAACAGTTTGTTACAGCGTTAAAAGTTGTTTTTTTTGGACAAGTTTTGATGGTTTTGTGTTACCTGTTGTGTTACCTAAAAACGGGGTGATTATGAAACATTTAAAACTTAAAAATTAAATTTTATGCAAACATCACAGTCGTTCGGTATTCATTTTACCACCCGTCCCGACAAAGCTAAGGACGGAAAAGAACCTATTTATGCCTGCGTGACCGTAAACCGTCAACGCGCTTACATTGCTTTAAAACAAAATGTTGATCCTAAAAATTGGGATGGCGGCAAGGGAGCCGCCAAAGGCAATAAGGATGAAGTTAAATCGATTAACAATTACCTGGAAGAAGTAAGGCTTGCTATAGGTAACAGTTACAAGGAACTTCAGATTAAAAGAAAAATGTTATCCGCCAAAGCGGTTAAAGACCTATATCTCGGTGAGGAAGCACAAGTTTATTCCCTGAGCCGCCTTATAACGTACCATAACGAAACTTCTACCGAGGACTTAAAGTGGAGTACTCTTAAGCATTACTATGTCACACAGCGCTATTTAGTAAAGTTTCTGGAAACTCAATTTAACGCAACGGACATTTACCTGCACCAGTTAGATTACAAGTTTGTAAAAGACTTTGAAGTTTTTCTACGCAATCATAAGCCGAAAGATCACCAGCAGCCTCTTAACAACAACGGTGTGATGAAGCATATCATCCGGCTTAAAAAAATGACTAACCTGGCTTTAAACTTACAATGGATAACAAACGATCCCTTTGCTACCTACAAGTTAAAAATCCAAAAGGTAAACCGGGAACAATTATCTGAAAAGGAATTGGCCGACATGGAAAAGAAAAAGTTGTCGATTGCCAGGCTGGATATGGTACGGGATATGTTTGTTTTTTGCTGCTATACCGGATTGTCTTATGTGGACATGATCAATTTAACTCCGGCACATATCATTGCCGGTAGCGACGGTGAAAGATGGATTAGAACGTGTCGGGAGAAAACTTTAATACCTGTTAATGTACCGCTACTACCGCCTGCTTTAAAAATTTTAGATAAATACGAGGATAACATAAGGTCACTTTCAGACGGGCGGGTTTTTCCAACCGTATCTAATCAGAAAGTAAACAGTTATTTAAAGGAAATATCTGATTTATGCGGCATAACGAAGAAAGTGACTTTCCATATCGCTCGGCATACTTTTGCAACAACTGTAACTTTATCTAATGGTGTACCTATAGAGACAGTTAGTAAGATATTAGGCCATACAAAGATTACAACTACACAGATTTATGCTAAGGTTGTTGAAAGGAAACTAAAAGAAGATATGAATGCCCTTAAAAACAGATTAAATTTAGTCGATTAAGTCAGATAAATATTAATCAGAATCAATCTCTAAGCTTCGAGTAATTGCTGAATCCATGGATGATTTACCGAACGTTGTCCTCGAAGCAGATATTTCATTTCACCACTATAAGGCGCTTCGCGGCTTATAGTGGTGTGTATTCGTTTAGCCACTTTTTTGAAGTCTGGTTTTCTTGTTTCGTCTGCTTGCGAAATATTAAAAAGATTTTTTGCTTCTAATATATCTGCTATCAAACTAACAGCAATTCCATGCCTCCTAACACAAGTTGCGTCTCTATCTAAGTGATAAATTTCAATGGAAGAAGTTACTCGTGATAACTCGATGTCAATCTCAGTAGCGCAGCAAGGTCTACCGTTTTCTTGTTGGCAACCCAACAATTCACAGTCCTCAATCACACAAGGGTCTAATAGTTGAGGTCCTTCATTATCAACTGATCCTAAATTATATACTCTTCTTGCTTCGTTGATTAATGGAAATTTGTCCGCTTTACCGCCAGCTGTTCCAAAATCTACATCTATCCTTTTACTGTTACAAAAAGTACATGCCAGGCGAAAGTTGCTCTTTTCAAGTGCCAGCCATCGGTACCCATTATGATTCAATGCTTCAAAAACTCGATTTTTAGGTCGATAATGGTCAACAGCATTGTCATCGCGATCAATTGGAGATTCACAATACCAACACTTGAAATGGGATAATTGAAGCATAGCTGGTTTAAGTTCACGCCACAAATTTCCGAAATCGTCTGGAGCCGTACCACCTGCGATTTGAGCAGCAGCGACAGCTGATCTTGCCAGCCAGCCATCAGGCATTCGCAAAGAGTCGATGTTTATATATCTCATAATTGAGTATTATCGCCCTCGGCCAACAATTCGTCAATTAACTCCTTTGCTAACTGTTCACGTTCTTGCCTGTTTAAATTAACTGTATTCTTTGACAACGCTTCAGTTTCTTCGGTTGCAAAACGCTTTATAAGAATTTGGTGCCTTAATCTTAAATATCGAGAGTATTCATCATCAGGATGAAAGAACCGGAAACCTAATTTGTTTAATTGCTCATTCAGTTGCTCAAGATCTTGTTGCTCAACCGCTGTAAGCACCTTTTTAGATCCTAAAATTCGTTGCTTTTCCAAGGCGTGTTGAGTTGTCTGATCCAATGTGGATGCTATACCAAACATATCGCTTGCAACTATGGCTGCATATCCCATGCCTCTTGGATCATCTTCAGGATAAGTCGCTATTACTTTGCGATCTAAATTGTCGGTATTTAGATGTAATATCTGTACTTGCTCCTTTACAAGTTCAGCAATTGCTAAAGGATTATGAGTAGTTAATAAAATATGGCTATTCGTCTTACCATTTGATGAAATTGTAATTATACTTTTTAAATAGCTAAGATAATCGACACTCCAGCGTGGATTCAAATGGGTGTCAGGTTCATCCAGTAAAAATAGGCTTTCTTCTTCTGCTGTAAATTTCAACAGTCCTAAAACTGTTAATAATTGTTGCTCGCCTTCACTTAACTCTCTGAAAGTTACTGATTGATCAGTTTTTTTTAATTTAACTTTTATTCTTACCTCATCAATTAATTGCGATACATATGTACTTTCCAGATCGCGAAAAAAAGCTGCGGGAGATTGACTTCCAACAAGCTTTTTTAGAGAGCCAATGTCTTTAACAAATAAATATTTAAACTGTAGCGTTTCCTTATTCCACAGTGATACGGGAACCTTTCGAGTTGTTTCTATGGGAGCCAATGAAATATCAAGCAACCGCGATAAAAAACTACTAACAATTCCTTTCGCTCCCCAAAATCTTATATCTCCATCCTCACGTGGTTTCCAGGGTGGTTGCCTAAGAACAAACAAAACAGACTCTAATCCATTAATAGGATCTAAGCCAAGATTATCTCGTAAAAAGTTGGCAATGATATCTGTATCACTTCCATCATCAATTCCTATCAAAAAAGCAAGTAGTACGAATTGACTATGAACGGGTAACGCATAGAAAAGTCTTTTTATACCGGGGTCTTCACCTTTCCTTAATTTATCATCATACCATTCCAAGTAAGGTAAGAATATTTCGTGCATACGTTGGCTTTCGCCTGAATAGTAACTAAAAACATATCTTGGTAGAGTCTTACCATCATCTAAAAATTTACTGATATGAGTAATAGAATCTTTTTTGATTTCATCGGAAAAGTAATCACTTATTTGTGCCGAGTTCATAGCAGATTTCTTTGCCGTGTAAATAAGAAATTTATTTCGAACTCTATCCGGGTCATGGTCAACAACTATGGCGCGTTCGTCTTCATCTTTTCCAATCCAATAAGATAAATTAAATGCGAAATCAATTTTTGGATTTTTTTTCGGACTAATAAATTCTCTAAAAATTATTGCCAAAGCTTCAAGAACGTTAGACTTACCTGTTCCGTTCCATCCTATAACAACAGTTACCCAATGATTTTGATCAAAGTCTATCGTTACATCTTTCAAATTTTTAAATTGATGAGTTGGACTTGGAGAGGAAGAACCAATTGTAATTTTGTCTAAGCGCATTTTGTACTTTTAATTAATTATCTTTAATCGATCATATAGTTTCCTGCCATTAGAATCCAATACCGGTTGCACTGCAAGAATGCCGCTTTTATCCAAAGCTCTGAGTTCAGCATATAATGGTTCAATATCTTCAGTTGTTGCATCCAGCCTTATACCACATCTTTGAAATGCCTCTTGTGCGGATAACCATTCCTGGGTCTCTGTTAAAACATCTACGAGTTTTTTCTTCATGCTTACAGTTATTTTACTTTTTTGCTTCACTTTTCGCGCTATCACAAAACCTCTGTTATCCAGAATCTCTATATTATTGATAATGTCCATTGAGCTTTCCTTCTGAATAATGCCTTTTGTAAGTTCCCCGCTATAAGCCTTTGACAAAAAAGATGTTTCAAGATTATAAATTTTGCTCAATGCAATTTCCGTAGTTTGTTTAAGAGTTTTAATACGATTGAAATTCCGATCGACTATGTTTATAATTTCATGTTGTTCATGAATGGAAGGTAACGGTAAAACGAATGACTTTAATTTATTTGCATTGATGTTTGATTGGCTAATTCCATCACTTTTAACTCGTCTACAGAATTCCTTGCCTTGTGGGCTATTTAAACAAATATTTAAAAAATCTGGAAGGAGATTATCAGAACAACGAACCTTAATTAAGTAGCCAGCATAAATAGCTTCGCGTTCACCCTTGAATACAGCGGTTTTTCCAACCAATTCTGGACTATTTGTGCGATTAAAAAGCACATCGCCAGGTTCCAAAGTGAATTTTTTAATTTCTTTTTCATCACTTGTAAAAACCAAATCCTTCCAATCAACCAATCCATCTTGAATGTTTCCCATTCGCAATACTGGGAGTTTACCAGTCCGTGAAGATTTGGCGGCTGACCCATAAGATATGGTGGATATCAGATTCCGCAATTCGGTAGCTTGGGGCTTGTTTTCCTTGTATTTCAACCTCCAAGTATCTGTCAAAGCTCCAGTATAAGCCTTTTCAAGTATTTTTGCCTTTAATACGTTTATTAACTTTAAAGTAAATTCCAAATGGGATCGAGTTCGTCTTAATTTATCATTTAGAATAGAAAGAAAACGAACTATTATAAGCTGCTCATTTAATGGAGCTAAAGGAAATGCAATTGTGGATGCTTTAGCACCGGAAAGCTCTTTAAAAGTGGTGCCGCTTGATATACTTTCTAAATAATTCTTAGAATATAACAAGTAGAACCTAACATATTCCGGATTGACAGACCCCTTTAAAACAAAATTCTTAAATCCTTGGCTCGTACATAATTCATTTTCCGCTACTACACAATAGCCAATTGGCGCCCTTGAACTTAAGAGCACAGAACCGGCAGGAATTAGTCTGGCTGAACTTTTTGCGTAACCATCTTCACTAAGACTTCTTCGACCCTTTGAAATATAAGTATTAGAAAACCCAGTTAGGTCAGCCGGGGTGATCCATGGGATACCATTTGCATCGAAATTGCTTTCATCTCCTGTAGACGGTGTTCCGCCGCCAATTACTTCAGATATATCGCCAAGGTTGACCCATAACCAATTTTCGGGAATTTGCCACCTTTCACTCATCAATTGTATTCAAATCTAAATTTTCAAACTCCTCGGTTAATTCTTTTATTTCAATCATTGCTTCTCGCAAATGTTCAATAATACTTGTAGCAATTTCATTTGGCTCATTGAATGACTCCTCATTCCCATCATCTGATTTTAACCAAGAAATGTCAAGATTGTCATCTATTTCTCGAATTTGTTCGCGCGTAAAAAACCGCCACAGTCCATCATTTCCCTGGTCGATTCGTTCGCTTTTGCCATGAGGATCGTTTCCGTAAAGATTATCAAAATCAGAAAAATCACTTTCAGTTAAAGGTCTTCTCTTTCCAAATCTTGTGGAGGTTGATCTCATGTCGTAAAACCATACCTTAGTTGTATTGTTGGTATCTGACAATCCCTTTGTAAAGAAAAGCACGTTTGTTTTAACACCTGGGCTGTAGAAAATACCAACGGGTAGCCTCAATATTGTGTGAAGATCGCACTTATCCATTAGCTCTTGACGAATAGTTTTTCCGATTCCAGCATCAAATAAAACATTGTCAGGTAGTACCACAGCTGCGCGCCCGCCAGTCTTAAGCGCAGATATAATGTGCTGTAAAAAAGCAAGCTGTTTATTGCTTGTAACGTGAATTATATCGTCTCGTTTTTGTCTTGCACTACCGGCCTTAGCTCCAAAAGGAGGATTTGCTAAAATCACATCTGCGCTTGACAACAATCTTGAATCATCAGTTAAAGCATCGCCTAAAATTATTGATGCATCTAACTGATGTAAAAAGACATTCATTAAGCAAATTCTATAAGTTGATTTCTCAATTTCGACCCCTTCATATTTTGGAGGATTGCTATCATAGACGGTTGAAGAACTATTTTCACGAATATATTTGTCAGTAGAAATAAGGAAGCCACCACTGCCCACAGCTGGATCTTGAATTAACTCACCAATTTTGGGCTGAATTAATTTAATAATACTATCCACCAGGGGACGTGGTGTAAAATATTGTCCAGCACCAGACCTCGCATCTTGAGAATTTTTGGATAAGAGGCCTTCGTATATATCACCCATGCCATCTTGGGTAATTGAATGCCAATCAATTTTAGCAATGCCGTCAATTACGGCTTTTAGATTTTCTGAATGTGAGAATACAGTTGTCGGAAATGCATAAATTTTTCTAATAATCTCAACACTTGCATGTCCTCCAAGATAAGTAAGAATGTCGCGATATTCGGTGAGTAAATCGACACCTTTATAATTTGCTAATTTATTCCACCTACAGTGATCAGGTAATAAATTTTCTGTTTTGTTCTCTTCAGCTATCTTTAAAAATAACAGGTATGTAAGCTCGGAAATATACTCATGATAACTAATTCCGTCCCCCCTTAGTATGTGACAAAGATTCCATATTTTTTGTATTATATTTTCATTGTTCATACTTTTTTGGCGTTTTATAAAGCTGCAAATTACGTAGTTTTTTACCGCATCATGGTGACTAATTTTCGGTGTGATCAAAATCAATTGATAATTAAAATTATAGATTTTTATTTATAAAAAAACACCTACCTCGTACATGAGGTGTGAAAAAAATATTTTGCCCTTCCTCACATTTGCTGTGGTAAATTTTAAGCTATGGCAAATTATAATGAAAGCTCAAATGACTTTCCAAAAGTTCACCGTGATCAGTTGATCACCGTGCAGGACTTGATCGATTTTAAGCAACAACTAATTGTTGACATCAAAAAGCTATTAAAAGAACAGACCGGCCATCCAGGACACCAATGGCTGAAAGCGTTCGAGATCAAAAAGATGCTTCGCCTTTCGGAAAGCAAACTCCAATACCTTCGCGACAAAGGCCTGATCCCTTTTAAAAAGTTGGGTGGTATCACATATTACAACCTGGAAGATATCGAAGCGCTTATGAACTCTGGTAAGTTAAACGATCAAATGAAAATGGCATGAAGCGTAAAGCAAATCGGATCGTTCCGAACGTCCATAAATCACCCAGGAAAAGCGTAAAGATAGCACCTCGAAATGATGACGGGTTAGGCACTTCAGTGCCGCCATCATTGGCCAATATTGAAATCTATTTTGACCAAAAGGGAGTGTTGGTGGTTGCCCGGGATTTTTATGAAGAACATGAGTTAAGGGCATGGAAAAATGCGGCCGGCTACCCGGTGACCAACTGGAAGGTTTGTGCAGCTGAATGGATCTATAACTACCGGCAGGAGATAAAACGGAAATTCAGGATGTCTCCATTTTACAGCGAATCGTCTTGAGTAACTAATTAAATTTTGATGACAATTTGGCGGTTCGTGGGTCACGTGTGAATTCGTTTGCTGAAAGCTTCGGATTTATTCAATAAACCTAAACGAAGTATTGGTTACCATCAATCTAAAGCTATCAAAACAGGAAGTTTTTATGAACAGTTGGATTTTTAAGGCAATCGTACTTGGAGCTCAATGGAACAGGACAAAACAAAACAGATAACTGTTTCAGTACATAATTATAGATTTCGGTATTTACAACAATATGTATTTATGCGAATATGCAGCTACAGAAAAGTGTAATTATTGAAATACAGAATTACAGATATATGCAATTACAGATGTCTGCAATTAGAGAATTATGTATCTGAAGAATTACAGCATTATGCAATTAGAGTATAATGTATTTATTAAAATATAGAATTACATAACATGGGAAAAATCATCACCGTAGCCCACCAAAAAGGGGGCGTTGGAAAAAGCACACTCGCTATGAATTTAGCAGTGTGTTTTCAGGATCAGCTAAAGGTTGCTTTGGTTGATACGGATTTGCAAGGCAGCCTCATTCAGATCAAAGAAGAATTGCCTGACCTCGCAGTATTAGGTAACGACGAATTGCAGGAGATCAAGAATTTAGAATACGATCTGATTATCGTTGATACGCCCCCTTACCTGTCGAACAAGCTGCCGGAATTATTTGGCCTGTCGGACTTTATATTAATACCGACGAAGGCCGGATTTTTTGATGTGATGGCTATCCGTTCGACTATCGCATTGTTAAAGGATGCACAGGTAAAGAAGCCGAATATACGGGCCGGTATTGTAATGAATATGATCAAGCCGCGCTCTGGTATTACCAAGGAAGTGAGCGGCCTTTTAGAAAGTATGGAAACCCCTGTTTTGGACACGATGATCTATGACCGGGTGAGCATTGCAAGGTCATCAATTACCGCAGGGGTTTTGCAAGGAAACGATACCAAAGCCATAACGGAAATAACAGCGTTAGCGGAGGAGATCGTTAACCGCATCAGTGCATAATTACATAAATACATATTTATGTAGTCGTCAAAAAGTCTGGTACAATCAGGTACTTAAAGGAAGGTTTACAATGACAGATTATAAAGATAAACTGGGCGGGTTAGCGGACAAACTTAAAAAGGATAAGCCGAAAACACCCATTCAGGAAGTGCAGCCGGTCAGGCTAACTGCGGCAGTTAAAGAAGAGGAAGCGCAATTAAACGTATGGATTCCAAAGGCGTTATTAAAGCGTGTGAAAACCTATGGGGTGGAATTCGATGCTTCTTTAAAGGATATCAGTATTGACGCTTTAAAGTATTTCTTAGATGCCAAATTGAAGAAGTCAACGTAATGAAGTTCTTAATGGAATGCAGGCAGATTGAAGAAGTCTTAAAGGATGAGATTGCCTCTTAACAGCAATCAGCAAGATAAACGATTGTATTACAATCGAAATCTTGCCCTCCCTTCCGAAGTCAGTGCGGGGCTATGGCAAAATTCTCCGAGGTCGAATTTTTAACGATAAGAATTATGGAAAGTCAGGATAACAACAGATCAAAAACATTGCTTACAAGATTAAAGCCAACCGAATATCAATTGATTTACGATGCATTTAAAAAGACAAGATTTAATAAGCTTAGTGAATATGCCCGTAGCATACTGTTAAGCAAACCAGTGGTTGTAAACTACCGTGATAAGTCAATGGATGAGATGCTGGAAGAACTGGCATTGCTGCGGAAAGAATTAAATGCTATTGGAAATAATCTAAATCAGGCGGTGCGTCAAATTAATAGTGCGCATGGAAATGCGGATAACAGGTTGTGGTCAAATCTTCTCGCCATTATTGGAAGTAAGGTTGATCCGGCAATTGGTCAAATTAAAGAGCGGATGCAAAATTTCTCAGAATTATGGTCGCAAAAATTAAAACCGGACGAAGCATCATCGGTGCAATAAATTACAATGAACATAAGGTGGGATTAGGCAAAGCAGAACTGATTTTAGCACAAGGTTATCTTAAAGACCCACTCGATCTAACATTCAACAACAAGTTGGAAAGGTTGACAGATCTTGCGAAACGTAACCAGCTTACCCTTGTCAATACCTTGCATGTTTCGTTAAATTTTGCAGTGGGTGAAAATTTGGATAAAGATATTCTTCAGCAGATTGCAGATGACTACATGCAAGGCTTAGGTTTTGGAAATCAACCTTATTTAGTGTATCAGCATCATGATGCGGGACATCCCCATTTACATATCGTAACAACTAACATTAAGCCAGATGGTAAACGAATTAGCTTTCATTTATTGGCAAATAAAGCATCTGAAAGTTCCAGAAAACAAGTTGAGTTGACCTACAACCTTGTTAAAGCAGAGGATCAGGGGAAGCAAAAAAATATCATTGGCAAACCCCTTGAACAAGTAAATTATGGCAAGTCAGAAGTTAAAAGATCAATCACGAATGTTGTAAATGAAGTGGTAAGAGCCTACAAATTTACCAGCATTCCTGAACTGAATGCCGTACTCAATCAGTACAATATTACCGCAGATCGTGGGTCTAAAGATTCAAGAATGTATGAAAAAAATGGGTTGGTTTATTGGGTTTTGGATGAAAAAGGGAACAAACTTGGGGTGCCTATTAAGGCGAGCAGCATCTATGGCAAGCCCACTTTGAAGACTCTTGAAGACCGCTTCCGACTAAATGAGGTACTTCGCAAACCGTTAAAAGAGGAGTTAAAAACTATATTGGATAAAGCATTATTGAAGCCGCTGTCAAAATCCGCATTTCAAAAACAATTGAAAACGGAAGGTATTCAAGTCATATTTCGGCAGAATGAAGAAGGCCGGTTATATGGAATCACGTTCGTTGACCATAAATCAAAGGCTGTATTTAACGGCAGTGATCTTGGCAAAATGTATAGTGCAGCGTCACTTACAGGTTGGTTCAAACCCGAAAATGACACCTTGAAAAACCTCAATAAAGATTTCAAATCTCAAAAATTTACTGACAATTTTTCAGGTTTTGCTTCTGATAATAACGGAGATTCTTTATTGGATATGCTATTTAAAGAGGAACAGCAGGACATGGCGGCTATCGGCAGGCTTAAACAAAACACACGTAAGAAGAAACGAAAAGGTCATTCACTTTAATTTTTAGACTATGCAAACCGGAGAAAATGAACAGGCATTAAGAAAGATCATAGACTTTACAAGATTGTTGAGTTTAGCAATATTGATCGTGCATTTTTATTTATCATGTTATCCCGCTTTTCAGGCATGGGGTTTAACAAAACCATTGGTTAACCATGTGGTATTACCGCTATCCAGGATGGTAATTTTTAAAACAGTGTTGTATGCAAAAGCATCTGCGCTGTTGTTGTTACTGGCTTCTTTAATTGGGAGCAAAGGTAAGAAGGATGAAACGATCAGGATTAAAACAATTATTACCTATTGTTTTTCAGGACTGATAATTTACCTTATCAGCAATCTGTTATTGCGCTTAAATTACCATTTCAATACGATTACAATACTGTATATCAGCTTAACTTCATTGGGGTATTTTTTAATACTGTCTGGAGGAAGTCTGCTTTTCAGGATGATTAAATTGAACTTGGGCAAAGATATTTTTAACAAAGACAATGAATCCTTTCCGCAGGAAGAGCGGCTGCTTGAAAATGAGTATTCTATTAATCTTCCTGCAATCTATAACCTTAAAGGTAAACCCCGCAAAAGCTGGATAAATATTATTAACCCATTTCGGGGTACATTGATAGGTGGAAGCCCCGGTTCCGGTAAATCTTACTTTGTGATCCGGCACATTATTCAACAGCATATCCAAAAAGGATTTACCATGTTGGTTTATGATTTTAAGTATGACGACCTAACCAAAATTGTTTACAACGTATTATTGAAATACGGCCATCTGTACAAAGTGAAGCCGGTGCAATACGTTATCAATCTTGAACAGATCATGCACCGGGCCAATCCATTAGAACCACATACTATGATTGATATTACCGATGCTATAGATTCCAGTCGCACGATTATGCTTGGCCTAAACCGCGAGTGGATAAAAAAGCAAGGGGACTTTTTTGTTGAATCACCAATCAACTTTATTACCGCCATCATGTGGTTTTTAAAAAAATATGAGAATGGGCGCTATTGTACCCTTCCCCATGTGATAGAACTTGCACAGGTGGACTACAAGAATCTATTTGAGGTGTTATTACAGGAACCGGAAATAGAGGTGTTAATTAATCCCTTTGTATCTGCCTGGAAGAATGAAGCTTATGAACAACTCGAAGGACAGGTTGCAAGTGCCAAAATTAGTCTGGCCCGTATATCATCCCCACAATTGTATTATGTGTTAAGCGGTAACGATTTTTCACTTGATATAAATAATCCCGAAGAGCCTAAGATCGTTTGTTTAGCCAATAATCCGCAGAAGTCACAGGTTTATGGCGCGGTACTATCCTTATACATCAACCGCATCAATAAGTTGGTCAACCGTAAAAATCAACAAAAATGCAGTATGATATTCGACGAGTTCCCTACCATTTATTTCAATGGTATAGATAATCTTATCGCTACTGCGCGATCAAACAAAGTAGCAGTTACGTTAGCCGTTCAGGATTACAGCCAGTTAAAAAAAGATTATGGGCGTGAACAGGCAGAAGTGATTTTAAATATAGTGGGTAACGTGGTTTTTGGACAAGTAACCGGCGACACTGCAAAGCAGTTGTCCGAACGCTTCGGCAAGATTAATCAGGAAAAGGAAAGCGTTTCTATCAACAGCCAGGACACTTCTATCAGTAAATCAGTACAATTGGACTATGCTATACCGGCTTCTAAAATATCCGGTCTTTCTTCAGGTGAGTTTGTCGGCATGGTTGCCGATGATCCCGATAATAAAATCGACTTAAAAACCTTTCACAATGCTATTCAAAACGACCATGAAGCCATAAGGGAGGAGGAATCGAAATATCAGCCTATCCCATTAGTAAGGGATGTGGATCAGGCAGAAGTATTGATGAATTACCATCAGATTAAAGAGGATATTAAAATTTTGGTTGAAACGGTGATAAGTCAGCTTTGTTGAATTAAGTAATTATTTTGCTTATTATTTATAGGCACCATAATAATACAACGCATCCGTTGTACTAATTTCATTTGCTTTACATTTCTTTTATACTTCCGATGAATAAGGAAGTATTATTGAAGGACTTGGGTGAAAAAATCCGCTTAATCCGTAAGGATAAGGGAATTACACAAGTGCAGCTCGCCCATTCCATCGGAAAAGACCAGCAGTCAATACAACGCTTAGAAGCAGGAAATATAAACCCCTCATATATCTACCTTCAGGAAATAGCAGATGGCTTAAACATACCCTTGTTAGATCTGCTAAGTAAACCGTTGACTGCAAAAACCTGATTTGAATTTAATCTTCCTGGACAACTTTTTTGATTATGTATCCGTAATCAAGCTGTGCTGTACATGGAAAATTTTAAACCCCTATTAAAAAAAAACCTATTGAATTAAAAGCAACTAAATTATAAACCTTATCTATCTACCATCTTATGAGAACATTTGCAGAGCGTTTCTACAGTGCTTTGGAAAATCAGCTAAATGAAGTTTCTATCAACGGGGAATCATTGGCGGAGCAATACAAAACTTCTATCACTCTTTGTAAAAAAGCAATGGCGAAGTTGAAAAATTATATTTCCAGTTATTCTTTCGAGGACAAAGAAGATGAAATACACTTTTTCAAAACCGTAAAACCTCAATTTTATAGTAAATACATCTATTTCATAAACGTTTACAATTTCATTATGCAGCGGCCATTAGGTGGCGATGACATCTTGAAAGATTACATCAATTACGAACTTGCCGACATAAAACGTTTTTTTGATCATAACCAAGCTTTTTACCAATATTACCGTTCCGGTTCAACCCAAATGGACGAAGTGTATTTTACGCGGGGTGGTTTTGATGTTCATGTTGAATTAGAAGATTTTGAAGAAGATGAGCTTTACTCTACCAGTCATGATTACAAACTCAGCAAAATCATTGCTAATGAAAAGTATCTGGATTATTTAAACCTCGAATTACAGAAAACCATTGAACATGATGAGCAACCGCAGGAAATAGGGCTGGAACTGCCTCTTACATGGACTTTTAATAAGACAGATCTCGTAGAACTAATTTATGCTTTAGTTGCCCTTGGTGTATTCAACAACGGTAATACGGAAATAAAATCGGTAGTTAGTTTCTTCCAGACTGTATTTCACGTTGACCTCGGTGCATACTATCATAAGTACACGGATATAACCCGGCGTAAAAAAGAACGGACATCCTTTTTGGATAAACTTAAACTGGCTTTACTTAGACGAATTGACGAAAAATTAGATGATGTGACGTCACCTCAACAAAAAATGAAATTTGAGTGATTTTTAACTAATTATTTATCAACCATTTACAACGGTTAAAAAATAAAAAACACCTACCTCATGTGTAAGGTGTGAAAAAATATTTCGCACTAACCCAACCTTTGCTTTACGGATTGCCGCATGGAGCGGCGATTTTTAAATCAAAGCAATATGTTGTCTTCAATCTCCTGGCAGCACTATCTGGCAGCCATCGTAATCCTAACCGTTTCTTATTACAGTTATGTAATACTTCGCTATTACCAAAAAGAAATCACAAATCTGGTGAACCGCAAACAAAGCAGCGCCAATCTATTTGCCAATGCTCAGGCAGCGCCCGCCAATGTAATGGGCGTGGCAAAATTGGATAACGGCGTTTCTGTGTCAAAATCCGAAGAGTTGTATTTTTCAGATTCGACACCTGATGATGTTTTGGCGGTTTCTACAATTCAAGAAAACCTTAATTCTCAAAAGGAGGTGATCTACTCTCCGTCCGAAGAATTAGAAGCTGAAGCAGGCAATCTTATTGCAGCTTTTCAGGAAATCGACAATAAGCCTGAATTTATTACACTGCTTAGGATTTTGATAGATTCTTACAAAAGGTTTAGGGACGACATTGATTTGCCCGCCACGCTTAACAGGATTGTCGAAATCTCCAAAGAAAAGCTCAAGTTCCCGCTTTCCTTATCTGATCTGCAAGGAACCTGGGCATAATCAATTTTTCACACTTAATTTAATCATTATGAAAATCCCAAAATTTAAGAGCCGCATAGACGCGGTAAGTTTTATCAGGCACGTAGTAGCTACAATAAGTCTGATCCTAATTAGCCTCTCTCTATTTGCTCAAGATGGTAATTCAGGAATAACAGCAGCTACAAGCCAGGTCAAAAGTTACTTTTCAACCGGTACAAGTTTAATGTATGCCATTGGTGCAATAATGGGCTTGGTTGGCGCGATCAAAGTATTCAAAAAGTGGAATGATGGCGAACATGACACCGGAAAAGTCGCTTCCAGCTGGTTCGGTAGCTGTATTTTTCTTGTGGTAGTTGCAACTGTCTTGAAATCATTTTTCGGGGTTTAACGAAACTTAGTTATGGCACTATATCAAATTAACAAGGGCATTAATAAACCGATTGAATTTAAAGGGCTGAAAGCTCAATACATCGGTTATCTGGCAGGTGGGCTTGTCATCTTATTGGTCGGCTTTGCAATAATTTATTTGCTTGGTGTACCTGTTCATTACTGCATTATGATCATTGCAGTTTTAGGAAGCGCATTATTTTATCAGGTTTTCAATTTAAGCCATAAATACGGTGAACATGGACTGATGAAAAAAGCAGCTAAACGTTACCTGCCGAACCATTTAAAATTCACGACCCGGAAAGTCTTTTTAAAATTAAAAAAATAGACAATGGCAACACATAGCAAAGCAGAACAGGTTTTTCCTGTGTATAAGGTAGAACATCAATGTATGATCTCGGTGCAAGGTGATTTGACCATTGGTTTCAAAGTAAACCTGCCTGAAATATTCACCTTATCCAACGATGAGTACCTGGCATTTCACGAGGTTTTGATTAAAGCTTTAAGACTTTTGCCTAAAAACAGCGTTTTTCATAAACAGGACTGGTTTATCAATGAGCAGTACGAAGCAGTATTTGCTAAGAATAACGGTGGGAACGTTAAAACGTTCCTGTCACATTCCAGTGAACGTTACTTTAACGAACGGGCTTACCTTCATCATCATTGCCATATTTATTTAACTAAGAAGCCGGATAAATTCAAGCAGTATTCAAGTGCGACCAGTGTATTGATGCGTAAACGTATAGTACCAGTGCAAACTACCTGCGATGAGTTATTCCGTGATTTCATGGATAGCGCAGGGCAATTCGTTAGGGTATTAGAGGACAGCGGCTTAATTTCTTTGAAGAGATTAACCGACGATGAATTAACTGGCACCCTTCAAAATCCGGGTGTTTTAGAACAATACTGTTTCCTTTTGAATAAAGACGAGGCACCCGTTTTAAAAGATATTCATATCGAGGACGAGATTAGAATTGGCGACAGTCATTGTCAGCTTTATACGCTTAGCGATGTGGAAGACCTGCCAGCGCTTTGCGGGCCACGGATCACTTACGATAAATATAGTACAGATAAAACGAAATTCAGTACAGGCTTTGCCACACCAATAGGAACATTGCTGAAATGTAACCACCTGTATAATCAATACATTTTTATCGGGGACAGCAAACAAACCATTAAAAAACTGGAAGCGAAAAAATTAAGACTTCAATCACTTTCAGCCTATTCCCGCGAAAATGCTATTGGGCGTGATGCCACGCACGATTTTCTTAACGAAGCGATAAGCCAGCAACGGTTACCTGTGAAAGCGCATTTCAATATTTTGGCCTGGACGGATGATGCTGCCAATTTAAAGGATCTGAAAAATAAAGTCAGCTCATCATTAGCACAGATGGATGCACAGCCCAAACAGGAAACCGACGGCGCAGCGCAAATATGGTGGTCAGGACTGCCCGGCAATGAAGCCAGCTTTCCGATGAATGATACGTTTGATACATTCGTCGAGCAGGCAACCTGCTTTTTGAATCTGGAAACAAATTATCAATCAAGCATTAGTCCGTGTGGCATTCGCCTGGGCGACCGTTTATCCGGAAAGCCGGTACACGTTGATATCAGCGACGACCCGATGAAAAAGGGGATTACCACCAACAGAAACAAATTTATATTAGGTCCATCAGGCAGTGGTAAATCATTCTTCACCAATCACATGCTCCGCAGTTACTTTGAACAAGGTTCCCATGTGGTTATCGTTGATGTGGGACATAGTTACGAGGGCTTATGTGAATTTGTAGGCGGTTACTATTTTACTTATACAGAGGACAAACCGATCAGCTTTAATCCTTTTTATGTTCCTGAAGGAGATAATCTGGACACCGAAAAAAGAGAAAGTATCAAGGCCATGATACTCGCCTTGTGGAAAAAAGAAGATGAGGGTGTGCAACGATCTGAATACGTCGCCATTTCGGACGCTTTGTATCATTACTACGAAAAATTAAAGGTTGAAACCGAAATATTTCCTTGCTTCGATAGCTTTTATGAATTTCTCTCCAATGAATTTTATGAAACAATGAAGCAATCAAAAGTGAAGGATATTCGTTTTGATATAGATAACATGCTGTTTGTATTGAAACCATACTACAAAGGCGGTGAATATTCCTATCTGCTGAATGCAAAAGAAAATCTCGACTTATTGCAAAAGCGCTTTATTGTCTTTGAATTAGATAATATAAAAGATCATCCCATCTTATTTCCGGTGGTTACTTTAATCATCATGGAAACATTTGTTTCCAAAATGCGCAAGCTAAGTAAGGACACCCGCAAAATGATCCTAATTGAAGAAGCCTGGAAAGCGATTGCGCGGGAAGGAATGGCAGAGTATATTAAATACCTCTTTAAAACTGTGCGTAAATATTTTGGTGAAGCTTTAGTGGTTACCCAGGATATAGAAGATATAATCAGTTCACCAGTGGTTAAGCAGGCCATCATTAATAATAGTGATTGCAAAATATTACTTGACCAGCGTAAGTATCAGAACGACTTCCCTAAAATTCAGCAATTGTTAGGAATAACCGATAAAGAAACTGCCCTGATTATGAGCATGAACCGGAATAACGATGAAAATTTAAAATACAAAGAAGTGTTTATTAGTCTTAACGGACAGCTATCTAAGGTTTACCGCACCGAAGTTAGCCGCGAGGAATACTGGACTTATACCACAGAATCAGCGGAGAAAGCCAAAGTCCACGCCTACGCTAAAATGTATGGGAGCATGCAATTAGGCATAGCCGCTATTGTCAGAGAAGAATTGGAAAAAGCAGCATAAACTTAAAAACCATAATTATGAAAGCATTATCGTTTATTATAATCCTTACAATTGTCGCCTTTATAGGATGCACAAATAATTCTCAAAACAAATCGCTATCAGGTACTTTCACTAATCAATCAAAAAGTGAGTATAGCACGGCTTCTGATACATTGATAATAACGCCATTAACTCAATCGACCAATAGTTACCAAATCGAGCGAAAGACAGGTTTTCAAAAAATACGAAACGGTATAACCCAAGCCAAAGAGTATAAAATCGAAAAATGGCAATCAACATGGAGCGAAGACAAACAAGTGTTGGCAGAAACGGAATATGGCCGTCAAATAACCCCAAGTAAAGACGGAAACTCCGTAATGTTGAAAAATACGCAGTACCAAAAAATCAAATAACATTTCCTACATATCATTAAGTAATTCCTGTACATAAACAGGGATATGGGAGGCCTTTATGAAAAATTTACCTATAAAAATAGCGTCTTTAGTGGTATTTATTGCTTTGATAATACCCATGCAAAAGGCTAATGCACAATTTGTGATTGGCGAAGTAATAAAGCTTACAGTTACCAAAGTAATTAAGGCTATAGACCTTAAAGTACAGCGTATGCAGAACAAAACGATTTGGTTGCAAAACGCGCAGAAGGTCATTGAAAATCAAATGTCGAAAACCAGGTTAACTGAAATTTCAGGCTGGACAGAACAACAGAAGCAGTTGTATAGCAATTACTATACGGAGTTAGGAAACATCAAAGCCACCATATCAAAATATCAGCGCATAAAGGATATTACCTTAAAACAGGCGGCTTTAGTAAGTGAATATAAACGAGCCTGGAGTTTATTTCGGCAGGATAGTCATTTTAACCCGAAGGAGTTAAGCTATATGCAACAGGTTTATTCAGGAATATTGGATGCAAGCGTCAAGAATTTAGATGAGATCATGCTTGTTGTTAGCCCTGCTAAAACGCAAATGACTGATGAACAACGCCTGGAATTAATTAATAAGGCCAGCGATCATTTGGATGAAAATTATAACGACTTACATCAATTCAATAATCAGGGTATTCAATTAAGCCTGCAACGCAGTAAAGATTTAAGCGATACACAGTCAATTAAAAAGCTTTATGGAATCAATTAATCAAATAAAAATGCGGGCAGACGAGATCCGGCGTAAAAGTAAGAAGTTACTGGCTTTTACAGTAATGACAGTTGCGGCATCTGCATTCGCCACTACAGCAAGAGCGCAAACTTTTGCCGAATGGTTCCAACAAAAAAGCACCCAAAAGAAATACCTTTTACAGCAAATTGCGGCCTTGCAGGTTTATGCAGCTTATTATAAAGCAGGTAATAATATTGCTCACAACGGGCTGGGTTCAATAACCGGCTCCCTTAAATCGGAAAACGGTTTACATACAACCTTCTATAGCAACCTGAATAATGTTAGCCCGGTAGTGAAGAATAACAAACAGGTCAGCGATATACTGCAATGGCAGAAAGATATTCTTGCACGTATGAATATGCTGGACAAAACCGCCAATCTTAATGACAGCGAAAGGAAATATATCATACAGGTCAAAGCTGCTTTATTCAAAGACTGTGATCAGCAAATCACCGAATTACAAAATGTAGTAACGGACAGCAAACTAAAGATGAGTGATGAAGAACGGCTTAAACATATCGGGGTTATCCATTCTTCAATGCAAAATAATTACCGCTTTGCTTCGGCATTTGCAGACCAGGTTAAAGTATATGCCGTGCAACGCTCACAGGAAAACAACAATGTAATTTCCGAAAAGAAAATTTACGGGATTCAATAAAAAATAAATTATGAAAAAACATTTCAAGCATATCGCAGTGATTATGGTATTTTCCTTTTGCCTCGTTTCGAGAAAGGTTGCCTACGCGCAGGTTCAGGAAATGCAGCAGCTCATTTTGGATATTGAAAAACTTACCCAACTGAAAGGCATTTTGAGTGATATGAAAACAGGCTATCAAATTTATCAGCAGGGTTACGGCAGTATATCTCAATTGTCCAAAGGCAATTTCGATCTGCATAGTGTTTACCTTAACGGTTTGCTGTCAATAAATCCAACTGTAAAAAATTATGGCAGAGTAGCCGAAATCATCACGCAACAAGTTAGCTTGATAAGTGAGTATAAAAGCGCCTACAAGCAATTTCAGCAAAGCGGCTCATTCAGTGTAAGTGAATTGAATTACATGAGTAGCGTATATACGCAGCTTGTCAACCAAAGCCTTCAAAATCTGGACGATTTAACTAATGTACTCACGGCAGGGAAACTGCGGATGTCTGACGATGAACGAATGAGGGCCATTGACCGGATCTACGCCAGTAGTTCTGATAAGCTGCAATTTCTCCGGCATTTTAACCGGCAAGGGGTTTTACTGAATATTCAGCGCAGCAAGGATGTGGGCGACACCCGAACGATTAAACAGCTCTATGGCATAAACAACTAATCCCAATTTTATGAAAAAGAAGATTTATTTAACCGCAATTCTTGCGGTAACGGGGATAGCTTTTCCTTTATTTTCCAAAGCGGACGGACTTGCAACTGATATTCAGGGTTTGCAGGGCACATTAAATGGGGTATATAATGATATGCTACCAATGTGCAGCCAGTTGATCGGTGTAGGTCGGGCGATAGCTGGATTTGGTGCACTTTTTTATATAGGAAGCCGTGTTTGGCGACAAATAGCCAGCGCAGAGCCGATAGATTTTTATCCCCTGATGCGCCCATTTGCATTGGGTTTAGCAATTCTTTTATTCCCTACAGTTATAGCGATTATCAACGGAATTATGTCACCTACAGTGAGTGCTACGGGTGGAATGGTGCAAAATTCGGATGCCGCTATTGCAACCTTGTTAAAAGCAAAAGAAGCGGCGGTAGAAAAAACGGATACATGGCAAATGTATGTTGGCTCCGACGGCGATGGCGACCGGGATAAATGGTATAAATACACTCATCCCGACGATCCCACAGGTGCAAATGAAGGAATGCTTGCCAGCGTAGGTAACGATATGAAGTTTGCTATGTCTAAGGCTTCTTATAATTTCCGCAATTCGGTTAAGCAATGGATGTCCGAAGTGTTGCAGGTGCTATATGAAGCTGCGGCATTATGTATCAATACAATCCGAACATTCTACCTCATAATCCTTGCCATATTGGGGCCTATCGTATTTGGGTTAGCTGTTTTCGATGGGTTTCAGCACACCTTAACGGTTTGGCTGGCCAAATACATCAATGTGTTTCTATGGTTGCCGGTGGCAAATATCTTCGGTGCCATTATCGGTAAGGTACAGGAAAATATGCTGAAACTGGATATTAGCCAGGTTCAAAATGCAGGTGATACTTTCTTTAGTTCGACCGACACCGCGTACCTCATATTTTTAATTATAGGCATCATCGGTTATTTCACCGTACCAAGCGTAGCCAACTATATTGTAAATGCAGGCGGCGGCAATGGTTTACTTCAAAAGGTGAATAGTATTGTCAGCAGCACCAGCCAATCAGTAGTTGGGGCAGCTTCGGGCAGCAGCATGTCATCAGATGCTTTTGGTAATCAACGTTCAAATACCAGCGCAAGCATGGCAGACAGCTCAGTTTCCAAACCCTATTTTCAGGATAAACAACAAGGAGCAAACAGCCAGCAGGCTTCCAAAATAAATCCTCAAAAAGCTTAATTATCCACCTTAATAGTTCATTTATGTTTTCACAACTCAAAAATATCGACACAGCTTTCAAGCATATCAAGCTGTTTAGCTACCTGCTCATTGCAGCATGTACGATTATTTCCTGCTTCGCGCTTTTTAAAAGCTATCAGGCGGCAAACATTGCAAATAATCATGTTTATATCCTGGCGAATGGAAAGGCGCTGGAAGCTTTTGCTGCAGACCGAAAAGACAACATTCCGGTTGAGGCAAGGGATCATATAAGGATGTTCCACCACTATTTTTTCACCCTGGACCCCGACGAAAAAGTAATTGATGCCAATATCGGCAAAGCGTTATACCTGGCCGATGAGAGCGCCAAAAATCAATACAACGATTTGAAGGAAAAGAGTTACTACAATAATCTTATTTCCGGCAATATCAGCCAGCAGGTTACCGTGGACAGTATTCAACTGGACATCAACCAATATCCCTACTATTTTAAATGTTTCGCTACACAAAAGCTTATCCGTTCAACCTCCACCGCGAACCGCAGCCTGATCACTCAGGGGTATTTGCGCAATGTAGCCAGGTCAGACAATAATCCGCATGGTTTTTTGATCCTGCATTGGGAAACCTTAGCGAACAGGGATACCACCATTCAACATTAAAAGCTATGATTTTATCAAACAGTAAAACGTCAGCACAATTGAGCGACAAGGTTGCGGCTTCGCTGGCAAAACAGATTATCAATTTCCAAATACGTTTTTCGGCTTGGCTAAACAGGTGGTTTAACGCTTACTCTATACGTCAAAAAAAACAGATAGCTATTGCAATCGGCTTGCTAACGGCTATCATATTAATTAGTAGCTCATTTTGCAGTTTCTACACTATACCAAAATTATCACAAAACTATACGTCTGCCCACATTGGGCAGGCATCAGAGTTTCCAAATCCCCAATTTATTAAACGTCAATTAACAGATTCATTAACTAAAAAAAAGTAAATCATGAATGCAGCATTAAACAGCGGCCAATTGCCGCAGCATACTCCTGAATTTCTAAAGGAGCGCAAATTTCTAATCGTTATGCCCCTGCTTATCATCCCATTTTTAACGATGGCATTCTGGGCGTTAGGCGGCGGTAAACAATCCGCATCCGCCTTTGAAGGCTCCAACGCACAGGGATTAAATGCAACACTGCCGCAGGCGCAGTTTAAAGATCAAAAGGCCCAGGATAAAATGGGCGTTTATCAAACCGTTAAAACTGATTCCGTAAGTTCATCCAGCAGCGGGGTTAGCGAAAGTTTCGTTAAATCAATGGGACTGGATGCCGCTAAAGCCGGGCATACTGATTCCGCTACTCAGCGTTCGACCGCGAACCTTACAGGTGGCCCTACCGTGGCAGATGTGAACGAAGCTAAAATTCAGGCCAAACTTGCCGCTATCAATCAGCAGATCAACCAGCCCGAACAGCCAAGCTATGGCGGCGGCGGCGCCTCTTCGCCGCAATCTGCCGCAGATGTAAAACGGCTTGAATTAATGATGAAAGCGATGAATGGTAACGGCGGCGGCAACGATCCTGAAATGAAACAGCTTACTCAAATGCTGCAACAAATTAACGATATACAAAATCCTGGCAATGCTAATAGCAAGCTTCGTACTCAATCCCTGAAAAATCACGGGCGCGTTTATGCGGTAATGGCAGCGAATGATGATGACGACGATAATTCCGCATCTGATAAAATGCAGGTTAGCTACGCTTCTTATGATGGTGGCGGTAAAACAAAAAAACGTCGCTCCGCTAATGCTACCGAAACAGCAGGTAATACTATTCAGGCAGTGGTGCATGAAGATCAAACGCTCGTAACCGGCGCGGTTATCAAGTTGAGGTTATTGGATGGCATTTATGTAAACGGCAAAATGATACCAAAAGGCAGCTTTGTTTACGGCACCTGCGCTTTGAATAACGAGCGATTAGAAGTCAAAATAACCAGCATTCGCTATCTCAATAATATCCTGCCGGTCGCACTCGCGGTTTACGACCTTGACGGTATGGAGGGCTTATATGTTCCTGGTTCCATCGGAAGGGATGCTGCAAAAAATGGCGTTGGCGATGCGGTTCAATCTATGCAACTCATGTCAATGGATCAGTCCGTAGGTACACAGGCCGCCAGTGCAGGGGTTGAAGCCGCCAAAGGCTTATTCAACCACAAGGTAAAACAGATAAAAGTTAAAGTAAAGGCCGGTTACGAAGTCCTTTTAAAGGATAGTAACGACCGTGATAATTAATCAAAATGCCATGAAAAAATCATTCATTATTTTCATTCTTGGTGCCTGGGGAACAGTTTCCTACGCACAAGATACCGCTTATGTAAGCCGTGATAAAACCACCGCTTTGTTTTTTAAATCGGCGGTTAAGATTATCAGCAAACCATCATCTGATTTTGATGTCACTCAAAAGGAAGATGCCCTGATTACCATTAAAGCAATTGATGCGGATTTTGCGCCCACCCGCATTAACGTGCAGGATGTCAGCACTGCGAAAATCTATCATATCCCGGTTGAATATTCCTACGGACGTGCCGGAAGAAGTATCAAAATTGACGGAGCATCACCAATGACAGTTCGGGTCATTAAAACTGCTGATTTTAGTTACAGCGCAGTCGTAACACAATTAGCCGAAGGTAAACGCAAAGATGTGGTGGATCATGAAAAAACCGGAGGGGTAAAAGCCTGGGTTGATAAACTGTCCCTTGCAGGTAACCGCATTTTCTTTAGGCTTGATATTCGTAATAAATCCAATCTCCCTTATGAAATTGATTTTGTCCGCTTTTATATCAGGGATTTGAAAACGGTTGCACGGATGGCGACTCATGAGCAGGAGATCGTGCCGTTGATTACTACACTACACAAAAAAACTTCAATTGCCCATAAACAGGAGATCGCAAAAGTTTTTGGCTTTCACCGTTTTTCCCTTTCTGAAGACCAGGCGCTAAACGTTGAATTATACGAGCGTAATGGCAACCGCCACATTTACCTGCAAATCAAACAAAAGGATCTTGACGATTTAAAAACCATAACCCCGGCAGCGCAGCAGCCGGTTAATGCAATAGCTGCAAATACACTTTAATTAACCATTTATTTCATTTTTAATCATTACGTTATGAATACTCAAAATGCTGAATTTCTGAAAAAGAGCCTGCTTAACCTTGGGTTTGGCGACAAATTAAATGCTGAACTGGATAAGGAAATGGCCGCAAAGACACCTGAATTTAAGTTAGGGTTACAACATGAGTTCAACCAGAAAACGGTTGATTATACCCTGCATTTTAAAGCAGGCGATAATAAGGATATGTATTTTTTTAATAAGTACGACGCAACCATTAATCACAAAGATGATCCTGCAAAGGATATTAATCAATCTTTCTTCATCAATAAAGGCAGCGGCATAACCGCCAAAGAGGCTTTCAATTTAATGGAGGGTCGTGCCGTACACAAACAGCTTTACAATTTGGAAGGCCAAAAATATCAATCCTGGTTAACGCTTGATGATAAGAACCTGACTGAAAACGGTAATAAAAAGATCAAGCATTACCATGAAAACTATGGATATGATATTGACAAGGTTATTGCCGGAAAAGGTATTAAGGAACTCGAAGACCCTAAAGCGAAGGAAGAATTAATGTATTCTTTAAGGAAAGGTAACGCCCAGCAAGTAACCGTTGGCAGTGAGGAAGGTGATAAGAAATATTTCATCGCAGCTAACCCACAGTACAAAACCGTTGACCTTTACGATCATCAGATGAAGAAGATAAAACGGGAAGAATTACTACAGACCGAACAAAAGCCGGTTAGAAACTTAAAACAACGCGAGCAGCAAAAGGAGGATGCTCCTGCAAAAAAGCAGTCGCGTAAAAGTAAAGTTCACGTTTAATATAATTTTGAAACAGGTCAGCTACTGGCCTGTTTCTTTTTAAATAATTTAAGGCCATGTCTACCATAACCAGAGTATATAATCCCTTAATAAATATTAAGGATGAGCAGTGGATCTTACTGATAGATTTACTAACTGAAAATGTTTTCGTATTGAATGGCAGGAAATTAACCGACATTGAAATTCAACACAGTATCGGTGGCCATTATCCAGCCGTTTATTTTCGTTTAACGACCATTTTAGAAGACCCAAAAGATAATAATCTTAAAACGGAAGTTTCAGGCTTTGTACTTGGGTTTAATAACGAGTGGGACGACGATGTTTATATTCATCCATTGTCGGCGCAGGGGTTTTGGGAAGACTGGCTAAAAGATAATTCCATAAATGCAACTTTCGCTTATCACGAAGTGGGCCTACGAAAATTATTGTCATTTTTGGACAAAGAATTGAACCTATGGCATATTCCGGAAGAAATTAGTTACAAGGACTTTGTGCCAAATGAATGGCGGTCTTTAGCTTATCAACCTCAATAGTGCTAAACTGCTCACTAAAAAAGTTTATTACCGCCATCTTTTTTTCTCGGCAAGCGTTTCCGCCCTATTTCCCTAAACTTTAAAAAAGCAGAATCGTACGATTGCATTAAGCTCATTAATTGCTCAAAGCTGGCTTCGGGATGCATCCATGTACGGCGTTCCTGTTTGTTGAAAACAACGGGCATACGCTCATGAATTTTTCTATAGTGTTCATCAGGTTCGCAGGTAGGTATCGCAAAACTTCGTACTGGTACATTGCCGTTCTCCCGGTCTATCCACGTTGTCCATATCCCTGCGAAATAAACATACTTTTCACTAATATGGCTAACTTCATACTGCACTTTAAAATCGCCTTCATCGTGCCATTCATAATAAGATGGTACAATGTTCAGGCATCTGCTTCGCATCAGCAGGTTTTGGAATTTACCGCTGGTAGCGATAGTTTCAGAACGAATATTAGTTAAAGGGCGCAATTCTGCAACGTTATGCGTATTAGCAGGTATCAAACCCCAGCGCATATATTCTATCTCCCGTGGGTTATGGTGAATGATCACAGCCGAAAGATCGGTTGGTGCACAATCGTTTTTAATGGTCACCAATTTGGGAGCATTCGATACTTTAACCTTTAGATCTGTTTCCAATTCCCATGATTGGGAAGCCACTTGTCTGCCGCACATAAAACAAAGTTAAAAACTTTATTGTTAAAATACTAAAATAATTAGCAATTTTACGGTCATATTATGGAATTATGCGGGTGAACTTGTACAGATTAAATACAGACAGCAAAACGCTGATCCCTTTTTTTGAAGATGGCATCTTTGGAGGATTTCCAAGTCCGGCAACAGACTACTTTCGGAATGAAATAGACTTGAACGAAGAACTGATCCGCAACAAAAGCACTACATTTTTAGGTCGTGTAGAGGGTGTCAGCATGAAAGATATTGGCATCTGGTCAGGGTCACTTGCTATTATCGACCGCTCTTTAGAAGCCAAGAACAATGACCTGGTTGTTGCCTGGGTGGATGAAGGATTCACCTTAAAACAAGTACGCATTAACAATGACGGCGTTTTTTTATTTCCGTTCAATGCAGAATTTAAGCCGGTAAAGATCTCCGACCAGGACGATTTTTTCATTTGGGGCAAAGTAACCTACATCATTAATTCAACGATTTGATATGCAGCTACAGCCCGATAATGAATTAGATGAATTTTTAACGGATATATCGCCGGCGAACAGTGGGATATGGCTGCTTAAATATCGGTATATGTTCGGCCTGGCTGATTTTTCCAGTTTTTATTGCGGTACACATGAGTTGTTTAACCCTAAATTACGTTTCGTGCCGCATGTTACCATGTCCAACAATCACGGGTGTATCATATCCCGGAGCAAGATCGCCAAGCAAATGGGTTACGGCATGAGCCAGAATGCTTTTGAACTGGTGAAGCAAATGAAGAAAGACGGTGTGATAGATTATTCGTCCAACTACGAATATTACCAGTCTATGAGTAACCGGGGCTTTAGCCATGTTGCACAATTCTGTGATATAGTGGAGCGCTACAGCATTGATGAACTATTTATGCTTTTTAAGCAATGGGATCAGGATGCGTTGCCGGCATTAGGCAGGGAAATAGTCCGCTCTACTACAAAGGGCGTAGGTGTCGAAATTTGCCTGGGACTGGCACCCACCAAATTGCTGGCTAAAGTGGCTAATAAACTGGCTAAAAAGTCGCCTGATAAAAGTGGGGTTGTTGTTTTACAAACGGACGAACAGATAAAAACCGCCTTGCGGGATTTTCCCGTGGAAGACCTTTGGGGCATTGGCCCCGCTTATGCAAAATTTCTTGCAGGCTTTAACATTTATACCGCGCTTGATTTAGCCATGCAGCCGGAATACTGGACGAAACAAAACATGACGATACAAACGCAGCGCCTTTGGTATGAATTGCGCGGCGTTTCCTGCGTACCGATGGAAGAAATACCACCCGACAAGAAGCATATTTGCACCAGCCGTAGTTTTGCGAGAACCATAGACGATTTTGACCTGATCTTAAAAGCAGTGTCTAACCATGCGGCGAGCTGCGCTTATAAACTGCGTAAAGACAAATTGAATTGTACTGCGGTAGTGGTGTTTTTGCAGACAGATAAATTCCGCACTGAACAGAAGCAATATAATAATGATATAATGGTCAAACTGGATGTTTATTCCAACTCGGCCAGAGTGATTGTAAGCAAAGCATTGGAGGGTCTGCGCAAAATTTACCGCAAAGGTTATGCATACAAAAAAACCGGGGTAATGGTCATTGATCTTATACCCGAAACACACCAGCAAACCGCTTTATTATTCGAGGAGAAAACGCACGATATGGAAGTAGAAGCCAAACTTTCCAAAGCCTTGGATTCGATCAATAACCGATATGGACGGAATACCGTGCAGTTAGGCGCGCAGGGAAATGATAAGCCATTGCAGTTAAATGCACCAAACTTGTGCCCATGTTACACTACGAGGATAGAGGATATTATGCGAATTAAGATCGGCTGATTTCTCCCACTTTATTTTAGCAGCAAACACATTTTCGTTTTTTGTTGTTTTATTTGTACGGATTTTTTCCGTATTTTTGTATATTAATAAATGCCACTATGGAAAGAGCACTTAAAGTTGAAAAGACAAGGTTTGATACGAAATTGACCAAAGTTCAAAAGGAACTTTTTGAATTGGCTACCAAAATTGGCGGCTACCGCACGTTAACTGATTTTATGCTGTCAACAGCGGAAGAAAAAGCAAAGACCATCGTTCAGCAGCATGAAGCTATCCTGGCTTCTGAAAGAGATAAAAAAATCTTCTTTGATGCGATCATGAACCCGCCGCAGCCAAATCAACGTTTGCGGGATGCAGCTAAAAGGTACAAGGAGTTTAATAATCAGTCTGCCGAAGCTTAATGAGTTATCCTATATTACCGCTACAATCTGGATTTAATAAGAAAGACTTTTGCTGCGGCAAGGACATGTTGGATAATTATATCCAAAAGCAGGCCAGCCAGGATCTGAAAAGGCGTTTGAGCGCAATATTTGCCATGGTGGACGATAGCCGCGTCATAGGTTATTATACCTTATCAAGTACAAGTGTTTCCCGTGAGCTCGTGCCGGAAGATGTTCAAAAGAAAATGCCTCCGTCTTACCATGATCTGCCTGCTACTTTATTAGGCCGTCTGGCAGTAGATCAAAATTATAAAGGTCAGCGCCTGGGTGAATATTTATTGATGGATGCCTTAAAGGTGGCTTTCGATGCCTCGGAGAAACACATTGGTTCAATGGCGTTAATTGTAGATCCCCTGGATGAAGATGCTGAAGCATTTTACACCAAATACGATTTTATTAAATTGGATTCCGGTAAGATGTTTTTGCCTATGCAGACCATTGCAGCACTCTTTAAATAATAATTAATTAAATTTCAATCTATAGCCTGCTGTCCCTTCGGCCAGGCTTTCCACTATATCTTTTCTTGAAAAGGATGCCGTTGCAATCCCTGACAGTTGATTGCTGAAAAGCGGATTGCCGTAAGTTCCGCTGCTGCATTTTTGCTGCGCTGCAAAAGCATCCGCTTTTGTTCTAAACTTTTTCAAATTCCAATTAAGAGCATCTTTCAGGACTTCACTCGTTTACCCGCGATGCCGGGAAAAGCTTCGCTTGCCTTCACTCTGCACTTAATTTCCTGCTAAAATATCAGCTGCTTTTAAGGTGCTATTTTCCAAAGAAAACGGACAAAAGCGGCGTCAAGATCGGTCAGCCCGGTCGTACGAACGCATAATGTCCTTGCTGCGCTGCGGCCACCCTTCGGGACTTATAGTTCTCCCGCCCAGGCTTTTCGACCGTCTTTTTGACTTTCTTTTTTACCGTTTTTTCTTTTGAAAAATAGCTTTTTAGGGAAAGTCTTCGGGAAAAGAGGGAAACAAAAAAACAAATTTTTTAACCCTTTTAAATCATTTAAAAAATGAAAACAGCAGAAAAAAATGCAACCGGTGTACAAGGTGCAGCAGCAAAAAACAACCAAACAGCAAACAGAGTTGAAAACCGCCCAAGCTTAACAGGAAAGGAAGCCAAACAAGATGAAACCGCTAAAGATCAAACACCTGCCCAAAATCCGCAAGTTGAGAAAACCAACCCTGCCGAGGTTACGACCGGTAGCCCCGCTACAGTGGATAACCAACCCGGTAACGTTGCGCCCTTTACCACAGGGCAAGGCATAGACCAGCCGAAAGCTGAACCCGCCAAAACGGAAGAGGTGAAAGCCGAACCCGTTAAAGTGGAAGAAGTGAAAGCCGAGCCTAAAAAATTCGCTTTGAACTTAGAGCAAACCCTAAAATCTGTGGAGGGATTGCACCGCCTAAGCATTCAACGGATTACCCTGTTATCCCGCATCAAGTTACTGGAAGATTTTGAGGTGAAATTAATTGAAGAAAACGACGAACTGGAAAACAACCCTTATCAAGGTTGCAAGCTGATTATCAAAGACGATAAAGGCCGGGAGTTTGTCACCAACACGCCAAACCTTATCCGCATGGTTTCCCAATTCATTTTTGATGCCTGCCATGAAAAACTGGCCGAGATCGAAGCCAACATTATTTTTCCCAATGCTTAAACAAATTATGCTCCCGGCATATCGTCGGGAGCATTTTTTATGGTTTCACAAAAAAAAGCAATTCCTATGTACGAGCAATTTATAGAGTTAACCAACCAAATATTTTGGGAGGGTTACGCCGAAACTTTAGCGCAGGAAAACCCCGCACGGTTTCAATTAGAATTAAGCGATTTTATGAACACCTACCAATTTTAAGACAATGGAGGATAGGATTTTTTTACTGGTAAAAGTTACCATCAAAACCACCCATAGCAACATACACGATGCTATACAGGAACTGCAATCAAAAACCGAGTTATCGGTGAGCAGCACCCCAAATGTGGAAGTGTTACAAACAAAAATTATTGAACTGAATACAAAAAATTAAAGTCATGGCACATCAAATAAATTTCAACAAGAAAACAGGCAAAAACAGCTTTATGAGCGTGAAAGAAAAAGCCTGGCACGGGTTAGGACAAATCATAGACCGCTATCCAACCAGTAGCGAAGCGATACAGCACGCAGGACTGGATTATATTGTTGAAAAACGCCCTTTGTTTACCTATGATACCGCTAACCATTTAGGAGAGGGAAGCGACGATATTATGATCCCCGAAATTTCAGTACCAAATTTCTTTGCAACCGTTCGGGCTGATACCGAGCAGGTTTTAGGGGTAGTTGGCAATGATTACGAAGTCGTACAAAACCGTGATGCTTTTTCGTTCTTTGATGCCATCGTAGGCGGGGGCGATGGCATTTTATACGAAACGGCGGGGGCATTGGGTAATGGTGAGCGGGTTTTTATAACTGCCAAATTACCTGATTATATTCGGGTAGGCGTTAAGGACTGGATAGAGCAATATTTGTTTTTAACTACCACGCACGATGGTTTAGGAAGCATTACCGCAGCTTTTACGCCTATTCGCATAGTTTGCAACAACACACTAAACGCTGCCATGAATAATCATTCAGGGGCGATTAAAATCCGTCATACGGCATCCGCTACCGAGCGGTTGAAACAAGCACACACATTAATGGGTATCAGTAAATCGTTAGGCGGTGAAATGGAGGGCTTATTTAATCAATGGGCTAAAGTGCGCATTACAGATACGGAGGTTAAAAAACTGATACAGATCGCAATGGCGCCAAATAAGGAAGTTTTAAAAAATTTAGCCGATGGCAAATTAGACCTTTTATCTACACATTACACCAATATAGTAGATAACGTTTATGAATATGCTTTAGGAAGTCAGACCCAGCAGATGGAAACCACCGCAGGAACGGTATTTGGCGCATACAACAGCGTTACGGGCTATTTTCAAAATGTACGCAGTTTCAAAAGTGACGAAGCCAAGTTTAAATCCATTATGGACGGCACAGCCAAACAAAGGGCGCAAACTGCCTTTAATCTTTGCCGTGATTTTGCAACGCAGGGAAGCGAAGCGTTGATTTACAATTAATTTTTACCAAGGGGGAGCAATCCCCCTTAAATTCAAAATTGCCCGGCGGCGGGCTATCGCCCGCCCGAAGAACGCCCCCTGTTTTCTTAGGGTTTAATGATCTTGGGTGAAAACAGGGGGCGCAACTATTCCTTTTGATTTTAAAAATACGCTTTAAAGACAAAATAATTGGAAATTTATTATTTAGAATAATTCTAATATATTTGTTGCGTGAAGGTACTTTGTTACATATTTAGCGTAATGGTCATTGTTCTTAGTCTAATCCCATGTCAGGAGGATGCTATAAACAATGCAACTAAAACTGTAAGCAGTATTCATCAAACAGTCCCGGTTCGTAATATACCCGATGCATGTTCTCCTTTTTGCACCTGTTCGTGCTGTACTACGCC
Source organism: Mucilaginibacter sp. (assembly GCF_965200995.1). Lineage (GTDB taxonomy): Bacteria > Bacteroidota > Bacteroidia > Sphingobacteriales > Sphingobacteriaceae > Mucilaginibacter. Next base: position 3,725,841 of record NZ_OZ241743.1, on the reverse strand, counting down.
TACAACAGCCCAGATTCAGATGTTTTCTTTTGATATTCCTTTAACCGGTGAAACCCTTTATTTTGAGCATCTTCCCGGCCTTCTCGTCCAGCGTGACTTGTCCGTTTGGCAGCCTCCGCAGATAAGTTAATTTGTTTTAAGCTGGTTTTTATAACCGGCTGTGGACGTTATTGTCTAAAATTAAGTATTTAACTTATTTCTTATATTCATGTTTGACAAAATTATATCGTTTTCGATCAATCACAAGTTGATCATTGGCGCATTTATACTTATCCTGATAGCAGCAGGGCTGTATTCTGCCACGCAATTACCCATTGATGCGCAGCCGGATATTACCAACAACCAGGTGCAGGTTATTACCCAGGCACCTACATTAGGGACGCAAGAAGTGGAGCAATATATTACCGCTCCTATTGAACTTGCCCTTGCCAATATTCCAAAAGTCATTGAAAAGCGCTCTATTTCCCGTTCCGGCTTATCCGTAATAACGGTCGTTTTCCAGGATGATGCGGATATTTATTGGGCAAGGCAGCAGATCAGCGAACAGCTTAAAGAAGCGGAAGCACAAATACCTGAAAATGTTGGCTCACCGACATTAGCGCCTATTACTACCGGTTTAGGTGAGATTTACCAGTATGTTATTCATACCAAGCCCGGGTATGAAAATAAATATAGTCCCACCGATTTAAGGACCATACAAGACTGGATCGTGCGCCGCCAGCTATCTGGCACACCGGGGATCGCCGAAGTAAGCGGATGGGGTGGTTATGTCAAACAATATGAGATTTCTTTAGACAACGACAAGCTGAATAGCTTAAATATCACTGTTGGTGAAATCTATACCGCTTTAAAAAAGAATAACCAAAATACCGGGGGGTCTTACATCGAGCAACGAAACAATGCCTATTTTATAAGAGGTATCGGCCAGGTACGTTCTTTGGCGGACTTGGAGCAGATCGTTGTTAAAAATGTCGGTGCAACGCCGATACTTATACGCGATGTGGCTAAAGTTCAATATGGCAGCGCTAATCGCTACGGAGCGGTCACACGAAACGGGCAGGGCGAAGTTGTTGCAGGAGTTGCACTCATGCTTAAAGGTGAAAATTTTAGCCAGGTAATTAAACGGGTAAAAGAGCGTATGGTACAAATTCAGAAATCACTGCCGGAAGGTGTGGTCATTGAACCTTTTATAGACCGCACGGAACTGGTTGACCGGGCTATCAGCACCGTAGAAAGGAATTTAATCGAAGGTGGTTTGATCGTGGTTTTTGTGTTGGTTTTATTGCTCGGCAATCTACGCGCAGGTTTGGTAGTGGCTTCGGTTATCCCGCTTGCAATGCTGTTCGCCGTTACCATGATGAACCTGTTCGGCGTTTCGGGCAATCTCATGAGTTTAGGTGCAATTGACTTTGGTTTGATCGTAGATGGTGCCGTGATAATTGTTGAGGCTATATTCCACAGAATTTCCGGTAACGGATTATTTGTCGGCAAGCCTAAACTTGATCAAAAAGAAATGGACAAGGAGGTTTATACGGCAGCTTCTAAGATTCGCGACAGCGCTGCATTCGGAGAGATTATTATTTTGATCGTTTACCTGCCCCTGTTTGCTTTAGTAGGCATTGAGGGCAAGATGTTCAGGCCAATGGCGGAAACCGTAGCATTTGCCATATTGGGCGCTTTTATTTTATCACTTACTTATGTGCCTATGGCAAGTGCTTTGTTTTTAAGCAAGAATACTGTACACAAACGTAATATATCAGATCGGCTTATCAGTGCACTGCAAAGTTTATACACTCCCGTGCTTAGCGGCGTTTTAAAAGCAAAAAAGCTGACGGTTATTTTATCGGTCATTTTACTGGCCGGTGCGATCTGGCTATTCAGTACCCTGGGTGGCGAATTTATCCCAACCTTAGAAGAAGGTGATCTGACTGTTGAAATCGCAATGATGCAAGGGACATCTTTGACACAGGTCGTCAAAACTTTCGGCCAGGCAGAAAAACTGCTGAAAAATAAATTCCCGGAAATCAAACAGGTGGTTACCCGGATCGGAAGTGCTGAAATCCCTACTGACCCCATGCCTTTTGAGCGCGGGGATATGATGCTGTCCATGAAACCAAAAGAAGAATGGACCAGCGCGGACAGTAGACCCGAAATGATGGAAAAAATAGAACAGACTCTTAAAGACATTCCTGGGCTTAACGTAGAAGTTACCCAGCCAATGCAAATGCGCTTTAACGAACTCATGACCGGCATACGACAGGACGTAGCCATAAAAATTTTCGGGGAAGACATTGATGTATTGAACGAGCAGGCAAATAAAGTGGCAAAAGTGATCAGCAAAGTTAATGGTGTCAGCGAACCAACGGTAGAACGGGTAAGCGGCTTACCACAGGTAGAGATAACTTATGACCGGGCGAAGATCGCACAATATGGCCTTAATATTGAAGATATCAATACTGCTGTAAGTACTGCTTTCGCCGGTCAGGTTGCGGGATTTGTATTCGAGGGCGAAAAACGGTTTGATATTGTTTTACGGATGAGCCGGGAATTGAGGGAAAATGTATCCAACATTGAAAACCTGTATGTCAATCTCCCATCAGGTAACCGCATACCACTTGACCAGGTAGCTACCGTAAAAATAGAAGAAGCGCCTGCGCAGATCAGCAGGGAGGATGGAAAGAGGCGGATCTATGTAGGCTTTAATGTGCATGGCCGCGATGTAGAAAGTACCGTTACAGAAATACAACAGCTATTAAGCCAGGAAGTTAAATTACCGGCAGGATATTATACCACCTATGGCGGTCAGTTCGAAAATCTGAAAGCAGCGAAAAAAAGGCTATCTGTTGCAGTTCCCGTAGCTTTGCTATTGATTTTGATACTGTTGTATTTTACTTTTCGCTCAATTAGTGAAACATTGCTTATTTTTTCAGCGGTTCCGCTTTCCGCCGTGGGCGGGATATTGGCATTATGGTTAAGGGGGATGCCTTTTAGCATATCCGCAGGTGTCGGGTTTATTGCGTTATTTGGGGTGGCTGTTTTAAATGGCATTGTATTGATCGGCTATTTTAATCAGCTAAAAGCGGAAGGTATCAGCAATATTATAGAAAGGGTAAAAAAAGGTACCGAAGTACGCTTACGCCCGGTGATCATGACCGCCTCAGTGGCTTCCCTCGGCTTTTTGCCGATGGCCATATCAACGTCGGCCGGTGCTGAAGTACAGCGGCCCTTGGCAACTGTGGTCATTGGGGGATTGATCTCGGCCACCTTGTTAACCTTACTGGTATTGCCGGTACTATATGTGCTGTTTACAAAAAAAGAAGATGAAAAACAAAAAGGAAAAAGCCCCCTCCCGGTTAAAACCTTACTGATCGGATTATTGATCGGGTCAGGATTATTCACCGCTACACCTGTTAAAGCTCAAAATACAAAGGAACTTTCTTTGGACGAGTGTATCAGCTTAGCTTTAGCCAATAACCCAAGGCTGCAACGATCTAATTTAGAGATCGGGCAAAACAAAGCTTTACAGCAAACGGCTTTCGACCCGGCTAAAACTAATCTTACCTTAACCCAGGACCCGACCTCGGGCGGTAATATTGATAACAGTCTGGGCATTTCTCAAAGTTTCAGTTTCCCAACTGCTTACACTGCACAAAGCAAAGTACTGAAAGCACAAACAGCAGTTAGTGAGCGGTCAAGAACGTTGACTCAAAACGAATTGATCCGTGATGTAAAACTGGCTTATTATCAGTTACGGTTTGCCCGTAATAAAGCCAGCCAATTAAAAAGCCAGGATAGTTTATACCAGAAATTTTCGGAATGGGCAGCCCTCCGATATAAAACGGGTGAAACTTCTTACCTGGAGCAGCTTTCCGCTGTAAATGCAACTAAAGAGATTCAGTTATCGCGGCAACAGGCATTGGCGGATGTTACCATTGCAGTAGCGGAACTGGCGCAATTGGTGAACAATGGCAAACTTGTTGAAATAGCGGATAGCGCCTTAGATAAGGTTCAGATAGCTTCGCCCTTAGATACCGGAATGATCCATCAAAACCCTTTATTTGGTTTATACAGGGATAGGGTGACCTTAGCGGAAACACAAGTAAAAGCGGAGCAAAGTAAATTCCTGCCCGATCTTTCTTTAGGTTATCGGCAGCAGTTATTGATCGGGGCGTATAACCCGGCTAATATTAGCCGCACCTATTTTCTGGGTACTCGAATGGCGGGGTTTGAAGTGGGTATATCGGTGCCACTGTTCTACGGAGCGCAGTCTGCACGGGTTAAAGCTGCAAGATTTAACCAACAAATGATACAAAGTGATCAAACCCTGGCTGCACAGCAATTGAACAAGCAATACAGCCAGCAGTTACAGGAATATTTAAAATACCAGCAAGCTTTAGACTATTACCAGGAGTCAGGCCTGAAGCAGGCTGGTGAGCAAATACGTATCGCTGCTTTCGCTTACAGCAAGGGCGAGATCGGCTATGTGGAATTCATCCAAAACACGACCCAAGCCCTGAATATCCGTTTGCAATACCTGCAAGCTTTGAGGGATTATAATAACAGCATTATCGAACTTTCTTATCTCCGTGGAGGCAATTAATCATGAAACTAACTTTAAAAAATAAGTCTATACAGCTATTGCTGATATTACCTGTACTATTATTCATCATTACCGGAACGGGTTGCAATCAAAAAAAAGTACCAGCGCAGTCCGATCAAACAGAAGCTCCTAAAAGTAAAACCGATGAAGGTATCCATTTGAGCCAAAGTCAAATTGACGCGGTTGGTATCAGCTTTGGAACGGTAGAAGAAAAAAACCTGAAATCAGTTGTTAAAGTTTCCGGGCAGCTTGACGTACCCCCGCAAAACAAAGCTGAGGTAACTTTGCAGATGGGCGGCGTGGTGAAACAAATATTTGTTTTAGAGGGAGGCTATGTGCACAAAGGACAAAAGCTGGCAACCATAGAAAACAATCAGCTTATCCAATTACAACAGGACTATATGACCGCCATGAGCAGCCTGGCTTACGCACAAAAGGAATACGAGCGGCAAAGCGAATTGAATGCCCAAAATGCAGGTACCGGAAAAATTTATCAGCAATCAGAGAGTACCTATCAGGCAGACCAGGCCAGGGTAAAAGCTTTAGGCAGGCAATTATCACAAGTTGGTATTAGTCCGGTCAGCGCAGCAAAAGGGAATATTACCGCAGAAATACCGGTGTTTGCGCCGATCAGCGGGACTATCGGCAAGATCAATATTGAAACTGGTTCTTTCGCGGAGCCTTCCAAGCCTCTTATGAATATCGTAGACAAATCCAAAGTACATTGCGACCTGATGGTATACGAAAAAGATTTAGCTAAAGTAAAAGCGGGGCAAAAAGTTAATTTCATATTAACCAATCAAAATAACACAACTATAATCGGCAGGATCTACGGCATAAACCAGTCTTTTGAAAATGAAAGCAAGTCCGTCATCGCCCATGCGATCATTGACAATAGCGCAAAGAACAATTTGATACAAGGTATGTATGTATCTGCATTAATTGATGTCGGTAATCAAACAACTACAGCCGTGCCTACTGATGCCATTGTGAAATCCGGCGGCAAGGAATATATCTATTACCTTAAAAAAGTAGAGGAAAAACCGGAAGCCAAAGAAGATAAAGAAAAGGCAGGCGATAAAGACGATGATAAGGCATCTGCAGGCAAGACCTATTATTTTGACAAGGCAGAGGTAGTTACGGGTGTATCTGATTTAGGTTATACAGAGATCAAATTATTAGAAGAACTGCCAACAGGTGTCAAAATTGTCACTAAAGGGGCATTCTATATTCTTTCGTCCGTTTCAGCGACAGACGAAGATGGCAATTAATAAAACAAAGTCTAAAGTGAATGTGCCGAAAGGGAGGCCGCCAAAAAGTTACGCCCAGCCACAATGGATGAAAGTGGTCAGGGTGATTGGTTTGATCGTTGCTTATATCGTTATTATTTTAGCCATTATAGGCATGGCTATTTCTATTTATAAAAGTTACCAAAAGTAAGGGGGTAAACCCCATTGTACCGTGAACAATGAAAGAAGAAATTAAAGACAAGCAAATAAAAACAGGGTCGCCTGATACAAAGGTCATCCCTGAAATAGATGGGGAGCAGGTTAATACCGTAAAAGAACAAGAGGGAGAAGACGACGATGAAACCCTTGATCTGAACAAACCAGCAGAAGAGGAAACCTGGCTGAGCCATTGGCCGCTGCTTACTGCCCTGCTTATTTTGATCGTCATGCTGACGTTGGAAAACGCGTTTAAGTACCAACCGCCATTTCCCGTCAATCTGATCATTTTTTTGATTGCATTCGGGTTGGCTGGCTATAATGTTTTGGCAATGGCCTGGCGCAAGGCAAAGCATTTTGATTTTTTCAATGAGTTTTTTCTAATGAGCGTAGCGACCATCGGTGCTTTCAGCATTGGTTCCTACAGTGAGGGCGTTGCCGTAATGGTTTTCTATTCCATAGGCGAATGGTTTCAGGATGCTGCCGTGAATAAAGCAAAGAAAAGCATTAAAGCGTTGTTGGATATCAGGCCGGATAAGGTAACTGTTATGCGTGACGGTAAGCCAACCGAAACAGATCCGAAAACTGTTAAGGTTGATGAGATCATACAAGTTAAAGCCGGTGAAAAAGTTGCACTTGATGGTGAACTTTATTCAGATGCAGCTACTTTTAATACGGCCGCCCTCACCGGAGAAAGCAAACCCGATACCAAAAGGAAAGGTGAAACAGTTTTAGCCGGAATGATCAATCTGGACAAGGTGTCGGAGGTTCAGGTTAAATCCTTGTTCAAGGATAGCAAGCTGAGTAAGATCCTGGAAATGGTGCAGGATGCGACCGCCCGTAAATCGCAAACGCAGCTTTTTATAAGCCGCTTTGCTAAAATTTATACACCAATAGTCTTTGCACTGGCCCTGTTGGTTTGCTTTGCACCCTACTTTTTTACAGACCCTTATAACTTTCATCAATGGTTTTACCGGGCATTGGTGTTTTTAGTAATCAGCTGCCCTTGCGCGCTGGTGGTATCCATCCCATTGGGCTATTTTGGCGGTATCGGGCTGGCTTCAAGAAATGGTATTTTATTCAAAGGCTCTAACTTTTTGGACGTAATGACCAAGATCAATACCGTGATTATGGACAAGACCGGCACACTTACCAAAGGGGTGTTTAAAGTACAGGAAGTCGTTACGGAGAACTTTGATAAGAATGAACTGATAAGAACCGCCGCTGCTATCGAAGCCAATTCTACCCACCCTATAGCCAAAGCCGTCTTTGAATATGCAGGTCAGCAGGAACGTCAATTAAAGGCAGAAAACGTTGAAGAAATATCAGGTCATGGTTTAAAGGGAACAGTCAACGGCAAAACCGTGCTTGCCGGAAATGCAAAGCTGCTCAAAAAGTTTAATATCAGTTATCCTGCTGACGTAGATAATTTAGTTGACACCGTTGTTTTACTGGCTGTTAATGATAAATATGTGGGTTATATCACCATTGCCGACGAAATTAAGGAAGATGCAAAAGAGGCAATTGAAAGAATGCATGCTTTGAAATTGGAAACCGTCATGTTATCAGGGGACAAACAAGCTGTAGTAGATAAAGTTGCGAAAGCCTTGGGCATCGATAAAGCCTTTGGTGATCTGCTACCCGATGGTAAAGTTCAAAAGGTACAGGGTTTTAAAGATGCTGGTAGCCGGATAGCTTTTGTGGGTGATGGGGTGAATGATGCGCCTGTCGTAGCTTTGGCTGATGCCGGTATTGCCATGGGCGGCCTGGGTAGTGACGCTACCATTGAAACAGCAGATATTGTGATCCAAAATGACCAGCCTTCCAAAATTACTACGGCTATTAAAGTAGGTCAAATCACCAGCCGGGTTGTTTGGCAAAATATAACCATTGCAATGGTAGTTAAAGTAATTGTGCTTGTTTTAGGTGCTGGGGGTGTCGCCAATTTGTGGGAGGCTGTTATTGCCGACGTTGGTGTAGCCCTGTTTGCTATCTTGAATGCCGTGCGCATACAAAAAATGAAAATCGATTAATTTTAATCTTACCTTTTTGTAAAGACTATTTCTCTAATATTAACGTTGAATAGCAAAATGAAATTTTCAGCAGTCCTGCTTATCGTTTGCATCCTATTCCTTTCTTCGTTTCCGGGGATGGTAAGTGCTACCGTTAAGGCTAAAATGGATTGCTGTAAAAAACTGACAGGAAAGGATGCCTGTCATCATAATTCCTCTAAAAACCAATCCGACGATTGCGAAAAGCAGGGTTGTGCCATGTTGTTTTCCTGCAGTATTTGCGGGTTTATTCCTGTTGGCACATTGAAGTTGGAATCTAATTTCTCTTTTTTGCTGAAACAGCCAGTCCCTCTCCATAGAACCGCTTATTTATCGGATTATCAGAAAGCTGACTGGAAACCGCCGAAAGTCTGTTAAATAATACCGCCCGCCTAAACCTCCAAACGGATTATTATTTAAATTTAAAAAGACAAAAAATGAAAAAGATAATGTTAAGCATGCTGGCAATTGCATTTGCCGCAACTTCTGTAATGGCAAACTCTAACGCTCCTGTTAAAAAAGCGAAAGCAAAGCAGGCTACCTGCACGAGTTGCCCTAAAGGACAGAAATGCGCTAAAACAACCTGCACAAAAGCTGATTGTTGTAAATAAGCATTAATTGCATATAGAAGCCCCGGACGTATCGTTAGGGGCTTTGTTATCTAATAAGCTTTTCTAAGCCTATCTGCCAGTTCATCCGGTAACGGACTTTGCAGTATGGCCGTTACTGCTTTTTCAATGTCGTAAGCGAAGCGGATAAACTCAACCTGAATGCTATCCTCAATCATAAGTAGTGCATAGCAGCCATTGGGATCACCGTCTTTCGGTTTACCCACCGAACCAATATTGATTATATGCTTATCGCTAATAATGCGGTGGTAAGGTAAATGAGAATGGCCCACACATAGCACATCAGCTTTCGCTTCAACCATCATGTCCACCACATAGCTTTTGTCCGTATCTTCTAAAACATATTCATTGATACTTCTGGTACTGCCATGCGCCAGTGCGATATTCAGGTTAGGATATTCCAGCTTGATATACGCCGGCAAGGTATTTAGATAACCCCGGTTTTCTGCCGATACCAGTTCGTAAGCATAGCCTTTTACTTTTTGGTCGTGGTTACCGGCCAGTGTGGCAATGCCGCGCCTGCGTATCTCGGCAATAACTTCGTTCGGCCAGATGTTATAACCGATCATATCGCCCAAACAATAGACAGCATCCACTTTACGGCTGTCCAAATCAGCCAGGAATGCCTCAAACGCCGGAAGGTTGGCGTGTATATCAGAAAAAAGTGCGATCCTCATCTTAGCCGTTCCTTAACATATCCGCGTACTCATTGGGCAGTGGACTATCCTCAACCGCTTTGGCTGCTTTTTCAATATCATAATCAAAGCGGATAAACTCCACCTTGATACTGTCTTTTTCTGTTTTAGAACTGCTTTCGTTGATATGCAATAGCACATAGCCGCCTCGTGGATCTTTATCCTTTGGTTTACCTACGGAGCCGATATTGACGGCGTGATAAAACTGGCCGTTATCCGCAAGTACACGGTGATAAGGCTGGTGGGTATGTCCGAAGCACATCACATCAGCATCAGCCGTTTCCATTATACGCAACATGCTTTTTTCGTCCCGGTCTTCAAACAAGTATTCGTTTACTTTACGCGGACTGCCATGCACAAACAGTACATTCAACTTGTCATTGTTCAACTGGAACTCTAAACGGATATGTGCCGGTAAGGTGCGCAAATAAGCCCGCTGTTCGTCTTTCACTACCTCATTGGTATAAGCAATGGATACTTTGCCCAAGGCCTTTTCTTCGTCAGTTTTATAGGCACAGCCGCAATCATCGCTGTGGCGACCGATGCCGAAGTCATAATTACCCGTAATACAAGGAATATTGCGTTTACGGATATCGTCGATAACTTCATTCGGCCAGATGTTATAACCTACCAGGTCGCCCAAGCAATAGATGGCATCAGGTTTTTGTGTTTCCACATTGGCAAAGAATGCTTCCAATGCAGGCAGATTGGCGTGTATATCAGAAAAAAGAGCAATTTTCATTTATAAAGCTGTTAGAGTTTTAGCGGTATAATATTTTTTGCGGAAGTAAAAGGCCAGGTTGACTAAAGCGATCAGGGCTGGCACTTCCACCAACGGGCCGATCACCCCGGCAAAGGCTTCACCGGAGTTGATGCCAAATACGCCGATAGCAACAGCTATCGCCAGTTCAAAGTTGTTACCCGTGGCAGTAAAAGCAATTGATGTCGATCTTGAATAATCCGCACCGAATGACTTACCGATAAAGAAGCTCAACACAAACATGATGGTAAAATAGATCACCAATGGGATAGCGATACGCAATACATCAAATGGTATCTGCACGATCAGTTTGCCTTTTAAGCTGAACATCACGACAATCGTAAACAGCAAAGCGATTAAGGTTATAGGCGATATGAATGGTACATATTTGGTTTGGAACCATTCTTCACCTTTCAATTTGATTAAAGCATAGCGGCTGATCACTCCGGCTGCAAACGGGACACCAAGATAGATGCCAACGCTTTTGGCTATTTCACCAATGGTAATGTTGACGGCTAAACCTTTCAACCCGAATAATGGCGGTAGTACGGTAATAAAGAGATAAGCATAAACGCTGTACAATAGTACCTGGAAGATACTGTTCAAAGCGATCAGACCTGCTGCGTATTCGCGGTTGCCTTCGGCCAGTTCATTCCAAACTACCACCATCGCGATACAACGGGCAAGCCCGATCAGTATCAATCCGACCATGTAAGCCGGATTGTCACGTAACAAAGTGATCGCCAAAACAAACATCAGTATCGGCCCGATGATCCAGTTCAGGATAAGCGAAGCGCTTAATACTTTTGTATCCTTGAATACCTCGCCCATGTTCTCATATTTCACTTTTGCCAGCGGCGGGTACATCATTAAGATCAGGCCGATAGCTAAAGGGATATTGGTTGTGCCACTCGAAAAGGAATTAATAAAACCGGATGAAGATGGGATAAAGTAACCTATACCTACACCAATGGCCATCGCCAGGAATATCCAAAGGGTTAAGTAGCTATCGAGGAAGCTTAGTTTTTTACGTTCGGCCACCGGGGCACAGTTGTTTGCTGACATAATTTATTGCGTATTTCGTGTTTTAATATGAATTGAGTATTAACTACTTCCAGTTTTCTTTGAATTTTGAAGCTGCGAATAACATTTCCGAGGTGATTAGTTTGGCTTGCGCCTCGTATTGCTCATCGGTTGCACCCATTGGTAAGCAGTGTATTTTAGTTTTACAGCGAATTTATCAGGACTGGTCAGTAATGATGCAGCGGTTTCCTGTACCAATACGTGGATCGCCTGCGGGTTTGAAGGCGATGTTTCCATCGTCACCGAGCCACCCTGGTCATTATATTTAGCTTCCTCGCCGCTGATCTTAAAGCCCAGTTTCGCTAATGCAGGTGCAACTTTAGCAGATGACGCTGCACCGACTACGAAGATCTTTATATCATTGATACCGAAAGATCTAATGATAATTTTAGTACCGCTTTGGCAATAGGTGCGCTAAAGCCATCGTTGCCTACAAATTCCACGATCACCGGCTGTTTCTTGCTTTTGGTAACAATGCCCAATTGCTGGATACCGTAAAGTACTTCCTGACGATCATCCGTAATAGCACTACTCTTTTTGATCTGTTTAAATGCTTGTGCCAGTTCAGGATAAATAGGGTCTGCCACAGGTACAAAAGCAGAACTTACTACCAGTAAGCCTGCTAAGAAAAGTAAGGATAAGTGTTTCATGATTTTTAGTTTTATGGTTTAATTGGTTTATTGCTATTTAGCGATTAATAGGTCTAAAAAAAAGTTAGTTAACGTGGTTGTTTACAAAATCAGCCGCATAGACTTTGATCATATCTCTAACCCGTCGAAATTCGTCCATGATTTCTTCAGGTGTACCGGTTGCTTTAGCTGGATCTGGAAAGTTCTCGTGGAAACGTTCGACCTTACCCGGAAAGAACGGGCAGGCTTCATTCGCGTTGTCGCAAACGGTGATCACCTGGTCAAATGGAATAGTGATGTATTCATCCACATAGTTAGAGGTGTGTTTGGAGATATCAATATGGTCTTCTGCCATGACCTGGATGGCTTTGGGATTAACGCCGTGCGTTTCTATCCCTGCGCTGTAAACGTTTGCTTTTTCTCCTGCATAGTAGCGTAGATAACCTTCGGCTAATTGGCTGCGGCAACTGTTACCGGTGCACAGCACTAATATATTTTTCTTGCTCATAATTCTTTTTTCATAACGACGGCTGATACCGGGCAAACATGGCTGAACTCAGATGATGCTTGAACTTCGGCGGGCACTTCCTCCCGCGTAATGTTTTTGTATTTCTTTCGCTCGAAATAGGCTGGCGCGGTTTCGGTTAATAGGTACAAAACTGAAAGTCCATTCTTTTTGCTCATGCTGTCCAGTCGTGCTAACAATCTTCCTGCAATCCCCGTTCCCCGATGGTCGGGATGCACGGCCAAAGAACGGAGCAACCCATAGTTGCCATAGACTTCCACACCGCCGACACCAACAACACATCCATCCTGAATGGCTACAATAAAGTTATCCAGTGTTTCCGGGAGATCGGCTACCGGCAGCTTTTCAGCCACCAGCAGCTCAATTATTTTATCCCTGTATGTTTGGGCCTGGTCGATTATCATATTTTAAATTTAACAGCAGCCACCACCGGGTGTGCAGCAAGCTTCCGCAGGTGCAGCCAGGTTCACTAATTGAACTTTAGGCTTTTCCGCAACGGCAGGTGTACAGCATTCTTCGCCTTTGTCATCCGTACCGCAACTGCCGCCACGGCTTATTGCTTTACATTGCACGGCATCAGGGCGCAGATCAACTGTTAAAGCATTGCCGTCCACGATCATTTCGTTAGGGAACATCTGGCGGGTATCAAATTCTGAATTACCAAATTCGATCTTTACCGTACCATTCGGATTAAGCGGCAACATTTTTTCTACAATATCAACGATAGACAAAGCTTTGCTAACTTTCATCGAGCGCTCTTGTTGCTCACCCTCTGGCACCCATAACTGCACGATTATTTCTGTCCAGGCGTTCATGACACCGCCGCAATCTACTGAGGTTATAGGAGCTTGTTTAATCTCAGTGATATGATAAGCTGCATCTACTAATTTGCCTTCCGCGTATTGAAATTGCAGGTCGAGATCAGGATGCTGTAATAGTGTATCTTTAAAGGTTTTCCAGTTGATCGATTCTACTTTATTCATGGCTTTCAATTTATTTATATTGTAATATTACGATGGATTAATTCAAATTTTTTTAACAGCAGGTCGCCTTCAAATCATAAGCCGCAAAGAAGCCGCCCATTTGTTCTTTTAGCTCGTTCCAAACCGGAGGATTAATGCAATAGCAAACACTAACGCCTTCAATGGTGCCCTGTATCAAACCGGCATTTTTCAGTTCTTTCAAATGCTGTGATATGGTCGGCTGAGCCAAACCCAATTCATCCACAAGGTCGCCGCAGATACAAGTATTCGATTTGATGATCTCCTGTAAGATAGCGATACGTGCAGGATGTGCGATTGCTTTCAGCATCACAGCTAACCTGTTCTGTTCGTCGGTGAATATCTCTGTTTTTGTTAAGCCCATACTTTATATTGCAATATTACGATTAATATTCGATATATCCAAATAATTCTTATTTCCATTTAATAAAGCCATAAGAAATTAAATTACGTAATTTATATATGCTTTTGAAACATTCGTTCAGATCTGCTCTGATGTTGCTTTTTATCCTTTTCGGGGTATCGGTCAATGCGCAAACCAAAAAGGTCAAAGCCACAGACTATATCAAGCTGTCACAAAATTTCCTGTATGCTGCCAAAACAGGAGATAGTACCGCAGCATTTATTGATACTTTAAAAAATTCAAATCCAAATATTTTAGCGGAGCAGTTGAATAATGATCATAAAAAACTGGCATTCTGGTTAAACCTGTATAACGGTTTTACACAAGTGATCTTGAAGAAAGATCCGGATCAGTATAAAACGCGCGGTTCCTTTTTTTCCAGTAAACAAATCTATATCGCCGGTCAGGAATTAAGTCTTGACCTGATCGAGCATGGGATATTACGCCATAGCAAGGTGAAATGGAGCGAGGGTTACCTGGGTAAACTTTTCCCTTCGGGGTTTGAAAAAAAGTTTCGGGTTGCAAAACTCGATTACCGCATTCATTTCGCTTTAAACTGCGGGGCTAAAAGCTGTCCGCCCATCGCTTTTTATGAGCCGGAACAAATCGACAAACAACTGAATGTTGCGGTTAAAACCTATTTAAAAGGCGAGGTAACTTATAGTAAAGCGGCTAATACCGTGGAGGTACCGGCATTGATGGGCTGGTTCCGTCATGATTTTGGCGGAAGAAAAGGTATGCTGGAAATCTTAATCAGTAATAAGATCATCCCGGAAGGAACTAAACCAACTATCCATTTTAAAAAGTACGACTGGAGTTTATATTTGAATAATTACAAATCTGAAAACAATGGCTGATCATTATTACAACGCTGAAGACCTCGGCAAATTTGGAAATATAGGGGATTATCAGAAAGAAATGGCCGACAAATTCTTTTCCTATTATGGGGAAGTATTTAAAGACGGCGCACTAACTGCTAAAGAAAAATCGTTGATCGCTTTGGCAGTAGCCCATGCCGTTCAATGTCCCTATTGTATTGATGCTTACAGCAGCGATGCCTATGAGAAGGGTTTTAGCGAAGCGCAAATGATGGAAGCGGTGCATGTAGCCTCGGCCATTAAAGGCGGCGCGGTACTGGTACACGGTGTACAGATGATGAACAAGGTGAAAGAAATTAGTATGTAATGATCAAATCCTTAAAAGTTCTGCAAAACCCTTTAGCTAACAGCTCCTATCAGCTGGATATTTTGGAACATAACCCCGCGCACAAACATGCTTCGTTCAAAGAGAAAGTTGCGGGAATTGGTATGTTCCCATTATTGGCCGGCGGTGTAGACATCTTCCAGGTGAACATGGGCAAGATGTGTAACCAGGTATGCAAGCATTGCCATGTGGATGCCGGGCCGGATCGCAAGGAGATCATGACGCGGGAAACGATGCAACTTTGTTTAAATGTGTTAGCCAACTCTCCAATTAAAATAGTTGACCTGACAGGCGGCGCACCCGAATTAAATCCTGATTTCAGGTGGTTTGTGGAGCAGATCAAAGCATTGGGGAAGCATATCATTGTCCGGTGTAACCTTACCATTATCTTAGCCAATAAGCGTTTCCATGATCTTCCGGAGTTCTTCAAGCTCCATCAGATAGAAGTGGTTTCTTCACTACCCAGCTTTACCCAGGACAGAACGGATAAACAACGTGGGGACGGTGTTTTTGAAGATTCTATTAAGGCGCTTCAAATGTTAAATGCAGTTGGCTATGGAATGCAAGATACCGGGCTAACGTTAAATTTGGTTTATAACCCGGCAGGTGCCTTTCTGCCGCCATCGCAGGATGCGCTTGAAAAAGAGTATAAGTTTGAACTGATGAAGAAATACAACATTAGTTTCAATAACCTTTTTGCCATAACCAATATGCCCATCAGCAGGTATCTGGATTACTTGTTGACGACCGGTAACTACGATAAATACATGGATAAGCTTATTGCTGCATTTAACCCCGCCGCAGTGGCCAATGTGATGTGCCGCAATACCATTTCGGTAGGCTGGGACGGCTTTTTATATGATTGTGATTTTAACCAGATGCTTGACTTGAAAGTTACTCCGGCAACCTCACAGCACTTGTCAGATTTTGATTTAGGTTTACTCAAAAATAGGGAGATCATTTTGAAACAACACTGCTACGGTTGTACGGCTGGGGCAGGTTCGAGTTGCGGCGGTGCAGTAGCTGAATAAATATTGGCAGAATGAAAAAATACCTTGCCGAGTTCATAGGTACCTATATTATGGTTTTTTGCGGCACAGGTGCGGTCGTTATTGATGAACAGGTACATACTGTCACCCATTTAGGAGTTGCAGTTACCTTCGGCCTGGTGGTGATGAGCATGATTTACGCATTAGGTAGCGTTTCGGGTGCGCATATGAACCCGGCGGTAAGCATTGCGTTTACGCTGGCCAAACGCTTTCCGGCTAAATGTCTTATTCCTTATATTATTAGTCAGTTTACGGGGGCAACATTTGCCAGTTTAACCTTAAAATTTCTTTTCCCACAAAATACAGATCTGGGCTGGACCGTGCCTTCCGGCTCAAATGCACAGTCCTTTATTTTGGAACTCATACTTACCTTTATTCTAATGCTTGTAATTATCAACGTAGCCACAGGAAGTAAAGAGCAGGGTATGTTTGCAGGACTTGCCATTGGCGGTGTGGTTTTATTCGAGGCGCTTTTTGCTGGCCCTATCTGTGGTGCCTCCATGAATCCTGCCCGGTCTTTTGGCCCTGCGCTAATCACTGGGAATTTAAGCACCTTATGGATTTACATATTAGCGCCCGTTTCAGGAGCCGCACTCGCCGTGCTATGCTGGAGCTATTTTTTTAAACAACCGCCCGAAATTAAAACGATAGCATGATGACTGATTTTAAAAACCTAATGAAGACAGCACTAATTGTATTTGTGCGGCACCCGGAATTAGGAAAGGTTAAAACCCGTTTGGCAAATGTGATCGGCGATGAACAGGCATTGGCAGTATATAATTTATTGTTAAGCCATACCCGGCAGATCACGATTCCGCTAAACTGCCGGAAATTTATCTATTACACCGACCAGGTGATTGAACACGACATTTGGACTTTCCCCGGCTATACGAAAAGGCAGCAGTTTGGAGCCGATTTAGGCGCACGGATGTCCAACGCTTTTAAAGAATTGTTTGACCAAGGTTTTAAACGGGTAATGATCATTGGCAGCGATTGCTACCAGTTACAGACACACGTATTGGAGCAAGCGATAGACGAGCTGAATGATAACGATGTAGTTGTTGGGCCTACTTTTGATGGCGGCTATTACCTGTTGGGTTGCAACCATTACATTCCTGAATTATTCACGGATAAGGAATGGAGTACGGATCAGGTCGCTACCCAGACGATTTCGACAATAAGCCAATTGAAACTAAACCATAGCTTACTTGAAAAATTGCATGATGTCGATGAAGCTGCCGATCTGGACTTAAACGGAATATCCCTTTAGCGGTAGTTTAGCATTTCTTTATATTTTGATACCATGCTTTCCTGGCTTGCTCCCTTCTGATACATTTTGACGATGGTGTAGTTAGCTTTTTGAACCGTAAGCCAGCCATTGGTATCATACTTTCGGGCGGAAATCAATACGGGCTTCTTGATAATTTTGTACTTACGCTGTTTGCGGGCGCGGGCGCAAAACTCAAACTCTTCCATAATTTTCATGGTGCCGTCAAAACCGCCAGTCTGTTTAAACAGATCTTTAGTGATAAACAAGGTTTGATCCCCACCCATACCGCCGAACGTATCCAGCCGGCTCAGCACAGCATTTAACTTAAGCAACCAGCTTTTGCTATCATAAGTAGAAAGATACCTACCCAGATCATATCCGGCTTTTACGGCGTTCGTAATATCTGTTATGTAAGTCTCTGGCGGTAGGGTATCTGCGTGAACGAAGTAAAGCAAGTCGCCCTTAGCAAGTGAAGCGCCAAAATTCATTTGTGCTGCACGGCCTTTTTGAGGGCTAATAACGCCCGTTGCGCCAGAGTTATTTGCCGCTAACAAGGTATGATCACTACTGCCGCCATCTACAACTATGATCTCTGCTAAACTACCTTTACCAAAACGGGTTAGGTAATCAACCAGTTTGCCGATATGTTCAGCTTCATTAAAAACAGGTATGATAATGCTTATCTTCATCGTTTAATTCACACATCTAATCGGTTAAAATGTACGTATATCAACCAGTGCCCGTTAAAGGTAATTAAAGTCATGACAAATAAAATTCTATATACGATTGCCTTTTGCTTGCTGTTATCAGTAAGTTTAAAAGCCCAACAGGTTAAACTCATTTCGGTTTCCCAATTAGAAAGCCGGATGAAACAGGGAAAAGACACGACATACGTAGTCAACTTTTGGGCAACATGGTGCAAACCATGCGTAAAAGAACTTCCCGAATTTGAAAAATTTAAGGCATCGGTAAAGGGCAAGCCTGTTAAAGTGATCCTAATCAGCACAGACTTGAAATCTAAACTGGGAAGCGGCGTGCAACCCTTTGTTAAAACGCATCAATTATCCGGCGAAATTTACCTGCTGAACGAAGCACCAAATTCATATAATGAAAAAATAAGCCCTGACTGGTCCGGCGCATTACCGGGAACCCTAATTGTAAAGAACGGAAAAAAAAGGTTTCACGAAGCGGCTTATACTTATGATGAACTGGCTATGGCTGTTAAACAGGTTGATTAAGCCAGTCGAGCGTTTTGCTTACACCTTCGCGTAAAGGCATTATTGTATAGCCTATTTCCTGTTCTGCTTTTTGAGAGCTGACGATCCAGTGTTTGTTGTATTTGCGTACAAACTGGGGTGTGATCATCGGTTGTTTTCCAAACAATTGAGCCATCATTACCTGTACACGAGACAGGAACAGCATCACCGGCAATGGAACATTGTACATTTTCCTTTTTACCCCGGTTAACTCATCTACCAAGTTGAAAAAGTCATTGTAGGTGGCATTAACGCCACCCAATAAATAACGCTCACCGGGCTTTGCTTTTTCCATCGCGGCTATCAGCCCGTTTATCGTATCATCTATGTAAACGTAATTGCCAATGCTTTTGCCGTTGCAGGGTTTGATCTTCCATTGTCCGTTAATATACATTTTCATCAAACGGGTAAAGCCGTTACTCTCGGTTAATATCCCTGGGCCATAAACCCGGCTGGGGTTAACAATGATGCCACGGATATCTTTAGGAATATAGCTTTTCAAAAGCTTTTCGGCTTCCACCTTGCTTTGCTCATACGAGGTTTCCAGTTTTGGGTTGGCGTTCGTACCTTCACATACTGGTTTGCCATCTACAGAATCTCCTACAACTCCGGCAGTTGAGGTGAATAAAACGTCTTTAATGCCCGATGCCAGGCAAGCGTCCAAAACGTTTCGCAGCCCGCTCACATTAATCATGTGGAAGCTTTGCGGGTCTTTATGCCATACGGATGCCAACGCAGCGAGATGGTAAACCTGTTGGCAACCCTTCATGGCAGTTAACAGGGATGGCGGATTTAAAATATCACCCTCAAATAGCGTTATATTTGGGTGTTTCAACAACAACCTGCCTTTCTCCTTATCACGTACCAGGGCATGTATAGTGTGCCCGTCTGCAGCCAGCCGTAAAGCCAGTTTCTGTCCTATATAACCGGTAACACCTGTGATAAATATCTTCATTAGCAGTTTAAATTAGCAACAACCACCGCCGTCATAAAACCAGGTGGAGTTTGATATAAAAATGTCGTCACGATTCAACGCTGCCAGGTTACCCGCTGTTTTGTCGCACACCGCCAAAGGTTGATTAGGCATTAGAATATGTCCTTTTTCATCATCGAAATATTCTTTTTCGCCATAATAAATAGCGGCTTTGCCGGTGAACACACATGGGCCGTCAGCAGGCATAGGGTCTTTAATAGCGCAAACCTCTACGCTCTCAATGTAAAGTAACTCGTTAGTAGGGTACTGTCCAGGAGCCAAAATACGATACGGCCTTTTAGCCCTTATCTCAATCGTACCAAAGCCAATATCGGTGATGCTTTTAATATAATCACTTAATGATAAGGAGCCGGTCAGGCATAAGGCCCTTAACCTGTCATCGCTGCGTAACGCCTCGTTCATCGGCTGGTCGCAAACCGGATCAGACATCACCAAACGTCCGCCGGGCTTTAACACTCGGTATATTTCGGTTAAGGCTTGTTTCAAATCGTTTTCCTTAAAGATATTGAACAGGCAATTTTGCCCTGCCACATCTATCGAATTGTCTTCGACGGGCAACGAAAGTGCCGAACCTTTGCGGAGATCAATAAATTCTTTTTTAAACCACGGGTTCAAATGCTCAGCTTCAATCAGGTTGGCAGCGCAGCTTTGCAGCATTTCGTCCACAATATCCACCCCGATCACACCTTGCGCGTTTCTGTTAAAATAAGAAAATTGCAACAGTTCCATACCGCCTCCGACACCTACATACAGGATCTTTGGTTCGTTAGCCAGGTCATTAGCGCTCACTATAGAGCCGCAGCCATAATTCATTTCCTGCATGATCTGGGGTATTTTCAAGCCCGGAAAAGCATTTAAGGGCGTGGTCGTACAGCAAAGGCCAACATCGGGCTTTAACGCCGCATCGCGATATACATTTACAGTTTCTTCAAGATAGTTATCCATAGTTCTTTGGTTATAGAAAACATACGTTATTCGACGGTAGATAGCTTTTGAGCTTATCGAATAAAAACGTTTTTTGGTTATTAAAACCTAATATCAGAATTTCATCGTAATTTAATAGGAAAAGGAATTCTTGAAACAGAATTCTATCGACTTAACGGTAAGTTCCAAGCTATGAATAATGTATTACAGCCATTAGCAATAGGTCTGCTCTTTGTATTAACTTACATTGCGGAGCATATTTTTCCGGAACAAAAAGGAATTTTAAAGAAGAGGCATGATCTGATGAATATCGCCATTGGTATCATCAATCTAATATTTTCGTTTATTAGCGGCTACGGTTTGCAGAAGATTATGAATTACGCTGCGGGACAGCATTTAGGCCTGGTTCCTTTTTCAAAAATTCCTGCATTCCTATCAGTGCTTATTCAAATTCTCTTAATTGATTTTTTCGTTTATTGGTGGCATCGGATCAACCATAAAATACCAATGCTCTGGAAATTTCACAAATTTCATCATGAGGATGAAAGTATGAATTCTACAACGGCAGTCCGATTCCATACGATAGAATTATTTTTTTCCGTATTAGCAAAGGCGGTCTTTCTGGTGCTGATGGGCATTACAGTCACAGGATTGGTAGCTTATGGCATTTTGTTTTTCCCGGTTGTTTTGCTTGTTCATTCGAATATCTGTATCAACACTAAGTTGGATTATAAGCTAAGAAGATTGATTGTAAGCCCCCTAATGCACCGGATACATCATTCTAAAATAATCTCAGAAACCAATTCCAATTACGGTTCGATTTTTCCTTTTTGGGATCGTTTCTTTAAAAGCTATACCAAAGCGCCTTCGTCGGAAATCAAGTTTGGCTTATGAAATGTTGGGGTTTTTATTTTCGATATTGCGATCAATTTTCTCGTTAAAGTGAGCAAAATCGTATATTTGTATAGTCGTTAGGGCGTGTTACCTATGTAACTACCTTAAACAACGAGAACATAAGCAAATCATTGAAATACAGTGATTTAAGGAAATAGGTTCGAGCCCAGGTGGGCGCACACATTCAAACAGCCTTTTTCCTTTGGAAAAGAGGCTGTTTTTGTTTCAGGCAACTAATCAGAACATGATTACCTTTAATGGGTTGCGGATTAAGTGTTCGATAGGCCTTTTTTAAGTTAAGCGTACCGCACTTACAGCAGGCTAAGCTTGTTTATGCACCTTATAGGCAGCGCCAGCCAAAGGCAAAAGGCAGACATCAGACCAGCGCTATACCTGCCTGGTGCAATGCCGAAACAGGTCCAGCATTGGCCTGATTCCTGTTCTTTCGATAGGGGCGCTATGCTATCCTTTTTAGCTCAATAAAGAGTTAAAAAAGTGTAAAGGCAAAGTTTACACTTTTCAGAAAATATAATAATTAAGTTGTTCATAATCAAGGCTATACAAAAAAGCAGGGTTTACACTTTTTAGAGCTTATAGTTGTAAGATTTCATGCAACTTTAATGCCTCTGAACACCGGTGCGGCCCGCACGAATGAGAAAGTATTCAGCTATCGGTGCCATCTGTCCGGATTATATTTTAAGTTACAGATTTAAACTCAATGGCAAGAGCCGCGGGTTTTTCATGCTCCGTTACTTCGGGTGTAGCAAACACGATTTAATACTCCCAAAGCGAAGCCCATTGCGTATAATGGGTTACCGTCCTGCCGCAAGTTTAAGGGTTTCCCTGTTCCGCCCGGCAGTGGTTGTCTTTGCGCCTTTTCCTGCAATTAAATGGCTATAGCTAATCCTGTACCGCTATTACCGGCGGTTATTACGGCTGCTTTGTTGGTTAGTGTTTTATTTGCATTTTATTGTTCCGCAAAGTAACTATCAATAGTTTATATTTGTAACAATAGATGGCAGTTAGCAGTAACCCTTAAATATCCAGTGATGAAAAAAGAAGTATTCCAATACAGCAGTTGTCCTATGCACCGGTCAATGGCTATATTAGGTACAAAGTGGAAGCCTATTCTCATTTGGGCGCTGCGTGAAAGGAAGGCCCGTTTTGGGCAGATAGCGGCATCCGTAGGCCTTATTTCACGTAAAGTACTAACATCGACATTAAAGGAGCTGGAAGAAGATGGCGTGATCCTTCGCGAAGAGTTTAAGGAAATGCCCCCGCGCGTAGAATACAGCCTTACCGAAAAGGGACATGCACTCATTCCCATTATGTTGAAACTGGTAGAATGGGATACCATATATTTCGTTCAGGGAGAGGCGGAACCTGCTGCTGCTTTAGCCTGTTTACAAGATTATGAACCGAAAACAGGTGCTACTGGTATTGAAAAATTTACGGTAGCACATTGATCCGGAACGCCCTTTAAAGGTATTTAATTACGTTAACCTGGTTAAACCGGGCGTAAAAAGTTCTAAAACTGCATAAATGGGCGCATAAAAGCCGTTGATAATTATTGCTGACCGCTTTTAACTGATGTACGGCTATCGCCGGATTTCAATAATTCTAAACCAGTACATAAGCAGATAATATAAAACCCTGCTGCCGTAAATCGTATCATTTACGGCAGCAGGGTTTTGTACCTATATCAGTACTCAAATTGTGAATACTGTTACTGAACATTACTATTAACTGCTGATTGCACCTAGTTTTTTCAACAGTTTCCGGTTCTCGCGGCGGTGTATCAGGTTGTATACCATATTGTAAATAATCGGCAGTATCAGCAATGTTAATATGGTGGCCGTAACCAGGCCCCCGATTACCACAATGGCCAGCGGTTTTTGGGTTTCAGAACCAATGCCGGTTGATATGGCAGCCGGCATCAGGCCAATGGCGGCCATCAGGGCAGTCATTACCACCGGGCGTACACGTGAGATTACGCCTTGCAGTATCGCTTCATCCAATCGCATACCCGCTTCGAGGTTTTTGCGGAACACCGATATCAGGATCACCCCGTTTTGTATACATACCCCGAACAGCGCAATAAAGCCGATACCCGCTGATATACTGAAGTTGGTACCGGTGATGTGCAGGGCCAGGATACCGCCAATTAAGGCGAACGGCACGTTCATGATTACCAGCAGGGCATCTTTGGCGTTGCCAAACATGCTGTACAAAATCAGGAAGATGACAATTAAGCAACCGGGCACCACATGCGATAATGTTTTAGAGGCGCGCACCTGGTTTTCAAATTCACCGTTCCAGGTAAAGGTGTAGCCCTGGCTTAACTTTACAGCATCTCCAACCTTATGCTGGGCTTCGGCTATGGTACTGCCCAAATCGCGGCCGCGTACAGAGAACTTTACCGCAATATACCGGCTGTTATTGTCGCGGTAGATGAATGCAGGGCCCGTTACTCGTTTGATGGTAGAAATTTCCTTGATTGAAATCTTGGAACCGTTAAGTGTTGGAACCATCAGGTTTTCAATCTTTTCCTGTGTATCTCTAAAAATTTTCTGGTAGCGTATCCTGATGTCAAATCTGCGTTCGCCCTCGTATAATACCGAGGCTGCTTTACCGCCAATGGCCATTTCAATCACCGAGTTAGCATCAGCCGTAGCCACGCCATAGCGGGCCATTTTCCTCTGGTCAAGTTCTATACGAAATTCCGGCTGACCTAAGTTGCGCAGCACACCTAAGTCTTCAACCCCCTGAATCTTTTTCAGCACTGCCATTACCTCATTGGCCTTATGATCGAGCACATCAAAGTCGGGCCCGAATATTTTTACAGCCATCGAGGCAGGTACACCGGCTACAGCTTCGGCAACATTATCAATAATAGGCTGCGAATAGTTGTAAATGATGCCCGGAAACTGGCTCAGCTTTTTATCCATCTGGGCAATCAGCTCTTCCTGGGTTATGTGGCGCTTCCATTGCTTTTTGGGCAGCAGGTCTACCTGTATCTGTACGTTAAAGAACCCTTTCGGGTCGGTACCATCATTGGTGCGGCCCACCTGCGACAAGGTTTGCTTTACTTCCGGGAAACTGCCTAATATGGCACGCATTTTATTCGTTACGTCAACAGAGCTTTCAAGAGAGGTGCTCATGGGCAGCTGGGCAGTAACCCACAGTGCGCCCTCATTTAACTGCGGTAAGAACTCTGTTCCTAAAAACTTGGCCGAAAGAAAAGTTAATGCCATAAAAGCTATAGACACTATCAAGCTTAACTTTTGGTTATGGTAAGTAAAGTTGAACATTCGGCGTATGCCGCTTTCAAAGAAAATAACTACACGATTGTGCTTTTCCTTTACATTTTTGCGCAACAGGATGCTGGACAATGCCGGCACCAGCGTAAGGGTAAACAGCAATGCACCCAGTAAGGCAAAACCTAAGGTATAAGCCAGGGGAGAGAACATTTTACCTTCTACCTTTTGAAAGGCGAAGATGGGCACCAGGCAGGTAAGGATAATGATCTTGGAAAAGAAGATAGCCTTACCCATTTCAGCGCCTACATTTTTAAACAAGCCCAGTTTGGCCAGTTTGTTAAAGCGTTCCATACCCACCTCATGGGCTTTATGGTCAAGGGCTACAAATATGCCCTCCACCATTACCACCGCACCGTCTATAATGATGCCAAAATCAACCGCACCCATGGAAAGCAAATTGGCGCTCATACCCTTTAAACGCAGGCATATAAAGGCAAACAGCAGCGCCAGCGGAATGATAATGGCTACCGTTAAGGTAGTACGCCAGTCGGCCATAAAGAGAAACACAATTACGGTTACCAGTACAATACCTTCCACCAGGTTATGAATAACGGTTTCGGTACAGAAATCAATCAGGTTGGTACGGTCATAAAAGGTGGAGATCTGTACATCCTTTGGCAACACGTTCGCATTAAGGTCTGTCACCTTATCACGTATGCGCTGTAGTACGTCGGCCGGGTTCTCACCCTTCCGCATCACTACAATGCCCTCAATCACATCATTCCTTTTATCGCGGCCAACCTGCCCTAAGCGGGGCAGCCCGCTTTCCTTTATTTGGGCAACGTTCTGTGTCAGTATCGGCACATTGTTAACTGTTTTAATAATTACATTTTCCAGCTCACCAATGTTGTTGATCAACCCGATGCCCCGTACCACAAAGGCCTGGTCATTTTTTTCAATTACATCTCCGCCTACGTTAATATTGCTGCGGCTTACGGCGTTGTAAACATCCAGCGAGGTTAAGCCGTATTTTTGCAACAGCGATGGATCAACGCTTATCTCATAGGTTTTTTCTTCGCCGCCGAAGCTGTTCACATCGGCAACACCGGGGATGGCTTTAAACTGGCGGTCAAGCACCCAATCCTGTATGGCGGTCAGCTCGTGCAGTGATTTGGTGCGGCTTTTGAGCGTGTAGCGGAAAATTTCGCCGGTAGGGCCGTATGGGGGTTCTATTTCCGGCTTAACGCCGTCGGGCAGTTCCGCATTTACAATGCGGCTCATTACCTGCTGGCGCGCAAAGGCATCATCTACGTCATCATCAAAAATAATGCGTATGTAAGAAAGGCCGAAGGAGGAGGTAGTACGCAGGTTGGATTTCTTTTGTACGGAGTTTAAAACGGTTTCCATAGGTATGGTCACCAGCTTTTCCATTTCTTCGGCGCTGTGGCCGGGCCATTGTGCAATAATAACGATCTGGGTATTGGTTACATCCGGAAAGGTTTCTATCGGCGTATTCAGATAACTGTACACCCCCCATACGGCCAGTATCCCTGTCATGAAGAATACCATTGCCCTGTGCCGGAGTGAGAAATATATAATACTTTTAATGAGCTTATTCATTATAATTTAGCATAACAGGAGTTACCCTGTGTGGTGGGGTTATTAAGCGTGCATAATTGATAAAAAGCAGGAAGCAGGGAGTTTAATCGCCAACCAAAGCATTGTATAACAGCAATTGATTTTTGGAGATCACCTTATCGCCGGGTTTAACACCTGAGGATACGTAAGTGGTATCTTCCACCGATTTGATGACGTTTACCTCGCGCACCTGCAGGTTGCATTTATCGTGATAGATAACCACATAATTTTTACCGCTGTCAAATACCACCGCACCGGCGGGAATAGCTACCGCCTGTGCCGAATCGCTGTTACTGATGGTTACGTTGGTGAACATCTCGGGCTTCAGCATCAAATCCTGATTGGGCAGGGAAATCCGTACGGTCATTACCTTACTGTCAGGGTCAAGCACCGAACCTACGTTGTTCACCTTACCGCTGAATACCTTGTCCGGATAGGCCAGCGTAGTGATTTTGGCAGCATAACCGTTTTTTACTTTAGCAATGTCAGATTCAAACACGTTGGCCTTTATCCACACATCCTTCATGTCTGAAATGGTGAACATGCTGCTGCTGTTATCGGGGCGGATGAAGTTGCCCGAAGTAATGTTCTTCTCCACAATGTAGCCGCTGCGCGGCGCTTTTACCACCAGGGTGCCGGCGGCGTTGGTGTTGCCGCCCCCGTTAATCGCAATCTGCTCGCGTACCTTGCTGTCGGCGGCTACTGCCTTGTTGTAGTTCTCCTTGGCTTCGGTGTAATCGCGTTCGCTGGATATACCGTTTTTGTACAGATAGTCTGCCTGCTGGAGCGTTCTTTTGCTGATCGACAAATCAGCTTTGGCAGAGGTAAGGTCTGAGTAATTGCCGGCAACATCGGCGCTGCGGATGATGGCCAGCACCTGGCCCTTGGTTACCTTGTCGCCTAGAGAAACATTTACATTCATTACTTGTCCGCTGGCAAAAGGAAACACTTTTACCACATTGTTTTCATCAAATGATACTTCGCCGGTCAGCTTCAGTTCGTTTTTGATATCTGATTCTTTAGCGGTATCAATAGCAATCATTTTAGACAGCGAGTCGCTTACGCATACCTGCTTGTTTTCCATGGTACCGGTCTTTTTTTCTTCACAGGAAGCAAGGCCAACTATACCGGCCATTACGATGTATAAAAATGGGTTCTTCATTATCTTGTTCGGGATATGTTTATGTTAATGGTTGGGGTTGTTTTACGGAGCTGCAATCACGGTGGTACCCACCGCATAATTTAAATCGGCTATTGATTTTTGCAGGTTTAACTGTAGCTGCAGTATTTTGAGCTTGGTTTCCTTGTAAGAGTCAAAAAAGTCGATAAACTCCGGCAAACTGATCTGCCGCTGCTGAAAGCTTTTAAGCATGGCGTTAAAAATCTGGTCGTAACGCGCGTAAAAGTCTTCCTGATCCTTGTTAAGCAACTGCTGGTTCAGGCGGTATTGCTGCACTGCGTTATACACATCGTTTTTGAGTTGCAGCTCGCTGTTCTTAACCACAAAATCTTGGCTTAACGCGGCGTATTGGGCTGATTTGATATTGCCCTGATTACGGTTGATAAACGGTAAAGGTATGCTTAACTGCAGGCCTACATAATGAGGGGCATAGCTGCTGTGCTGGTCATAACTGGCACCCACGGTAACATCGGGTTTGCCTAAAGCCTTTTGCAGTACCACATTATCATTGGTTTGGGTAAGTGTATACTGTTCGCCACGATAGTCTGCCCGTGATATTTTGGCTTGCTCCGCTAAGGCAGCTTCGTTCAGGGTTACATCAGCAGGGGCGGGGCTTACCAGCGCCACTATAAATTGTGTTTCCTTAACTACCAGTATGGTTTTCAACTCGTTCTCCAGGTCATTCAGCTGACGCTCGTTCTCCACCAGTTCGTTTTGCAGGTTAAACAGCAATGCTTTTAAACGCACCAGGTCTTTAAGCGATGTATTGCCCGCCTGGTAGGCCTTATCCGTAGCATTAACCAGGCTGGTGGCTGATTTAATTTCAATGTTGTATACATTGCGCTGTGCCAGCAAGTTGGCTGCCTGTGCAAAATCCTGCTGCAGGTTATAACGCAGGTTACGCAGTACATCATCAAAAGCAGCCTGCTGGATCAGGGTATTGTCCTGCGCTACCTTTATCTGCTTACCGCGTTTACCGGCGGTACGTATCAGCTGGCTTAACTGTACAAACACCTGCCCGGTATTGGCATTATGCTGAAAATACTTGTGGCTGTTATCGGTAATATTCTGGTCTGTAGCCAGTAGGGGATTGTCCCAGAGGCCGGCCTGCTGCACCAGTGCCTGTGTGGCATTTACATTATATTTTTGGGCCAGCAGGGTTAAGTTGTTCTCTAAAAACAACTTTTCCGCCTGTTTGAAATTAAGCCTCAGCGTATCAGTTTGGGCCGAAGCCCGGCTGGATAAGGCAAGCACAAAAAGCAGCAGCAATAAAGGCCTTAGCAAAGGCATGAGTTTAGTCATCTCGGGTTTAAACTATTATATAATCCAAAAGTACCTTAACCGGATTAGACTGGTATTAAACCTGCATTAGAACGGTATTAGAATTGATACAATGAGGTTTGCCCGTTTACCCAAGCAAACAAACCGGATGTAGTACAGGCCTTTTGCATGATAACAGCAGGGGAGATGGCTGTTGTACGTATTATGAACTATGCAGTCCTGTTAAAAGTGATGATAAATGTGCTGCCCGACACGCCATCGGATTCAACCTCGATGGCGCCGCCGCACAGCTGTATGATTTTAGCTGTAATGTATAAGCCCACCCCGCTGCCGGGCACATTGCGGGTGGCATGTACCCGGTAAAAGGACTTGAAGATTTCTGTTACCTCCTCCGCCTTAATGCCCGGACCGGCATCTGTTACCCGGATTTCGAGGTATTGACCTGCCGCTTCAAAGGATATGGCTACTGGCGCATCTGCGGAGTATTTAAAAGCATTGTCAACAATATTGTTCAGCGCGATCAGCAGCAGCGGCTTATTGCCGTTAATTTCCAGTAAGCTTTCATCATCCGGAAAAGCGGCAAAATTCAGCTTGAGCTTATCCGCGCCTTTCCGGTGCTGCCAGTGATCCTGTATTTCCCATAACAGTTCATCCATGCGCACCGGTTGCAAAACGGCTTTGGTATAGTTGAAATCTACCTGGGCCAGCTCCATCAGGCTGGTTATGGTGCTTTGCAAATGCATGGCATCTGCCGATATGGAACTTAATACCCGCTCATACTCCCGGGCGCTGCGCTGCTTTTCCAGCGCTACATCCGCCTCGCCCATAATGCTGGTGAGGGGCGTGCGCAATTCATGCGAGGCATTTGAAACAAAGCTTTGCTGCAGTTCAAATGTGTTTTCCAGGCGCTGTAACAGGTTATTGAAATTGCTGATAAGTTCGGCTATTTCATCCTTGTTGCGGGTACCGCCAATGCGCAGGTGTAAATTGCCTGACCCTATCTTCCGCATTTGCGAAATGATCCTTTGGATGGGCGTAAGTGTGTTTTTGGCAAACCACTGGCTTACAAAAAATAAAATACCACTAAAGCACACAAAAAGTATCACTGTAATGCGCGTAAGCACAATTACCCTGCGTTTAAAATTGCGGTCTACCGCTGAGGCCAGTATCACAAAGCTGCCTTTGTTGTCATGATAAAACTTCCCGATCACCTGGCGATTGCCTTCCTGGTACGTTATAGAGCCCTCTTTACGTACCTGCTCTATCGTAGCTTCGTCCCAGTAGATGCCGCTGGTGGCGTTAAAGGCCACTTTGTTCTTATTGTTATAGATGCGTATAACTTCATTGGGCAGCTTTTCCAGATACCGCTGCTGAACTTCGAGCAGCGAATCTGACCCCAGTTCATCCGCATCCAGGTATAACTTGGTAGCTACGTTGATACGGTCGGCTAAACGGTTATTAAAATCTGCCTTCAGAAAGCCGAACAGGGCAAAATACAAAGCCAGCAATACCAGCAGTAAAGCCCCGCAGCTGATGAGGGTGAAATATAATGAAAGCCGGTTTTTGATTTTCATAAAGGCCTTACTGCTCCTTTAAAATATAACCCATGCCGATTACGGTGTGTATCAGTTTTTTATCAAAGTTTTTCTGCACTTTGTTACGCAGGTAGTTTACATAAACGTCTACCATGTTAGTGCCGGTATCAAAGTTCAGGCCCCAAACCTTTTCCAGTATATATTCGCGTGAAAGCAACCTGTTGGGGTTTTGCATAAACAGCTCCAGCAGTACATATTCTTTGGCGGTTAACGCGATGTTCTGGCCTGCGCGTTCCGCAGTTTTGTTGGCGGTATTGAGTTTCAGGTCGCTGAAAACCAGCGTATGGTTTAGGGGTTCGGTTGTTTTGCGCCGGCGCAGGAGTGCCTCGATGCGGGCAAGCAGTTCGTTAAAATGAAAAGGCTTCAGTAAGTAATCATCTGCGCCGGCATGTAATCCGTTTACCTTGTCATCTATGGTGCCCAGGGCGCTCAGCATCAGTATGGCAACCTGGGGCTGTTGCTGCCTTATCTGCCTGCACAATTCAATGCCATTCAGCAGCGGCAGCATCACGTCCAGTATAATCAGGTCATAAGTGTTCTGTAGAAAGCTGGTTAAACCGGCAACACCGTCGCGCGCTACCTCAACCGCATACTGGTGCTCAATCAAGCCCTTTTGTATAAATGCAGATACTTTGTCTTCGTCTTCTACCAGGAGGATATTAATCATGTCATCTTCAAAGCCGCTAAATAAGTGATTTTAAGCTTAAAAGCCAGGTATTAACCCGGCTTAAAATTCAGTAAATGTACCTAATTGTTTAATGACCTCTGAGGGATGCAGGCCAACTACTTTCATAAAATAGTGCACAACTTAAGCAGCATACATGCGGTTTAAGTTTCGCCTCATCAACGGCTTTTTGCAGTTACAGGGCTATGGGTGCCGGGCTGTAATCAATTAACCTTTAAGGTGATATCCGCTCCAATGTATGCTGTTATGAGCGCTTAAAAGTTGATTAACCGCTTAAAAACGCTTTTAAAGTAAGTAAAGCTACGTTAAGGTATACACCAGTGCGGCCGCTCCCAATATCGCAGCATCATCCAGGTTCAAACTGCTGAACATTAGCTGGACCTGGCCCTTAAAGGTAGTAAGCAGGTTTTTTTCCATGTACTCTTTGGTAGGGTTCATCAGCAGGTCGCCGGCGCTTCTCACGCCGCCGAAAAGGATAATCGCTTCCGGCGATGAGAACATCACAAAGTTAGCCAAAGCCTCGCCCAGCACCTGCCCGGTGAAAGCGAATATATTGTTAGCAATCTGGTCGCCCTGCAATGCACAGTCGTAAATGAGCTTTGAAGTGATTTCCTCTTTTGGATATTTTCGGAGCAGGCTATCGCTGGTTGACTGGTCAAGCATCTCCTGGGCCGTTAAAACAATGCCGGTGGCAGAACAATAAGCTTCCAGCGTACCTTTCAAACCGGTAGACCAATGGGTACGCCCGTTATAGCGTACCACGGTATGCCCAAGCTCGCCGGCATTTCCCTTATCCCCGTATACCAGGCTTCCGTTTACAAATATGCCGCTGCCCACACCTGTGCCCAGCGTAATCATGATAAAATCCTTTAAGCCTTTGGCCGAACCGTATTTATGCTCGCCTAAGGCGGCGGCTTTGGCATCATTGTTCAGCACGCAGGGTAACTGAAATTTATCGGCAACCAATTGTACAATGGGTACAATGCCTTTCCAGTGTAAATTTGGCGCATGCTCAATGCAGCCGGTAAAATAGTTGCCATTGGGCGCACCTATGCCAATCCCTTTAACAGTACCTGAATCCGCATGATTTTGAATCAAAAGCGATACCTGTTGATGCAAGGCCTCTACAAATGCACTGATGTCGGCATAGTCGGTAGTCTTAATTCTGCCTTGTTCTAAAATTTTTCCGTCAGCAGTAACGAGGCCGAATTTGGTATTGGTTCCGCCAACATCAATGCCGATGGATAGGGTTGTAAGTTCCATGAAATATAATATAGGTTATCCGTAATTTGTTGGTACGCCGGTATGTGTTTAGCGTAAATTATGAAACTGAAACACCCGGAAGTTAAAATAGTTGCTTGCCGGTACCCGGTTTGTTTGTAAATACAAATTTCTGCCGTTGTGCAATATAAAGCCCGCTACGTTTACCATACCCTAATATTACAAGGTTACAAGTACAGGATTTGATATTTAAATGATAAAGTTGTAAAACAAGATAAAATTTGTAAGGTTTAACTAACGCAGCACGTAAAGCAGCAATTACCAATCAGATAAATACATTATACCTATAATTTTAACTTATGTCTGGCAACGCTTCTGAAAATATTGAGCAGTTAAGTATAGATACCATCAGGTTTCTGTCTATCGACATGGTACAAAAGGCCAATTCGGGGCATCCCGGCCTGCCGTTGGGTGCAGCGCCAATGGCCTTTGTGCTTTGGAATAAATTTCTCCGCTTTGACCCGAAAGAACCAAAATGGCCTAACCGCGACCGTTTTGTATTATCGGCCGGGCACGGTTCTGCCTTGCTGTACAGCCTGCTTCATTTGTACGGCTATGGGCTGTCTATGGATGATTTGCAAAAGTTCAGGCAAATTGAATCCAAAACGCCGGGCCACCCGGAATCTATCACCACACCGGGCATAGAAGTTACCACCGGCCCGCTGGGGC
This sequence comes from Mucilaginibacter sp., assembly GCF_965200995.1. Lineage (GTDB taxonomy): Bacteria > Bacteroidota > Bacteroidia > Sphingobacteriales > Sphingobacteriaceae > Mucilaginibacter. Next base: position 3,692,840 of record NZ_OZ241743.1, on the reverse strand, counting down.
AGGGTTTCGGCAACGGTGTAGGTATGGCCATGGCCGAAGAATTTATGGCAGCTACCTACAACCGCGACGGGCATAAGATCATCGATAATTATGTGTATGGCATTGTAAGTGATGGCGACATGATGGAAGGTATAGCTTCAGAATCGGCTTCGCTTGCCGGGCACCTTAAGCTGGGCCGGCTTATCTATTTTTATGATGATAACTCTATATCATTGGATGGGCCTACCAACATGGCTTTTACAGAAGATGTGCCTGCACGCTTCCGTTCTTACGGCTGGCATACGCTTACGGTAGAGAATGGCAACGACCTGATTGCCATTGAACGTGCCATATTAGACGCACAGGAAGAAAAAGAAAGGCCAACCCTGATATCCGTTAAAACCGTTATCGGCTACGGCAGTCCGCTTGAAAATTCAAATAAGGTACATGGCAGCGCCATGGGCGAAGATAATGTGAGGAAAACCAAAGAATTTTTTGGCTGGGACCCTGACAAGAAATTTTATGTGCCCGATGAGGTAAGCACTTACCTGCAGGAAGCCGTTAAAAAAGGCACTGAACTGCACAATCAATGGAAGGCCGACTTTGAGGAATACAGAAAGAGCTATCCGCAGGAAGCGCAAAGCTTTGCTACCAGCCAGGATGGTGATCTGCCTGAAGGATGGGATGCCAACATGCCCGAATTTAAGCTGGATGAACCATTGGCCACGCGCCAGGCTTCAGGCAAAGCCCTGGAGGCTTTACGCGCCACTATTCCGTGGTTGCTGGGCGGCTCTGCCGATTTGGCCAGCTCGACCGAAACACCGGGCAAGGATGGCAGCGGAAGCTTCCAGCCGGGGCATTATAATGAACGTAACATCTGGTTTGGGGTACGTGAGCATGGCATGGGCGCTATACTTAATGGTATGGCTTCTTATGGCGGCACCCGCGTATATGGCGGCACCTTCCTTACCTTTTCAGATTATATGCGGGGTTCCATCCGTTTGGCGGCACTTACCATGGCGCCGGTAACCTTTATTTTTACGCATGACAGTATTGCGCTTGGCGAAGACGGCCCTACCCACCAGCCTATTGAGCAGATAGCCTCATTGCGTACCATGCCGAACTTAACCGTATTGCGCCCGGCTGATGCCTATGAAACTGTGGAAGCATGGAAGGTTGCCATGAGCCGGTTAAAGGGGCCGGTGGCGCTTATCTTGTCCCGCCAGAAATTACCAGTTATTGATCAGCAGAAATATGCGCCGGCCTCAAACCTATGGAAAGGCGGCTATATATTGAGTGATAGCGATGGCACGCCTGATATTATACTGATTGCTACCGGTTCAGAAGTGCATTTGATACTGGAGGCGCAGGAGAAGCTGGCTGCCGAAGGTATTAAGGCAAGGGTGGTAAGTATGCCTTCGATTGAAATGTTCAACCAGCAGGATGAAGATTACAGGGAGAGCGTATTGCCGCTTAGTGTGCCTAAACGTTTGGCGGTTGAAGCAGGGGTAACCATGCCCTGGTACCGGTATATCGGCAGCGAAGGTGATGTTATCGGCATGACCCGCTTTGGCGAATCAGGCGAAGGAAATGCAGTATTAGCGTTTTTTGGCTTTACTGCTGAAAATGTGGTGAAAAAAGCCAAAGAAGTAATCAATAAGAAAAGCAAATGATAATAGGCATTGCTGCTGATCACGCAGGGTTTGAACTGAAGGAGCAGCTACTGAAATTACTCAAAGATGCCGGCCATCAGGTTACTGATTATGGCGCTAAGGCATTTGATGCAGCCGATGATTACCCGGATGTAGTGTTACCGCTGGCGCAGGCTGTTTCCAAAGGCGAAGTTGAACGCGGTATTGCCGTGTGCGGCAGCGGGGTAGGGGTTTCAGTAGCGGCTAATAAAGTACCCGGCGTACGCGCATCACTCATTACCGAAACCTATTCAGCGCATCAGGGCGTAGAGCACGACGATATGAACCTGCTGTGTATAGGCGGGCGCGTTATCGGCCCTATGCTGATGTGGGAAATTATCGAGGCTTATCTTAAAGCGAATTATATTGGAGGCGGCCGTTTTGAGCGGCGGCTTGATAAATTGAAGGCCATTGAACATAATTATTTAAAATCATGAAAAATCCATTAGCACGTATACCCGATTTCGGCCAGAGCATCTGGCTTGATTATATAAAGAGATCTTTTACCCAATCGGGAGAACTGAAGAAACTGATCGACCAGGATGGCTTGCGGGGGGTAACTTCCAATCCGGCCATATTTGAAGAGGCTATTGCGCAAAGCGATGATTACAACGATACCCTGGCCTCATTACAAAAAGACAACCTATCCCCGCAGGATGCTTTCCTGAGAATTGCGATTGAAGACGTGCAGACTGCGGCTGATTTATTCAAAGGCGTGTATGCCGATACCAAAGCGCTGGATGGGTATGTGAGTTTAGAAGTATCTCCCGGTTTGGCCAGAGATACAGAAGGCTCGATTACCGAGGCCAGATCATCATGGAAAACGCTGGACCGTAAAAATGTGATGATCAAGATACCCGGTACTGCCGAAGGCTTGCCCGCCATTAAGCAGCTTATCAGCGAAGGTATCAACATCAACGTTACCCTGCTTTTCAGTTTAGACAGGTATCGCGCAACAACAACAGCCTATATTGAAGGGCTGGAGCAGCGTGCTGCCAATGGCGGATCATTAGAAAACATCGCTTCTGTAGCCAGTTTCTTTTTAAGCCGTATCGATACCATGGTTGACCCTATGCTGGACAAAATAGCACAGGAACAACCCGAACATGCCACACTGGCCAGGCAGTTACAAGGTAAGGTGGCCATTGCCAGCGCCTGCGATGCCTACGCTATATACCAGGAGGTATTTACATCAGAACGTTTTAAGGCGCTGGAAGCTAAAGGGGCCAAGCCGCAACGCTTACTGTGGGCCAGTACCGGCGTAAAAAATAAGGCTTACCCCGACCTGATGTATATGGAGGCGCTGATTGGCCCGGATACGGTAAATACCGTACCTAAAGAAACACTGGAGGCCTACCGCGATCATGGTAATCCCGCATCCCGTTTAGAAAGCGGGCTTGAAGAAGGCCGCTACGTGCTTTACCAGCTGGAAAACGTTTTAGGTATTAAGCTGGCCGACATTACGCAAAAGCTGGAAGATGAAGGTATCCAGAAGTTTACCAAACCTTTTGACAGTTTGATGAAAGTGATTGGCGAGAAAAGCAAGAAAGTTACTTCATGAAACCAGACAGTTTGATCAGGGTGCTGCTGCTTGACATTGGCGGTATATTACTTACCGACGGCTGGGAAACCAACTCCCGTGCACGGGCGGCAGCACACTTTTCGTTAGACCTTACGGAACTGAACCAGCGTCATGCCAATGTGTTTGACGCTTACGAGTCCGGCAAAATGGATTTAGAAGAATACCTGAAGCTGGTTGTGTTTTACCAGGAGCGGTCATTCAGCATCAACGAATTTAAGGATTTCATGATGAGCCAATCTCAGCCGCACCCCGAAATGCTGCAACTGATGGCTGATTTCAGGCAGCAATATAAAGTTCCGGTATTAACCGTAAGTAACGAGCCTAAGGAACTGAACGAATACCGCATCAAAACTTTCGGATTAACCCAGATCATTGATTTTTTTGTATCTTCCTGTTACGTAAATGTACGCAAGCCGGATAAAAAAATATATGAGATGGCGCTGAACATGGCCCAGGTTAAACCCCATGAGGCTTTGTATATAGACGACCGTAAAGTGTATATTGAGTTTGCTGCACAATTAGGCATCAACACTATTCATCACAAAGATGCTGCAACTACCCAAAGCGAGCTGAAAAGCTACGGCTTTGATGTGCAGCAATCTGTATTATCACATCAAAACATATCTTAATTATGGAGCAATACGAATTTGGCATTGTAGGTTTGGGCGTTATGGGCCGTAACCTGCTTCTCAATATGGCCGATCATCACTATGCCGTTGCCGGGCTGGATTTAGACCAGGCTAAAGTAGATGCACTGCACAACGAAGCTACTGCCGAACAGCAGGTATCAGGCAAAACCACAGCTCAGGATTTTGTGGGTCTGCTTAAAACGCCCCGGGCCATCCTGTTGCTGGTACCCGCCGGCAAAGCGGTAGACAGCGCGATCAGCAGTTTAACGCCGTTCTTACAGGAAGGCGATATTATTGTAGACGGCGGCAATTCCTATTTCCCGGATACCGACCGCAGGGTGAAGGAATTGGCCGAAAAAGGGATGCACTTCTTTGGTATGGGCATATCAGGCGGTGAGAAGGGAGCGCGTTTCGGGCCAAGCATGATGCCCGGCGGCGACCAGGAAGCTTACGACCGGCTGCAACCCATATTTGAGGCTATTGCCGCCAAAGTGAACGGCGACCCATGCGTTGAGTATATGGGTACCGGCTCTGCAGGCCATTATGTAAAGATGGTGCACAACGGCATTGAGTATGGTATCATGCAGTTAATATCGGAGGTGTATGATCTGTTTAAGCGCGGGCTTAATTATAGTGATGACCAGTTGCAGCAAACGTTTGAATCATGGAATGAAGGCGACCTGCAATCGTTCCTGATCGAGATTACCGGTATTGTACTGAAAAAGACGGATGATGAAACCGGCAAACGCCTGGTGAACCTGATTTCTGACGTTGCCCGTGCGAAAGGTACCGGCAAATGGACATCGCAAAACGCGATGGACATTCAGGCGCCCATACCGGTTATCGATACCGCCGTTGCTATGCGCGATCTATCCAAGTATAAAGAAGAAAGGATACAAGCTTCAAAACTGTTTACCTGGGATGCCGCTATTGATGATAAGGATGCACACGGCGGTTTAGTAGAGCATATCAAGAGCGCTTATTATTTTGCAGTGCTTACCATCTATGCGCAGGGCATGGAACAGTTACAGCTGGCATCGAAGGAATACAACTACGGGCTTAAATTAGCAGACATCGCCAAAATATGGCGCGGCGGATGTATCATCAGGGCGGCTTGCCTGGAAGATTTCATGCAGGCGTTCATCAAAAACCCGGAACTGCCCAACCTGCTGCTCGACGAGCAGATTGCGGGTAAGCTGACCGGTAAACAGGAAGCCATCCGGTTTGTGATCAAGTATGCGGTTGACAAAGGCATACCGGTATCTGCGTTTATGTCGGCCTTAGGCTATTTTGATGCCTACCGAAGCGAAAGATTACCCACCAACCTGGTTCAGGCGCAGCGCGATTATTTCGGCGCACATACGTATGAGCGTACAGACAAGGCAGGTACCTTTCATACCCAATGGGACTAATTCTATAACCGTTTTTGCAGATAAGCACTTGTAATGAAAACAGATAAAAAAGCTAACCCCACCATTATTGTAATTTTTGGAGGCACAGGCGATTTAGCTAAGAGGAAATTAATTCCGGCATTTTATAACTTGTTTATTGATGGTTCCATGCCGGAAAAGTTTGCCATTATTGGCTTGGGGCGCACTCAGCTTGATGATGATGCATTCAGAAAAAAACTGTACGATGGACTGAACGATTTTTCAAGAAGCGGTAAGCCGGCTGATGATAAGTGGAGCACATTTAATGCGTCAATCTCTTATTTCGTATCGAACATTGATGACCCTGCCGCCTACGCAGAACTGGCCAAGAAATTAGATGGTATAGACCAGCAGTTCGGTCAGAGGGCCAACCGGTTGTTCTATATGTCGGTAGCGCCAAGGTTCATTGAAGCGGTGGCCGTTAACCTAAAGCAATCCGGTTTGGCTATCAATGCCGATCTGGACAGAATTGTGATTGAAAAGCCTTTTGGCCATAATACCGAAAGTGCGATTGCCTTGAATAAACTGCTGATTGATAATTTTCAGGAAAAGCAGATCTACCGCATTGATCATTACCTGGGTAAAGAAACGGTGCAGAACATTATTGCTTTCAGGTTTGCCAATGCACTTTTCGAACCGGTATGGAACCGCAATTATATTGACTCGGTACAAATTACCGTTGCCGAGCAGGTTGGCGTAGAGGAACGCGGCGGTTATTATGACAGTGCCGGTGCGTTGAAGGACATGATTCAGAACCATTTACTGCAACTGATGTGTATGATCGCAATGGAGCCGCCGGTATCATTCGATGCCGAGGAGCTGCGTAACCGCAAGGTAGATGTACTGCGGGCCATCCAGCGCCTAAAGCCCGAAGAGATACACAACAATGCCGTAAGGGGCCAATACGGACAGGGTTGGACAGAAGGCAAAAAAGTGCCGGGTTACCGCGAAGAACCGGACGTAGACCCAAAATCAAACACGGAAACCTTTGCGGCGGTTAAGCTTAATATTAATAACTGGCGTTGGCAGGATGTACCTTTTTACCTGCGCACCGGTAAACGGATGCAGGATAAAAATTCTTCTATTACCATTCAGTTTCGCCCGGTACCGCATTCTACTTTTTCGCAAACACAGGCCGATAGCTTGTCGCCAAACCGGCTGACCATCAATTTGCAGCCGCAAATGGACATACGGATGCGGCTGATTGCCAAAAAGCCAGGGCTGGAAATGGAACTGCATCCGGCAGAGATGGTTTTTGATTATGACAGTGATAAATCATCGCCCGAGGCCTATGAAACTTTGCTGCTTGATGCCATGCTGGGTGATGCGACACTATTCATGCGCTCCGACCAGGTAGAAGAAGCCTGGAAGGTAATAACACCTATTCAGGAAGCATGGGAATCACGCAACTCACTTGATTTCCCTAATTACGCTTCAGGTACCTGGGGGCCGGAGAGTGCCGAAGCGCTTATTGCGCGGCAGGGGCATACCTGGGCCATCAGTGCAAAGGCGGGTAAGTAATTAAACCTTAATTGTAATGGTTAACATATTTAAAAGTCAGCAGGACATTATTGCAACAGCAGCAAAGATGTTTGCCGAAGCTGCACAAAAGGCGATTCAGGAGCGGGGGAAATTTGTGGTATCACTTACCGGTGGTACCTCTCCCGAAGCCCTGTACAATTTACTTGCGGCGCCGCCATACCGGGATAACATCGACTGGTCTAAACTATATATATTCTGGGGAGACGAAAGGTGGGTGCCGCTTACCGATGATAAAAGCAATGGTAAAATGACGGATCGCACTTTGTTAAACAAGGTGCCGGTTCCTGCTGACCATATTCATTATATGTATGCGGATGGCCAGCAGCCTCAAGACTTCGCAGCCGCATACGAGCAGTCTATCCGCCAGGTGCTGGGCGAAGACCTGAGTTTTGATTTGATTTTGTTAGGTATGGGGCCGGAGGGACATACGGCTTCGCTTTTTCCGCATGAGCCGGTTCTTCATGAAAAGGATAAGCTTGTAGAGGCCTATTATCTGCAATCGCAAAGCATGTTTCGTATTACATTAACACCGCCCATCATCAATAAAGCTAAACAAATCATCGTTATGCTGTTTGGGGAGGAGAAGGCGGCGGCCTTACACCAGGTGCTTGAGGGTGAATATAACCCGGATTTATACCCTGCGCAACTGATTAAACCGCTCAATGGCACCCTTACCTGGCTTACGGATGAAGCGGTAGCTAAAGATCTTACTCATGAATAGCCGGTTTATATTATAATTTATATATCTCCTGATTACCTGAAATTTGGGTTTACAAAGGTTAACATAATCAAAAAAATATTTTTCATAATTTGCTGATGTTCAGCAAATTATGAAAAATACATGGTTTACATAAAATGACTTAAAAGTCATGCGCGATTTACCAATGCACATTACCCTTTTATTTATGCCTTTGCTCCAGATTTTTGGCGATGGTTTCCAGGCTTAAGTTCTTTTCCCTTAACAATACCAGCAGATGGAAAACAAGGTCTGAAGTTTCATCAATCATTTCAGTTTCTGATTGTGCCAGCGCCGCAATTACGGTTTCTACAGCTTCTTCCCCCACCTTTTGTGCAATCTTGTTTAGCCCCTTGTTCCTCAGCTTGTTTACATAAGAGCTTTCCTGAGGGTGCATATATCGATTGGAAATGATACTTTCCAACTCAAATATAAAGTTGCTATTGTAGGTGGTTTTAAAGCAGCTGCGTTCGCCGGTGTGGCAGGTTGATCCGTCAGCACTTACCTTAATCAGCAGGGTATCATTATCACAATCCAGGTGCAGGCTTTTTACATGCAGAAAGTTGCTGCTTGTTTCGCCTTTCGTCCACAGTCTGTTCTTTGAGCGCGAATAAAAGGTTACAATGTTCTCTTCAACCGTTTTGTTATAGGCATCCGCATTCATATAGCCCAACATCAGCACTTCCAGTGTCTGCACATCCTGTATCACTACCGGCACCAGCCCGTCAGGCGATTTATTAAAATCAATATTCATTATCAGTTATCATTGAAGTACTGCGTTATTTCAGGCACGTACCTGGATTTGGTTTTGTCTTAACACGGCTTTTAGTTCGGGTATCATTATTTCACCATAATGAAAAACGGATGCAGCCAGCGCCGCATCCACATTGCTTTTTTGAAACACTTCTGTAAAATGCTCAACACTGCCTGCCCCGCCCGATGCTATCACCGGTATATGCACTGCATCATTTACCGTTTTCAGTAATGTGTTGTCAAACCCGGCCTTAGTGCCATCGTGGTCCATAGAGGTGAGCAGGATTTCGCCGGCCCCGCGGCTTTCCGCTTCCTTTATCCAGCTTAATGTTTCTTTACCGGTAGCAATGCGGCCGCCGTTGAGGTGTACCAGGTTGGTATCCTTGACCAGCTTGGTATCAACAGCTACTACAACAAACTGCACCCCAAAGGCTCGGGCCAGATCGTCAATCAATTGCGGGCCGCGCACGGCTGCCGAGTTGATGGAAATTTTATCGGCGCCGGCGTTCAGCAGCGCGTCGGCATCGGCCAGTTCATTAATGCCGCCGCCAATGGTGAAAGGAATATTGATTTGCCGGGCCACCGCCTTTACCAGTTCTATCATGGTCTTACGGCGTTCGTTGGTGGCGGTAATATCTAAAAATACCAGTTCATCGGCGCCTTGCTGCGAATAGTTCCAAGCTAACTCTACAGGGTCGCCGGCATCCCGCAGATCAACAAAGTTTACGCCTTTAACAGTGCGGCCATCTTTAACATCAAGGCATGGAATAATTCTTTTGGCTAACATCAGCGCTTAAATAGAGATCAAAGCCTGTAAATTCCAGTTTTTCACATCCTCAATGCTGATGCGGTTTTCGTAGATGGCCTTTCCAACCACGCATGATTCTACCTTAATCTTGCTTAGCTGTTCCACATCCTGCATGGAGCTTACCCCGCCTGAAGCAATCAGTTTTATAAAAGGGGAATGGTCCAGCAGTTTTTTGTAAAGTTCAACGCCTGCTCCGCCCAGTTTACCATCCTTATTAATATCGGTGCATAAAAAACGATAAAATCCCAGGTGCAGGCACCGGTCTACATAATCCAGCAGTTTTACCGGTGAGCTTTCCATCCAGCCGGAATACTTGATCACTTCATCCAGTACATCAATGGCTACCACTACCTGATCAGAGCATTTGGTTTTACCGCACATCAAAGCGCTCAGTTCATCTAAAAAGGTAGGGTTGGTGATGGCTTGCGTACCTACAATTACCCGGTGGATACCGGCATCGGTAAGTTCCTTTACCTTATCAATGCTCCGTACGCCGCCGCCATACTGTACTTTCATTTTGGTTTGCTTGATCACCTCAAACAAGTACTGCTGGTTGCTAAAATCGCCTTTAGCGCCGTTTAAATCAATTATGTGGATAAAATCGGTACCGTATGACTGGTAGCGCTCAATCATTTCCTCAAGGGTAACGTCGTATTGCGTTACCTGTTCATAATCGCCCTCACGCAGGCGTACTACTTTCTTGTTAAGGATGTCTATTGCTGGAATAATGTACATACGTACTATAATTTTGAAAAATTTGTCAACAGCGTTTCGCCGTATTTGCCCGACTTTTCGGGATGAAACTGAACACCGTAAAAATTACCGGCGCACACTGCCGCCGAAAAGTTTAAACTATACGCTGTTGAAGCTATAGTATATGCAGCATTGTGCTCAATATAATAAGAATGTACAAAATAGAAGTAAGAACCCGATGGAATGTTTTGAAATAAAGGATTTTCGTTTACTACTTCTACCTGGTTCCACCCGGTGTGGGGTACTTTATAATGCTCATTATCGTTAAACCGCTTAGTGTTAAGCGGCACAATGTTCAGAAGCTCGGCATTGCCTTCCTCCGAGTGGGCGGTAAGCAGCTGCATACCTACACAAATGCCCAGTGTGGGTTTTTTCAACGCCAAAATTTCGGGCACCATACCACTATACTGCAGTTTGTGCATGGCGGCACCGGCATGGCCTACGCCCGGAATGATATAGCGGTCATACAAACCAAAATCCGTCTGCCGGTCAATCATTCCATAACTAATGTTCAACCGGTCGAGCGCGGCGGTTAAGGAGAAGATGTTACCGGCGCCATAACGTATAATGCCGATGCGCTGCTTTCCGGCACCCGCAGGCTGTTCATAAGCGGATTTGTTACCGGTGTCAATTTCGTTGATGGTCATAATACGCCTTTGGTGCTGGGTAAAACCATTTTATCGGCATCGCGCTTTACGGCCATTTTTATTGCTTTGGCAAACGCCTTAAATATAGCCTCGATCTTATGATGCTCGTTAACGCCTTCAGCCTTGATGTTCAGGTTGCATTTAGCGGCATCAGAAAACGATTTAAAAAAGTGGTAAAACATTTCGGTAGGCATATCGCCCACCTTTTCACGTTTAAAATTTGCTTCCCACATCAGCCAGTTGCGGCCGCCAAAATCAATGGCCGCCTGGGCCAGGCAATCATCCATCGGCAGGCAGAAACCATAGCGCTCTATGCCGCGTTTATCGCCCAAAGCCGTAGCAAACACTTCGCCCAAAGCGATGCCGGTATCTTCAATAGTATGGTGCTCATCAATGTGCAGATCGCCTTTTGCGGTTACCTCCAGATCAATACTGCCATGGCGTGCAATCTGGTCGAGCATATGGTCAAAGAAATGCAGCCCTGTGCTTACTTTAGCTTTGCCGGTGCCATCCAGGTTAACCTTAATATAGATGTCGGTTTCCTTGGTAGTGCGCCTGTGTTCAACCTGGCGTGTGCCTAATTTTAAAAATTCATAGATCTGCTGCCAGTCGGTGGTTTCCAGCGCCACGGTTTGTTGTATGGCTTTTGTTTCCTCCTCTGTAAATTCACGGTTACCCAGGTTACTGTTATTGTTCAGCCAAATTGCTTTTGCGCCCAGGTTTTTTGCCAGCAGTACATCGTTCTTGCGGTCGCCTATTATATAAGACCCGGCAAGGTTGTAAAGCGTTGCATCCAGGTAGGCGGTAAGCATACCGGTGCCCGGCTTCCGGGTGCTGGCATGGTCTGCAGGAAAGGTACGGTCGATATGCACCGCCTCAAATTTTACCCCCTCGCCGGCGAAGGTCTTTATAACCAGTTCCTGTACAGGCCAAAAGTTTTCATCGGGATGGCTGATGGTACCCAGGCCGTCCTGATTGGTAACCATCACCAGCTCATAATATAATTCCTTTGCGATACGCGGCAGGTACTGCAGGCAGCCGGGATAAAAAGTAAGCTTTTCAAAGGAGTCGATCTGTTCATCGGCCACCTCGGTAATCATGGTGCCGTCGCGGTCGATAAACAATACTTTTTTAGGCTTCATTGTACTGTTGTAAAGCGTTGATCAATTGTTCATTTTCTTCGGGGCGACCAATGGTTATCCGTAACGCACCCTCGCATAATTCTATTTTTGACCGGTCGCGAACGATGATGCCATGCGTTACCAGAAAATCATAAATGGCTTTGGGACTGGTAGTCTTTACCAGAATAAAATTTGCATCCGAAGGATAGATATCTAACACAAAATTAAATTTGGTCAGGTTCTTCACCAAAATATCGCGCTCCTTTAAGGTATCAGTAATCCAGCTGTTTACAAGGTTAACCTGCTGCAAAGCTTGGAGTGCTAAATGTTGTGTGGCATCGTTGATATTGTAGGGAGGCTTAACCTTATTCAGCACTTCAATGATCTCTTCACTGGCGAAAGCCATCCCCAAACGCAAACCGGCCAGCCCCCAGGCTTTTGATAAAGTTTGCAATACCACCAGGTTGCTATATTCTGTAAGTTCCTGAATAAAGCTTTTCTGGCGGCTGAAATTAATATAGGCTTCATCCACCACCACAATGCCGTTAAAGTTGGCCAATATGGTTTCAATATCTTTCCGGTTGATGGAATTACCGGTAGGGTTATTGGGTGAGCAGATAAATATAAGCTTGGTGTTTTTGTCAATGGCTTCGGCAATTCCTTCCAGGTTGAGCTGATACTCGGTAGTAAGCGGCACGCGCTTAATGGCTACATCATTTATATTGGCTGATACCTCATACATACCGTAGGTTGGCGGTACCAGTATCACATTATCTACCGCGGGATTGCAAAAGCTACGGAACAACAGGTCAATCGCTTCATCACTGCCGTTGCCTAAAAAGATATTCCGCGGCGGCACTCCTTTAATCTCGCTCAGGCGCAGCTTTACTTTATGCTGCAGCGGGTCGGGGTAGCGGTTATAGGGCGTATCCAGCGGTGAGCCGTATGCGTTTTCATTCGCATCCAGGTAAATGCTTGCTTCGCCCTTATATTCATCACGTGCTGACGAATAGGGTTTTAAACTTTTTATGTTCTCTCTGAGCAGTTGATTAATATCGAACATGGCTGATGTCTCCTATACCTTATTGAATATTATTTAACCTGATGCTTACTGCATTCTTGTGTGCATGCAATCCCTCCAGCTCGGCCAGCACTTCAACCGTTGGCCCTAAAATTTTGATGCCCTCCGGCGATAGATGCTGAAAGGTGATCTTCTTCACAAAAGAGTCAACGGAAACGCCTGAATAAGCTTTGGCATAAGCGCTTGTAGGCAGGGTATGGTTAGTGCCGGAAGCGTAATCGCCTGCACTCTCCGGGGTCAGGTTACCCAGGAATACTGAGCCGGCATTGATGATTTTAGGAACCAGTTCCTGCCATGCTTCAGTTGACAATATCAGGTGTTCCGGGGCGTAAAGGTTACTGAACTGCATTGCGGTGTTCAGATCATCCACAAGCACAGCATAAGAATTTTCTATAGCCTTGGCAGCAATCTCCGCACGGGGTAAAACTGCAAGTTGCCGTTCAAGCTCCGCGTTCGTCTGTTCAATTAACTGCGCAGAGGTAGATACCAGTACGGTTTGACTATCAACGCCATGCTCGGCCTGCGCCAGCAGATCAGCAGCTACGTAGGCCGGGGTAGCGCTATCATCTGCTATAATCAGCACTTCGGAAGGCCCCGCAGGCATATCTATCGCCGTAACGGTAGTGCTTTGTATAATGGTTTTGGCTTTGGTAACAAACTGGTTTCCAGGGCCGAATATCTTGTCAGCTTTAGTAATGCTTTCTGTGCCGTAGGCCATAGCCGCAATGGCCTGGGCGCCGCCTGCCAGGTATACCTTTTTTACCTTTAGCAGCAGTGCTACGTAAGCAATAAAGGCGTTCACCTTACCATTCTTTTGCGGAGGAGAACACACAATAAGCTCATGACAGCCGGCTATACGGGCAGGTATCCCCAGCATCAGAAAGGTACTGGGCAGTACCGCCGTACCCCCCGGAATATATAAACCCACCTTTTCAACAGGTCTTACCTCGCGCCAGCAGGTTACCCCCGGCATGGTTTCCACTTTATCCTCCGCTTTCAGCTGCGTTTGATGAAAAGCATAAATGTTGCGGTAGGCCACATCAAGCGCTTCCTTCTGGTAGGGCAGCAGGGCAGAAGCAATGTCCGCCAGTTCTGCTTCATCCAGGTACAGCTTAGCAAGGGTTACCTTATCCAGTTGTTCTGCATATTCCATCAGGGCTTTATCACCATACTGTTTTACCCGGGCCAGAATCTGTTCTACGGTATCGCGTATCTCGTTACCCGTATCAGTATTACGTTGTGTAAGCTGCTGCAGGGCTTCGGCATCCAGCGTATGGTAGTTGTAGGTTTTCAACATCACTTGTTTAATTAGTCAGGCTCAACTGTTGTTAATTACAAGATGATTTTTTCGATGGGCATTACCACTATGCCTTGCGCGCCTGCCTGTTTTAACTGGCTGATGCGGTCCCAAAAGTCGCGTTCAGGAATTACGGTATGCACCGCTACCCAGCCCGCCTCGGCTAAAGGCACTACTGATGGGCTTTTCACACCGGGCAGCAAGGCGATGATCTGCGCTAACTGATCTTTGGGCGCATTTAACACCACATACTTGGTTTCTTTGGCCCTCAGCACCGACTGTATGCGTTGTATCAGTTCAATCACCAGGTCGTTGGCTGACAGTTCATCGCGCCCGATAAGTACCGCTTCAGACGACATTACATCGGCAAAGGGTTTTAAACCGTTGCTTTTCAAGGTGCCGCCAGTTGAAACCAGATCGCAGATGGCATCACTCAACCCTAAACCCGGTGAAATCTCTACCGACCCCGAAATGGTACGTATGTCAGCCTGAATTTCGTGCTGCGTTAAAAACTTGCTCAGGATAGCCGGGTAGGAGGTAGCAATCGATTTACCGTTAAGCTGACTGATATCATCGATACCGCTATTGTTGGGTACCGCGATCTTTAACGAACATTTGCCGAAGCCTAATCGCTGGAGGTAGTTTACCGATACCTGCGTTTCCTGTATCACGTTTTCGCCCACAATACCGAGGTCGGCTATGCCATCCTGTACGTATTCGGGGATGTCATCATCGCGCAGAAAAAGGATTTCGAGCGGAAAGTTGGAAACCGGGGAAATTAAGGAGCTTTTATAATTTTCGAAGCTGAGTCCGCAATTCTTTAACAATTCAACAGACTTTTCATTAAGCCGGCCAGATTTCTGGATGGCAATTTTAAGTGTTTTCACAAGGGGAATAATTAAATTATACTATATATACCAACGGGCAGGTAAGTTCGCGTAGAACCATACATCATCTTAATCGCCGCAGGGGCGATGGTGCAAATGCAGTTGATGGATGTGTAAACCGTTCATTTATATATAGCTAACTTCTTTCGGAGAGCTGCCGCAAATATAGGCAGACCAGTGTAAATACAAAGCATTATTTATTTTGTTGGGGTAAATGTTACACTTTGGGCGAATTGGCGCAGTGCTGCATAAGCGCATTACAGAATATATGCAGCCTGATTACCGGATCAGGTGTAAAACTTCGCTGATGGGCTGATCGCTGTTGATTAGGATGCCGGTTACACCGGCTGCCTCGCCTGCTTCCACATCACGTTCGCGGTCGCCAATAAAATAAGAGGCGGCCGGGTCAATATTATACTGAGCTATACCACGCAGCAGCATACCTGGCTTGGGTTTGCGGCAATCGCACTCGCCGGTAAAATTCGGATGGTGCGGGCAATAGTAAATATCAGTAAATGTAATGCCATGCCGGGCGCAGGTATTTTTCAGGTGTTCGTGCATTTCGGCCAATTGCGCTTCGGTGTACCATTTTTTGTCTAAGCCGCCCTGGTTGGTGGCTACAATCAACAGGTAACCGCGGTCCTGCAATTCCTTTAAGGCTTCAAAATTGTGTTCAAGAACATGAAAGTCTTCAAACCGGCACACATAGTCGCCCATTTCGCGGTTTAGCACACCGTCGCGGTCCAGGAATACGGCTTTACTTTTAGTCGTCATTACTATCAATAAGTTGCAAACTTAATCAAACCAAGTCAGATACGGGCGCATTAAAACAGGCTCAACTTACACTTATATTGCAATTATGAAAATTTACAGCCTTTTTCTTATCAAAAATTTATCATTTCAGCAAAAAATTATTTGATACTTATAATTCATTTTGTGTTTTGGTATATTCGTAGTTACACCGTTTCTATCAACCGGTTGTTTCCCAAATGTTATCAACTGAATGTGACCAGCAGGGGCTATATCGCCCGGAGTTTGAACATGATTCCTGCGGAACAGGCTTTATTACCAATATAGACGGCCATAAACAGCACCGCATTCTGCACGATGCGCTTACCATGCTCGAAAACATGGAGCATCGCGGCGCCTGCGGCTGCGACCCCGACAGCGGCGACGGTGCCGGTGTTTTATTGCAGCTACCGCATGAGTTTCTGATGGAGGAATGCGCCAACCTGGAAATCAGTTTGCCTGAGCCGGGAGAGTATGGGGTAGGAATGATATTCTTTCCTAAAGATTCTGCGCTTAAAAAAGCATGCCGTACCATCATTAGCAGTGCAATTGATAGGTTAGGATTACAGCTGTTAGGCTTTCGTAAGGTTCCGGTTGATACCACTGTTATTGGTGAAACTGCACGGCAGGCTGAACCCGATGTGGAGCAGGTATTTATACAAAAGCCTAATTATGTAACAGATGCCGAAAGCTTTGAGCGGAAGTTGTATGTGCTGCGCCGTTACATCAGTAAACTTACCAATGAAACGCTGAAAGCGGCAGCCGAATATTTTTACTTTACTTCGCTGTCTTGCAAAACCATTATTTATAAGGGGCAGGTAACCACCTATCAGTTGCGCAGGTACTACCAGGATTTAGCCGATGAGCGGCTGGTTACCGGGTTCGCCATGATACATTCCCGGTTTTCTACCAATACATTTCCTTCGTGGAAGCTGGCACAGCCTTTCCGGCTGATTGCCCATAATGGCGAAATTAATACCTTAACCGGTAACCTCAACTGGTTTTATTCAGGTGTAAAATCACTGGCTTCGCCGTATTTCACCAAGGATGAGATGGAGATGCTGTTGCCGGTAATTGATAATAACCAAAGCGATTCGGCCTGTTTGGATAACATCATTGAAATTCTGCTGCATAGCGGCCGCTCATTACCGCATGTGATGATGATGCTGGTACCCGAAGCCTGGGACGGCAACGAGCAGATGGACCCAATCAAGAAAGCGTTTTACGAGTATCATGCCACTATAATGGAACCCTGGGACGGCCCGGCGGCCATTACTTTTACCGATGGGCAATTAGTAGGAGCCCTGCTTGACCGTAACGGCCTGCGCCCGCTGCGCTATGTAGTTACTAATGATGGCCGCGTAATCGCCGCATCCGAAGCCGGCGTGCTGCCCTTGCAGCCCGAAACCATCCTGATGAAGGGCCGGCTGCAGCCGGGGAAGATGCTGCTGATTGATACCGTTAAGGGCCGTATCATAGCCGATGAGGAAATCAAAAGGCAGATCACCTCACAACAGCCCTATGGCCAGTGGCTGGAAAATTACAAGATTAAGCTGGATGATCTGGCAGCGCCCCGTTTGGCATTTGCCAGCCTGTCGTCAGATGCGGTATTCCGTTACCAGGAAGTGTTTGGTTATACCCGGGAAGATTTAGATACCATCATTAAGCCGATGGCGCTGGAGGGTAAGGAGCCGATTGGCTCTATGGGAACCGATGTGCCGCTTGCTATCCTTTCCGATAAGCCCCAGCATATTTCCAGTTACTTTAAGCAGTTTTTTGCACAGGTAACCAATCCGCCTATTGATCCCATCAGGGAGCGGCTGATTATGAGTTTAGCCACTTTTATCGGCAACAACGGCAATTTACTGGATGAAGATAAGATGCATTGCCATAGCGTAATGCTTAAGCACCCGGTATTGCGCAACCATCAGCTGGAAAAACTGCGCAGTATTGATACGGGTTTGTTTCATGCCAAAACCTTGTACACTTACTTTAAGGCCGATGGCCAGCCCGGTTCGCTGGAAAAAGGCTTGCAGCGTTTATGCCGCTACGCCGAGGATGCCGTTGATGATGGCTTTGAAGTACTCATCTTATCAGACCGTTCCATCGACTCTGAACACGCGCCCATTCCCTCATTACTGGCGGTATCGGCGGTGCATCACCATTTGATCAAGATGGGGTGCCGCGGCTCGGTAGGCATTGTGGCCGAGGCCGGCGATGTATGGGAAGTACATCATTTTGCCTGCCTGCTGGCATTCGGGGCAAGCGCCATCAACCCGTATCTGGCACTATCTACTATTGATACGGCAAAGGCCGGCGGCGATTTGCGCACAGATTACGATTTAGAGAAACTGGAGAAAAATTATGTAAAAGCCGTTTGTGACGGCTTGCTCAAAATTTTCTCTAAAATGGGTATTTCCACCCTGCAATCCTATCATGGCTCGCAGGTGTTTGAAATTTTGGGCATCAACAAGCAGGTGGTAGACCGCTATTTTACCGGTGCCGTAAGCCGCATTGGAGGATTGGGGTTGGATGAACTGGCCCGCGAAGCTTTGTGCAAGCACCGTATGGGTTTCAGTTACTCAAAAGAAAAAGTTAAGCTGTTGCCCGAGGGCGGTATCTATCAGTGGAAACGCAGGGGAGAGGCACACCTGTTTAATCCTGAAACCATTCATTTACTGCAACATGCCACCCGGACAAATAATTACGAAGTATATAAGAAGTATGCGGCTTTAGTTAACGAGCAATCGCAAAAACATTATACCATACGGGGGCTGCTGGACTTTGCCCATCACCGCGAATCTGTTTCCATTGATGAAGTAGAGCCTGTGGAAAGCATTTTTAAGCGTTTTGCTACCGGTGCTATGTCTTTCGGCTCTATATCACACGAGGCGCACAGCCTGCTGGCTATTGCCATGAACCGCATAGGCGGCAAGAGCAACACCGGCGAGGGCGGGGAAGACCCGATGCGGTTTGAGCGCATGGAAAACGGCGACTCTATGCGTTCGGCCATCAAGCAGATCGCTTCGGCACGTTTCGGGGTAACCTCGCATTACTTAACCAATGCCGATGAACTGCAGATCAAGATGGCACAGGGCGCAAAACCGGGCGAAGGCGGGCAACTGCCGGGGCACAAGGTAGATGCCTGGATTGCCAAAACAAGGCACTCTACGCCCGGCGTGGGTTTGATATCGCCGCCGCCGCACCATGATATTTATTCTATTGAAGATTTAGCACAGCTTATATTCGATTTAAAAAACGCCAACCGGGCAGCACGTATCAACGTTAAACTGGTTTCAAAGGCTGGCGTAGGTACCATCGCCGCCGGTGTAGCCAAGGCCCATGCCGATGTAATACTGATAGCCGGTTATGACGGCGGCACCGGTGCATCGCCCATCAGTTCGGTTAAACATGCCGGCCTGCCGTGGGAGTTAGGTTTAAGCGAGGCTCATCAAACCCTGGTGCGTAACAAGCTGCGCAGCCGCGTAGTATTACAGGCAGACGGGCAAATGAAAACCGGCAGGGATCTGGCCATTGCCGCCTTGTTGGGTGCCGAAGAATGGGGCGTGGCTACCGCCGCGCTGGTAGCAGGCGGATGCATAATGATGCGTAAATGCCACCTTAACACCTGCCCGGTAGGGGTAGCCACGCAAGACCCCGAACTGCGTAAACTCTTTACCGGCAAACCTGAGCATGTGGTGAGCCTGTTTACTTTTATGGCGCAGGAGCTGCGCGAAGTAATGGCCGAACTGGGTTTCCGTACCATAAATGAGATGGTTGGGCGTGTGCAGTTTTTGAAGATCAAGGATAACATCACCAGCTGGAAAGCAAGAAAAATTGACCTTAGCGGTATGCTGCACCCGGTAACCAACGTAAAGGGAGCAACCCTGTACAACAGCGAACAGCAGGATCATGGCATGAGCGATATACTGGACTGGCGTTTACTGGAACAGGCGCAACCCGCATTAAATGATGCCGCCCCGGTGTATGGTTCTTTTGAAATCAAGAATACCGACCGTACGGTAGGGACACTGTTATCCAACGAGATTACCAAAAAGTTTGGGGCATCCGGCCTGGCTCCCCATACCATCAACTATAAGTTTTCAGGGTCAGCAGGGCAAAGCTTTGGCGCCTTTTCAGTTAAAGGACTATCTTTTGAACTTGAGGGTGAAGCAAATGACTATGTAGGCAAAGGTCTTTCCGGCGCTGAGCTTGCCATCTATCCGGCTAATGGAGCCACGTTTGTACCGGAAAACAATATGATCATCGGTAATGTGGCCTTATACGGCGCAACCTCGGGCGAATTGTTTGTACGTGGTATGGCCGGCGAACGTTTTGCGGTACGTAACTCGGGCGCAACGGCGGTGGTAGAAGGCGTTGGCGATCATGGCTGTGAATACATGACCGGCGGCCGGGCTTTAATTTTAGGCAAAACGGGCAGAAACTTTGCCGCAGGCATGAGCGGCGGTATTGCATGGGTATATGACCCGCAGCAGGAACTGCCGGCGAATTGCAATACTGAGATGGTAGATTTGGACAATTTGATTGCAGAAGACAAAGAACAGATATTAACGCTGCTGCGCAAGCATCTGCAACTTACCGGCAGCCAGGTGGCACAACGCCTGTTAAATGATTGGGATAGCACAAAGCTTCACTTTGTGAAAGTATTTCCTAAAGAATACAAGCGCGTATTACAGCAACAGTTACACAGCTTAAGCTCTAATTAATTTATGGGAAAAGTTACAGGATTTCAGGAATATAACCGCGAGCTGCCCAAAAAAGACAGCCCGGCCGAACGTATAAAGAACTACAGTGAGTTTGTACACCTGTATACGCCCGAGCAGCTGAACCATCAGTCGGCGCGTTGTATGGACTGCGGTGTTCCTTTCTGCCATTCGGGGTGCCCTTTAGGTAATGTGATACCTGAGTTTAACGATGCCGTCTATCAGGAAGACTGGGAGGAGGCATACCAGATATTATCATCTACCAACAACTTTCCGGAGTTTACCGGGCGCATTTGTCCCGCGCCATGCGAATCGGCCTGTGTGCTGGGCATCAACAAACCACCGGTAACCATAGAGGAAATTGAAAAGCATATCATTGAAATCGCTTTCCAGAAAAACCTGGTTAAACCTTCGGCGCCATTAATCAAAACCGGCAAAAAGACGGCAGTGGTAGGTTCAGGGCCGGCCGGCCTGGCTGCTGCTGCGCAGTTGATAAAGGCAGGGCACGAAGTTACCGTATATGAACGTGATGACCGGCCGGGTGGTTTGCTCCGGTATGGCATACCGGACTTTAAGCTGGAAAAATGGGTAATTGACCGCCGTGTACAGCTAATGGAAGAAGACGGTGTAAAGTTTAGGTGCAATACCGAAATCGGCAAAGATATACCTGCCGATGACCTAACGCGCAATTACGATGCCGTGGTGATGGCAGGCGGTTCAACCATACCGCGCAATTTGCCTGCACCGGGCCGTGAGTTAAAGGGAATATATTTTGCGATGGATTTTCTGAAGCAGCAAAACAAGCGGGTAAGCAACTTGCAGGTAAAAGCCGAGGAAATTACAGCCACCGGCAAGCATGTAATTGTGATTGGCGGCGGCGATACGGGTTCTGATTGTGTGGGTACTTCCAACCGGCAGGGTGCGGCCTCGGTAACACAGTTTGAGCTAATGGTACAGCCGCCACAGCAGCGTACCGCTCACATGCCCTGGCCATCGTACCCTATGGTGCTGAAAATCAGCTCCTCGCACGAAGAAGGCTGTAACCGCCACTGGGGGGTTAACACCAAGGCATTTATAGGCGATGATAACGGCAACCTGAAAGCTATTAAAATAGCTGATGTAACCTGGGAAACCGATTTTTTAAACCGCCCTGTTAAGTTTGCAGAGGTTGAAGACTCAGAACGCGAATTGCCTTGTGAGCTGGTATTTTTAGCTATGGGCTTTCTTCACCCGCAATACACCGGTATGCTGGAAAGCCTGGGCCTGGAGCTGGATGAACGAAAAAACGTAAAAGCGGCAGAAGGTGCCTACCGTACAAATGTAAGTAAGGTATTTGCCTGCGGTGATATGCGCCGGGGGCAATCTTTGGTAGTATGGGCAATATCAGAAGGCCGGGAGGCTGCCCGTAAGGTAGATGAGTTTCTAATGGGGCATTCCGCACTGGAAACCAAGGATGCCGTTAGTACTTACGAAATGTTTTCATAAATGCCGGCAGGATTTTACTGCGCACATTTTATAGGGGTATTGGTGCGCCTGCAGTTTATTATGCAAACGGCAGGCGCGTTTTTAACCGGCGTTAACTTCAGTAACTGCCTTTAACATTTCCTTTAATTCGTTATACGATTCTTTAATGGTAATAAAAGACTCGTTATCACCATTCAGGTATACCCTTACTATTTCCTGAGGATCGGTATAAATAACTACGGAGGTGATGTGCTCCACATTAATTAACGTGTTGCGGTTGTTTACATCAATAAGTTCAATAAATTTTGCCATAATCTTTTAACATTTACTGTGGTGTAATGTGTTACACCAGCCTGATAAAAAATGATGTTGAATATTTTTCAGAGCGCTGAGTTTTATTTATAGCTATATTTTTTACTACTTTTAAAAGCTGAATATTTTATAGATGAAGACAGGTACACCTAAAAACCGCCATACCTTAAATATAAAAAAGTCTGACCGCGTGCTTGATGTAGGCGGAGGCCACAATCCGCATCCCCGGGCAAATGTAGTGGTAGACAAGTACGATGCCAATGATAACACCCACCGCAGCGGTAATGTATACGTTTATAACAACCAGCAATTCATCTGCGCCGATGGCGAGCGTTTGCCCTTTAATGATAAAGAGTTCGACTATAGTACTTGCTGCCATGTACTTGAACATGTAGACGATCCTCACAGCTTTGTAAGCGAGATTGCCAGGGTATCAAAACGCGGATATATGGAAACCCCGTCACTGTTGGGTGAATACCTGATTCCAAAAGCTTCACATAAGTGGCTGATACAGGATATTGACGGAAAGCTGGTGATGTATGATAAAGAAGTAATTGGCTTTAAACCACAGCAGGATTTTGGCGACTTCTTTTTGGATTACCTGCCCAAGCATTCTATGGGCTATAAAATTATGTGCCGTACACATCCCACCTTCATTACCAATAATTATGAGTGGAGTGATGGTATTGAAATTATTGTTAATCCGCAGGACCAGTATTATTATGACATATTCACCAAGCCCTGGGATGAAAAAACTTATACCCGTTTTTTCGAGCCGAATAGTATGGTTAAGGAAACAAAGAACACGATAAGCGCTTTGGGTGATATTGTAAAAACGGTTTTTAAAAGCAAGGTGCTCAAAAAGGGGCTCGACCGTGCAGGATAAGATAATTCAGGCTAAAGTTAATTTGGAATAAAAATCCCAAAGCACTATACCGGCAGATACTACAACATTAAATGAATGCTTGGTGCCGAATTGAGGAATCTCGATGCAGGCATCAATGTGCTGCATTACTTGTTCATCTACCCCGTTTACTTCATTGCCAAAAATGAGTGCGTAGCGCTCATTCTTTTGCGGCTGATAGGTATTCAGCATGATACTCTGGTGTGCCTGCTCAATGGCTATAATCTGGTAGCCTTCGGTTTTAAGTTGCTGCACCGCATCCAGCGTGTGGTTTGCATATTTCCATTCTACAGATTGTGTAGCCCCTAAAGCCGTTTTCTCAATTTCGCGGTGCGGAGGCTGACCGGTAATGCCGCAAAGTATGATGTTTTCAACCGCAAAGCCATCACAGGTACGAAATATTGAACCTACATTATGCAGGCTGCGAACATTATCCAGTATTACGGTAACATTTAATTTCGCGTGTTCCTTAAAATCAGCAACGCTTAACCGGTTGAGTTCTTCTAATTTGAGTTTTTGCATGCCACATTTATATGCTACCGATGATAAATCAGGCTCATCACCAATTCAATTGTTTGGGGTTAAGCGCTGATTTGATGTACGCCCCGGGCAACTGCGGTGCGGTATACAGCAGGCGCATAACCAATTTGCTGCGTGTAGTATGTAACCAGTTTTGCTTCAAAATCATCGAAGGTATCGCTTTTTACCAACGCTATTGCGCAACCGCCAAAGCCGGCCCCCGTCATGCGGGCGCCAATTACACCATCGTACTGCCGGCAAAAATCAACAATGGAATCTAATTCCCTGCCGCTCACTTCGTACAGCGTCTGCAGGGATTGGTGGGATTGATACATTAACGATCCAAACGCGGTCAAATCACCGTTAAACAAATATTCGGCAGCATGTTTAACGCGGTCATTCTCCTCTATTACATGTTGCGCGCGTTTGCGTACAACAACATCGGTAATTAAATGCTCATGTTCCTGATATTGCGCAGGCGTAATTGCACAAAGATAATCAACGGCTAATTCTTGCTGTAACTGTTTTAATGCCTGCTGGCACTCGCTTACCCGCTCGTTGTACTTTGATTCAGCCAAGTTGCGCGGCTTATTGGTGTTGATGACGGCCAGTTGGTATTCCTTCAGTTTAATGTCAACCAGTTTGTAATCTAAATTTTCACAGTTCAGTTGTATAGCCTTATCCTTTTCACCATAGGCAACAGCAAACTGGTCCATCACTCCAGTGCTTACACCAATAAAATCATTTTCTACCTTTTTTGTCAGTTTAACTAAATCGGTTTTTGAGTAACCGGCACCAGTTAAATCATTTAAGGCGAATGCCGTAACCATTTCTATAGATGCAGAAGAAGACAGGCCCGAGCCTACCGGCAAGTTTCCGAAGTACAGCAAATCCAGCCCTGTGTCAGGCGTGTGGCCTTCTGCTGCAAAGTAATGGAATGCGCCCAGGGGATAATTGTACCAGCTTTTACCTTGTTTGATATAAAAGTTACTTACCGCAATGCCGGCTTTCTCGTCGAAATTGATACTGCTGAGTTGCAGGGTACTTTTGGTATTGGGCGCTATCAGTAACCAGGTTCCCATATCTATAGCACAAGGCATCACCAATCCGCCATTGTAATCAATATGCTCGCCTATCAGGTTAACCCTGCCTGGGCAAAAGTAAACGTATTGCGCAGGTTGCCCGTACTGTTGTATAAAGGTGGCCTGTAGCTGGTCTATGGTCATAAGTTAATTGTATTATTGACAAATATTGTAAATTAATATTGAAGTTTGCTTCCAATGAGGTATTGCACATCATCCTAAATATAAGGTTTGTTGCAGTACTTGTTCAGCATAAATAAAGGTAATTACAATAATTTTCGTTTACTTTTATTATGTTTGACTTGAAGCCATCTGCAAAAATCAGATTATAAAAAAACGTTATTTACCATGAAGCAGTATTTAATTACCGGGTATGATTATACAGATAGCGGTGCCAATGAGCGCCGCATGAACGCCCGGCCGCATCACCTGGACAATGCCAGGGAATTAAAGGAAAAAGGCCGTTATTTACAGGGAGGAGCCATATTAAATGGTGAAGGAACAATGATAGGCTCAGTAATGATGATGCAGTTTGAGAGCGACGAAGAACTGGAAGCCTGGAAGAGGAATGAACCCTACGTTACCCAAAAAGTGTGGGAAACAGTAGATGTAAAGCCTTTTAAGCTGGCCGTTATTGAATAAAAAAACGGGATGACAGTTACCTGCCATCCCGATCTACTTAACAAACACTTTTGTCTTTCTGCCGGCGGATATGATTAACTGATGTTATCCAGTTGCTGCATATCCTGCTCCGTTAGTTGTATAGATCCGGTCTTCATGTTTTCATCCAGGTGCGCTTCACTGGATGTTCCAGGTATAAGCAATATATTATCCGAATGGTGTAGCAACCAGCTTAAAGCTACCTGATGTACCGTTGCGCCGTTTTTATCAGCGATGTGTTGCAGCGCATTCTGCGCTTTCATGTTGCCGCCGCCTAAGGGGTACCACGGAATAAAAGCGATATTGTTTTGCTCGCAGTATTGCAGCACCGGCTCCCATTTACGATTGTCGATACTGTACATATTCTGCACCGATACCACTTCAAAATACTGCTGTGCCTTTCTAATGTCTTCCACAGATACTTCAGATAAGCCTAAGTGTTTCACTTTACCATCCTGCTGGGCTTGCTTTAAAAACTCAAAGGTTTTTTCTACAGGTACTTTATCATCAATGCGGTGCAACTGATACAAATCGATTTGTTCTGTTTTTAACCGCTTTAAGCTGCCTTCCAAAGCTTCCTTTAAATGCTCAGGGCTGGCATCCACCGGCCATTGGTCGGGCCCGGTACGTAACAAGCCGCCTTTAGTAGCAATCAGCAGGTCATCATTATACGGGTACAGCGCTTCAGCAATCAATTCTTCAGACACATTTGGCCCATAGCTGTCTGCGGTGTCTATAAAGTTAACACCCAGTTCTACCGCTTTTTTCAATACGCTTACGGATTGCTGATGGTTAGCGGGAGGGCCCCAGATCCCCTTACCTGTAATACGCATTGCACCATAGCCCAGGCGTTTAACTTCAATATCGCCCCCAACTGAAAATGTTTCCTTATAGCTAACTTTCTTTTCCATTTTATTTTTGATAATGTAATATGATAAACAGCACTAACAATACCTGTGTTCTGCTAAGTAATCAACTTAATATGATGCAATGTTGCCCATTTAATGCTGAATCAAACAAATAAATTACTTTAAAGGTGGCATCTCTTCTTCACGCGAAAGCGTTCCGGCCAGTATGCCCATCAGGCCTAAACCTATAAATGTACCAAGCGCCTTTTTATTTTTTGTAAAACCGAATAAGAATGGGGCGCTTAAAGCAAAAGCTCCATTTGCTACATCAAGTATTAAATGGTATTTATAAGGCATTACCTTTACCACTCCCCACTCTGCGCGGGTAAAAAAGCTTGAAGCCACAATATTTGCGGCCAGTACACGGGTAACGGCTACGGCTTTTTTATCATCACTGAAACCAAACAACTTTGGCGCTGCTAAAGCCAGTGGTATGTAAGAGTAATCGGTGAGTCCGTGCTGCTTTCTTGATATGGGCTTTTCCATTGGTGAGCTATTTACAACATAACTACTTTTAATGTCTGGTGGTTTTAATTTTTAATTAAATTTTGTAATAAACGATAAATTTTTTAATGAAAAGTTGTGTGCTATGCTATATATAACAATGATGAAACTGAATGTATGTGAACTTGTTGTTTTATTTATGAGCCAATCTTTAAGCTATTATAATATCGCCGTATTTGCAGTAATTACTTTTATCACCGCCTGCAGCAACCACGAAAGCAAGCAAAAAACACAACCTAAAAACTATAAGGTGGTAAAGCGGGGGAGCGAGGATGCCAAAACAGATACAACATGCTTTTTGAATGTACAGGGCAGGGATACCATGAAAGTAAGTTTACACATCAATAAAGGAGATGTATCGGGCTATATGGTTACTATACCTTATGAGAAAGACATGCGGCGGGGTAAGATTGCTGCTACAAAACAAGGAGAACTGATTTCGGGCAGGTGGATATATATGCAGGAGGGCGTAAGAGATAGTTTGCCTGTAAAATTTAAACTTACTGGTAACAGTTTGCAGCAGCAGCCGTGGAAAACAGATTCGAAAAATGGAAAGGAAATGCTGGATACCAAGGCGCCGTTCTCAATTATTTTTAACGAAGCAGATTGTAGTATAATGAAAAAATAGCAATATCAGAAGGAGGGATAGTGACTGAGATGAAAAAGAAGAAAGAGGTTAAATATTTAAACAAGCATTGGCAGAAACTGCAATGCGGACTTAAAGCTTTTGCCAAAAC
This sequence comes from Mucilaginibacter sp., assembly GCF_965200995.1. Lineage (GTDB taxonomy): Bacteria > Bacteroidota > Bacteroidia > Sphingobacteriales > Sphingobacteriaceae > Mucilaginibacter. The sequence continues at coordinate 3,665,301 of NZ_OZ241743.1, read as the reverse complement.
AAACGATGCAGAACAGCTGCACCAGTTTAGGGTAGAGGTTAAAAAAGTAAAATCCTTTTTACAGTTAATGGAAGGAACGGCCCATCTGCATTTATTGAAAACATTCAAACCTGTTCGTAAAGTGTTTAAGCGGGCAGGACAGATCAGGGACGCTCAGATTCATTTACAACTGGCTGATAAATATAATCTAAATAATGAGGCTTTTACAACTGCTGAACGCCGTAAGATGGAAAAATCGACGGCGTTGTTTGTTACAAATACTTCAACGTACCTCAACAAGCTGAAAAGGACACACCGCAGGATAAAAAGCAAGCTGCACCCGGTTGCCGGTAAATCAATTGCAAAGTTTTATAAAAGCGAATTGGTAACGGTGGGCAAATCGTTAACCACGCCTCATTTTGATGACGGGCTGCATAATTGCCGTAAACATCTGAAAACTTTAATGTACAACCGGAAGCTGGTTGGTAATGCGCTGAACAATATACCGTTTAACAATGAATACATCGATCAGCTTCAAAGCCAGATTGGCGAGTGGCACGATCATGTTTTAGCCATCGATTTATTCAGTTCGCCTAACCTGGAGGTAAAACCGGTTGTAGCGCAACTTAAGCAGGATAACCGTGAAATGGAAAAATCCATTACGGAAACTGCAACCTCATTTATGGATAAAGTAGCTGAACCATCAAAAGATAAAGGTAAACATGGGCGTAGAAATTGAAAGGAAATTTTTAGTGAATGCTGAGCTTTGGCAAAATGTGGATAAACCAAAAGGTACGCCTTTTGTACAAGGATATATATTAAGTGAGGATAGCCGCACCGTACGGGTAAGGGCTACCGATCAAAAGGGATATATCACATTAAAGGGTAAATCAACCGGTTTTAGCCGCAGTGAGTATGAGTACGAAATTCCGGCAGGAGAAGCGCATGAGCTGATCTCCAATTTTGCTCAATCGAGTATAAAAAAGACAAGGTACTGTATTGAATTTGCCGGTAAAACCTGGGAGGTAGATGAATTTGAAGCTTCCAATGAAGGTTTACTTGTAGCAGAAATCGAGCTTGAAGCAGAAGACGAGCAATTTGATTTACCGCCGTGGTTAGGCAAAGAGGTTACGGATGATGAGCGTTATTACAATGCTTATCTTTCTGTTCACCCCTTCAAACAATGGGCTTGATTGTAATTGATAAAGTTACCGCCCGGGTTGTTCAACAGCCTCTTAAAGTAAACATGCCTGTGGTAGTTGGCTATGGCATTGCTGCCGCTTATCTTTGCCGTATATGAACGCACATCAGGTAAGCCAGTTTGAGTCCAGGCTGGCGGAGATATATCAGAAAAGCACATGGCTCAGGTATGAATTGCCGCTGCACGATTTTATCAACCTGTTCCCGGTAAAAGAGGTGAAAGGGCGTGTAGCAAAACTTGACCGCCCCGCCGGCTTAGAGTTAGACCGGGACACCTATCTGTCTGTTTTGGTGGCTTTCAGGCAATCATTTGGTTAAGCTGCGTTAGTCCTGTGTATCGGCGGGGAATATTTTAACTAACTTACTCGCCATAACCTGTTACATCGTTAATTATGAAAAAGACACTAACTACCTTATTGCTCGGCGCCTCGTTATATGCGGCTGCCCAGCAGAAGCTGCCTGCACGCTGGGATGAACTGACAGCCAGTGATTTCCCTGCCGCCCTGCAACAATCCAGCCGAACCTGTGTGCTGCCCATCGGCATTTTAGAAAAGCACGGGCCACACTCGCCCTTAGGAACCGACCTGATACATGTAAGGGAAATAGCCGCACGCGCCACCAAAAATGAATATGCCGTTGTGTTCCCTGATTACTTTTACGGGCAGATTAATGAAGCCCGCCAGCAATATGGTACGTTTGCTTTACCCAGTACTTTAATATATAATTTGCTGGAAGCTACCTGTGATGAAATAGCACGCAACGGCTTTAATAAGATTGTAATATTGAACGGACATGGCGGAAATCCTGAGTTTTTGCGCTTCTTCATGCAATCGTTGCTGGGCAAGCGACATAATTATGCGGTATATCTTGTAGACCCGGATAATGACCCGGCCTATAACCAGCAAATTGCCAGCGTTCGGAAATCCGACGCAGGCAATGACCTTCATGCAGGCGAACACGAAACTTCGCTGTTGCTATATCTTCGCCCGGACCTGATGCAGATGGATAAAGCTGCCAGCCAGTCGGGCGCTAATCAGCAGCGGTTAAAACTACCCAATCTATATACACCCATCTGGTGGTATGCCAGTTACCCCAACCACTATGCCGGCGATGGCGCGGCAGCTACGCCAACTATGGGTAAATTAATGGCCGAGCATGAAGTAAAACTGTTTGCCGACATCATTAAAACGGTAAAGGCCGACCAGCAAACACTGAAGTTACAGGAAGAATACTATAATAAAGTAGAAGCTGTAGGTAAGAATTGAGGTAAAGAAAAACGGTTGGAGCATAAAGTATCGTTAAGGTTTCAACCGTTTTTCGTAACAAAAGAAGCGTAAGCCCTGCCTGAAATTCAGGGTGATCTCACCGGCATACGTATACCCCAATGCCGGGAAGAGTTTTTGAGTGGCTTTATTCTCGCTGTTGGTATCAATTCTCAAAACTTCAATACCACGCTCAATCGCTACTGTTTCGGCTTTGTTAAGCAATGCTTTTGCAATGCCCGCACCCTGATGTGCAATACTTACCGCTAACCGGTGGGTTACAATGGCAAATTCTGTAATGTTCCAGCCAACATCTGCATATTCCGGATCCTGATCGGTGGTAATTGCAGCAACACCCGTTATCACACCATCCATTTCGGCAACCCACAACTGCTCCTGCACAACATCGTTCGTGAAAACCTGTGCGTTTGGATATGTCGTATCCCACTGAAAATTACCGGCTGCATTCATTATCGGCACCACGCCGGCAATCAGCTCCATTATGGATGGAATATCGGCTAAAGTTGCCAACCTGATGGTGACCATGATTTTTATAAATATGATTAGCGTTAACGTAATGGCAGGTGAATTTCGGCCATCATGCAACGTGCGCTTCCACCACCAATAGTTTCAATAACAGTTAAATCGGGCGCTACAATTTTTGCGTAATGCGAAAGCTCCTTTATTTGCTCCGCGTTTAAGGATTGCAATGCCCGCGCCGACATGACCAGCAGGCATTCGCCCTGCAGGTTAATTACTTCCAGCATATTGCCGGCAAAGTGTTGTAGCTGACTGAATGAAATTTCGATGATGTGCTTTCCTGTGGCTTTCAGACTATCTTCTACCTGCTGACGTTCTGCTAAATCCGCTATGCTTTGCAGACATATTACCGCAAAGCTGCTGCCCATACACATCAGTACATTGGTATGGTAAATGGCCTGCTGCTTATCATCCATTGCGTGAAAGCTTACCGAGCGATAGCCGGTATAGTCGCAAAACTGCTGCAATGCTGTTGTATCTGTACGCGGCGAAATACAGGCATAAGCTATTTTATTTTCACGATCCAGCACCATGCTGCCCGTGCCTTCTAAAAATTTCTCCTGTATCTCGAAACGACTCAAATCTATAACGTGGTTAACGAAAAACTGCTCTTCTACTTTCCTGATAATATCCTCACGGCGTTCCAGCCGGCGGTTTTCAGCCTGCATCGGATAAAGCAGCACATCACCATTTTCGTGAAAACTTATCCAGTTGTTAGGAAATATGGCATCAGGTTTCCGCGGTTCGGCAGTATCTTCAATTACGATTACATCTACATCCTGCTGTTTCAGGAGGACAACCATTGCATCAAATTCTTTCAATGCAGCTTCGTGTACACTATCTGTTTGCTGGTTATCACTTTGAAAGGCGTTACTTGCGGCCGTTTGATGATTAAAGCCAAAGGCCGCCGGCCTGATCATTAATATAGCGGATGTGGATTGCTTCATACAAATCAAATTACGAAATAATTTTATTCAGTAGTATCAATCGCCCGTTGTTATCAAACCATCGCGCAGCAGGGGCAGGCTCATGCAATGAAATCCCCCGCGTGCCCTTGATAATTCTGCCGATGGCATCAGGATCAGGGTATCAGTCAGCTCATGAGGCTTTAACTCATCAGCTTCAAATTTTTGCAGCAGCTCAGCAACCTTAATGGTTTTGAAACCTTTGGCTTTAAATGCTTCAATGGTTTTATCATTACGGTCATAACCCAAAACAACGCCCTCGCGCAAGGCCAGCAAGTTGCATGAGTCCGTCCACTGTTCCCTGGAATCAAAGGGAAAAACGTTGTTACCCGAATAAATAAACTGCGCCGGAGCCTTGCTTTTCAAATCATTTATGGTAATGTCATTAAGCAAAGCTTCTAAGGTATCGAACGTATCCGGCGTGTTGCCATTCCGGTGAAACTGTACAATTTCCAAAGCATGCTTATGCTTTTTATCCGTAAACCAGTTGATGGGTTCATCCGCTTCATGGTGTACGCCGGCTGTAGATATTGCGCCCAGCAATACCCACAAATCCCGCTTAATTTGGGTAAATACTGTATCAATGTGCATATAATCCCGCTTATGCGGTATCTTTACGATGGTTACTTTTTCCACCACTTTGTGCTGAAAGAGCAATTTGATTGCTTCGTTTGCGCCGCTGATGGAAGTGCGTTCGCTGCAACCAATTACTACATGGCTGGCGCTTACCACCATTACATCACCGCCTTCAATCGTGGTTTTGCCTTCCTCATCTTCCCCCGGACGTAAAAAGTGCTGAATAGTTTCGGGAATCTCTAAAATATGATTGTGATAGGAGTTAAACAGCGGATGATTGAAAAAGATATAACGGGCGATTAACGTTTCCCTGGAACGGGCTTTTTTAGCAGGTTTATTAATCAGTATATAATCGTTTATTGCTATGCCAACATCTCTCGAAAAAATGAGGTTTGGAATAGGGGCGAAAATCATCTCCTGTTTATTAAGCGCACCGGATATTAATATCTTAGCCAGTTCAGCAGCAGGGGTGTCAATTAACTGTTGCTGTAAGCGGTAGGTGCAATTCTCAATGGCGCAAACCGATGCGGTCAGTTTTTTCCTGATGCTATCATCTGCAAGCACATCTGCCAGCAGATTTTGAATTTCAACTACCTTTAATGAATTGTGAAAGTGTTCACTTTCCGGAATAAAAAATGCACGTGTGCTATCCTGGTCTATCACACTTAATTTTCCTTTGATTTTGGTTTCATCTAAAAAGTAGAGCAGCAATTTGATGTAATAATCATATTCCTGCCGCCGCATGGTATCCAGGTGTACAATGTCTTCAAACAGCCAGTCCTGCGCTTTTGAAGGCACCACTTTGCCCAGGCCGCTGTCGGGGCTGTGCACCAGCAAGGTACGCAGTGTGCCAATTTCAGAATTTACGTTTATATGGAATGGAGATGTATTGCTCATGTTAATCAGTATTGCAAAGCTATACAGATTTTGTAACTGTAATTACTTTAACACCAAATGCGGCAATTTAACTAATTTTGACTGATGGATTTTATTATTCAGGCCGTTGTTACGGCCGTTCAGCAATTATATCATGTGCAAATTGAGGCCGGTGATATTAGTTTACAGGAAACCCGGAAAGAATTTGAAGGCCAGGTAACGGTAGTTACTTTTCCTTTCACCCGGTTCTCCCGTAAATCGCCAGAGCAAACCGGGCAGGAGATAGGCGCTTACCTGCAACAGCAACTACCCGAAGTAGCCGCGTATAATGTGATCAAAGGCTTCCTGAACATCAGTTTATCTGACGGTTACTGGCTGGGTAAGCTTACGAATGAAATTCTGCATGCTGATTATACACAGTTGCCCCCTAACGGCAAAAGGGTAATGGTCGAATACTCTTCGCCAAATACCAATAAACCATTGCATTTAGGCCATGTACGTAATAACCTGCTGGGCTACTCCGTAGCTGAGATTTTAAAGGCAAGCGGCTATGAGGTAATTAAAGCAAATTTGGTGAATGACCGGGGTATTCACATTTGTAAATCGATGCTGGCCTGGCAAAAGTGGGGTAATGGCGAAAGTCCAAAATCGACTAATGAGAAAGGCGATCACCTGGTAGGCAAATATTATGTGTTATTCGACAAGGAATATAAACAAGAGATTGAAGCCTTAAAAGCCCAAGGTCAGCCGGAAGAAGAAGCTAAAAAGAATGCACCTTTAATTAAGCAGGCGCAGCAAATGCTGCAGCAGTGGGAGGCCGGTAAACCCGAAATTATTGAACTATGGAGCCGGATGAACGGCTGGGTATACGAAGGTTTTGAAGAAACCTACAAAAAGTTAGGCGTTTCATTTGACAAATATTATTATGAATCGAATACTTATCTATTAGGAAAAGACATCATTCAGGAAGGACTGGAAAAGGGTGTGTTATTTCAAAAAGAAGATGGCTCTGTTTGGATTGACCTGACTGCTGACGGACTGGACCAGAAGCTGGTATTACGGGCGGATGGAACTTCGGTATACATTACCCAGGATTTAGGCACTGCTCAATTAAAGTATGATGACTACCGGATGGACGAATCGGTATATGTAGTGGGTAATGAGCAGGATTATCATTTTAAGGTGCTCTTTTTAATTTTAAATAAGCTGGGTAAGAGCTGGGCTAAGGGGCTATACCATTTATCATATGGAATGGTGGATCTGCCATCGGGTAAAATGAAATCACGCGAGGGCACAGTAGTAGATGCCGACGACCTGATTGCCGATATGGAAAGTACAGCTAAGCAGCACACAGAGCAGTTAGGTAAGATTGACGTGTTTAATGAAAATGAAAAACTGCAATTGTATCACACGATTGGCATGGGCGCACTTAAGTACTTCTTATTAAAGGTAGAACCCAAAAAGCGCCTGCTGTTCAACCCTGAAGAATCTATAGATTTTCAGGGACATACCGGGCCGTTTATACAGTATACACATGCGCGTATAAAATCAGTACTCAGAAAAGCCAATGCAGATTTTAATCGAGCTTCAAGTGTAAGCTCAATTGCTGCTACGGAGCGGGACCTGATTGTGTTGCTAAGCAAGTACGCTGAAACAGTTAAACAGGCCGCCAGCATATACAGCCCGGCTATCATTGCAAATTATGCCTACGAGCTGGCGAAAGCTTATAATAAGTTTTACCACGAAAACTCAATTTTACAGGCAGACACTGAAGAGCAAAAACATTTGCGGCTGCAGCTATCAGCAGCTACTGCCAGGCTGATTGCACAATCATTAAAATTAATGGGTATTGAGGCACCGGAAAGGATGTAAGGCCGTAAGTGCATAAAAAGGGCGGTTTCAAATAGTTGAAACCGCTCCTTTGTTCATTTTTAGCAACAATAACCTTTGTTGTTACACCCTACGCAAATTTATCCGCAACTACCAGCTCTTTACTTCCGGCTTTATACTGATAAAAGCCTGCGCCTGATTTGATACCCAACTGTCCGGCGGTTACCATATTTACCAGTAAAGGGCACGGTGCATATTTAGGGTTTCCAAAGCCCTGATGCAAAACATTGAGTATCGCCAGGCATACATCCAGCCCGATGAAGTCGGCCAGCTGTAGCGGCCCCATAGGATGCGCCATACCCAGCTTCATTACCGTATCAATTTCGGCAACGCCGGCAACGCCTTCATATAGGGTATAAACAGCTTCGTTGATCATCGGCATCAAAATACGATTGGCCACAAAGCCCGGGTAATCATTAACTACAACCGGTTCCTTTTGCAGTTGCCGGGTCAGTTGCATTACAGCTTGAGTTACCTCATTACTGGTCGCATACCCCCTTATTACTTCTACCAGCTTCATTACCGGCACCGGGTTCATAAAATGCATACCGATTACCCTTTGCGGATTCTTTACTGCGGCAGCAATCTTTGTAATAGATATGGAGGACGTATTGCTGGCCAATATCGTTTGCTCGTTGCAGTATTCACTTAGCTGCCTGAACAACTGAAGCTTTATATCGCTGTTTTCAATGGCTGCTTCAATTACCAAATCTGCCTGGCTTACAGCGTTAGCTAAATTGGTGTCTGTAGAAATGTGAGCAAGGGTGCGCTGTTTTTCAATTTCAGTGATAGTCCCTTTAGTTACCTGCCGGTCTAAATTTTTTTCAATAGTAATCAGCGCTTTATTTAATGCATCCGGATTAATATCAACCAAAATAACAGTAAACCCATACTGCGCGAAGGTATGTGCAATGCCATTACCCATAGTTCCGCAACCAATTACCGTGATATTCTTCATTTTGCAATATAATACAAAAACTTACGGCTTAAAATGTCTACAAAAGCTATAGAAATATTTATTAATTAACAATTTTCTAATATTAATCGACTTTATGTTGAAAAATTGCAGGAATTTCCTAATTTAAACCCCTGAAAACTATTAATTAACTCAAATCATTTCAAATGAAGAAAAATTTACTTTTTGTTCTTCTGTTATGGGCGTTCGCATTTAGCAATGCATGGGCTCAAACAAGAAAAATTACAGGTACAGTTAGCAGCCTCGATGATGGTCAATCATTGCCCGGCGTTACTGTACGAGTGCCCGGATCCTCTACGGGTACACAAACCAACAACAATGGTGAGTTTAGCATTAATGCTGCTACTGGCACAGTTTTGCAATTCTCCTATATTGGTTATGTTACGCAAACGTTAACTGTTACCGCTGCGAACGCTTACGCAGTAAAAATGAAACCCGATAACAGGGCGTTAAGCGAAATTGTGGTAACAGGTTATGGAGTACAGCAAAAGCGCGAGATTACAGGTTCTATTGTTTCCTTGAATGCTGCCCAAATTCAGGACCGGCCTATACAAACCTTTGATAAGGCATTGCAGGGCCGTGCAGCAGGTGTTCAGGTAACTTCAAACAGTGGTCAGCCTGGTGGTAGCCTGGATATCAGAATCAGAGGTACTGCTACTATTAATGGTACTACTCAGCCGTTATATGTAATAGATGGTGTACAGGTGAATTCTGGCGGCCTGTCGGGTACTACTTCATTAAATGCGTTATCTTCCATCAATCCCAATGACATTTTATCGATAGAAATTATTAAAGATGCTGCATCTGCTGCAATTTATGGGTCCTTGGCAGGTAATGGTGTTGTTATCGTAACTACCAAACGCGGTGTTGCCGGTAAAACACAAATAACTGCTTCAGCGCAGTATGGTGGTTCTAAACAGTATAACCCTTATACGGTTCTAACTGCAGAGCAATATTTGGGATTACAGCGCGAAGCTTATGAAAATTATAATCAACGTATTGGCAACGCACCCGGTGTGGGAACAACTGCAGCCAACGGAGCTTCTTATCCTAACGGTGTACCTGCAACTATAACCAACAATGATTGGGTTAAATCAATACTGCGCACTGGTACTGTAGGACAGTATGACCTGTCAATTAGCGGAGGTGATGCAAAAACTAAATTTTTTGTATCGGGCTCTTATAATAAAACAAATGGTACGATCAAATTCTCAGACTTCACCCGCGGAACTTTAAGGGCCAATTTAGATCACAAGGCTTCTGACAAATTTTCTATTTCTTCATCTCTTACTTTAACCGGCTCAGGCGCAAAGGGACCAAGCACAAATGCAGGTTTTTTTACTAATACTCCATTTACAGGGGTATTATTAACTGCACCTGTTAATCCCATTTATAACGCAGACGGTACATTTAATAGTACATTGGTAGGTGTCAATAATACTAACGAGTTGCAATATATTACTCTGGAGCAACGCACCACTGGTGCATTTCAAACTGTAAGCAATTTATCGTTAAATTACAATATTCTGCCTGAGCTTACTTTTAAGGCATATGGTGGTTTGGATTTTAATGATATTCGCGATTTTAACTATCGCCCGTCTACTATTCCAAGTTCTGCTGCTGTATTGGGTACAGGTTCCGAGGTATTCAGAAGAAATATCAATTACTTAACCAGCGGTACTTTCTACTTTAGTAAAAAGTTTGCCAATGTACATAACGTTTCTGCCATTGCAGGTGTTGAATACAGGAATGTAACTTTCAGAACAATATCTGCAGGTGCCCAAGGTTTTGCGAGTCCGTTACTGCCTTTACTTAGCAATGCCTCAACCCCAACATCGGTGGGTTCAACCTTTAACGGATATAAGAATGCCGGTATATTAGGACAATTAAAATATGATTACAAGAGCAAGTACTTGTTTACAGCTAATGCCCGTGACGACGGTTCATCAAAATTTGGTGCAAACCATAAATACGGCCTATTTTATGGCTTCACAGGCGGTTGGAATGTGCTGGCTGAAAACTTTATGCAAAATGTGCATGTGATTACACAATTAAAGCCACGTGTAAGTTATGGTGTTACCGGTACACAGCCAACAGATGCTAATGCGTTTTTGAGCCAGGCACTGTATGGTAACGGGGGTTCTTACGGCGGTTCAACTTTATTAGGCGGTATTCGCCCTACACAATTACCCAATGCTGATTTAAACTGGGAAAGATCAGCTCAGATAGATTTAGGTTTAGATATTGGCATTTTAAACAACAGAGTGTTATTAAGCGCCGATGTTTACAGGAAACGTAATACAGATTTATTATTAGGTGTAACTACTCCTGGTGATAGTGGTTTTACTTCCTATACCAGAAATGCAGGCTCAGCAAGGGCTGAAGGCTTAGAACTTGACTTAAATACTATAAACATTGATCAGAAAAACGGTTTCCGTTGGACAACCAATTTCAATATTGCATTTGTTCGCAATAAATTATTAAGCTTAGTGAATGGTCAAACACAAATCAATACCTTCCAATACGTAGTTGGCGGCCCGTTAAATAATATATATACCTATGCCTGGGCAGGCGTAAACCCTGCAGATGGCCGTGCTATGTATTATGATGCCAACAACAATATTACCTACTCGCCCAGAGCAAGCGACCAGCGCATTATAGGTAACCAAAATCCTAAGTTCTACGGTGGTTTTTCAAATACATTTTCTTATAAAGGTTTGAGTTTGGATTTCTTGTTCCAGTATCAGTATGGTAACTCCAGCTATCTGCAGACTGCGCAGTATATTGAAACATCTGGTTCAGTTGCCAGTAACCAGAACGTTAATCAGCTTGTACGCTGGACAACACCTGGTCAGATTACCTGGGTACAACGTCCTTACTCAAATTTAGCTGAGCCAGGAGGTTTGAGCGTTCAAACTTTATCTTCTAAATATGTTGAAAAAGCCTCTTATATACGTATGAAGCAGGTTAATTTAACTTATTCATTGCCGCAGTCGCTTCTTCGTCAAATTAAAATTCCATCAATTAGCTTATTTTTACAGGCGTATAACTTATTTACTATCACTCACTATCGTGGAGATGATCCGGAAAATTCAGGTAATAACCTGAACTTTTATCCTAACCCACGTACTTTAACCGGTGGTATCAACGTAAAATTCTAATCAGAAAAATGAAAAATAAAATTTTTATATCATGCTTAGCAGTAAGTATTGCTTTTACTTCCTGCAAAAAAATCATCGATATTCAACCTCAAAATCAAATTCAGGCCGACCGGGCAATCAGTGACGCCAATGGTTATCAGGCTTCAATAATATCGGTGTATGACCGTTTACAAGATTTTGGTTGGTACGGCCGCGATGTGGCTTTGCTAGGAGATGTATTGGCCGACAACGCATTTGTTTCATCAGCTAACGGTAACCGGTATTTAACCAACAATACCAATACAAGAGGTGCACACTATAATATATATTCTAACGCATACTCTGGTATAAATGAGTTAAATATAATACTCGCTTCAATCGATAACCTTGATGTTTCTGCTATACCTGCTCAGGCATTGCTGAAGCAGCAGGTAAAATCAGAGGCATTTGCTTTACGCGGGCTTATTTATTTTGATTTGGCCAGGATATACGGCTATGAGCCTAATACCATTCCTACTACGGGTACTGGTGCCGGTTTTAATAAGAGCGCGATCATCCGAACCACCCCTGTTTTAACCAATGCAGATCAGGATATCAGAACCCGGGCTACAGTGACTGAAGTTTATACACAGATTGAAAGTGACTTAAAGGCGGCTATTGCAAGTTTTGGAGTATACAGTAAATTGCCAGGTTACGCTAAGCCTTCATCTCCATTCCGTATCACTGAAAGTGCAACTCATGCTTTGTTAGGCAAGGTCTATTTATATGAAAGAAAATATGCCGAAGCTGTATCGGAGTTTGACCTGGCGTTAAACTCAACCATTAATTTTTCCAGAAGTGCGGCTGCAGGTGGTTATGTGTCTGCGTTCAAAGCCATCCCTAACCCAGAATCACTTTTCGAAATTACATTTAACCAGGCAGTTGAATTTTCTGGAGTAACCGGGGTAAACAACTCGTTATACAGTTATACACAACCAACCGGTACCGGTTATAATATTGGTAATCAGCAAACATTTGGTACCACTACCGCATCAGCCGAGCTGGTAGCATTGTTTGAAGCAACCGATGACCGCAGAGCTATGTTTTTCAGCTCACGCTCAGCAACTACACCTGCTATATTCACATGGGTGAATAAGTATACAGGCGCAGGCGGCGCTTATACAGATGATGTGCCTGTTATTCGTTATTCTGATGTAATTTTAATGAAGGCAGAAGCCTTAGCCGGTCAGGGTCAGTACGCGGCAGCGGCGGCATTGGTGGTAACTCTACGCACTAACCGTAATGCTACAACCGTTTCGGTACCTACAACTGCGGCAATTGTAAACTACATACAGGATGAGAGAAGAAGGGAGTTGTTTTTTGAAGGCCACCGGTGGTTTGATTTAAAACGCCTTGGCAATGGCATTACTAAACCTGCGGCAACTGCAGTTGGAACCATTCCAGCTACTGATTATCGCATACTGGCAGGTCTGCCTGCAGGTGAGGTTACGCTTAATCCCGCCTTACCTCAAAACCCGAACTATTAATTTAACATTTAATAACAATGAAAAATTACTTAAAATATATTTTATCAGCATTTATTTCAATCGGTTTGTTAACTGGGTGCCTGCCGGATAAGGCAGAAAAGGCGCTTGTATACAAAGGGCCGACAGTTGTAGAAATTAAAAACCAAAAATTAGGGGTGCTTGCAACTGTATTAACTAAGGTAGGTGTGTACACCAGTACGGCTCAAACGGATTCAACCCGTACAGTATTGCTTGCTTCAAGGGGTACTGACAGTATCCTGGTGCAGTTAGTTGGTCCGCAAAGTTCAAGCCCAACTGATGTAATTTATACAGTAAGACCAGTGAGTACAACGCTAACTGCACAAGAAGGTGTAAATTATACATTTGTTCCTGCCGGTGCACGTACAGTAACCATACCTCCCAATTCATCATCTGCGTACATACAGGTTAAGATGATTCCGGGCAGTATTCCAACAACCGAAACCAGCCGCGCGCTTGCCATTGATTTGGTAGGTAACAGCCAGGTTGGCGTTAGTGCCAATTATGGTAAGTTCATACTTACTTTAAGGCGATAAATTACAATCTAAAAGCAGTTTCTGAAAAGGAAACTGCTTTTTTTAATAATCGTATTTCAATCAGGTATCAATCATGAAATATAATTGTTTGATCGCTGCTGGAGTCTTCTTGTCAGTTACTTCAATCAGCTATGCATCAGCTCAAAGTTTTAACGATGTTTCCAGCATACAGGTTATGCTTAATAAGTATGATAATGTTGATGGTAGTCCGTACTTGTCAGATACATGGTTGCAGGGAAGTGTTAAGTTGGCAAATAACCCTAAAACATATACTCAACTACTTTTAAAGTATAACCAGGAAGAAGACAATCTCTATTTTCAAGGTGAAGACAATACAATACTTGGTTTTACTGATCCGGTAAGTGAATTTAAGATAAATACCATCAGAGATGGAATGCCTTACATAGCTACTTATAAAAACGGATACAAAAATGTAGCAGGTACAATTGTCAATTCTTTTTTTGAAGTGTTGGCCGGCGGTAAAACACAACTTTTGAAAAAAACTTTTAAAACTATAGAAGAAACAAAGGAGTATGGTTCCGCCGTTGTTCAAAGAAAATTAGTTGTAAACACACGTTATTTCTTATACACAGATGGGCAAGCCATTATGGTTAAGCCTAATGAAAAATCAATACTGCAGGCTTTAAATAGTAAATTAACAGAACTCAAAACGTTCATCGCCCAAAATAAGATAAATTTTAAAAGTGATGCTGATTTAAGTAGACTGATTGACTACTATAATTCTATATATTTTGTTTGAAGTTTGACAAACTCACTATTAAGTGTAGATGCATGGGTAACGTAATTTACAATGGGGTTCTGATACAGTCTTTCTATTAAGCTTTCTGAATACTCATCCCGTTCACCATTAAAGATTAAAGTTTTCACTTTAATCTTTTTTTGTTTCAACATTTCCATCGATAGCAAAGTATGATTTATACTACCTAGATAATTTTTGGAAACCAATACCACTTCTGCATCCAGCTGCTTTATTAAATCGATTATCAAAAACTTATCGTTTAGCGGTACCATTAAGCCACCTGCGCCTTCAATAATCAAGCGGTTTGTGGTTTGCGGCAGTTGTATGTTTGCAGGGTCTATCTCAATACCATCTAAAGCTGCAGCCTTGTGTGGCGAGAACGGTTGAGTGAGCCGGTAGGCTTCGGGATGAAATACGGATTTTGTATTGCTTACCAGGCTTTTTACCTTCATGGTATCACTGTTCTCCAAATCACCTGCCTGCACTGGTTTCCAATAATCGGCTTTTAATTTTTCTACCAATATTGCCGAAACGATGGTTTTGCCTACATCAGTACCGATACCCGTAACAAATAATGGTTTTTCAATGCTCATCAATCAGCTGTTTTAAGTTTTCGTATAGTTGAGTAATTTCAGTAATCGTATTAAAAGAATGTAATATGATGCGCAGCCGTTCACTGCCAGCGGCTACTGTAGGTGAGCGTATCGCTTTCACATTAAAACCGGCCTGTTGCAGCCTTTGTGCATAGTGTTTGGCTTTAACTGTATCGCCAATAATAAGGGATTGTATCGCACTATTGCTCGGAATCAATTTAAAGGTGAGTTGTTCATCTTTATTAAGGCTGTTAAAATAGTCAATATTGCGCTGCAGGGTTGATACCGCATCGGTGCTTTCGGCCTGGTATGCATGTGCCATTTTTATTGCAGCTAACTGGTGCAGGGGGGCAGCAGTAGTGTAGATGAACGACCGGGAAAAGTTAACGAGGTAGTCTCTAAGCAGTTGGCTGCCCAATATTGCGGCGCCATGGCAACCCAGTGCCTTGCCAAAGGTTATGATGCGCGCAAGCACCCGGTCTGCCAAGTTCAACTGTTGCACAATGCCCTGCCCGAATACGCCAACCGCATGGGCCTCATCAACAATTAAGGCGGCCTCATATTCTTCACATACCGCTACAAGGTCATTCAAGGGTGCTGCATCACCATCCATGGAATAAATGCTTTCCACTACCACATAGCATTGGCCCGAGGCCTGTTTGAGTTTGCTTTTCAGGTGTTCTGCATCGTTGTGCCTGAACGATTGTCTGGCGGCATGGCTTAATCTGATGCCGTCAATAATTGAAGCATGTATCAATTCATCATGCAGCACCGTATCGCCCCGTTGGGGCAGGGAAGAGAACAGGCCAATATTTGCATCATAACCTGAGTTATACAATAAGGACGCTTCGCTTGTATATGTTCCGGCTAATTGCTCTTCCAGTGCCATGGCATAATTGCTGTTGCCTGTTAAAAGGCGCGAGCCGGTTGAACCACTGAAAGGCAATCCATGTGACTGCAGTTCTTCGTGAATCAGTTGTTGCAATGTGCCCGAACGTGCAAAGCCCAGATAGTCGTTTGAGCAAAAATCAATCAGTGGCAGGTCAGGCTGTAACTGCCTGAGCAAGCCGTTTTCCTGCCGCTGCTGCAGTTTGGTATGCATAAACCATTCTGTGTTGTTCAAAAGAAAGTTTTTTACAAAAATAGAAAAAGCGGCTTGTGGCCGCTTTACAAAAAATATAGTTTTAAATTATTTTTGCGGAGGAGCGCCGCCGCCTTGCTGCATACGGGTACGCTGCTCTTCCATCATTTTCTGATAAGCCGCTTTTTGGTCGGCAGTTAATATGGCAGAAAGTTTGGTTTGCATATCCTGACGCATAGGGCCCATGGCCTGGCGCATGGCATCGCGGTCGCCATTTGCAGCAGTACGTATGCTATCCATCTTGGTAGCCTGCATTTTATACAATGCCAAAACTTTGGTAGTTTGGTCATCAGTTAATTTTAACTGGGTCTGCATATTTTTGGCCTGATCCTCAGGGCTTCTGCGCATACCGCCTTGTGCGAACGAAGATGCTGACATACCGATCAGCAAACTGCATACTAATAATACCTTTTTCATGATTTACTACTGTTTTTTAGTTTTTTATATCTGATAAAGATAAACGCTTATGGTTTAACTGAAACCTTGTAACTTAATTGTTGCTTTGCTGCAACTTGTTAATGGAGCGCTGCATATCGGCTACCATAGAAGTCAGGCTTTCCATCGTAGGCTTTGGCATGGGTTCCGGTAAGTTGGTAGAAATGTAAGCCTTTGCCTTCCATACTTCCAGTATGTCCTCTCCGTTTATTTCGTAAGGCTCATAAGTGGGATTGTCTGAAATTAGTTTCAGCTTTTTATTTTCTTTAAACCGGTTACCTATACGTTTATAAACCACACCTTCGGTTTGCGAAAGTATTACATAGGTATCATTAGGTTTAATATCACCCCAGTTCTCTACATACTCTCCTACAATTACTGTTCCCGACTGTAAGGGCAGCATCGAATCGCCCTTGATTTCAAAGGCACGATAAGTACCCTGCTTAAACATAGGAAGATAAAACTTGGGCAGCTTGGATACGTATTCAGGGTCGGCATAGCCGTTAAGATAGCCGGCGCTTGCCTTTAACGGTACCATTTCAATATTCTCATTATCTTCTCTGTCAACAGAAATACTTAGTATTCTCAATCCTGAAGCTGTCTTTTTTGCAGATGCAGCAAGCCACTTATCATTTATGGCTTCGTTAATAAAATCATCCACACTAATTTCAAAAAATAGTGCTATTTTTTTTAGTAAATCGTACTTGGGGTCGGCACGGTCTTCTTCATAAGCTCCAACTAATGAGCGTTTTATACCAATAGTGTCAGCAAATTGCTGCTGGGTTAATCCCTTCTTTTTGCGAAGAAATTTAATATTAGATGAAATAATTGACATAAAAATTTGCAATTACTAAATTTGTTAGTAATTTTATGCTCATAAAGTTAGTAAGATTTTTTTTAACAGCAAATAAATATTGTATGAAACGGTTTATTTATATCATTACAGACAGAAACAGAACCAATTTACACGTAGGACTGTGTTCAGACTTGTTGAAAACGCTGCAGTTTTACCGGGAAATGCCAACGTTGTTCTTTGATTCTGCACAGCAGCTAAACCGTTTAGTATATTTCGAAGAAATTAATACGGAGGAGCAGGCAATGGAACGGTTTAAGTTTGTAAGCACCTTTACCCGTACGCAAAAAGAAAAATTGATAAGAGCGGTAAACCAGGATTGGATTGACCTTACGATAGGCTTAAATTATGAAAATGGCCTGCGGGTACGCCCTCAATTGCGCCCCGCAATTAGCCAAAACAGGAGCCGGGCTACTTTTTAACAAATTTTAAAGCGCCCGAGTTCATACAATAACGCTTTCCGCCCTGGTCTGCCGGTCCATCGTCAAAAATATGGCCCAAGTGCAAACCAGTGCTTTTTTCAATCACTTCCTCCCGAACCATACCATAGCTATTGTCTCTGACAATGGCTATTTTACTTTGGTCCACAGGTTTGGTAAAGCTTGGCCATCCGGTTCCACTGTCAAACTTATTGGCCGAACTGAACAGTACTTCACCGGTAGCAGCACTTACATAAACCCCTTTTTCGTGGTTATCCCAATAGGCATTTTTGTACGGTGGCTCAGTACCTCTGTCTACCATTATATAATACTGGTTCTTGTCTAACTGCTTTTTCCAATCGGCAGCAGGCTTTGCTAATTTGGCTTTGGGCTGAGTGCCCTGGCCGTTCATTTGCTGGCAGGAAGCACCTACAAGAAGGCTAAGTGCCAAAGCTGATATGATTAATTGCTTCATACTTAAATATACGTAATAGTTATATGCAGTAGATGTAAAGCAAAGTTTTGCTACACTTATATGACTTTATATTTAGGTATCAGCACCCGGGTAATCAAATGTGCCATACCGTTGTTCTGAGGAATATCGAAAGTGCTGATAATGCTTTCATTGCCGTTATCGTCTACCAGCACAATATTACGGTTAGCATCAATATGAGCTTTTAATTTTCCGCCGGCCAGTGTAATCAATTCAGCGTTACCTTTACCGTCACTGATCATTTTTGAGATGTCCTTAGCCTTCAGTTCTCCTGCAACGGCATGATAGGTAAGCAAATTGGTCAGCTCCAGAATATGATTCTTTTTCATCAGCGTATCTGTTACACCTGCAGGCAGGTAAGAGAAAGCCTTATTGTCGGGAATGAAGAAAGTAATTGGCCCCCGGCTTTTAACGGTTTGAACCATTCCGCTTGAGCGCAGCGCCTTTATAAAAATGTTATAATTTGCCGACTGCGAAAGATTTTGAACAATGTCGCGGCCCGAGTTCATGGCAACACCATTTACCATCTTAATTTTACCGTTTTGATAAACATCATCTCTTACAGTGTCGGCTACAGCCTTTACAGCAGTAGTGGTTTGCTGGGCAAATGAGTTAGCGGCCATTAATACGGATAGCACGGCGAGGATATATAATTTCATGTGGAAGTCTGTTACCCACTAAACCTCAATAACCGTGCAAGTGTTTCAAAAGGTTACCATACCCCGCTAAAATTACGAAATGATGTTTTTACCAGCCGGGGGCAAATGTGAGCCCGAATACGGGCTTTTTAACATCGGTGCGGTTAAAGGGAATGGCAAGATAAGGCTCCAGTACAAAAGCGCCCAGTACATTTACCCTTACAGACAGGCCTGCACTTAACGCCGGAACACGGTTATAAACCGGTGAATACACCGGTGCATTGTTTGCATCCAGTACCTGTTTTCCATCTGTACCTAATACCGGGTTGTAGGCAATGATATCGGGCGTTTTCTGAAATTTGATCTGGTCGCCGGCATTCCAGGCCAAGCCGGCATCAAAAAATAAATTAAGTTCTGTGAAGAGAAACTTAGATTCAAACTGAGAAAGTTTTGCCGGGCCGGATAGGGGCAGCCTTACTTCGAAATTTGCAACAGCTATCCGGGTTCCGGATAGCTGCTGTATGGTAAACCCGTTAACGCCCGGGGCATTGCCGTTGTTATAAAATGTTTGTGATTCATATCCCCTGATCAGGAACGGGTAGCCAAGATAATAAGCGTATAACCCCTGTGAGTTACCAAACCTGCCAAACCCGGTAAGGCGCCCGGCAAAGGTAACCGGGGCTGCCCGGATGTACCGGCGCACATCAATGGTAGGGGAAAAGAACTGGTAAGTGCCCAGGTTATACTCGGCCTGTAAACGGTACCGGAAACCGCTTAAGGGTGATGCCACACCAAAATAGGAGTTGTCGCCCACGAGCGCTGTGCTCAGTTGGAATACAGTAAATTCGTGCAGGTTTGTAATGCCGTTACTCCGGTCGGCCTCATAATCACTGTTTGCTACATGCCGGTGCTGATAATCCAGGTAATTGCGGTTACGGGTAGTGTCGGTAAATGTGCTGTAACGGTCTACCCGGTAAGAATAGCGCGAAGCGCCGGTGCCAAACTCAATGCGGGCAGTTCTGGAAAAAGGATAAGCGGTGAACAGTGCAGCCTGATCCTGAAAGATACGTATGATATCAGAACGGTACTCATACGCAGGCACACTGGAGTTATCGGTTTTGTAATTGGTTTCTGCCACCGTAAAATTGGCAAACTGGTAGGGGATATGCGACAGGCTGACCCCCCGGTTCCAGCGGCTGGTTTGATTAATGTAGGCCAGTTGAGCGCCGAAATCATAAACAGTGCCGTTCACCGCGGCACCGGCGTAAATCTGGTTACGCCCCAGTATATCACTAAATACCCCTTGTATACCGCTGGCCAGTCCGGCTCCGTAAGAGCTTACGCCAACCCCAACGCCCGAACTTGCCAGATAATCCATCTTAAACTGCGGGCGGTAAGGTATGTTACGGATAGAGTCGGAGGGTAGGCGTGGATAAGCTGAAAAATTGTTCAGGTTGGCATTAATCAAATCCACACCCACGGCACGGGCCGGCGGCAGCATTGCAGCATCAAAATTTAATGCATCTGCTTCAACTGTAACCGGCTTAAAATCGGTGGGCCGGGCGTTGTATAATACATATTTCTGCGAGCGGTAATAGGAATAAACAATATCGTCATTTGCGGAAACACTCAGCGCAGGCGAAAACTCTGTAATGCCGCTGATGCCGGTGAACAACCGGGTCATTTGCGCCACCGTACCGGTTTGGGTTTGGTAACGGTAAAGGTTACGGAAACCATCCCTGTCAGACAAAAAATAGATGTACTGATTGTTGGCCGAATACTGCGGGTTGAGGTTGTTGGCACCATTAAATACCTTGATGTTTGTGATTACACCGGTAGCCAGCTCCAGTTCTGCCAGATTGAATGTTATTGTCTGTCCCGGTGATTGATCATAAGTAGTACGATCCGTGGCGAACACCATCTTCTTACCATCGTGCGAAAAGGCGGGCTGATAGTCTGAATACTTATCATTGGTAAGCTGTGCGATCTTTTTGGTTTGCAGGTTGTACACATACAAATCGGGCTGACCATTGGCCATGCCCTGAAAGGCAATTTCGTTGCCATTGGGCGACCAGGTAAGGTTACTGAATTGCTCCGCCTTGCCCATAGACACTTCCTGTAATACGCGGCCACCGGGCACTTCCACTATCAGCATACGGTTACGGCCTTTGTTGAAAACGCTAAAGGCAAACCGCTTGCTATCGGGCGACCATGCACCTGCCGATTCTATAAAATTAAATTCATCAATATGGGTATTAGAAGTTTTGCTGGTAAGGCGTTTAATGATGCGCCCGTTTCTGGCATCGGCTAAAAAGAGGTCGATACTGAATAAATTCTTTTCCGACAAAAAGGCGAGGTATTTGCCATCGGGACTTATGGCGGGGGCTACATTCAGGGAACCCGAGTTTTTACTGTCAATGATCTTAGCGCCGGCTGGAACTTGTGCGGTATCCTTTAAGTAAGGCTGATAGGAAGAGATAATTGCATTTTTCCATAAGGCAGACAAGGTTTTATCGTCATAGCCGAAGGTGCGCCTGATGCCGTATTGCAAGCCATAACGGGCCGTGTTCTTAAAAAAAGGCACCACAATGCTGTCACCGTAGGTGGAACTGAGGTATGACCAAAAAGCTTCGCCATACCGGTAGGGGAAGTATTTGGTACTTTCCGTGAGTTGCTTTAGGGTAGGTATATCTTTATTCAGAAAAGCATCACGCATCCACATGGCCGTATAGGCATCCTTTTTGCCCAACGAAAGGTATTCGGCCATACCCTCCACCATCCATAAAGGGATGTTGTTAAGCGCCGCCAGGTTTACCGAATCTGAGCGGAGCAGCAGATGATACTGGAAGGCATGAACCAGTTCGTGCCCCAAAACATGCCTTGTGGCCTGGTTGGTTTCCATTAAGGGCATCACCACACGGTTCTTCAATCCTTCGGTAACGCCGCCGGTGCCTACGCCAATCTCGCCGTCAATAGCGGTGGTTTGCTGAAAATCCGGATGGTTGCTGTATAAGATAATAGGATTGGGGCGGCGGAACGTATCCCGGAAAACCTGCTGGTGCAATGTGTACCACAATTCGCTTTCCTGGGCAAAACGCCTTAACACACTATCGTTTTCGAGGTAATAATAGATCTCGAAGTGGGGCGTATGGTAGACCTTGAATTTAAGGTTCTTGTAACGTACCTTATTTTGCCCGAAATATTGCGCCGAAGCTTTGCCCGGCAGCAACACCGTAAAACATAGTGCAGCTAAAACCAAAAGATTTAACCGGAGCTTCGAAGCAAAGCGATAAAGAAAAGCCATCATATAATCAGCGGGCTTTAAAATACACAAAAATTTGCCGGTTGCACTGATAAGACATCAATATGTTATCAGTGCAACCGGCAACCCATTATAAAATAAATATGCTGAACAACTTAACGCCCTGCCGGGGGTGCGGTTGGTGGCGGTTCAGCAGGCTCTGCTGTGGGTGTAGCAGAGGTGGTATCTGCTTGCGGTACACTCAAACTGTCTGAGGCTGAGGTATCACTTCGGAAAGTGATACGTGGCGAAGGGCACATATAGGTTTTTGTAATTTTCACCCAGGGCTTGGGGAAGGGGCCGTAGGCATAACCCGATTTCGGATCGTCATATACCTTCTCCATAAAAGCCCCGAATATTGGCAGGGCAGTATGCGAGCCTTCGCCTGTTTCTGAGGTGTTAAAGTGTATGCTCCGGTCATCGGCGCCCACCCATATACCGGTAACCAGGTCTTTGGTGATGCCCATATACCAGCCATCTACATAGTCGGAAGAAGTGCCGGTTTTACCGCCAATCTGGTTATTGCCCTTCCACAGATCATCGTATTCCCATAAGGCCTGCGAAGTGCCGCCCGGTTCTTCCATGCCGCCCCTGAACATGTAGAGCATCAGCCAGGCGGTTTCCTCGCTGATGGCTTGTTCCTGCTTCAGGGTAAACTCCTCAATTACTTTGTCGTCCTGGTCGGTAATTTTAGTGACCAGCAGCGGGTCCAGTTTGCGGCCATGATTAAGAAATGTACTGTATGCCCTTACCATTTCATAAACCGAAACATCGTTGGAGCCCAATGATACCGAGGGCACCGCTTTAAGCGGGCTTTCGATACCGCAGCGGTGTGCATAATCAACAATCTTGTCCCAGCCCACCTGTTCGGTAACCTGCGCGGTAATAGAGTTTACCGATTTACCCATGGCCCATCGCAAAGACATCTCCCGGTACGAAAAATTAAAATCGGCATTTTTAGGTTCCCATACATCGGGCTTGCCATTGTCCATATATTTAATGGAAACCGGCTTATCGGTAAACTTGTCGCATGGTGTAAACCCGTTATCCAGCGCTGTTAAATAAGCAAAGGGCTTAAACGTGGAACCGGCCTGGCGCTTGGCCTGGTTAACGTGGTCATATTTAAAATACTTATTATCAATACCGCCAACCCATACTTTTATCTTGCCAGACGAGGGTTCAATAGTCATCATGCCCGTATTCAACAGCCGGGCATAGTAGTTTAATGAATCTCTGCTTGAAAAGGTGGTGTCCTGCTCGCCTTTCCAGGTAAACACCGTCATCCGTTTCTTACGGTTAAAGTACGGCTGTATTTGAGCGGTATCGCCATTATATTTTTTTTCCAGCATGGCATAAACCGGTAAACGCTGTTCCGCCTTCCACAAAAAATCGGGTATTACATTGCCTTTTGAATCGCGCCACGGGTTTTTATCCCGCCATACATTGTTGAAGCGCTTCTGCAGCATCTTCATTTTTTCGGCCACCGCCTCTTCTGCATATTGCTGCAGGCGCGAGTCAATAGTGGTATAAATTTTCAGGCCGTCTTCATACAAGTCGTAGTTATTGGCTTTCAGCCACTTTTTCAGCCATTTTTCTACCGCACGTTTAATATAGGTATCATTTTGCTCGGCAACTTCAGTATTAGAAAGGTCAAGGTTTAGGGGCTGCTGTAAGGTGGTGGTATAATCTGCCTTGCTCAGGTAGCCATACTTCTGCATCTGCCTTAATACCACGTTACGCCGCTCAATGGAGCGGTCGGGGTGCTGGATGGGGTTGTAGGTATTAGTAGCCTTTAGCATACCAATTAAGGTAGCGGCCTGGCCTACCGTAATTTTGCCGGGCAGCTTGTTAAAGTATTTAACCGTAGCCGCCTTAATGCCAAAGGCGTTATTGCTGAAGGGTACGGTGTTTAAATACATGGTTAATATCTGCGGCTTGCTGTAATTGTGCTCAATCTTTAGTGCAGTAAGCCACTCCTTACATTTATACACCACGGTACGCACCACAGGTATGCGGCTGATGATACCCTGCGATTTGCGCTTACGGGTTTGGAAAAGGTTTTTGGCCAGCTGCTGTGTAATGGTGCTGCCCCCCCGGCGTTCGCCGGTGGCGGTGGATACCATGCTGGTTACAAAGCCATACAGATCAATACCATTGTGCTTATAGAAACGCACATCCTCGGTGGCTACCAGGGCATGTACCAGATTGGGGGAAAGTTCATTATATTCTACCGGGGAGCGGTTTTCCTTGTAGTATTTAGCCAGCAGCTTGCCATCGGCGGCATATACTTCGGATGATACGGATAAAGTTGGGTTTTTAATTTCCTGCGTGCTTGGCAGTGAGCCGAACAAGCCCATAAAATTTATTTCGATAGCACAGAAGAAGATAATTATAAAATAAATAAATATAACAAAGTACCTTAAGATGGGGTTCTTTATACGTTTAAACATTGGGTAAATATGTGAATTTATGATAGCAAATCATAACGCGTGTATAATTTGTAACAACGCAAGTTTAAGTGATAAATTTTAAAGAGCAAGAATATCAGACAGATGACCTATGAAAAACATCATTGAAAAATTTAAAGTAACCGATGGTAAAAAGTTTTCGCTGAAAAACTATGATACCGGTTTTACCGGCGGGTTTAAAAAAGAGGATGCCGATTCGGTGCTGAGCGATTTAATAAAAGAGATTGCTGATTTGCAGACGGAATTATACGCCGCCAATCAGTACGCGCTGCTGATATTGTTTCAGGCCATGGATGCGGCGGGTAAGGATAGCGCCATTGACCATAGCATGTCGGGCATTAACCCGCAGGGGTGCCAGGTATACAGCTTCAAGCAGCCCAGCACCGAGGATTATGAGCATGACTTTTTGTGGCGGCACTATAAAGCCCTGCCCGAGCGCGGCCGCATTGGCATACACAACCGTTCGCATTATGAAAATGTGCTGGTTACCAGGGTACATCCCGAGTTTTTATTAAAAGAGCATCTGCCTGGTATTAATGGTGTAAAAGATGTCAAAAAGAAGTTTTGGGAGAAACGCTACCAGAGCATCTGCAATTTTGAAGATCATTTAGCCACTAATGGTACGGCAATGATCAAATTCTTTCTGCATGTATCGGCCGATGAACAAAAGGAGCGTTTTTTAAAACGTATAGACGATCCATCTAAAAACTGGAAGTTTTCGGCAGCAGATATAAAGGAACGCCAGCACTGGGATGAATACATGAAGGCTTATGAAGAGGCCATAAGTGCTACGGCTACAGATGATTGCCCCTGGTATGTGATACCTGCGGACAAGAAATGGTTTACCCGTATCTGTATTTCCACTATTATATTAGATACCCTTAAACAATTAAAACTAAGTTACCCTGTATTACCGCAAGCCGAAGCCGACCAGCTGCAGCAGATCAAAAAACAACTGGAAGAAGAAAAATTGTAAATAGTAATGTAACCCTGCTCACCGGCAGGGTTACATTACTATTTTATGGTTATTTCATCTGCAAAGATATAGGATGGCTTCCCTTTACTTTCGTGCCAGTCGGGGAGGGGGCCAAACTGCAGGGCAACTACTTTTAGGTAGCGGGTAACTATATTTAAATCAGCTTCATACTGCTGCACCCGGGCAACCGGATCATCGCTGCCTATCTTGCCGTTTACGGTAGCTACAAGCTTATAACTCTTGCCATCATCAGATGCATAGTACTCCACCAGGCGCGGAAACATGATCCATGAGCCGCTATCCTGGAGCGTACCCAAACTGATTTGCTTTACCGGTTTCCTTTGGTTTAAATCTATCACAGCTTCCAGATTGGTACCCTGAAAGCCCTGC
This sequence comes from Mucilaginibacter sp., assembly GCF_965200995.1. Classification (GTDB taxonomy): domain Bacteria; phylum Bacteroidota; class Bacteroidia; order Sphingobacteriales; family Sphingobacteriaceae; genus Mucilaginibacter. Next base: position 3,639,350 of record NZ_OZ241743.1, on the reverse strand, counting down.
CAGTTGCCCAGGCGCCAGTTGGCAGTGCCATGTACACCGTCAATCAGCGCTTCTTTGCCTGCTGCAGCGTAGGCAGGCAGGTAGGCGCTGTTCAAAGTAATTTTAACATTACCCTCGGTTTTGTTGAACCTGGCTGAATCCACAAAGCTTACTGTTCCACCTTTAATGGCAACCGCTTTAACGGTAGTGGTGGTGCTGATTGTAATTGGCTGGGTATAAGCCGTAGAATAAGCGGTTGGTGCAGAACCATCAACCGTGTAGTACAGCTTTGCATTATCTTCGTTGCTCCTGATGGCAACTGTTATCGGTTGCTTAAAGCTTACACCGGGTGCCGTAATTGAGGGCATGGCAACAATTGGCAGGCTGGCGTTCTTTGAAGCGGGCTTCTCCAGCTCCTGCATAAATAATTTATTGGGTAAACGGCCGGTTAATACCTCCAGTTCAGCGCCATTACTGATTTCAGCATAATCCAGATACAATTTATTGTAAGGCTTTTTGTTCAGGTTCATGCCTTGCAGGTATATGTTATCCCTGCCAAGCGAAGCCCCGTTATTTAACAGCGTAATGGTTTTGCCGTTTTCCAGGTGAATGGTCGCTTTGTCGAACTGCGGCAAACCGATCTGAAACTGCTGCTGTCCGGGCGAGATGTTATAAAAGCCCAGCGCGGTCATTACATACCAGGCCGACATTTGCCCGCAGTCTTCATTTCCGGCTAAGCCGTCCGGCTGATCGCTGTATTCTTCATTGAGTATCTTGTTCACATAGAACTGTGTCTTGTCCGGATTGGCCGTAAAATTATAAAGGTAAGCTATGTGATGACTGGGCTCGTTGCCGTGCGCATACTGGCCAATCAATCCGCTTACGTCATCCTGCTGCCGGCCGGTTAGTTTGGCGGTGGTGGTAAACAGTTCGTCCAGTTTCGCCTCAAAGTTTGATGCGCCGCCCATGCGGCTGATCAAGCCCTCCACATCATGCGGAACAAAAAAGGTATACTGCCAGGCGTTACCTTCTGTATAGTTATTATTAATATCCGTAGGCGCAAAGGGGGTAAACCAGCCACCATTAGTGCGGGCCTGCATAAAGGCATTATCCTTGTTAAAAATGTTCTTCCAGTACTGCGCCCGCTTGCTGTACACCCCGTAGTCCTGCTGGTGGTTCAGCATCCTGGCCATTTGCGCCACACACCAGTCGTCATAAGCGTACTCCAGGGTTTTTGAAACGGACTCATGTTCGGCATCAGCCTGTACGGCACCGTAAGTCCGGTACGACTGCAGCCCGAACTGATTACGGTTTACCGTGGCCTTCATGGCTGTAAACGCTTCTTCTGCGTTAAAACCGGTGATGCCTTTTACGTAGGCATCTGTAATAATGGGTATAGAATGATTGCCCACCATGCAAAACGTTTCATTGGAGGCCAGCGGCCAGATGGGCAGAAACCCGCGCTGCTCATACATCGCCAAAAAGCTTTTTACAAAATCAAGCGTGCGTTTGCGGTCAATCAAAGTGAGCAGCGGATGCTCGGCCCGGTAAGTATCCCAGGTAGAAAATACCGTGTAATAATCAAACCCTTGTGCGGTATGTACCTGCTGGTCCATTCCCCGGTACCGGCCATCCACATCGCTGTAAATGTTAGGGGCCAGCATGGTATGATACAAGGCTGTGTAAAATATAACCTGCTTTTTATGGGCATAATCTATCGGAATAAGATGTCTGCTTGCAGAAGGTACACGGTAGTTGGTATTTAACTGCTGTACCTCACGCTGCTGACTGGCCGTTGGCCCGCCGCCCTCCACCCGGATTTTCGAGAGTTCCGCATTCCATGTTACTTTAGCTTGTTGCTGAACTTTCTTAAAATCAAAGTCCGGAATTTCGGCATCCAGATTTTTGAGTGCGCCTTCAGCACTTACAGAAGAAATACCGGTTTTGGCAATCACTTCTTTTGGATTATCAAATTGCAGGCAAAGTTTAATCGCTTTGCCCTGCACCCTTGTCAGCGTGGTAGAGGTTTGCCCGTTGTTATAGGTTGTATACGCCTTAAATGGCTTTGAAAATTTAGTGTAGAAATACAAATGCTGATCCTGCGCCCAGCTTTGCGAACGCCGGAAACCCCGTATCTCATGGTCATTAACAATTTCAATCCATGAGTCGAGCACCTTATCGCGGTGCTGCAAGTCAATAATAATATTACCTCCCCGGGTTGAAGGATAGGTATAGCGGTGCATGCCCACCCTTGTGGTAGCGGTAAGCTCAACCTTAATATTATATTTATTCAGCAGGGTTTTATAGTAACCGGGCGCTGCTTCCTCATTCTTCTTACTGAAGCCGGAGCGGTAATCCGTGTTGTTAAATTGGGGCTGGCCTGTAGTCGGCACAAAAAGCACATCACAATAGTCAGCAATACCCGTACCGCTCAGGTGCGTGTGCGAAAAGCCGTAAACTATGGTATCGGTGTAATGATAGCCTGATGAACCATCCCAGCCTTCGAGCCGGGTGTCGGGGCTTAACTGTACCATGCCAAACGGCATTACTGCGCCGGGATAGGTATGACCATGCCCGCCTGTGCCAATAAAAGGGTTAACTAACTTGGTATAATCTTTATTTTTTTGAGCATAAACATTGCTGCAGGCTAACAGCGTTATCAGCGTTGAAATGGCGAGCAAAAACTTCATATCGGTCAATGGGTTATATTTACCGCAAATTACGTTGTTTCGCGGTTATCTCCCAATGTGCGATGGCTGGTGCCAAAGCTGTTTGTATGGTAATGCTTGATTTGCAGGTATATTGCGCTGCAATCCCTGGATAATTCAGCGCCTGTTGCCTGTGCCCCCTGTTTATTAACAAATCACTGTTGCTTGTATGAAAGCCTGAGAATGCCCATTATACCAGCAAAAATGGTGTGCCGCCTGCGTGTTATTAATTAAAGGTGAAATGATCGGCATCATTTAAAAAGGGAAGTGCGCGCCTGGTTTTAATCAGCTCCTCGGCATTTAAGGTAAAGGTGTATACGTCTTCCTCATCACGCTTGTAGTAAATCACATTGCCATTAGGATCAATACAGGTAGAATCGCCCGAATGGTATACTTCGTTACCATCATGCCCTACGCGGTTTACCCCGATAACATAAGTTTGATTTTCAATGGCGCGTGCCGGAATTAAGGAGCGCCAGTGCAGCGCACGCCGCTCGGGCCAGTTGGCTACAATGATCAGCAGGTCGTATTCCTGATTATTATTGCGCAGCCAGGCAGGAAAACGGAGATCATAGCAAATCATGGGGCAAACCTTCCAGCCGTTCAGGTCAACAATAAGCCGTTTATCTCCGGCCGAATAGGTGTGATGTTCCTTGCCTAAGGTGAACAGGTGTTTTTTATCATAATACTCGTAGCTGCCATCGGCACGCATCCAGATCAGGCGGTTGTAATAGCTGTCGCCATCCTTAATAATCACGCTGCCGGTAATTACGCAGGTGTGCCTGGCTGCCATTTGCTGCATCCACTGCAGGGTTTTACCGTTCATGGGTTCGGCCAGCTTCTCGGCATTCATGGTAAAGCCGGTGCTGAACATTTCGGGCAGGATGATCAGATCCGTTTTGGTTCGGATTGAAGACAGGCGAAACCCGATGTTTTGCAGGTTCTTGTCAGTGTTCTCCCAAAACAAGTGGCCCTGAAAAACGGTAACTTTTAAATTTTCCATAAAGGTTCGGCTATAAATATGCGGTTTACGTTTCTCATATCGATTGAGGTGTTACCTTCAACAACCGGTCAATCGCCCTGTCTAAAGTTTCCTGCTTCTTCGCGAAGCAAAATCTAATAACGTTGTTATGGTTAGGTTTGGTATAGAAGGCAGATACCGGTATTGTGGCAACCCCGTATTCTTTAGTTAGTTGCAGCGCAAAGTCAACATCCGCTTTATCAGAGATCTGCTTGTAGGTAACCGATTGAAAATAAGAGCCATAACAAGGCAAAATTTCGAACGGGGTTGAGGCCAGCCCTTGCCTGAAGTAATCTCTTTTCTGCCCGAACAGCGGGGCCAGCCCGGTATATACATGCTCGTTTTTAATATACCCGGCAATGCCGGCCTGCATTGGCGTATTTACACTGAACACCATATACTGGTGTATCTTTCTGAACTCCTGCATCAGCCAGGCAGGGGCCAGGCAGTACCCAATCTTCCAGCCGGTGGCATGCAGTAATTTTCCGAATGAAGCTACTATAAAGCTGCGCTCGCGTAAGGCAGCGTAACGGGCCATACTTTCATGCCGGGCGCCATCATAAATAATGTGCTCATAAACTTCATCGCTTAAAATTAAAATATCCTTATCCTTTACCAGTGCCGCCAGTTCGTCAATATCCTGCCGGGTAAGTATGGTAGCTGTAGGATTATGCGGCGAATTTAGGATGATCATCTTTGTTTTGCCGTTGATGAGCCGCTTCACCAAGTGCCAGGGGATGCGGTAGTCGGGAAATTCCAGTTCCAGCGATTTTACCACACCGCCCATCAGTTTAATGGCCGGTGCATAGCAATCATAGGCAGGCTCAAAGATGATCACCTCATCGTTGGGCCGTATGGCGGCGCAAATGGCGGTAAATATAGCCTGTGTGCCACCGGCAGTAATGGTAATTTCGGTATCGGGGTTATATACTGCGCCATGCATTCTTTCTGTTTTTGCGGCAATCTGTTCACGTAAGCCCAGGTGCCCGGCCATGGGCGCATACTGGTTTAAGCCGCTTTGCATCGCTGCGTTTACCATAGCTGTTAATGCAGGGTCGCAGTCAAAATCGGGGAAGCCCTGCGATAGATTTATCGCGCCTGTTTCGGCAGCCAGTGCCGACATGGTGGTAAATATGGTAGTACCGGTTTTAGGTAATTTAGAAACTAAAGGAATCATGCCATATCTTAATAGTGAATTAAAGGTAAAAGTTTGCCCGCGTTAGCCGATAAACCGCCTGATTATGTTTAAATAATTATTTTAGCAGCTATGAAGATGAAAGCCGGTTGTTTGCTGTGGGTAATAACTGTTATGTTGATTGCTTGCCAGCCCAGGCACAAAGGCATTCCGGTAATTGGCTTTGTGGATGCTTTTGAAGACGAAACCATTGCCCAGGCCAGAAAAGGCTTTACCGATGCGCTGGCTAAAAACGGCTATAGTGAAAATAAAGGCACCGTTGAAATTAAATACCAGAATGCGCAGGGCGACATACCTACGCTAACGCAGATTGTAAACGGTTTTACCAGCCAGCCAGTAACGCTGCTGGCTACCTGCACCACCTTGGCGTCGGTAACGGCCGCGCAGAATACCAGCACTATACCTGTATTCATGATGGTATCGCCAACGCTGGAACGTATGAAACTGGTACGCACAAACGGCCGGCAACCCACTAACCTGTTTGGTGCCGTTGAAGATTTGAATTACATCGATACCTCTTTTAAGCTTATACCTGCCATGGTAAAAACACCTGGCCGCAAACTGCGGATAGGTATGGTATATAACCAGGCAGAACCACAATCGGCCGATGCGCTGAAACGTATACAGGGGCTGGCTGCGGGTTTGAACACAGAGGTAGTTGCGCTGCCGCTTAATTCTTCTGCTGATGCGCAGCTGGTTACGCAGGCGCTGCTTAATAAGCATATCGATGTCTTTTTCGCTAATCCGGATAATACCGTTTTTGCTGCGTTTGCAACCATACTGAAAAGCTGTAACGATAAAAGCGTTCCGGTTTTTACCAGCGAGGCCGGTTTGGTGCAACGGGGCGCAGTGGCGGCTTTTGGTGCAGATATCTATCAGTGGGGTTACCAGGCGGGCCTGCAGGCAGCGCAGTACCTTAAAACACACAGCACTGCCGGCTTGAGGCCCGAACTGGTAAAGGTGAGGAAGCGGGTATATAACGCTGCCGTAGCCGCTAAATATCACATCAGCGTACCTGCAAACTTTACAGCCGTTAACTAATGGATTTCTATCTTACCGCACTTGTGCAGGGGCTTTGCTTCTCGGGACTTGCTTTAGGCATCTATCTTTCGGTAAAGATTTTTAACATCCCGGATATCACAACCGATGGCAGCTATACTTTGGGCGGCATTATTACGGCGGTACTGCTCACCAAAAAATATTCATTGTGGCTGGTTCTGCCGGCGGTGGTAACCTGCGGCTGCCTGGCCGGCTTTGTAACCGGGTTGATACATACCAAGCTAAAGATCAATGCCTTGCTGGCCGGTATATTAACCATGACAGCGCTTTACTCTATTAATCTAATCATTGCCGGGCGTTCCAATATACCACTGATGGATACCAGTTCGGTATTTACGGCTGTACGCACAGTATTTAGTGAACAGATGAATACCTTAATTACGGTATCTGTTATTACAGGCGCATTACTTACGGGCGTTGGCTATTTATTAAAAACCGATTTTGGCTTGGCTATGCGCGCCACCGGCAACAGCGAAAGCATGGTGAAGGCACTCGGCGTAAACACCGACCGGATGAAAATTACCGGTTTGGCCCTTGCCAATGGGCTTACGGCCCTAAGCGGATGCCTGATTACCCAACTGCAATCATTTGCTGATATTAATATGGGCATCGGTATTGTTATTGTGGGTTTGGGGTCGGTTATGATTGCGGAAGCGGTCATTCACGCCTCGGGGTTGAGTGCAATTTCATTACAGTTGCTGTTGGTCATCGGCGGTGCAGTAGTGTTCCGTTTAATTCTGGCCTTCGTGCTTAGTTTAGGTATTGATGCTAACTTGCTGAAGCTGGTAACGGCGGTGCTGGTACTGCTGATTGTGAGCATTCCGAAAATTAAATTCATCAGGTTATGATTGAATTTAAGCAGGCGAGCAAAACCTTTAACACCGGCAAAGCCAACCAGGTAACTGCCTTACAGCCGGTTGATATACAGATTACCGATGGTGAATATGTAGTAATAGTCGGCGCCAACGGCTCGGGCAAATCTACTTTACTGAACTTGGTTGCCGGCAGTATTTTTCCGTCATCGGGGCAAATTTATATCAACGGGGCAGAGGTAACCCGCCTGCCCGATTACAAAAGAAGCCGGTGGATAGCCCGTGTGTTTCAGAACCCCCTGAGCGGAACTGCGGCCGAACTGAGCATCATCGACAATTTCAGGCTGGCCGCATTGCGTACAAAACCTAAATTGTTAAAAGCCGGTGTTAACGCTTCCTTCCGGCATAGTGTACGTGAGCGTGTGGCCGTATTGGGCATGGGTTTGGAAGATAAATTAAACCAACCGGTGGGCACCCTGTCTGGCGGGCAGCGCCAGGCGCTTACGCTTTTAATGAGCGTGATGGATGAGTGTAAAATACTTTTATTAGATGAACCCACGGCAGCGCTCGACCCGCGCTCGGCAAACCTGATCATGACGATTGCCAGCCAACTGATTGAACAGTACAGGCTGACTGCTATACTCATCACCCATAACTTAAAAGATGCCTTTACTTATGGCAACCGCATCCTGCACCTGCAAGACGGACAGATTGTTAAGGATATGAATGAAATTAATAAAAGGAATTTAACCCAGAATGATTTATTTTATTGGTTTGGTTAAACGTTTTTCAATTATGGCAACATAATTGTATACGGTTAAGCACTATGAAAAACAATGCATTCAACTTAATAAAAGATTCTTATCAACTGGTAACGGGCGCCCGTATCCGCAGCAAATATGAGGAAGAGATTTTTGAATTAGGGCAATACGATCCGTTAAAAAGGGGGTATACCTTATACCCTTATGAAGATGGCGTGAAGTTCGACGATTTCAGCGTAATTATATCAGAAAAAGAACTGATGAACCATTACGAGATAGAGGGTGTAAAGGCTACTGCTGCAATGCTGCAGAGCACGTCGGCAACGGTACCCCTGTTCAGAAAATAAATAATAAAGCCGGTATATTTACACACCGGCTTTATTGTATTTACTTCTTTACTTTTGGCCTTATGGCAGTTACCTCTTTTAAGGTAACCGCACTGGCTTTATTCCCGAAACTGTTTCTTACATAGGTAAGCACATCGGCTATCTCCTTATCTTTCAGGTAACTTAACGAAGGCATGTTGTTAGAATACGTATCATCGTTTATCTCCACTTCTTCGTTAAAGCCGTTCTGAATAATAGAGATCAGTTTGGTTTTATCGCCCAACACATAGGAGGTTTTAATTAACGGTGGGTTCAGGTGTTGCACACCGCCGCCATCGGCCTGGTGGCAGGATAAGCAATATTGCATATATACTTTTTTACCCTCTTCTACTGAAGCGTTTGGTGCAGTTGCAGCAGTTCTTTTGGCGCGGGTTTGTTTAACAGGCGCCTGTTGCTGTGCATATAGCAGCAGCGTACTACCGCCAAAAACAGCAACCAATAACGATAATTTAAAATTCATCAGCTCTATTTTTTGTTGTATACAATACGGTAGATGGTACCCTTGCTGTCGTCGCTTACATAAAGCGAACCGTCTGGCCCCTGTGCCAGTCCGCAGGGGCGGTGTTCGGCGCGGCCGCTTGCAGTTTGCTGTGCACCGCCCGAAAATCCGTCGGCAAACACTTCCCATTTACCAAAAGGCTTTCCATCCTTAAACGGCTGGAAAACCACAAAGAAACCTGCCTGCGGTTCGGGTGCGCGGTTCCACGAGCCATGGAAGGCAATGAAGGCACCGTTCTTATATTTTTCGGGAAACTGGCTGCCGGTATAAAACAATAAACCGTTAGGTGCCATGTGGCCAGGGTAAGCTGCCGCCGGATTGATAGCGTTCTGCCCGCCTTCTGTTTTACCGTTGCCGCCATACTCGGGCGCTAATATTTTTTTGCCCTGCTCCTGGTCGTAATACATATATGGCCAGCCCGCATTATCGCCTTTCTTTATTGCATACAAACATTCGGCAGGTAATATAGCCGACTGCTGCACTGAGTAATATTCAGGAAATAAATCATGCAAGCCATCGCGGCCATGCTGCATCACAAAGAGCTGGTTGTCCTGCTGGTTCCAGTCCAAACCTACCACGTTTCTGAGTCCGGTAGCATAATGTACACCATCGCCATAGGTTTGATTGGGCTTATCGGCCTTAAATTGCCATATACCGCCTGCTGAATCTAAAATAGGGCAGCCTTTACGCCCCATTGAGCCTTTTTCGCGGTCTTTTTCCTGGCAGGAATTGGAGTAAGCGCCTACGTTTACATAAATGTTGCCATTATTGTCCAGCACTACCGATTTAGATTCGTGCTGCCGGCGGTTGATCAGGCCGGTTACAATCTTCTCCGGGTTATCGGTAGCTATCACCTGGTTTTTATCATCCAGCTTATACCTGAACACTTCGGTATTTGATGAGGCATACAGGTAACCATTCTTAATGTACATACCTGTACCGCCATAATTACCAAAGGTTTTCACCTCGTCCATTTTGCCATCACCGTTGCTGTCATGCAGGTATACAATACCCCCGCCGTTTTTTACGCGGCTTAGTTTCACATACACATCGCCGGTGGGGGTAACCGCTAAATGGCGGGCGCCGCCTGTATTATCTGCGGCCACTAAAGCCCCAAATCCTGTGGGTAATGTTAAGCCGGCATTATTAGGGTCGGGCGTAACGGCGGCTGTTACCGGTAGTACCGGAGCGCCGGGCCGCAAACTCGCTTTAGGCCGCATATACAGCATAGCAACAGCTGCAAGCGGTAAAACTGAAATAAACAATGTTTTCGATTTCATATATACAGATAACAATAATGTTGTGGTATTGTGGTAGAATTTTGTAGTACCGTAGAAATACAGATTATCACAAAATTAGGTAATACTGCCTGGCAAACGGATTTTCACAATATTATTACAACCATCATAAAATTTCAGAACAGGCATACCCGGCAGAATATCCTTTCAAATTATCTCCCTCACTAAAAATAATTGATAAGTATCATTAAACCCGGGCAGGTGCAAACAGTCATACTATCAAATTTACGAAAATGAAAAAGTCAGTATTCCTTGCCACATTAGCTTTAGCAGGCTTTGCCTTTAAAGCATCTGATGCACAGATTGGCGTGCATATTGGTGTTAACTTTGGCACTCCTGTTTATGCACCTGCACCTGTAGATAATGTGCAGTATCAGGATGAAGACGATTATTACTATTTGCCCGATGCTGATGCCTATTACAGTGTACCCGAACAGGTATATTATTATATGAGCGGTAAGCGTTGGGTGAGCGCTGCTTACCTGCCCGGCCGTTTCCATGATTTAGACTGGCGTTATGCGCGCCATTACGAAATAAAAGGGCAAAGACCTTATATGCGCCACGATTACTATCGCTCACGCTTTAACGGCTTTGCCGGGGGTAACCCGAACTGGAGAGATAATGATAACCGGTTGAAAAACGGTGGTTATACCCGCAATGGCGGCGATTTTGACAGGGGCAGGGATGGGTATGCGCAACGCCAGGGTAACGACTACAACCGGCCTGAGCCAAACTATAACAATGGTGGTGACAGGGGCGGCTGGAATAACCGGGGCAGGAATAACTACCCTAACCAGCAACCGCAAAACAACCAGGGACAGTATGGCGGCTATAACCGCGACCGTAGCAATCAGGGTCAGCAAGGCGGACAAAACAACAACGGCTACCAGGGGCAGGGGCAAACACCGGCACAACCCCAGAACCAGGGCAACGCAGGTGGCTGGAACCGTGGCAACAGTGAGCAGCAGGGTAGCGGCCAGGGGCAGTACAGCCGCCCCGGCCGAGACCAGAATAACAATAACAGCGGCCAGCAAGGCGGCGGTAACAGCCAGGGGCAGAACGGACAGCCTAACCGTGGCCAGGGTGGTTACCAAAATGGCAACCAGCAGCAGGGCGGTAACAGCCAGGGACAAAATGGACAGTCTAACCGTGGCCAGGGTGGTTACCAAAATGGCAACCAGCAGCAGCAAGGCGGTCAGGGTAACCAGCCCAGCGGTAATTCCAGCGGACAAGGCAGGGGCAGGGGTGCAGGAGAAATGCGCCAGCACTTTGCCGACACGAACGGCCCTAATTACGACAGGCAGAACCGTTCCATCAGGCCTGCCCGCTTCTAACGCACTTTTCCCATACTTTTAATATATATACGAAACGGGCTGCCTTAATTAAGGCAGCCCGTTATTATTGTATACCTGATGTGTTGCTGGTTAATAAGCGCTTGCATCGTTCAGCGCACTGATGGTGAGTGCACTCAATTTAATTTCCGCCGCTTTCAGCGATTCTTGTAACTGCGTTACGCTGGTAGCGCTGGCAATAGGGGCGATGATGCCGGGGCGGGCAATCAGCCATGCCAGTGCAATGGCTGCCGGTGTAACTTCATATTCCTTAGCCGCTTCGTCCAAAGCTTTCAGAATGTTCATTCCGCGTGGCGTTAAATATTTTTTGATGCCGCCTCCGCGCTTGCTTTTATTCAGATCGGCTTCCGAGCGGTATTTACCCGTTAAGAAACCGCTGGCTAACGAAAAATATGTAACTACGCCGATATTTCTTTCCAAACAAAGCGGTTCCAGATTTTTTTCATAGTCTTCACGCTCATACAGGTTATATTCAGGCTGCAAGGTCTGATACGCCGGAAATCCCTGCTGCTTACTTACCGCTAACGCTTCGGCCAGGCGGTCGGCCTTGTAATTCGATGCCCCAATAATGCGCACCTTGCCTTCCTGTATCAATTCGGCATAGGCGTTAAGCGTTTCCTCCAATGAGGTATCCTGGTCATCATCGTGCGATTGGTACAAGTCAATATAATCCGTTTGCAAACGCTTTAATGAATCTTCTACCGCTTGTTTAATGTATGGGGCAGACAGTCCCTTTTTATCAGGCCCCATTGGCTTACCAACTTTGGTAGCCAAAATGATCTTATCACGGCCACCCTTCTGTTTCAGCCAGTTCCCAATAATAGTTTCCGACTGGCCGCCTTCGCCGTCATGCGCCCAGGCCGAATAAACATCGGCGGTGTCTATAAAATTATAGCCGGCATCAGTAAACGCGTCCAGAAGATTGAAAGATGTAGCCTGGTCAATGGTCCAGCCAAACACATTGCCGCCAAACATAAATGGTGCTACCTTCAGGTCAGATGTTCCGATAGTTCTTTTCTCCATGATATTACAACTGGTTTTTTTGTTCAATCTGTTCTGCCAGTTCATCTACCCATCCCGAAAGATAAGGATCAGTTCCGGCTACCCTTACCCATTGATTATTACCGTCTTTGGCTACACTTAAATGAAGTGTATCGTCAACCGAAGTAAATTTGTAAACCTCGCCAACGCCATCCTGAACGGTTTGCCTGACGTTGCCCTCAATTGCACTGTCTGATCCGGTAAGTATCGCCTCAAATTCTTGTTCCATAGCTGAAATTTATAATAGTAAGTAGAAGTAACACCGCAGTTAGCCGTTGTGTTTACCAACCCTCCAATTATGCAGTAACATTGCAGGCGCAAGGCGTTAACACATTGATAATGTATTGATGTAAAACCATAAGTATGATGTTTTTGTATTATTGATTGAATACTAATTTTATGAACACTGCAAAGCATATAAAATATTTTCAGGTAGCCCAGGGCGTTTGGGGCATGAAAATCCTGTTTGTAAATGTTTACATTATTGCCAACCGGCGCGGGTTTCCGAAAGGATGGGTGCTGGTTGATACCGGCATACAGGGGCATGAAGACCAGATTATAGCCATGGCCGAGTCCATATTCGGCGTGGGCGCCAAGCCTTCGGCCATTATACTCACCCATACACACTCAGATCATGCCGGGAGTTTGAAGGCCTTGTTAAAAAACTGGGATGTACCGGTTTATGCGCACGAACTGGAGTTACCCTACATTACCGGAAGGTCTTCGTACCCGCCGCCCGACCCAAGTGTGGGCGGGGGCTTAATGAGCCTGGCCTCGGTACTGTTTTCGCGCGGGCCTATTGATATTGGCAGTAATGCCAGGATGATTGATGTGGAAAAGGGGGTGCCTGAATTGCCGGAATGGAAAATTCTGTTTACGCCCGGCCATGCACCTGGTCATATCTCCTTATTCCTTCCCTTAAACACCACCCTTATTGCGGGCGATGCCTTTGTAACCACCAAAGCCGAATCGGCTGTATATGTATTGTCTTACATTAAAAAGCTGTCGGGCCCGCCTATGTACTTTACCACCGACTGGCCGGCGGCGGCGGCATCGGTAAAAATGCTGGCTGCGCTTGAGCCGCGCATTATTGCCAGCGGGCACGGGCCTGTTATACGCGGCCGCGAAGCGCAGGAATCCCTGCAGCAATTGTCCGATCACTTCGACCAGGAAGCCGTACCTGCCGACGGGCGTTATGTGGATGACTCAACCAGAGCCGACGAAAACGGAACTTATTATATTCCCCCATTTAAAACCAGTTTTAAGTTTAAGGTAGCGGTTGGTTTAATAAGTGTAGTTGCTGGTTTTGTTATGGCAAGGCAACTGAACAGACGCAGCAGGTAGCCTTTATCTTTACTACCTTTAGCGGCATGGAACCAGTGCAACCCGACCATGCCGTACTGATACAGGCGGTAACCAGCCGTATGCCTTATGGCAAATACAAAGGCACCCTGATATGCGATTTGCCCGTTCATTACCTGGAATGGCTGCACTCGAAGGGGTTACCCGCCGGGAAGTTAGGCATGCAGCTGGGCACTGTATTCGAGATGAAAACCAACGGGTTGAATGCCATGCTGATGTCAATTAAGGCTAAGGTAAATACCAGATAAGCGGCAATTTCGTAAATTGATATATGAAAAGATTAATGTTATATGTGGTTGGCATTATGCTGTGTTACAGCTGTGCAAACGGGCAAACTTCAAGAACAGATTTTGCGGTTGTGGCCAAACCGGCAGCAGGAGAAGAGGTGGCTACCTTTGGCGGCGGCTGCTTCTGGAGCATGAGCGAAGCCCTGAGCGAATTAAAAGGAGTAAATAAGGTAATATCTGGTTATGCAGGCGGTACAAAGGTAAACCCTTCCTATCAGGATGTTTGCACCAATACTACCGGCCATGCCGAAGTGGTACAGGTTTATTATAACCCTAAAGTGATCAGCTATCCTACACTGGCCGAAGCTTTCTTTTTTGCGCATGACCCTACTACGCTTAACCGCCAGGGACCGGATGAAGGTACTGATTACCGCTCGATAGTATTCTACCGTACCCCGCAGGAAAAAACAATGCTGGAGCAGGCAGCAGCTAAAGTAAATGCTTCAAAGCATTACAACGGCAAGGTGGTAACCGAGGTTAAGCCGTTCAAAGTATTTTACCCGGCTGAGAAGTATCACCAGGGCTATTATAAAACGCACATGGACAATCCTTACATTGCAGGCGTATCAGAGCCGAAGGTAAAGAAGTTTGAAAATGCCATGCGCCCATATTTAAAGGACGAGTACAAGAAGTAGTTACAACTTGTTGAACCAGCCTTTACGCCAAAAGAAAAACACCTGCATAATGGCAACAATTATCATTACGCCCCAAACGTAAAGATAACCGTGCGGACTGTAAAGTTCGGGCATGTTAGCCGGCATTACCTGGTGGGTTTCCGGGTTTTCACGCGCAAAGTTCATCCCGTAAACACCGGCAATAAAGGTGAGCGGAATGAAAATCACCGATATAATGGTAAGCACCTTCATGATCTCATTCATGCGGTTGCTTACCATTGATAAATACAGGTCGATGATGCTGGAGGTGATTTCCTTGTAGCTTTCAATCAAATCCATGATCTGTATACAATGGTCATAGGCATCGCGCAGGTAGGTTTTGGTATCTGCGTTAATCAGCGGCGTATCGCTGCGCAGCATATCATTAATCTTATCCCGCTCGGGCCAGCAGGCGCGGCGCATCAAAATGGTGCCTCGCTTTAACCGCTGCGCATCGTACATGATCGATTTATCGGCTTTCTCATACAACCGGTTCTCTATTTCATCCAATGCATCGCCCATGTTGGCAAGCAATTCAAAATATTCATCAATTATGGTGTCCATCAGGGCATAGCACATATACCCCGGGCCGCCCGTGCGTATAATACCTTTGCCCCCTTTAAGCCGGGCTTTCACGCCCTCAAAACGTTTATCGTAGGTTTCTTCAAAGGTGAGTACAATGTCCTTCGTTACGATAGCCGAAAATTGCGTGTTCGTAATTTCCGACTTCTCCTGGTTAAAGCTGACCATGCGGCTGGTGGCGAAAAAATAATTATCATACTCATCAAATTTAGGTCGTTGATGCGTGTTGGTAATATCTTCCAGTACCAGTGTATTGATTTGTAACAGTTCGCCTAATTTTCTGAATAACTCCTCATCGCCCAAACCGTTCACCTGTATCCAGTGCGTATGGTCAGTGCATTGCTTAAGTTGTTTCAGCACAACGGAAACATCGTCGCCCTCTGATTGCACTGACTCCTGAGCATTGTAAGAATAGACATGCAACGCCGGCTTTAATGCATTTTCAGGAATTCTGATGATGCCGGGCTGGTCTCCAACCTGGCCAAGCCGGCGGCTGTGTTTGGTTTTTAAACGCTTTTGACCGTGATTCATTTACAGGTAATTAATGGTTTGCGGCCCCTGGCTAAATAGCAGATCTATAATACTCAGATTTTTAAGATAACCGTTGCGTTCTTCAAAAACCTGAAAGTAAGGCTTTTGTTCAAATGCGGAAGCTGTTTTGGGATGGACGGATTTGCGGAAATCTGCCAAACCGGGGTAATCCGCCTTATAATCTGTAGTGTAGGTTAGGTTGATATTTAATTTGATCAGCTTTAGCAACAGGTTGAATAATTGCTCATTATAGTCAAATAAATAATCGAATCGCTTTTCATAAAACGGTGCAAGGCTATCTTCATAAAATTCAAAATATGCCGAGCGCCGGTAGCATGCCTGTAAGCTCATCCACTGCAAGCGCTGCCAGTTAAAGTCGTAGCTGATCTTCACATCCTTCACTTTCGTATGCATTTTAGAACCTTTAACCACCGGAACTACCAGGTCGAGTACGCCATCCGGCGAAGATATGCGTGCCCGGTTGCGGTAGGTTTGCTTCGGAAAGTGCTCTTCGCGTTCCATCTGCACGTCGTTTTTGTAGCGTTTCAATTCTGCAAAGTATTCAACCGGTGGCAGGTACAGCATCGGAAAAACAGCCCCTGTATCACTCATATAAATTTTTTATGTTTGTGCTCTTCAATTCGCGGGCGAAAATAATGATAAAAAAAGGGTTTTCTGTAGTTGGCTTCGGCCTGTTATACCTGATTTCCCTTTTACCGTTCTGGTTGCTCTACCTGTTATCCGATGTCTTTTACATCCTGCTTTACTATATTATCGGTTACCGGCGAAAGGTTGTCAGCGAAAATTTAAGGAATGCGTTTCCCGAAAAAACAGATACCGAACGCCGTAACATCGAAAAAAAATTTTACCGGTATCTTGGCGATCTGCTGGTTGAAACGGTTAAGACCCTGTCCATCACCGAAAGTGAAGTAGAGCGCCGTGTGTTATTACCTAATCAGCAACTCATCAGCAGCATATTTAGTAAAGGCAAGAGCGTGGTGGGGGTACTGGGGCACTACTGTAACTGGGAGCTGAATGCGTTGAGATTTAGTTTGGTCGCAAACCAGCGGCGCATCATTGTATATAAACCACTGAATAACAAAACTTTTGATGCGGCCTTTATACGTATGCGTTCGCGGTTTGGGGCTACGCTGATAGCCATGAAAAGCGTTATGCGCAAACTGGCAGAATACAGGGGCGAAAGAACCATAACCGTATTGGTGGGCGATCAAACGCCATCGCGGCCGGAGATACAGTACTTTACTGATTTCCTGAACCAGCCCACGGCGGTTTTTTTGGGTGTGGAAAAACTGGCGAAGCTAACCGACAGCGAAGTAATATTTTGTGATGTAAGGCGTGTAAAAAGAGGCTATTATACCTGTACATTTGTGCCCATGTTTGCTGAACCTAAACTTACCGCCGGGTATGTAATTACCAATGCGCATGTGCAGTACCTGGAACAGGTGATCCGGCAGGAGCCGCAGTACTGGCTTTGGTCGCACCGGAGGTGGAAATTTAAGCCGGAGGACTTTCATTGATTTCACCTTTACCGAAAGTTGCCGTT
The DNA here is from genome assembly GCF_965200995.1 of Mucilaginibacter sp. Lineage (GTDB taxonomy): Bacteria > Bacteroidota > Bacteroidia > Sphingobacteriales > Sphingobacteriaceae > Mucilaginibacter. The sequence continues at coordinate 3,622,260 of NZ_OZ241743.1, read as the reverse complement.
GTTATACTAAACTGGAACGGCCTGGATTATCTGAAGCAGTTCTTACCATCAGTAGCGGCTTCTGCATACGCCAATTTTCAAATTGTGGTAGGCGACAACGCCTCCACAGATGCTTCCGTTGCTTACCTGAAGGCCAACTGGCCCGAAATTCAGCTGATTACAAACAGCCAGAATTATGGCTTTACAGGCGGCTACAACCGCATATTACAACAGGTGCAAGCTGATTATTTTGTGCTGCTTAACTCTGATGTGGAGGTTACGCCGGACTGGATACAGCCCGTTATTGAATTAATGGAAAGCGATGCTGCCATTGCCATTGCAGCACCCAAAATTAAATCATTTGCCGGTAAAGACAGTTTTGAACATGCCGGGGCAGCCGGTGGCTTTATAGATACCTACGGCTATCCGTTTTGCCGCGGGCGTTTGTTTAACATTGTAGAGAAAGACAACGGCCAGTATAACCAGTCGGGCGAAGTGTTTTGGGCCTCGGGTGCGGCGCTGTTTATAAAAACCCTTTGCTGGAAAGCGGCCGGCGGATTCGACGAGCAGTTTTTTGCGCACATGGAAGAAATAGACCTGTGCTGGCGGCTTAAGAATATGGGTTACAAGATTATGTATTGTGCAAATTCAACCGTATACCATGTGGGCGGGGGAACGCTTGATGCCGAAAATCCTTTTAAAACGTATCTTAATTTCCGTAACAACCTGTTGCTGCTCAGGAATAATCTGCCTTTAGGCAAGTCTGTTCTAAAAATCAGCAGCCGGCTTTTCTTTTTAGATCTTATTGCGCTTGTACGCTTTTTAACCGAGGGCAAACGTAAGGATGCCTGGGCGGTGAGCCGGGCGCATCAGAGCTTTGTAGTCTCTTTATTCAAAAAGCATCAGCGTTTACAGCCTAAAGAAATTAAATCATCAAAGGGCTTGTACAGGGGCAGTATTATTTATGATTTCTTCATTCGTAAAAAGACAGTTTTTTCAGAACTGGATCAGCGAAAATTTGAGTAAGGAGGAGTTACGAGGTTTGTTATAACCTTCGTTATTGCGCATAGATAAAGCTGTCTAAAGCCAGCCGGTAGGAGTTTAAGCCAAAACCCGCAATTACCCCGGCACAGCTGGAGGCAATCATGGATTTATGCCGAAAGGCTTCGCGTTTGTGCACATTCGAGATATGCACTTCTACCACAGGCGTATTAATGGCGGCAATGGCATCGGCAATGGCTATAGAAGTGTGGGTATAGGCACCGGCGTTTATGATGATACCATCGTAGCTAAAACCGGTTTCGTGCACTTTATTGATCAGCTCACCCTCTATGTTACTTTGAAAATAATCTAATTGATGATTGGCGTATTGCTGCCTTAACTGCTCAAGCCAGGTATTAAAATCACTATCACCGTAAATTGATTTTTCCCTGATGCCTAAGAGGTTTAAATTCGGACCGTTAATTAGCTGTATCTTCATTACCCAAACATAATTATAAAACGCTAAACACAAAATTAATTGAACTGGAGCAGTGCCATAAAAAATTTTAAGCATTACCTTAAACTGGAAAAGGGGCTATCGGTCAATTCGATAGCGGCTTACACGCGCGACCTCGAAAAGCTGCAGCAGTATTGCGAAATGCAGCCGGCAGCCATCAGTCCGCTAAAGGTAACCCTGGCCAACCTGCGCAGCTTTGTACAATGGGTAAATGAGTTGGGCATGGCGGCGGTTTCGCAGGCCCGGCTGGTATCCGGCATTAAAACCTTTTATAAATATCTGCTGGTAGAAGATGAGATTGCCGGAAGCCCCGCCGAACTGCTGGAAGGCCCGAAGATACAACGCAAACTGCCCGACACCCTAAACCATGATGACATTGACCGGTTGATTGCCGCCAATGATCTATCAAAACCAGACGGTATAAGGAATAAAGCAATTATTGAATTATTATATGGTTGTGGTTTAAGGGTGAGCGAGTTAACCGAACTCAAACTATCAAACCTGTATTTAGAGATTGAATTTATAAAGGTAACCGGCAAAGGTGATAAAGAGCGCCTGGTGCCTATTGGCGGGCAGGCCATTAAGGCGCTTAACATCTGGCTGAGGCATGTTCGGGTACAAATGCCGGTTAAAAAAGGAGAGGAGGATGCGGTATTTCTGAGCAGGCGGGGCAGCCGTTTATCAAGAGAATTTGTATTTATGATGGTGAAGGGACTGGCTGCTGCTATTGGCTTAAAAAAGAAGATCAGCCCGCACACCTTCCGCCATTCCTTTGCCACCCATTTAATTGAGGGCGGGGCCGATTTACGTGCTGTGCAGGAAATGCTGGGGCACGAAAGCATCACCACCACCGAAATTTATACGCATCTGGACCGGGACTACCTGAAAAGCACCATCATTGCCTTTCATCCGCGCAGCTAAATTACCGGCTGGCTTTAACCATGCGGTCGCGGCCTGATAAATCCTGCCTGAGTTCTACCTTACTGAATCCTTTAGTTTGCAGCAGCTCAACCGTTTGCTGCCCCAGGCTTTCATTAATTTCAAAGAATAGCAAGCCTCCGTTCACCAGGTTTCGCAAAGCGAAATCTGCAATGGCGCGGTAAAATAAGAGCGGATTATCTTGAGGCACAAACAATGCCGTATGCGGTTCGTAATCGGTTACCCGCTGGTGCATCAGTTGTTTATCTGCCTGGGTAACGTAGGGGGGGTTGCTTATCATAATATCATACTGCCCAACCCATGCATCAGGCAGCAGGTTTAATATATCTGCCTGCAAAAAGGTAATATCGGCCTGATTACCGGCCGCATTATACCGGGCAACCTCCAAAGCCCCGGCAGAGATATCCAGTGCAGTTACCTGTGCTGCGACGCAATTTTTTTTAACCGATACCGCAATGCAGCCGCTGCCTGTACCAATATCCAGTACGGCAGGGCGCTTATTATAGTATTTGCCTGCTTCCTGTAATACCCATTGCACCAGTTCTTCGGTTTCAGGACGGGGTATCAGTACATCTTGTGTAACCTTAAAGGTTAAACCGTAAAACTCTGCCGTTCCTAATGCGTATTGTACCGGTGTACCGTTTTTTAAAGATTGCAGGATGCGGCCGATGTGGTCAAGCTGAATTTCGCTTAGTTCAGCATCCGGGTAGGCGCGGAGCCGGGCATTGCTTTGGCCGGTTACCGTGCTTAACACCAGTTGCGTTACGGCGGTTAGCTCGCTGGCATCATATGGGCCGGCTAATTCTTGTTTAAACCGGCTGTACACCTCCTTAACGGTTTTCATGCAACAAATAAACATAAAAGCTACTTTTGCACATGCAGGTTGATGAAATTTATATGCGCCGCTGCCTGGAGCTTGCCGCGTTGGGCGCAGGACAGGTAAGCCCTAACCCGATGGTAGGCGCGGTAATTGTATACCAGAACACGATCATAGGTGAGGGCTATCATCAGCAATATGGCAAGGCCCATGCCGAGGTTAATGCCGTAAATGATGTGCTTTCAAATTTTGAAAATGCCGGTGAGTTGCTGGAACAATCAACCATTTACGTTTCCCTGGAACCCTGTGCCCATTATGGAAAAACCCCGCCCTGCGCCGACCTTATTATCAAGCGCCGCATTCCCCGTGTGGTAGCAGGCTGCCGCGATCCGTTCGATGCGGTAAACGGCAGGGGCATAGAGAAGCTGGAGCAGGCGGGCATACAGGTAACGGTTGGGGTGTTAGCCCATGAATGCCGGCAACTGAACAAGCGTTTCTTCACCAGGGTTACCAAACACCGGCCCTACATCATACTGAAATGGGCGCAAACCGCCGACGGCTGTTTTGCCCCGGCCAACGGGCGGCAGCACTGGATCACCAACGACACCTCGCGCCGCCTGGTGCACCAGTGGCGGAGTGAGGAAGCCGCCATACTGGTTGGCAAAAACACCGCGTTAACAGATAACCCGCAGTTAAATGTTCGCTACGGCCAGGGCAAAAACCCCAAACGTGTGGTAATAGACCGCAGGCTGGAACTGCCTTCAGATTTGCATATATTTAATAGCGAGGCGGATACCTTTGTATTCAACGAAGTGAAAACGGATGTGGAAGGTAATGTAAAATACATTGCTTTAGAAGATTTTGACCGCTATGTGCCGCAATACATTGCTTACCAGTTGTATTTACAGGACGTGCAATCCTTAATTGTGGAAGGAGGTGCGGCCACCCTAAATTCTTTTATTGAGGCCGGGTTATGGGACGAGGCGCGCGTATTCACCGGCGCTTCGCTTTTGCAGGGCGGCATTATGGCGCCACGCATCAGCGGTAACTGTCTGGAAGAACACCAGGTTGGTACCGACCGGTTACAAATTTTTTACCACGATGCGTTGTTTTAACGCCCTGCATCTTTCGCACAACGTTTTTGGCAGTTTATGCACTTTTATGGCCGTTTATGGCGGCCAAAGATTCGTTTATAACAAATAAAGGGCGGCAATAATCATAAATTTGCTTGTTACCACCCGCTTCACCTCCATTCAACTGAGTTAGTCCTGATGCTCTTTGACGATACTTATAACACCCTGCAGCAACCGGCGGAAAGCGTATTTACCGACCGGGGAAGCAAGTTCACCGGCATTGCCTTTCCAGTTAGAACCGAAGCTGAATTTAAGCAGCAACTGGCCGGCATTAAAGCCGGGCACCCTAAGGCAGCGCACCACTGCTGGGCCTGGCGTTTAACGCCAGACCGCTCGATATTCAAGGTAAATGACGACGGCGAACCATCCGGTACTGCGGGCCGGCCAATACTTAATACCCTGTTATCCAAAGATATAACCAATATAGGCATGGTGGTGGTGCGATATTTCGGCGGTACGCTGCTTGGTGTGCCGGGGCTGATCAATGCTTATAAAACCACAACAGAGCAAACGCTTGCCGCTGCCAAAATTGTACAGCAAAGCATTACTGATGTGTACACCATTATATTTGATTACCAGCAAATGAACACCATTATGCGGCTGATCAAGGACGAGCAGTTGGAAGTTATAAAGCAATCATTTGACAATACGTCGTCTGTTCAGGTAGCTATCAGGAAAACGCAGGTGAATACCATTTTACAAAAGTTAAGTAACCTGACCGGCGTTTCAACCACCTATAATTATACCATGTAAGTATTCCGGGTTTTCCTGTATTAGTCTGTTTATATCAACAAAGGGAACCATTTGGGATAGCTTGCGGCGCTGCCTTTTTTAGGTGGTATTAACGTTAATGCTTATCTTGCAGGGTATGCAATCATTTGAGCTGAACCGGAGCGACCTGTTAAGATTGAAAACTGCTTTAGACAGCGGTGATCAGGAATTGAAAAAGGTATTGGAAGACTATCATGCTTCGGAAGTTGCCATACTATTTGAAAAGCTGTTGCCGGAGGAAAGGGAAAAGATCATCAATATCCTGCCGGTAGATATCGCCTCCGAGATATTAGCCGAAATGGGGGACGAGCACCATCCCGAGGATTTGCTCATCAGCCTGAACCCTGAAAAGCGGTCGGAAATTATTGAAGAGCTGGATTATGATGATGCCACTGATATTATTTCGCAACTGGAAGAGCATGAGCAGCAAGAGCTGTTAAGTGATATTGACCAGGAGGACGCCACAGAGATACGTAACCTGCTCAGCTATCCCGAAGATACCGCAGGCGGGTTGATGAATACCGACCTTATTAAGGTAGGTATTCATCAGAGTAAAAAAGATGCATTAGACGAGATCATCCGCCAGTCTGAGGAAATGGAGGAGTTTTATACCATTTATGCGGTAGATGACAACGGCACCTTACAGGGCATACTTTCCATTAAGGATGTTATAAAAGCGCGTACCGATGTGCTGGTTCAGGAGTTGATAAAAACCGAGTTTGTATATGTAGAATCGGGGCTGGACCAGGAAGAAGTAGCCCGGTTAATTTCCCAGTACAACCTCATCAGTGTACCTGTGGTAGACCGCAAGATGAAGCTGCTGGGCCGGGTAACCGTTGATGATATCATCGATGTATTGCAGGAGGAGAACACAGAAGACATGCTTAAGATTTCGGGCGTATCAGAAGACGAAGAACTGAGCGGTAACTGGCGCGATGCGGTAAAAAGCCGTTTGCCCTGGCTGGTGCTTAACTTAGGCACGGCTTTTTTAGCCGCTTCTATCATCCGGCATTTTGATAGTACCTTAAAGCAGCTTACTGTAATGTCGGCTTATATGACCATTATTGCAGGTATGGGGGGTAACTCTGCCACACAGGCGCTGGCGGTAACGGTACGGCGCATCTCCTTAACCGATTTAACCGACAGGCAGGCTTATAAAACCGTTTTTAAAGAGTTTTTGGTAGGGCTGATCAATGGCGCCAGTAACGGTTTAATTGTATTGGGCGTGGCATTGTTATACGATGGCAACCCAATGCTGGGCCTGGTGCTGTTTTTAGCCATGACCGGTAATCTGATGGTTGCCGGACTTACCGGAGCCAGCATTCCGCTATTATTAAAACGTTTTGGCATCGACCCTGCTGTGGCCTCTTCTATCATTATCACCACATTTACAGATTGTATCGGATTTTTGCTGCCGCTATGGCTGGCAACCCGGCTTTTATTATAAATTTGAAGCAGAAAATTTTGAAGTATGACTGAAATCAGAAACAACTGGACGATAGAGGAAATTTCAGAGATATACCACAGCCCGCTGCTCGATCTGATTTATCGTGCTGCCACTGTTCACCGCGAAAATCAGGATTACAGCGAAGTACAGATCAGCTCGCTGATTTCCATCAAGACGGGTGGTTGCCCCGAGGATTGCGCGTACTGTCCGCAGGCGGCGCGTTATAATACCGGCGTGAATGTACACGCTATTATGCCGAAGGACGAGGTAATTGCCGCTGCCGGAAAGGCTAAGGCCGGAGGCGCTTCGCGTTTGTGCATGGGGGCCGCCTGGCGCGAGGTACGGGATAACCGGGATTTTGACAAGGTGATTGAAATGGTGCAGGCGGTTAACGCTATGGATATGGAGGTGTGCTGTACCTTAGGCATGCTTAACGAGCAGCAGGCCCAGCGCCTGGCCGATGCGGGTTTATATGCCTACAACCACAACCTGGACACTTCGGAAGATGATTATAAGCGTATCATCACCACCCGTACTTATGATGATCGCCTAAAAACGCTTGAAAACGTACGTAAGGCCAAATTAACCGTATGCAGCGGCGGAATCATCGGCTTAGGCGAAACTGAAGCCGACCGTATTTCGATGCTGAAAACGTTAAGCACTCTGCCTAAGCATCCCGAATCGGTGCCCATCAACGCACTGGTACCGGTAAAAGGTACGCCGCTGGGCGAGCAGCCGCGCGTTTCTGTTTGGGATATGGTGCGCATGATTGCTACCGCCCGCATTATTATGCCCAAAACCGTAGTGCGCTTGTCGGCAGGCCGAACGGAAATGAGCACCGTAGAGCAAGCCTTGTGCTTTATGGCCGGCGCAAACTCGCTGTTTGCCGGCGATAAACTTTTAACCACACCTAATCCTGCAATTGATACCGATATGGCCATGTTTGAATTACTGGGCCTTACACCGCGTAAAGCCTTTAAAAATGGCCGCCCGGAGCATACCCGGCTACAGGAAGAAGCTGTTTAAAACATAGTGAAATATACGGGTGGTAAACAGTTACTACCCGTATATTTACAGATTTTAAGGCGGGAAAACCGCGTTAAAAGGTACAACTAAAAGCTCTAAAAAGTGTAAACCCTGGTTTTTTACAATACACTGAATATCAGCAGTTTAATCAAATATTTTTTTGAAAAGTGTAAACTTTGGGTTTACACTTTTGTGGGCTGATCCGGGAGGTGTGGCACCTCAACTTATTGCTCATGCCATATGCCTTACTATCGCTCAACGGCTATCACTTTTACGTCCACATTGCCCCTGATGGCCTTTGAATAGGGGCAGGCCCGGTGCGCCTTTTCGGCTAAATGCTGCGCCTCTTGCAGGCCCTGACCGGGAATGTGTACATGTAGCTCAGCCGAGAGGGCATAAGCGTTGCCGTCCTTGTTAAAACTCACATGTACTTCGGCTGTGGCCTCGCTTACATCTATGCCATCATGCTTGGCTACGGTACCTAATGCACCTAAATAACAGGCGCCATAAGCCCCGGCAAACAACTGTTCGGGGTTGGTATGATTTCCGCCTTCGCCGCCCATCTCAACAGGCTTTTTCAAATCCAGGCTCAGTACACCGTCCGACGATTTTATGCTTCCGTCGCGCCCGCCTTTTGCGGTTACTACTGCTGTATATACTTTTTCCATGTTAAATTCTTTATGGTGTTAACCTGAATAGCAGCGCAGATGTTTTATTGGCAGGAATTTTGATTTGCTAATAATATTAGTAAATTTGATTGCTTATGAACATGGACCGTATTACCGAAAAGCTTAATATACTGGCCGATGCCGCCAAATATGATGTATCCTGTGCATCCAGCGGCAGCAAGCGGAAGAATAAGGATAAGGGCCTGGGTAATGCGAGTAATGGCATTTGCCATACCTATACCGAAGACGGAAGATGTGTATCGCTGTTAAAGATACTGCTGACCAATCATTGCATTTTTGATTGTGCTTATTGTGTGTCGCGCAAAAGCAACGATATTAAACGGGCAGCGTTTACCGTACAGGAAGTAGTAGATCTAACCATTAATTTTTACCGGCGTAATTATATAGAAGGCTTATTCTTAAGCTCCGGCATCTTTAAGGATGCCGATTATACCATGGAGCGGTTGGTGAGGGTAGCCAAAAAGCTTCGTACTGAGCATAATTTCAACGGCTACATTCATTTAAAATCCATCCCTGGAGCCAGCGATGAAATAATGCATGAAGCCGGTTTATATGCCGACCGCTTAAGCGTGAATCTGGAAATGCCTACCGAAGCAGGCTTGAAGCTGCTGGCTCCTGATAAAAGCCATCAGGAAATGATCAAACCGATGCGCTATTTGAAGAATGAGATCATTTTGCATAATGCCGAAAAGAAGCTGTTTAAAAGCACACCCGCTTTTGCACCGGCCGGGCAAAGCACCCAGGTAATTATTGGTGCTACGCCCGAAAATGACCGGCAAATACTGCATACGGCAAACCACTTTTATAAGAACTTTAACATGAAGCGGGTCTATTACTCCGGTTATGTACCGGTGCTAAGCGACAGCCGGCTGCCCGCTTTACATACCAGCGTACCCATGGTGCGCGAAAACCGCCTGTACCAGGCCGACTGGCTGATGCGCAACTATGGTTTTCATGTGAGTGAGATATTGGATGAAACGCAGCCTCACCTGGATTTAGATATTGATCCCAAATTGGGCTGGGCCCTGCGTAACCTGCAGGTGTTCCCGGTTGATATCAATAAGGCTGATTTAAAAGTTATTATGCGCATCCCGGGCATTGGTGTACAATCCGCTCAAAAGATTGTAAGCGCACGGCAGTTCCGCAAACTCAACTGGGATCACCTTAAAGCTATTGGTATTGCTGTAAACCGTGCAAAGTATTTTATTACCTGCAACAGTAACCAGTTTGAACGCCGTGATCTAACAGGTACAGCTATCAAGCAATATATACTGGCCGAATCGCACAGTAAGTATTTGAAAAACTCAACGGTTCAGCTCAACCTTTTTTAATATCTGTATGACTACCTTATTATATGATGGAAGCTTTGAAGGTTTACTCACCGCAGTATTCGATGTATACGACCGCAGGTTAGGCCATGTAAGGCTCGAAAAAAATGAGTTGCGGGAAACAGCTTTGTTTGAGGATGTAATTAAAATCACTACTGATGACCGGCGGGCAGTACGTGTGCTACGGGGCCTGCGGCAGCGTTTGTCTGATATGGGTGTGCAGCGGTTATACACCGCTTACTTATGTGATACAGCTGCTGAGGATAATATATTATTGGGCTACATTCGGTATGTGTTTGACTCTGCCCAAAACATAGAAGAGGATTATGGCAACAAATACGTAATGCGGGTATCAGAACTGGTAAAAATGATGCGCCGGGAAAAGCACCGTATGGAAGCCTTTATCCGGTTCAAAAAACTAAAAGACGAAACTTTTTATGCGGCCATTGAACCCGATTTTAACGTTTTACCATTGCTGATCAAACATTTTAAAAGCCGCTATGCCGACCAGAAATGGATTATTTATGACCTGAAGCGTTGTTACGGCCTGTATTATGATTTGCACGATACCCAGTTTATCAGCCTGGATTTTGCTACTGCCAAACCCGAGCACACCGTGTATGCTTACAGTGAGGAAGAAGGATTATATCAGGATTTATGGAAGAATTATTTTAAAAGCGCTAACATTCCCGCCCGTAAAAACACCAAATTACACCTGCGCCATATTCCAAAACGCTACTGGAAACACTTAACTGAAAAGATTTAAGCCAGAATAGTGTCAGTAACCTTTGCAATATCAGTGCTGATTTTAGTGATAAAGCCCAACTGATCCTTAATCAGCGTATCTTCTTCATTTATGGGCACTGCTTCAGCTTCCGGAACTTTATTCCAGTTAAATTCTATTTTTTCGCCGCCAAGTTTAAGGCTGCTGTCATTTAAAATATTGAAGCTGCGCTTAACTAATTTTAAATTTGCTGCCTGTGCTTTGTGCAGTTCCTTTGCGGTGAATCCGGCCGCAATAGTGGCTAGGTATGAAGATAAGATATGATTTAATACTACAAATTTGTGTACGTCCTTAGCCTTATGCTGTTTGCTTTTAGGCTCCGATGTCATTCGCTGAAACGCAGCAGATAAATTGGCCGATTTAACATATACTTCTTTACGGGTAAGTTTAAAATCGGTAACGCTAACCCGTTTGCCCGAAATTTCATTAGCTACCTTAATCAGGTAATTAATATTGGCATTCAGTACTTCATACAAATGTTGCTTTATCTGCTGCGATTCCCAGGCGGGAAAGAGTGTATAACTGGCAATAAATGCCAGCATAGAACCAATAATGGTATCTGCCACCCGTTCCTCGGCAATATTGAGGTGGCCAACGCCTAAAAGCTTAAACATGATAAGCACGTATGGCGTCATGAAAAATACGCTTACTACATAGTTGGTACGTGTGAAGCTATAGGCTAAAACCATAAATACGCTCAAAAATGCAAATTGTACATAGTTGTTATGAATTACTGATAAAATTAATACGCCTACCAGTCCGCCGATTATAGTACCCGCCAGCCGTTGAAAATTACGTTGTTTGGATAAACTGAAGCCGGGTTTTAAAATAACAATAATAGTAAGCAGTACCCAATAGCTATGATGGCCAAACATGAGGTGCTTGCCGGTAACAGCATTAACCCACAGGATAAGCAGGCTGCTTTTAGTAACAATAAAGCCTGCAAGGCAGGCAATGCATACCCGCAGCGCATGCTTAAAAACAGCTGATTTGAGGGTAAGATTGTCAAGCAGGATGCGGGGCGAGTAATCCTGATGCGATACGAATTTGGCATATTGCAATTCACGCCGGGTTTCCATTAGCTTAGTGCCGGTGCGGGCAGTATAGTAATAACCAAGACTGATTATCTTCTGGTTCAGATCGCGCAGATTGATCAGGATTTTTTTAAGCACAATATTGTTAATGTCAACGGCACTACCTGCTTCATCTATGTGTGCCTTCAGCTGGTCAAGTTCCTTTATAAAATCTACCTTGTTTTCAAAACCGGTTCCGGTAAGCAGGGCATAGGCAATATTCTCCAACTGATCGGCCATCAGGTGCGATAGCTTTCCGATATGGGGCAACACACCCGAAGAGGAAAACTTTTCGCGTATGGTATCATAATCATAATGGGTGGCTAAAATTTGCTCAAATAGGTCTACCAGATCTACAAACATCAGCAATAGCATACGGCTGATGTTGGTTGATTCTTTAACTACCAGCCTGCTTTTAAACAGGAGTTCGCGCACGATATCCTGGTGCTGGCTTACCTGAATTTGCTGGGTAACCAGTTTGCGGTAATTTTCATCCACATTGGTGCCGGGCAAATAAAAATCACCTTTTATGCGAAGGAAGAGCGCTGTATCAGTAATGTTTTCTGCCAGCGCCTGTTCTGCCGCACGATAAGGGCGAATGCTAAAAAAGGCAAGGCTCATAAGCGTATACCACAACCCGCCCGCTAAAATGGTAATGCTGTAAGTTAGTACCTGGTTGGCTTGTAAGCCGCGATCCATAACAAAAATGATGGTAAGCAGCGCTGCCGTACCTACCGAAGCTGCACGGTTGCCATACACCGTAAACATGGAGAACAGGAAGGAAAACAAGGTGATTTCTATCCCTAATATCACTAAATTGAAATGGGCGAACCCGGTAATCACTGCAATTACAAAAGCCAAGAGCGAACTTATCAGTAAAGCCACACGCTTATGCACAACCGGCCCGGGCGTATCTGTCACGCTTACGCTGATGGCCCCCAGTGATAGGGTAATGCCTAATTCCAGTTGGTTAAAGAATGCGAAAGTGAGCGCCGGCAGTAATAAACCAGCAGAAATGCGCAATCCATCAGAAAAGTATTGACTGTAGAAAAAACTTTTAAGTTCGCGACTGTTTATTCTCATGAATCCGGTAAGATGTATGCGCTTAAAGCAATACTACCTGAATCAGGTAGTAAATGCCCAAAGTTAACGGTACTTCAATAAACTGATAACAACAGTTTAAGTTTAGCCTGCATTAAGATCAAAAGGGTTGTATTTTATTTTATTAATGCTTACTTCGCATCTATGTCATCTCTGCCCGCTGCCACCGCTAAAGAAACCATTTTTAACCAGGAAGTAGTCACCCGGTTTGAATTGTACAACAGCCTTTTCCTGACACTGCCTTTTTATCAGGTAAAGGATACAGGTATTTTACTGCCCTTCTTCAGTGCGCATTGCGAAAAGGGTACAGCAGCACTTCAGTCCCCAATGGAAATTATCGGGTCTTTTTTTGACAAGCACGTACCTGGTATTGGCAAAGAAGAGCAAATCAACCGCCTTTTTCGGTTCATACAATACATTGAAAGGCAGGTAGTGCTTTTTGATGCAATTGAAGATGCCTCATTCAGCAAACTTAACCGTACAGATGAAACCGGTACCTTAACAAGCTTAATACAGCATACCAGTATCAGCACAACTAACTTTGATAAAGTAAAGCAAAAGCTGGAGCGTTTGTCATTACGCCTGGTGCTCACCGCTCATCCCACCCAGTTTTACCCCGGCCCGGTATTAGGTATCATCACTGATTTAACAGAGGCCTTAAAGCACAATGACATTAACAGCATAAATTTGCTGTTACAGCAGTTAGGTAAAACGCCTTTTTTAAACAAAGAATCACCAACGCCCGTAGACGAAGCTTTGAGCCTCATCTGGTTTTTAGAAAACGTATTCTATCATACTGTAGCAGGTATTGAAAGCCGTATCGGACAGGAATTTGCATTAACAGATCCTCAGCATCAGCTGTTAGAATTGGGTTTCTGGCCCGGCGGTGACCGCGATGGTAATCCAAACGTAAACGTAGATTCAACTCAAACTGTAGCCGAAACGTTAAGGCATGTAATATTCAGGTGCTATTACCGCGATTTCAGGGTACTTAAACGCCGCATTACATTCAGAGGCGTTGAGGAGCCCATGCAGCAATTAGAAGCCTTGCTGTATACCAACGCTTTCAACCCTCCGGAACAGCCTGAGGATCTGCAACAGGAGATGCTCAACATATTACAATCGGTTGTAAACACATTAAACCAAAACCACGATGGGCTTTTTACCGATGTACTGAACAATTTCATCCATAAAGTAAGACTCTACGGGTGCTATTTCGCCACACTCGACATCAGACAAGATAGCCGGGTGCTGCGCAAAGTATTTGAATATGGTATTGATCGGCCCGAAATTAACACCGGACTGAAATCTGATTACATGACTTTGAATGAAGACGACAAACTGTATACACTAACCTTTAATTCGGCTGATTTTAATTGTACACAGGCCGAAGATGCAGAGGCGCTGGTTAAGGATGCATTGTGTACAATCAGATTGATGAGATCAATACAGCAGGCCAATGGTGAAAAGGCATGTAACCGGTTTATAATCAGTAACTGTCAGGAAGCTTCGGATATTCTACAGCTAATGAACCTGTTTTTGTGGACAGGTTGGCAGCAGGATGCGCTGTGCATAGATTTCATGCCATTGTTTGAAACGGTGAATGATTTAGCTAATGCAGCACGCGTAATGGAAACGCTGTACCAGCACCCGGTATATCAACAGCATTTAAAGTTGAGAGGCAATCATCAAAGCATTATGCTTGGCTTTTCGGATAGTACCAAAGATGGCGGCTACTTAATGGCAAACTGGTCTATTTACAAAGCTAAAGTAGAACTAACAGCTTTGGCCAAAAGGTATAGTATTGATTTAGCGTTTTTTGATGGGAGGGGAGGTCCGCCGGCACGCGGTGGCGGTAAAACGCACCGTTTTTATGCAGCAATGGGTAAAGAAATTGCTAACGAGCATATACAACTCACCATACAGGGTCAAACGGTAAGTTCACAATACGGTTCAGCTGAAACTGCACGTTTTAACATAGAGCAATTATTAAATGCCGGCTTAATATCCGCATTACATCCTGAACATAATGACTTACTTGATAACCGGCACAAAGAATTACTATCAGTAATGGCAGAAGCAAGTTATGATGCTTTTAACCAATTACGTGTACACCCGGTATTTACTGAATATCTTGAAAATTTAAGCCCGTTAACACTGCTTTCAAATGCCAACATCAGTAGTCGGCCTACTAAACGCAATGCCGATGGCCCGCTTAAATTGGAAGATTTAAGGGCTATAAGCTTTGTTACGGCATGGAGTCAGCTCAAGCAAAACATACCCGGCTTTTATGGTATGGGCACTGCTTTGCAAAAAATAAAGCAAGCAGGGGCCTGGGAGGAGATAAAGGAATTATACCGAAAATCAGGATTTTTTAATACCATGATTGATAACTGCATGATGTCAATGTCGAAGTCTGATTTCAGAATAACTGCTTATCTGGCCGAAGACGTTAAATACGGCGAGTTTTGGAGAATGCTGAAAGATGAATTTGAATTATCAAAAGAATTGCTGTTGGCGCTCACAGAATCAGAAGCCATGATGCAAAATTCACCTGTAGAAAAGCATTCTATTGCTTTACGTGAGCGCATTATATTGCCATTAGTTACCATACAACATTATGCACTGGCATTAATGCAAAATGCAGCCAATACTGAAATAGAAGCAACCTGCAAAAAACTGGCTATAAGAACAGTCTACGGTATAGTTAATGCCGGTCGTAATCTGGCCTGATATAAATGCTTGATTATGTCATTAATATGTAAACCAGATAAGCATTGGCTTGTTATAACCATATCATTATAAAAAATCTGCGATGAAGAAAATACTGCTGTGTAGCCTGATTGCATTATCCTGCTGTTATATGGAAGCTTGCCGTGAAAACAGGAAAGCCAAAAATTATAACAACAAAACGATGGTTGATGATGCAGGTTTAAAATTTATAACTAATGCCAATGAAGCTGGATTAACAGAAATTACGGCTGCTAACATTGCACTAAAGAATTCATCTAATGCACAAGTAACCCAATTTGCCAAAATGATGATTACCGATCATACAGAGATGGGAAACAAGCTGAAAAAGTTAGCAGCAGATAAATACGTTAGTATTACAAACTCTGTGAATGAAGAACATAGAAACATGATCAATGTGCTTTCCACCAAAACGGGCGCTGATTTTGATAAAGCCTACATGCAAATGATGGTTAGCGATCATGAAAAAGTTATAGAGCTGTTTCGTGATGGCAGCACAAATACTAATGCAGCCATTAATACCCTTTCTAAAGATGATCTTCCAAAGCTGGAAAATCATTTAAGCGAGGCTAAAAAAATACTTTCAACTATCAAATAGCTAACAGTATGATAAGTATTATTTGTGAATATTCCCTGTAAGAATCAAAGCGTGTGAGAACGCATTACGAGTAGGGAAGTACGAAAAGTATCAATGCCAAATGGCTTTAAGGAACGAAGCGGTTTCCATCAACGGAACCGCGTTGCTAATATAAATAACAATTTCGAAAATATTATAATATTTTTAAAATAATAGCATACGTAGCAAAGGTATAATAGCTTCTGGTTTTATAAGACTATCAAAAGGGGAGGAAAGAGCAGAAGACTTACCAATTAAACTGTAATTATCACACTGATAATTATTAACAAGTTTCAAATCATCATCATAAAGGGCAACAGCCCTAAGAGATTCTGGAATTTGAATAAACATTGTAAAATGATAATCAGGAGAAAAAAGCCTTACGAACTGAACGTTATTAACAGTAGTATCTTTTTGGATTGTTAAAGTGATAGGTTCAACATCTTTACTTGTAATAACGAAATAGCTCTTAAGAGCCTGCTTTTGGTTTACAATAACTGTTACTTGTGAACCATTATCAGCTCTAAAGACAAGTTGCGCAAAAGAAGACACAAAAAGGAAAAGGAATAGAAACATCAGTAAAATGAATTTCATAATAAAGTTATTTTAAATGGTGCCTACCAAAATAGAATTTATATTGCTGATAGTCAAGTGCCGGAGGCGGCATATCCGATAACCTGCTTTCACTATCTACACCGACCTGCTTTAGCTTATCCTTATAATGATAAAAAGTCGAGCGCGGCAGCAGGCCGGATTTGCCGAGTTCATCCAGGCTGTAATATTGACTAAGCAGAGTCAAGGTTACTATCATTGGTTTATTAAAGCTGTTTTTGCGCCTTAACTCTTTTCTATCCAATGTTATTTTATCCCGGAGGTCGTTAAGCGCATCAACCTTTTTAATAACGTCGGTAACGCTATATTTAACCTTCAGTTGGTAGTCCTTTACTTTTTGCCAAAAGAACTCATACAGCAGGTGGAACAGTTTGTAAGTGAACACCACTTCACGAGTGTTCAACACGTGGTCAAGGTTATTATCTTTCAGAACGTAAGTTTTGCCACGATTGATAAAGTCCATATTCTTTTGGAGATAAGCTTTATCAGTTTTTGCTAATACTTTGAAGTACGCATCATTGTGCGGGATATAGTCTTTATGCAGATCATGCTGCCTAAAAAGATAATCAAACTGGGATTTACGAAAGGTTACTTCATACCGCAGTATACGGTCGGCCATGCTTTGCAGGTGGTCTAAATTTTCGCCCGTAGGGTTTTTCTTTTGTAATTCCTTGCGGTCATTGCGCTTAAACTCGGTGCCTTTATGATATACTTTGAACGAGTAACGGCCAGTAACATACATAAAGCTGGTGTCCCATGACTTGTATTTGTTAGTGGAACTACGGGCATATTTTGTAAGCAGTTCCTTTTGTTCTTCGAGGTAGTTAAGCGCATCATATTGAGAGGGGAAAAATTGATTATAGCAGAAGTCCAAGCGGGTAATTTCTATATCGGTCATTTTGACCGGGTCAGAGAAATGCTTTTTGCAAAACGTTTTGACGAAGCTGATTAGCTGTTTATAAATCGTTTGCGGGGTTTGGTCATAATACTGTATGAACTGTAATATATTGGTGCCATACAGATATTTAGGTATCGCAAAGTTAAAGTCTATCAAATCTTTGGCGATAACGTAATGATAAGATACACTATAATGGCTGGAGGCAATAAACAAACTATCACGCTTGCTAAGTGGCATAATATTATCGCTATCATGATGCAGTATAGCGCGTATTTTATTGCTACCAGTAATTTCGCCGGTATCTTCATTAATGTACATATCAGTACGCCCCGTTTGGGTCGTCCTTTCGTATTGGTTTTTGATGGTAGGATAACTACTGACATTTTTTAATCTAAAATTTATGGTGTCAATCATTTGGCATATAGATTTAATTGTATGCCTGCCCGTTCTCTTTCTTTGGCCGTATCGGTGCTTATAATCGTTTTACCTTTGTCCGCAGCCATTTTAAGGGCTTTGAAATAATCAATGCCTACACCATGTTTGCGTTCCATTGCGGTATACTCATAAGCGCATCCGGCACGTGCAAGGCACTCAAAGACACAGGCTTTTGCCAAATGGTCAAGGATTTCGGTATCTACTTGTGATAGATCAAAGCGGATAATCTCTTCACTACATTGCGTGATTTGACCATGATAGAAAACACGTAGTAGATTAAAGTTTTCTGGTATAGATGCGGGATGTAAGTATTCTTTAATCATTATTAATGGGAGTGTTAACGGTTTCCAAATAAATTTTAAAGCCGTAAGAAATAGCTTTAATCTGGGCAAGGGAAGTTGCAGAGAGCAAAGAATTAATAGAGTAGCAGCTACAGGGATCACAGAGTTCGTAAATACTTTCACCGCGCAAAGGGTCAAAGTTAGGAAGCTGTCTTATATCAACAAGATAAAAGGTTTCAGGAACACAACCAAGAAAGAAACAGAAATCAAACGAAATGCCACGTTTACAGGCAAGATAAGTATTATAAGAAGTACCGCATGAAAGTTTACCTTGTGTCATAAACGAACCGGGTAGAGCATCAAGGAAAGTGCTAAACCGTTCAGGAGCGGGATTTTGTTTTTTGCGAAAGACGGCAAAAATAAAGGCAATAATTAAAACACCGGGGAATAGTCGGAATAGTTTCACGTAAAAGGATTTAGAGGGTAAATAAAAAGCGCGGGTAATTACCCGCGCTTTTGAGGTTAAACTAAAGTTGTAGTTTTCCAGCTGTTTTTTAGAATTACTTCTTTCTGATGAAGAAGAACCATACAGCGGCACCAGCGGCGCCTAATACTAACAAGTTTTTCATGCTGTTTTTTGTAAATAAGTCTTTAAGAATTTGAGTTTGTGTTTGAGTTTGACGGGTGTCCCATCGCTTTACCGTTTTATTCCAGGCGATATGAGCGCCCCATTTATACAACCCGACTTCGCCGGAGGTTGGAGGGATTACGCTGTTTATCGCCTTTTCTAAATCGGCATTGTACTTTTCGTCCACACCTAAACTGAACGCTTCGCCGTATTGGTATGCTTCGCTGTCATGCGCTCCGAAAGTCAACAGGTGGAAACCACCTGTGTAACTTTGTCGAATGGAGATTTCATGACCGAAAGCAGCGCGAACATTTTCGAGCTGTACCAGCAGGTTCAGGTTGAGTTCGGTGTGGCTTTTAAGTACATTTTTTGTCAGCAGCTCACGCAGCTTGAAGTGTGGGAGTATCTGATAGTCAAGATTAGCAGTTTTGTCAAAAACTATATAATCATGGTCTACTTTGAACTTGTTCGCTTCGGCAGCGGCTTTAAGCTGCAAATCGAATGTTTGTCTATCCATAAGTTAAACGTTAGTAATAACAATGACAACTTCTGTAGGATTGGTTACAGGTAAATCACCCAGGTTAAAAACAGGAATAAAATCATGAGCATTAGTCGGGTCAGCTTTGTAAATGTGTCCATCACCGTCAGGAGACAGCAAAACCCGGCTATAAGTGCTCAATAACCAAGTCCGTGAAGTTGACATCTGAATTTTTAAACCATTAACGCCCGGAGTATCGAAGAAAGCATTAGAGAAGGTTTTGGAATTGTTTCGAGATAAAACAACATCAGGAACAAAGAAGTTGCCGGGCATATAATTACAGCGCAAAATAATATCCGAGTCCGTAGAGTTTGCAACAGTAAAAGTTGAAAGGATTTGGATAGGGGGATGCGCAATAAGATAGTCATCAACCGCCTGTAATTTAGCGGCAGCAATAGCCGCAGCAATAGAAGCCGGAGTTACCGGGGCATTACCTAAATCTACGATCATAAATTAAACGGGGTAAATGGTTACGGAAATAGGAGAGGCCACATTAGGGAAGTAGCGAGTTTGGTTAGCAGGGCAAACCACTTCTGCAAGGTCGTTCACCTTGATACGACACTGACCATTTTGCTGATTTGCAGGCACTACGCGGATGCTGTAAGTACCGGAGTAAATCTCCGCAGTTTGCGTTGTGCCGTTTAAATCATAGACATGGTTATTTGTCGCATCATTAAGGTGTACTTGTGCAGAGGTTTGACCGTTCGTAAAGAGTTTCGCCGTACTGTCAGGCGCAGGTGAAACGTATACCGGGCAGGTATTCGCATCGAGGTAGTCAGGGTAATAGTTGACATCGGATGGAACATTGTCTTTTACAAGCCCAGTGGGTTCCTGTGATACGGAGTAAAACTCCTCTAATATACCTACGTGCGCATAGCCCGTATTTTTTTGGTTTGCATCCAGTACGCAGGTTACGCTACTCTTTTTTGGCCGCCATGCTTTTTGTTGAGCAGGCGGGTCGGTAGGGTTAACAGGAGCGGCCGGAGCCGCTTCTGTTACACCACCATCGAACGAGGATTTTAAATAATGTGCAATGGTTCGCATGGTTATTGTTGTTGTGCCTCATACCCTGATACTGACACTTCAAACTCAACCGTTGGCGTAAAAGCTCCGGGTTGTGCCTGAAAACCACCATCTACTTTAACCTGGTACGCTGCACCTGTTACAGATATATCTTTTAAGATATGCAGCGCGTGACGGTTAAAGGGTAAATGATGATTTGCGTTCGGGTACAGGGTTAAGGCAAAGTCAATAAATTTGTTACCAACCGTATCGGTTTGGTTTGGCTGACATACCTGCATGAATTGACGAGGTTTACCATCCAAATTAAACGATACGATTGAAATCGACATTTGGCCGCTATGTTCGGAAGTCGGTACCGGAAGTAAAAATTCCAGGTGCCCGACATACGTCATAGCAGCAAATTGACGGGTTTGTTCCAAGGCTAAATTGCGGTTCAAAAAGTCGTCCGAAGGATAACTGATAACGCCTACATAGGGGTAGAGGGCTAACAGTTTCTTTCGGTCTGATTCCGTTAAAAGTTGCTTGATATACTCTTCTGAACCGTAATCCGTGCCTTTTACAAAGAGCTGGGTTTGGGTGTCTATGGCTTGTATCATGGTTAATTAATAATTGAAAGCCACTGACTAATCTGTTTTTGCTCACTTTCAGATAAGACTATCTGCAAATGAGTTTTCAAAGTACCAACGAGCTTATCAGATGAAAACAAATCAGACCAAGCAGATACAGTTAACAGGTGAGTAGGTGATTTTGCGTAAGTGTTTAAATTACGAGTACCGTAAGCAGATGCTGTAAGCTGGAAAGTTTGCGCTGCCATACCTTTTATAGTTTTGATAATCTTGTCTTCGTCCACGAAAGCCGAGTTCATCAAATCATGTAAGGTATTTGCGTAGCCCTGATGAGCGGTAGTAACTTTTAAACCTGACTTTGCCAAAGCATTGGTAACTGTATTGTTAACAGTAACTTTTGACGCAGTGGTATCGACGTAGGCACCGCCAATAGCAGCTTCCGCCTTGTCTTTGGCATCTTCAATAGGCGAATTGCCAAGCGGTTTTAATATCTTATTATACAAGATATAACCACCATAACCAATAGCCGCACAAATAGCCAGGTTGATAACCTGCGAGGGGTTAATGTTTGGCAGCTTTAACCCGGCAGCTTTGTTATAATAACGTTTTGCATAGGCCATTTTTGAATAGGGATTTTTTACGTTTTTGGGTGGTACATAGTCGAGTATCTCGCCAGTTTCGGGGTCAAGGTTTATGCCTTTATGCGCTTTGTAGCCAGTCTTTATAAAGTGATTTCTTACTGATTTGCGCCTTTGGTCATAACCGCCCCCATAACTGCCGGATGCTTCGCCAATACCATCGGACTTATTACTCATACCGAGAAAGCCCGATATATTGCCCTCAAACATGGTTAACGGGTTTCGTCTGCCTCGACATCATCCGGGTGGGGGTCACCGGGGTCAAGCATACGGGTTAAGAAATTACAGACAAACGGAAAGAGAATAGCCAATAGCATACGGCCATAGCCACCATCAATAAACAGGAAGAATTTGTCTTTAATATTCAAATCCTCACCGAGTTCCTTTTTATCGCTCGCAGTCTTTACTTCGCGGTCATAGTCAACCGAGGCTTTAGACTGCATATGCGTTTTGTCTGTAGGAGTAATTGGAGCAACACGCTCAATAGTCTCAATTACAAAGTTTAATAGTTGCATTTAATAAATAGGTTTAAGGGAAAAGCCCGGTAGAAATTACCGGGCTTAAATGGTGAATTAGCGGCGATTATTGGAAAATAACATCATAAGCAAAAGAGCGCCACCGCCGATAAGCGCATACTTGCCAAAGTTATCGGCTTGTTGCTGGTCTGCGGTTACCGTTACATGCGGATTCATGCTGTTAACGGCGCCCACGATGCTATCCAGCACTTTCTGCAGGCCGGAACGTTCGGCAGGCTGTACAACGGTCGAGCCTTGCGGCTGTACAACCATTGCGCCTTGCGCTTCCTGCGGTTTACTCTTTAAACCGCTTATGATTTCTTTAGGATTAATTACGCCGCCACTTGCGGTACTTACAATACCGCTTGCGGCTCCTAACGCTACGCCGCCAACTCCTTTGAGTATTTTACTAAAGATTGACATAGTCGAAAGTTTAAGACTTTGGTTTTTGGTTTTGGATTTTATCCGCAGCCTCATTACTGTGCTTTACAGATTTTTCAGCCGCCTTTTGCAGTATTTCAGGGCTGGTATAAAAATCCCAGTACACAATATAGTTTTGGGAGGCGGCTACGTTTGCGGAATTGAACTTGACGTTCAAACTTACCTGGTCATATTCCTGACCGTCCAGCACCACAAAGCACTGGTCTTTCTGAATGCGGTCGGCAACGTCCAGTTTTGTGGGGTCGGCGGCCTGAATATGGTAACGGTCTGTTTTGTCCAGTATTAAATCCTGAAACGTAAAGTCCTCATTAAAACGGTCTGAATTAATAGTCAGATTTGCAATAACAGGTGTTTTGAAATCTTCTTTATCATAGTTCAGAAATACCGCTTTAGTAACGTTATCGCCCAGGTCATAACGGCGGCTACTTTCGCCTGCCTGTATCACCATCGTTTTAATAGATGGAATGCAGGTTTCATAAGCTACACATTTGTTAGGCGTTACTTCAATGTAACTGGTAGCTGCAATGGAAGGGGTAAACAAACCTTTAAGGTTGTTGATTTCAACGTGCAAGTAGTCATCGCCTTTAAGACAAATAGCACCACCAAACGGAATTTTGAAGGCCAGCATAGCAGAACCACCGCCTAACAATTCCGATTGTGTGGACTGGCTGAATACGAATTGATTGAAGCGGTCAACCTGTGAGGCCAAGCCCAATTTTTTCAAATCGTCCTGCATCACTACAAAGGTTTCCTGACCCCTGCGGAGGATAACTTTTACCTGTACTGCCTCCCAGTCGATATCAGCGTTTGAAGGGTCTGCATTAGGGTTAACTAATACGGCTTTAACACGCAAAGCGTTTAAAGTGATGGACTTATAGTCCTCGGTTTGTTTTTCTACGTTACGAATTATCATAATAAAAAAGGGATAAAGAGGTTAAGCCATTTTAGACTTGAATTTAGCTATCATCGGACGTAAGGCATCTTTGAAAAATATCATGCCACCGCCGATTAGGGCTAAAAGGATAAGAAGTTTGTTTGCCCTACGTGGTACAAAAGGTACACGAGGAAAGGAAGAATAAGAACGACGGTTATTAAACCGGGGGCGAGAAAATGAACGCCGGCCGAATGAACGGCGGCCGAATGAACGACGGAAACGAGCCATAGTGCGGGTTTTTACTTTTTTAATTTTGGTTTTCAGTGGCACACGCGGCGTTTTCTTTTTTGTCGGTGTGCGTGTCTTCTTTGCCATGAGTGTGAATGTATTGATGAAGTAATTCCAGCGCATCACTGGAATGCTCCAAGGCACCTTCAATATCACCGTTAGATAAGCGCATGTAAAATTGGTACTGCATATCATGGTAACATTTTAGAATATAAGTCATGCCTTTACGAAGGCCGAGATATGCGAAGAATGCGTTTGAGCCAAGTAAGATAAGTATGTAAAGGATTAACATACGATAAGTTAATTAGGGTCATTAGGGTAAGTGGATGATTAAGGGTTTATAGGGTAATAGTCTAACCGGTTAGACTGAATGTAGCATGTTATAAAACTTGCTACATCAATCAGTCGAGGCCGGTAGGTAGTTTTTGAGATTTGCGAACGGGTTTTGGGCTGCAAGTTCCTGCGCAATCAAACCCCTTAGCAACTCATCGGCGGTAACACCGTAACCAATACCAGCACGAGACAACGCGCGATGGTCTTCGTTTGTGATATAAAGGGTAAGGTGAAATGGCTCTTTAGCATCGGGTATGATAGAGCGGCGCAGGTTTAAACTGGTAACCAATTCAAATTCTTGCGCTCCCTCTCTTATACGACGAGCAGTAGAAGCCAGACGGGCGATTTCAGGAGGTGGAACGGAAAGAACCGGCACCTTATCAGGCGCGGGTTCCAGAGTCGCTTTGGCCGCTGTTTTGGTTGGTTTGGGTGAGCGGCTGGAAGTTGGGATTTTGGTAGCTTTGGTTGTTGCCATTGGTTTTAAAAATGATAGAGGGTAGTTTAAGGATTAATTGGGTTACAAGAGACAGCGTGAGCGCCAATGCGTAGTGCATGATTTGTTGACTCACAGATGGACCAGTAGCCGTTACGGCTGCGGTTACAGTAGTTCCGGCAATCGTTTGGGTTACCGGATGGTTAAGGGTATCAATAGTTGCTTTTAACATAGTGCGGGGTGGACTTTATGGATTTCGCCCTTGAAGCGCAAATTTGCTATGAACGCAGGTAACCAGTACCTGAACTTCTTTGCACGATACATCTGAAATGTACCGGATGCGGTATGCGGGTGAGCGGTTTGCGCCTTATAAAAAGGCGTGTTTGGTGCCATAAATGGCATTTGTTTACGTAACACGTACATGGTTTTAAAGGGTTTAAAGGATGAATAAAAACCACATTTCCCCGCTACGCACTGCACAAGGTAACAAAGCCTTAGCATTGCAGTAAAGGGGCTTTCGCGGCATAAACCGTTACGCTACGCTGCACTATTTATTCCACGACCCCTTGACAGCAAAGCACAGCTTTGTTCTGGGGGTAGTTTTGGTGCTTAAGCGAAGCGGGGAAAAATGGTCGTGGGTTTTTTAACCGCGCAGAAAGAAAAGCGCGGCGATGCCGACTATTGCGGCAATAGATAGGGCAGGGGCTGTAAAAGGCTTATTGAATAAAGCGACATTGTCCTTGCGCCGGTCTACAAGGGCATCATTAACAACTTTGGTAGGTACTCCGTTGACGATTTTTGTACTCTTATTGTACTTCGTCATTTGAGCGGTTACGGCAGCCATAGAACCAGTATCGTTCCAGGTGGCCAGCACAGCAGACAGCGCACCGGTACCGCAGTTGAAAGCAAAGTCAAATAGCGCGTCATACTGATTTTGGTTGAGTTTGCGCTTGCTTTGGTTCAGAGCTGCGATAATTTGGGCGTTGTCTTTTTTGAATAGTTCCAATGCCTGGCTTTTGGTAATAGTGGAACGTTTTAAGGTTTGCTCCGAGGGCTGTATCTGATGACCGTAGCCGATACTGTAAAGCTGTACGCCTTTAGTCATACCATCGGCATAAGCAGTTGCCTTAAATCCTTCTGTTTTCAGGATTTTGTTTAGAATAGCGGTCGAAGGCGACATTAGGAGTTTTGTTTAGGGTCAGGTCTGTATAGTTTTCACAGTCTGACAGCTTGAGATAAACGTCAGCTTTAGCCGCCTGATGTTGCATTTGGTCGTAGGGTTTTAACGGGTACGTATATACGATAACGCCGTTCAGGTCTGAAAAGATTTGGATTACCAAGCGGGATAATCCCTTTTTAAGCCAGCAGATAGTGCCGGGCTTAAGTGCTAAGGGTTTTTCTAAAATTTGGACGTTTGCCATTGTGAATTGATGTTTTGGCGACAGTATAATATACCAGCTCACAGGCTTTTAAAGTCAATCGGCATTCACGATTGGCGTTAGCGGCCAACGTTTTTGTGATTTCTTTAGCAGCCAGCTTGTTGAGTATATTTTGCTGTTTTTGCCGGGTTAATAAAATCAGTTTTTGGAGCCGTTCCTGCATGATACGGATATCATCTTTGGTCAGGTAAGCGGCTACTTGCTGTTTTTTGGTCAGGGTTTGAAGGTTCATAAGGATAATAAAAGGGTTGTAAATGCGTTAGGCCGTCCACTATGGACGGCCTAACAATGTTTTTATGGTGCTGTAAAAGTGCGACGTTTAGCCGGCTTCATGATAGACCGGGGCTATCTCCAACGGTAAGCCCTTGCACATCGGCAATATTTCGCCGCCATTCCTTAAATGTTCCTTCGCCCGTTTGATTAGTCGAGATTGCGCACTTTTTATACACTTCTCTAAAAACGGCGGCGCGTAGGAAAATGCCGGAATTAACGCGAACCATTGACTATTGGCAAGGTATACCGGACTGATATAGCCCAAATCATATTTGCGGCCTTCATAAGTCATGCGCACAAGTTGCATAGTGTTTGTTTTGAGTGATGGAATAATATTATTATGTTTTTACGACACAGTTAATTTTATTGTTATTGTAATTCAGTGATTTCAAAGAACTTTGACTACAACTTTTTCCATGTCTCATAATTAACATTATGTTAAACAGATAGTTTAAATAGTAAGGCTCCTATTGAGGAGCCTTACTATTTATTTAGCGCTTGCTAAACGCTTGGTCATTTCTGCAACGTGTGCATTATCCTTTTTAATGATATAGTAATTTTTCAGGTTAGCTAAAGCAACCTGTGAATCTGATTTGTTGGCGAGCGCTTTATCCAAGTATGGTTTAGCTTTATCGGCCTGAGCATTTACCTTTACCATTGCAGCATCGTAAGCTTTCTGAGCCGTTATTTTGTTTGCTGCATTATACATATCAATTGCAGGGCTCATAAGCACATATCCCATATTCAAATTAGCCTCATACCATGACGGATCAATCTCCAATGCTTTTTTATACATATCAGCAGCCTTACTGTAATTATCGTTGCGAGTTTGCATAAGTGCAGCTTTACCTGCTGCATCCTTACCCGAGGCAGGCTTAGCACCCTCTGCAACACCTGTATAGGCTATACCGGCGTAATAATACAATGATTTATTTTTAGGATCATTGTTGATGGCAGCTAAAGTTTTGTCTAATGTTTGCTGTTGTTTACCTTGCTGCAAGTTTAGTTCAATCTCAGTTCTGCGTAAATCATTATTGTTAGGATATTTTACCAATGCATCATTAATAACTTTTAATGCACCGGTAGTATCCTTATTATTCAGGTAGGCATTAACTAAATCATTATATGCCCCGCCTTTTTTTGAGTAATTCGTGGTTACTAATTTGTTGTAGTTACTAATAGCAGCCCCATAATTTTTTGCGTTATAGGCAGACAACGCAGTATAATAAATGGCATTTGTATCCTCTGGCAATACCGTGCGATAATAATCGAATGATTTGTAAGCCTGGTCATACATACCGCCCTGATATTGCTTTACACCCTGATTTAAAGAGTATTGCGCTAAGTTAAGGTTAGCATTACTGATCAATTTTTTATACTCACCTTTAGTATCGGCTTGCTGAGCCTTTTTCAAGGCATCAGTTGCAGTAGTAAACAAAGGCATTGCAGTAGTAGCAACTGTATCTTTTGAAGCTAATGAAGAATAAATTGCTCCTTTAAGTGCATAGGTTTGCGCCATGGCGGCAGTTTTCTCATTAGCGGCAGCCTTGTCAATTGAGGTTTTGGCATCAGTTAGACTGGTTGTGGCCCTGGAGGCCATGGCAGGTGTGCCGCGCATAGTTTCGTATTCGTCGAATTTATTTTGAGCATTGCTCAATTCTGATTTCTGGGCAAAAACATTTGCCGAGATGAAGCCGAACAGGCCGACTATTAAAAATTTGGTTTTCATATGTTTAGTAAATTAATTGATGTAGCTTTTCATTGGTTGTGTTTAACTGCTCATTATTTCCGGTTTTGGCGTAAATTACTTGAAGCAGTTGTAGGCAACGGGTATCCTTAGGCGAAATTTCACTAGCCTTTTCCAGCCATTGGGCTGCCCTGTTTATGTTTTCTAAACCACCGGATTGTGGTTTTATTATGCTTTGTTTTAAATATAGCAGCCCCAGATTAAATACAGGTGCATAAGCAGCACTGTCAAGTTCAATGGATCTTAAGTATAAAGAGATTGCCCGGTCGGTACGATTCAGGTTATCGTAACAACTGGCTGCCGCAAATGCGGTTTCAGCACTGTTGGGATTGGCATCCAGCAGTTTGGGTATTAACGGTTCAAGTGATTTATAGTCTTTTCGGTTACTGTAAATATTAGCCTGTTCCAGTTGTAAGCCTTTTTCTGAAGGTAGTTGTTTAATGCCGCGCTCCAACACGCTTAAAGCTTTGGCTGTATCGCCCATTTGCTTATATAAATCTGCCGCTGCCTCTACATATTCAACTTTAATAGTATCGCTGTTTAGAAGTGCATCATAAGACTTTACCGCTTCTGGCAGTTTTCCGCTTTTGCTGTATGAATAAGCTATGTAAGCATTTAATGGCCTGAACGATGGTAAATACACCTTTGCTTTCTGAAAACTACGTAAAGCCAGGTTGAAATCAGAATGGTTAACACACGCTAAGCCCTGCCTAATATATACGTTAGACAAGCAGCGCTTGGCATAACTAATTTCGTTCTGATATTTATAAATACGCTGGCGGGCAGAAAGGCGGTCAACAAGCGCAGTAGTTGCATCAACAAAGTTTGCGGGTTGCTGCAGCTTGTTTAAAGAATCCGTATAGGCTATGCTTGAATAGACAACTGCCTTGTATACATTCTTTTGTAAATTCTGTGAATCGGCACGGGTCACAATTAAGCTATCAACCGATTTTTTAGCTTTGCTCAGGTAAGTAAGATCCGCTTTTTGCCGATAAAAAGCCAGATTATTTACCACCGACTTTAAAGCTTCCGACTGTGAGAAAGCAGTGGATGTGGTAAATAATAAGGCTGTTAATGAAAACGCTTTAAGCCATAACATCTTTATTCATCCTTTGGTTCATCCTTAGCGTCAGCCTCAGATTCTGGCTCAATATCGGGCTGCGCAGAATCGTTTATAATTCCGGTTTCCTCCAGTTTCTGTTCCAGTTCTTCTTCTTCGCTATGCTCAATCTTGGCTACCGAAGCAATTTCGTCATTACCCTTTAATGAAATTAAACGTACACCCTGGGTAGCACGGCCCATAATACGCATTTCACTTACGGCAATACGTATAATGATGCCTGATCTGTTGATGATCATCAAATCATCAGTATCAGTAACATCTTTTATAGCTACAAGTTTGCCGGTTTTTTCGGTAATGCTGATGGTTTTAACGCCTTTACCGCCCCTGTTGGTTACCCGGTAATCTTCAATATCAGTGCGTTTACCATAGCCTTTTTCTGATACTACCAGTACAGAAGTTTCAGGGTTGTTAATGGCAATCATACCTACCACTTCATCCTCTTCATTCTCTAACGAAATGCCCCTTACCCCTGTTGCGGTGCGCCCCATTGGCCGAACGGTTGATTCGTTAAAGCGGATAGCCCTACCCGACCTCAGTGCCATTACCACTTCGCTGCTGCCCGTAGTTAACGTAGCTTCCAGCAAGGTATCACCATCATTAATGTTAATGGCGTTGATACCATTGGCACGTGGGCGCGAATAAGCTTCGAGTGAAGTTTTTTTGATGATGCCTTTAGCCGTACACATAATAATAAAGTTATTTTCAAGGTATTCCTGATCTTTCAGGTTAACTACCTTGATGTAAGCCTTTATCTTCTCCTCTTTCGGGATGTTGATGATGTTTTGGATAGCACGGCCTTTTGAAGTACGTGTACCTTCCGGTATCTCGAACACCCGAAGCCAGAAACAACGCCCGGCCTCGGTAAAGAACAACATGTAGTTGTGGTTAGAGGCCACCAGCAGGTGCTCAATAAAGTCCTCATCCCGGCTGTTACTGCCTAATGAACCCTTACCCCCCCTCGCCTGCCGGCGATATTCGGTTAATGGTGTGCGCTTGATGTAACCTTCGTGCGATATGGTTATTACCACATCTTCATCCTCAATAAAATCTTCGGTCTGCATCTCTGCAGCGGAGTGTACGATCTCTGTTTTACGCTCATCGCCAAAACGGTTCTGCACATCCAGCAGCTCGTCTTTTATAATTTGCATCCGAAGTTCTTCATCAGCTAAAATCGATTTTAAGTAATCAATCTGCTTCATCAGTTCGGCATATTCCTCTTTAATCTTATCGCGCTCCAAGCCGGTAAGGCGGCGCAATGTCATATCCAGTATGGCACGGGCCTGCAATTCGCTCAGGCCAAACCGCTGCATCAGGCCGTCACGGGCTTCTTCCGGTGTTGCCGAACTGCGGATCAACTGTATAACTTCATCCAGATGATCCAGTGCAATCAGCAAGCCTTCCAATATGTGAGCGCGCTTTTCTGCTTCCGCCAACTCAAACTTGGTACGGCGCACCACCACTTCGTGCCGGTGCTCTACAAAGTGATGAATCATATCCTTCAGGTTCAGCAGCATTGGGCGGCCATGTACCAGCGCAATGTTGTTTACACTGAAAGAGGTTTGCAGCGAAGTGTATTTGTAAAGATTGTTTAAAACAATGGAAGCATTGGCATCACGCTTTATCTCATAAACCACACGGATACCTTCACGGTTGGATTCATCCCTGATAGCCGAAATGCCTTCAATCTTCTTTTCATTTACCAGCTCCGCAGTGCGCTCAATCATCTGCGCTTTGTTGATCTGGTAGGGCATTTCTGTAACGATGATACGTTCACGATCACCGTTGTAGGTTTCTATTTCGGCTCTTGCCCGCAGCACAATCCGGCCACGGCCGGTTTCAAATGCCTCGCGCGCGCCCTCTACGCCATAAATGATACCACCTGTAGGAAAATCCGGGCCTTTAATAAGCCGCAGCATTTCGCTGATTTCAATCTGCCGGTTATCTATATAAGCAATGGTAACATTAATAACCTCAGTTAAGTTGTGTGGGGCCATGTTAGTGGCCATACCTACCGCAATACCTGAAGCGCCGTTTACCAGCAGGTTGGGAATCTTTGCCGGCAAAACAGTAGGCTCTTCCAGCGAATCATCGAAATTCAGCTGATAATCAATCGTATCCTTATTGATATCGGCTAACATTTCTTCTGCTATCTTTTGCAGTTTGGCTTCGGTATAACGCATGGCTGCCGGCTCATCCCCATCTATGGAACCGTAATTGCCCTGGCCGTCAACAAAGGGGTAACGCAGGCTCCAGTCTTGTGCCATACGCACCATGGTATCATAAACCGACTTATCGCCGTGCGGGTGGTATTTACCTAACACCTCACCTACAATACGAGCTGATTTTTTGTGCGGCTTATTGTTGTTTAGGCCCAGATCGAGCATGCCGAACAATACACGCCTGTGCACCGGCTTCAGTCCGTCGCGAACATCGGGCAGTGCGCGTGATACAATCACCGACATTGAATAATCAATGTAGGCAGATCGCATTTCTTCATCAATATTTATGGAAAT
Source organism: Mucilaginibacter sp. (assembly GCF_965200995.1). Taxonomy (GTDB): domain Bacteria; phylum Bacteroidota; class Bacteroidia; order Sphingobacteriales; family Sphingobacteriaceae; genus Mucilaginibacter. The sequence continues at coordinate 3,590,710 of NZ_OZ241743.1, read as the reverse complement.
AATCCGGTCTTCCGGTTGTGAATGATCTTCAGCCATCAACTAAAAATTTAACAGAATGAATTTATCTAAATCTGTTCTTGCGATACAGATAATAACCCGCGAATATACGCATTTTTACCTATAAAATATAGCTTTTTACTAACATCCCGGTACCTCGAAAGGCGTATAAACGGGGATATTCATTGAGTTATTAACATTGCACTAACAACCTGCAATAATATACCGGATAAACTTATTTACCAGGCCTCATTACACCACAAACAATGGTAATATCCCTTCTTTTTTTCGAATAGTTAGAAGCCTGGTTTTGTGAAGGGTTACCGCATTGTCAGTTATTGATGTATTCAGTTAGTGCCGGTAGGCAAAGGAGCCCCCCTGTACTATACCCTTATCTATCTACTTAAATTGATCTTTATGATCAGGCGAAATATAAGTGCTGTCGGAGTCATATAATTAAACGCAAGTAGTAAAGATGAGTATTGCTGAGCATCTGATATCAATCACCCGGTATTATGGTTACCATTTATAGCTATGCTACTTTATTTTTACCCAATACTCTTTAACCTGCATACCTGTGGGTATCATTCCGGTTAAAGTAAGCGTGTCCTGGCGCAGGGTATATGCATAATGCACTGGAATATTGGTAAGTTTAGATGGAATTTTACTAAACGTTTCAGTTTCAATGCAACTGTCTGCGGTGAGTAAATAATTGCTGATCTGAAACCGTTGAGGCATCGTATCGGGTTCAAGCAAAAACGTTTCAAATGTTGTCTTTGTGTATTTTCGTTGCAGTTGGTAACCGGAGGGCGCAGGCGATGCTTTGCCATTATATATTCCGCCTTTGTACTCCCATGTTCCTTTTAGTGTAGGGCCTTTAAACAGCGCCAGATTGAAGAACAAAAGTATAAATCCGGCAAATAAAAGGCATCTTTTGTTCATCATCAGATATTTATGTGACATAATATGGGCTTTACCCGGCCCAGTTAACTCCTTTTTTTAATAAGTTCAGCGTTCGTTCTTCTTCGCTGCCAGCTGTGGGTTTAAAATCATATATCCACTTTGCCGTTGGCGGCATACTCATCAGTATAGATTCTATACGGCCGTTGGTTTCCAGGCCAAACTTGGTACCTGCATCATATACCAGATTAAATTCAGCATAACGGCTTCTACGCAGGTACTGCCATTGCTGTTGATCATTGGTAAAAGGTTTATTCCTGTTACGGCTTACCAACTCGGTATAGATGGGTAAAAAAGATCGGCCTATCGTTTTAGTGAACTCAAAAACATCATTCCAGTTCTGTGCCTCATTGGGCGTCAGGCGGTCGTAAAATATGCCGCCTATGCCACGGGTTTCGTTGCGGTGCTTGATAAAGAAGTAACTATCCGCCCATTCTTTAAACCGCTGATAATAACCAGGATCATAAGCATCACAAGCCTTTTTCAAATTCGAGTGAAAAAAGCGGGCGTCATCATCAAAAATATAATGCGGCGTTACATCAATGCCGCCGCCAAACCAGCGCACCGGCTCGCTACCCCCGGTAAAAGAAGAAGGTAGTTCAAAATACCTGATGTTCATATGAATGATGGGCACAAGCGGATGATTGGGGTGCATTACAATAGATACGCCGGTGGCAAAAAAATCATCGTGCTCCACCTTTAACGCTTTTCTTAATGCTTCCGGCAAATGCCCGTGAACAGCCGAAAAATTAACGCCTCCCTTTTCAATAACGTTACCATTCTGCATGATACGGGTACGGCCGCCCCCGCCGCCTTCACGCTCCCACAATTCCTGCTCAAACCGCCCCTTTCCATCCATCTGCTCTAACCCGGTGCAGATTTCGACCTGAATTGACTGATAATCGGCGGTAATCTGTTCTTTTGAAATCATCACTGCAAAAATGCAGAATTATAGCGGAGGTTGATAAAATTTCTTTATAATCAGAGCTGCGGTTGCTTTGACAGTTCATCAGTTTCTATATAATCCAAATCCTTTCCAAAACTCTCCTTTAGTTGACTTAACGAAAACAGGGCTATAACGGTAAGTGCAATCATCATAATGTAACCGCTTTTAATCATGCCATAGTGCTGCACCAGTAGATTGAAGCCGAAATTGATAGGTATTAGTGCACCGCGCACAAAATTGGGCACCGTGGTAGTCACCGTAGCGCGTATATTGGTGCCAAACTGCTCAGAAGCTATGGTAACAAATGTAGCCCAGTACCCTACAGAGATACCCATAAAGAAGCATAGCCATATAAAATGCCCGGCGGTTAAGCCGTAGGCGTTCAGATACGCAGATACAGGTACCAGAGATATAACCAGAAATATCAGCATTGCCAGTCTACGCGAACGTGCGGCCTGCGCAAGCAAACCGGCAAAAATATCGCCAATGGCAATGCCGATGTAAGTATACATAATTCCGTTGCCGGCACTCAGCACCTGTTTGGCATGTAAAGCCTTACCAAATTCGGGCGACTGCGTAACCAGTACACCTACCACATACCACAGGGGTGCGCCGATAAGTATACAGTAAAGGTATTTTTTAAAGCGGGTAAAACTGGTGAACAGCATCAGCATATTACCCTTTTGCACCCTGGCCTGTGCAGTTGACTTAAACATGCCTGATTCAAAGGTACCTACCCTGAACAGCAGCAGGATGATGCCTAAACCACCACCTACATAATAGGCCGTGCGCCAGTCGTGTTTACCTACCAGGTTGGCCGCCACTGCACCAAACAGGCCGATTACCGCAACAATCATGGTGCCGTAGCCCCGTTTCTCTTTACTTAGGGTTTCGCTGATGAGCGTTATGCCCGCTCCTAATTCACCTGCCAAACCGATGCCGGCAATTAACCTTACTATAGCATAAGTATTAATATCATGCACCAAGCCGTTCACAAAATTGGCAACGGAGTACAATAGTATGGAACCAAACAGTACTTTGATGCGCCCGAACTTGTCGCCAATAATACCCCAAAAGATACCGCCAACTAACAAGCCGAACATTTGCATATTGATTACATATATACCCTGTTGCCGCACATTCTCATCACCTAATATTCCAATGTCATTGAAGCTCTTAATGCGCACAATGGAAAAAAGCACTAGGTCGTAGATGTCAACAAAATAACCCAGTGCAGCTACAATAATCAAAAAGATTATATTACGATTGTTGGCGGATGATATGGCTGACATATGTTTGTAATTGAATTGCCCAAAGTAGGAAAGGACGAGGTGAAGTCAAAACTTTTTATATAAAAAGCCCCGGCGCAAAGGCCAGGGCTTAAACAAAACAGATTGTTATATAAAACTATACTTTTCTTACATTAACGGCTTGCGGCCCCTTCTTGCCTTCGCCCATTTCATACTCAACGGTATCATTGTCCTTTAAGGAATTTACACCGCCCTCAACATCCTTAAAGTGTACAAACAGATCTTTTCCGTCATCAGTAACAATAAAGCCGTAGCCTTTCTGTGTGTTAAACCATTTTACTTTTCCAGTTTCCATTGTTAGCAGGTATTATAAGATTGAATAAATTAAATAATCCAAACTGAAATATAACAAATATTAATTATCAGAAAGGCATGAGTAAAACACTCACTTTTTCAAATATATGATTTTTTTGAAAAAAGTAAATCTATTTTAATCAACTGTAAATAAATTATTTATGAATAATGTACAGATGCAAGGCATTAAATAACAGAGGGTTTAAATAAATTCGCCATTACCTCAATAAAAATACTGCTCAGATTACAAACTGAATATCACCGCAGTACAATAACACAACAATTTATTGGCATTTCAATTAATAGATGAAGCACTTTGTTAAGGTTGCATTTTTTTGCAACATTTTATGTTATGCCTTTGTTGAGTTCAAAATATTTACAATCATCTTAGCTATTTCGACCCCTCAATGAGACATACGTATAAAACCGGCATCATCGGAAACTGCGCATTTTTAGCCCATATTAACACCAACACTAATGTAGACTGGCTTTGCTGGCCACGTTTCGACAGTACTTTTATATTTGGCGGCTTACTTGATAAAAAAAAAGGCGGTGAGTTTTCAATATTACCAGCAGAAAACGAAGAATATTCCTCGCATCAATACTATCAGGAGAATACTAATATTCTGATTACTGAAATTACGCTGCAATCAGGCAATAGCTATCGGATAACGGATTTCGCGCCGCGCTTTCATCAGCACGACAGGTACTATAAGCCGCTGATGTTCATCCGTAAAATTGAGGCAATTACGGGCTCTCCCCGTTTACTGGTAAAGTGCCGGCCGGTATCAGATTACGGAAATATAGAGTTACATGTCAATCGCGGCAGTAATCACATCCAGTATTTGGGCGGCGATGAAAACATACGGTTAACTACGAATATCCCGATAAGCTATATTTTTGATGGACAGTGCTTTGTGCTGAATGAGGAAAAATATCTGGTAATGACCTATGGTGAGCCGCTGGAAGCGCCGCTCATCAGTACTGCCGAGCGCTTTCTGCGCGAAACACGCCAGTACTGGCGTACCTGGATCAAGCATTCCAGCATAGCCGGCTTTTACCAGCCATATGTAATCAGGGCCGCGCTGGCGTTAAAGATTCACCAGTATGAAGATACCGGAGCCATTGTAGCAGCCAGTACCACCAGTTTACCAGAATCTACCGGAAGCGGCCGCAACTGGGATTACCGTTATTGCTGGATGCGGGATACCTATTATGTGATTACATCGCTTAATCACATCGGGCACTTTGAGGAAATGGAGCGGTATTTTAATTATATTACCGATATCTCCTTCTCGGAAGAGTTTCGATACCAGCCTTTGTATGGTATCACCGGTGAAAAGAAGCTCACCGAGCGCATCATGACAGACCTGGAAGGCTATGAGGGCAACCAGCCTGTGCGTGTGGGCAACCAAGCTTACGAGCACATACAGAACGACATATACGGCCAGGTGTTGGTTTCGATACTGCCATTGTATACAGACCACCGCTTTATTTTTGATGAGCGCAAAGACTCGGCCCGCTGGGTTAACTATTTATTAAGCAAAATTGAGCGTACCATTGACGAAAAAGATGCGGGTATATGGGAGTTCAGGAACATGGCCAATATACACTGCTATACAAATTTATTTCAATGGGCCGGTGCCTGTGCGGCTGAAAAGATGGCACGTACCATTGAGAATGATGGGTTGCTGGAACGCGCATTAAAAATGAAAGCCCGCGCCTCGGAGCATATTGAAAGCTGTTACGATGCTGAACGTAAAGTTTATACAACAGCAGCGGGTGTTCCGTTTTTAGATGCAAGCACCCTGCAGCTTATTATCATGAATTATTTAGACCCGGCATCTGACCGGGCAAAAAATCATTTAGCAGCTTTAGAGACTGAACTAAAAACGCCTAATGGCTTATTTTACCGTTACCTGCACGCCGATGATTTTGGAAAACCAAAAACCACTTTTTTAATCTGCGCTTTCTGGTATGTAGAGGCCCTTGCCTGCGTAGGTCGTTTAGATGATGCAATGCATGAATTTGAAAACCTGTTACAGTTTTCGAATCACTTACAGCTCTTTAGTGAAGATGTGGCCGAAGAAGATGGCAGCCAGTGGGGAAATTTCCCGCAAGCTTACAGCCATGTGGGTTTGATGAATGCAGCTTACCGGATTGCAACTAAACTGGACAGACCTGTATTTTTGTAAATGAAAGCGCCGCATTAGTTGATGCGGCGCTTTACTCACCTGTTTGTTTGCATTAACTATTTGGCACTAATAGATTGTCGTATAAACCTTTAAGCATGTGCCTTACCTCCGCAGGGTTACGAAGGTAAAACTTTGCTGCTGAGCGTTTATTACCCACCTTTATGGTTATGGCACTATCAGGCAAAGTGCGGAAGATGTCTTCATCCGTATAATCATCGCCCAGCGCCATGATGAAATCGAACTCCTTTTCTTCCACCAGGGTTAAGGCCGCTTTGCCTTTATTAATTTCCATGTTCTTCACTTCTACCACTTTATCGCCCGGTAACAACTGCAGGCCTTTGTCAGTAGCCAGATACTTCAGCGTATTCATTAATTCATTGGCCCGCAGTTCACCCAACCCCTCCTGGGCTTTGCGGTAATGCCAAACCAACGAATAGGTCTTTTCTTCAATAAAGGAGCCGGGCGTACGGTCAACATATTGCTCAAGTACAGGCAATATGTCTTTTTTCCATTGCGTGGATAGCCCGGTTATCTTTTGCCAGTCCTCCCCCGGGCGTTTAGACCATGCGCCATGTTCGGCTACTAAAAACATATTGGAATTACCAAACCATTCTTCAAGGTTTTCATGCTTGCGGCCGCTGATAAGCACAATCCTGTTGGCGGCATCATTCATTAATTCCTGCAGTATACCGCGCAGCTCTGCATCGGGTATGGCATCGTTTACATTGGCTTTAAAATCAACCAGTGTGCCATCGTAATCTAAAAATATAATGCGCTGATGGGTTTTTTGATAGCGCTTTGCAATGGATTGTTCTGTTACGGAGGCCACATGCCGGCTCTGCATGGAGCGCTGAAGCAGTTTAACCTCGTGCAGGCGCTCCATAAAAAGTTTAACCCAATGATTTACGTTAAATTTGGCAACTATCTGCCGCATCTGGTTCATGCGCTCCCGCTGCTCAGCAACAGGCATATTTATGGCCTGAACGATAGCCTCGCATACCTCATTTACATTGTTGGGGTTTACAATAATGGCATCGATAAGCTCTTTTGAAGCTCCCGCCATCTCGCTAAGTATCAATACTCCATCATTGTGGATACGGCTGGCTACATATTCCTTGCTTACCAGGTTCATGCCATCCCGCATTGGGGTAACCAAACAAACGTCTGCACAGGAATACAAAGCTGATAAGGTTTCGATACTTACCGAACGATAGTAATACTGTATAGGCGACCAGCTGATGGTGCGGTAACGGCCGTTGATGTTACCTGCCCGCTTATCAATCTGGTCGCGCAGTTCTTTGTACTGCGGTACGGTATCTCTTGATGGTACCACAATCATATAAAGCGTGATTTTTCCAACATACTCCGGATGGCGTTTTAGCAGCAACTCGAACGCTTGTAAACGCTGCAAAATGCCTTTGCTGTAGTCGAGCCTGTCTATGGTTAACACCAGCTTTTCTTGTTTGAAAATATCCTTTATTTCCTTTATCTGCGTTCCTACTTCCGGCTGTAAAGGCAGTTCTGAATAACGACGGTCATCAATGCCCATCGGAAAGGCTTCGGCAACTACCGAATAATCACCGCAATCAATCATATTAGAGGATACCTGCATCGGGAGAATGCGGGTAACAGCACTTAAAAAGTGCCTAACATCGTCGAAGGTATGAAAGCCGATCAGGTCGGCCCCTAATATACCCTTTAATAACTCTGCCCGCCAGGGAATCAGCCGGAACATTTCATGCGATGGAAAAGGGATGTGCAGAAAGAATCCGATGGATACATCCTTCAGCCTTTCACGCAGCATTTGCGGCAGTAAGAGCAGTTGGTAATCATGCACCCAGATGGTATCACCGGGTTGAGCCGATGCCACCACTGCTTCACAAAATTTCGCATTTACCTCTTGATAGTATTTCCAGTTCGATTGCTTGTAATCAGCATAGGTAGAGGCATAATAATGAAATACCGGCCACAATACAGAGTTGGAAAAGCCTTCGTAATATTCCGCAATTTCAGTTTGTGTAAGGTATACCGGGTGCAAGCTCAGTGCGGCAAGCTGCGTTGTTACCTTATCCTGCTCTTCAGGCTCACTTACTTCGAGGCCGGGCCAGCCAATCCAGCAGTTATCTCCCTGCTTATAGATAGACCCCAGGCCGGTAGCTAAACCACCCTCACTTGGTGTTAGTTGAAATCCGTTTTCGTTTTTACTTAATTTTACCGGCAGGCGGTTGGCTACAATAATAGTTTTAGACATTACATCCCTGGCTTAAACATATAAAATGCCATAACCTGTAAGTTGTTTGCGCAGAAAAGACAATAGCACTTATTCAATAGCACTGCGGTGAAGCTCAGTTAAATGCCATATCAGGCTTTAAAGCGCCTTTATATAATCTAAAAAGAGGTAAAATGCCTGTTTTTTGGCATCAGTGAGTGGAAAATCAATTTTGTGCATTAAGTAATCTTCTACATCAAAGCCGCTGCTTACCGGCAGTTGCCTGAGCAAATCAAGCCGGTGGTCGAGGCCATATTTCAGCGCAACATTAAAGCGGTCAATAAACTGAGGATCGACAGGTTTATTGGCTATCCATGCAGCAAACATAAAGGGCAGGCCGGTAAAAATTTCCCACTCTTCGGCCATATCATACACATAAGTATAGTTGCCCTTTTTGCCAAAGGTACGGTCGCCTATCTGCACAAAGGCCGTATGCCCATCATCAGAATGCGCATAATCGGCGGCATCTGTAATCAGCTCAGGGTTTATCTCCCAATAATTTTTTATCAACACCCGGGCCAGATTATTTGAAGAACGGGATTGCGGGTCCAGTTGCAGACGTTCTACCTGCTTAATGTCGCAGTTACTGAATATAAAAACTGAGTTCACAGCGCCAACCGCTCCGATGCAATAATCGGTGATGATGTGCCATTCAGGCAAGTGAAGCACTGCGGCAACGGGGATAAGTCCGATATCCGCTTTATTATCAATCAGCTTCTGAGCGCAATCTGCCGGAGGGTCCAGGCTTAAATCAATCTCATTAATAATGCTACTGTGCTGCAATCCGTATAAGAACGGTTTAGTATTAGTGTAACTAACTGCCGAAATTCGTATTTTATTCAAAATATAATTAATGTAGTTGCAGGTGTATGGCGTTATTGGCTTCTAAAATTTCATATTTCTCGCCGTCGAAAGCCACCTTATAAAGCACCAGGTTTTGGTGCGGAAACTTATCCATCTCCGTTAACGGACGGTTAGTTAACAGGCATAATAATAAGCGCAATGCCCTGCCATGCATACAAATCAAAACGTTATCTTCTTCCGGCTTGCTCATAATGTAAGCCAAAGCCTGTTGCTGGCGGGCCTTCACCTGGTTAGGGCTCTCCCCTTTCTCAAATGCGGCATCCAGGTTACCACTGGTCCACTCGCGCATCATTTTAAAAAATGCAGATTTAGTTTCGGGAGTGCTGGTTTGCCCCTCATGTATGCCCCAGGCCAGCTCATCTAAACCCTCCAGCCTTTCATACGGAATACCATCATCAATAAAGTGTTGCACACTCTGCTGGGTGCGTTTTAAGGTAGAAACGTATATTTTATCAAACGGCACATCGCTGTAAGCACTGTAAAACATTTCCGCCTGGGCGCGGCCTTCATTATTTAGGTCGGTATCCATTCCCCTACCTTGCACAATGCCTTTTTTATTTAAATCTGTTTGCCCGTGCCGAACGATATATAAGGTTTTTTCAATCATTTTATCAGTTAATTACCGGGAGCGGGTAAAAGCGTGGCTTAATATCCTCTGTAAAAACATAATTATTATAATCAGTAACGATATGATAAAGTGTATCTCGCTCTATGGGGTGCCGGCCTGCATTTTTAATCAGTTCTACCAGGTCTTTAGTGCTCATGGCAGGGCGCTGCTCCTCGGCTCCGGCCATCGAATATATTTTGGTGGTATCATCCAGCGTACCATCAATGTCATCCACCCCAAAATTGAGGGAGAGCTGGGCCGTAGTACGGCTGATCATGGCCCAATAAGCCTTGATATGATCGAAGTTGTCCAGGTAGATTCTGGCAATGGCATAGTTGCGTAAATCCTCAACCACCGAAGATTCAGCAACAGCAGACATTTGGTTATCCTTGTTCCTGAACTTTAATGGTATAAAAGTTTGAAAGCCACCGGTTCTGTCTTGCAACTGGCGCAAGTGTTCCATGTGGTCCACACGATGCCAATATTGTTCAATGTGCCCATATAACATGGTCGCGTTGGAGCGCATTCCCAGCTTATGCCATTCCTCGTGTATTTGCAGCCACTGGTCGCCGGTACATTTATCTTTGGCAATCTGTTCGCGTATCTCCGGATAGAAAATTTCAGCCCCACCGCCCGGCATCGATTCCAGCCCCGACTCTTTCATCAGCCGCATTCCGGTAGCGTAATCCACTTTGGCTTTCTTGAAAATATAGTGGTATTCAACCGGTGTCAGCGCTTTTACATGCAACTCCGGCCGGCGTTGCTTTATACGGCTAAACAGCTCCTGGTAAAAAGGCATATCATATTGCGGCAGCACCCCGCCTACAATGTGAACCTCGGTAACCGGCTCATCATCGTACTTACGTACAATATTGAGCATGTCTTCCATAGAATATTCCCACCCATCTTCACGCTGTTTAATCAGCCGCGAATAAGAACAGAATTTACAGTCGTATACGCAAAGATTGGTAGGCTCGATATGAAAATTACGATTAAAATAAGTCAGGTCGCCATGCTTCTTTTCGCGGATGTAATTTGCTAAAACACCCAGAAAGCTCAATTCAGCTTTTTCATAAAGTAATACCCCTTCTTCAAAGGTGATTCGCTCTCCGGCTTGTACTTTCTGTGCGATGGATTTTAAATCAGCAGATAAGTGCGGATTCTGTATCAATACGCTTAAATGATCATCAGCTTCCATTGTGCAAAAATACAAAATTGCACATGATGAACAGGTAATACAAGTGTTTTAGTTATTCCGAAAATTTAAGTTGACCAGTAAATTACAATGTTCGGTATAACAATAAAGCAACGTTTGTTACTGGCTTTTTGATTAGCTACGGATTTATGTTTGTGTAGGATAAATGTATTTTTTGAAACAATATTTGGAAGTTTAAAGTTTAAGCTACTATATTTGAAACATTATTTGGTAGCAATACCTTAATCAATTCCTTTTACAGGCTTTGATTTATACAGAAGCGGCGAGAGATCAGGCTCCCTGACCCGCTGGCAACCCTCCGGAAAGGAAAAGGTGCCAATTCCTGCCCCAGGCAAATACATGCACGGGAAATATAAATTTAGAACATGAAAGCGCTGACTTCTGCTTATTTACACTTAGCAACTTTACCGGATGCTGTATCCGGCGTTTGCGGTATGTGTTGTTGCTGCTGAATAATAATCTCTTTTACTTAATCAGGTACAAGCCGAGAATTTGCACTTAACGTGCACATTTCAATTACTTCATTTAATTGTTTAATACCCTTACACACGCCATAACAAATGCATAGTATGATTATTGACAACCAAATTATTGATTTTATGATAAATACATACGCTGTTAACGGGCTTGCACTTAATACTAGCTATTGCCTGATATGAGATTAAGTGTAATCAATTCGAATGTTTTTTTAGTTTTTATATCGTGATTATGTTTAAGTCCTCTCTTACCGGGAGGACTTAACTTGTTTAAAATGAACACACAAATTTATACCAGCAGCCAGCCTTTCCACTTTGAATCAGGCCAGGTGCTGTCCTCTGTACAAATCGGCTATCATACGTATGGTAAACTGAATCCTGCTAAAGATAATGTAATTTGGGTATGCCATGCCCTCACTGCCAATTCAGATGTGATGGACTGGTGGAAGGGACTGTTCGGTGAACAGGATTACTTCAATCCACAAGATCATTTCATTGTTTGCGCCAATATTTTAGGCTCGCCTTATGGATCTTCAAATCCACTGCATATAAATCCGGCAACTAAAAGGATCTTCGGACTTCATTTTCCGCAAATTACCATCAGGGATATGGTAGCTGCACACCGGCTGGTAGCCGAATACCTGGGTATCAATCAAATAAAGGTACTCATTGGCGGCTCGCTTGGCGGCCAGCAAGCGGTAGAATGGAGTATTATGGCAAATACCCAGATTGAAAACCTGATACTAATAGCAACCAATGCCAACCATTCTCCCTGGGGTATAGCCTTTAATGAATCGCAGCGTTTGGCCTTGCAGGCTGACGCTACCTTTGGCACCAACCTGCCGGAGGGTGGTAAAGCCGGGCTGAAAGCTGCCCGTAGTATAGCCCTGCTCTCCTATCGCAATTACGAAACCTATATCAGTACCCAGCAGGAAGAATCGAATGAACATACCAACGGCTATAAAGCGGCATCTTACCAGAACTATCAAGGCGAAAAATTAGTAAACCGCTTCAATGCTTATAGCTACTGGTATCTTTCAAAGGCGATGGATTCGCACCATGTGGGGCGTAACCGGGGCGGCCCGGTGCAGGCGCTTAGTACCGTAACGGCTAAAACACTGGTGATCGGCATTGATTCTGATCTGCTGTTCCCCGTAGCCGAGCAGCAGTATTTGGCCCGTTATATTTCAGGAGCATCCTATGCTGAATTTAACTCCTTTTATGGGCATGACGGCTTTTTGATTGAAACCGGAAAATTAACCCGGGTAATTGCCAGTTTTCTTGCCTCCTGATATTAGCAAACCTAACTAAACGATAAATAATAAATAATGAGCAAAAAATTAACAATTGGTTTATTTGGCTTTGGCGTGGTTGGCCAGGGTTTATATGATATTATTAAAACCAAGGATTTAAACATCGAAATAAAAAGAATTGCAATTAAAGACGCACAGAAACAACGCTCATTACCTGCCGGTTTGTTTACCACCAACAGAGACGATTTATTGAATGATCCCGAAATCAACACGATTGTTGAGTTGATCAATGATACTGATGCTGCCTTCGATATTGTATCTGCCGCCCTTAAATCTGGTAAGAATACCGTATCGGCAAGTAAGAAGATGATTGCTATATACTTGCAGCAATTGATTGACCTACAGCGTACTTACGGCACCTCTTTATTATATGAAGGTTCAGTATGCGGGAGTATACCCATCATACGCAACCTCGAAGAGTATTATGATAATGAGCTGCTTCATTCCATCAGCGGTATATTTAATGGTTCATCCAACTACATCTTATCAAAGGGATACATTGAAAACTTGAGCTACGATGCCGCATTGAAAGAAGCACAGGAATTGGGTTTTGCCGAAACTGACCCTACGCTGGATGTTGGCGGTTACGATGCCAAATATAAATTAGTAATAGCGGCAGCCCATGCTTATGGGGTGGTAATTAACCCGGACGATGTGCTCAACATCGGCATACAGAACCTTAGTGCCCGCGACCTGCAATATGCCCGCGAAAAAAATATGAAAATCAAGCTGGTGCCTGTTGCCAAAGAACTGGATAATCAGCACGTCGCCTTGTTTGTACTGCCTAAGTTTGTTACCGAAAATGAATTTTTGTATAATGTAGAGTATGAGTATAATGGTGTAACGGTACAGGCAGCCTTTGCAGATCAGCAATTCTTTTTTGGCAAAGGAGCAGGCGGGCATCCTACCGGTTCAGCTGTATTATCAGATATCACAGCCCTCCGATATAATTATCAGTACGAATATAAAAAGGCACACAACGGTAAGGCTCTGCAATTCACCAACAACATCACACTTACCATATACCTGCGTTACCACAACGAACAACTGGTGGAAGATTTAGCGTTTGAAGAAATATATGAGCGGTTTTATTCAGGTACCTACAAATTTCTGACAGGAAAAATCAATTTAAGAAATCTGATACACAATCAGCATCGTATATCCGATAACAAGGCCTTTGTGGCCTTTGCTGATCAGCTGACAGGGGTCGGTCTGGCTGAGAAAGCAGCAAGTGCAGCCGAAATTTTTTAGTAGATTCATCTCGGCTGCAAGAAAGCAGGTATTGGCAACAGTACCTGCTTTTTTGTTAGTATATATCCATTTTTTTTAAATTCATGACTGATGAAAAGTTTATGATTAGTTTATATTTGTAATGGATTTATTACGTACTTATAAATGCCCCGATTTCTCCGGCTGATTACTCATACTTATGCTGTTGCTTTTTTGTGGTTTGGCTTAAGCCTGTTCGCCGTGCTGAAACAAGTTGGCCGGCACAATTACAATAATTACCTGATCTATAAATACACTTTTATAAATCTTTTAAGTCGCACTAACCTTTACCTGCCGCAGCCGCAGCATTTTTCAGACAGTAACCATTACGGGCCGGTATTTGCTATCCTGATTGCGCCGTTTACGCTGTTTCCTGATAGTTTAGGCGCCATTATCTGGACGATGGCTAATGCACTTGTTCTTTTTTACGCCATAAGGCAGTTGCCTCTTACCTTACTTCAGCAAAACATTGTATTGCTCTTATGCGCCCACGAGTTGATGACCTCATCCTACAATGTGCAGTTTAACCCAATAATGACTGCGCTAATTATGATGAGCTTTGTTTGGATGCGGAATAGACAAGAGTTTTGGGCTGCTTTTGCTATAGTGCTGGGCACCTACGTTAAGCTGTATGGCATTGTTGGACTGGCATTCTTTTTTTTCGCGCAGCGCAGGTTACAATTTACCGGGTATGTGTTGCTGTGGGGGTTAGTACTGTTTTTGCTTCCTATGTTGTTTTCATCCCCTGCCTACATTATACAAACCTATATAGACTGGTATAGCAGCTTACGTGAAAAGAATTTGACCAACACACTCTCCTATATGCAGGATATATCCGTGATGGGCATGATCAGGAGAATATTCAACTACCCTCAGCTTAGTAACATGTTGGTTATCGGTATTGGATTAGTAGCATTTAGCTTATCCTATATCAAGATACAAGAATATCGTAAATTAACGTTCCAACTGTTAATTTTAGCCTCAACGCTAATATTTACAGTAATTTTCAGCACTGGTTCTGAGTCGCCCACATATATTATCGCATTTGCAGGGGTGGCCATTTGGTTTGTAAATTTACCAAGGCCGGTAGAAAATACAGATATTGTATTGTTGATTATTGCATTGGTATTAACCAGCTTTTCCCCTTCAGATCTGTTTCCAAAATTTATAAATCGTACCTATGTAAAGCCGTATGCCTTAAAGGCGCTGCCCTGCTTGCTGATTTGGTTACGGATAATTCAGCAAAGCCTGACCCAAAAATTTGAAAACCATGTGCTTAATCCTGTATCTGCATGAGAAAAAAAGTTTCGGTGGTGGTACCTTCGTTTAACGAAGAAGGTAACATCGAGGTATTAGGTATGCGGCTGTTAAATGTATTGAAGCATTTAAAGTATGAGTACGAAGTTATTTTCATTGATGACGGCAGCTCGGATGGCACACTTGAGCGGTTAAAGGATATTAATGACCTGGATGGAAACTTGTATTACCTTGAATTATCAAGAAACTTTGGTCATCAGAATGCGCTGAAAGCTGGTTATGATTACGCCGATGGTGACTGCATTATCAGCATGGACAGTGATATGCAGCACCCGCCTGAAATGATTGAGCAGTTTTTGCAAAAGTGGGAAGAAGGCTATGATGTAGTGTACACCTGCCGTGAATACCATGACGAGGCGACCATATTTAAAACCAAGACCTCTGACCTTTTTTATAAGATGATCAACTCCCTTTCTGATACCAAGCTGGAAAAGGGAACTGCCGACTTCAGGTTGATTGACCGGAAAGTAGCCAATATTTTGACCAGTCTGGAAGAGAACGGATTATTTATCAGGGGTTTGATCAAATGGCTGGGCTTTAAGCAATATGCAATCCATTACCAATGCGACCCCCGCTTTTCGGGTAAGAGCAAGTACAACCTGAAAAAGATGGTAAAATTTGCCGTACAGGGCATTACAGCATTCAGTGTAAGGCCATTATATATTGCTACGGGTATAGGCTTGTTTTTTTCGTTGGTAGCGGTATTGTATATGCCTTATATCTTAATCAGTTATTTTACCGGCCATGCAGTTTCCGGCTGGAGCTCACTGCTCGCTACCGTAGTGTTTTTTGGTGGTATACAATTGATGGTGTTGGGTATTATCGGTATGTACCTGGGCAAGCTATTTATGCAATCAAAGCAGCGGCCTAATTATATTGTTCGTTCTACCAATCTTGTTCGTGTAAAGAATGATTTTATTAAGCTTTGATATCGAAGAATTTGATATGCCCTTCGAGTATGGCAAAACACTGCCGTTTGAAGATCAACTGGCGATATCAACCGAAGGCACTTTGAAAATTTTGGCCCTCCTAAAAAGAGCTGAAATCAAAGCTACCTTCTATTGCACTGCTAACTATGCACAGCACCGGCCATTGATTATTAAACAAATGGTAGATGAAGGCCATGAAATTGCCTCACACGGATATTACCACTCAGATTTTAAGCCGGAACATTTGCTGCAATCGCGCCTGAAATTACAGGAGATTGCAGGGGTTGAAGTAACTGGTTACCGCATGGCCCGGATGATGCCGGTTGATGAGGCAGAAATTGAGCGGGCCGGATATATTTACAATTCTTCTATTAATCCTACTTACCTGCCGGGCCGCTATAACAACTTCAGCAAGCCACGCACCTGGTTTTACCAGCAGAATGTATTGCAGCTTCCGTCTTCAGTATCACCAATAATCAGGTTTCCGCTGTTTTGGCTCAGCTTTCATAACTTGCCCATGACGGTATTGAAGTGGTTGAGCAGTGCAACTTACGCCAAAGACGGCTATCTGAATCTTTATTTCCACCCTTGGGAATTTACCGATTTGAAACAGCCGGAGCGGTTTGGCTTTCCGGGTTATGTAACCCGCAATACGGGTAATGCTTTTGTTGAACGCATCAGTGCATTTATTGCATGGGCAAAGAACAAAGGTTATCCGTTTGGTACCACCGGAAGCTTTGTTCAGCATATAAATATGAAAGCCGGTTGATCAACGGCTTTCTTATTTATATCACTTGATTAATATCCCAATTCTCCAGGTAATCGGCTACGCGTTTAACAAATGCCCCGCCCAACGCACCATCTACTACCCGGTGATCATACGATAACGACAGGAACATCATATACCTGATAGCAATTACATCACCGGTTGGTGTTTCTAATACCGCCGGTTTCTTTTTGATAGCGCCTACCGCTAAAATGGCCACCTGAGGCTGATTAATAATAGGCGTACCCATCACATTGCCAAATGAACCTACGTTGGTAATGGTAAAGGTGCCATCCTTTATCTCGTCGGGTTGCAGTTTGTTACTACGCGCCCGGTTTGCCAGATCATTTACGGCTTTGGTAATACCAAGCAGATTAAGCTGGTCTGCCTTGCGTATTACCGGTACTATCAGGTTGCCATTAGGTAAAGCGGTAGCCATCCCAACGTTTATGTTCTTCTTCTTTATAATCTGCGTACCGTTTACTGAAACATTTACCATCGGCATATCCTTCAGCGCACGGGCCACCGCCTCAATGAAGACCGGCGTGAAAGTTATTTTTTCGCCTTCCCGCTTTTCAAAGCTGCTTTTAACTGCATTGCGCCACAACACGAGATTAGTTACATCGGCCTCTATAAAAGAGGTAACATGGGGTGAAGTCTGCTTGCTCATAACCATATGGTCGGCAATGAGGCGGCGCATCCTGTCCATCTCTATAATCTCATCCCCGCCCGATATTGATGCGGCCGGTTTTACCGGCTGAGGAGCATCCGATGCCGGGGCAGAAGATGTTGCCGGTTGAGGTGCAGGCGCAGCAGCCGGTGTGGCAACAGGAGCGGTTACATTTTGTGGTACTGTAGCAGGCGTCCTGTTTTTTAAATAAGTTAACAAGTCATCTTTAGTCAGGCGGCCGTCGGTGCCTGAGCCGGGTATCTGATCAAGTTCATTTAAACCAATGTTTTCCTGCTGGGCGATACTTTTTACTAAAGGTGAATAAAAACGTGCTGAAGCGTTATTTACAACCGGTTTGGGCGCTTCGGTATTTTTATTTTGTAACAGGTCAATGCCGGGCACTTGCTCGGTCTGAGCTTCGTTTTCAGCGGCAGCAAGATGCTGCTGTACTACGGATGCAGGTGCAGGCTCTGTTTTTACCGGCGGCAAAGGCTTTATAAGCGCTTCGTTATCTTCATCTGTACCAGTTTCTATAATAGCTATCGGATCGCCAACCTGTACAATTTCGTTATCTTTACATAGCATTGCCACCAGCGTTCCTGAAACGGGCGATGGAACTTCGGAATCCACTTTATCGGTTGCAATTTCTACAACTGCATCATCTGCCTCAATGTGATCGCCTTGATTTTTGAGCCATTTGATGATGGTTGCTTCAGCAACGCTTTCACCCATTTTAGGCAATAAAAGTTGATATTTAGCCATTTTTGGTTAATAAAGTGCCATAGCAAAAGTAGCTATTATTTATTAACATCAGCCAGTAAAGTATTCAACATGCCCAGGGCTGCTGTTGCGGTACGCTCGATGTTTTGGGTACGTTTATTACCGAAACTATACGTTTTTATTAACTTACCGGTGGCATTCCCAACTGCAATCCAAACGGTGCCTACCGGCTTTTCGGGAGTTCCGCCACCTGGGCCGGCTATACCGGTTACAGCTATGGCATAGTCAGATTTAAAGTTCAATAAGGCGCCGTTTAACATTTCGTTTACAGTTTCCCGGCTTACCGCACCGTGCTGCCACAGCGTTTCTTCCTGTACGCCAAGTATACTTTTTTTCAGCTCATCTGAATAAGAAACCGTTCCGCCTAAAAAAACCTGTGAAGAACCGGCGTGTTGGGTGAACAGATGCGAGAGGTAGCCACCCGTGCAGCTTTCTGCAACAGACAAGGTTAGCTGCTGTGCGGCCATTTTGTCGAGTATGGCTTTCTCAAGCGCAATATCATCATCAGCAGCAATTACATTGCTTACCCTCTCTATAATGCGATTGGCCTGGTCATTTACTTCTTTGGTAAGTTGTGCTTCATTATCCCCATACCCGCTCAGCCGCAAACGCACCGAACCTAATTTAGGCAGGTAAGCCAGTTTAATGTGTGCAGGCAGTGCATCTTCAATATCTGCAATACGTTCAGCTAAAAAAGATTCACCTTCGCCAACCGTTAATATGGTTTTATGGTAAATATAAGGTAGCTGAAACATAGCTTTCAGCTTTGGAATTACCGCTTCATCCATTATGTATTTCATTTCAAACGGTACGCCGGGCATAGATACAAATACCTTGCTGTTTTCATGAAACCACATGCCCGGAGCAGTACCATTCTTATTGCTGATCACTTCGCAATTAGCAGGTACATCGGCCTGATGTAAATTTACCTCCAGCAAAGGGCGGTTATAACGCGCAAATATCTGTTTAACATTTTCTAATGCATCATCATCCCGGCGCATCCCTACACCAAAATATTCGGCCAGCGTGGTCTTGGTAATGTCATCCTTCGTTGGCCCGAGGCCTCCGGTAATCAGAATAATGTCGGCCCGTTGCTGTGCCTCATTCAGAGCAGTTATAATATGAGCTTTCTGATCGGAAACAGAAGATATCTGTTTAACACGGATGCCTGCAGCGTTAAGCTGCTGGGCCATCCAGGCGGAATTGGTGTCTACAATCTGGCCGATGAGGATTTCGTCGCCAATGGTTATAATTTCTGCAAGCATTATTGGTTGTTATAATAATCTTTGCGCTTACTTAGTTTTAAGTCCTGTAAAATACTTGCTTTTACTTTTAAATCAACGCTAAAAGACTTGTATATACCAAAGGGCACCCATCGGAACGATAAATCCCAGCAATGCAGATCGCGGTAAATGGAGAACGTAGTTAAACTTGCTTTGCTGGCACGCAGGTCATAACCGGTAGTATATTGTATCTTCCATTTGGGGGTAAGATTAAAATCGCCGCTGGCCGTTAAGGTACTGGCTACCGTTTCCAGTGCGCCGGTATTGGCATACGTAAAATTGTAATTAAGCACAATGTTCCAGGGGATATTGAAATCAACAAACGCAGTAGGGTCGCTGTTGATTAAAGCCAGCCGTTCTGCCTGGTTTTGGGTCATGTTACTCACCGTATTACCGGCCGGCGGAAGGTTGGTTCTCCTGTGCAGGGATGTAGAATTTAAGCTCACATCCATCGATAATGAAAGGTTGGTTAATGTTGGAAACCGACCCCGAAGAAACGAATACTCATCCACAATAGTAGCATAGCGCTGTACCTGCCCGTTTGATATGGAGTCGCGCCTGTTGATGGTGTATGGGTTTAAGGTACCTATGGCGTTGATGCCCAGCTTTTGATTGAAAATTGCCGTATGCGCATTCAGCTGTATAGGCGACAGCTTGAAGGAATCGGCTGCAAAGTTATAAAAGGTAGAGATGGTAAAACCTTGAAGTATTGGTATCTTCCTGTCAGCGCCGGAAGTGTCTGTGCTTTTGGCCTTTACTTTTGCCTCAATGGTATTATCCAGGTTGAAGCCGATACCTGCTGAACGCCCGCCCGCCGGGCCGCCAACTGCTGATGATTCAAATATAGAATACGTTCTTGAAGTGTACGGATACGGTATTGTAGCCTGGCTTACAATAGTTTTGTAATAGCCATAATCAAGGGTTGAAAAATCGGGCCGGTAGTTAAAACTGATAGAAGGCGTACTTACAATTCTGATTGCTTTCAGGTTACCTTTTTTGAAGTTGATCTGCCCGTACACTTTAGTAGATATACCTGCACTCAGATTGTATTCGCCTCCCCTTCTGAAACCAACCACCGTATCTGTAATTAATGAATCCGGCCCTACCGAACTACCGCGTGCGAAACGGCGGTTGATGGTTTGAAAATTCCAGTGATCTATATAAGTAGCGCTTGTGTTGAACTGAAAATACTTGGCTACCGTTTGATTAAAGCTTAGGGGTATGGTATGTAAAATACCGCTTTGCAGCTTTTTGGTTACTTTATCTAAATCAAACAGTTCACCCTCTGGTATTGAGTTTAATCGATTAGTGCCTTGCAGCGAATACCCAACGGTAATGCGCTGATACCATTTTTGATCGCCTACCCGGTTTTTAGAGTCAAACGGGCTGATGGTAGTCATGTTAAAGTTTAACGAAGGCAGTTCAAGTGAAACCTGGCGGGCGGCAACATTTTGGGTATGTGATAAAGCAACCTGTAAACTGAACGGCGTACCTTCCCATACCCTGCCATAAGCAATACTCGAACGGAAAGAGCTTTGGGTAAGCTGCTGGGGATTGTAATTGGTAATGGCCGGGTTACGCTGAAAAAAGCCCGACGTACCGGCGTTAACCGACGCGCTGAACGTGGTACCCGGATGGGCATTGGCATCCTGCGAGTGCGACCACTGTATATTAAAATCCTTACGGGCCGGATCACCGGTCAGGCCATAATTGTGGGAACCAAAGCTCAAAGCTACACTGCCCTGGTATTGATAGCGCTGTAAATAACGGGCGGTTGTGCTTAATTCATACGCCCCGCGGGAATATATGGTGGCATAAGAAGTTAAATCAAGATGGTCGCCAAAGGTGAGATAATAGCCAATATTGCGCAAGAAGAATCCAAGCCTTGCATCTTCTCCGAATGTGGGCAGTAACACGCCGGATGTTTGTTGGTCTGGCTTGGGGAAGAAACCGAATGGTATGGCCAGTGGTAAAGGGATACCTTCAATCTCTAAATAAGCCGGGCCCGAAATAATTCGTTTTTTTTCGCCTATACCCCTTGTAATCACAATACCGAAGTGCGTTTCTGGATACGGCAAATTACAGGTGCTGAATATAATATTGCGGTAAGCTACCTCTTTATCATTCAGTACTTTTGCCTGGCCGCCCGTAATAAAGTTGCCTCCCTGTTCGGTAGATGTATTATAGGCTTTTGCCCGTTTGGTATTATAATCAAAATAAATAGAATCTGATATCGCCGGTTTCTGGGTGCCCTGCTTTGATATCGGCCTGCCTACATAACGGTGGGTTTTAGGGTCGATCCGGCCACTGGCAAATATTAAATGCCGGTTTTCATCCACGCGTATATAATCGGCATTCAGTTCAAAATCTTCATAGCTAACCTTTGCGTTTCCATATAAGTATGATATCTTGTGTACCCGGTCGGTATACTTAGAATCATCTGCAGAAGATTTTACAATAGACTTTAATCCTCCACGATTGGTGGTATCATTATTGCCTACTTTTCTGACCTGATCGGCAGTTAGCGGAGGTTTTCGCAACACTTTCCTGTCTTTCAGCGTATCCAGCTTAATAATGGTATCTGCTGCAAAACAGTTATAACGGGGCTTGCCACTTATGGAAGCGGCTGCGTTATTCATAATTAAAACAGTAACAAGGAGAAAAAGTAACCTGATAAATTTCAAAATTAATTATGAATAGTATTTTTGTGAATACAGTTAACGGCATCCAAAAATAATGAAAAATAAGGCTTTAAAAAGATTGATTTGCGGTTTAGCTGCATTGATGCTTTTGTTTACACTATGTTCTTTCAAAACAGAAACTACTGCCCGTGGCGATACTGCTGCTTACGCAGGCTTTAAATTTAAAACGGTTATTATTGACGCCGGGCATGGCGGTCATGATCCCGGTGCTTATGGCAGTTATTCTACAGAAAAAAAAGTAACGCTTGCCATAGCCGAAAAATTGCAGACGGCGATAGAAAAAGACATACCTGAAGTAAACGCAGTTATGACACGCACCGATGACAACTTTATAGAGTTACATAAACGTGCAGAAATTGCCAATCATCAGCATGGCAATATGTTTATTTCAATACATTGCAACTCACTGCCCGATAACAGGCGGATGGTAAACGGGCGTAGCGTAAGAGTTAATAATCGTTCGGGTAAAGGTGTATTGCTGCTGGTGTACGGTTTTAAACGTACCGGCGAGCAGCTGGAAGCTATACGTGAAAATGCTTCTATTTACCAGGAAAAAAACTACAAGGATTATTATAACACAAGCGATGATCCCAGTACAGGTTTGGTGCTGAACGCCTTCAGGGATAAATACCGAAAGCAAAGCATTCATCTGGCTAACCTGATTAATGACGAATTTGTAAACAATGATGGCCGGCGCAGTAATGGCGTTAAGGAGCAAAGCCTGCATGTACTTGCCAACAGCGGCATGCCTGCCGTGCTGGTGGAAACCGGGTTTATCAACAACCCCGAGGATGAAGAATATCTTAATTCTGAACAAGGGCAAAACGAAATCGTTGCTTCGATTGTTAGAGCAATCAAACAGTACAAAAAAGAAGTGGAGCAGGCCGCTGCTAATTGATGTTTTACTTCGGCATTAGCAACATTTGAATACTAAATTTACATTACCTTGAAAATATCTAACGAAACCAAAATCGGAATTTTTACAGTTGTCGGCATTGTGATACTGGTATTAGGATACAGTTACCTGCGCGGCAACGATGTATTCTCAAAATCAAACCGTTTTTATGCCATATACCAAAGTGTTGAAGGCTTAACCGTTTCTAAACCTGTATTGGTCAACGGCTTTCAAATCGGGCAGATTTCAAAAATGAGCCTGTTACCTAACGGCCATACGGTAGTTGAGTTTAAGATCAATCACGATTACAGCGTTCCGGCCAATACGCTGGCAAAGCTGGCAAGTACAGATTTACTGGGTAGTAAGGCCGTTGTATTTCAATTAGGCAACAGCAAAGAGATGGCCGAAGACCAGGATACCCTACAGGCAGATATACAAGGCAGCCTGGCAGAAAGCTTGCAGCCGGTGCAGCAAAAGGCCGAGCGGCTGATTTCTAAGATGGATTCTTCATTGGCCGCCATAAATAAGATACTGAACCCTGATTTTCAGCATAATGTTGATCGCAGTTTTAACAGTATAGCCAATTCGTTGCAAACTTTAGAGGGTACTACCAAAAAGATTGACCGCCTGATAGGTGCACAAACCAGCAACCTTAATTCCATACTGGTAAATGCAAATGGTGCAGCCTTGAATTTAAAGAACAGCACTTCTCACCTTACCGGCATCTCACGTAATTTTGAAAACGTAAGTAACGAAATTGCACGCGCTAACATTGGGCAAACGCTTAATAATGCCAACAAAGCCATGGCCGATTTACAAGCCACGATTGCAAAAATTAATAGTCCGCAAGGCAGCCTGGGCTTATTGCTTAATGATGATAAGATTTATCAAAACTTAAATAACGCTTCTGCCAACCTGAACAGTTTGTTTATTGACCTGAAAGCTCATCCAAAGCGTTATGTTAGCTTTTCGGTATTTGGCGGAAAGAAAAGTAACGATTAAGGATTACGATATGTATAAAAAGTCCCTGGTGAATTTATCATCAAGGGCTTTTTTATGTTGTGTATATTTCATTATTATGAGTTACACTTCATAAGTATTCCCTTCAATGGCCAGTTCGGTATGCGGAAAAACGCTCTTAGCTTCATCCAGTATTTCGTTTAGGGATTTATATCTTGCCGAAAAATGGCCGATCAGCAGGCGGTGAGCGCGCGTTTTAAGGGCTACCTCACCTGCTTGTAAAGCAGTGGTATGGTGAGTTTCATTAGCACGCTCTAAAAGGTTGTGTAAAAAGGTAGCTTCGTGATATAATAGTGAAGCGCCTTCTATCTGCTTAAAATATTGCTGGTTATATAGAGTGTCTGAACAATAGGCATAACATTTCGGCTCGCCCGGAGCAGTGGTCAACTCATCATTCCGGTACAGTTTACCTCCGGGCGCTTCATAATCAAATCCCTTTTTTAATAAGGTGTAGTGGCTTACCGGCACATCAAGCCCGGCTACTTTTTCTTTGATGATTTTCCGTAAACGCTTTTTCTCCTTAAATAAAAAACCAGTACAGGCAATACGATGATCCAGCGGAATGGTTTCTACTGTTACATCAGGGTTATCTAAAATAATTTGAGCTTCGTTAGGATTAGTGGCCGTAAACACTATCTCGTAACGCAGCGTGGTTTCCGAAAATTTAAACTGGAGGTCAACAATTTCTTTCAGCGGAGCGGGGCCAAAAATTTGCAGCGGCTTTCTGCGGCCGTTTAAATGCATAGAAGAGATAAGGCCCATCAGGCCAAGGTAATGATCTCCGTGAAGGTGGCTGATGAAGATGTGATCAATGCGGCTCGGCTTTACATCAAACCGCAGCATTTGCTGCTGGGTGCCTTCGGCACAATCTACAAGGTACAGGTGCTCATTTATATTAAGCACCTGAGCCGTAGGGTTTCTATTATAAATAGGGGTAGCAGAACTGCTGCCCAGTATGGTGACCTCAAACTTCATTTAAGGTAAACACCCGATTTGCTTATTTTGCTTCTTTTTTTAACTCTTTTTCTATTTCCTCCATAAAAATGAGGTCAATAGCTTCTTCGGTAGAAGGTACTATACTCAAAACATTATCGAGCTGCGATATGGTTACCAGGCGCGATACCGAATCATTTAAACAAGCCAGTACAAATACGCCTTCGGCATTCTTACAGAGGCGATGGCCAACCAGTAAACTGCTCAGGCCTGATGAATCGGCAAACTTTACCTGGCACAGGTCTAATATAATATTTCTCTGCCCTTCGGCATTAAGCAAGATGAGCTCCGATTTAAGTTGCGGTGTTACCAGCGAGTTTAGCTTTGATTCGTTCAGCTTAATCAAAACGTACTTCTCATGCTTATCAACTGTAAATTTCATGTCTTTCCTGTAGTATTTATGAAGCTAAGTTATAAAAAATTAAGCACAATAAAATTATAGTTGTGCCAAAGCGGCATTAATGGCCTGCTCCATATCAATGCCAGTGCTGCCCTGAGTGTTACGGTTAAATGTACGGCCGGTAATCTGCTCATACAATTCAATATAACGGTTAGCTATGGATGTTACCTTTTCGGGTGTCATCTCCGGAATTTGCTGTCCGTCTTTACCCTGAAACCCATTTTCAATAAGCCACTGCCTTACAAATTCTTTAGACAACTGCTTTTGCTCCTGCCCCATTTGCTGTCGCGCTTCATAGCCGTCCTTGTAATAATACCTGGATGAATCAGGCGTGTGTATTTCATCAATCAGGTAGATTTTACCGTTAGCTTTGCCAAATTCATACTTGGTATCTACCAAGATCAGCCCTTGTTCGGCTGCTATATCAGTACCACGGGCAAATAACTGCAGGGTGTAATTCTCCAGTTGTATATAATCCGCTTCGGATACTATGCCTTGTTTTAATATATCTTCCCTTGAAATATCCTCATCATGCCCTACTGCCGCCTTGGTAGTAGGCGTAATAATGGGGTTGGGCAATCTGTCATTTTCTTTTAAACCATCCGGCAGGCTAACACCGCACAATAGCCGCTTTCCGGCTTTGTACTCGCGCCAGGCATGGCCGGCCAGGTAACCGCGCACCACCATCTCTACCTTAAAAGGCTCACACATCCGGCCAATGGTAACAGACGGATGCGGAACGGTGATCACCCAGTTGGGTACTATATCGGCGGTTTTTTCCAAAAAGTAAGCCGCAATCTGGTTCAATACTTGTCCTTTAAAAGGTATGGGCTCCGGCAACACTACATCAAAAGCCGAAATACGATCAGAAACCACCATCACCATATACTGGTTATTAATGGTGTATACATCGCGCACTTTGCCTTTATAAAACTGTGTCTGGCCCGGAAAATTGAAAGTAGTTTCCTTCATGAGTTAGGTTGCTGATGAAGCGTCTTTTTTGAGGTAAAACTTAAAATTAGCTGAATGCCGGGTTCATAAAAGTCGATAAACCGCCATTAAAGTCAATAATGTTATTGTATATCTCCGTAAGCTTCTAATATGCGTTTAACCAGTTTGTGCCTTACTACATCTTCTCCGCTCAGATATATAATCTCCAGGCCCTTGATATCTGACAGTATGCGCAAGCCATTATGCAAACCCGATTGCTGCTTTTTAGGCAGATCGATCTGGGTAACATCACCGGTTACAATAAACTTTGCAGAGGGGCCCATACGGGTCAGGAACATCTTGAGCTGCATATCGGTGGCATTCTGGGCTTCGTCTAAAATTACAAAGCAGTTGTCCAGCGTACGCCCGCGCATAAAGGCCAATGGTGCCACCTCTATGGTACGGTTCTCCAGGTAGGTTTTCAGCTTTTCGGCCGGTATCATATCATCCAGCGCATCATATAGCGGGCGTAGGTAGGGGTCAATTTTTTCCTTCAGGTCGCCGGGCAAAAAACCCAGGTTTTCGCCGGCTTCAACGGCAGGACGGGTGAGTATGATGCGCTTGATCTCTTTGTTCTTAAGCGCCCTTACTGCCAGTGCTACCGCTGTATAGGTTTTACCGGTACCGGCCGGGCCGATAGCAAACATAATGTCATTTTTGCTGATACTGGTTACCATGCGGCGCTGATTGGCCGTGCGTGCTTTAACTAAGATGCCGTTAGGGCCGTATACAATTACTTCGCTGCCACTGCCAGGCTTTTCATTATCCGCTTCAGGCTGCACAAGCGCGCCGGGTTGCGCCCCCAGTATGCGCTCTAAATCGGTTATGTTCAGGTTTTCGTGCTTCTCCACATGGCGCAGCAGCAGGCCGAATTTATCCTGAAATACACTCAATTCATTTTCATCGCCCAGCACCTTCAATTCGCTGCCCCGGGCTACCATTTTGAGCTTGGGATACTGCTTTTTGATGATCTCGAAATGGTCATTATTTGCACCCCACAGCACCGCAGGATTCACAGATTCAACAGATATTTTTAGTTCGTTCAACAGGACTGATTTTATTTAGTTAACGGTTTTTAATTCGAAAAGTTGAATATTTGCATCCGCAAATCTCTGATACAAGATTAGCAATAAATATTCAGAATCTGTAATGGCAATAATAACATTAACCACCGATCTGGGCGATAAAGATATTTATCAGGCCGCCCTGAAAGGTAATATTTACAGGTTATTGCCCGATGCCAATATTGTTGACATTACCCATTCGGTAGCATTATTCAACATTCAGCAAGCCGCCTTTATTATTAAAAACAGCTATCATTATTTCCCGGATGATACTGTGCATTTAATTGGCGTTGATACCGTGTTTAATGATTACACCCGCTTTCTGGCCATCCGCTATCATAACCATTATTTTATCGGGGCGGATAACGGCATCTTTTCCCTGATTTTTAATGAACCGCCGGAGCAGATGGTAGAGATCACCATTATGCAGGATATGAAATTTGTGCACTTTCCACTGGCCGACGTATTTGCCAAGGCGGCCTGCCACCTGGCCAAGGGCAAGGCCCTCACCCAGATTGGCATACCGGTGCAAGGCATGGAACGTAAAATGGACCTGCAACCGGTTATTGAACGGAACCTGATTAAGGGCATGGTGATTTACATTGATATATTTCAGAATGCCATTACCAATATTACCAAAGAGTTTTTTAACCGGGTACAACAGGGCCGGCGTTTTACCCTGTATTTTAAACGCAATGAAACCATTACCCAACTCAGCTGGCACTATAACGAAGTAGACGAGGGAGAAAAACTATGTTTGTTCGGCATTAGCGACCACCTGGAGATTGCCATAAATAAAGGCAAGGCAAGCGGGTTGTTGGGGCTGAATCTGGGCGATAGTGTAATTATTGATTTTCAGTAGATAATACTATTTATTATATTGATAATCTGTACTTTATAGGATTAACACATAATTTCGTTGTGCTGTAATTATAGTTTCATTTCTGCGTAAACTTCATGCAGTTACTGCTATTCGCCTCTGCCATGATGTACATTTGTAGTCTTTGTTTATATAAAACGTATTAATGGCAAGAGCTCGATTAAATAGTGGTAATACGGCGGAGGCCGAATTACCAAAAGCTAAACTCAATAAAACCAGCATCAAAAACCTGCGCAAACTGCTTACTTACCTGCGCCCTTATCGCAGCAAGTTTGCAGCCGGCATGTTTTTCCTTTTCCTGTCGAGCCTGGTGGGGCTGGCTTTTCCGGCGCTTATTGGTGCGCTTTTTAATGCGGCCCAGGGTAAACCGGTTAATCACTGGCTGCCCTCTACCTTAAAGGGAATTGGCCTGCTGGCTTTCGCCGTATTATTTGTTCAGGCGTTCGTATCGTATTTTCGTGTGGTTTGGTTTGTACAGGTGGCCGAAAAATCGCTTGCCGACATTCGCCGGGATACGTATTTTAAGCTGGTTACCTTACCCATGAATTTTTTCTCCAACCGGAGGGTGGGTGAACTGAACAGCCGCATTTCGGCCGATCTGTCCCAAATTCAGGATGTGGTTACCACCACGCTGGCTGAGGTTATCCGGCAGCTCATTTTAATGATCGGTGGCATTACGTTACTCGTTGTACTATCCCCTAAGCTCACACTTGCCCTGTTGCTGATATTGCCGGTAATGATCGCTTTTGCTGTCTTCTTCGGGCGCTTTATCCGTAAGCTGTCCCGCCAGGCTCAGGATAAACTGGCCGAGTCAAACACTATTGTAGAAGAAACCTTACAAGGTATAGCCAGCGTTAAAGCCTTTGTTAATGAAGCCTTTGAGGCCAGCCGGTATAACAAGAACCTGCAAGAAGTAGTTAACATTGCGGTAAAGGGTGCGAGGTTTCGGGGCATATTTGCCTCCTTCATCGTTTTCTGCCTGTTCGGTACCATTGTAGCTGTTATCTGGTACGGCTTGGTATTGGTTAGCCACCATGATAACGGTTTTGAAATTGGCGATCTTACTACCTTTATTCTCTACTCGCTGTTTATTGCCACCGCTATGGGCAGCCTGCCCGAGCAATATGCCAATGTACAAAAAGCGGTAGGCGCAAGCGAACGTGTACTGGAGATTTTAGCCGAACAGGGAGAGGCCATATCCATACAGGAAAGCGATAACCAGATCAAGCAAACGATACAGGGGAACCTGACCTTTAATGAGGTATGCTTTCATTATCCCTCACGGCCGGAGATTGAAGTACTGAAGCAAGTATCATTTACGGCAGAAGCCGGCCAGAAAGTGGCAATTGTGGGGCCAAGCGGTTCAGGTAAATCTACCATGGCGGCGCTCATCTTACAGTTTTATTATCCGCAAAGCGGCGAACTGTTATTTGATGGGAAATCTGCTGCTGAATACCAGTTAACTGATATTCGTAACCAGGTTGCGGTAGTGCCGCAGGATGTGTTGCTGTTTGGCGGCACCATTGCCGAAAATATCGCCTATGGTAAGCGTAACGCTGATAGTGCAGAAATTGAGCAGGCGGCCAGGCGCGCCAACGCACACCAGTTCATCACCTCTTTTCCTGAAGGCTATGATACGATTGTAGGCGAACGCGGCGTTAAGCTTTCGGGCGGCCAGCGCCAACGCATTGCTATTGCACGTGCATTGCTTAAAAATCCGTCGATATTGATACTGGATGAGGCCACATCTTCACTGGATTCAGAATCAGAACGCTTAGTTCAGGAAGCTTTGGAAGAATTGATGAAGGACCGCACCTCAATTATCATTGCACACCGTTTATCTACCATACGTGAGGCTGATAAGATACTGGTACTGGATAAGGGTATTATTGCAGAAAGCGGTACGCACCAGGAACTAATGAGCAAGCAAACCGGCTTATACCGTTATTTGAGCCAGTTACAGTTTGAAAACAGTTCGCTTGCTTCGTTGTAGCAAAAAAACATTAAACATAAAGTAATAGCCCTCTCCTGTTATGGGGCTTGGGGGTACATCTATAATGAAACTAACTATACACGGGGCAGCCCGACAGGTAACCGGCAGTATGCACTTACTGGAGGTTAATCATTACAAAATACTCATCGACTGCGGACTGGATTATGAGAAGGACCGCAATGTACAGGCTAACGAAGGCTTTCCCTTTGATCCCGCCAATATTGATGTGGTGATACTAACCCATGCGCATATTGACCATTCGGGTAATTTACCTACCCTGGTACGCCTGGGTTTTGAGGGCCAGATACTTTGCACGGCTCCTACTGCTGATTTAACAGAACTGCTGCTAACAGATTCGGTGAGCATCTTTATGCATAAGCAGCACAAAAAGCGCAAGCACGGCAGGAGTAAATTTAACAGTGGCAGCCAGCAGCCGCTGTACCTGCAAAAGCATGTAATGGATACGGTTGAACGCTTTGTTACCATTGGCTTTAACAAACCCTTTAAAATTAAGGACGACATTGAACTTACGTTTATTCCGGTAGGGCATTTGTTAGGTGCGGCAGCGGCAATACTTACCATAAATGATGAGGGTGGGCAAAAGAAAATTGCCTTTACCGGCGATATCGGGCGTAAAAATTACCCTGTACTCAATGATCCGCAAACTTTGCCGGAGGTTGACTACCTGGTAACCGAGAGTACATACGGGGGCCGCATGCACACCAAAGGCAGAACTATTGAAGATGTACTGGTGGAAATGATTGATAAAGCTTGCATTAAAGAGCAGGGCCGCATGATTATCCCGGCATTCAGCATTGGGCGTACACAGTCGCTGGTGTACTCGCTTAACAAAATTTTTACCGAAGGGCTTTTACCGCCGGTTAAGGTGTTTGTAGATAGTCCGCTGGCGGTAGCTTCTACCCGGGTTTTTCGCAAACACCATCACCTGTTAAACCAGGAGGCACAGGAATTTTACCAGCATAGCGGTGACGAATTTGAATTTGAAAACCTTACCTATGTTGAAAATTTAAAGGACAGCAAACAGATTTCAAACTACTTTGAGCCTTGCATCATCATATCCTCGGCAGGTATGCTGGAAGGTGGCCGCATACAGGATCACCTATATTATAATATCCAGAATTATTACTGCACGATATTATTTATCGGTTACTGTGCCAAGGGTACATTAGGCCATCGCCTGCTGCGCGGCGATCCTATCGTTCATATCAAAGACCGTGAACTGGCTGTTTATGCTACCATAAAGCAAACCGACTTATTAAGCGCACATGGTGACCATGAGGATTTAATGAATACGGTGAAGCAACAAACTACGGATCACTTAAAGAAAGTATTTTTGGTGCATGGCGAGGAAAGCAGCATGCAAACGTTAGCCAGCAGTTTGGAAGCCGAAGGTTACCCGGTTACTATACCAGAAAAAGGCGTGAAATATTTGTTATAGATTTATGATTAATATGTTTTAACTAAGAAAGCCTTTTGGTTGATACCAAAAGGCTTTCTTAGTTAAAAACAGTGTCTAATCTTATTCTTCCTGCTTTGCGAAATGGTCAATAATCAGCGTAGCAAGTTCAACGCCTATGCGTTCCTGGGCCTCGTTGGTAGAAGCGCCGATATGCGGCGTTAAGGAAATTTTAGGATGCTTCAAGATGGCCTCACTTGGTGCGGGCTCATTATCAAACACATCCAGCGCGGCAAAAGATAGCTTACCGCTGTCTAAGGCTGAGATTAGGGCTGCTTCGTCAATTAAGCCGCCACGTGAAGCATTGATAACTCCTGCGCCTTTCTTCATTTGTTCAAACTCGGCGGCACCCAGCAATGGCTTGTCAATGAATGGCGTGTGGAGGGTGATAAAATCACTTTGGGCAATGATTTCTTCAACAGAGGCCGATTTAACCGGTATCGTAACCTTCACATTGCCGCCCAACTGCAACTCCAGTTCCGGGTTGAAAGGATACAAGTCGAATGCCAGAACCTCCATGCCTATACCTAACGCAATTTTTGCCACCTCGCGGCCAATACGGCCAAACCCTACTATACCCAGCGTTTTGCCGCGCAGCTCTATGCCTTTTGCATAGGCCTTTTTCAGGTCATTAAATTTCGTGCTCCCATCAACGGGCATTTTACGGTTACTATCCTGCAAAAAGCGCACGCCTGTAAACAGGTGGGCAAACACCAGCTCGGCTACGGATAACGATGAAGAAGCAGGCGTATTGTATACGCCTATCCCTTTTTGCCGGGCATAATCTACATCAATGTTATCTACGCCTACGCCTCCCCTGCCAATCAGTTTCAGGTTGGGACAGGCATCAATCAATTCCTTGCGGACTTTTGTAGCGCTGCGTACCGTAATACCATCGTATTGCTGTAGTTTCTCAGGCAATTCAGCCTGCAGTATGGTGTTAGTATCTATCTCAAACCCGGCTTCTTCCAGCATTTGCTTACCCACCGGGTCAATGCCATCATTGGCTAATATTCTAATCATTTTTTGATTTATTGGTTCACTGGTCTATTAGTTCATTAGGCCTGAAAATCTTACTTAATAAACTAAAGAACCGGTGATACAGTTCTCTTCAAACTCCTGCATCGCATCAATCAGCACCTGTACGCTGCTTAGCGGCAAGGCATTATAGATGGAGGCTCGGAAACCACCTACGCTTCGGTGGCCTTTTATGCCTACGATACCCTTTTCATCGCATAGTTTCAAAAATGGGTCTTCGTGTTCTGCGTTGGCTGCCACAAAGCAAACGTTCATATGGGAACGGTCATCAGGTACGCTTACGCCCTTAAACAAAGAGTTGCGCTCAATTTCGGTATACAGCGCCTGTGCTTTAGCCTCGTTTTCCTGCTGTATAGCCGCTACACCACCTTTGGCTTTTAACCAGCGCAGTGTAAGCATAGATACATAAATGGCAAATACAGGCGGCGTGTTGTACATAGAGCCACCCTCTGCCTGCACCTGGTAGTTAAACATGGCCGGTATGCTGCGCCCTGATTTACCCAACAGGTCATCCTTTACCACAACAAGCGTTACGCCAGCCGGGCCCATGTTCTTTTGAGCGCCGGCATAGATCAGGCCGAAATCGGCTACATCAATCTTTCGGCTAAAGATGTCTGACGACATATCACAGATCAACGGAACAGGTGAAGCCGGAAACTGCTGTAACTGTGTACCATAAATGGTATTATTTGAAGTGATATGAAAGTAAGCGGCATCGGCCGGTATTTCAAAGTCCTTAGGTATATAAGTAAAGTTGGCTTCTTTTGAGGAGGCCACTATTTGTACACTGCCAAAAAACTTGGCCTCTTTAGCAGCTTTATTAGCCCAAACACCTGTTTCTAAGTAGGCGGCTTTTCCATCGGCAGGCAGTAAGTTATATGGTACCATAGCAAACTGCGTACTGGCACCGCCCTGTAAAAACAATACCGAATAGCCTTCGGGCACCTCAAGCAGTTCTTTAACCAGGCTGATGGCTTCTTCAAGCACTGCTTCAAATTCGGCAGAGCGGTGAGAGATCTCCAGAATGGATAAGCCAATGCCATTAAAATCTACGGCGGCCTCGCCGGCTTGCTTCAGTACTTCCTGCGGTAATATTCCGGGGCCTGCCCCAAAATTGTGTTTCATATGCAACAATATTAGTTTAGTATTTACTTTTGCTTATAGCTGTGCAACAGTGGCCCAATTTAAACATTTAACCTGCTAAACGGGTGGTTTTTTATCCAAATGAAGGGATTACTGCTTTTTACTCCGAATGTTTAAGATTTGCAATAGCCAGTTTTGGGTTGGCATCTGCAAAAACCGAATTACCGGCAACCAGTACGTTTGCGCCTGCGGCTATCAGCTCCGGTGCATTTTGCAGGTTTACCCCACCGTCTACCTCAATCAATAATTCGGGCCGGTACTCGCTGCACATGGTGGTAAGCTGGTGCAATTTGCGGTAGGTGGCGTTAATAAACTTCTGACCGCCAAAGCCGGGGTTAACGGACATGATAAGCACCATGTCCAGATCAGACAATATGCTTTCCAGCTGATAAACCGAGGTGTGCGGATTAAGCGCTACACTGGCTTTGCAACCCAGATCTTTAATGGCCTGTACCGTGCGGTGCAGGTGCGTGCAAGCTTCGAAGTGTACAGTAATTATGCTGGCGCCCGCTTCTGCAAATTGCTGCAGGTAACGGTCGGGCTCGGTAATCATCAGGTGTACATCCAGCGGCTTGGTGGCATGTTTTTTTATGGCCTGTATCACCGGGAAACCGAAAGAGATATTGGGTACGAATACGCCGTCCATAATATCAACATGAATCCAGTCGGCTTCACTTTGATTGATCATCTCTACATCGCGCTGCAGGTTTGCAAAGTCAGCAGCTAATATAGAGGGCGAAATTAAAGGCTTCATGCCTTCAAATATAGGTACATTGCCGGTAACCGGAAGTAAAAAGCAGAATATTAAGTTGCAGCAAACTCAATCACAATGCTGAAGCAGATCGTAATATTTCCGCATCAGTTCGGTATCATAATTCACCAGTGAGTTGTAGGCTTCCGATACCAGTTCGGTAAGTATGGAAGCGCCCAGCTGGCCGGCGCCATTCGGTATAGCTTCGTAGTATTTAATTAATTCTTTCACCCTGATGATTTCGTACAGTAACGCCTGGATCAAGTCAGCTTGATTGCTGTTGGTACCAGCTGCGTTTTTGTCCAAAAAATCCAGCGGATCATTGGTATAAGATGTCATGTTTTTCAGCAGTAGATCGGATAGAACGTTTGTTGGTTTGACTTACATATCTTATAAGATGTTAAACATGACATTAAGTGCTATTAAATAAACAATAACCCTAAAAAATGAGGGTTATTGTTTATCAATAGTTAATTAAACGTTTTTAGTTTACCGCTGTGCGTCCTCGGGACGATCAGGACGGGCAGGCCTTGGAATAAGCGCCTTGCGGGATAGTTTTAACTTACCCTGCTTATCCACATCCATTAGTTTCACTTTCACCGTTTCGCCTACCTCAAATACGCCATCCATGGTTTCGAGGCGTTTGTGGTCAATTTCAGAAATGTGCAGCAAGCCGTCCTTGCCGGGCATTATTTCCACAAAAGCGCCAAATGGCATAATGGTTTTCACCTTACCCTCGTACACTTCACCAACTTCCGGCTTTGATGCAATGGCACGAATGCGCGAAACCGCGGCATCAATGGCATCCTTATTGGCAGCAAATATCTGAACGATACCCTGGTTGCCCACTTCTTCGATATTGATGGTTGCACCGGTTTCACGTTGCATCTCTTGGATAATCTTACCACCGGGGCCAATCACCGCACCAATAAATTCCTTATCAATCTTTAACTGAACAATGCGTGGCGCAAACGGCTTGTAATCTTCGCGTGGTGCACTGATGGTTTTGCTCATCTCGTTCAAAATATGCAGGCGGCCGGCTTTGGCCTGGTCTAAAGCCTTTGCCAAAACTTCATAAGAAAGGCCATTAATTTTTAAATCCATCTGGCAGGCCACTATACCTTTTTCAGTACCGGTTACCTTAAAATCCATATCCCCTAAATGATCTTCATCACCCAGAATGTCAGACAGTACGGCGTACTTGCTGCCTTCAGCGTTGGTAATCAAGCCCATGGCGATACCTGATACCGGCGCAGAGATCTTTATACCGGCATCCATCAGCGCCAATGTACCTGCGCACACTGTAGCCATTGAGGAAGAACCGTTAGATTCCAAAATATCAGAAACGATACGAATGGTATAAGGATTTGCTTCTTCCGGTGGCAGTACACGTTTTAACGAACGCTGCGCCAAGTTACCATGGCCAATTTCGCGGCGGCCTGCTCCCCGGTTAGGGCGAACCTCGCCGGTAGAAAAGCCGGGGAAATTATAGTGTAAAATAAATTTCTGATAGCCGTTGATAAATGCACCGTCAATCATTTGCTCGTCATCCTTAGCACCTAAGGTAACGCTGGTTAATGCCTGTGTTTCGCCACGGGTAAATACGGCAGAACCATGCGCTGAAGGCAGATAGCTTACCTCGCTCCAAATGGGGCGTATCTCGGTTGTGCTGCGGCCATCTAAACGCATACCTTCATCCAGCACCAGGTTACGGATGGCATCATACTGCACATCGTGGAAATATTTTTTTGCCAGATGCCTGGTGATATCATCAGCATCAATGCCTAAAGTACCAATGTAAGAATCGCGTATTTCTTTGAATTTTGCACTACGCTCATCTTTGGCAGAGGCAGATTTGGCCACGGCATAAACCTGATCGTAAGTTTTTTCGTAAACTTCCTTTTTCAGTTCTTCGTTGCTGTGCTCATGGCTGTAGGTGCGCTTTACGGTTTTACCAACTTCGGCAGCCAGTTCTTTTTGCGCCTGTACCTGAATTTTGATGGCATCATGGGCAAATTTAATGGCTTCCACCATTTCGGCTTCCTGTATTTCCTTACATTCGCCCTCTACCATGTTAATATCGTTTTCAGAACCGGCTACGATAAATTCTAAAGTAGCACGCTCTAAATCGCTCATCAACGGATTGATGACCAGCTTACCGTCAATCTTTGCTACACGCACTTCGGAGATAGGCCCGTTAAAAGGAATATCTGATACCGCAATAGCAGCAGAGGCAGCTAAACCTGCCAGTGCATCAGGCATAATATCTTTGTCGGCAGAAATCAGTGAAATCATCACCTGGGTATCTGCATGATAATCTTCCGGGAACAGGGGGCGCAGGGCGCGGTCTACCAGGCGTGAAATTAAAACCTCATAATCTGATAAACGTGCCTCGCGGCGCAGAAAACCACCGGGGATACGGCCGGTTGCCGCATATTTCTCCTGATAGTCTACTGACAAGGGAAGAAAATCTATTCCTTCTTTAGCTTCGGGCGATGATACTACAGTAGCCAGCAGCATGGTATCACCCATTTTTACCACTACCGAGCCATCGGCTTGTTTGGCCAGTTTACCGGTTTCGATCTCAATGGTGCGGCCGTCACCTATATCGAATACCTTTTTAATTGCATTATAACTCATTTTTAATTAATTATGATGCGCTTTTCATCTTTAGGAGCGCACCGGTTGTTTATGTAATTTCTGGTGATAACAAAAGTAAAAAAGCCATTTCACAAGTAGAAATGGCTTTTTTTAAAAACTGGAAAGCGTTATTTAATGATATCACGCAGCGATAAAGCTTTGATGATAGCACGGTATCTTTCAATGTCTTTTTTGAACAGGTAAGCTAACAGTGCGCGGCGCTTGCCTACCAGTTTTTGCAGTGATAACTGGGTACCGAAATCCTTACGGTTTGATTTTAAGTGGCCGGTTAAATGTGCAATACGGGTGGTGAACAAGGCCACCTGTCCTTCAGCAGAACCGGTATCGGTTGCGCTCTTACCATGTTGTGCGAAAATCTCAGCTTTCGCTTCTTTACTTAAATACATTACCTGAATAATATTAAAGCGTAAATAAATTGAATTAATTGTGCGCGAAGGTAACAATATTCTTCTATAAAAACAAGCACTGCTTACTGTTGATTAGCTTGATGTACCTACTCCAGCAGGTAACCGGCTGCCTTGCCATAACTTTCCAGTTGCCGTATGGCCGAACTGGAAATGTGCTCAAACTCAGGGTCGCAAAAAATAGATGCAATATTCAGCGGTTTATGGCTCAGGTCTTGCAGGTAGCGGTACTGGTTCAGTTCATATTGCAAATCAGTACCGTTGCGCAAACCACGTATGATGGTAACCGGGTAACCTAAGCTTTCTGTGTAATCAGTAAGCAGGCCATTGTAGGCGGTACATTGCCGGTAATTTAACACGCCCGGAAGCTGATATGCAGGTGCCTGCTTTTGTAAATTTATGCCGCGGGCAATAATCACCTTATCAAATATTTGCTCGGCTTTCTGCAAAATATTTAAATGTCCCTTATGAAAAGGGTTAAAGCTGCCCGGGTATACAGCGATGTGCGGTTGCCGGGTTTCTACATAAATAATGAGTGCATCTAAATCTTTGTTGTCAACTTGCTGGCGTAACTGCTTCAATACCTCAACTCTCTTGCTTTGATACAAAGTATGATCAGCAAATTGAAATTCTTTAAAAATCTGATGTTCATACTTGATAAGCTCACCTAAAGGACGGTTTAAAATGTCCAAATCAATTTCACAAAATATAGCAGAAAGGTTTGTAGATGCCTGATGTGTTTTGGTATCCCGTATGATTTGACGAACCTCAGATTTCAATGTTTCGTCGCCAGTGAACGTTTCTTCAAAATATTGTGCTGAATCTTCTTCATTGGTGCCGGATTGTGGATTGTACACAACATCATGATAAACAGTTGCCAGCAGCAATGCCGGGTTGTTATCGAGGTTGCGCTGATGCAGCTGGTCAATCAGATCATCAAGATGCGCAAGGGTATGATAAAACCGGTGCGGCTCCCGGTAGTAATTTAATGTTTTGGCCGGTACACCCAATTGTAGTAACCGGGGTAGTTTATCTTGTATCGTCATTGCCTAAAATGAAAGTGAATTTCGTTATTATAAACAATAGTAATTGTTTTTACTTTCATGTTTAATCAATTTAGATCAAATGGAAGAAAATCAACCCGCATACGCCACTTTTGAAACCGAGCACCGCGTTCGGCCCGATGATATCGACATGTTTCAGCACGTGCACAGCAGCAAGTATTTCGACTATGTGCTGGCCGCCCGCTATGAGCAGATGGACACCGGGTATGGTATGCCGATGGAAAAATTTATGGAACGCGGCTTTGGCTGGGTGGTTAAAACCGCTAATGTAAATTACAAGCGACCCCTGCTGATGGGCGATTACTTTTTAGTGCGTACCGGTATTGCCGAAATAAATGACAAAGGCTGCCGCGTGGCCTTCACCATAAAAAACAAAGCTACACAAAAGGTGTGCTGCGACGGCTGGTTTGATTATACCATGATTGACATGAAAACGGGCAGAGGCGCAAAGGTGCCCGACGATATCATCAGGCACTATTCTGTTTAGCAGGTTAGTGGCCGAATGAACCCTCAATAAGTGCAGCATAAAAATCGCTTACCTGCATGCCCATCGCCCTCACTTGCTGCGGAATGAGGCTGTTAGCCGACTGGCCGGGTGTAGTATTCACCTCAATGAAATAAAAATAGCCGGTTTCTTGCTGCAAAATAAAATCTACCCTTACCATGCCCCGGCAGTTAAGGCGCAGGTAAACCTCTCTTACAATAGCTTCAATTTCAATTAGTTTGTCCGGTTCTATGTTGGCAGGTGTTATCTCCTGCGTTACGCCGGGCGTATACTTGGCTTCATAATCAAAAAACTCTTTCGAACTGATAATTTCGGTTGGCGGGAGTACGATGATCTTGCCGTTAAGCCGCGCTATACCGATGCTGAACTCGCGGCCCTGGATAAACTCCTCT
Organism: Mucilaginibacter sp.; assembly: GCF_965200995.1. GTDB lineage: Bacteria > Bacteroidota > Bacteroidia > Sphingobacteriales > Sphingobacteriaceae > Mucilaginibacter. Next base: position 3,550,877 of record NZ_OZ241743.1, on the reverse strand, counting down.
ACCAGTATCTGTTCGTCTTCGTGAAAGGCTTTTTCAAGTGCGGCGGGCAGGGCTGCCATGTTATGCACTTTACTCATGCCTACGCTGCTGCCCCCATTGTTAGGCTTTACAAATAAAGGAAAATGCAACGCAGCGGCCAGGGTAGCCACATCATGTATATCCTTACGGAACAACTGCATGGAACGGGCCGTGTACAGGCTTTTAATGCTGTGTACAATGGTTTTGGTGTAAGCCTTGTTCATGGTAATGGCCGAGGTGGTGGCATCGCAGGTATTATAAGGTATGCCCAGCATATCAAAATACCCCTGCAGCTTACCGTCTTCGCCGGGGGTACCATGCACGGTGATAAAGGCCAGATCAAACACCACTTTTTGATTGGCTATCGTAATGCTGAAATCATTTTTGTCAACGGCAATGTTTTCATGCTCGGCCTGGTAAATCCAGTGGTCGCGGTTAATAAGAAGGGTATAAACGTTATATACATCCGCATTCAGGTTGGCCGCTATGTTTTTTGCACTGTTCAGGGATACCTCATACTCGCCGCTGTAACCACCGGCAACCAATGCAATGTTCATTTTATTCATACCTGCCAAATATATAAAATACCCTATTAACCCCCACTGCCTGTAATTACTTTAAAGATTCGCTAATTGGCAATGATTGAAATGCAGGCCGCATAAATTTATTCACTGCCGCCGGGCACGCTTCTTCCGAATAAAAAATTATTTTTGCACATGCCTTATAAAGAACGCGATATCAATAAAATGTATTACACCATGGGCGAGGTAGCCGCCATGTTTGATGTAAATCAATCGCTGTTGAGGTACTATGAAAAAGAGTTCGACATCCTGCAGCCTAAAAAGAACAAGAAGGGCAACCGTTATTTTACTGCGGAGGATGTAGAGAATTTAAAGATCATCTTTCACCTCATTAGGGATAAGGGGTATACTCTAAATGGCGCTAAAGATCATTTAAAAGGCAATCTCAATACTGCCAAAGACCAGCAAAGCGTACTCTCGGCACTTGAAAACCTGCGGTCATTTTTAATTGAAGTACGCGACCAATTGTAGTTTCGTATTCAATCACCTATATTGGCTTCATGCTGCCGCAAACGGCTTCCACTTATTCCATTTTTGCCAGGCAAAAAGCAGAATCGCCCTTTTTACTGATTTTAATACCGTTTATGGCCGGTATGGCTTGTTGCCTTTGGGTATGGCCTGCTGCACCTGTTGCTATTTTATACGGTATCATTTTACTTTCCGCATTCGCTTTTTGCGTTTTAAACATAGGTTATGTAAAGTTGAAAGTCTATCAGCAGCAATGGCTGGGCGGTTTTTTGATATTGATTATCTTGTTCATTACCGGTTACCTGCTGGCAGCCAAATCTGATGATCGTAAGCATCCCGGTTTTTTTGCCAATCAGCAATCTACGCAATTACTGCTTCAAATTAACAGTGAGCCGAAGCAGAGCGGCGCATATATCCGTTTTGAAGGGTTAGTTAAGCAACGTATTTATAACCAGCACAATTATGCTTCCACAGGTAAATTGATGCTTATCATGCCGGCCGGCCAGCACAACAGCACCCTGGAATATGGCGACTGGCTATTGATACCAGCGAACTATACCTCTATTGCCCCTCCCTATAACCCGGCCGAGTTTAATTATAAAAAGTACTTAGCCAACCAAAACATCTATTATCAGGCGTTTATCAGTCCGGGGAAGTACCAGGTTGTACGCAAAGCTGCCGGCAACCCTGCAATTGCGTACGCGCTCCGCCTTCGCAGGCGCCTCGTTAACCGGCTGCAAAAAGGCATAAGCAATACAGAGGCGGCAGCCGTTGCTTCTACACTGATGCTGGGCTACAATGCTGAACTTAACCCCGATCTGGTACAGGCGTATGCAATTACGGGTACACTGCATGTGCTTTCTGTATCAGGAGCGCACGTAGCCTTTATATATGCGCTGATCAGTATGGGCTTAAGTTTTTTGAGCCATAGCAAGTATAGCAGGTGGTTTAAAGCGATATTTACCATTGCGCTTATTTGGGGATATGCGCTGCTTACCGGCTTTTCGCCGGCAGTATGCCGTGCTGTAATCATGCTCAGTTTTTTCATCACAGGCAAAACTTTTTACCGCCACACCGGCGCGGTCAACCTGCTGGCAGCATCTGCTTTTTTATTGCTGCTGTATCAGCCTTTGTTATTAGCTGATGTTGGCTTTCAGCTCTCCTATTGTGCCGTATTCGGCTTGTTTGTGGTACAGCCGGTATTGCAACGGCTGATTGTGATAGAAAACAAATGGCTGAAAAAAGTCTGGTATCTGTGCTCAGTATCTTTAGCGGCACAATTAGCCACTTTGCCACTCAGCGTTTTTTACTTCCACCAGTTTCCAGTATATTTTCTTATCAGTAATTTACTAATTATCATCCCTGCCGAACTGATTATAATGTTGGGTGGTTTATATCTTTTATTATATCCGTTTTCCTTTATTTCGGCCTGGTTAGGAATCATATTAAAGTACGTAATTCTTATTACCAACAAATGCCTGATATATATAGAACATCTTCCGTATGCCAGCAGGAGCGGCATCTGGATCACTCCTGCCGAGGCGCTGGTATTGGGTGTACTGGTTGCAGCTTTAGTGATTTTTGCATACCGAAAAAAAAGCCCCGCATTGTTTGCCGTAGTGATAAGTACATTCATTCTTACCCTGTCGGCCGGTTTTAAGGATTATAAAGCATACAGCAGCCATGAGATCACTTTTTTTAACATCAGGAAGCATACGGGTGTATTATTCAGGAGCGGAAACACGGGTATAGTACTTACTGATGTAATCCAAGAAGACAAAACATTCAAATACAGCATTCAGCCCTGCCTTGACAGCAGCCGGATGCAGAAATACCGGCTGTGTGACCTTACTCAGAATTTTAATAGCCCGATCCTGAGGAAGGCAGGTAACTATATCCGTTTTCTTGATCAATCAATTCTTATTGTGGATTCGGCTTACAGGTACAAGCATCTCCGGCAACCAGTAACAATCGATTATATTTATATTAGCGGAACAGCTAAAACAGAATTAAACCTTTTAGCGCAAAGCTACGTCTATCACACCGTAATTGCCGGTGCCGGTAATTCAAATCAGGCAATTCGGGAACTTGAAATAAACACTGCCGCACAGCACAAAAAATTTATCAGTCTGAAGCGTAACAAATCATTTATAATTGCATCTCATTAAAAAAGCATTAACTTTAGAATACTCTTAAATACCCGATCATCAAACAACACATAAGTATAACACTAAAAACAATGACCCACAAATTTTTTAAAGTTGCCTTGGGAGTAGCTCTTTCTGCAACAGCTTTAACAGCAAGCGCCCAAAAATCTTACACTGAGGGACTGGCTACTTACAGCATTTCGGCTGCGGGCCAAAGTACAGAGGCTAAAGCCTACTTTAAAGGCGATTCCAGCTCCTATACCATTAACCAGGGGCCTGCCATTGTTAAGATTATCGGCACCAGCAACTCCAGCTTTTTGGCGGTATTGGTAGATGTAGAGATTGCCAGCATCCGTAAAGCGGCCATTGCAACCCCGGCCGAACTGGAAGAAGCCAAATCACAAGAGCCTAAGTTTTCATTTACTCCCTCCAGCGAAACCAAGCAGATTAGCGGCTTTAATTGTAAGAAAGTTACCGTTAAAGATGCCAAAAGCAGCCAAACCTATACAGCCTGGGTAACTACTGACATTAGCGCCCCTTACAATATACTGTCAAAGTATTTCGCCGGTGCAGGCGGTTTCCCGGTACAGTTTACTACCGTGCAGATGGGCAGGCCAACCGAGGTTACCCTGAAATCAATTGCGCAGCAGGCAGTACCAAAAGGCACATTCGCCATCCCTGCCGATTACGAGAAAATTACCCTTGAAGATTTAAAGGCTATGGGCGGTGGCCGGTAATTAATTTGCCAATAATTATTTATAAAGCCCTGCATAAAAGTATGCAGGGCTTTTTTGTGCCTTTACCTCAAATAAAAATTCTCAACAATTATGCTTTATGTATTCTAACTGTTTAATTTTAAGCAGTTAAACCTAAGATATTTTATGAACCGTAGAAGATTTCTGCAAAGCACCGGCACAGTGGCCGCAGCTTTGTCGCTGCCTGATTTTGCATCGGCTTTCGGCACCGCCGCTAAACCACATGCAATTGGCTTACAATTATTTACATTGTTTAATGTGATTGACAATGATGTAACAGGCAACCTGAAACGCGTTGCCGCCATAGGTTATAAAGAGATAGAATCGGCTTACAGTAGTAAGGGTCCGTATTACGGTTACACGCCTAAATCTTTTGCGCAGATGCTGAAAGGCATGGGCCTTGCGTGGAAATCGCATCATGTTATCGGGCAGCCCTTCAAATTGCCTCCGGGAACAAAAATGCCGGCAGGCGCCGATGGTAAGCCTATGGTTATGCCAAAACTAATGAACCTGCGCGATAATATGCAGCAGATAGTAGATGATATGGCCGAAGGCGGCGTAAGTTACCTGGTTTGTGCCGGCGGCCTTCCGTTTGAAACCACTGACGAAATTAAACAAGCCGTTGCCCTGCTTAATAAAGCAGGCGAAGCCTGCAGCAAAGCAGGGGTACAATTCTGCTATCACAATCACGATCAGGAATTTAAAACCGTACAGGGGCAGGTACCTTATACCGTTTTTCTGGAAGAAACTGACCCTAAAACAGTTAAAATGGAGTTGGATGTGGCGTGGTCGGTTAAGGGTGGTTCAGACCCTGTTGAGCTGTTTAAAAAGCATCCCGGCCGTTTCCCATTGTGGCATGTAAAAAATCTTAAAAAGGATTTAACCACCATTGTACCCGCAGGCGAAGGTGTGGTTGACTATAAGCTCATTTTTGCACAAGCCGCCACCGCAGGTATGAAGCATTTCTTTGTGGAGCATGATATGCCTGCCGATGCCTATGCCAGTATTACTTCGAGCTACAAATACCTGCGCAGCATTAAGGCTTAAAAATGATTGTTTACTAAAGCTCCAAATGCTAATTAAATAATAAGTAAACCTTTTAATTAAAAATGAAGTTATAGGATTTATGAAAAACATCATCATCTGCCTTATAACTGCATTTTCTGTTGCTGGTATGGCTTCAGTAGCCAATTATGCGCAGGCGCAGGCACCGCAGCTGCAAAAAGTTTATGCTGATAATACTTACCAGTTTACAGGCGTGGCGGTTTCTAAAACCGGCCGTCTGTTTGTTACTTACCCCTACTGGTCCAGCACTTACAAATATGCGGTAGTTGAAGTAATGCCCAACGGTACCGCAAAGCCTTATCCTGATGCGGCTGCCAACGGCTGGAAAAAAGGTGAAGACGGCCTGAACAAATGGGTATGCGTGCAAACGGCCTATGTTGATGATAATGATTACCTGTACATTGTAGACCCGGCTGCCCCGTTTTTAGGCAAAGTGGCAGGTAATGCCGCAAAGGTGGTAAAGTATGATCTGAAAACCAACAAGCCGGTTCAAACCTATCGCTTTCAGGGTACTATTGATAATAACAGTTATTTGAACGACATCAGGGTTGATACCAAAAAGCAAGTGGCCTATATAACCAATTCTGGTACTGGCGGTATTGTAATTTTAAATTTAAAAACGGGCAAATCGCGCCAGGTGTTACAGGCAGATAAATCTACTCTGCCGGACCCTAATCATAAGTTTATAATAGACGGTAAAGAATTTAAAAAGCAGGGCCAGCCGGCTAAGTTCAACTCCGATGGTATTGCCCTTTCACCGGATGGTAACTGGTTGTATTATAAAACTATAAATGATAAGATACTGAACCGTATCAAAACCTCATCTTTATTAAATGAGAAATTAACCAAGCAGCAACTGGCCGGCGAGGTTAAGAATTTAGGTGAAGTTGCCAATACCGATGGAATGATCTTCGATAAAAAGGGTAATCTTTACTTAGGCGATATGGTGAACTACCGCATGGTAAAAGTTACGCCCGACCTCAAAGCGTCAGTATGGTTCAAAAGCGCCCAATTGATCTGGCCTGATACCTACTCGGTTTCAAACGATGGTTATCTTTTTATAACCACCTCGCAAATCAACAAACAACCGGATTATAACAATGGTGTAAACAAGCGCACCTCGCCCTACATAGTGTACAAGGTTAAGCTTCCTCAATAATCTTTACAAACTAAACTGAATAAAAGCCGCATTCTGTAAAAAGAAAGCGGCTTTTATGTTTTTAAGAACGGATTAAAGTTGCGTTGCTTTACCTCCATACCGGCGGCACGGCAAACGGTTTTATTACCATATTTATAGTTGATGGTATCCATGGCCTGGTACAATTTCAACTGCTGCTCGCTATCATCAAAGATGTCAATCTGATGATGGCCTGAATAGAGCTGGCTCAGTTTAACTCCGATCAGCCGGATTGGCCGCTTCCCGTTCCATGCCTTGTCTAATAGTTTTTTGATGCCGGGCAACAGCACATGCTCTGCTGCGGTATAATTGATTTTTTGCTGCACCGTATGCGTTTCGAAGTTTCCAAAGCGAATCTTTATCGCCAGGCACGAAGCCAGCTTATCCTCAGCCCGTAATTTAAACGCCAGTTCTTCCGTCATGGAAATCAATATAGAATCGAGCGTTTTCATATTAGTAACATTGTGGTCAAAGGTATGCTCGGTAGAAATCGACTTGCGGTCGTTGTAAGGTAAAACTTCAGCATCATCTATGCCATTGGCCCGTTGCCATATTATTTGTCCGTTTTTACCAAATAAGGCCTGCAAAAAACGCACATCGGCGCGCTGTAAATCCCGTATTGTATCAATACCGTAGGTATGCAGCTTTTCACAGGCGCGTTCGCCCAGCATTGGAATTTTTGAAATAGAAAAAGGCGCCATAAAAGCCTTCTCATGCCCGTGCGGAATATAAAGCTGGCCGTTGGGCTTGGCGGCATTGGTTGCCATTTTAGCAACCGTTTTACATGAAGCCATGCCGAACGATATGGGCAAACCTGTTTCCCTGATGATGGTCTGCCTCAAATCGGTAGCCATTTGGTAAGGATTGTAGAACCGGTCGGTACCGGTTAAATCGATATAAAATTCATCTACGGATGATTTTTGATACAGCGGAACGGTTGCTTCAATAATTTTTGTTACCTGTGCCGAGGCTTCGGAATACCGGCCATGCGTACCTTTTACAACAATGGCATGCGGGCAAAGCTGTAACGCCTGCCGGGTAGGCATTGCCGAGTGTATGCCAAACTGCCGCGCTTCATAACTGCAGGACGCCACTACTCCCCTGTCTGCCGAGCCGCCGATGATCACCGGCTTGCCGATAAGCGCCGGGTTATACTTACGCTCAACGGATACAAAGAAGGAATCCAGATCGATATGAACGATATAACGCTTGCTATTCACCTAACAAATATAAATAAACAGCTTGGTATATACTAATATTTTTAGCAATTTGCGGCCTCAATCCACTCCTTTATGACAAGCTATAAAGACTACTTCTTCCTGCTGCCGCCCGGTGAACATATCATCACTTCGGTTAAATACTGTAAATTGCTGGTACAATCCATGATTAATGATTATCCCGGTTGTCAGTCAAAAGCACACATTTCCATAAAACAGTACCCAAGGCAAAAGCCCTACATGATTGAATCGGTGGTTGACCAGATGGAAGCCAAACTTAAAACAATGCCATGTATCACTCTTAAAACCGACGATTTTAGATTTTTCGAACACCCTAATAATATCATTACCCTTTATACGGCCATTAAGCCAACCTTCAAGGCCGATAACTGGCTTAACGAACTCAGGGCCAATCTTAATATAAGCGCAGGCCAGTTTGTACCGCATATCACTGTTGCCAAAACCATTCCTGTGGATAATTTTTATAAAGTATGGCCGCGCTTTTACAATCGTAAATTTCAGGATGAATTTTTGGTAGACCGGCTGTTTATTCTGGAAAAAGAAACCTTGAATGCCCATGCTAAATGGAAGGTGTACCGGGAAATCAGGTTCAATGAGAGGCACGTGATCAACTGATGGTTATTTATTTGCCTTGAATATCAACCAATTAGCAACGTTTGGTTATGTATATGGCCTGAATTTCAACTTTTTTATATCTTTGTGGCGGGTAAGTCTTTTACGACCAGCTCCCTTTGAACTCCCCCAGGGTAGGAATACAGCAAGGGTGAAAGGTTGTAGCGGTGCGATAAAAGTAGCTTACCCATTTTTTATTTCTCCTGTTTCCGTACTGCGCTGTTTAGCGCTCCGTTTCCCTTCAAATCCCAATATTCCCGGTACCATTTGCGCCTGTATGAGGCGATAAAAAGCCATAAAAGTTGATAAACGGCAATAAAATGCTTTTTTAGCCATCTCACATGATAAATTTTTCATAACTATTTCTGCGCATTTATTGTTACACCCCAAACCCGTACATGAAAGTAGAGCAACAGCAAAGCGGCCAGGATGGCAGCTTTTATATCGAAGAACAAAATAAGCGTATAGCCGAGAGCCGTTACATGGTAACCGGCGATGTAATGGACATTTACCACACCCAGGTGAGCGATGAATACCAGGGCAAGCACCTGGGCGACGAACTTATAAAAACTGCGGTAGACTATGCCCGGCAGCACCAGTTAAAGATTACCCCAAGCTGCTCATTTGCCGGGGCTATGTTCGGCCGGCACCAGGAATTTCGGGATGTGCTGGCAAAATCATAATTTATAACTATGCTGGATGTAATCATTATCGGCGGCGGGCCTATCGGACTGGCTTGTGGCATTGCGGCGCAAAATGCCGGCTTGAGCTTTGTAATACTGGAAAAGGGCTGCCTGGTCAACTCCCTGTACAATTATCCGTCAACCATGACGTTCTTCTCCACTTCGGAGAAACTTGAAATCGGCAACCTGCCCTTTATGAGCACGCATAATAAGCCCAACCGTGCCGAGGCGCTGGAATACTACCGGCGGGTAACCTTCCAGTACCACCTCCCTATCCGGTTGTTTGAAGAAGTAAAAACTGTGGTGCCCAATAACGGCGCATATCAGGTAACTACCTGCAAAGCGGCCTATCAGGCAAAAAAGGTGATCATTGCCACCGGCTTTTATGATATTGCCGTTAACCTTAATATACCCGGCGAAGATTTACCCAAAGTAAAGCATTATTACAAAGACCCCAGTTACTACACCATGCAGAAAGTGGTGGTGGTGGGCTCCAGCAACTCGGCTATTGATGTGGCGCTGGAAACCTACCGCAAGGGTGCAGAGGTAACGCTGGTGATACGCGGACCCGAAATCAGTAACCGGGTAAAGTACTGGGTGCGGCCGGATATTATTAACCGCATTGAAGAAGGAAGCATCAAAGCCTACTTCAATTCCAGCCTTGCCGCCGTGCGGGAGCACGAAGCAGACATCAGCACCCCAAACGGAACCGTAACCATATCCAATGATTTTGTAATGGCTATGACGGGCTATAAACCCAACTTCAATTTTTTAAGGCAGACGGGTATCACGTTAACCGAAGATAAGTTTATCCCTACCTACAACCCCGATACCATGGAAACCAACATGCCGGGCATATACCTGGCCGGCGTGGTGGTGGGCGGAATGGATACGCATTTATGGTTCATCGAAAACTCGCGCATCCATGCGGATATGATCATCAACGATATTATGGCAAAACAGTAAATCAGGTTTTCATTTCTACCGGTAACGGGTGCTTGGTTTGAGCCATACTAATGATTAACCATTCAGCGCGATGATTTTATTTCGGCACAGTCCGCTCAGAGCAGGCCGGCTTTAATCATTCTGCCGCATCAGGCTCATCTTTTGGCTCCCAAAGCTCAATGAGATTGCCTTCCGGGTCGAGCACATGAACAAATTTGCCATAGTCATATTCTGCAATCTCATCAACTACGGTTACGTTGTCTTTCTTTAGCTCCGCTACCAGCATCGCCAGATTTTCTACCCGGTAGTTGATCATAAAGGGTTTGGCCGACGGGTTGAAATATTGGGTATCCTGCGGAAAGGTGCACCAGGAGGTAGAGCCTTTTTTAGAAGGATCATCCGCCTGCTGCCACTCAAACGTTGCGCCGTATTCGCTTGCAGGCAATCCAAGGTTTTTGGCATACCATTCGTTCATCTGCTGCGGATTATCGCATTTGAAAAATATACCGCCTATACCTGTAACTTTTTTCATATCAAAATCTGTGTTATACAATTAAAATAGTGGCAGCAAACTGCAATCGGAAACAAGCATCGCATTGAAGGTCAACACCCTGCAAATACTTCCGGACAATTTCGGTACATTTTCGGACAATACCAAATCTGCTGTTAAGGGTGTGATGAACCCGGCATTTATCACATTGGTTCCGCCGCAAACATATACGTTTCTACCGGCCGCCAGGGGCCGCCCAGGTATTCCCAAAGCAGCAGGCCGGTACCATAGGCCGTAAGGGGTTGAAAATCGGTAGCCAGCCTGGTGCGTAAAGCGGCCGCGGCGGCAGGCTCGGCTTTATTTTGGATGGTGATGTGCGGCCACAGCCGGTGCTGGTCCTGTGGTATCAGCCATTGCTGCCATTGCCGCTGCAGGTACTGGTGCAGTTGTACCAGTTCGGGGCTGTCAATTTTAAAGGCTACCCCGCTGCCGATGTTCCGCACTTCGTTAATATTTAGGGTTAGCACCTGCTGCCGTGCACATACGTCTTTAATCACCGAAACGATGTCTTCTTCATCCGGCGGCAACTGGTGAAACAAACTCAGGTGTGCTTTCAGGTGGTTACGGTCGGGCGGAAAATAGCGTTGCCGCTGTTCATCAAAAAAACTCTGGCTTTGCTCGTCAAGCGCAAGGGTAAGTATTAAGGGTTGCATCAAGCCAAACAACAAGCTTATCCGCTTTCTGTTCAGTTGATATAGCTGATAAATAGCGATTTTATAATCAAACCGGTTTAGGTTTAAAACTTTACAATATATTCACAGGCATTATTTGCATAAATAAAATTTAATACTGTTTTTTGCACAAAAAATAAAAGGCAAAAACACTAATAACAGATAATGAACATTCAAAGCTTACATGTGCCAACTTCGAGAGCGGTATCTGCTCCGGTTGCAGCCGCTTTGGTTTCAGTTGTTTTTGTACCCTCCCCGTCATCCCGACGACGATTGTATATTCCCCGGGTTTGAGATAGGTTACACGCCTGCACCTACCCGTTTATGAAGCCTTTCTGCTTCGGTCAATCTATTTTATTATTTATAGCCACAGGGCTAAAAACAGGGGAATTTAATTAATGACCATTCAAGATTTTGATATACTCGTTGCCTCAGCCAAACATGCAGATTATGCCCCGCTCATTTGCGATGAAATGGCCGAGTCGGCCAAGGCGCGTGGTACCGGCATTGCGCAGCGCTCTCCTGAATATGTAGCTAATAAGATGCTGGAAGGTAAGGCCGTTATTGCTTTACACAAAGATGGTACCTGGGCCGGCTTCTGCTACATAGAAACCTGGAGCCATGAAGCCTTTGTAGCCAATTCCGGCCTGATTGTTAACCCGGTTTTTCGTAAAGTGGGTTTAGCTAAGGCTATTAAGAGTGCGGTGTTCGAGCTATCACGCCTGAAATACCCGGACGCCAAAATATTCGGTTTAACCACAGGGCTGGCCGTGATGAAGATCAATTCAGAACTGGGTTACGAACCGGTAACCTATTCGGAACTTACGCAGGATGAGGTATTTTGGCAGGGTTGCCGCAGCTGCGTTAATTATGATATCCTCACCGCCAAAGGCCGCAAGAACTGCCTGTGTACCGCAATGCTGTGGGACCCGGAAGAAAAGCAAAAGGCGCACGAGGAAAAGATGAAGAAGATAACGCACAAGGCTACCCTGCTGGAGCGTATTGAAAACGCATTAAAAAATTCGTTAAAAGTGCTGGTGGTTGCATCGGCAAGTGTTTTACATCTGAAAGGATAATATTTTCGAGAACATGAAGAAAAAAGTTGTGCTGGCTTACAGCGGCGGTTTAGATACTTCTTTTTGCTGTATCTACCTCACCCGGGATTTAGGGCTTGAAGTGCATTCGGTTATTGTAAATACCGGTGGCTTCAGTCAGGATGAGTTGCACCAGGTAGAACAGCGCGCTTACCAGATGGGCGTTACCTCGCACCATGTGGTTGATGAAACCGAAAACTTTTACAACACCTGCGTGCGTTACCTTATTTACGGCAACGTACTTAAAAATAACACCTATCCCCTTTCGGTAAGCGCCGAGCGGGTGAGCCAGGCCACCGCCATTGCCAACTATGCCAACCAGATAGGCGCTGATTATGTAGCGCATGGCAGCACCGGCGCCGGTAACGATCAGGTGCGCTTCGATATGATTTTCAATATCCTGGTACCCAGCGTGCAGATATTAACGCCCATCCGCGATTTAAAGCTGAGCCGCGAACAGGAAATCACCTACCTGAAGGAGCATGGCGTGGACATGAACTTTGAAAAAGCCAAATACTCTATTAATAAAGGAATATGGGGCACTTCGGTAGGCGGTAAAGAAACCCTGACCTCTAATTTGGGGCTGCCCGAAGAGGCCTGGCCTACCCCGGTGAGCGAGAGCGGCAGCCGCAGGGTGGAGCTGGAATTTGTAAAAGGCGAGCTGCATTCTATCGACGGTAAAACTTACCAGCACCCCACCGCAGTCATACAGGCGCTGCAGGCCATAGCGCAACCGTATGGCATTGGCCGCGATATTCACGTAGGTGATACCATTATCGGTATTAAGGGCCGTGTGGGCTTTGAAGCCGCTGCGCCTATGGTCATCATCAAGGCGCACCATACGCTGGAGAAGCATGTGCTTACCAAATGGCAGTTATCATGGAAGGACCAGTTATCGTCGTTTTATGGTAACTGGCTGCACGAGGGGCAGTTTCACGACCCGATTATGCGCAACATTGAAGCGTTTTTAACCGATACCCAGCAAAACGTTACCGGCAAGGTTTGGGTAGAGTTAAACCCTTACCGTTTCCAGGTAACGGGTATTGAGTCGGCGCATGATCTGATGTCGAACAAGTTTGGCAGCTATGGCGAAATGAACAACGCCTGGAGCGGCGAGGATGTAAAAGGCTTCTCCAAAATTTTCGGCAACCAGGTGATGATTTATCATAAAGTAAACCAGCAATAAATGAACGAGCCGGTATCGCGGGGCAATTGCCTCGGGCAGTATAAATGGGGCAATGATTGTTACGGGTGGAATTTCGTGAACAGCGACTCCATTTCTATTAAGCAAGAACTGATGCCACCTGATACCGCCGAACAGCTGCACTATCATCAAAAGGCAACCCAGTTCTTTTTTATATTAAAAGGAACGGCTATCATGACGATTGATGGCGAGGAAACCTTACTGAAACCGCTGCAGGGCATAGCGATAAAACCCCTGCAAAAGCATTGTATCAGCAATAAAGGCGGGGCCGATCTGGAATTCATTTTATACTCACATCCGTCCACCAACGGCGACCGGATTAATTGCGAGGGCTGATTGTATGATACCTACCGTACCTGTGCCGTTGTCAGGCAACAAAAAGATTAAAGCCGGTATCATTGGCGGTGCCGGTTACACCGGCGGCGAGCTGCTGCGCATCCTGGTGAACCACCCGGACGTGGAAATTGCCTTTGTGCACAGCAACAGCAATGCCGGCAATTATGTATATGAGGTGCATACGGATCTGTTTGGTGATACAGAACTGAAGTTTACCGGCGAACTGTCAGATGATATTGATGTTCTGTTGCTATGTGTCGGGCATGGCGATGCACATAAGTTTCTGTCCGCCAATAATTTCCAGAAGTCTGTTAAGATTATAGATTTAAGTCAGGACTTTCGTTTAAACCCAAAATCAAGCTTAAACAACCGCAGCTTCATTTATGGGTTGCCGGAGTTAAACCGGGAAAAAGTTATACAGGCTCAAAATATTGCCAATCCCGGCTGTTTTGCCACGTGCCTGCAACTGGGATTATTGCCGCTGGCGGCTAATCATCAGTTAAACAATGAGGTACACATTACGGCTGCCACGGGCTCAACCGGTGCCGGGCAAAGCCTCTCGCCTACCTCCCATTTTACCTGGCGTAATGATAACCTGTCTGTCTATAAGGCATTTGAGCACCAGCACTTAAATGAAATTAGCGAAACGCTGCAACAACTGCAACCCGGCTTTTCGGAGCAGATCAACTTTATTCCGTACCGCGGCGATTACACGAGGGGCATTATCGCCTCCATGTATTTGCACAGCGACTTATCGCAGGAAGAGGCTTTGCAGTTGTATACTGACTATTATCAAAACCATCCGTTCACCCATGTTACCACCCGTAATATTGATTTAAAGCAGGTGGTGAACACCAATAAGTGCTTTATCCAGGTGAAGCGATACCAAGACAAAATATTTATTGTCAGCATTATTGATAACCTGCTGAAAGGCGCCTCCGGCCAGGCAGTTCAAAACATGAACCTGATGTTTGGCTTAGAAGAAACCGCAGGTTTAAAATTAAAGGCCACCGGATTTTAATTTATAGCACGATGAAATTATTTGACGTTTACCCCATCAACCCCATAGAAATAGTAAAAGGCGCCGGCAGCCTGGTGTATGATGCGCAGGGTACGGAATACCTGGATTTATATGGCGGCCATGCCGTTATCTCTATCGGCCACACCCATCCGCATTATGTGAAGCGGCTGGTGAACCAGTTGCATCAAATCGGCTTCTACTCCAATTCGGTAGAGATTCCTTTGCAGAAGCAACTGGCTGAGCTGCTGGGCCAGGTGTCGGGCAAAACCGATTACCAGTTATTCCTGTGTAATTCGGGTGCCGAGGCGAACGAAAATGCCCTAAAGCTCGCTTCCTTTTACAATGGCAAAAAGAAGGTGATCGCCTTTACCAAATCTTTTCACGGCCGAACCTCGTTGGCCGTTGCCGCAACCGATAATCCGAAAATAGTAGCGCCGGTTAATGAAACTGAAAACGTGCTGTTATTACCCTGGGGCGATGAGGCGGTACTGGAAAGCACGTTCCATGCCAATGACATATCATCCGTTATTATTGAAGGCATACAGGGTGTGGGCGGGATACAGGTAGCGCCGGTAAGCTTCCTGAAAAAGATAAGGCAACTGTGCGACGACTGGAACGCCGTATTTATTGCAGACGAGGTACAAAGCGGCTATGGCCGTACGGGTAAATTCTTTGCCAGTGATTATGCGGATGTGAATGCCGACATCTACACGATGGCCAAAGGCATGGGCAACGGCTTTCCTATCGGCGGCATCATCATCTCCCCTAAAATACAGCCGGCTTACGGGATGCTGGGCACCACCTTCGGCGGCAATCATTTAGCCTGTGCCGCAGGTTTAGCGGTATTGGAAGTGCTTCAGCAGGAAAGCCTGCTGCAAAATGCCTCGCAGGTAGGCAACTACCTGATTGACGAGTTAAGAAGTTTTGATAAGGTGATAGAAGTGCGGGGCCGGGGGTTGATGATCGGTATTGAGTTGCCAGAAGAACTGAGCCATATACGTAAGCAGCTGTTGGAAAAATATCACATTTTTACCGGTGAGGCCAAGCCTAATGTAGTACGTTTGCTGCCGGCATTAAATTTAAGCCAGGCACACGCCGACCAGTTCTTATCGGCATTTAAACAAGCATTAAGCAATTAACTATAAGCACTTTACACTGCCTTCGTTAAGGCGAATGTTAATCTGAAAATATGAAGCTATTTTCATCCGTACATGATGTGCCAGACCTAAACGCATTGGTAACAGAAGCGCTGGCCTGCAAGCAAAATCCCTTTGCCGCTCAGCACCTGGGTAAAAATAAAACATTGGGGCTGGTGTTCCTCAACCCAAGTCTGCGTACCCGCATGAGTACCCAAAAGGCTGCACTTAATTTGGGTATGAACGTGATGATACTCAATATGGATAAGGAAGGCTGGGCTTTAGAGTTACAGGATGGCGCCACAATGAACGGCAGTACAGTAGAGCATATCCGCGAAGCGGCAGCTGTATTGGGGCAGTATTGCGACATCATTGGCATCCGCTCATTTCCCGGTTTGAAAAACCGCGAGGAGGATTACAGTGAGGCCGTCTTCAATAAATTTGTAAAGTACTGCGGTGTGCCGGTGGTAAGCCTGGAGTCGGCCACACGCCACCCGCTGCAAAGCTTAGCCGATCTGGTAACCATTACCGAGTTAAAAACCGTTGCGCGGCCTAAGGTGGTATTAACCTGGGCGCCGCATGTAAAGGCCCTGCCACAGGCAGTGCCCAACTCCTTTGCCGAATGGATGTGCAAGGCCGATGTTGATTTCACTATTGCGCACCCGGCAGGTTATGAACTGAATGAAAGCTTTACCCCTGGTGCTGCCATTACCCACAACCAGGATGAAGCCCTGCAGGGTGCCGACTTTATCTATGTAAAAAACTGGTCGGCTTACGAGCCTTACGGCCGGGTGCTGCCCGGTAATGAAGACTGGATGCTGACGAATGGGCGGCTTGCCGTTACCCACAAGGCCAAAGTGATGCACTGCCTGCCTGTACGGCGCAATGTGGAACTTGCCGACGATATATTAGACGGCCCGGCCTCCGTAGTAATACTCGAAGCGGCTAACCGGGTTTGGGCAGCGCAGGCCGTATTAAAGGAAATGCTGAGTACCATTTAAAGCAAAAAGAGGCTTATTTTCATAAGCCTCTTTTTGCTTTAGTCATTGCCTTCCAGCTTCACTATCTTGTTGTAGATACCTAACAGCAGGAAAGGCGCAGCCCATTGCCCTACAAATAAAGCATTCTTGTGCTGCTTCATCACCTTCAGGGTTAATGAGGTGCCGATAGAAGCCAGTGCTGCGTACAAAAAGAAAGCAGAAGGAACTTTAGCGGTTTGATTCTCAATAGCTTTGGTTACTTTACCTTCGCTATGTTCGGGGTTGTTGTTAGTTGGCATGGTGTGTTTTTTTGATTTTATACTTTAATAACAATAAATCAACGCTATTGTTAAATATATTTCACTTAAGTTGATGGCTTGCTGCCAAATAAGCGGTTAATCAATTTGTTTAAGGTTAAACCCTGCACTACCACCGAAAAAATCACAACGAAGAAGCTGCCGGCCAGGATCAGCTCGCGGTAAGGCGAATGCGGCAGCGAAAGTGCAAGTGCAATAGATATGGCGCCACGTACCCCCGCCCAGGTAAGTACGGTAATATTAGAATATTTGATATCGAGTGTGCGCCTGAACAGGGTAACGGGTACAGTTATGCTTAACCATCGGGCTGCCAATACCAGCACAATGGCAATGCCGCCGGCCAGCCAGTAGTTGTTAAGAAACGGGCTAACCACTACCTCTACGCCAATCATTACAAACAGCATGATGTTCAGCATCTCGTCTATCAGTTTCCAGAAAATTTCCAGGGATTGATGCGAGCGTTCCTTGTTTTCAATATTAATACTGCGTGCACCGGTTACAATACCGGCCGATACTACAGACAAGGGAATAGACAAATGTAATGCGTTGGCGATACTGACCACACCCATTACCAATGCTAATGATATCAGCACAATGGTTTCAAAATCGGTAATGGAATGCATGAGCCTGTTGGCTAAGACACCCAAAATCAGGCCAACAGTTACGCCGCCCAATACTTCCCTTGCGAACAATACAGCAGAACTGCCCAGGTCTATTTTGTTGGAGCTGGATTGAACGAACTCAAGAATGGTGATGAACAGTACAATACCCAGGCCATCATTAAAAAGCGATTCGCCGGTAGTAATGGTTTCCAACCGTTCGGGCATGTTGGACTGCTTGATGATGGCCGCTACCGATACCGGGTCTGTCGGCGAAATCAGTGCACCGAACAGGAATGAATATATAAGCGGAAGCTCGATATGGAGTAACTGCATGGCCTCATAGAACAGCCAGCCAAAAAGAAAGGTATTGAGTACAACACCAATGGTGCTAAGCACTAATATGGGCCTGATCTGCTCTTTAAGCTTTTTAACGTTGATATTGAATGACCCGGCAAACAGCAAAAAGCCCAGCATGATATTAAGTACCGTTCCCGGAAAATCAATACTTTTGGCAAGTATGGTTAGGTGCTTGGCTATGTTTACGTTGAGGTTATTCAGTATCAGTGCCAATACCGATACCGTAACAGAAATTACAATAATACCGATGGTGCCGGGCAGCTTCAGAAACCTGGCATTCAGGTAAGAGTACAGTGCACTGGTAATAACCAGAAAAGTAATAACAAGGGTAAGATCCATATAAACTAATTACTGATAACGGCTGGCATTACAGCCGTAACGATCAACGGGCTACCGGGTCGGTCATCATGGTTTTGGTATCAAAGTTGCGCACCACTACGCGGTTATCGCTGTTTTTAGTAAAGTAATTGATCACCCAGCTTACAAACACCACCAGCTTGTTACTAAAACCGGCTAATGTAAAAATGTGCACAAATGCCCATAACAGCCAGGCAAACACGCCTGCAAAATGCGCCTTGCCAATATCGGCCACTGCCTTGTTGCGGCCAATAGTAGCTAACGAGCCTTTATCATCATATTTAAAAACTTCCAGGTTTTCGCCTTTCATCAGGTGCATAATGTTGCGTGCGGCATTTTCACCGGTTTGTATGGCGCCCTGCGCTACGCCGGGCACGCCGGCGGGCATATCGGCAGTAATCATGGCCGCTACGTCGCCTATGGCAAATACATTCCCGTAACCTTTTACCCGGCTAAACTCGTCTACCAGTATGCGGTTGCCTTTGGCCATGCTTTCCGGCTTAATCCCCTCCGGCGACTCCCCCTTCACGCCGGCGGCCCAAAATACGTTCCGGGTTATAATTTCCTTTCCGTCATCTATACAAAGCAAATTGCCGTCGTAGCTTTTAACGTGCACACTGTTGTAAACAGTTACACCAAGTTCATCCAGGTACACCTTTGCCTTTACCGATGCCTTGTCTGATAAAGCGGCAATCAGTTCTGGCTTGCCTTCCACCACATAAACCTGCATTTCGTCAGGATTGATTTTTGGAAATTCCCAGCGCAGTATGTTGCTTTTAAACTCGGCCAGCGATCCGGCCAGCTCTACGCCGGTTGGGCCGCCGCCCACCACCACAAAGGTAAGCAGCGCCTTGCGCTCCGCCTCATCGGCGGTTACCACAGCCTTTTCTATATTTTGTATCACCAGGCTGCGGATGTTCAGCGCTTCGGCAATATTCTTCATGGGCATCGTGTTACGCTCTATCTGCGTGTTGCCGAAAAAATTGGTATTGGCGCCGGTAGCCACAATCAGGTAATCATAGTTAACATCACCAATAGAGGTGTTTACCACCTGGCTGGCCCCATCTATCTTTTGAACTTCCGTTAAATGAAAATCGAAATTCTTTTGCCGGTAAAATATCCGCCTGATGGGAAAGGCAATGGAATCAGCCTCCAGTTCGCCCATTGCTACCTGGTAAAGCAGCGGCTGAAAGGTGTGATAATTGTGCTTGTCCAGCATCAGCACATCCACGTCGGCGTTCTTGAGCTTTTTAGCGGCGTTTATCCCGCCAAAGCCGCCGCCAATGATAACCACACGCGGCCTTCCCGGAGTTTTTTGTAAATTATTTGTCACCATAGGTGGAGTTGTTTAAGCTGAAATACAATGCTTCCTTTAAAACTAAGGTAACTCCTTTATGTTTCGGCTAAAATTATCATGGCTGCATCAGGCAGCGTTTAAAGGCTTATCTTCGCCAAACGTTATTGATATAGATTATTGCTGATGGCAACAACGAAGCATCCCCTGTATATTATAAAGATTGGCGGCAACGTTATCGACAGTTCCGAGAACCTGTATCATTTTCTGAAGGATCTTACCGCGATTAAAGCTGATAAGATACTGGTGCATGGCGGCGGTAAGGTAGCTACGCAAATATCGGCTTCTCTCGGCATAGAAACCCAAATGGTGGATGGCCGCCGCATTACTGATGTAGAAACCCTGCGGGTGGTAACCATGGTTTATGGCGGGCTGATTAACAAAAACATTGTGGCCCAGCTACAACGGTTCGGCACCAACGCCATCGGCCTTACCGGTGCCGATGGCAATACCATAACGGCCAGCAAGCGCGAAGTAAAGGAAATTGATTACGGCTACGCCGGCGATCTGGATAATAAGTCGGTAAATGTGGAGAGCATTGAAGCGTTACTGCAGGCAGGCTTTACACCGGTGTTCAGCGCTTTAACGCATGACGGGGACGGGCAGTTACTGAATACCAACGCTGATACCATTGCCTCGGCCCTGGCTGTAGCCCTGGCAAAAAAGTATGACACCACCCTTATCTATTGTTTTGAGAAAAAAGGCGTGTTAAAGGATTTAGATAACGAAGACTCCCTGATTAAGGACATTGACAAGGCGCACTTCGAACAGTTGAAGACCGAGCAAGTGATACACAGCGGAATGCTGCCCAAGATGGATAACGCCTTTTCGGCTATTGCCGGCGGGGTAAGCGCCGTAATTATCGGCCACGCCGGCGACTTGAAGAATATCAGTAAAGAAAAGCCTTTTGGCACCAAACTAAGTAATTAAAGCAATGATCAGTCAACACATAGCTGTAATAGGCAGCGGCAATATAGGCCTGGCACTGGCCAAGGGCCTGGTAAAGGCAAACATTTGCCCGCCGCGGCAAATTACGCTTACCCGCCGCAACGAAAAAGCACTGGAAGCATATGCCGCTGAGGGGTATCACATTACGGCTGATAATGTAAGCGCCGTAAAGGCGGCGGATATTGTGGTGCTGGCCGTACTGCCCCAGCAATTAAACGCCGTACTGCACGAGCTAAGGCCGGCACTTGATGTGCAGCGGCAGTTATTTGTATCCATTGTGAGCGGCGTAAGTTGCAAAGACATCCGTGAGGGGCTGAATGCCGATGTGCAGGTAATTCGTGCCATGCCCAATACGGCTATTGCCATCGGCCACTCCATGACCTGCCTGGCTACAGACGGTGCCTCGAAGGAGAATATGCAACTGGTTACCTCCCTGTTTGATACGGTGGGTATCAGCCTGCAGATTAATGAAGAATTGATGACCTCGGCAACGGCCTTATGCGCCTGTGGTATCGCCTTCTTTCTGCGCTCCATACGGGCGGCTTCGCAGGGTGGCACAGAAATCGGCTTCCATGCGCACGACGCCTTAAAAATGGCTGCGCAAACGGCTAAAGGTGCGGCCGACCTGCTGCTGCAACTGGCCTCGCACCCCGAGCAGGAGATTGATAAGGTAACTTCACCGAAAGGCTGTACTATTGCCGGCCTGAACGATATGGAATATCATGGCTTCAGCTCGGCCATGATCAAGGGCATCAAAACATCGGCTGAAAAGGCGGGGGCTTTGTATCCAAGTAAAAACTGATAATAGATTTAATTGAAAACTTATGCTGTTTAAGTGATAGGGATTTATAAGATTAAAAAACAAAAAAAAACTAAAATGAATTACGAAAGGATTGGAAGCTTATCAAAAAGCCAGATTAATTCATCAAAAATTATACTTTGAAGAATTAGACGATTTGAAGAAGAATATTTTATATACAGAATATTTCTTGCAAATACGGAAAGCTGCTTATGCCAACCATTTAGAAGCTTTATTTGATATGGGACAGCAATATGAAGATATGGGTTACTTAGGAAGGCCAAATCCAAATTATAATCCTAAAAAATGTATTTATTGGTATACAAAAGCTTGTAATAATGGTCATGCTGAGGCATGTAATAATTTAGCAACATTTTATGAAAACGGCGAAGGTTGTGAAAAAGATTTAAGCTTTGCTCTTCAACTATACCAAAAAGCAGCCGATAGAGGATCTGCAAGCGGTAAAAAAAATTATAAGGTCATGAAACATGATTTAGCTATTGGTGGAAAATATAACATTAAATTTGATTAGTTTAAGCGACCTCAATAATAAACTTAAATTTCTACTCTAAACATTATTTCATGCAGCCACATTATAACATCGTCTGACAGTTTTCTTTCCTTGCCTAAAAGTACAGATAACCGTACTTTAGCATCCTTTTGTATTAAGCAGATGTTAACAGTAGAAAAAATCGGCGGCACGTCTATGAGTGCATTGGGTGATGTAATTCAAAACATCATTCTGTACAAGCGTACCGGCGATGAATTATATAACCGCATTTTCGTGGTATCGGCATTTTCGGGCGTTACCAACCTGTTGCTCGAAAACAAAAAGACCGGCGAACCGGGCGTTTATCACCGCATTGCGAAGCACCAGGATTTTCACCGTCCGCTCAACAATCTCATTATTAAGTTAAAACAGATCAACAAGCAATATAAAGGCTTAGGTTTGGATCTGGCTGCCGCCGACAGTTTTATTGAAAGGCACGTGCATGATGCCCGCGGCTATCTTGAAAACCTGTCTGATGTGCTGGCATCGGGTTATGTGAACAGCCAGGGCATCTTGCAGGCCGCCCGCGAAATTCTGGCTTCAATAGGCGAAAGTCATTCGGCATTTGTATTTACCAACATCCTGCAAAATATGGGCATCAGGGCTACCCTGGTTGACCTGAGCGGTTTTTATGACCACAAGCCCTACACCATTGACCAGCGCATTAAACACGCCTTTAAGGATATTGATTTTACTAAAACCATCTGCATTGCTACCGGCTATACCAAGGGCACCGAGGGTATTATGCGGGAGTTTGACCGCGGTTATTCTGAAGTTACCTTCAGCAAGATAGCCGTAGCGGTGAAAGCTCCGGAGGTAATTATCCATAAGGAATACCACCTGTGCTCTGCCGACCCGGTGATGGTGGGTGTGGACAATTGCATACCTGTAGGCTATACCAATTATGATGTGGCCGACCAGCTGGCCGATGTGGGCATGGAAGCTATACACCCCAAAGCCTCAAAGCCGCTGGAAATTAATAACATTCACCTGCGCATTAAAAACACCTTTGAGCCGGAACACCCCGGCACGCTGATTACGCAGGATTATGTGTGCAAGCACAAGCGTGTTGAAGTGATTACCGGCACCGATAAGCTGGTGATGATTGATATTTACGACCCCCTGATGGTAGGCAACGTAGGTACCGATTTGCAGATTATGCAGGTGTTTTACGATTTTAAAACCAGTTACAACTTTAAGGCCACCAGCGCCAACAGCATATCCATTGTGATATGGGAGAAGGATTACAACAAAAAACTGATCCAGCTATTGCAGGACAAGTTTGAGAAGGTAACCGTAGAAAAGGTAGCGATTGTGTGCCTCATCGGCTCTAATATAGACCAGCCCGGCTTGCTGGCTAAATCGGCAGCGGCTTTTGCCGATAATCATATCAACATTAAGAGCGCCGGTTTTGCCTTGCGGAAGGTGAACATTCAATTCATTATTGCCAGGGAAGATTTCAAGGCTTCGATTATTGCCCTCAACAAAGCGATGAGCCCGCAACCGGATTAGGGCTGCGCTTTTGTAACATTTTTGTAGCCCCGGGCCGCAATCCGGTAAGTTTGTGCATATTTATTAGCGTTAATTAACCCTTGAATTAATTATGCGCAAATATTTATATGCAAGCGTTTTACTGTCGCTCACCGCTTTAACAGCCGGGGCACAAACCACCGCCAAAAAGCCGGTAGACCACTCCGTTTATGATAGCTGGCAAAGCATCGGTAACGAGCGCATCAGCAATGATGGCAAATGGGTGGTGTACGCCGTAAAGCCGCAGCAGGGCGATGCCAGCCTGTTTATTACCCCGGTACAGGGTACTGGTAAATTACAGATAGCCCGGGGCGATACGGCACGCATTACCAACGATTCCAGATACGCGGTGTTCCTGATCCGGGCACTTTACGCTGATACCCGGCAGGCCCGGATCAAAAAGAAAAAACCGGTTGACTTTCCGAAAGATACCCTGGGTATACTTGCCTTAGGCAGCCGTAATGTTACAAAAATCGGCGGTGTACGTTCCTTCAAAATTGCGGAGAAAGCATCGGTACTGGCCTACCTTGCCCCATCAGATACGGTAAAAAAAGCCGCTGCTGCTGATACTTCTAAAAAAGCCATTGCCACTACCATTGCAGCGCCAACCCGCGAAGGGGCAAATCTCACCGTGCGCCAGTTAGCCAATAATAAGCAGCGCACTTTCGAATACGTAACCGACTACCAGCTAAGCAAAGATGGCAAGATGCTGGCTTTTTCTGTTACTGCACCCCGCCGTTCAAAAACAGTTAAATCTGGCGTGTACTTATACAATGTAGATAAGGACGAACTAAAGGAAATCAGCACCGGCAGGGGCACTTACCATGCGCTGGCGTTTGATGAGGCAGGCAAGCAACTGGCTTTTACGGCAGAAAAGAACCCGGAAAAAGCGCAGGTAAAACCCTATAAGCTATATTATTACAGGCCGGGTGCCGACAGTGCTACGGTTTTAGCTGCCGCAGGCACCACCGGCGTCCCTGAAAAGTGGGCGGTAAGCGGCGATGGCCGGGTATATTTTAGCAAAGGCGGAACCAGGCTTTTCTTTGGTACCGCGCCAATTCCTAAGCCTTTGGATACCACATTGGTTGATTTTGAAACGGCCAAGCTGGATATCTGGAACTACAAAGACGATTACCTGCAGCCGCAGCAGCTGAAGAACCTGCAGCGCGAACTCCGCCGCAGTTACCTGGCGGTGATTAACCTGCATGATAATGAAAAGCATACTATACAATTGGCAGATAAAGGCATTCAGGAAGTTATGCTTTCTGCCAACAATGATGCAAGGTATGCCCTGGGCATCAGCGATACCGGCGCACGTGTAGCGGCCCAGTGGGAAGGCGGCAGCCGGCAGGAAGCTTTTTTAGTTAACACCCTCACCGGTGAGCGGCAGCGCATCAACACGCGCCTTAAAACCCGTTACAGTATTTCGCCGGGCGGCAACTATGTGGTGTGGTTCGATCCCAAAAATCAAAACTGGTACAGCTATGCCATAGCCACCGGTAAAAAAACAAACCTTACCGCACGTACCGGCACCAAAATGGGCGCAGAAGACAATGATGTACCCGATGATCCTTCGGCCTACGGCCTGTCGGGCTGGACGGATAAGGACAAGGCCGTTTTAGTATACGACCGATACGATATCTGGAGCATAGACCCGGCTACCGGTTTGGCTACCAATGTAACTAATGGCGCAGGGCGTAAAAACCACCTCATTTTCCGTTATACCAATCCGGTTGACCGCAGCACAGCCGAGGATGATGAGCGATTGATCCCCGCCAGGAAACCACTGTATCTGCTCACCCAGGATGAGCAAACTAAACAGTGGGGGTATTACCGTACAACACCGGGCAGCAGCAAAGCGCCTGAACGCATAATTATGGCACCTTACAGCTATACCAATTTGTTAAAGGCGAAAGATGCAAACGAATACATCTATACCAAAGCCAGCTATCAGCAATCACCCAATTTGTACGCCTCGGCTGATTTAAAGGCAGAAAATCGGTTGAGCGAAACCAACACCCAGCAAGCACAGTACAACTGGGGTACTGCCGAGTTGGTGAGATGGACTACGCCAAAAGGCTATAAATCGGCAGGCATCCTGTACAAGCCAGAGAACTTTGACCCTACTAAGAAATACCCGATGCTGGTATACTTTTACGAAAAGCTGTCTGAAGGCTTATACAGCTACATTGCTCCGGCACCAACGCCGTCGCGCCTGCCCATCTCCTATTTTGTGAGCAACGGCTACCTGGTGTTCACACCGGATATCAGTTACGAAACCGGGCATCCGGGCGGCTCGGCTATCGAGTATATCAATTCAGGGGTAGAAAGCCTGAAAAAGAACACCTGGGTGGATGCCGCGCATATTGGTATACAGGGCCAGAGCTGGGGCGGTTACCAGGTAGCCTACCTGATTACCCAAACCAATATGTATGCCGCCGCCTGGGCCGGCGCACCGGTTGCCAATATGACCTCGGCCTACAATGGTATCCGCTGGGAATCCGGCGTGAGCCGCGAGATGCAGTACGAGCACGGGCAAAGCCGCATTGGCACCGATTTGTGGAGCAATACCGACCTGTATATACAAAATTCACCGTTGTTCCAATTACCGAAGGTGAAAACCCCGGTGGTCATCATGTCTAATGATGCTGACGGCGCTGTGCCATGGTACCAGGGCATTGAGATGTTTACCGCTTTGCGCCGCCTGGGCAAACCGGTTTGGCTGCTGCAATACAATGATGAAGCCCACAACCTGGTGCAGCGCAAGAACCGCAAGGATATTTCTATCCGCGAAGCGCAGTTTTTTGACCATTACCTGAAAGGTGCGCCCATGCCGGTATGGATGGACAAAGGCGTTCCGGCAGTGGATAAAGGCCGCGACTGGGGATTGGCCATTGAGGAGTAACACCAGTACAGCACCCATAAAACCAGTAAAGCCATGTATATTACATGGCTTTACTGGTTTTATGGTAATAGTGAGTTATTGCTTAACCAACACATATTTGTAATGCTGCGTAGCAATTACCTTATCCATCACCAGCGTATCTTTTGAGATGCTGTAATCGTATGTTCCGTTCAGCAGTAGGTTGCTATCAAAGTTGGCAGTATGAACGTTAGGATCGTTAAAAATTAACTGCTGCCTGTTTATACTGAAAGTGCCCACGCCGCCTGCCGGTATGTAATTACTGTTTCCAGAAGACTGATAGCTGCTTTCGGTAAACGTTACGGTTACATCTCCTGTATGCGTAATGGAATTGTATGCGGGATTGCTGTTAAACGTAGTAAACCTCCCCGCAAATTTGCCCGATAACTTATCATCAGTTGTAGGATCGTTTTTTGCACAGCCTGCTATGGCCAGGGTAAGCAGTAAAGCAAAAGGTTTAAATTTTTTCATGGTCATCAATTTATATCCTTACGCAACTGCTTAGCCATACGTTACAGGTTGACAGGAATTATTTTATATAGTAATGCTTAATACGGTTCAGGCCCTGGTCTAACTCGTACACCCAGGGTTCGCCGGTAGGTATATCCAGTTTGGTAACTTCCTCATCGCTCAGGTTATCGATATACTGAATTAAAGACCGCAAGCTGTTGCCATGCGCACATACCAGCACCTTTTGGTTACGCCGGATGGCAGGGATAATGGTTTCCAGCCAGAAAGGCAGCACGCGGTCCATAGTTTCGCTCAGGTTCTCAGTAAGCGGTAGCTCGCGGTCGGTTAAATCTTTGTAACGGTAATGGTTGCCGGGGAAACGCTCATCCTCTTTGGTAATGGCAGGTGGGTGTTCGTGCGGGTCGCGGCGCCATTTTTGCACCTGCTCCGCGCCGTATTTGGCTATGGTTTCGTCTTTATTCAGCCCCTGCAAAGCGCCATAAAAGCGCTCGTTCAGCCGCCAAGATTTTTGCACCGGTATCCACATCAGGTCCATTTCTTCCAGCACCGTATGCATGGTTTTAATGGAGCGTTTAAGTATAGAGGTAAAACCAATATCAAACTTGTAACCATTATCTTTTAATAGCTGGCCGGCATGGCGCGCCTGCCTGAAACCTTCTTCTGATAAATCTACATCTGTCCACCCGGTAAAACGGTTTTCCTGGTTCCAGGTACTTTCACCGTGGCGCAGCAATACTACTTTTTGCATAATGCTAATAACGGCTAAATGCGCTATCAGTTTTGCAAACCCTCACTTGGCCTTATTAATAGCTGAAGTGAACCGGCTAAACCAATTAGGTAAGCTTGGTACTGTTTCATTACAGTAAGCCGTGTGCTGGTATTGGTAAGTTACTATAGTATCCGCCCCGCCCCTTTTGGCCGGTGTACCTTTGGTATCGCATTACGCTGAAACGGGTTTAGTTTTTACCTGATTACTGCCGTGCGCTTAAGAGTGCTGTCCGGCCCGGCAAAGGGTAAAAAAGTGTAAACCCAAAGTTTACACTTTTTCGAAAATATTGCATCTAAAAAACTGATATTCAGCACATTGAAAAAAACCAAGGTTTACACTTTTTACAACTTTTAGTTGTGTCCTTTACCGGCTTTAGTTACCTCCGGTTTTATGCGAGCATGAGGGGAAAACATGGAGCTGAAAACGGGGTACACCCGGATGATACGGTGCTGTGGCTGCCAGTGTGTTGAGATTAAAAAGCAGGTGAATGCTGACCGTGTTCCGGCATTACAGGCAGGCGGTGTTTTAATACCAATCTTGCCGGCACCTCTATTATGCCGGCCCTTAAATAGCCGCATAGTTTTATATCTTGCGGCATGAAAGATTATAAAAAGTACTATACGCTGCCTGCCAGCGCTGAGGATATATATAATGCCGTCACTAATCCCCTCACTATTCAGTTGTGGACGGGTGAGCCAGCCGAAATGTCGACAGTGCCTGACACTGAATTTTCTTTATGGGACGGCAGTATTCTGGGTAAGAACCTTGAATTTGAGCCGAACAAAAAGATGGTACAGCAGTGGTATTTTGACGGGCAGGAAGAAGCTTCTGTGGTTACCATTAAACTGCACCCGGATAAACAGGTTACCTCGGTAGAACTAAGGCATACCAACATACCTGATGAAGCCTATAATGACATTATAGAAGGCTGGAACGATGTTTATATGGGAGGACTGGCAGATTTTTTTGAACTTTAATTGCACCTATAAAACAACAAAAGCCGCTGATTTAGCGGCTTTTGTTGTTTTATAGGTGTTAAAAGCTATTAATATAAGGTGAACTCCACACGGCGGTTTTTCTGACGGCCGGCTTCTGTTGCGTTTGAAGCGATAGGCTGAGTTTTACCATAACCTGTGGCTTCGATGCGCGATGGGTTGGCACCTTTGCTCACTAAGTATTGTTTAACTGATTCGGCACGTTCTTTAGAAAGCTTTAAGTTACCTTCTGCTGAACCCACATTATCAGTATGGCCGGCTAATTTCAGGCTGAAGTTTTTGCTGGTTAAAATATCAGCAACACGGTCTAAGCTTGATAATGAGCGTTCTTTGATAGTGGCTTTACCAAAATCAAACTCTAAGTTTTGGATAGCTTCACGTACTACGCGCTTGTCTTCTTCGGTTACATAAACCTTGGTTACCGGAGTTGGCAGCGGGCAACCAGAACCATCTACCTTTACACCGGTTGGTGTGTTAGGGCATTTATCGTTAAGATCAAATACACCATCACCATCCGTATCAGTGGTTAAGCGAGCCAGATTGGCGTTGGTCGTGTTTAAATCATTACGCAGCTGCTCGTTCATCATACGCTGCTGTGCCAGCTCGTTTGATAATGCATTGGTCTTGCTCAGGTACTCGGTACGCATTGACGATACCGGGTTGTGATTAGCCAGCTGCGGTTTTGAACTTTTACCCAAGGCAAACTCTAAACCCGCGTGTGCATAAGAGAACTGATCATTACGGCCACCATAGGTATAGCCATCAATGTTGTCTCCATCCATAAAGTTAACCTGGTAACCCAAATCTAAATTGATACCCCGTGACAGGCCAATCTTTAAACCTGCCCCTACCGGGATATAGAACTGGTTGATATTGCGGCCATCGCTGTTGTACTGTACGCGGCGACCATCATTGGTAGATAATTTTGGCGCATAGGCAATAGAACCACCGCCTACGGTTAAATAGGGCTGTATTAAACCCTGGTTGTGCCGCCAGTTAATGTTAGCCAGTGTAATGTTGGCGCTTAAATCTACCGCATATTTAATATCGGTGCGGTATCTTACTAAATTGGATGGCTGCTGCGGTGTAGTACCCTGCAGGTGGCCTTTCAGGAAATCAGCCTGAAAACCTAAAGCCGGCAAGATCTGGTATTTAATGTACCCGCCGTAACCCCATTGCTCATTAGGCGTAACAAAATCCTGCTTGCCGCGGAAGGGAGTCCAGGGGCTTAACATACCGCCATTCAGGCCGATTGACCAGTTGCGGAAAGCGCTGCCATCAGAAAAAGGCTGAACGTAGTCCTTAGTGTAAGTAGTGGTGTCGGTTGATTGAGCCATCAGTTGGCTGCCTGCGAAGAGCGTGGCTGCCAGTAAGGCTGTTTTTTTAAATGTACTGTTCATATCAATTATTTTAAGTGCACTCCATCGGCTTTCGTACCAATAAAGATGTGCAGCTATTGACAAGCATAGTGCCAAAAGCAGTAACAGGTACGTTACAGTAATCAGTGTTTCCGCCCCGGTGGCAAGTTTAAATATTCCTGAATGCTATAAAGAGTTCAGTATCAGTTGCACAAGACATTGCACAGACTAACTATGGCTGCTAAAAATATTATTGTATAACTTTAAAGTTTCCATTATGCAGCAATGGCCAATACACGTTATAACACGCATATTGGCCATTACCACAATTATTGTATGTATTAAGAGAATTTTAAGCGTTAAGCGCCTGTATAATATCGTTTACAATATCGCTTACCTTTTCCAGGCCTACCGAAATACGGATAAGGCCCGGTGTAATACCTACGGTAAGGCGTTGCTCTTCGGTTAGTTTAAAGTGGGTGGTACTGGCGGGGTGCGAAGCAATGCTCCTGCTGTCGCCAAGGTTCGGGGTAACCGACAGCATTTGCAGGTTATCCAAAAATTTACGCCCTGCGTCCAGTCCACCCTTCAGTTCAAAGCATAACACCCCGCCTCCGGCGCTCATTTGCCTTATAGCAATATCATACTGCGGGTGCCCTTTCAGGAAAGGATATTTTACCCAGCTGATGGCCGGATGATCTTGCAGCGTTTCGGCCACCTGCATGGCATTCTCGCAATGCCGCTGCATCCGTACATCCAGCGTTTCCAGGCTTTTACTTAACACCCAGGCATTAAAAGGCGACAATGACGGACCTGTATTGCGGCAAAACAAATATATTTCGTGTACCAGGCCGGCGTTACCCACCACTACGCCGCCCATTACCCTGCCCTGCCCGTCAATCCACTTGGTGGCCGAGTGCACCACTAAATGAGCGCCATATTCCATAGGGCGCTGCAGCAAAGGCGTGGCAAAACAGTTATCTACATTAAGGATGAGGCGGTGCTGAGCCGCAAATTTACCGGTCCACTCCAGATCAATAATTTCCAGCTGCGGGTTGGTAGGCGTTTCCAGGTAGATCATTTTGGTGTTGGGCTGCACAGCCGCCTCCCAGGCGGCAGTATCCGCCGCGGGTACCAGCGTACAGGTAATGCCGTATTTAGGCAGATACTTGGTAACCATGGTGAACGTACTGCCGAATACCGAACTGCAGCACAGCAGGTGGTCGCCCTGTTGCAGCAGCGCAAACATTGAAGCAAAAACCGCAGCCATGCCCGAAGAAGTAGCAAAGCCGGCCTCCGCGCCTTCCAACATACACATCTTATCAACAAATTCGTCAACGGTGGGGTTGCTGTAACGGCTGTATATGTTATCATCTGTTTCCTCGGCAAAGGCCGCACGCATACTTTCGGCAGTATCAAACGTGAAGCTGCTGGTTAAGTACAAGGGGGTAGAATGCTCATGCTCAATGGTTTTATCGGCACGTATGCGTATAGCCCGGGTAAGTTTATCGAGTGGTTCTGACATAGATATAAATTTATGATGAAATAGGATCAACTGTTGCCGGATGCACAAATACCTGCCATTTAATTTCGGCTCCGGCAGTGCCAAGCGTAGCCGCTACCGAGCAGTATTTATTGATGGACAGTTCAGCCGCCTTGGCTGCTTTATCTTCGCTGATATCGCCGTACAAATGAAACTCGATGTTAATCTCTTTCCATAAGGATGGCTCCTTAGCGGCTTCACGCTCACCGTTCACTACCATCCGGTAATCCTGCACTACCTGGCGCTGCTTTTCTAAAATCATGATGACATCAATGGCCGAGCAGCCGGCCAGCCCCATCAGCAGCATTTGCATAGGGCGAACGCCAAAATTCTGGCCGCCGGTTTCGGGGCTGCTGTCCATAAGTACGGTATGCCCGTATTCATCCCCGGCCTCAAAGCCGAACCGGCCCGACACCCGCTTTAATTCAATTGTAGCCATAGGTAATTCTAAAAGCTGCTAATTTAAACTTTTGAAAGGCAAAATGCGCATCCCCGTACAGCACATTCGGCAAAAAGAAGTAATATTGAAGCATGGCTTTGAATTACATCTGGGTTGGCTTTTTTCTGATTGCTTTTGCAGTGGCCTTGTTTAAACTAACCGTGCTGGGCCAAACCGATGCCTTCAGCCTGCTGGTAGACGGGTTGTTCAGTTCCTCCAAAACCGCCGTAATGGATATTGCCCTGCCGCTTACCGGTGTAATGGCCTTATGGCTGGGCATCATGAACATCGGCGAAAAGGCCGGGGCGGTAAACTTCCTGTCGCGCATTGTAGGGCCTTTCTTTCATCGCCTGTTCCCCGAAGTGCCAAAGAACCACCCTGCTACCGGCCAAATGATGCTCAATTTTTCGGCTAACCTGTTAGGATTGGATAATGCCGCCACACCGCTGGGACTAAAAGCCATGGCCAGTTTGCAGGAACTCAACCCTAACAAGGAAACGGCCTCCAACGCACAGATCATGTTCCTGGTGCTGCACACCTCCGGGCTGCAATTGCTGCCGGTAACCATTATTGCACAGCGGGCCATACTGCACGCCAAAAATCCGGCAGATGTTTTTCTGCCTTGTATTATTGCCACCTTTGTGGCTACCATTGCCGGTATGCTGGTGGTGGCCATCAAGCAAAAAATCAACCTGTTCGACCGGGTGATATTAGCCTGGCTGGGCGGACTGACCACCTTTATCGCTTTGCTCATCTGGTTTTTTACTTCCTATTTAAGCCACGACCAGATCAGCACGGTATCAGGCATCATCAGCAGCACCTTGCTGATGGCCATACCTACCATCTTTATTCTTGGCGCTATGCGTAAAAAGCTGAACGTGTTTGAGGTGTTTATTGACGGTGCCAAAGACGGCTTCGGGGTAACGGTAAAGATCATCCCCTACTTAGTAGCTATGCTGGTGGCCATCAGCGTGTTCCGTAATTGCGGTGCGCTGGATTATGTGAACAGCGGCGTAAAATGGGTGGTACAGCTCTTTCATGGCGATACCCGTTTTGTGGATGCCATGCCGGTGGCTTATATGAAGCCGCTAAGCGGTTCCGGCTCAAAGGCGATGATGATCAGCACCATGCAAACCTACGGGCCCGACAGCTTTGCAGGCCGTTTAGGCAGCGTATTCAACGGCTCGGCGGATACTACCTTTTATATTGTGGCCCTGTATTTTGGCTCGGTAGGCATCAAGCGCTCCCGTTATGCCATACCCGCCGGCTTAATTGCCGATGCAGCAGGAATTATTGCCGCTATATTGGTATCTTATCTCTTCTTCGCTTAATCCTGCAGCCCGAACGGGCTTTAAACTTATTTCCTGTAAGTAGAAATTTATATAACATTTCGAAAAACAAAATCGTAAAAGCAGTTAAGCTAAATCATATAGCGAAAAACGCTGCCCAAAAAGGCAGTTGTAACTTTTCGTTAACTATTAGCGCTAATTGATTCAAATTAATTTGATTAAACTTTTACGACGAACGCTTAATGCATAAAAGCTTTTTAAGGGCTGCTGCGCTATTTATTTTTTACACGATATTCACTGCACTAACGGCTGGCAACGCCAACGCTCAGACAATCACGGTAAAAGATGTTGATCCGGGGCCATTTGCGCCGGGTTCTACCATCACTGCGCACATCTTTATTGACAACAGCGAAAGCGGTTATATAGCGCAAGGCAATAAATTCATCTTATACCTGTCTGATGTGAACGGTAACTTCGACAGCAAGACAAAAATCGGAGAGTTTGATGGATTTTATACCAGCTTTGTTAATGGCACACTACCGGGCAACTTAGCTCCGGGCGGAAACTACAAACTAAGGGTAGATGCTACTATTCCGGTTAAGGCGAGCTTACCCTCTACACCGTTTACCGTAAAAGCAGGTGACCCTTTAATTACAACAGTATACGGCGACCGTATAAACTCGAACCCAAGCTTTGCTGAAATTTTTGGCAGGTGTGATCATAGCGATCAGGCTTTCAATTTTTTTAATGGTACGCCAAATGCAACAACAACATTAAAATTTATTAATGAACTTACACAAAGCCAGGAAGAATCTACAATTACCCTCTCTCCAACTTTTTATGCTTTCCCGGCTAAAGCTGCAAACTATACAGTAATTGCACGATCTGAACGCAACGGAATCGTAGCTACAAAATCTTATTTATTACTGAACAACATTACCAGCGTTCAGTTAGGCAGCGTTGGAAAGAACAGTATATGCCTGATAGATAAAAAAGGGGATATTACCATCAAAACTGTTCCGGGTGAATTCACCCAAAACTATCCGGGCGACGTTTATAAGATAAATTTTGGCGACGGGAAAAGCCAATCTTTTACTTACTGGCAGTTAGTTGCGGCCAAGGGCCTTATACCACACACTTATACCTTCTCCTCGTGCGGCCTTAAAGAAAGCATTGGTGCCAATGCTTTTAAAGTCGAAATTCAGCCTTCCAATACATTTTGCGGCGATGTAGGCGCTACCTCAAATGTACCTGTAAAGGTTTTTGAAGCGCCTGTAAACAGAATTGGTGTTGAAGGTACCTCCGGTTTTGTAAGATGTCTGAACAGTGAAGTGGTTTTTTTAAACAAGTCAGACCCTGGCCAAAACCCTAACAGCACCAATTTAAGTTGTTTAAATGATGCCGCAAGATACACCTGGGTGGTTGATGGTAAAGACATTCAAACAAACTCACGCATTGGCGAAAAATTCAAATACCGTTTTCTTACGCCTGGCCAGCACACCATAACCCTGAATTTGCAGGTTGACCCAACTGATAAAGATGCAACCTGTACTATAGCTACCAAAACAGAAATTGTTTACATTCAGAACACCGCCCAGCCTGATTTTGACGTTCCGGCCCGTATCTGCTCTTCATCAATAATTACTCCCGACGACAAAAAAACTGTTGTAGACAACAGCGATCCTCAGTTTCTCAGCAGTTATTTATGGACAGTTACCGGCCCCGCCCCTGTAAGCTATGCCGGCGGCACCGGCAACAGCAGCAAAGCGCCGCAATTTAAATTTACGGTACCCGGTATCTATACCATAAAATTAAGTATCACTACCAATGGTTGCGGGGTTACAGAGTCGGCAGCAAAGCAAATTATTGTTGACGGGCCGCCAACCGCTACCCTATCGCCCGATGCTAAGGTGTGCATAAACAAGCTAACCTTTAACGATGCCAACGGACCCACCAAAACTACATTTTCGGGTACAGTGCAACCAGAAGCCGAAACCTATACATGGTCGGTAACGCCCGGTACATTTAGTTTCGAGTCTGGCAGTAATGAACACAGCCAGTATCCAACCATCATATTTAATGAAAAAAACACTACTTATACAGTTACCGTAATACACACAAATTCTTGCGGTTCAACAGATTTAAAAACCCAGAAGATTACTGTACAGAATGCACCCAGGGTAGATGCCGGTACCTATGATCCGGTTTGTAATAAGGAAGTTGAAATTGAGCTATCCCGGGCAACGGCCGACCCGGGAAACAGCTATGAGTGGAGCACCAAAGGCACAGGAAAGTTTTCTGATAAGAATAAGATCAACACAACCTATCAATTCTCTGATGCTGATAAGCAGGCAGGTAAGGTAACGCTATCGCTTAAAATAACAACTTCGCTTTCAGGGGATTGCAAAGAAATTTCAAGTCCGGCAGAAATTATAATACTTCCCCAGCCCAAAGTTACCAGCAGCGCTAATCCGCCTGCAACCTGCAGCGGCCAGCCCTTAAATTATACCATTACCGGTAATGTGCCCGCCACTTTTACCTGGACGGCCATCTCTCCCGACGGTGTTACGGGTTTTGCCGCCAGCGGCAGCGGCACAACTATAGCGGATGTTCCGGTGGTAACAGGTACTGCTGCAGGTACTGTCATCTATCAGATTAAGGCGACTGCCAACGGCTGCGAAGGCGACCCTCTGTTGGTAACGGTTAAAGTTAACCCGCTGCCTAAGATAAAGTTGGTTTATGCCAGCAGCGAGATATGCAGCGGCCAGCCTGCAGCCATCAGCATCACATCTGATATACCAGGCACAAAATACACATGGAATTTCGAAACCAGCAGCAGCGCGGTTACCGGCGGCACTGCGCCAACCGTACAGGCAGAAAAAACCACAATAACAGACGTTCTCAGCAACAGCAATAACAACGCATCCGGAACGATCACTTATTTTGTAACCCCTTATAATGGCGATTGCGCCGGCGCAGTTGAAAAGATTACGCTTACCATAAAGCCATCTCCTGTACAGCCAGGTGTAGCACAACCCCTTGACCGCGTGTGCGTTGCCGCCGGTGCTACCGGCACCTACACATTACAGGGCAACAACCTGACCCCTGCAACAGGCGTATGGTCGGTAGTGCAACCCGCAGCCAGCGATGTGGAATTTAAGAATGTGAATGACCCCAATACGGTGGTAAGCAAACTCATCCCCGGTACTGCTTACATCTTTCAATGGCAGTCTAACGGTGTTGCCGGATGCAGTACCAACCCGGCAACCTTTAACCTGGTGGTAAACAAGCAGAGTGTAGGCGGCACTACCAGCACCGCAGTAACAACCCTTTGCGCCGACCAAAGCGACAGTGAAGTAAAATTAACCGGCTATACCGGTAACATTATACGCTGGGAAAGTTCGACCGATAATTTTGGAACGCAGGGTACTATCAAAAGTATCCCCTCAACTGCTGCGATCATCCCGATAAGCCCGCAAACTACCACCTACTACCGTGCAGTGGTGCAAAACAGCAGCTGCGACGCCGTGTATTCTTCTGTAACCGTAATTAAGGTAATGCCGGGTATCGGCGTTGTTAATGCAGGCAAAGACCAGCCCCTATGTAAAACAACTTTCACCGTTCTGGAGGCCGCTGAGAATGCCAACCCGGGCGAATGGATTCAGGACAAAAACAACCCGCCCGGCTTACGCATATCATCTGCCACCCAGCGCAGGTCGCAGATTGACGGATTTTTACCGGGCAGTATCTATAAATTTACATGGAGGGTGCATGGTGCATGTATGGAAAAAGAAGATGAGGTGGTGGTTACTACCGGAAGCACCATAACGCCCGATTTCAAGTCCGGCCAAACCACAGGCTGCGGCCAAACAACAATCAGCTTTACCAATACCTCCTTCGGAAACGTTACTACACCACCCGCAGGCGCTGCTTTTGAATGGACGGTTGATGGTGTTGTAGTTTCAAGGGATTTTAATTTTACTTACCCGTTTGCGGCTTCGGCAACGCAAGATAAAACGTACCGGGTTGCGTTGAATATTCCCAGTAACTGCGAGCCGACAGAAGCAAAATCAGTAGATATCGTTATCAGTCCGGCTAAACCAGTGGCATCGCTCGCTTTGTTGGCCCCTGCAACCGGCTGTTCGCCTTATACGCTTTCGGTAGCGGCAGCCACACCTAATACCGGCGCCAACAATATCTTATACGAATACACACTCACTGATCTGAGCGGCGTAGATAAGCCTGTAACCATATCAATGCAGGATAATGGTGAGCCTGCGTTTGCACCGTTAAAAAATACGGGTAGAGGCGCTAAAAATTACACCCTTACTTTAAAGGTAACAGACAAATGCGGAAATTTCAGCATGAGCAAGCCGGTAACTATTACGGTACAGCCGCCCGGTGTAAACCCGATTTTTACAATTAAAGATCAGAAAGCCGGCTATTGCATTGGCGATAAAATAACGCTGCAAAACGGCTCGGCGGGCGGTACAAGCTATAGTTACAGCATTGTAAATAAAACCACCAGCGTAACCTATGGGCCGCTACCCACCATTACAGATGAAGAACTGCTCTACGAACCGCCAACACCGGGTGATTATGTGGTTACCCTGTATGCCAATAGTATATGCAACGCTAAGCCGGTGCCGTCGCAGGAGTTACGGTTTACGGTATACGCTTTGCCCGAGCCATCCTTTACCGCCGATAAACGAACTGCCTGCAGCAGTTTAATAGTAAAATTTACCAATACAACACCAGGCCTCAACGGCAGGCCGGCATCCAGCTTATTATACAGCTGGGATTTTGGGGATGGTACGGCGCCGGCTAAAGATTACATGCCGCAGCATGAGTACAAGCAACCGGGTACATACAGGGTAAGAATAATAGTTACCAACCCTGTTACCGGCTGTAATGCCAGTTTTCAAAGCCTAGAAAATTACATCGTGGTAACTGCCCCGCCCACCGCCGACTTTAGTGCAGAGCCCGGCCTTACAACAGCAGTGCCCAACTATACCTTTAAGTTTACCGACCAAAGCACCGGCACGCCGGTTAGCAGCTGGAGCTGGACATTTGGCGACGGTAAACCCGCTGATAATAGCAAGAACCCGACGCATATATATGACGACCCGGGTAAGTACAAGGTACGGCTGGTTACTACCGGCGCTAATGGCTGCCCCTCATTCGCAGAAAGAACGGTAGAAATTACCGGTGTGCGCGGCGAGCTGTTCATCCCCAATGCCTTTATGCCAACCAGTGCAACCAGCGAGCTGCGCACCTTTAAGGCGAAAGGTATGGGGCTTAAAGCATACCGGCTGCAGATATTTAATAATTATGGCCAGCTGATCTGGGAGAGTACGCAGCTGACCAGCGACGGCGCACCTGCCGAAGGGTGGGACGGCACCTTCCGTGGTTCGGCCGTACCGCAGGGGGTATATGTATGGCAAATGTCGGGCACGTACATCAGCGGCAGCGACTGGAAGGGCATGTCGTACAATAACGAGCCGCCCAAGCATACAGGTGTTATTCATTTAATCAGATAAGCGCGAAATGAAGTTGAGTAAGATATTAACGATTGTGTTTTGTAGTTTGCTGATGCACTTTGCCGCCGATGCACAAGATCATTTGTACTCGCAGTTTTTCAATTCGCCTGTTTACCTTAACCCGGCGTTGAACGGGCAGTTTGAAGGTGATTTGCGGATGAACCTGATTTACCGTAACCAGTGGACATCGGTACCCGGCAGCCTTAATTATTTAACGGCTTCTGTTGATTACAATATACCGCGTTTTGGCGGCGGCCTGGGCCTGCTGTTTACCCGCAGCAGCGAGGGCACGGCTTACCTCAAAAAGAATAACATTGCAGGCATCTATTCTTACAGTGTGGGGTCAGATAACTTTGTGCTGTCCTTCGGTTTGCAGGCCGGCATCACCAACCGGTCCATAGATTATGGTAACCTCATATTTGGCGATCAGATAGACCCGCGCCTGGGTTACATGCCCGGCAGCGGCTCATCTGCAGATTTGCCGCAGTTCAATAACCGCTATTACTTTGATTCGGGCGCCGGTATTAACCTCGTAGCCGGCAACTTCATGATCGGTGGCGCCTTGCAGCACATTAACCGGCCTAATGAATCTTTTACCGGTTCGCCTGCACGGCTGCCCATGCGGGTTACCGGGCATTTGAGTTACCGCTGGGATTTAGACGTTTACAGCAATACCGATGAAGACGACCATTCGTACGTTATTCCTTCGGTAGTCATCTACAAGCAATCGCAGGCGCAATCTGTTAACGCCGGTCTGGAATATAAGCGCAGGAGCGTAAGTGCGGGACTGTGGTACCGCTCCGGCGGCCAAAGCGGCCCGAGCGCCATTGTGGTATCGCTGACCTTTGACTTAAACATCAGCCGGGAAGGCGGTGAAAAGGTACGCTTCGGCCTGAGCCATGATGCCCCAAGTTCTAAACTCAATTACGGCAATACCAGCGGCACTACCGAAGGCAGCCTGAGCTACCAGACCACCCTGCCCAACCGCGCTTACATTGACCGCCGGTTTGACGGTGCAAAACGATGCTATGATTTTTATTAATTAACCCTTATAATCAATTCAATGGACAACCATTCAGCGGAAAACGAATACATACCCAACCGCTCTCAACACATAAGGGCAGCAAAATCAGCAATACGGCTGCTGGCTGTTTTTGGTGTTGCATTTACCATATTGATCCTCAGGTTTGCTTTAGGCTCAGTTTCGGCAGATGCCAGTACCGGTTTACCCGACAGCGAAGCCACCTACAAGGCGGCCCAGCAGTACATTCGTGAAAACATGAGGGCAGAAAGCCTGAACTTTTCGTCAGACGGCTACCAATATGCTCAAAAAAGCGATTCGGTGTATGTTATTCGTACCAGCGCCGAACTGCGCGATGGCGATGTTGTAAAAAGCATCGATTACTCGGTGCTGATAAAATACAAAGGCGGCGCAGCAGATAACCAGAACAGCTGGTTGTTACTGGACATTAGCCGTAATTAATGATAACCGGGCAAACATGAACGGCACTTTCCGCCTTGTGTGGATATGGATACCATAACCGGAGGAGCGATTAGCCAGGCCAGGGTACAAATGGCACGTACCCAATACCAAACCCTTATCAGCAGCGGCCACCATACCCTTATTGCCGATGAACCCGAAAGCCTGAATGGTTCAGATACCGGCATGTCGCCGTTCGGGTTGTTACTGGCCGGTTTGGGTAGCTGTACTTCCATTACCCTGCGCATGTACATTAACCGGAAAATGTGGATTGTAGATGAGATCAACATCGATCTGGCTATATATAAGGTGCAGGGCGGCAACCTGATAACGCGTAATATTGAGCTGAAAGGCGACCTTACTGAGGAACAAAGGAAGCGACTGGAGCAAATTGCCGATGCCTGCCCGGTGCATAAGCTACTGGTAGGCGCTGTAATGGTAGAAACCCGCCTATCATAAAAAAACAGGCCGGAACACTGTTCCGACCTGTTTCAATCACTCTAAAACAATCACCTCTAACTTTAGAAGTATTTTAAATATTTTCTACCTTGGGCTGGCACTGCAAATATACAAAAAGCGCCGCCTGTATAATGTGGTTACCTGTGTTATGACCTGGTTCTGACAGTTTAGGCGTTGTAACATACATTAGATAATTAGCTATACTATAAGACGTATATAATATTGATTTATTGCGTATTATAGTATCAAAAGCACCCATAATGCAGACAAAAGATTAACATTACTATGCCTTGTTTACCGGCAACATACAGTACGTATGATAAACCACCCGGAGCAGGCCATCTTCTTTGGCTGTGTTATTTAAAAAATAAATTTTCAACTGATTATGGAAAGCAAAATTCCTGCAGACTTTTTAGAATTTTCAACTCAATTCCCGGCATTCGTCTGGAATTTGCTCATTGTGCTTTCGGCAATATTGTTCGGGTTAATTGTTAAGGGGATATCGGCGCTTATACTCCGTGCCTTTGCAGATAAACAAGCTCCGTATTCATTTTTACTTTCCCTGCACAAACGCCTGGGGCCGGTTACCTCTTATTTCTTTCCCCTGTTCATACTGAATTTGCTGATGCCCTTAATGCGCATGAAAACAGTTTACCTCACCCCGATTGACCGGGTGGTAGATATCGCATTAACCATCAGCTTTGCAGCGGTACTCATCCGTATCATACGGGTATTTGAAGATTACGTTTACTATACATACGACTTAAACAAGGCGGATAACCTGAAGGAACGCAAGATACGCACACAGTTACAGTTCATCCGCAAGCTGGCGGTTATGGTGATTGTATTTGTTACGTTGTCCATTATTCTGCTAAGCTTCAGCGGCCTGCGCCGCATTGGAACAGGCCTGCTTACAGGAGTGGGCATCGGCAGTATTTTTGTAGGCCTGGCCGCACAAACTTCGCTGGGCAATTTGCTGGCCGGTTTTCAGATTGCCTTTACGCAACCCATCCGCATTGATGACGTGCTGGTGGTTGAAGGCGAATGGGGCCGGGTGGAGGATATTACCCTCACCTATGTGGTGCTGCGCATCTGGGACCAGC
Source organism: Mucilaginibacter sp. (assembly GCF_965200995.1). Taxonomy (GTDB): domain Bacteria; phylum Bacteroidota; class Bacteroidia; order Sphingobacteriales; family Sphingobacteriaceae; genus Mucilaginibacter. Next base: position 3,509,013 of record NZ_OZ241743.1, on the reverse strand, counting down.
GGCGGCTGATTCTGCCTATCAATTACTTTATTCAAAAACCGTTTCAGAACTGGACACGCATATCTGCCGACATTATGGGCACCGTTTTTCTTTATATGGATTACAGTGTGCCGCTGGATGCCATACGTGCAGAATACAGCCGTTTACTGGCCGCTACGCCCCTGTGGGACAAAAAAGTGAGCGCCGTACAAGTAACCGATGCGAAAGAGAAAACAATAGAAATCCGGGTATTGATGAGTGCTAAAAACTCCTCGGAAGCCTTTGATCTGCGGTGCTACATCAGGGAACACCTGATTAGTTTTATACAGCAAAATTACCCGGACAGCCTGCCTAAATTGCGCGGTGACGGCAATGCCCGGCTGGGGCAAGCTGAACCGGAAGCATAATTTAGGCAGCCTGGCTCAGTCCAATACCTGCGCCAACCACCAACGCATCTTCTATACTACCCACAATCGGGTCTATAATGGTAGTGTGCTTTACTGTTGATTTACGGATGAAGAAGGAGGCAAATGTTGATGCCGCCGCTGCCGAACCGCCAATGAGCGCGCCGATTACTGCGTTACTGCCATTCGCCTTATAGATGCTTGCACCTGACAGGGCTCCTGCAGCCACACGGAAACCCACACCCAATGGCATAATGCGGTTGGGCGTACCGGGCAATTTATCGGCAATAAACTCCTGTACTGCAAACAGCTTCAAGGCGGTAGCTACCTTTTCTGATTGCATGAAGCTGAGCCTGCTGTTGGCCAGCGCATCTGTTTGATGATGACTTAAGATATGACTGGCAATTGCCGGGGCCGAAGCGGAACGTAAGCCCGCCAGCGTACCTATGCCTAATGTTTGCCAAAACGGTTTTGTTAGTTTAATAGCCATGTTTTTTATATCAATGGAAGTAGATGCTTTGAACCTTGTTAAGTGATAACTTTTTTAACTGCCGGCGGAACTTTTTGTTTTTTAAACACAACAACATGTACTTAGCACAATAATTTTTAATGCAACTATTAAACATGCGCTAAAACTTATGATTAAATAATTGTTATACAAAAAAGCGGCACAATCATCATCTCATGAAAATAAAAGAAGAAAACGCGTTAGGCGAATTGGGTAATGCCATAGGCAAAGGCGTTCTTGCCGGTTTGGCCGGCACACTGGCCATGACCATCTCACAGGCCATAGAAATGAAAATTACCGGTCGCGGGCCAAGTGATGCCCCGGTCAAGGTAGTATCGCAAGTGGCAGACGTAGAACCCACCAGCCAGGGCGAAAAGGAAAAAGTAGGTTACGAAATACATTTGGCCTACGGCACAACCTGGGGCATTGCCAGAGGATTGATCGGCTTAACCGGATTAAAGGGGCTGCCAGCCTCAGCATTACATTTTGCAGCGGTGTACGGAACGGAGTTGTACATTATGCCTAAGTTTAACGCCGGCCCTCCGGTTACCGAAGAAAAGCCAAAAGAAATTGGCATTGATGTATTGCACCACGCTGTTTACAGCCTCGTATCGGGTTTAGTGTATGATGCCTTGGATGCCGGCAGCAGACGCCAGAAAAAAGCACGGAAAATAGTTGAAAAACTGCACGGATAATACTATTGACACTCCTGTATTAACCTCAAAACGCCGCTCTTATTTATAAAGCGGCGTTTTGAGGTTAAAAGAACTACGCATCAAACCAGTTCAGGGTCGTGCTCGTATTCCTTTACTTCTTTGTGTTCATACTTCTGATGCATTAACTCATCAAGAGATTCCTGCTTCTTGTTATTATTCCATTTAGCAATGCGGTTATCAAAAATCTGGTAGATAACCGGTACTATGATCAGGGTCAGGAACAGTGAACTGAGCAAACCACCAATGATTACCCAGGCCAGACCATTTTTCCATTCGGCACCTGCGCCTTTAGCTATTGCGATGGGCACCATACCGATGACCATCGCAATGGTGGTCATCAATATCGGGCGTAAACGTGCATGGTTGGCTAAAATCAGCGCATCGTAGGTGGACTTGCCTTCTGCCTTCATCTGGTTGGTATAATCCACCAGGATAATGGCATTTTTGGCTACCAGGCCAATCAGCATAATCATACCTAAAATGGTAAAGATGTTAAGCGCATTATTGGTTAAGCCCAACGCCAGCAAGGCGCCTATTACCGATAGCGGAATGGAAAACATCACCACAAGCGGATAGATAAAGTTATCGTACAACGCTACCATAATAAAGTATACCAGCAGTATGGAAGCCAGCAGCGCAAGGCCCAATGAGCCAAAACCCTCCGACTGATTTTCTGCATCACCGGCAAACACATAGGTTACCCCCGATGGCTTTCTCAGCTTTTCCAGCTGGGCTGTCCATTCGGTTACTATGGTACCTGTAGGGCGGCCTATAGTTTGGCCCTGTACCTCAACAGAGGTAATTTTATCGCGGCGGTCCAGCTGGCTCGGCCCGGAGCCTACCACTACTGAAGCAAACTGCTCCAGCCTGATCTGCTGACCCTGGTTGTTGGTGAACATCAGGTTCTTTACATCATCAATGTTGCGGCGGTTAAAGCTTTGCAGGCGAATGTCGATATCGTACTCATATTCGCCCTGCCTGAACTTACTATCGGTGTTACCGCTAAAGGCGGTTTGCATGGTAGCACCTACCGTTTGCAGGCTTAAGCCCAGCGAAGCCATTTTATCACGGTCAACCTTTACATCAATCTCCGGGTTACCGGCTTCTACAGATAGCTTTACTTCGGTAGCGCCGGGTATTTTAGCCAGGCTTACCTGTGCCGCTTTGGCAAAAGCCATCACGCTATCCAGCTCCGGCCCCATTACAGCCAGATCGATGGGTGCCCGGTCGGCAGTACCCAAAATACCCACAGGGATGGTTTTTAATTTAGCGCCGGTAACCAATGGCGCAATCTCACGCTTCATTTTAGCAGCCAGCACATCCGACTGATCTTCACGCTCGGTACGGGGCACCAGCTTAACATCCACTTCTGCCTTGTAAGGCGAAGCCTGTATGGCGAGTGTACCATCATTGGCCTGACCAACGGTGGTTACCATGGAGGTTACTTCCTTACGTTTGCTCAGGTAATTTTCTACCCGGCGTATCATCTGGTTGGATTGCTCAATAGAGGCATCCTTAGGCAGCTCAATCTGCACCAGAAACTCGCCACGATCCCCTTTGGGGAAGAACTCCGAGCCAATGAACCCTGCCGGCAGCATACCGCACGAACCGATAAACATGATGAACACAAAACCCAGTACGGTTTTACGGTGCGCCAGCGACCATACCAGGATGCCGGTGATCCAGTTGGTAAAACGGGTCAGCATCTTTTCGAACCCTAAGATAAACCGGCCAAAGATGTTATTGCCGGTGATGTGTTCCAGCTTGCCAAACCGCGATGAAAGCAGCGGGATAATGGTGAACGATGACAGCAATGACAGTAAGGTAGACATTACAATTACCATAGAGAACTGCCGCAAAATATCAGATACCAAACCCTGGCTCAAGGCAATAGGTAAGAACACCACCACAATTACCAGCGTGATAGACATTACCGTAAAGCCGATCTCCTTGGTGGCATCATACGCTGCCCGTACCCGGTTCTTGCCCATCTCCATGTGGCGGTAAATGTTTTCGAGCACTACAATGGCATCATCCACCAATATACCTACCACCAGCGACAGCCCTAATAAAGACATGAGGTTGAGCGAGTAATGCAACAGGCTCATGCCGATGAAAGTAGCGATCAACGAGGCCGGAATGGAAACCATCACGATGAGGGCGTTACGCAAACTGTGCAAAAAGAACAGCATCACGAATGCCACCAGCACTACCGCCAGAATTAAATCATGTATTACCGCTTCGGCAGATTCAAGTGTATACGTAGAGGTATCGTTGGCAACGCTAAGTTTAATACCGGAATTAGCGTATTCCTTTTCAACATCGCGCAGCGTTTTATTTACGCCCTCGCTTACGCCTACCGCATTTGCATCCGACTGCTTCAGTACCTGCATTACAATGGTACTGGTACGGTTGTAGCGGGCTATCTTGTCTACATCCTGCTGGGTATCCTGTATCTCAGCAATATCGCCTAAGCGTATCTGGCTGCCATCGGCGGTGTTGCTCACCACCAGGTTACGCAGATCGTCGAGGCTGCTGTATTTGCCAGATAAACGGATACGGATGTTCTGGCTGGTGGTTTTAACCCCGCCGGTAGGAAAATCAAGATTGGAACTTAGTACGGCCATCTGTACCATCGGGACGGATAAGCCATAGCCCTGCATTTTGCCGGCATCAATATTTACCTGTATTTCCCGCTCCTGGCCGCCAACTAAATTTACCTGCGCCACACCTTTGATACGCGATACGATAGGCGCGATACGCTTATCCATCAGGTCATAAAACTGGGCGCTGTTAAGCTTAGTGGACGTAGCCGACAAGGTCATTACCGGCAGATCATCCAGCGAGAACTTGTTCAATGCAGGCGTTTTTACGGTTGAAGGTAAATCAGCCGATATGGCGTTTACCTTGCGCACCGCATCATTAAGCGCCTGGTTCACATCGGCCCCGGTGTTGAGGGTGATGGTTACTAATGATAACCCTTCGAATGATGAAGAATTTAACCGCTTCACGTTTTCGAGCGTTGATACGGCATCCTCAATTTTTTTGGTTACCGTATTTTCCACTTCCGAAGGAGCCGCCCCCGGATAAATAGTGCTGATGGTTACCACATTGGAGGTAAACTTGGGCAGCAGCTCGTAATTTAAGGTAAAGTAACTCAGCAGCCCCAACAGGGTAAGTGCGGTAAATACCACAATAACCAAACTGGGGCGCTTAATGGATATCTCAGCTATTTTCATAATGCTTTATTTTTGAATGGATACTTTGGCGCCGTCGGTTAAATTGATCTGGCCGCTGGTAATTACAGTTTCGCCTTCTTTCAGGCCGCTTAGTACTTCTACCTGGTCGCCAATGATGCGGCCTGATACTACTTTACGGCTGCGGGCGGTATTATCGCCCTCCAGTACAAATATTTCGTTGCTGCTTACGCTGCCCACAAAAGAGCCGCGCGGAACAGTGATGGCAGGTTTTTCCTTAGCGAACTCAAAAACCGCAGTAGCATACATGCCGGCTTTCAGTTTATTGCCCGGGTTGCTGTTCATTTTAATTTCTACAGGAAAATTCAAGGTGTTATCGCCTTTGGCTGCAATGAAGCTAACCGTACCCGAAAATTGCTGATCGGGAAATACGCCCGATAATACTTTAGACTGCTGGCCCATGCGGATATTGGCCACCTGCGATTCGTTTACGTTCACTTTCAGCTTCAGCTTCGATACATCAACCAGCTCAAACAACTTGGTGCCGGGAGCCACATAAGCGCCCTGCTCAATATAACGCTGGTTAACAACGCCGCTGATTGGGGCTTTTATGCTGGCATCGCTGATGCGGCGGCGGGAGCTTTGCAGCCGGGTTTGCGCCGTGCGCAGATCCAGGTTGGCACGGTCCAGCTGCTGCTGGGTAACCCCGCCCGTACTGAACGAGCTTTGGTAGCGCTGCGCATCGCGCTGTGCATTCTGGTACGTGGCCTGTGCAGCATCCAAATCGGTACGCAGCAGCTCTGCATCTAATATAGCAATCACCTGCCCTTTGCTTACATGGCTGCCTACGTCTACCAGCAGGCGGGTAATACGGCCCTGGTTCTCTGCCGCAAAGTCGAGCGATTGTGCGGCGGCAAGCGTACCATTCACACTGAAATTCAAATCAACGGCTGTGCGTTTTACGGTGGCTATATTCACCACAGCATCACCACTGCCCTGGGCAACTTCTGCAGTTACGGCTTCGTTCTTCTTTTTATTTTTGGTGAGTACAAATATTATCCCGCCCAAAACAGCGGCAACAATAACTATGGTCAGTATGATCTTCTTCATCAGTTTAATTCAATAAGGTTCTTATGTTTCCGTTCGATTTAATTAATTCTATCTCAGCTATCTTATAGTTCAATAACGCCTGGTTGTAGCTGTTCTGTGCCGATACCAAAGCATTTTGCGCATCCAGTAGATCGGTCAGGGAGGCTAAGCCGTTCCTGTAATTATTTTGGGTACTGGTGTATACCTCGTTGGCCAAACGCACGTTTGCGGTTTGCAGCGATATGGTGTTCAGGCTGTTGCTGATCTGCACCCTGGCATTTTTGTAGGCCAGGTTTAACGCATTCGAGGTGTTGCGTATATCCTCGCGTATCTTCAGAATATCCACATTGGCCTCCCGCACCCTTGACCGCCGGGCAAAGCCATCGAATACCGGTATATTCAGGGTAAGCCCGATGGCCGATGCGCCATACCAGTAGGCGCTGCTATTGCGGGTAAAATTGAACAAATTAAAATTCGGGCTCAAACCGTTCTGCGAATAATTAGCCGTAAATGACAGGCTCGGGTAATACTGCGCCTGGTAGGCCTGCTTCTGAAACTTCAACAGTTGCTCCTGCTTGGTGAGCACCTTATAATCAATCAGGTTGGTGGTATTTACGCTATCCAAACCACGGGGGGCTTCTGTTTTTACATTCTGCAGTTCCGCCTGAGGTATGATGATTACGGTATTCACCGGCATACCCATGTAATACTTCAATGTATTTTCGCCCTGCGATATGGCATTTAATAACTGCTCGCGCTGGGTATTCAGGTTGGTAATGTTTACCTGTGTACGGTCCAGGTCGATCTTCTTGGCTAAACCGCTTTTAAATTGCGCTGCAATAATTTTGGCTACATGGGCGGTTGCATTAATGTTGGAATCAATCACTTCCAACTGCTCGCGTGTAACCAGGTACTGGTAATAGGCCGATGATACCTGCTCAATTACGTTTTCCTCGGTTTGCTGGCTGGTTAACCGGTAAAAATCAACGCTGGCCTCTGAAGCCTTTAAACCGGTGAACACCTGCTTATCAAACAGTTTCTGGCTGAAGTTGGCCTGCCCTACCGCGTTGTACTTTGTACCTAAGCTTACTACCTGGCCGTTAAATATCAGCTTTGGTATAATCAGCTGGTCGGTTAAGGTACCGGCTATATTCAGTTGCGGCAAGGCCTGTGCGCGGGTTTCCTGTACTACATACTTGGCGCGCTCAATATCGAGGCGTGATTTATTGACCGTACTGTTATTGCGCAAAGAGTAATTGAGCGCATCCCTCAGCGTTAACACAATGCCGGGCTGCTGCTGGGCTTTAGCCTGCCGCACGCTTAGCAATGTGAATGCTAAAAGTATTAATTTACTAAATTTCATTGATTAAATAATAGGGGTTTGAAGTAATGATAGGTTTGCTGAACGTATTTAAATAGTGGTGGTAGCTTCTTTGTACTGGTTAAGCAGCTTGTAACCTTTAAGGGTACAAATGCCGTAATTAAAGTGATCTTCAAACTGTTGCTGCACTTTCCAGATACTATAGATAGCAGGCGGAAACAGGTCATTATCAAATCCCATCTCTATCTGGTTTACCCGCATCTGCGCGATAATTTTAATATCGATGTCGGGGCGGATAAACCCCTGGTTGATGCCCTTCTCCAATAAATTTTCAATGGTTTTTACAATATGCGTTTGCTTAAACTCCCGAAAAATCTTAAAGGCTTCGGGGTAGTATTTTTTCATGTCATGAAAGGCCGAGGCATTGATTTTCGTCAGCACTACCTCAGAGCATTTAGTCATACGGATCAACTGCTCAATTACATTGGCCGAACTTTCTGTTATCTCCCTCATCTGCTTTTCATCGCGCTGTAATTTGGCCTGCACAATGGCAGCTACCATTTCGCTTTTATCGGCAAAGTGCTGGTAGATGGTTTTTTTCGACATCCCCAGGTATTTGGCAATATCATCCATAGTGATGCTCTTGATACCTGATTTTAAAAACAACTCGCTGCTGCCCTCTATGATTCTGTCTATGGTGTCCATAAAATTTTCTGATGCAAAACTATGGAAACTATTTTTGATTACAAAGTTTCCATAGTTTATTACTTTGTGCCGACAAATGCTTTTGGCTTTAGTATATTTGCCTGCATGGACAATGCAAACCAGCTAACCGCCCTTACCGCAATTTCGCCTGTTGACGGCCGCTACCGTAATACCACTGATGTACTGGCACCCTACTTTTCGGAGTACGCTTTAATCAAATACCGGGTATATGTTGAAATTGAATATTTCATCGCTTTGTGCCAGCACCCGTTGCCACAACTGCATAAATTTGATGCCGCTAAATTCGATTTGTTACGCCGCATCTATACCAATTTCTCCGAAGGCGATGCGGCGCAGATCAAGGAGATTGAGAAAACCACCAACCATGATGTAAAGGCGGTTGAGTATTTCATTAAAGCTAAGTTTGATGAACTGGACATTGCCGATTACAAAGAATTTATCCATTTCGGGCTTACCTCGCAGGATATTAATAACACGGCTACGCCCTATTATTTTAAACTTGCCGTAAACGAAGTTTACCTGCCTGCATTGCAGGAAGTGATCAATCTGCTTAAGCAAAAAGCCGAAGACTGGGCGGCCATACCCATGCTGGCCCGTACCCACGGCCAACCGGCTTCGCCTACCCGCCTGGGCAAAGAGGTATCGGTATTTGTGGAACGACTGGAGAGCCAGGTAAACTTATTAATGCAGATCCCCTACTCGGCAAAATTCGGCGGTGCTACCGGTAATTTTAATGCACATCATGTAGCCTACCCGCAGATTGACTGGCGTGCCTTTGGTAACCATTTTGTGAATGAGGTATTGCAACTGCACCGCTCACAGCTCACCACCCAAATTGAGCATTATGATAACTTTGCGGCGCATTGCGATGCTTTAAAGCGCATCAATACCATTCTGATTGATTTAGACCGGGATATATGGACTTATATTTCGATGAACTATTTTAAGCAGAAGATTAAGGCCGGCGAGGTAGGTTCATCTGCTATGCCGCACAAGGTGAACCCGATTGATTTCGAAAACTCGGAAGGTAACCTGGGCATTGCAAACGCTTTATTTGAACACCTGGCGGCCAAATTGCCCATCTCCCGATTGCAGCGCGATTTAACCGATTCTACCGTATTGCGCAACGTTGGCGTACCGGTGGCGCATACGCTGATTGCCTTAAAATCTACACTGAAGGGATTGAATAAATTGTTATTGAACGAAGCCGCCATACAAGATGATTTAGAAGATAACTGGGCTGTGGTTGCAGAAGCGATACAAACCATTTTACGCCGCGAAAATTATCCGAACCCTTACGAAGCGTTAAAGGAGCTGACCCGGACCAACCAGGGCATTAATGCTGATACGATTGCCGGATTTGTAAATACGCTTGACATTAGCGAGTCTGTAAAGCAGGAATTGAGAAACATTACACCGGCCAATTATACAGGCATATAGTCATATAGCCGTAAAAACTGGCTGAACGTATCTCTATTCATCTGCTTCCTGTTTACATTTGTTACATTGTATTTAAAAAGATCACTGTTATGAACATTAACGTATATACCGAATCTACACCGAACCCGGCAACCATGAAGTTTATTGTAAACAAGTTGCTGATTAATGGCAGTGTAGACTATGCAACAAAGGAAAGTGCAGAAACCTCGCCTTTTGCCAAGGAACTGTATAAGTTTTCTTTTGTGAACGGTGTGTTCTTTGCCAGCAATTTTGTAACGGTTACTAAAACTGATGGCACGGAATGGGATGATATTGAGGCCATTTTAAAAGAGTTTGTAAAGGGTGCGGTAGAATCAGAATTAAAGGTACAGGAGGCACCCGAAGCGGAAGTGGACTTTGAAGGTACCGATGCCGAAGTAAAAATACAGCAGATTTTGCATGATTATGTACGCCCTGCTGTTGAGCAGGACGGCGGTGCCATCAGCTATAAATCTTTTAACGAGGGTATAGTAACCGTAGAGCTGCGCGGCTCATGCAGCGGCTGCCCTTCATCTACCATCACCCTAAAGGCCGGTATCGAAAATCTGTTAAAGCGTATGGTGCCCGAAGTTACAGAAGTAGTATCAGAAGCGTTATAGTCTTTTTGATTACACAGATTATTGTTTGATTACACCGATGGGGGTTAATACCCTGATGGATATATCGTTAGAGCCGGATAAAATTTCCGGCTTTTTTTGTAAAATGATTTTAACAATCGAGGGTGAAACCGGTAAAGATCGTCATCAGTGTTTGGAAGCGTAAATCGGAGGTACGTTCATAGTTATCCGGAAGACGTTTTAAATTAAAATGACTGCCTTTACATCATCATAAACTGATCTCTATGCCGCCAAAGGCAGCACCGGCACGGAAGTAAAAGATACAGGCAGAACAAGCCGTGTACCTGCCTTTCGGCTAAGGCCGATGTCACTTCTCTTACCCACTTCGAAAAGTGTAAACCCAAAGTTTACACAATTTTAAAAAAATACTATCTAACTTATTGACAGTCAGCACATTGAAAAAAGGCAGGGTTTACACTTTTCAGAGCTTTTGGTTGTGGAATTTAATGTAGCTTTAGTTCTTCCGAACTCTGATAGGGCTACGCAAAACCTGTTCGGTATTTTACAAAATGGCAACTATCAGGTTATACTAAACCGTTTAAATATCAATGATCCTATCTTACAAAATACTGCTGTATGATGCTCAGCATTTCTCCGGTTACCTTGCCGTTGGTGGCCAGCAGTTCCCGCACGTTCCAGCAATCGGCGCCACCGCTAAAGTTAACGGCCTGGCCGCCTGCCTGCCGTACAATTACAATACCGGCGGCTACATCCCAGGCGTTCAGATTATACTCGTAAAAAGCATCTACCCGCCCACAGGCCGTATAGGCCAAATCTACGGCGGCCGAGCCTAACCGGCGTATGCCGTGGCAGCTTTTCATCAGTTCTTTAAACACTTCAATATATTGCGGCTGCTTGGTAAAATCATAGTAAGGGAAGCCGGTGGCAATTAAACTGCTGCTGATGGCGGGGCTGGCGCTAACCTTTATCTCGTTACCGTTTAAACAGGCGGGCGCATCCTTCCAGGCATAAAAACACTCGTCCTGGTTTACTTCGTATACCACACCTCCTACCAGCTGGTCATACTCCTGCAAGGCAATACTTACTGAAAACACCGGCAAGCCATGTATGAAATTGGTGGTACCATCCAATGGGTCGATGATCCAGTTGTAGCGGCTGCCCACTTTGCTGGTGGTCTTTTCTTCGGTAATAAAACCGGCTTCGGGCAATACCTTTTGCAGGGCGCTTACAATCAGTTGTTCAGCAGCCTTATCTACATAAGAAACCAAATCGTTAAGCCCCTTGTGCTCAATCTTATCGGGCGTAAAGCTTTTACGTTCCTGCCGGATAAAGTCGCCTGCGTGGCGGACTATCTCAGTTACCTGGTTTATGATTGGGTTGAGCTGCATGATGCTGATTGCGTAAAGAAAGATTAAACGAGAAGAACTTGTGTACAAAGAAGCTGGCTATAAACAAACTCAGAGCTGCAGCCGGCCGGGCCACCGGCGGGTACAGGTGCAGGTTTCTGATATAAATATTAAGCAGCCATAAATTGGCAAAGTAACCCACAATAGCCACCAGCAAAAAGCGGAGAAACTGCCGTAACGGCGAGAGCGTGGATTCCGTGAACACAAGATAGCGGTTCACTAAAAAATTTACAACTACCCCCATAAAAAAGGAAATGCTGAAAGACAGGTTGTAGTTGCCTACCTTATACCCAAATAGCTGGTAGCTATCCTTTGTGAACAGCGCATGAAAAAAGAGATAAAAGGCGAAAATATCTACCAAAAAGCCTAATCCGGCAGAAAAGAGAAACTTAACTACCTGATTTTCGGGCAGCCGGTGCCACCGGCTATTTTGCGGCATTCTGGGTAGCGGGATAATAGGGTTTGCGCTTTACAAGGGCGATCATCACTGCACCTGCTAAAACCAGCAGCAGTGCAATCAGTTCTGCCTGGGTGAACGACAGACTGCCTACTTTGTACAGCGTATTCACCCGTATCAATTCGATGCAAAAACGCTCGATACCGTTTAATATCAGATAGATGCCAAACATTACGCCGGGCGTTTTGATACGGTCGCGGATGCTCCATAAAAAGAGGAACAGCAGCAAGCAAACCACACACTCATAAAAGGAAGTAGGATAAACCGGCAGCAATAGCTGGTTGCAAAAATTACCCACGCAGCCAGGAATATGGTTGTTAGGATCCATATTATTTACATTGTGCGGAAACCGGAATGACCACATCCAGTTGGGTACCCAGCTAAGCCAACCCGGTTTAGGTGCCAAGTTGGGTATACCCCAATCCCCATCGCCCGACATCTGGCAGCCAATGCGCCCGAGGGCATACGATAACATCATACCCGGCCCGCCAATATCCAGCATTGTTAATGGTTTTACGCCGTTCTTATTGGCTATATATAATACCGCAGCACCCCCGCAGATGAGGCCGCCATAAAAGGTAAGGCCGCTGAAACCTACCAGCATACCAATAGGGTCAGCCATAAACTCGCCCCAGTTTTCGAGGGCGTTAAACACTTTAGCGCCTATAAAACCAAACACCGCCGCCCAGATCAGTATGCTGCTCATCAATTCGTAAGGATGAACGGTTACCTTTCTGGTAACCGGCTCGGCCAGCTGCTGCTTTTTCTTGTCTGTATATACCCAGTAGGCAAATGCAGCGGCGCCAATGATGCCACCGATAATGTTGCCACGCAGTGAAAGAATAAAATCCTGGGGATTACTGATCAGCTTACTATAGTTAAGCACAATATCTACCAGCTTATAACCTAATATAAAACCAAACAAACCGTTGCCTGCCAGCTCTCCTATTGAAGCCGGCTCCCCTAACGTTTCCTCTTGCTGAAAAGGATGTACATACCCTAATGCTTCTTTGCGCTTGAACTCCTGTGCAAAAGCCCAGTAAGCGGCCATAAACGCGAGAGCTACAAAAAAACCAAACGTTTGCACCGGCAGCGGAATGTAAACGCCGGTTAGGTATTGGATAAGACTCGATATGGTTGGAAACATCGGCTGTAAGTGTATATTTTACAGCGAAGATAGAATTAATGCACTAATATTTCCCGGCTTTCCTCAATTTCAACATCGCCACCGGCACTGATCTCCGTAAGGCGCACTATTTTCAATTCATTAACCAGTACAGGGTCGTACCTGGCCTGCACTTTTACATAGTTGCGGGTAAAGCCGTGCATCAACCCGTTTTTTACATCACCCTCAAACAACACTTCATCGGTTTTACCCAGTTGGGTTTGATAAAAGGCCCTGCGCTTTTTGTCGGACAGGATATGCAGCATCTTGCTGCGCTCGGCACGGGTTGAGCCGGGCACGCTGCCGGCCATTTCTGCTGCAGGTGTGTTTTCCCGCTCGGAATAAGTGAATACGTGCAGGTAAGATATGTCCAGTCCGTTCAGAAAATTGTAGGTGTCGATATAATCCTCGCGGCTTTCTCCGGGGAAACCTACAATTACATCAACCCCAATGCAGCAATCGGGCATCAGGCGTTTAATGGTGGCTACCCGGTCGGCATACAACTCCCGGCGGTAGCGGCGGCGCATCAAGCCTAATATTTTGTTGGAGCCGGATTGCAGCGGAATGTGAAAATGCGGTACAAACCGTTTAGACTGTGCCACAAAGGCAATCACTTCATCAGTAAGCAAGTTGGGTTCGATAGAGGAAATACGAAAACGGTCAATACCCTGTACCTCGTCCAGCGCCTGTACCAGGTCGAAGAAACGGTCCTGGCGGCTGCCGTCACGAATGCCAAAATCACCAATATTCACACCGGTAAGCACAATCTCCTTCACACCTGAGGCCGCAATTTCTTCGGCCTGCAATACCACGCTTTCAATGGTGGCACTGCGGCTGGCGCCACGGGCCAGGGGTATGGTGCAAAAAGTACAGGAATAATCGCAGCCATCCTGCACTTTCAAGAACGTACGGGTACGGTCGCCAGCCGAATAAGAGGCATTAAAATAACTGGCCTCTGCAATAGGCTGGTTATAAATGCGCGCCTTGGGTTCCTTGGTCAGGTTGCTGATGTAATCCACCAGTTGGAACTTTTCTGCTGCACCTAATACCATATCAACGCCAGGTATTTCGGCTATTTCTTTTGGTTTTAACTGGGCATAGCAGCCCACAATTGTGATGTACGCATCAGGAGATACCTTTAAAGCCTCTTTTACAATCTTTTTACACTTTTTATCCGCATTTTCGGTAACCGAGCAGGTGTTAATCACATACACGTCGGGCGTGTCTGTAAATTCCACCGTATCAAAACCGGCCTGGTTAAACTGCCGGCCAATGGTGGAAGTTTCGGAATAGTTGAGCTTGCAACCCAGCGTATAAAAAGCGACTTTCTTATTCATTTGCAGCCTGCAAAGATAAAAATTATCGCTTAGTTTTCTATCGGTTGCCGGCTATTGATTATAAAGTTGCCAATATGACATTGAGTTAAGTAAATGAAGATGAACGCCATCTGAATATTGACCCCGCGCAACAGTTATTTATATATAGTGAATGGGGAATGAGATACCTGTTAACTTAAAGCCTTTTCCATCACCATTAATTCCAGCGGCTGGCGGGGAATGCCAAAGCGTGTATCGGTTGGAAATGGCAACATCTGGCCGGTAGCCTGATAACCCCGGCGGTTATACCAGCTGATGAGTTCGTGGCGGACGGGAATAACCGATATTCTGATAAACGTGCAATTTAAACTTACAGCGATATGCTCCGCCTCCTGCAATAATTGCCGTCCAATGCCCTGCGCCTGAATAGTTGGCTTAACAGTTAACATACCTAAATACAAGCGGCCGTTGGCTACCTTCTCTAAATATACACAGCCTGCCAGTTCACCGTCATCGGTTATATACTTAAGCATGGTAACAGCAGGGTTGCTGAAGTACTCATCAATGGCTTCATCGTCAATACGCATACCGTCTAACAAGGTACTTTCGGTAGTCCACCCCTGGCGGGAAGTTTCGCCTCTGTAAGCGCTGTTTATCAGTGCAGTTAAAGCAGTGGTATCTTCGGGCGTAGCTTTTTGTATGGGCATAAATTTAAAAAGCGCAAACGTAGCTCTGTTTTTACAGATAAGCAAATCTTGTATGCCTGGTATTTAGCATACCGGTTGTATGATATCAATTTCTATTGCTTACCCCACGCCGCCAGCCGGGCTTCCTCCACCCTCCCTGCATCTAACAGCTGCTTTATGTAGTGATGCCAGCCTTTATCATCCAACTGTTCCAGTTTGGGCCTTACCCCGTCAGAGGATATAAATGCAGTTACATCGACCGCATTCGGTGGCTGCTCACTATTAGCCAACACGCCCAAATCGTTACCGGTTAACACTGTGGAGAGCCGTATACCATCCGGCAAGCCGTCCACACCTATACTCACTACCGGTCGTGCTACCTTAAATAAATTTACCTGTGTTGCCCGGCAATACCAGTCGCCGCCCAATCGGGCAACCAAATCTAACCGGGCCTGATCGATCTTGCCGTCTTCGTCCATCATATCTTCCCGGATATGCAATAGCTTTACTTCGGCTACCACCAAACTTCCGCTTAAGGCCTCAGTGCCTAAGCTTACAATCTGGGTTACTGTACACTCTAACTGCACCGGAGATTCGGCCACACGCGGCGGTTTTACCAGTTCGGAGGGTAGCGCCGTAAAACCGGCTTTTATAAATTCATCTATCTCCGCCCCGTATTCGCCGCTGGTGAGGTTCATTTGCTGCACCATTGAGTAGTTAACAATATTGATTACCACCTCCGGCACCTGCTGTACATTCAGCAACGTATGCTTGGGTTGATTATGCCGGTTGGTAACCGGAGAAAAAACGCACACCGGCGGGTTGGCGCTCATGAGGTTAAAAAAACTGAACGGGCTTAAATTTACCTTCCCTTCTGCACTGATGGTAGCGGCAAAACAGATAGGCCGGGGAGCAATTATATGGTTCAGATAACCATACAATTGTTGAGGCGGAACATCGGCAGCATTTAAAGTAATCATAAACAGTGAATGAGGCAGGCAAATTAGGACAATAACGGCATTAAAGCAAAACGCCCTGATACCATGTGGCATCAGGGCGTTTTGCACTTAAAATATTTAGGTTATTCGCCAACCGGCCCTTGCTGTTTATTCATATTATCAGCTACAGTTGAAGCGGGTAAAATGTGGCTTACACCTACCTGTACCTTATTTTTAAAACCAGATATAATTTTATCATCTCCGGCCATTAAAGCGTCATAACCATCTTTTGCTACATCAGCAGCGTTTGACAATGAGCTTTTATCCTGTAACATTTTACTTTCCTGCATTTCGGCTTTGTTGAAAAAGTCGGTATCAGTGGCGCCCGGCTGCAACGCTGTGATGGTAATGTTGGTATCTTTCAACTCAGAGCGGATAGCTTCGGCGAACGACAATACAAATGCCTTGGTACCATGATAAACGGATTGCCATGGGCCGGGCAGTTCACTGGCAACAGAAGCTAAAAACAGAATCTTACCTTCATTGCGCTGTACCATGTCTTTCAATACATGCTTGGTTAAGATCAGGTTTGCGCCGATATTCAGTTGCACAATTTCCAGTTCCCGGTTGATGTCCGTATCCTGAAACTTACCGTACTGGCCCTGGCCAGCATCGTTTACCAGTACATCAATAAAGGTTCCGTTACTGCTTAGTTCATTACACAAAGCGGTAGTCTGGTCGTAGTAAGACAGGTCTTTTACAAAGGTGGTTACATTCACATTATAATCACGTTTAAACTCGTTCGCACGTTCGTTTAAAGTACTCTGATCACGGCCTACAATGAATAAGTTGTAGTTATCTTTGGCAAAAAGCTTTGCCAGCTCATAGCCAATGCCACTGCTGGCACCGGTTATTAATGCGGTTTTTGATGCGTTTGACATAAAAATTTATATTTATTTAATTTCTAATTAATAAATACAATCCGCTGCAATAAGTTTTTCCTTTTTTATAATTTTATCTGCTTACTTAAAAAGTATACTGCCGACGCTTGAAAAAGCTAACGGCCATAAAAGAAGATTATAATGAGATTATTTTATTGTGCACCTCTCTTCATCAGCTCGTCGCGAATATCGGCACAAGCTTCATAATTTTCTTTCATTAAATTTTCCTGCAACAGCAGATTGAGTTCATGCCGGCTTTTGCTTACATACCATAAATTCGCTGTTGTAAGGGTATTAATTTGCTGGAAATAACCGTCTGCACTAATAAAACCAAATCTGCTGCTGTTGGTGTTTTGCTGTTCCATAATTTCAAATGTTTTAAATTAATTAGGAAAGCTTAAGGTAAGAAGCAATTCCGACAAATTCAACTAAACTTGAGATTCGTTAGCATTTATTTAACAAAATCCTTAAAATAATTAAAAATTGGAATCAAAGGGCTTTGTAATCCTCTCTTACCGGACTAAAAATATCCAGTAAATGGCAGTTACTAAGCGCCCGCCCGCTGTGCAGAACATTTGGCGGAATAACAGCAAACAGCCCGGGCATCAATCTGTGTGGGGTACCATCAATAGTCAGTTCAAATTCACCTTCCAACACAAAGGCACACTGCTCGTGCGGGTGGCTGTGCATGGGTACGGTGCTGCCGGCATCCACCTCAATAAAGTTAAAGGTATTTGCAGCAGTATGTATCAGTTTGGAATGATAGCCAGGTGCAATTTCTTTTGTGGCTATAGCTGAAAATGAATGGATGTGAGGTAACTGGTCTGACATAATGATGATTTTTATTTGAGCTAAAATAAAGGCTTACCAGGATAAAATGGGTAAATGAATTTCCTCTATTGGAGCATTACACCACAATAAATATAAATAAAGGTCAATATGCACAACAGAAACCTCATATACAAATAACGCCCTTTGCAGAAAAGGGCGTTATTTACAAACTTAACTCACTAAAACAATTTTACCAGCGGCGGTATGGGCGGTAATAGCCGCGGTGCGGAAACGGCCGATAATAACGGCCGGGTGTAGCATAGTACCTGCGGCCATAAACCACACGTGGTGCATACGCCATACGCGGGGCATAATAGCCTCTTACAGGTGCATAATACCCAGGCCTGTAATAGCCATCATATACCGGCGGAGGTGCAGGTGCATATACCCGATGGTACGGGGCGCCAAAGTTTAGCCCTACATGCACGCCTACCTGAGCCTTGGCGGCGTTTATAGTAAAAAATGTAATAATAACTACTGCTAAAATTTTAAACCGTTTCATAATTCAAATCTTTTATCAGCGCCTTTATCAGCGTTGCTTATGTATCATTGACTATAAGTTGAACGGCAGGTTTAATGCTATTTAAGGTATATATACAATGGCTTGATTTTCAATAAAATATTTTTAAATTATCAAATCAGCCTTCAAAAAAAGAGCAGCTTGTTTTGCAAACTGCTCTTTTGTATGGTTAATAGCGGCGGTATCTGCGTACACGGTATGCGCGCCGGTGCCGGTACACCGGCCGGCGGTAGGTACGGTGCCTGAAAAATACGGGCCTGCGTGGGGGGCCGGGCAAAAAGCGCGGGCGTGGCGGCGGAGGGGGCAAACGTAACTGGAAACCATCAGCTAACGATATAACCGAACCCGTGGCAACGGCTGTGCTTACGTGGTTGGTTTTGGCATCTGCCAGGCTGCATATAGCTAACAAAACCAATAGTGCAGAAATAAACCGGGTTGTTTTCATTGGATCGATTTGGTGATTATGGGTGGATAATGAAGTTAAACTCTGTTAAGCTGTTTTGGTTTAGAATGTATTGGCATCAATTTGTTGGTAACAGGCAACGTCAACCAAGATTCGTATCCTGATAAACATATGACCATTATAAACGCTTAGTACAACCATACGCTGGTTAGTACATTATAATGTACAACACTGTATAGATTATTTACAGTGCGTTTTTGTCAGAAGCGGTTATGCGATATTGTCAGAAGCGCACTTTTAGTTAAGCGTTACTTATTTAATAATTAGTTATAAACATTGCGGCGGTTTGGTTGCATACTTGAATAGGTGTTTGTCAACAACTGTTACTTATGATTAAACCTCGACTCAAGATTTTTACGTGGCATATTCATGGAAGTTACCTGTTTTACTTATCACAAGGTAATTATGATATTTATATTCCTACTAAACCTGAAAAGACCGAAGGTTATTACGGGCGCGGCGAAACCTTTCCTTTCGGCCCGAACGTAATTGAAATTCCTGCCGATAAGGTCAAAAGTCAGGTGTTTGATGTCATTTTGTACCAAACTAATCAAAATTACCTGCACGATCAATACGAAATACTTTCCGCCGGGCAGCGTGAGCTGCCAAAAGTATATATTGAGCACGATCCGCCACGGCAACACCCTACTGATACCAAACATGCGGTAAATGACCCGGATGTGCATCTGGTTCATGTAACCCATTTTAATCAACTCATGTGGGATTGCGGCAACACCCCTACCCGTGTAATTGAACATGGCGTTACTGCACCTTCGCACCTGTATACGGGCGAAAAAGAACGCGGCATCGTTGTAATTAATAATTTGCCTCTGCGCGGCCGCCTGCTGGGGTTAGACCTTTTTTTAAAGGTGCGCGAGCACGTACCTATCGACCTGGTGGGCATGGGCACCGGCGATTTGGGTTTGGGTGAAGTTTTGCACCCGCAACTACCGGAATTTATATCAAAATACCGTTTCTTTTTTAACCCGATACGATATACCAGCTTAGGCCTGGCCGTGTGCGAGGCGCTGATGCAGGGTATACCCGTGGTAGGCCTGGCCACAACTGAGCTTTCGGCTGTGATAGATAACGGGCAATCGGGCTTTATACATACTGATGTAAACTACCTGATTGATAAGATGCACCTCCTGCTCAATGATGCCGCACAGGCCCGAAGGATCGGGCAGGGTGGCAGCGAACTGGCTAATAAGCGCTTCAATATCAATCGTTTTACCCAGGATTGGGAACAGTTGTTTAACGGGGTGACTGCTATGCAAAAGGCGCCGGTAACTATCAGCTGATCTTTGTTACGAGTAATAATACCTGCACTGTTTATTTGTACAACATTATGAGTATCGATTTGAAAATAGCCTTTATCAGTGAACATGCCTCGCCCCTGGCAACCCTGGGCGGTGTAGATACCGGGGGGCAAAATGTATACGTAGCACAGGTAGCTATGCACCTGGCCGAACTTGGCTACAAAGTAGATGTATTTACCCGCCGCGAAGACACTGCAAGCCCGGCTATAGTAAACTGGAAACCCGGGGTGAGGGTAATACATGTGGATGCTGGCCCTGCCGAGATTATTCCTAAAGAAGCTATACTTGATTACATGCCGCAGTTTACCAAAAGCATGTTGCAATTTATCAGAGCGCAGGATATTGATTATACGCTGTGCCATGCCAACTTTTTTATGTCGGCAATGGTAGCAGCAGACTTAAAACGAATACTCGACCTGCCATTTGCAGTTACCTTCCATGCACTTGGCCATGTGAGGCGCATCCATCAGGGCAACAGCGACCAGTTTCCGCCAGAGAGATTACTTATAGAAGAAAGCATTGTAAAGCAGGCAGATTATATTATTGCCGAGTGCCCGCAGGACCGGGATGACCTGATATACTACTATCATGCGCCATCATACAAAATTGTAACCATCCCCTGTGGTTTCAGTACAAGTGAATTTTACCCGATAGATAAATCCGCAGCCAGAAAACAACTTGGCCTGCCGCAAGACCAGCATATACTTCTGCAATTGGGCCGCATGGTACCGCGCAAGGGAGTAGATAACGTGATACGTTCTTTGGGGCATCTTAAAAATGCGCAAAACACCTGCCTGGTTATTGTAGGCGGCGACAGCGAAAATCCGGACGACATTAACAACCCCGAACTTAACCGGTTAAGGCGAATTGCGGCAGAACATGGCGTAACTGCATGTATTAAATTTGCCGGCCGCAAAAGCAGGGAACTGCTAAAATATTATTACGCTGCCGCTGATATTTTTATCAGCACCCCCTGGTACGAACCCTTTGGCATCACACCGCTCGAAGCAATGGCCTGCGGCACGCCGGTAATTGGCTCAAATGTAGGCGGTATCAAATACAGCGTAGCTGATGGTAGAACCGGGGCATTGGTACCCCCTGAAAATCCCGCCGCCCTGGCCGAAAAGATTGATGAACTTACCGCTGATGCAGGTTTGCTGGAAACCATGAGCGCCAATGCGATTGAACGCGTTAACACTTACTTTACCTGGGCTACTGTTGCAAAAAATATTGATAAGCTTTACCGCACCATTGTTAAAGTAAATACCGGACTGCAACAGGCGGCATTAAAAACTAAAAATAAAGCGGCCTGAACATGTATAAAGCCGTTTTTTTGGATAAGGATGGCACCATAATAAAAGATGTGCCTTACAATGTAAACCCCGACCTGATTACCTTACAGCCTGGAGCAATTGAGGGCTTGCAAATCATGCAGCAGGCCGGATATAAGCTGATTGTGGTAAGCAACCAGGCTGGTGTAGCCCGCGGCCACTTTATGGAGGCCGACTTGCCGGCGGTGTGGCAAAAACTGGCGGAGCTGGTGAGCGAGACGGGAATTATATTTACTGATTTTTATTATTGCCCTAATCATCCCGAAGGTACGGTTGCGCCTTATAACATGGCCTGCAATTTTCGGAAACCTATGCCGGGCATGTTGTTACAGGCTGCACAGGAATACGATATTGATTTAAGGCAATCCTGGATGGTAGGCGATATTTTAAATGATGTGGAGGCAGGTAAGCGCGCCGGTTGCAGGAGCATACTGATAGATAATGGCGGCGAAACCGAATGGCTGAAGCACAATGCCTATCGCGAACCTGATTTTATTGCAGCCGATTTAAAAAAAGCCGCCCTGCAGATAGTAAACAGCGAAACAGTGGCTGCCTAACATATTCAGTAGTTTGAACCATGAACGCGCGCTGGAAAAGCTGTAAACGCATTTTATGCATTCGCCCTGATAATATGGGTGATTTGCTGATGACTTCGCCTGCTTTACGCGCCCTGAAGGAAACGTTTGGCGCCCGTATTACTGTGCTCACTTCGAGTATGGCGGCCGGCATCGCCGGTCAGATTCAAGAAATTGATGCTACTATAGTTTTTGACGTGCCCTGGGTGAAAGCCGGGGGCGCCGCAAATGAGCAGGCTGTATTTCAGGTGGTACAGCAATTAAAAGATAATCAATTTGATGCGGCTGTAATCTTTACCGTATACAGCCAGAACCCGATGCCTGCCATTATGCTGGCTTATCTGGCTGGCATACCTTTGCGTTTGGCCTATTGCCGCGAAAACCCCTACCAGTTGCTAACTGACTGGGTACCGGATACCGAGCCTTACACCGTAATAAAACATCAGGTAAGGCGCGATTTGGATCTGGTGGCCCATATTGGCGCCCTGCCTTCCACCGAGCAGCTTAGCCTTACCATTCCTGTAGCTTTATGGCCCGAAGTAAAAGGCAGGTTGCAGCAACAAGGACTCAACCCCGTTAAACCCTGGCTTATCATGCATCCTGGCGTGAGTGAAAGTAAACGCGAATACCCGGCCGGATTATGGGCATCAGCCATTGACCATATAACCGCACAAACCGGCTATCAGGTGCTGCTCACCGGTTCAGCAGCCGAAGCCGGGCTAACCGCAGCTATACATGAGCAATTACTTTACCCCAAACAGGTGTTTCCGGTTGCGGGTTTATTCACGCTAAATGAATTTATAGTGCTGATTGAAAAATCGCCCGTATTGGTTTCAGTAAATACCGGCACTATTCATATTGCTGCAGCTACAGGTACGCCTGTGGTAGTTTTGTATGCACTTACCAATCCGCAACATACGCCATGGCAAGTGTACAATCAAATTTTGCCTTATACGGTACCGGTTGAAGCGCAAAGCAAAAATGAGATCATCAGGTACGTTAACCGCTTGTTCAATACCGAAAGCATTAAATTTCCCGTTGCTGAGGATATACTTAGTGCTGTACAGCTGCTTCTCTCGGCAGATGCTCAGCATTTCCGCCAAGGCCCTGTAAATGTGTTTATTAAAAACAGTTTATAGCTAATTTGCAGCTTTTTATCTTTTTCCAATGATGTACCAATTCTTTTGAACTAACAAACTGTGGCTTATTGGTTACACTTTTACTGTACTGTAATTATGGGTGCACCTGCGATGATTATTATCTATGAAAAAATATCATTGCGGGAATACTCAAATATTTAATTAAAGTTTTTCATTATATAGTTTGCCTGTTATATTTACTGCTATGTTAGAAATAACATTATCTTTGTGTTCATATTAATTTATTTACTCAATAAGTAAAAGGGTTTGAAGATTGTAATTATTGAAGATAATCCGGATATTTTAGATATTATGGATTATATCCTTAAAGATGAGGGTAATGAAGTAATTTCTTCTTCTGATGCAAAGGTTATTGATACGCTTGCTGACATAAACCCTGACTTAGTTTTGATGGACGAGTTGCTCCCTGGCGCAAGGGGAAGTGAGCTTTGCCTTAAACTGAAGCAAGATGAAGCTACCCGGCATATTCCGGTGATATTAGTATCTACTATACCGCATCTGGATAAGCTGGCAGCCCGGTGCCATGCCGACGGTTTTCTGGAAAAGCCATTCAGCATTACGCATCTCAGTGAGTTGATAAATACGTATGCAGATGCGAACTAACTGCATTTTATAAATTATAGCCCTCTGGTTATTTTGCCGTTACATTTTTAATTGTTTAATATCTCTTCCGTTTATACAGTTTGTGGCTACCTGAGAATTTATTGTACCTGTAATAAAAACTATATAACCACCTTACCATGATTTCGAATCCGGTGTTTACCAATACCCAGTTTGATTTAGGAATCATCTCTGATGCGCATTTGCAGGTAGCGCTGCATCTTATTAAAATCGGCTTCTGGGAAGTGGAGCTGATTGATATGAGTATGCGCTCTACCACTACCTGCAAGGAAAACTTTGGCTTAGGCGCACATGAAGAATTCAGCTATGAACGAATGCTGAGCATGATACACCCTGAAGATTTACCGGCCATGAAACAAAGCATGGCGACCGCCATAAATGACCAGGGACAGGTTTATCAGGCGGAATACCGCGTTAAGCATCCGGCAGGCCGCCCTTGCTGGATACGGGCCGACGGCGTAGTAATCTATAATGATGGCAGACCGCATAAACTGGTAGGCACCACAAGGGACATCACTGAAAGCAAGCTGAGTGAAATGCGTAAAGACGAATTGCTGAGTATTGTTAAGCATGAGGTGAATACTCCGCTCACCAGCATCCGGGGATACCTGCAGTTACTGGAACGCATTACCGCAGGGCAAAATGATGCTAAGGTAAGCCAGGTAATTAACCGTACCGCCAAATCAACAGAAAGGCTGATGACGATTATAAATGATTATTTTACCGATACCAAAAGCATTGACGATAACCTGAACCTGCGGAAAGAGCCGTTTCGTTTGGATGAGTTGATTTATGAAATTACAGATAATATTCAAACCATTGCTTACAGCCATCGCATAAACCTGTACAACGTTAATGAAATATGGGTAAAAGCCAGCCGGCAGGGTATCAGCCAGGTGTTAAGCAATCTGCTCACTAACGCTATCAAATATTCGCCCGATCACAGTATTGTTGACATTCACCTGCAAGGTTCAGTACATGAGGTAAAGGTAATGATACGTGATTACGGCATGGGCATAGACGACAAACACCTGCCTCAATTATTTGATAAGGCCTTTAGGGTAAACCACAATACCACTATTGCAGGCAGCGGTATGGGGCTGTACATCTGCAAGGAAATTATAAACCGCCACCAGGGTACTATTGGCGTGGAAAGTATTGCCGGTGCTGGCTCCTCTTTTTACTTTACGCTTCCGCTTACCGAAGGTTTGGCTGGTTAATAGCTCTAAAAAGTTCTAAAAAGTATTATATCTTCCAATATCCGCTCAAGTTATCGGTTTTTATGGTGCTTCATCCTGCTGTATCATAAAAGTATAGGCACCTGGTTTTATCTGAAAATTTACCCCCTTACCCAACTGGGTACCGGCATAACTGAACAAGTGCGTGTACGCTGTTAGCGGTTTGCCCTTGTAGGTTATAGCCGCTTTGCCTGCTACAGGAAAACAAACTGCGGCAGTGCTGCCTGCCGGAATGGTAACGTTGAAAACTACATTTTTCCCGCTGCGCTCCCATGCAGATTTGATGAGCCCGTAAGGCCCCGCATGTTCCGCTTTAAAATAGTTGAGGCCGTTTACAAAGTGCGGCTCCAGCAATATGTTTTTAAATCCGGCCTGCCCTGTATCTGGCTTAATACCTGCTATGCCCCGGTACAGCCATGCACCAATATCACCAAACATGATGTGATTGAGCGACATATCGCTCCTGGCATTAATATCCCAGTTTTCGTACAACGTAGTAGCGCCGTTCTTCATCCACCAGCCCCACGAGGGGTAAGTTTCCTGCGCTGCCAGCTTGTAGGCAGTTTCGGCATAACCGTTATCGCTTAACGCGCTTAATATAGCCTTTGCACCTAAAATGCCCACATCCAGGTGGTAACCGGTAGCTTCTACAGCTTTAGACAGATTGGCTGCAACGCGCGGCTTTAGCTGCTCGGGTACAATGCCGCGGTACAATGGTACTGCCAGTTCGGTTTGTAAGCCTTCGCCGTAAATGCCTTTTTCGGCATTTAAGTATTTGTTGTTAACAGCATCTTTTATTTTTACAGCCAGCCGGCTGTAATGCTGATAGTCGGAAAGCTTCCCCAGTAGCTTTGCGGCTTTGGCCAGTATAATAACATCGGTATAATAATAGCATGACGAGGTAAGCGCAACCGGCGACTTTGATTTAACGGGTACCCAATCGCCCAGGCCCCATGTGGTAAGTCCGGAAGGATATTCAGTATCAATATGGTCCACATAGCGCTTTATGTTTTGATAATTATCGGCCAGCGGCTTAACATCACTATAAAACAGATATAGTTCCCAGGGAATAATGGCTATACTGCTGGTCCAGTCGGGGCCGTTTCCCCATTCGTAGCCCCAGCCGTTTGACGGAATGATAGAAGGCAGTACGCCATTGGGCTGCTGCTCATCGCGGTGATCGGCCATCCACTTTTCATATACCGTAAAGGCATCAAAATTATACAAGCCGGTTTGGCAGGCAATATTGGCATCGCCTGTCCAGCCGTTCTTTTCACGTTGCGGGCAATCCGTAGGATAACCGAACAGGTTAGACAGGTAAGAGTTATTGGTAGCCTGCCATATCTGATTGATGATTGGGTTTGATGAAGTAATATGCCCCGCAGGCGGTACATCGCTATGCATAAAATAGCCCACCAGATCTTCTTTGTGCAGCTGCACCGGCTTGCTGCTGGTTACCTGTACGTATTGAAAGCCTTTATAATTAAAACGCGGCGTAAACTCCTGCCCGCCTTTGCCATTCAGTATAAATATATCCGTCTGGAACGGATCCTGGTTATCCGTTGGGCGGTAATGCAGATCGATGTTGGAAAGATCAACATGGCGTTTATCTTTAGTGAGCCGTTCGGCATGGGTAAGCCTTAATACCGTTCCTGCCTCACCATTTACCTTTATCTTACTCACACCGGCAATGTTCCTGCCCAGATCAAACAGATAAGTGGTATCATCAATACGGCTGATGCTTTTGGCCGGAATGGTTTCCACATGCCGTATCGGGTACATCAATTGCGAAACCACCTGTGTTGAAGGTGCCGAACGGTTAAAGGCCCCTTTCCATTTGCTATCATCAAAGTTTGCGGTATTCCAGCCCGGCTGCTCCAGGCGGCTGTCGTAATGTTCGCCGGTGTAAATGCTGTTGAATACCAATGGCCCGGCTGCTGTTTTCCAGCGGGTATCGGTGCTTATGGTTTCCGTAGTACCATCGGTATAGGTGATGCGCATATCCATGCAGAATGCAGGGCGGGCCCGCCAGGGCGCTAAATGAAAGTACCACACGGCGGTAGACTGATGATTATACCAACCATTACCCAGCAGTACCCCTATTGCATTATTGCCCGACAGAAGCGCGTTAGTTACATCATAGGTTACGTAAAGGTTACGCCTGTCGAACCGGGTATACATCGGGTCGAGCACGTGGTCGCCGATGCGTTTGCCGTTTACATACAGCTCGTACAAACCGCCTGCGGCAATATAGGCACGGGCCGATTTAATGGTCTTGCCCGCAACAAATACCTTTCTGAAGTAAGGTGCCGGTTTAGTTTCTTTAGCTTCCTCATCGCTAATCCAGCTACCCTGCCAGTTGGCCTGCTGCATCATGCCGGTTTCAAAGGCGGCGGTTTTTGATATTTCGGCTTTACCGGTTAAACTGTTCCATGCCTTTACCTGCCAGTAGTACCGGGTAAACGGCTGCAGCGGGCGGCCATTGTAAGCAATCAAATTTTCTGACGATTTAACCCGGCCGCTCATCCAGGCATTACCCCTGCCCTGGTTGACTGCAACAGAATCAGTCCCTACTGTAATTTGATAAGCCGCTTGCCCCGCGCCTGCCCGACTATCGGAAAGCTGCCAGTTCAAACGAGGATGTGGATTATCAACTCCAAGCGGAGATGGCAGGTGCTCGCATTGCAACGCAATGGGTTGAGATTTTGCAAAAAACGAACTTAAGACAAGAGTTACAAGGCAACCTAATTTCATAGCAGCTATTTGGGCTGATGCCATTGTCAATGCATCAGCCGGGTAACCACAAAGCTATACTGATTTTTTGGGTTACACAATGGAACTGCCAATACTTAGCGCCCAATCTTGAAGGAAACACCAATACTTATTATAATTTTTTATGGTAGACAATTCTTGTATCAAGTTGTATATAGAATATGGAATTAAGTACAATCAAAGCAATTATTACCGGAGGCACTTCGGGTATCGGCTACCAAACTGCCAAACTATTGAAATCAAAAGGTGCGCAGGTAGTGATTTGCGGCCGTAATATACAAACGCTGGAAAAAGCAAAAAGCGAATTGTCAGTTATGGGTATACAGGCTGACGTGGCCCTGCAGAACGATGTTGACCGGTTATTTGATTTTGCGATTGAGCAGATGGGCGGATTAAACGTGCTCATCAATAATGCCGGAATCGGCTATATGGGGTCGCTGGTTGAAACTACTGCTGGCGATTTTACCCGCATCTGGCAAACCAATACATTAAGTGCCTTTATGTGCGGACAGCGGGCAGCCCAGCATTTCATTGCGCAGAATTGTGGCAATATCATTAATGTGGCTTCCATGGGCGCTGTAAACGGGTTTGCCAACGGTTCAATCTACTGCTCAAGCAAATCAGCAATAACCGGCTTAACCAAATGCTGGCAGGCAGAACTGCGTAAGCATAATATCAGGGTGATGCAGGTAAATCCCAGTGAAGTGGTAACTGACTTTGTTACGAAGCTGGGGCATCAGTCAACCAATCCTGAGCGTAAACTTAAAGGACTGGAAATAGCGCAGGTTATGGTATCGATGTTGGAATTAAGCGATATTGGATTTGTTCCGGAAGCAAATATCTGGGCAACCAATCCCTGAGTAGTTGTTTAAAAATAAATTCAAATAGTTACTATTGCCAGTCGTCATTGCGAGGTACGAAGCAATCCCTCCGCATTATGTCTTAACTAAGTGATAGAGATTGCTTCGTACCTCGCAATGACGCGCTTTTAAACAGCTTCTAAGGCATTCCAATAAAAAAGGCAAAAGATTAAACCAATCTTTTGCCTTCCGGGTAAATGATGGGGCTCGAACCCACGACCCTCGGTACCACAAACCGATGCTCTAACCAACTGAGCTACATCTACCGTGCTTGTTGATGCAAAATTAGAAAACTCCGGCAATACTGCAATATTTTTTTGAAACTTTGCACCGTTGGCCTTTGCTGCAATTTCTTATACTTGCCGCTTAATTAATATGATCGAAATTTTTACAGACGGCGCTTCCAGCGGCAATCCGGGGCCGGGCGGCTATGGCACTATTTTACGCTCGGGGCAGCATTATAAGGAACTTTCGGGCGGCTTCCGCAAAACCACCAATAACCGTATGGAGCTGCTGGCTGTGATTATAGGTTTGGAGGCCTTGAAAAGCCTCAACCAAACCGTAACTGTTTACTCCGATTCTAAGTACGTAGTGGATGCCATTGAAAAGCGCTGGGTATATGGATGGTACCAGAAAGGTTTTGCCGGTAAAAAGAACAAAGATTTATGGCTGCGTTATCTGCAGATCAGCAAACTGCACCAAATCCGTTTTGTATGGCTGAAGGGCCATGCCGGTCACCCCGAAAATGAACGCTGCGACCGCATGGCGGTAGCAGCATACAAGCAACCGCAGTTGCTGATTGATAGTGTGTTTGAGGCGGAGAATGCTTAGTTAAGCTTCATTAAAAATACGTCATTTCGAGCGTAGGGAGACATCTTCTACTGCATATAGGCTGCCTGAAGAAGATTTTTCCCTGCGGTGGAAATGACAACTGGAATTTTTAATTATTGACTTCTTTATACGCTTCAATTATACCCTTCTTCGCCAATTCAATCACCTGCAAGTTCTGAATCTTCTTTCCGTCAATCTCAAAGCGCATTAAGGTTTGCACTTTGTGCCAGCCCTGTTTGCCTGCAGCGCCGGGATTGAGGTGCAGGCATTTGATCTTTTCGTCGTAGATCACTTTCAGAATATGCGAATGCCCGGTGATGAATAATTGCGGCGGGTTGGTATAAATTTCAGGCTTTACCGCCGGGTTATAGCGGCCGGGGTAACCGCCGATATGAGTTATCCAGGCATCAACCTCCTCGCACCTGAAACGCAGGTTCAACGGAAAATCCTTTCTGATAGACGTGCCGTCTATATTACCATAAACGCCTCTCAACGGTTTAAAGGCAGCCAGCTTTTCGGCTACGCCTTCGCCAAAATCACCGGCATGCCAAATCTCATCACACGGGGCGAAGTGTTTAAATACGGCATCATCGAGGTAGCCGTGGGTATCTGATATAAGGCCGATTTTCGTCATGATTGAACAAAGGACGAAAAGATATGGCAATAAAGACAAATAAAACTGTAGGGATTGCGGATTAAAACCGCCGCGCGTCATTTTGAGCGTAGTGTGGCAATCGCACGGAGGCCTCTTCGCCCTATATGCGACGAGATTGCTTCGTACCTCCCAATGACGCGTTTCTGTTATGCTATACACTCCTTCCACTTGCCATTTTGACCTATAGGTCGAAATGACGGGGTGAGGATAGTGTAGAATTGCTTAAAATATCGTCAGGAAGTCTTTCAATACTTCCTGGTAGTGGGCTGAATAAATTTTAGGCATATCATAAATATAAAGTTCACTCTCCTTTGTCTCCGATGAGTTGAAACCAAATGCTGTAATTAACCGGTGCGGGGCAGAATCAGGAAATGATTTTATAGCTATGTTTTCTTGTTGATACAGCCCTTGAGCAAAACACAGGTCAGCTACTATAGCTGCGGTATCAGGCGGCAGTATCAACCAGCATTGCCCGGCAGAATTTAAATGCAAGGCACATGCTGTTATCAACGCAGTAAAAAAATCAGCATCAGCATGTTTAGCCAGTTTTTTGTTGGCATTTGAGGGATGCAGACTATTGATGTAAAACGGAGGATTGCTAATTATACGATCATACTTGCGGCTATAAAGTTGAAGCTGTAATACATCTGCA
The DNA here is from genome assembly GCF_965200995.1 of Mucilaginibacter sp. GTDB lineage: Bacteria > Bacteroidota > Bacteroidia > Sphingobacteriales > Sphingobacteriaceae > Mucilaginibacter. Next base: position 3,478,279 of record NZ_OZ241743.1, on the reverse strand, counting down.
AAACTCCCCTTGTATAGTTTCAGTCTTTCGGCAAAAGGCGAACCGGTAAAGTTTTGATGTGCCGTTGCCGCTGCTGCCGGATCAATTTCAATAGCATCAATCTGTGCGCCGGGGAACCGCTGCGCCAGCATCAGGGCAATTACGCCGGTACCGGTGCCGACGTCTAAGATATGTTGGGGAGAGTTTTCACCGACCAATGCACCCAGTAAGACCCCGTCGGTATTTACCTTCATGGCGCAGCCAGCCTGATCAATGGCAAACTGTTTGAAGCGAAAAATGTCGCTCACGGCTACCGTTCGTAAAACTCCAGCGGCAGCCCGTCGGGATCTTGAAAAAAAGTGAAACGCTTGCCGGTAAGTTCATCCACGCGGATGGGTTCAGCAGCTATGCCTTTTTCCGTCAGATAAGTAATCGCTTCTTCCACGCTGTCGACCTCAAAAGCTAAATGGCGCAAGCCAACGGCTTCAGGTCCAGAGGGACGGGCAGGCGGATGGGGAAAAGAAAAAAGCTCGATCTGGTAGGCACCGCCCACTTCCAAGTCGAGCTTGTAGGAGTTTCTTTCGGCGCGAAAAACTTCCTGCACCACTTTCAAACCTAATACTCCGGTGTAAAACTGCTTTGACTTTTGGTAATCAGCACAGATAATGGCTACGTGGTGTATGCGGTTAAGTTGCAGCATGGGTTAATCGCCCAAGGTAACGTGCAGTACGTTATCGTAAGTAAGTTTCACATCGGTTACATGGCCAAACAGTTCTTCATCTACATTAAAGAAACCGTTAGTTACGGTACCCAATAGGGTGAACTCCACCTCGCTGGTGGCCATCATTTCTACAAAGCGATCTTGCTCCTCCGGCAAAACGCTTACCACTACCCTGCCCTGCGCCTCGCCGAATAAGAAGGCATCTTTGCGGATTTCGGCATCTGTAGCTATGTCGAAGCCCAAGCCGTTCGGCATAGCCGATTCAGCTAACGTTACATACAAGCCGCCATCGGCCACATCATGCGCCGATACAATGGCCTTATGCTTAATGAGTTCTTTAACTATCTGCTGCATGTCGTACTCCTTATCCAAATCAAAATACGGGGCAGGTGCCGCCTGTATTTTATGGTAAGAAGCCAGGTATTGGGAAGATGCAATGTCGTTAACCGATTCGCCGATCAGGTAGATAAAATCGCCGGGCTGCTTAAAGTCGGAGGTCATGATATTGGTTACATCATCCATTACGCCCAGCATACCAATGGTGGGCGTAGGAAATACCGGCCCTTCATCAGACGACTGGTTGTAGAAGCTCACATTACCGCCGGTTACCGGAGTACCGAACTTGGTACAGGCTTCGCCCATACCTTTAATAGCGCCCACAAACTGCCAGTATACCTCGGGCACGTAAGGGTTGCCGAAGTTGAGGCAGTTGGTAATGGCTACCGGCTCGCCACCGGCACAAGTGATGTTACGTGCGGCTTCGGCTACGGCAATGGCACAACCCTTTTGCGGGTCGGCATACACATAGCGGGAGTTACAGTCTACGGTTAATACAATGGCTTTATCAGTACCCTTAACGGCCACTACGGCTGCATCGCTGGGGCGGTTGGTAGTCATGTTGGCGGTACCTACCATGGAGTCGTACTGGTCGGTTACCCAGCGCTTGCTGGCAATGTTGGGTTGCGCCAACAGGTGCTCGGCTACATCAATCAGGCTTTCGGGTACCGGTACATTATCGATATTGAAGGCCTGGTTTTGCTGATAGTAAGCCGGCTCGCTATACTCACGCTCATACACCGGTGCACCGCCGCCTAAAACAAGGTCGTCGGCAGGAACATCGGCTACCAGTTCGCCGTTCATATAATATTCAAGGCGTTTGGTATCCGTTACCTCGCCTATCTGCACACAGTTTAAATCCCACTTATCAAACACCGCCTGCACATCCGCTTCGCGGCCTTTTTCTACCACAATCAGCATCCGCTCCTGTGATTCAGACAGCAGGATTTCATAAGGCTTCATATTATCCTGGCGGGTAGGTACCTTATCTAAATAAATTACCATCCCGTGCTCGCCCTTGGCCGACATTTCGGAGTTAGAGCAGATGATACCTGCCGCGCCCATATCCTGCATGCCGATAACCGCACCGGTTTTAATCACTTCGAGCGTTGCCTCCAGCAATAATTTTTCCTGGAAGGGATCACCTACCTGTACGGCGGGCAGATCGTTCACCGAATCTTCGGTAATATCCTTAGAAGCAAAGGCCGCCCCGTGTATACCATCCTTACCGGTAGATGAGCCCACAATGAATACCGGGTTGCCTACCCCATAAGAGGTAGCCGAAACCGTTTCGCCAGCCTTTACTATACCGGCCGACATGGCATTAACCAGCGGGTTCACGTTGTAGCATTCATCAAAAAATAGTTCGCCGCCAACGGTTGGAATGCCGAAGGCGTTGCCATAATCGCCAATACCTTTAACTACGCCTTTAATGAGCCACTTGGTACGGTCGTTATTCAGATCGCCAAAGCGCAGAGAATTTAATTGTGCGATAGGGCGTGCACCCATCGTAAATATATCGCGGTTAATACCGCCTACGCCGGTAGCCGCACCCTGGTAAGGCTCTAACGCCGAAGGGTGGTTGTGCGATTCAATTTTAAAGGCGCAGCCAATGCCATCACCCAAATCCACCAGTCCGGCATTTTCCTCGCCTGCTTTGGCCAGCATACGTGCACCGTCGCGCGGTAGGGTTTTCAACCATTTGATGGAATTTTTATAGGAACAATGCTCGCTCCACATTACCGAAAAGATGGAAAGCTCAGTAAAGTTCGGGCTGCGCTGCAGGATTTCTTTAATGCGGTCAAATTCTTCGGGCCGGAGACCTAAATCTTTGGCGGTTTCAACGGTAGTTAATTCGTTTTGCTCCACGCTGTATGGGGTTTGGGATGTTATGACGCCCAAAAGTAGAAAATATGCATTAAAGCAGGTAAGCAGAAGCAGATTAATTTAAACAATAACGAGGAAGCAGGAGGATAAGAATAAACAGAGTTCAGGTATCCTGTTCATTCCACCGGTAGCTTTCATTTTCCAGGCCCATCAAATCAATCACTCTGTTCACTACTGTGGCAGCTACTTCCTCCACAGTTTTGGGCTGACTGTAATAAGAGGGAACCGCCGGACAAACGATACCGCCTGCTTCGGTAACAGTAACCATATTGCGCAAATGGATAAGATTCAGCGGCATGTCGCGGGCTACGAGTATGAGTTTGCGCCGCTCCTTTAATATTACGTCGGCAGCGCGGGTAATCAGGTCGTCAGAAATTCCCCCGGCAATACGGCCCAGTGTACCCATGGAGCAGGGCACAATTACCATAGTATCATACCGGGCAGAACCGGAGGCAAAAGGGGCGTTAAAGTTCCGCTTGTCATAAAAATGAAAGGGGATTTGCGTATAATCATCATTACCCAATTCAAATTGCCATACCTGTTTGGCATTGTCTGACATCACTACCGCTACCTGCTCTACCTGGTTTTGCAGCTGTTGCAGCCGGTTCATTAACAGCTTGGCATAAATGGCACCGCTGGCGCCGGTAACAGCAATTACAATTTTTCGCTTGTGCATGTGCAGGAATTAACAATAAACAGGAAGAAAAGTTAAGGGCATAAAAAAGGGTCGAATAACGCGTACCCGACCCTACATCTACCTATGAAAAACATGCCCTCAGGAGGGCAAAACAAATATAGAAAACAATTCTATGATGTAAAGTAAAAATTAAGATAATATTTTATCTGAGGTTGTTTTTCTCTATCAGTGTTTGAATAATGCCGTCTACCATACCTACGCTGGGTACATAAATATCTTTAATATTAGCCCATTTCATTACACTCAAATAAATCTCGCAGGCAGGTATAATTACATCCGCCCTGTCCTGGTTTAAGCCTAACACATTGATGCGGTCTTTTAATGAAAATGAGTTCAGGTAGTTATGCATACTTTTCAGTTTACTGTAACTCAATGCATCGCCTTCCTTCTCCTTTGATAACCGGAACAGCTTATTGATGTTGCCGCCCGTACCTATACCATATACGTTTTTAAATTTGCGGGCATGTTGCTTTATAAACTCATTCATCTCATCCCACGTTTCCTCCTTATCCTGATTATCCAGTATGCGTATGGTACCAATGTTGAATGATTGTGAAGCCAGCATCTCGCCCTGCGAAAATAACGATAGCTCTGTGCTGCCGCCGCCTACGTCTATGTACAAATAGTTCTTGCTTTTATCGAGGCTTTGCTCCATGTGGCTGGAGTAAATGATATTAGCTTCGCGACTGCCGTGCACTATCTCCAAATCAAGCCCGGCTTCTTCCTTAATCCGCTTTACCACCTCAGGCCCGTTGTCAGCCTCACGCATAGCAGAGGTAGCGCAGGCCATGTAATCATCTACTTTATATACATCAATTAAGCTTTTGAAGGCCAGCATCGTTTTCACCAGGTCGTCTGCTTTTTTTTGCGACAGGTGTTTGTGTAAGAACGCATCGTCGCCTAAACGAAGCGGGACACGGATGAGTGTTTCTTTTTTAAAAGAAACAGTGCCGTTATTTTCCTTAATGTCTGCTATCAGCAGTCGTACGGCATTCGAGCCCGTGTCTATAGCTGCGTATCTCAATTTGATGTGTTTTTATATTTAAGATAATTATAAATTTCTATCTGTGCGCGGCACGGAATTTCCTGATCAGTTTTGTGATACTTATTTTGAATGGCGCCGTTCAACTCCCTTGATTTGGTGTTATCTTCCAGCTGGAGGTTTACCATGGCCCTGATCTCCTGATGGAGTTCTTCATCATAGACCAGGAAACCTGCTTCCACCCTGTTATCAATGTTGCGGGTCATCATATCGGCCGAGGTAAGATATAATAATTCTTTACCGTTGTTGCCGAAAATAAGGATACGTGCATGCTCCAGGTATTTATCCACAATGCTGATAACTGTGATGTTTTCACTAAAGCCTTTAACACCCGGCACCAGGCAGCACATGCCGCGCACAATAAGCTGAACACGTACCCCGGCATTGCTGGCATCATACAGTTTGGCAATCACCTGCTCATCGGCCAGGCTGTTCATCTTTAAAATAATGTAGGCATTTTTACCGGCGGCAGCGCTGGCTATTTCATTATCAATTAAGCGGTATATTTCGGGTCGCGAGTCAACGGGCGAGATAATAAGATTTTTAATATCTCTGGGCAAAGTACCCCTTTGCAAAGCCCTGAACACCGCTACCAAAGCCGTAGTATGCCTTTTATGGGCTGTAAATATGGTATGGTCGGCATAAATCCGGGCTGTTTTTTCGTTGAAATTTCCGGTAGAAAGGCAGGCATAATAGGCCGGCTTACCTTTTTCCATACGGGTAACCAGGCATATTTTGGCGTGCACCTTGTAGCCATCAATGCCATAGATTACGTTTATACCTTCCTCTTCCAGCCGGCGGCTCCAGCGTATGTTGTTCTGCTCATCAAACCGGGCGCGCAACTCAACCAGGCAATTTACCTTCTTGCCATTTTTAACCGCATTGATGAGCGCATGTACCACCCTCGAATTTTCGGCCAGGCGGTACACAGAGATGCTGATTTCCTTTACTTTAGGATCAATTGCCGCCTCGCGCAAAAAGTGTATCACATAATCGAACGACTGGTAGGGTGTACTCACCAGGTAACTCTTTTGTGCAATTTGCTGAATAAAGCTCCTGCTGAATGATAAACCCGCCACCGGAAGCGCCGGGTAGCTGGTATATTCCAGTTCGGGGCCGCCCACGTTAGGGAACTTAATAAAATCCTTAAAGTTCTGATAGCGGTTGGCCGGTATAAGGCTGTCGGAGCTCATACCCAAACGCGTAACTAAGTAGGTCAGCATATCAGCGGGCATTTCAGTGTCATATAACAGGCGCATAGGTTTGCCGCGTTTACGCTTAGTAAGGCTTTTGGCTAAAGCGTCAATAAACTTTTCGCTTACTATCTTATCCAGGTCCAGTTCTGCATCGCGTGTCAGCTGTATGGAGTAGGCTTCGATACTATCATGTTCAAAAATGAAGAAGATATCTTCGAGGCTATACCGGATTACATCATCCAGCATGATAATGAACTTCAGATGATTGGTTTCCGGCAAAATAATGAAACGCGAAAGGGTATCAGGAATTTCGATCATCGCCAGGCGCGATTTTTTGCCCTTAACCAGCTTTACAAAGAAATAGATACCCCTGTCGCGCATCTCGGGCAGCGGCATATGGTCATCCAGCATAATGGGTACCAGCGTAGCCAGCAGTTTTTCGCGAAAATAGTTTTTTACAAAAGTGCCCCTGGTTACATTCAGCTGCTTTTCATTGAGGATGAATATCTTGTGTTCTGCAAGCTGCTTGATAATGATATTCTCATACAGGTTGTTAAATTTTTTTTCCTGCTTAACCACCAGCGTTTTAATCTGCTTCAGTACTTTTTTTGGGTTGTACCCTAAAAGCGCCTTTGCTTTTTCGTTCAGGTTGGCCAGCCGACTAAGCGTAGCCACCCGTACCCGGTAAAACTCATCGAGGTTAGAAGAAAAAATAGCCAGAAAACGAATGCGGTCTATCAACGGAACCGTAGCATCTGCCGCTTCCTGCAGCACACGGTCGTTAAAATACAGCCAGCTTATTTCGCGGTTAATGAGCGGAACGTCTTTCGGTTGCATTACGGGCTTTTTGCCATTTAGGGGCTTTGCTTGCAAATCTGATGATTTAGATGTTACCTCAATATTAACTTAATTTAAATAAGCGTGTTTGCCTAAATAATAAAAAGGTACCGTATGTACCTGTAATTATTCAATAACTTTGCAACACATTTAAACATTTACCCATGCCCTCTTTTGATATTGTAAGCCAGATAGACAGCCAAACGCTGGACAATGCCATTAATAACGCTAAAAAAGAAATTTTGAACCGTTATGATTTTAATGATTCAAAAAGCACTGTTGACCTGGATAAGAAAACCAATGTGATAACCATTGTAACCGAGAATGATATGCGCCTGAAAGCCATTCAGGATTCCATTATCAGCCGGATGATGAAGCAGCAGCTGGACCCGAAGGCGCTTGATTTTGGTGAGGAAGAATATGCTTCGGGCAATATGATAAGAAAAGAAGTTAGCATTAAAGAAGGTTTGGATAAGGAAGCCGCTAAAAAGGTAGTGAAAAAGATTAAAGACAGCGGCCTGAAAGTGCAGGCTTCCATTATGGACGACCAGGTACGGGTACAAGGCAAAAAGCTGGACGACCTGCAGGCCGTAATCAGCCTTTGCCGTGGTGAAGACTTTGGGCAGCCGCTGCAATACATCAATATGCGCAGTTAAGTTGCTCCTACAATTATACCGGATTTAGTAAAGATTAAAAAAGCCGCTGCAGAATACCTGCAACGGCTTTTAACTAAATCAACAACCTCTATTTATAGAAACAAAACGTTAATTACTTAACCGCAATTTCGCGGGCCTGTATTTTGGCTTCTTCCTTTTTAGCTACGCTCAACTTCAACACGCCATCAGTATAAGCGGCTTCGATGTTGGTATGATCGGCGGTTTCTGGCAGGGTGAATGAACGGTTGAAGGCAGTATAGCCAAATTCGCGTTTATTATACTTTTTGCCTTCTTCGGTAACTTCTTCCTTCTTTTCGGCAGAAACGCTCAACACGTTTTTGTCTAAGTTGATCTTAAAATCTTCTTTCTTCATGCCAGGCAGTGCCAGTTCAATCTGAAACTGGTTTTCGGTTTCGGCAATATTTACAGCCGGTGTTTTACCTAAGGCTACAGGTTTAAAAAATGAATCGTTAAATACTGATTCAAAAACATCGTTGTAACGCAGGTTTGATAAGTGATTTTTGTGTCCGTTATTAAATTTTACTAAAGTCATTTTTATATCCTCCAAAGTCTTCTTTTATTAATTCCGTGAGTATATAATCAATTCCTGTTCCACTTACAGGAAAACCAACCAATGAGCCAATTTGTCGTATTAAAAATATTTAGCCAGTCAATATGTCATATCAAACCTGAAGATATTGCCAATTTTATTTAAAGAACTATAATGCCACCCGGTCTTAACCTGTTTTCAGCTTCCTATTCCTTCGTTTTGCAGGCGTAAAAACCGGAGGTAAATAAAGCCGGTAAAGGGCACAACTAAAAGTTGTAAAAAGTGTAAACCCTGGTTTTTTTCAATGTGCTGAATATCAATTTTTTAGATGCAAATTTTTCTGAAAAGTGTAAACTTTGCCTTTACACTTTATTACCCCTTTATTGAACTGATTATGGAAGTACAGCACCCCGAAATATGTAACGGGGGATACTGAGCCTGCTTTATCCTGATGAGAAGAGGGGCGCATCAGCCGAAAGAAACTTCCGGACATTGATGATGCACGCGGATATTACGAAGCTAAAGTAGCAATTTGAATATGCTTAGTATATCACCCGGAATATATTGGCCGGTAACGAAGAGATGTGCACCACCGGAAAAAAGGTTCACCTCTTTTAAATTGCTGCCTTATCCTATAGGTGCCGTAGGCGCACAGTTGGCTTTAGCCAGCCGGAACAAATTACCAGTACAATTAAAACGATTTGATAATGGGGCTCAATACCAGCTCTTCGTTTAGTTTGTTGATATTGTCAATGTGGCCTGCAACTTCAATAAGCGCCTGCAGGTTAGCATCTTTCTTGGTAACAGAACGGCGCTCAGTAGTCAGGCTATATTTGCGGGCCATAGTTTCAAAAGCTTCGATGTTATGATAGTCCGTACTGGTAAACACCAGTGAAAATATCTTTTTCCCGTGAATGGTATTAATGTAATCCTCTACCCTGCTTAGCAGCGATAATACAATTACCGTAACTGCTGTAGCAATAAGCGCCAGTGTATAATCACCGGTGCCTACGGCCACACCAATGGCGGCCGATATCCAGATAACGGCCGCAGTAGTAAGGCCGCTTACGGTAAAGCCCTCCTTAAAAATAACCCCTGCGCCAATAAAGCCGATACCCGTAATTACGTTAGCATTTACGTTAGTGCCGCCTTTCTGCGCAACTAATGTAAACAATGCCGAACCCAGGCAAATTAATATTATGGTGCGAAAACCGGCAGTTTTATGCTTATACTGCCGCTCTAGGCCCAGCACACCGCCAAACAGCATGGCAAAGCCGATTTTTATCAGGTCATGATAGGCAACATGAAATTCTTCGGCAACCATTAGCTGAATATTTTACCGGGGTTAAGGATATGGTTAGAATCAAATACCTGCTTAATGCCTTTCCAGATGGCAAAATGTACCGGTGAGTATTTGAGCGGCATATAGTCTTTTTGTACCAGGCCAATTCCGTGTTCGCCCGATATTGTGCCCCCTAAGGCAATGGTAAGTTCAAATATCTCTTTGATTCCGCCACTCAGTTTGCTCTTCCAATCTTCATCGCTCATGCCGGCCTTAATGATGTTCACGTGCAGATTACCATCGCCGGCATGGCCATAGCAAACCGATTGAAAACCATAGCGGTGGCCAATCTCTTTAATACCATTGATCAGTTTCGGCAATGCGGCACGCGGCACTACCGTATCTTCCTCTTTGTACACGGAATTTGATTTAACAGATACGGCCATAGTGCGCCTGATGCGCCATAAGTCTTCCTTTTGCGCCGAAGTATCGGCAAACAATACTTCCTGGCAACCAAAATTTTCGAGCACGGCGTTAATCTTTTCACATTCGGCAAACATCATTTCCTGCTCATTGCCATCTACCTCGATCAGCAGAAAGGCCTGAACATTGCCTTTCAGGTCAAACACGATATCATCATGCTCAATCACCCACTCCACCCCGCGCCTTTCCATAAACTCAAGCGCCGAAGGTACCACGCCTGCCCTGAAAATGGCCGATACCGCCGCACAGGCATCTTCATTAGAACCAAAGGAAGCCAGCATCAGCACATCCTGCGCCGGCCTGGGAATAAGTTTGGCTACAATTTTAGTTATGATGCCCAGCGTACCCTCCGAACCGATGAACAGTTGCGTAAGGTTGTAGCCTGATGAATATTTAAGGGTGTTGGCCCCCGTCCAGATAATTTCTCCGTTAGGCAGCACCACCTGCAAATTCAAAATATATTCCCTGATGGTTCCGTACTTTACTACGCGCGGGCCGCCCGAACCATGAGATACATTGCCCCCGATAAAGCAGCTGCCCTTGCTGGCCGGGTCAACCGGGTAGAGCAAGCCTTTTTCGGCCGCCGCGTTAATAAAGGCTTCCGTAATTACGCCCGGCTCTACCGTAGCCTGCAGGTTTTGTTCATCAATTTCAATAATGCGGTTAAACCGTTCCATAGAAATCACCAGGCCGCCGTAAACCGGCAAAGCGCCGCCACTCAGCCCTGTACCCGCTCCCCTTGGGGTAACCGGGATATGGTAGTTGTTGCATACTTTTAGTAAAGCGGCTATTTGTTCCGGTGTGTCGGGCAGCACTGCCACTTCGGGCACATAACGCAGATCTTCGGTTTCATCCCGGCTATATTTCTCCAGATCCTCGGCACGCGTAAACACCTGTTCGCTGCTGATAATGCTGCGTATCTGCAGTAAAACCTCAGAAGTAATTCTTTTATAATTTTCCATAACTGATAATCAGGGCAGTGAAATGGTAACGCCCGACCATGCGACATTGCCTCTTAACGGCGGATTTATTTTTTTAACGCTTACCATAAGCTGCTGCACAAACGGAAACTGGTTTTGAATGCGATCAACCATTGCCTGGGCCAGCGCCTCCAGCAGTTGTTTGGTTTGCTTCATTTCATCTTCGGCAATGGCATACAGCTGCTCATAGTTTACGGTATGGTTAATATCATCCGATGAAAGATGACCGCCCGCATCAAATGCCACCTCGATGGTAACCAGAAACCGGTTGCCAATCAGCTGCTCCTGCTCGTAAAAGCCATGCCCGGCAAAAAACCCGGCATCATATATTCCAACCTTCAGCATTTGCCAAAAATAAAACTAAAAGCTATTGCAATGTAAAGCCTTTGGTTAATTTTGTTTTCACATCTCTCTCATCCATTATGCCACGTACCGACCTGTTTGAATCGCCCGACTATTACCTGCTGGACGAGCTGCTGACCGATGAACACAAACTGATACGCCAAACGGTTAGGGATTGGGTTAAGCAAAATGTTAGCCCGGTCATTGAAGATTACGCCCAACGGGCTGAATTTCCTAAACAATTATTGCAAGGGCTGGCAGAAATTGGCGCATTCGGCCCGACTATACCGGAGGAATACGGCGGCGCCGGGCTGGATTATATGGCTTACGGGTTAATTATGCAGGAGATTGAGCGGGGTGATTCGGGCATCCGCTCTGCGGCATCGGTACAGGGCTCACTGGTGATGTACCCTATTTATGCTTATGGCTCGGAGGAGCAGCGCCGGAAGTATTTGCCCCGGCTTGCCAGCGGCGAGCTGATGGGCTGCTTTGGTTTAACAGAGCCGGATCATGGTTCTAACCCGGGCGGTATGGCCACAACACTGCGGCCAGACGGCAACGGCTATCTGCTAAACGGCGCCAAGATGTGGATATCCAACGCCCCCTTCGCTGATATTGCTGTAGTATGGGCGCGTGATGAGCAGGGCAAGGTAAGGGGAGTAATTGTGGAGCGCGGCATGGCAGGCTTTACTACGCCGGAAACGCATAATAAGTGGTCGCTAAGGGCATCAGCTACCGGCGAACTGGTATTTGATAATGTATCAATCCTGAAAGAAAATATCTTACCCGATATTTCAGGCCTGAAAGGCCCGCTGGGCTGCCTTAACCAGGCCCGTTACGGCATTGCCTGGGGTGCGTTAGGTGCAGCTATGGACTGTTATGATACCGCCCTGCGCTATGCAAAGGAACGGCACCAGTTTGGCAAACCTATTGGCGCTTTCCAGCTACAGCAAAAGAAACTGGCCGAGATGATTACCGAAATTACCAAAGCGCAGCTACTGGTATGGCGTTTAGGTCAGCTAAAAAACGAGAACAGGGCAACAGCAGCTCAGATTTCGATGGCGAAACGCAACAGCGTTGATACCGCACTGCACATTGCACGCGAGGCACGGCAAATGCTGGGCGGCATGGGCATTACCGGCGAATATCCGGTAATGCGCCACATGATGAACTTAGAGTCGGTAATTACGTATGAAGGCACACATGACATTCATTTACTGATAACCGGTATGGATGTTACAGGTTTAGACGCCTTTAAATAAAACAACTAAAAAGAATAGTTAAACAATCTTTTTATTATAATTGGGAACGGTAAGTTTTCAGGCTTTGCACCGCCTTAAAAAGTATTACTTTGTTAACGCCTTACACTCATATACAAGCCCGGATTATTCTACACTGGCGCAGATCAGCGGCTGCGGCGGTTATGTGGTTTGTTCTTTTTGCGAGTTCGTGCAATAACTTTCAGGATAAACGTTCGGCTTCTGCAGCAAAAGATTATCAGGCTGTACTCAATCGGGTTAGCCGGCTTTTTGATACCAATCATGCAGAAGAAGGGTTGCAACTGTTGAAAGATGCCGCCATTCTGTTACCCAACGCTACCGTTGCTCAAAAAGAAAGCACCTATCTTTTTTACTATAATTACTATTATCAGGTTAAGCGGGATAATAAGAAAGCTATGTTGTATATAGATAGCATGCAGGCTGAACTGAATACAGAGCAAAAAATAAGGGAAAACCAGTCCATGTACGGCAGGACCTTTTTTTTACGCGGCGATTTGCTTTTTGAGGAGAACCGCTTGTCTGAAGCCTACTATAACTATTACCGGGGTAAACAAATTACCAGTGCCACGCTTGATGATTGCAGCAAGAGCGAGTATACCTACCGTATGGGTATGAGCATGTACCGCCAGCAGGATTACAAAAGGGCGGCAACTTACTTTAAAAAAACGTGCAAGGAAATAAACGCCTGTTCGCTCACTTTCGGTTCATTCTACCGCCGGCAGGAATTGCTGAACAATACCGGGCTTTCTTATGGTAAACTGCACATGAATGACAGCGCTGTCTTTTACTATAACAAAGCGCTGGCTTATATTAACACCAATCGTAAAAAGTATAGTAACGTAGAACGGCAGTTTAACCTGGCTACGGCAGTAGTACAGGGAAATCTGGCTGATATGTATGTGCAGCAAGGCCGTTACAACATAGCTGCCGGTTTGTACAGGCAGAGCATTGCGGTTAATGCAAAGCCCGATTACGATTTTGGTGATGCCGAGCTTACGGAAGTAAAGCTGGCTAAACTATATGTACTGCAAAACAAGCCCGATTCACTGCTGGCTGTTTTAAATTCGCTGCAGGCGCATTTAAAACTTGTGCCTAATTTAAGTGCAACAGCTTCTATGAAAAGCCTGCTGACCACTTATTATACAGCACAGGGAAATTACAAGCTGGCCTTGTCAAATTATAAGTCTTACTGCCTGCTCAAGGACAGTCTTGAAAAAAGCCAGCTCAACTTAAAGGAAAACGACATCAATTTACAGCTGGACCGCTATGAAAAAGATTACCAGCTGGCGGTGCTGAGAAAGCACAGCAACATGCAGCGCATTTATTTAATAGCAGCTGTTATTATTGCCGCTATGGCATCGTTCATCATTTTGCTCATCTACCAGTACCTTCGCAAATCAGGCCGCAATATGAAGGCGCTTGATTATTTGAATAAGCAGATCAATCAGCAAAACGACGATCTTGCCCATGCGCTTAATGAGATTAAGATCAGCAATCAGGAGAAAGACCGCATATTGCATACGGTAGCACATGATTTAAGAAACCCGGTAGGCGGCATAGCCTCATTGAGCAGCACACTGGTAAATGATCATGAACTGGATGAAGAGCACCAAAGTTTATTAACAGCCATCAGAGATACAGCCAATGATTCGCTCATACTAATCAGCGAATTACTGGAAGTGGCAGATAATCAGGTAAAGGAAATGAACCGGCAGGAAGTGGAGATCAACCAGCTGGTGGTAAACTGTATTGAACTGCTTAATTATAAAGCCGCAGAAAAAAATCAAACCCTTAGTGTAAGGCTTTTAGATGAGCCGCAAAATCTTATAATCAGCCGTGAAAAAATATGGCGGGTGTTAAGTAATCTGATCAGTAACGCTATCAAGTTCAGCAAGGTAAATGGCGAAATCATTATCGGACTGCAACTCGCAGCAGATGAGGTTATTTTTTCTGTGCACGATAATGGCATCGGCATCCCTGATGAGTTAAAGGCGGATGTGTTTAATATGTTTACAAACGCTAAACGCCAGGGTACCCTTGGCGAAAAATCCTTTGGCCTGGGCCTGTCCATCTGTAAGCAAATCATTACTCAGCATGATGGGAAGATATGGTTTGAAAGCAGCCTTGCCACAGGCACCACCTTCTATTTTATGCTGCCTCTAAAAATTTAAAACCTTTCTTTCCTGCCCATAGTTAATTCTATAGTTAACTTATTTTCTTGACAAACATTAAATATTGATTGAGGAAATAATTTTCAACACTGTACTTTATAATATACTATAACTATGGGAAAGAACATTGCAGGCTCAACACATGAGCACAAAGGCCAGCCATCGGGCAATCAAAAAGAATCAAGCGGTATAAAGGATGCGTTTGCCGGTACCACGCCGGAACGTGATGAGCAACTGGCCAGCGAATATACCAACGATGGCGGCGACGGCGATGAGACCGCCGAAAACGTGCACTTACTGCACCATAACCGCAACCCGGATAAGGGCGATACCATGAAAGATACCCGAAAGTAATTCATTTTTATGTTCCGGCAGGTCGCTCTCTGCGTTGCAGCCTGCCGGTTTCAATCCGCATCTAATATTTATACTAATGGAAATCATTTCAAAAGAAGACTTTGCCGAATTGGTACAAGTAAAAAAAGACTTGTGCATCTCTGTTTATATCCCCACCCATCGTGCCGGACAGGAAGTAAATGAAAAACAGGATCGTATTGTGTTTAAAACCACTTTACAGAATCTGACAAGCCAGTTAAAACAACAAAATTATGATGAGGCTAAAATAGACCGGGTGCTGAGTCCGGCCTTTGCCCTGGTAAATGACGATGCCTTTTGGAATACCCAACTGGAAGGTTTGGCTGTTTATCTGGCAGAAGACTTTAACCGTGTGCTGCAACTGCCGTTTACAGTACAGCAAACTGAATATATCAATAATACATTCTATTTAAGCCCGGTAATACCGGCCATTACTGCCAATAAAAGTTTTTATGTGCTGATGCTAAGCAAGCATGACGCTAAATTATTTAAGGGCAACAGGTATGGTATTGAGAAGGTAACCGTTGCCGGGTTACCCAACGGCATGGGTGATGTGGTACACTTCGAAGAAAAAGGCGACCGCATGCTGCACCGTAAAGGCGGCACCGGCGCAGGCGGCCCGGCAGGCGAAGCTTCCGGCTATCATGGCCAGGGCGAAGGCAACCCGGATGATAAAGAGAACTTGGCGCTGTACTTTCATGAAGTGGACAAGACCATCTTTGCAGAAGTATTACATGATAAGCACGAGCCGCTGATTATTGCTGCAGTTGATTACTTAGTACCTATCTATAAACAGGCTTCCAAGTACAATAACATCTATAGCGAATCCCTCAGCGGTAATTTTGAGCATGAAAATTCGGCAACGTTATTTACCAAAGCGCTGGAAAAGTTAGCGCCTTACTTTCAGGAAGACACCAAAAAAGCCCTGAAAAATTATTACAATCAGCTGGCTACGGCTCAAAGTTCATCCATGCCCGAAACCGTGATACCGGCCAGTTATTACGCCCGTATATCCGACCTGTTCATCGCCGAAGGGCAGCACATCTGGGGCACATTTGATGAGCAGAACAATAAACTCACTATGCACGCTGAAAAGCAGGATGGTGACGAGGACTTAATTGACCGTGCGGCTGTTAACACCCACCTGAACGGTGGCAGCGTAAACATCCTGGATGCTGAGCACATGCCGCGCGAAAGTGTGGTAGCGGCGTACATGAGGTATTAATAACGCCTTAAACAATCCATCATGTCATTTCGACCGTAGGGAGAAATCTTCTTTAGGCAGCCTATCAACAGAAGAAGATTTCTCCCCACGGTCGAAATGACAAGTTTTTTGAAATTTTTTCAAAGAACTACCTACTTCAAAAACTCCTGGTACCAATACCCCGAATCTTTTATCGTTCGCTTTAAGGTTTCAAAGTTGACATGGATGAGGCCGAAACGCGGGTGATAGCCTTCGGCCCATTCAAAATTATCGGTCAACGTCCACACAAAGTAGCCATTAACCCGGCATCCCTCCTGCCTTGCCTTCAATACCTGGGTTATATTGTCCTGTAAATATTTCGTCCGCTCAACATCGTTTACCCTTTCATTTGCAAGCACATCTTTAAACGCGGCGCCATTTTCGGTGATATAGATCTGTTTGATCTGCGAATAGGCATTAAACTTTTTGAGTACTTCATACATCGCATGCGGATATACCTCCCAGCCCATTTCGGTTGTAGGCACTTTCCGGTCTTTAGCTTTAACCAGCGATGCACTGATGTAAGGCGTAAAGAAAGAATATTTGACCAGCTCGCGGGTATAATTTTGCAGCCCGATAAAATCGAAATCAAAAGCCATAAGGTGCTCATCGCCGGGTTGGATATAATCAGTTAATTTTTTTAGTACCGGCAAATCTTTAACGGGATAGCCTAAATCCAATGTCGGCTCAATAAATAAACGGTTAATCAAAGCATCAGCTCTTATAGCCGCCTGCTTGTCGCTCAATCTATCCCGGTAAGGTTCAATGTGTGAGCAGGAAAACGTAGTACCGATGTCAGCATCAGGCAGTATTTCCCGCAGCTTTCTGGCGCCTGCGGCAATGCTCAAAACAGCATGGTGTACCGCCGGTAAAAAATTACGCAAGCCGCGCCGGCCCGGCGCATGAATCCCTAAAAAGTAACCTGCTCCTGTAAACACGGCAGGTTCGTTCATTACCATCCAGTGCTTTACACGGTCGCCATAAGCTTTCGCGCAAATAGCGGTATAATCACTAAACCAGTTAATGATGTTGCGGTTCGTCCACCCGCCTTGTGCTTCTAAAGCTTGTGGTAAATCCCAATGATATAGCGTAACCCAGGGAGTAACGCCCTGTTCAATACAATAATTGATAACATTATTATAAAAATCAATTCCGGCCTGGTTAACTTCTCCGGCACCACGAGGCATTATGCGTGTCCAGCTCAGCGAGAACCGGAAATTGGGGATGCCCATCTCCTTAAGCAGATCAATATCCTGCTTGTAACGATGGTAAAAATCGCAGGCGGTATCGGCATTCTGGTTGCCTTTTACTTTACCTTTTTTATGGGTAAAGGTATCCCAGATGGATTCGCCTTTACCGTCGGCATTCCAGGCACCTTCAGTTTGAAAAGCGGCGGTAGAAACGCCCCAATGAAACTGGCCGCCAAATAAATTGCGGTTTAAACTATCACTCATTAAAAAGGGTTACTGTTAATTCACCCAAAATGAACAATTAATATCAACTAAAGAAAATTTGCTTCCCGATTTAGTGCAAAAAGCAAGATTTTATTGTGTGCATGAACAACTGTTCTCTCAGGCGCCATATCCATTCGGTAACTCTTGTTATAAGTTTCATAACGATGCTGGTATATTGATACCAAGATCATTATATCGCTTAAACTCAAAATAGCCTTTATGTTATCCTTTTATTAATTCTGCTTCCGGCAGCGAATATACGCTTTGCACACGGTCGCGCAGGTTATAGGAAGAAGCCATTACCTCACCATAAGCACCCGCCGAATAAATGGCCAGCAAATCTCCGCGGTGCGATTCAGGCAATTGTACATTTTCCTGAAAACAATCAGTGCTTTCGCAAATCGGGCCTACCACATCGTAATTCACTATTTTTTGCTCAGCTTGCTGCGGTTTGCTGATGTTCTCTATCTTGTGATAGGCCTGGTACAGCATGGGCCGTATCAGTTCGGTCATGCCGGCATCAAGCACCAGAAAGTTCTTATTGATGCCATTCTTTACGTACAGTACCCGGGAAACCAAAGTAGCCGACTGCGCAACCAGGGCCCGGCCTAATTCAAAATGAACCTCCTGCCCCTGCTTTACAATCAAATGCTCATTGAAAATTTTGAAGTAATGCTCAAAATCGGCAACCGGGTTTTCATGCGGAGCATTATAATCCACCCCCAAACCGCCGCCCACATTCAATACCTTTACCGGAAGATTGCGCTGCTCAAACCAGTCGCTCAGTTCATTGACTTTTGCACACAAATCCTTAAATACATCCAATTCGGTAATCTGCGAACCGATGTGAAAATGAATACCGATAAATTGCAGATTCGGGCAATTATCCAGCGTAAATACCACATCATCAAGCTGCCAGATATTGATGCCGAATTTATTTTCATCCAACCCGGTGGTAATAAAACGGTGCGTATGGGCATCTACGTTGGGGTTAATACGGATGGCTACCTTTGCCGCTTTATTCTTGGCTGCGGCAAGGTCATTAATCACCAGCAGCTCCTGAACCGACTCCACATTAAAGCAGAAAATATCCGCATCCAAAGCGGCGTTTATTTCCCTGTCGCTTTTGCCAACCCCAGCAAATACCACTTCATGCGCCGGAAAGCCGTTGGCAATGGCCGCCTTCACTTCGTTGCCGCTCACGCAATCGGCTCCAAAACCGGCAACTTGTATTTCCTTTAAAACAGCAGAATTAAAGTTGGCCTTTAAGGCATAATGCACTTTGAAATTATAACGGCCTGCCGCCTGCTTGCAAATATTCAGCGTTTGGCGCAGCAGGTTGAGGTCGTAATAATAGAATGGTGTATCGGTATTATTGAACTGTTGTAACGTTTGAGGATTAAACATGAGGTGCATTTATACAATCAGAGAAATTAATTCAAAAATCAGCCGTTTACGTTCGCCTCTTTAATGGTAAAACATTAGTGCTGATGCGCTGTTTTCTTCACGCATCGGGCAACTGTTTATGCCGCCAATTAAGCGTTGTAATTTTAAAAGTTAAGCCTTTATGAAGCCGGTGCTATTTATCAACACCCTGATTGCTTTTGTAAGATAACTTGTTAACTTCGAACCAATTTTAAGGCCCTAAAAATAAGATTTTAAACCTACGATAATCTACCATGACTAAAATTAAATTTGGCACAGACGGCTGGAGAGCCATTATAGCAGACGACTTTACTGTTGAAAATGTGAAACGCGTAGCTGAGGGAACCGCTCTTTGGCTGAAAGAAGACTTCGAAAACCCTTCTGCCGTAGTAGGCGCCGACCCGCGTTTTGGCGGTCCGCTCTTTGCCGATATTACTACTCAGGTATTAGCATCACACGGCATTAAGGTATACCGCGCCGAAAATACGTTTGTTTCTACCCCTATGATTTCTTTAGGAACTGTACGTAAAGAGGCTTCTGCCGGTATCATTATTACCGCCAGCCACAACCCTCCTGCCTACAATGGTTATAAGATCAAGGCCAGCTACGGTGGTCCGGCTACGCCTGATACCATTGAAAAAGTAGAGTCCTTGATTCCGGATATTTTTAGCGGCCAGTTAAAGCCGGTAGCTGATTATCAGAAAGACGGCTTAGTGGAGCTTATCAACCTGGAGGATATGTATGTAGAAGACATTGAAGCCAAATTTGATCTGGATGCCATTCGCAACTGCGGCATGGGCTGGGCTTATGATGCTATGTATGGTGCCGGCCAAAATGTAATGCAGCGGTTGTTCCCCGGCATAACCTTTATGCATTGCGATCATAATCCCGGTTTTGAAGGCCAGGCCCCCGAGCCTATACAGCGTAACCTGCAACCGTTCGAAGAGTTGATCAAAGCCTCGGAAGGTGAGATTGCTTCGGGCCTGGTTACCGATGGCGATGCCGACCGTATTGGCTTGTATGACCAGGACGGTAACTTTGTGGATTCGCACCACATTCTGCTGCTGCTTATTCATTACATGTCTAAAGTTAAAGGCGAGCAAGGTGAAGTGTATTCTACCTTTAGCTGCACCAGCAAAATACAGAAGCTATGCGATGCGTACGGCCTGAAAAATACGGTAACCAAAATTGGCTTTAAATATATTTGCGACCTGATTGTAAACTCTGGTAAACCCTTTTTGGTGGGCGGCGAAGAGTCTGGCGGTATTGCGATAAAGGGCCACATCCCTGAACGCGACGGCATCTGGATTGGCTTGGTGATCTGGGAATTTATGGCTAAAACCGGCCGCAGCCTTACTGATCTGGTGCAGGAAATTTACAGCGTGGTGGGTTCGTTCGCCGTTGAGCGTTATGACCTGCATGTAACCGAAGAAAAGAAACAGCAGATCATCGCTTCCTGCAAAGCCGGTGATTACAAGGGCTTTGGTGATTTTAATATCAAAAGAACGGAAGACCTGGACGGCTTTAAATTCTTTTTCGATAATGATGAGTGGGTCATGATCCGCCCTTCAGGTACTGAGCCGGTACTGCGTGTTTATGCAGAGGCGGCCAACTCGGCAGAATCATTTAAAATATTGGATGCCACTAAGGCTGATCTGTTAAAGTAACAGGCTTGCGTAAATATCTGTAAACAGCCTGCCTTTGTGCGGGCTGTTTGTGTTTTAGTTTGTCAGGCATATAAAAATATCAGCCATTTTGACCGCAGGGAGAAATCTTCTACTGCAGACCCGCCTGTTGAAGAAGATTTCTCCCTGCGGTCGAAATGACTTCCAATAATATTGTGCCATTTAATCAATATCACAGCGGTGTGTCGTATCTTTGGAGCGTTCAACTATTATGAAAAACTTTCTGATAACTGCCGCTTGCGGCGCTTTACTGCTTAGTTCATGTACAGACCCAAAAGCGCAACAAAAGGCGCTGACAGATGAGATTCTAAAAACGCATGACAAGGTGATGGACGATGCTGGAAAAGCGCAGTACGCCAAAATGAAACTGGACACCCTGCTGCAGCGCAAACCGGAACTGAAAACTGATGGCACCCCTATCACCACCGAGCTTACAGTTGCTGACAGCACGATGGAGGAATGGATGCAGAAGTTTGACCCGGAGTTTAAAGGTAAATCTACCGAAGAAGTAATCACCTATTTGTCTGCTCAAAAAAAGCAGCTTTCCGAAATAGACAGCAGGCTGCAGGCCGCAAATGGTAAGGCTGCGCAATTCATCAATCAGCACCGGTAAATGAAAAAAGTACTCTTTTGCGCTTTGACTGCTTTGGCTTTGCAGGCCTGCAATTTAAAGCAAACGCATCAGCAAAAACTACCCATATTAGGCAACCGTAACCCGGTTACCAAAACTGTAAATGGTAAAACCGTTACTGATACCGCTTATCAAACCATACCGGCATTTAGATACGTTAACCAGTATGGCGACAGCATCACCAACAAATCATTAGATGGTGACATTTATGTGGCCGATTTCTTTTTTACCAGCTGCCCTTCTATTTGCCCTACCATGCATCGCAATATGCTTAAGGTATACAACACCTTTAAAGATGATGGCGATTTTAAGATCATTTCCTATAGCATAGACCCTAAGCATGACAGCGTTGCCGTATTAAAGAAGTATGCAGATGGCTTAGGCATCACCGGTAAAACCTGGTGGCTGCTACAGGGGAAAAAAGATGCCACCTATCAATTGGCGCAAAGCTACCTGGCACGTGCAGGCGAAGATAAAAATGCCGCAGGCGGATATGTACATGACGGTTATTTTGTGTTGATTGATAAACAGAAACACATTCGGGGCGCTTATGACGGCACCGTTGCCGAGCAGGTAGACCACCTGATTGCTGATATCAAACTGCTGAAGCAGGAGCCGGAACAAACCATTGCCCAATGAAACTGAGGCTGCCGGTTTTACTATTATTGTTTAGCCTTGCCCTAATCTGTTCCTGTCAAAATGAGCAGGAGCTGGAATTTAAGCGCTACTTTGCCTCGGGCCGGGTAGTTTACCAGCAGCACTGCCAGAACTGCCATGGCAGCAGCGGCGAGGGTTTGGGCAAACTCATTCCGCCGCTTACAGATACCGCATATATCAAAAAGGAAAAAAGCAATCTGGCCTGCTATATTAATTATGGCATGGAAATGCCAATTACGGTGCATGGCAAGGCTTATTATCAGAAAATGCCGGCTGCTAACCTCAGTCCTGTCGAAGTAGCTGAAGTGGTTACCTACATTGCCAGTTCATTCGGCAATAAACTGGGTACGCTTACTACTGCACAGGCCAATCAACAGTTGCGCGCCTGCAAATAAGCAAACCCGGTACGGTTAAGTATTTGTACCTTTGCCCTGCAAAATGTTCTATCGCTGCCTGTTTACAGGCGGAGGAAAGTCCGGGCAACACAGAGCATCCTGCTTCCTAACGGGAAGGCGCCACATCAGCGGGCGACAGCAAGTGCCACAGAAAACAAACCGCCTGCCTTAAAGCAGGTAAGGGTGAAAACGCGGGGTAAGAGCCCACGGCCTTTGCAGGCAACTGTAATTGCGGTAAACCTCAGGAGTTGAAAAACCAAATAGGTTCTGAAAGCGGAGCGGCTCGTTTCCTGATAGCGGCCTTCGGGCAGCTATTGTCAGAACGGGTAGGTTGTTAAAGGCTGTTAGCAATAGCAGTATCCAGATGAATGATAGAAACTGCCGGCCTGCCGGCAGCACAGAACCCGGCTTATAGTTTTGCAGCTGATGATTGCCCTTTCTGCTTTTGCAGGAAGGGCTTTTTGTTGGATGGGATGATATTGGGATGAAAGACAAAGGACAAAAGATAGCAAATAGCTTAGCTAAGTAAAAGCACCAATTTTTACTAAATATCTAAATCTTTTTCATCCTTTATCTTTCATCCCAACATCCTTCATCTTCCGAAATTTGGTGTTGCATTTTCTATACAATTACCTATATTAGCA
Organism: Mucilaginibacter sp.; assembly: GCF_965200995.1. GTDB lineage: Bacteria > Bacteroidota > Bacteroidia > Sphingobacteriales > Sphingobacteriaceae > Mucilaginibacter. The sequence goes on along the minus strand of NZ_OZ241743.1, from coordinate 3,455,334 downwards.
GCGTTTCCAACCACTACCTATTGAATACCAACAATGGCTAAAATTTTAATTATAGATGATGAGCGGGCTATCCGCAGCACCCTGCGCGAAATTCTGGAATACGAAGATTATCAGGTAGAAGACGTTGATAATGGTATTGATGGCTTATCGCTCATCAGCAAAAACGATTACGACCTGGTGCTGTGCGATATCAAGATGAACAGGATGGACGGCATGGAAGTGCTGACCGAAGGTTTAGCCCTGAAGCCTGACCTGCCCTTCATCATGATCTCTGGTCATGGTACGGTTGAAACCGCTGTTGAGGCCAGCAAGAAAGGCGCTTTTGATTTTATTTCGAAACCGCCGGATTTGAACCGCCTGCTGATTACCGTTCGTAACGCGCTCGACCGTGGTTCGCTGGTGGTAGAAACTAAAACGCTGAAACGCAAGGTTTCTAAAGTGCGCCCGATTTTGGGTAATTCGCAGGGCATTAATAAAATAAAGGAAACCATTGAACGTGTTGGGCCTACCGAAGCCCGTGTACTGGTTACCGGCGCCAACGGTAGTGGTAAAGAACTGGTAGCCCGCTGGCTGCACGAAAAATCAAACCGGGCCAATGCGCCACTTATTGAGGTAAACTGCGCCGCTATCCCATCAGAACTTATTGAAAGTGAGCTTTTTGGTCATGAAAAGGGATCTTTTACTTCAGCCGTAAAACAACGCATTGGCAAATTTGAATCGGCCAATGGCGGCACTTTGTTTCTGGATGAGATTGGCGATATGAGCCACTCTGCCCAGGCCAAAGTATTGCGTGCCTTACAAGAGAGCCGCATTACACGCGTGGGCGGTGAGAAGGAGATTGAGGTAGATGTACGTGTAGTAGCGGCAACCAATAAAGATTTGCTGAAAGAAATTGAGGACGGCAATTTCCGTATGGACTTGTACCACCGCCTCAGCGTAATTCTGATTCACGTACCACCGCTATCTGACCGGCGCGACGATATCCCGCTGCTCACTCAGAGCTTTTTAGATGAGATTTGCAACGAATATGGCATGCCTACCAAGCGTATTAGTGATGCTGCACTGGAAGCCTTAAAAGCCCTGCCCTGGACGGGTAATATACGCGAACTGCGTAACATGATTGAGCGCCTTATTATTTTAAGTGATAAGGTAATTACCGACAGCGATGTAAAAGCATTTGCCAATCCATCGGCGCCGGTAACCCTTGCCGCCGCAGGTGCCGCCGCCGCTCCGCAAACTGATTATGACCAGTTTAAGAACTTCCAGGAGTATAAGGATTACGCAGAGCGCGAATACATTAAGTTCAAGCTGGAAAAAAATAACTGGAACGTATCAAAAACCGCTGATGATATTGATATTCAGCGCAGTCACTTGTACAGCAAGATTGAAAAGTTCGGGTTGAAGAGAGGCGAATAAGATTACTTTACAAAATAGCTGGAAGGCAATATACAAGGGATACTTTTATCTCTTATGTATTGCCTTTTTTGCTTATGTATTGCTTCATAACATCATCGCATCCCAATGAAAATCAGCTTTAAACATCATATTATTTAAAGTGTATACTTAAAACTTATTAACATTCGGTCATACTCAATTGTATTTGCTAATAATATTAGCATTTTTGAGGTATGAACCAAAATTCATTGCAACCTAAAACAGAGGCAAGGGTGCTGTTTATTGATATGAACAGCTTTTTTGCCCGCTGCGAGCAGCAGGTAAATTACTGGCTGCGTAACCGTCCGGTAGGCGTTTGTGTTTATACCGGCAAGTTTGGTTGTGTCATTTCCTTATCTACCGAAGCTAAAGAACGCGGCCTGAAAGCAGGCATGCGCCTTAACGAAGCCATTAAAATGTGTCCTGATCTGGTACCTATTGAGAGCAACCCTACCCGCTACCGGGAGTTCCACACCAAGATCATTCACATCCTGCAGCAATATTGCAAAGATGTGGTGCCCAAAAGCATTGATGAGGCCATTATCAACCTGAATGGCTATGAGCACATTTACCAAAGCCCTGTAGAACTGGCTCAAAAAATAAAACAGGATATTCTTACCCAGGTGGGCGACTGGCTGACCTGCTCTGTAGGCATTGCCCCCAATGCTTTTCTGGCCAAGTTAGGATCCAACTTAGGCAAAAAGAATGGCGGGTTACAATTGATCACCCCGCAGAATATTGATGAAATTTTGCACCCGTTGAAGTTGGGTGACCTGCCCGGAATTGGCCGCAACATGGCATACCGCTTAGAACGGGCCGGCATCCTTACCCCTTTGCAAATGCGCTACACCCCTCCCCATCGCCTGAAAGCTGTATTTAAAAGCATCGAAGGCATTTACTGGCATTACCGCCTTAACTTTGTTGAAACCAATATTGCCACACATGATTATAAGGGTATGCAGGCCATGCGGCAAATTTCGGGTGAGAAGCGACAGAGCATGCAGTACATCGAGCAATTGTTCATGACCCTGTGCCTTACGCTGGAAAAACGCATGGTAAAGCACAAATTTTATTGCAAGGCCGTAGGCTTTACCGCCAATTACGAAAATGGCAGCCGCTGGGATGATGCCTTTACTATTACCACACCCGTGCAGGATGCCATCAGCCTGATGCGCATGATCCGGATACGGATAGAAAAATTTGAAGAAACCACCGGCAGCGCCCCGGTATTTAACCAACAGGTAACCGGCTTGCGGGTAGCCGTTACCAATTTTGTAGATAACGGTGACATGCTGTTCAATCTATTCGAGAACCTGGAGCAGCAACAAACCGCCTTAAAAACCATGCATGCCATTAAAGACCGTTTTGGCGCTGATAAACTGATGCGCGCCGTAGAAATGACGGACGGTAAGGTAGTAAAGGATGTAATCGGTTTTGGCTCTGTAAAAGATTTGAGTGATTTAGATTATGGTGCTGGTTGATTTAAAACTATTTATTTAAATTGTGCCTTTAAATCATTTTGCTTATCACAATGGAAAATTCATCTGTAGCAGCGGTTAACCGTCCGCTAAACTGCACTTATTGCAACACCGCCGTTGCACAACCCGACAACTTTTGCATTACCTGCGGCTATCCTATCAACGGTACTGAAGAAGACCAGCGTTTCTTTGTTTCCGAACGCAATGCGCTGGCTATTGATTTGGAAGATCATCACAAAAAGGTAAACCAGGCCGGAAAGTCTTTATACTGGCTGGCAGGTGCAACCTTGGTTTGGGGCTTTATTCAATACGGAATAACGGCTTCGAAGGGTATTGACAATGGCGAACTGGATAAGCCTTTATTGTTGGTCAACATTATTTTAGCGGCGTTGTATCTTGGTTTGGGCTTGTGGAGCCGGAAAAAGCCGGTAGCTGCGCTGGTATCAGGCTTTTCTTTATATCTTATTGTGCAAATTTTAGGCACAATCGGCGATCCTGCCTATCTGTTTAAAGGTATTATCATCAAAATCCTTTTCGTAGGCTATTTTATAAAAGGCATTAAATCGGCTATGGAAGCTGAACGGCTTAAAAAACAATATTACATTTAATTTGCTGCCTGTAACTGATGGATGCCGGTTCTGAAAGCGCAGGTTATGCATGCGGCCAATGCAATACGCCCCTGCATCCGGCAAGTACTTTTTGCAACCATTGCGGTGCGCTGCAAACATCAGGCGATGAATTGCCTACGCAGGATAAATGGAATTTGCTACAGCAAGCAGGTTTGTTCTACTTGTTAAACCTGGCGGTTTGCCTTGGCTATAAGTATATTCACTATGTGCAAAATCTGATCGGATTATCTGTATTTTATATAATCAGTGCTGCAATCACCCTTATCTTTTTTGGCCTCAACTTCAGAGAAAACAAACAACTGCTCGGTTGGCCCGGCTTTCAACTGAAATGGTTGCTGATTTTCTCTTTAATTGCAATTATCGCTTCATTCGGCGTTTCCTTTTCGGTAGACTGGATCAACCATATCATATTCCCGAAGACGATATTTTATGATATCGTTTTTGCCAATCATAAACACAGGGTGGCTTTGAGTATATTATTTATAGCTGTGCTACCTGCAGTGTTTGAGGAACTGGCTTTCAGGGGCTACCTGCTGCAAACGGTATTAAAGGTAATGGATGGCCCGCAGGCTATTTTTATCACTTCGTTTTTGTTCGCGCTGTTACACATCAGCTTTATATCGCTGTTCTGGCTCATCCCTTTTGCGCTGTTACTGGGCTATATCAGGGTAAAAACCAATACCATCTATTATGGCATGGCCATACACTTTTTCTTTAATTTAACAGCTTGTATCATCGGCTTTCATACTTAGCTCAACCGTTTGGTAATCGCAATGGTTAGCTTTGTTTAAAATAAAGCCGTTTGCAGATTCTTATTATGCTCAAAAAAAACCTTGTCCGTTTTGCTACTACCGGCCTTTTTATAAGTGTGCTTATCAACGGTACAAGCTGTCACAGTCAGCCCGGTGTTCCTAAGCATCCGGCTACCGTTCCGCTCAATAACATGTTTGGTGTTAACGCCTATGAGTGGAATTTTTTGCAGGATGCCGCTCACCCGGCGGATGCCGACAAAATTATTGAGCCAAAGATGGCTTTAATCAAAACGTTCACGGGTGTGCGCCATTACCTCGACTGGATGCACCTGGAGCCGGAAAAAGACCATTACACGTTCAACCCCTCACGCAATGGCAGCTGGAATTACGATGTGATGTATGAACGCTGCAAAAAGGATGGCATTCTGGTACTGGCCTGTATTAAAACTTGTCCGCAGTGGCTGATAGATACCTACCCTGCCAATGAGCGCGACAATGAGAACGTACCTGCACCTTATGGTGCCGATCGCTCATTGCCAGCTTCTTACCTGCAACAAGCTGAAGTAGCGTTTCAGTTTGCCGCCCGTTATGGCGCCAACAAAAATGTAAACCCTGCACTGGTAAAGATTGATACCACCCGGCGCTGGAAAGGCGATTCGGTAAACGAAAAGAAGATTGGATTGAACACCGTTCATTATATAGAATGTGATAATGAGCGCGACAAATGGTGGAAGGGCAATAAAGCGCATCAAACCGCCGAAGAATACGCCGCCAACCTTTCCGCTTTTTACGATGGCGACCAGGGCCGCCTGGGTAAAAACGCAGGCGTGAAAAATGCCGACCCTACCATGCAGGTGGTAATGGCCGGTTTATCAGACCCTGATGTCAAGTATATAAAAGCAATGGTAGAATGGTGCAAACAGCACCGGGGCTATAAACCCAACGGGCAGATTGACTTGTGCTTCGATGTCATCAATTACCATTTTTATTCGGCTGATGACAATATTGCCAAACGCGAACTCGGCACCACAGGGATCTCGCCGGAGGCATCACAGGCCGGAAAGCTGGCCGATCTGTTTGTTTCTTATGCCAATAGTTTGCCTAATAAGCCGCCGGTTTGGATAACCGAGGCCGGTTACGACATCAACCCAAAAAGTATACAGCGGGTAACCGCCACGGCGCAAAAATCGGCGCTATTGGTACAGGCCGACTGGATTTCACGCACCGCATTTCTCTACGCACGGCACGGCATCAACCGGTTGTTTTACTACCAGTTGTTTGATGATACCCCAAACAGCGGTGCCCGCTTTGCTACCTCTGGATTGGTAGAGGAGCAAAAACGCCGCCCAGCTGCCGATTATATATTGCAATTGCGTAACCTGATGGGAAACTACAAATACCAGAAGACCATCAGCTACACACCAATGATTGATGTGTACCAGAAAGGTAGCAAAACGATGTATGTTCTGATTAATACAAAGGATAATCAGGAACTGAGGTATGCATTTAATGCCGGGGTAGCCAAATCTGCTGCGGTTTATCATTTAAAAGCCGGAAGCGCTGTTGCCGAAAAAAATGTGGTAAAGCCTAAGCAAGGGTTGATACAGTTAAATCTTACCGGTACGCCGGTATTAATTGAGAAGCTATAGCTTAAAAATACGTCTGCAATGCCACCTTTACCTGATTTAAGTAGGTTTTGCCAAACACATTAAGGTGAAACAGCAGCGGGTACAAGTTCCATAAACTTAACCGCTGCTGCCAGCCGCCGGCTAAAGGTAAAGCTTCGTTATAAGCTTCATGAAATTCCTTGTTAAAGCCACCAAATAAAGTTGTCATGGCGATATCGAACTCCCGGTGGCCATAGCTTACTGCCGGGTCAATCAAATACGGCTGCCCTGTTGAGTTGATCAGATAGTTTCCACTCCACAAATCACCATGCAGAAGCGCAGGCGGCTCTTCTTCAAAAAGCTGTGGGAGGCGGGCATACAGGTCTTCAAAATCGGCACCGTCATTGGCAGTCAACAACCCCTTGCTTAATGCCATATTAACCATAGGCAGTAATCGTTCCTGCACAAAAAAATCGCACCAGCGCCCATGCCGCCGGTTAGATTGCGGTAGTGAGCCCATATAGTTGTCTGCATTTAATCCAAATAACGGATTACTATTCCGGTGCAGTTGCGCCAGCTGCTGCCCCAATAACGCAGAAGCTGCGGCCGTAGTCGGCCCGGTTTCAATCCACTCCAATAGCAGGAAAGACTGATCGTCAAAATCACCATAAAATTTCACTTGCGGTGTGGCAATGGTATGCGTTTGCTGTATGGCGCCCAACCCTGCCGCTTCGAGCGCAAACAGGCTGGGAAAAGCCACCCGGTTGTTAATTTTAATCATGTACTTACCGGCAGACGTATGCAAACAGTAGGTTTCATTGATACTGCCACCGCTAACGGGCGTTGCCTTATGCAGGTACACTTCCCGGTTTTCGTGAGCAGTTAACGCCGTTTGTAAGTATGCGGATAGTGCCTGGCTAAGTCCCATTCTTCAAAGTAGCTTATTCAAAACCCAATACCAAATTATCCGCTTAAAACGCTATTTTTGCCGTATAAATGAAGCACATTCGTAATTTTTGCATTATAGCGCATATCGATCATGGTAAGAGTACCCTTGCCGACCGGTTACTGGAATATACCAATACCATAACCCAGCGCGAAGCGCAGGCCCAGTTGCTTGACGATATGGACCTGGAACGTGAGCGCGGCATTACCATAAAGAGCCATGCCATCCAGATGAACTATAAGTTGGACGGGCAGGAATATGTACTTAATCTAATCGATACCCCGGGCCACGTTGATTTTTCTTACGAAGTGTCGCGTTCCATTGCAGCCTGTGAAGGCGCGTTGCTGATTGTAGATGCTTCACAGGGTATACAGGCGCAAACCATATCTAACCTGTACCTGGCGTTGGAGAATGATTTGGAAATCATCCCGGTGCTGAACAAGATGGATTTGCCCGGCGCTATGCCCGAGGAGGTAAAAGACCAGATTGTAGATCTGATTGGCTGCAAACGCGAAGATATTTTAGCAGCATCCGGCAAAACCGGCATGGGTGTACTGGATATTTTAAAAGCGATTATAGATCGGGTACCTGCCCCGGTTGGCGATCCGGACGCGCCGTTGCAGGCATTAATTTTTGATTCTGTATTCAACTCTTTCCGCGGTATTATTGCCTATTACAAAGTGGTAAACGGCGAAATCAGGAAGAATACCAAAGTAAAGTTTATGGCTACCGGCAAGGAGTACTTTGCTGACGAAGTAGGCACACTGAAACTGAACCAAGTACCTAAAGATGTAATTAAAACCGGCGATGTAGGCTACATTATCTCCGGTATTAAGGAAGCCAAAGAAGTAAAGGTAGGCGATACCATTACATTAATTGAACGCCCTGCAGCTGCTGGTATTCAAGGGTTTGAAGAAGTAAAGCCGATGGTGTTTGCGGGCATTTACCCGGTAGATACTGAGGATTATGAAGAACTGCGTGACTCGATGGGCAAGCTGCAGCTGAATGATGCCTCCCTGGTGTTTGAACCGGAATCATCAGCAGCTTTAGGCTTTGGTTTCCGTTGCGGTTTCCTGGGAATGCTCCACATGGAAATCATCCAGGAGCGGCTGGAACGCGAGTTTGATATGACGGTGATTACCACCGTACCCAACGTGTCTTACCTGGCCTATACCACCAAAGGCGAGGAATTGCTGGTGAACAACCCGTCCGACCTGCCAGATCCCAGCAAACTGGAATATGTGGAAGAACCTTACATTAAGGCCAACATCATTTCCAAATCAGAATTTGTGGGCCCTATTATGTCGCTCTGTATTCAAAAACGCGGTACTATAATAAACCAGTCGTATCTTACTTCGGACCGTGTGGAGCTGATTTTCGAAATGCCGATGGGCGAAATTGTATTTGATTTTTACGACCGGCTGAAAACCATATCTAAAGGTTACGCCTCTTTCGATTATACGCAGATTGGCTACCGGCAGTCGGATTTGGTGCGTTTAGATATCCGCCTGAACGCTGAACCGGTTGATGCCTTGTCTTCATTGATTCACCGCAGCAATTCTTATGACTTCGGCAAGAAGATTTGCGAAAAGTTGAAAGAACTGATACCCCGCCAGCAGTTTGAAATCATCATTCAGGCTTCCATCGGCGCAAAAATCATTGCCCGCGAAACGGTAAAGGCATTACGTAAGGACGTTACTGCCAAGTGCTATGGTGGTGATATTTCGCGTAAGCGTAAACTGCTGGAGAAGCAGAAAAAAGGTAAAAAGCGTATGCGCCAGGTAGGTAATGTGGAAATCCCACAATCGGCCTTTATGGCAGTTTTGAAACTGGATTAAGTAATTTAGAATTGAGATGTTAGATATGAGTATGGAGACAGTTTATAATATTAGTCTCAGGTCTATCATCTCAAATCTCACATCTCATTAACATGCAACTACTCGACGGAAAATACGTTTCTGAAAAACTGAAAGGCGAAATTGCCGAAGAAGCAGCCGCAATATTGGAAAGAACCGGCCGCAAGCCTCATTTGGTGGCCGTATTGGTTGGCCATGATGGCGGCAGTGAAACGTACGTAGCCAGCAAAATGCGCAACTGCGAGAAGGTAGGCTTTAAATCTACCTTGGTGCGTTATGAGGAGGATGTTACCGAAGAAGCGCTGCTGGCCAAAGTGGCTGAATTAAATGCTGATGCTGATATTGACGGGATTATTGTACAGCTGCCCCTGCCCAAGCACATTGACCCTGAAAAAGTTACCGAGCGTATAGACCATCGCAAGGATGTAGACGGCTTCCACCCTATTAACCTGGGCCGTATGCAGCGCGGACTGCCTTCGTTTATTCCGGCTACACCGTATGGTATTACGCTTATGCTGCAAGAGTATGGTGTGGAAACGTCGGGCAAACATTGTGTGGTTGTTGGTCGCAGCAACATTGTAGGCTCGCCCATGAGCATTCTAATGGCACGCAATGCGCAGCCCGGCAACTGTACTGTAACTATCTGCCACAGCCGCACGCCGGATATTAAGAAGTTTACACTTGATGCCGATATCCTGATCGTCGCCATTGGCAAAAAGAATTTTATTACTGCTGATATGGTGAAGGAAGGTGTAGTGATTATTGATGTAGGCATGAACCGTGAAACCAGCACCGCCACTAAATCAGGCTACAAGCTACATGGCGATGTGGATTTTGAAAATGTAGCCCCTAAGTCCTCCTGGATTACCCCTGTACCGGGCGGTGTAGGCTTAATGACAATTATTGGCTTGTTAAAAAACACACTGGCATCTGCCAATAAAGAAGTATACCCTTAAAGATTTACTCTTTCCTTGACAAGGAAGAGGTCAACTTAATAATGAGTAACCTCTACAATTAACAGTTCACCTTGCTGACGTTATTTGAATAGCCGCTTCAATTTATCAGTAAATCCTTTTACTTCAACAAAAATCTTCCCACTTTCTGTTTTTACTGCATAAATGTTGATGTAATCGCCCTGTCCAGAGCTGCCTTTTCCGGTTTGCAGGTCGTAGCTGTAACGGTGCAGTGGGCATACCAGCTTTCCCTGTTCGCACCAGCCGCCACTCAGGTCACCGCCGGCATGTGGGCAGCGTAACTGCGTGGCAAAATATATGTTTCCTGCACGCACCAGGCACAAGGATTTACCTTCGGCTTTAACATTTAACACTTGCCGGTCTGCTATACTTGCAGTGGCCGCCACCTCGTACCAGGGCATAATAATGTTACTCGAAATCTATCTTTAAATTCATTACAGCGGGGTTGCGCATCATTTCATCCATGGTGGTTTCTAAGATTACCTGCTTACGGTTAGCCGAAACAATGGCTTTGGTGTTATTTATCTTCCTAACCGGCTTTGCAAAGTTGAGCACCACTTTATAAGGCATTTCAATCAGCATGGCTTTCGCCATAGCGAAGGTAGTTTGCGTTTTCTTTAAGAACCTCTGAAATTTTTCCATATCAACAATACGGTAAAATTTATGCGGCGTAATCTGGTACAGGTAATAATCTTGCCCTGTAATCAATTGCTGCAGGCTGAACTTGCCGTTTTCGCTGCCGCCCTTAACATTTTTAGCCAGCTGGCTGCTGCTGGCAATACGCGAGATATGCTGCAAATAATATTCAAGCGCCGCTGTATTGGCAGTTTCGTGCACAATGCTAGCTTTCATGATATTTTGCTTTAAATTCATCTGAATAGCCAGATTGCTGCCTTTAGCCAGGTTACGCTCGTCGGCCGTCATATGCTGCTGTATGCTGTCGGGCAAGGCATTGTAAAAGTTCAGGGTGGTGTCTTTTGCCATAGCAAACTGCGGGGTGGCTGCTACCGAGTCCGACATGAGGTTCATCAGTACCGATACGGCCTTGCTCATATCAAAATCATACACTACTTTACAAGAGCCGTCGGCCTTAAAATCATAATGCTCTACCACATCTACGCAGGAGGTGCTCAGCATCATTAAACACAAAACAGTGAGTAATAAGTAAACTTTTCGCATATGCTTGTATGGAATTTATGTAATAATACAAAATATTGAGCAAAGCAAGAAGTTGCTGAAAAATTTGCCCCCTGCCAATTGTGTATATTTGCAGCTCATTTATGGCACATATTATCCCCGAAGACGGCACTTTGCTGCCGTTGATGGAAGAATTTTATACAATACAGGGCGAAGGTTACAACACCGGCAAAGCCGCCTACTTTATACGCCTGGCCGGCTGCGATGTAGGTTGCCACTGGTGTGATGTAAAGGAAAGCTGGGATGCAGAACTTTACCCGCTTACCGCAGCTGACGTTATCATTCAGCACGCTGCACAGCACCCGGCTAAAGCAGTGGTAATCACTGGCGGCGAGCCGCTGATGTATAATCTCGAATACCTGACGCTACAGTTGCAGCAGCAGCAGATACGCACCTTTATTGAAACTTCAGGCGCGTATCCGCTTACAGGTTATTGGGATTGGATCTGCCTGTCGCCAAAAAAATTTAAAGCGCCCCTGCCAGAAGTGGCACTGAATGCACATGAATTGAAAGTAATTGTATTTAATAAATCTGATTTTTTATGGGCCGAACAACATGCCCAAATGGTAAGTCCGCAATGCAAACTGTACCTGCAGCCCGAATGGTCGAAGGTAAACGAGATTACACCGCTGATTGTTGATTACGTGATGAATAACCCTAAATGGGAGGTTTCCTTACAAACGCATAAGTACATGAATATTCCTTAAAGTTTGTACCTTTAAAGTACCATTATCAACCTTACACTTACACATGAAGGTAACCGTACTTTACCTGTTGTTACTGTTCAACGCCTGCTTTGCTGTAGCCCAGCAAAGGCAATACAGTACCACCAACAGCAATGCTATAAAATATTATGCCCGTGCGGGTGAGAGCCTGGATAGCCGCCAGTACAGTGAAGCGCTGAACCTGCTGAAGCAAGCTATTGAAGCCGATCCGAATTTTGTGGAGGCACATGCACAGTTGGGCGACTTGTACCGGCTACAACAGCAGTATGGCCAGGCCCGTAGCGAATATGTAAAGGTAACTGAACTGAAACCCGATTTCAGCAGAAGCATTTACTTAAAACTGGGGGAAATAGAAATATCTTCAGGGCAATACACCTCAGCCAAACAGCACCTGGAAAAGTATATTACCTATCCCAACATCACCGCTAAGGATAATTACTACGCCCGTAAACTACTGGCCGACTGTGATTTCAGCCTTAATGCTTTACAGCATCCGGTAGCTTTTAAACCTGTTAATCTTGGCGCGGAAATTAATACCGCTAATGACGAGTATCTGCCTGTTGCCACGGCCGACGAAGGCACCCTGATATTTACCAGGAAAATCGACAACAACGAAGACTTTTATAAAAGCCTCAAGCAAAACAGCAGATGGTCTACCGCCTCCAATTTAAGCCGGGTGATCAATACGCCTGATTATAATGAGGGCGCCCAGTCAATTTCGCAGGATGGTAAATACTTATTTTTTACTGGTTGTAATCGCCCGGATGGCCTGGGCAGGTGTGATATTTATGTGTCGAAGCGCAGTGGTGAAGACTGGAGCAAACCTTTTAATCTCACCTCTCCTATAAATTCTCCGGGCTGGGAATCACAGCCATCTATCAGTGCTGACGGGCGAACACTCTATTTTGTTAGCAACCGCAAGGGCGGTTATGGCGGATACGATATCTGGAAATCAACCGTTACCGGGCGTGGCTGGAGTGAGCCTGAAAACCTGGGGCCTAATATTAATACCGCTTTAGACGAGCAATCGCCGTTTATTCATCCCGATGACAGTACTTTCTACTTTTGCTCCAACGGCTGGCCCGGTTTGGGGGGTAAAGATTTGTTTGTAAGCCGCCTGGGTAAAGATGGCAAATGGCAAAAACCGGAGAATTTAGGTTACCCGATTAATTCTGGCGGTGATGAAAACGGCTTAACCTTAACGGCCAATGGTAATTATGCTTTTTTTGCCTCCAATGCCTTAGGCGGCTACGGTGGTTATGATATCTATACCTTTGAATTGCCTGCTGCGCTCCGCCCCCGTTCAGTTACTTATGTTAAAGGCACCGTAACCGATGCCCAAACACAGCGCCCGATAGAAGCCATTGTAGAAATCATTGATTTAGGCACCAATCAGCCGGTATTCAAAGATTTAAGCTCAGCTTCGCAAGGTGATTTTTTAGCCACGCTCACAAGCGGTAAAAATTATGCCCTTAATATTTCAAAAAGCGGGTATCTGTTTTATTCTGATAATTTTTCGCTTAAGGGGCATGATGCCACCAAATCTTACAACGTATCAGTAAATATGAACCCGATTGAAATAGGCGGAAAGGTGATTTTGAAAAACATTTTTTTTGACACCAACAGCTTTGCATTGAAAGAAGAATCAAAAACAGAGCTAAAGCTGATAGCCGATTTTCTGGCAATGAATCCGCAGGTAAGAATTGAAATATCCGGCCATACGGACAATGTGGGCACTGATGTCAGCAACCAAAAGTTATCTGAGAACCGCGCTAAATCTGTTTATGAGTACCTTAATGTACATGGGGTGAATGCTGCCAAGCTGGTTTACAAGGGCTATGGTAAAGCGCAGCCGGTGGTACCCAATACCAATGCCGATAACCGGGCTAAAAACCGCCGTACCGAGTTTAAAGTGATTTCTAAATAAAAAAACGGAAAGGGCTGATAATTAATTTATCAGTCCTTTCCGTTTTGATTTGTCAGGAATTAATTTCCCATTTCGCACATAAACTTTACACGCATTAGCTGTACTTCTTCGCGTGTGTAATCGGCAGCGCCCAACTCCTGCAAAGCATGGTCAATATCATCATCTTCGGCAGTACGGAAGTAATCATACACCTCATCCTGCTTGTCTTCGTCAATTACCTCATCAATATAATAGTTGAGGTTTAACCTGGTACCCGAGTGTACAATGGATTCTACCTCACGCAGAATGTCTTCGTAAGACAGGCCTTTGGATGAAGCAATATCCTCCAGATCCAAATGACGGTCAATATTTTGAATGATATAAACCTTCAGGGCTGATTTGTTGGCAGCGCTCTTGATCACCATGTCTACCGGCCGGTCAATATCATGATCCTCCACGTACTTTTTAATCAGTTCTGTAAAAGGTACGCCAAATTTGGCAGCCTTACCTGCCCCAACGCCCGATATCTGTTTTAGCTCATCCGTATTAATCGGATAATGCGTACACATTTCTTCTAAAGAAGGATCCTGAAAAATCACAAACGGCGGCAGGTTCTTTTGCTTGGCTATCTTCTTGCGCAGGTCTTTAAGCATCTGCAGTAATTGCGCATCCAAAGCGCTTCCGCCTTGTTTTGGGCCATCTTCGGTATCTTCATCTTCACCCGGTTCAACAGGCGTATTTAATACCATACGTATACTGTAGGGGTTATCAATAAAGGAATGCCCCTTGTCGGTTAACCGCAGCAACCCATAATGGTCAATATCTTTAGACAGGTAATTGTCCAGCAATGCCTGGCGTAAAACAGATTTCCAGATGGTTTCACCTTCTTCTTTACCGGCACCAAATACCTCAAGCAGGTGATGCTCATAATGGTGTACCTGCGGATTATCCTGCCCCATCAGCACACTGATTACATGGTGATCGTCAAACTTTTCGCCTAACTGCTTAATCAGGCTCAGTGCCTGGTGCAGCTGTGCTTCGCCGTCAAAGTGCGGCTTAGGCGTGGCGCAATTATCGCACATGCAGTTGCAGCCGCTTTCATCATAATTTTCACCAAAGTAGTGTAATAGTTGCTTACGGCGGCAAACCGATGATTCGGCATAATCAATTACCTCCTTCAATATCTGCGTGCCAATTTCACGTTCAGAAACCGGCTTGTCCTTCATAAACTTCTGCAGCTTATCCACATCCTTTTGTGAATAGAAAGCAACGCAGATACCCTCGCCGCCATCACGGCCGGCGCGGCCGGTTTCCTGATAGTAACCTTCCATGCTTTTGGGCACATCATGGTGTATTACATAACGCACGTCCGGCTTATCAATCCCCATACCGAAGGCTATGGTAGCCACAATCACTTCTACGTCCTCCATCAGGAACTTATCCTGCGTATCGGCCCGCACCTTAGCATCCAGGCCGGCATGGTATGGCAGGGCTTTAACCCCATTCAGCGTTAGCGCTTCGGCTACCTCTTCCACTTTCTTGCGGCTCAGGCAATAGATAATACCCGATTTGCCGGCATTCTGCTTGATGAATTTAACAATCTCCCTCAGTACATTGCGCTTGGCCCGTACCTCATAAAACAGATTAGAACGGTTAAACGATGATTTATACACCGTTGCATTGTTCATCTGCAGGTTCTTTTGTATATCCTGCTGTACCTTAGGCGTTGCCGTAGCGGTAAGCGCGATGATTGGGATATTATCACCAATATTGCTGATTACCTGGCGTATCTTACGGTATTCCGGGCGAAAGTCATGCCCCCATTCAGATATACAATGCGCTTCATCCACCGCTACAAACGAAATAGGATTGAGGCGTAAAAAATCAATATTATCCTGTTTGGTCAGTGACTCGGGGGCAACATATAACAATTTGGTTTTACCGCCCAGCACATCCTCTTTCACATGTGCAGCTTCGGCTTTGGTGAGGGACGAATTTAAAAAATGGGCAATACTGTCGGTACCGCCAAATGCCCTTAACTGATCTACCTGATTTTTCATCAGGGCTATCAATGGAGAAATTACTATTGCTGTTCCTTCGCTCATCAGCGCAGGCAACTGGTAACACATAGATTTACCGCCGCCGGTGGGCATAATCACAAAGGTATCTTTACCTGCTAAAATATTCGTAATAATCGCTTCCTGCTCTCCTTTAAAGTTATCAAAACCAAAAAAATTCTGGAGATTATCGAATAATGATTTCTTTGTTTCAATCATTTTCTAAGTGGATTTCCTTAAATCAAAATAAAGTTCAAAATAACAAATTTTTTTAATTATTGCCTGCTGCAATGTTAAAATATTGAACAAATATGATTTTCATTGAAAACATTTTGTTTTTTTGTTCATTCATTACAGCAACAAATTAACTGTGCCCCGGCTGGTTTAGTATTACCGGTTTGCAGTTATTTTCATAAGCTGATACTTAAGCTTACTTTTATACCCACTCATGAATAACAATTACTACGCTATAATTATGGCCGGTGGCATAGGAAGCCGCTTCTGGCCAATTAGCCGCACCTCTTACCCTAAGCAGTTTATTGATATCCTTGGCACCGGTAAAACATTAATACAAAATACCTACGAGCGTTTTTTGAAAATTTGCCCCAAAGAAAATATCTATATAGTTACCAATGAAAGTTATGCCGGTTTGGTAAAAGAGCAATTGCCTGATATAACCGATGGCCAGATATTAACTGAACCGGTAATGCGCAACACTGCTCCCTGCGTAGCTTATGGCTCGTTTAAAATTGAAAGCATCAACCCCGATGCCGCCATTGTGGTGGCCCCCTCTGATCACCTGATATTAAATGAAGACGCTTTTGTTGCCGCTATTGAAAAATCATTACAAACTGCTACCCGGCACGATTGCCTGATTACGCTGGGCATCAAGCCCTCAAGGCCGGATACCGGTTATGGCTACATACAATATACCGACGAAACGCTCAACGAAGAATTTCATAAAGTAAAAACATTTACAGAAAAGCCCACATTGGATATTGCCCGCACGTTTATACAAAGCGGCGACTTTTTGTGGAATGCGGGTATATTTGTATGGTCAGCCAAAAATATTGTAAATGCTTTCGGCATTTATCTGCCGGATATGCATGAAATTTTTGCCGAGGCACGTTCAAATTATAATACTGAAAACGAGAAAGCTCATATTAATCAGGCTTACCAGCAATGCACAAATATTTCTATCGACTATGGCATAATGGAAAAAGCCGGTAATGTATATGTGCTTCCTTCGGAGTTTGGCTGGTCTGACTTGGGTACGTGGGCTTCCATTTACCAGTTGGCCGAAAAGGATTATGTAGGCAATGCGGTAATCCCTTCTGAGAAGGTTATTATGTACGATTCATCCAACTGTATGGTGAATGTACCGGATGAAAAGCTGGTGGTATTGCAGGGACTGCACGACTATATTGTAGTTGAATCAAATAACACGCTTCTCATTTGTCCGCGCGACCAGGAGCAGAACATAAAGCAGGTAGTTGCCGATGTAAAGCAAAAGTTTGGAACGAAGTACATATAAAATAGAATCAAGAAACAAGAGCCAAGAATCAAGACATAATTTGTAGCTAAATCTTGATTCTTAGCTCTTGTTTCTTGATTCTATTTTCTTAATTCTATTCCCCTCCCCGCTGCCTTATAGCTTCATAAATTATTATGCCTGCGGATACTGAAACATTAAGCGATTCAATGGTGCCCTGCATGGGTATTTTCGCCAAATGGTCAGCAATGCGGATCAGTTCACTGCGTATGCCCTCATCCTCAGAACCCATAATGATGGCTGTAGGTGCGGTATAATCAGGTTTATAGATATACTCACTGGTCTTTTCTGTGCAACATACGGCCTGTAAACCTGATTCCTGCAAAAACTTTACGGTGTGTAATAAGTTATCCGCCCGGCATACAGGGATTTTAAATAAAGCGCCTGCTGAAGTTTTTATAGCGTCTGCATTAATCTGTGCGGAACCTTTGGCGGGCACAACGATGGCATGAACACCTGCACATTCTGCAGTACGGGCGATAGCGCCCATATTACGTACATCTGTAATACTGTCCAGCACTAATATCAGCGGTGTTTCTCCCCGTTCAAAAACATCAGGAATTATATTTTCGATTTTTTGATAAACAATAGAAGAGATAAAAGCCACCGCTCCCTGATGGTTTTTAGTAGTGAGCCGGTTTAATTTTTCTACCGGCACGTACTGTGCCTGCACCTGGTGCTCTTGCAAAACACCTTTCAGTTCATACATTAAACCACCGCTTAAGCCGCGTTGCAGGTATAGGGTTTCAATCTCCTTACCCGAAGTAATGGCTTCTATAACAGCCCTGATGCCAAATACGATCTGGTTCTGTTCCTGGCGCGGGCGGGAGTTATTATACATAAACCTGAATTGTTTAAGGCGCAAAAGTAACGCTAAATTACCGGAACACCCTTAACAAAAATTAGCCATAAAGAGTAACCTTAAATAGTTATCCACAAAAAGTACATTCAGCCTAAATCTACGCTTGTGGGGTGAAACAGGCAGATGAAGTCATTCTGATAAAAGTTATCCACATTAATTGTTGATAACTTGTGGATTATATGCACCAAAATTCACTGCTGTGGCCAGTAACTAAAAACAGGTGCTTAAACCCCGCCCCTATTTTAGCTATTTTTGTTTGCTATGGTATTTGAAGGAGAGAACAGCGGTAACACTTTTAGCAAAGCAGGAACAGGGCGCAGAGGCAACTTTACAACTGCCCCGGCCAGCAACCTGGGTAAGCTGCCGCCACAGGCCCGCGATTTGGAAGAAGCTATTTTAGGTGCATTAATGCTCGAAAAAGATGCATTATCATCCGTAATAGACGTATTAAAGCCTGAAGTTTTCTATGTAGAAGCGCATCAGAAAATATTTAGCGCCATACGTACATTATTTGAACGCACTTCTCCGGTTGATATTCTTACCGTTACTGCACAATTGCGCCAGCAGGGCGAGCTGGAAATGGTAGGCGGCGCATATGCCATTACTGAACTTACCAACCGGGTAGCCTCGGCCGCCAATATTGAATATCATGCACGTATCATTATTCAGAAATATATTCAACGTGAGTTGATACGTATTTCTACTGATACCATAAATACCGCTTACGAAGATACCACCGATGTACTGGATTTGCTGGATAAAGCGGAAAAGGGACTGTTTGACATTGCCCAGAACAACCTCCGGCGCGATTCGCGCAAAATGGATGATATCCTGCATGAAACGTTAAAGGAAATTGAATCCCTTCGAAGCAAAACAGATGGCCTTACAGGTATCGGCTCCGGCTTTACGGAGCTGGACCGCATGACCTCAGGCTGGCAGAAATCAGATTTGGTAATTATAGCCGCCCGGCCGGCTATGGGTAAAACGGCCTTTGTGCTGAGCTGCGCCCGCAATGCCGCAGTCGATTTTAACAAGCCGGTAGTTGTCTTCTCACTCGAAATGTCGGCTGTTCAGCTGGTTAACCGCCTGATATCGGGCGAATCTGAAATTGAGCAGGAAAAGATACGTAAGGGAAAAATGGAGGAATGGGAATGGCAGCAGATTCACTCTAAAATTGGCCGCCTGGAGCAGGCACCGCTGATTATTGATGATACGCCGGCCCTTAACATTTTCGAGTTCCGGGCGAAATGCCGCCGCCTGAAATCACAGTATGATATTCAGATGATTATCATCGATTACCTGCAATTGATGCAGGGTAAAACCGATGGCAAGGGTGGTAACCGCGAACAGGAAATCGGCCAGATATCGCGTTCGCTTAAAACGGTAGCCAAAGAGTTGAATGTACCGGTGATAGCGCTGTCGCAGTTGAGCCGTGCTGTAGAGAACCGGCCTGGCGGTTCAAAAAAACCAATGCTGTCGGATTTGCGTGAATCGGGTTCCATTGAGCAGGATGCTGATATGGTACTGTTCCTGTACCGCCCCGAATATTACGGCCTGGAGTTTGATGAAGATAATAACCCAACCCAGGGCGTGGGCGAAATTATAATTGCTAAGCACCGTAACGGCGAAACCGGAACGGTACGCTTAAAGTTTGTGGGCAAATATGTGAAGTTCACCGATTTGGATCAGGGCATTGGCAACTATCTGCCGCCGGGCGGCAATGCATTTACCGGCCTTAACCCTTCAACTGATTTTGACAACCCGGCTAACAGCATCACTCGTCCTTCCCGCATGGATGATCTGGATGAACCGCCGTTTTAACAGAAAATCATTAAGATCAAAAGGATACTTTTGAAGTAAAGTTGCAAATCGCTTGCCTTTACTACAGCCAGGTAACTGTATCTTTACTTGTTGCTTCGCTTTGCCTGTGTTTTTTCAGCAGCTAAAACATTAGGCCTAAAACTACACTAAGCAATATAACTACCGGTGTTTTTACCCTGGTGAAATGCAGCAGTAAAAACGAGCCGGCCATAATGAGGTATGCTGTCCAGCTCTGGTTAAATGGTGTAACCAGTAACAGCAATGCTGTAATCATAAACCCTACCGCTACAGCGTTAATACCGCTCAATGAATTTTTAATGCGTGCAATTTTTTTCAGGTCTTCCCAAAAGGGTACAATAAACAGTATCAATATTAAACCCGGCAGGTTTATACCTATTACTGCAACCAAAGCACCAATTACCTGGCCACCCAATCCGTAGCCGTTACTGCCCATACTTAAACTGCCTACAAACGAAGTAAAAGCGAAGGTGGGGCCGGGCAGCGCCTGCTGCAATGCATAACCCGAAAGAAAGGCGGATTCGCTCAGGTAATGCTTTAGTTCTACAAATTCGGTAAACATTAAGGGAACCAGTACCTGCCCCCCGCCAAAAATAAGGATACCGTTACGGTAAAAATTTTCGAACAGGCGAACAGGCAGGCTGAACGGCGAAGTGCGGTTAATGAGCGCACCCAAGGCAGCAAAAATCAACAGGATACCAATAAAATAAGCCAGTTTTTTAGGATTTACTTGTGAGAATAACTTCACCCGCAGCTGGTCTTCGTGCGGCTGTGTTTCCAGGGCTGAAGAAATTATCCCTCCCAGTAAAATCAATATGGGAAACGCATAAGGGTTACGCAAAATGAGCGTAGCCAGAACAGAAGATAATGCCAGTAAGCGGTTAATGGGCGTATTTAAAAACCGTATGGCAAAACTGTAAGCTGCATAGGCCACAATACCGATGGCAGCCGGGCGTATAAAGGTGAGCACATGCGCCACCTTGCCGCTGGCCGCCAGCATCTGGTAACTGATGGCTGCAATACACATAATCACCGCCGAGGGCAGCACCCATATTAAAAAGGTAAGCAGCGCCAGTTTTATCCCGCCTACCTTCCAGGCCACACCTACCAGCGTTTGCGTAGATGACGGCCCCGGCAACACCTGCGATAAAGCGTTTAATTCCATCAGCTCCGCTTCGGTAACGTAGTGCCGCTTCTCCACAAAATCGCGCAGCAAAACGGCAATATGCGCCTGCGGGCCGCCAAACGCTGTAAACGTGTATACAAACGCATCGCGTAAAAACAGCAATTGCCGGTTTTTCAAACTTTAATGTTTAATAGTCATCGTCGTCCTCATCATCGTACAGGCCGGAAGCGGCATTATAAACGGCCTGCAACTCCGAAAGGGCATGGTTATCACGGGCCGCACGGGCTACCTGCATTCCCTGCGTGTAAGTGGTAACGGCATCCGCTTTTCTGTTTAAGCTTTCGTATAATTTGCCCAAATGGTAATAGGTGCCTACATAGGCCGGGTGCTCGCTTACCAGCCGTTCATAATAGTGCAGCGCATCGGCAGTTTGGTTAAGGCGCAGGTATTCTGTTGCCAGTGCATACAGCAAAAAGGGATCATTGGGTTCGTTGTTTAAAAATTCAAGTAGCTTGGCTAACCGTCCTTCTGGCTGCATATTAAAATCGGTGTTTTTTGTTAGATTTGCACAAATCTGATTATGATATGAAGATATTGGTTTGCATCAGCAATGTGCCCGATACCACTACAAAAGTAACTTTTACCGGCAACAACACACAATTTAATACCAGTGGTGTTCAGTTCGTGCTCAATCCGTATGACGAGATTGCACTGGCCCGGGCTATTGAACTTACTGATGGCGGTAATGGTACGGTAACCGTAATTCACGTTGGCGAAGCATCGGCCGAGGCTACCATACGTAAGGCATTAGCCATTGGCGCTACGGATGCTGTTCGCGTTAATGCCCAGCCGCTGGATGCCTACTTTGTAGCCGGACAGATTGCGGCATACGTACAGCAGAATCCTTTCGATTTGATTTTAACCGGCAGCGAATCCATTGACTATAACGGCTCAAAAGTAGCCGCTATGTTAGGTGAGTTACTGGACATGCCATCCATTTCCATTATTAAAAAACTCGACATCAGCGGCACGCAGGCAACAGTTGAGCGTGAGATTGAAGGCGGCAAGGAAATAATTGAATTGCCCCTGCCCTTTGTAGCCGGCACAGCCGAAGGCGTAGCCGAACCCAAAATACCTAATATGCGCGGCATCATGACCGCCCGCACCAAGCCGCTGGCCGTAATACAACCGGTAGAAGCTAAAACCTTGTCAGCTATTATCAGCTACGAAACGCCGGCCCCGCGCGGCCAGGTGAAGATGTTGCCCGCTGATGATACACAGCAATTAATTGGCTTATTACACAGCCAGGCCAAAGTTATTTAATCATCTACAGACTCAAAACACCAGACTATACAACCATGCCAGTTTTAGTATATGCCGAAAATACGGAGGGTAAATTCAAAAAGTCCATTTACGAGGCGGTTTCTTATGCCAAAGCTATTGCAGGGCAAACCGGTACTACGGTAACCGCTGTTTCTATTGGTAATGTAGCCGCAGATGAGTTGACTGCTTTAGGCAGTTACGGCGCAGATAAAGTGCTGAACGTATCGAATGATCAGCTTAACAACTTTGTAAACCAGGCTTATGCTGCGGTAATTGCCGAAGCGGCTAAAAAGGAAGGTGCAGAGGTGATCGTGATTTCAAATTCTTTTTCGGGCCGTGGCTTAGCGCCGCGTGTAGCCGTTAAACTTACCGCCGGCATTGTAGATGGAGCCATAGGGCTGCCCGAACAAACCAACGGCGGGTTTACCGTTAAGAAAACTGCATTTTCGGGTAAGGCGTTTGCAACCGTAGAGCTTACCTCGGCCATAAAGGTAATTGCTTTAACGCCCAATGCCTACCAGGTAAATGAGCAGCAGGGTAATGCGCAAATAGAAGATTTTACGCCACAAACCCGGCCGGACGATTTTAAGGCGATGGTAAAAGAGATTGTTCGGGCTGCGGATAAGGTTTCCTTGCCCGATGCAGAAATTGTGGTATCAGGCGGCCGGGGTTTAAAAGGCCCCGAAAACTGGCATTTGCTGGAAGAACTTGCTGATGCGCTGGGTGCAGCTACTGCCTGCTCCAAGCCGGTATCAGATGCGGGCTGGCGGCCGCATAATGAGCACGTAGGCCAAACCGGTATTACCGTTAGCCCCAACTTATATATTGCCGTAGGCATTTCGGGCGCCATTCAGCACCTGGCGGGTATAAGCGCCTCAAAAGTTATTGTAGTTATCAACAAAGATGCCGAAGCGCCGTTTTATAAGGTAGCAGACTATGGTATGGTAGGTGATGCCACCGAGATATTACCAAAGCTAACGGCTGCTGTAAAAGCGTACCGCGCCTCAGCTTAATTATTGATATGAGTGAATTGTGATGGGTAACAACATGAAAAAATTAAAGCTGGATATTGTAGGCTTATCCTACAGCCAAACGCAATCCGGCGCTTATGCTCTGGTACTGGGCGAGGTAAGCGGCCGGCGGCGGCTGCCTATTATTATCGGCAGCTTTGAAGCACAGGCAATAGCCATAGAGATTGAAAAGATGACGCCCAGCCGCCCGCTTACCCATGATTTGTTTAAAACCTTTGCCCAGGCTTACCAGATACAGATACAGGAGGTAATAATCTATAACCTGATTGATGGAATATTCTACTCCAAGCTCATCTGCTCAGACGGGAAGAAGACCATTGAAATTGATGCACGCACCTCTGATGGTATTGCTATGGCGGTACGCTTCAACTGCCCTATCTACACTTACGAATTTATCCTGTCAACAGCCGGAATTGTAATAGAAGGTAACGACTTTGTGTATCTTGAAAATATGAGCGAAGCACCGGAAGAAAAGACAACGCCTTCTGCTGCAGGAAATTATACTTCTTTAAGTGATGAAGAGCTAAAAGCTAAATTACAGGAAGCACTGGCCGATGAAGCTTATGAAAAAGCAGCCAAGCTGCGTGATGAACTGAATAAACGGAAGGCATCATAGGCATGTACTTTTTGTAATAAGTTATCTATAACAGCGTGTTACTGCAAGGTACAAAGCAATTCCAAACTTACAGAGCCGCTTTGCAGGGTTAACTTATGCAGCAGAGAATGGCACCCATTCCTGGCAATGATGCGCCGGAGGTAAATTTACTATGTATGCAGGGGGCAGAAATTCTAAGCCTCCTCTCTTCGCATTCCGCATATATTTCCTTACTTTTCAGGCTGAATTAATTGTTAACTATTTTCTGATTTAATCCAGACGGTATGAACATTAAGCTTCGCTTAATTGCGATGAACTTTATGCAGTTTTTTATCTGGGGGGCATGGCTTATTACTATCGGCACCTATTGTTCTCAAAATAAACACTGGTCTTTCACGCAATTCGGCGCTATATTTTCTACCATGGGCATTTCGGCTATTTTTATGCCTGCCCTTACCGGTATCATTGCCGATAAATATATTAATGCCGAAAAGCTTTACGGGCTGATGCATATTTTGGGGGCAGCCGTGTTATTTAGCTTACCGCTGGTCACTGATCCTTCTGTTTTCTTTTGGGTGATGCTGCTTAATATGGTGTTTTATATGCCAACCCTATCACTATCTATCACCGTGGCCTACTCGGCCTTAAAAAGCAGCAATCAGGATGTGGTAAAAACCTATCCCCCTATCCGTACCTGGGGAACCGTAGGTTTCATTGCGGCGTTATGGACGGTGAGTTTAACGCACAATGAGAAATCCTCCAACCAGTTTTACATTGCTTCGGTTGTTGCGATGGCTTTAGGCATCTATGCATTCACCTTGCCAAAATGCCCGCCTATATTTAAAACAAAGAATAAAACCTCGATGGTTGATTTGCTGGGCTTAAAGGCATTCACACTGTTTAGAACACCCAAATTTGCTGTATTTTTCATCTTCTCCATGCTGTTAGGCGCCGCTTTGCAACTCACTAATGCCTACGGCGATCCTTTTCTGCACAGTTTTGGCAACATCACCGCTTATCAGGATACCACTATGGTAAAATATCCCGCCATAATTATGTCCATCTCACAGATGTCGGAAACGCTGTTCATCCTGGCTATACCCTTCTTTTTAAGAAAGTTTGGAATCAAGAATGTGATGCTGATCAGTATGCTGGCCTGGGTGCTGCGTTTTGGATTGTTTGCCTATGGTAACCCGGCAGGCAGCTTCTGGATGATCATACTCTCCTGCATTGTATACGGCATGGCCTTTGATTTTTTCAATATTTCCGGCTCGCTGTTTGTAGAAACGCAAACCACGCCCGAAATACGCGGCAGTGCACAAGGGGTATTTATGATGATGGTAAACGGTTTTGGTGCACTTTTCGGCAGCCTGATCAGCGGTGTAATTATCGATAAGTATTTTACGCTGGCTAATGGCACCAACAACTGGCATGGCATATGGTTGTGCTTTGCAACTTATGCTTTGGTAATTGCCGTTGTATTTCCATTTATATTTACCTATAAGCATAATAAAGTAGCAGAACACGCTGTTAATCACGCCTAATACCTTAACAAATATATTTCATTTCATTCTGAACAGTTAGCGTTAAGGCTTGAACATGAAGAAACATTATCGCCACGAGAACAACTGTTTAAATTGCGGAACCGACCTGCAGGGCAAATTTTGCCACCACTGCGGCCAGGAAAACCTGGAAATCAAGGAAAGTTTTGGACACATGCTTAACCATGCTGTAAGCGATTACTTTCATTTTGACCACCAGTTTTTTCATACGCTTAAACCTTTATTCTTCGCCCCCGGAAAACTGACTAATGAGTACATGGCCGGCAGGCGTACACAGTTCCTGCATCCGGTAAAGATGTACATCTTCATCAGTTTGATATTTTTTGTGTTGTTACTAAGGGAAAATAAAGAAGAAAAACGTGTGGCCGAGCGTAGTATGAACAACGAGCAGCTGGCTGATACTTTAACAGCAGCGATTAATAAAAATGAAGATTTAGATCCGGCTACCAAAGCACAAATCAACAACGGTATAAAAGCCGGTATTGCTAAAAACGAGAAGAGTAAAAAGAAGCATAAGGTACGTATAAGCACTAATTGGAACAAAGGCAGCGACTATGAGTACGATTTGGAAGATAATGCCGCTAACCGCAGGGGCGGTATATTCCACATGACCAAGGACAGTACCTATGAGGCTTATCTAAAAAGGCAAGCCGCCTTGCCGGACAGCTCGAAAGATGACTGGCTGAAAAAAGGCATTATTAAAAAGAACTTTGATTATACGAAATATGGAAGCCGTGCGAAAGATGTTTTCTTAGAAGACTTTAAGCATAATATTCCAAAGAGGCTGTAAAATAAACTGTGTCAAAGCGTAAATAAATACCTTTAACATAGTTTATAATGAGACAAGAAGAATCGCCCTTAGGGTACGAGCAAATGAAGAAGAAAGCCCTGGAGCAACTCCGCTCGGGCAAGTCACTGTATGGCAAGGATGGCGCTTTTGCGCCCTTGCTTAAAAGCTTTTTGGATGCAGCTTTGGAAGCTGAACTGGAAAGCCATTTAGATCAAGCAGAGCGCAGTTCCGGCAACCGGAAGAATGGCAAGACCAGTAAAGACGTCCGTACGTCTGATGGGACAATATCTGTCAATACGCCCCGTGACCGTAATTCCAGCTTTGAACCTGAACTGATCCGCAAGCGGGAAACCATACTTGCCGAAAGCCTGGAATCGAAGATCATCGGCATGTATGGGTTAGGGATGAGCCTGCGTGACATCTCCAGGCACATCAGGGATATGTACGATACGGAGATCAGCCACAGCACCTTATCTGCCATTACCGACAAGATCATCCCCGAAGTAAAGGAGTGGCAATCAAGGCCACTGGAAGAGCTTTATACGATCGTTTGGTTGGATGCCATGCACTATAAGGTTAAGGAAGACCACCGGATGGTGTCCCATGCCGTTTACAATATCCTGGGCATTGACCGTCACGGCCACAAAGAACTTTTGGGCATGTATGTCTCTCAGAGCGAAGGGGCTAACTTCTGGCTGTCGGTGCTGACCGACCTGCAGAACCGTGGGGTAAAGGACATCCTGATCGCCTGCATCGATAACCTAAGCGGTTTTCCGCAGGCCATTAATACCGTCTTCCCACAAACAGAGATCCAGACCTGCATTGTCCACCAGATCCGTAACAGCCTGAAATATGTAGCCTCTAAGGATCAGAAGGTATTTATGAAAGACCTGAAGCCGGTTTACCAGGCAGAAACGCTGGAACTGGCTGAGCTGCGCCTGGATCAGCTGGAAGAAAAGTGGGGTAATAAATATGGGAAGGTACTGGAATCATGGCGTAACAACTGGTCAAAGCTAAGCACGTATTTCCGGTATGATGAAGCTGTCCGTAAACTGATCTATACCACTAATACCATCGAAGGCTTCCACCGGCAGGTCAGAAAGGTCACCAAAACAAAAGGCGGCTTTACCTCCGATATGGCCCTGTTAAAACTGATTTATCTGGCCCATAACAACATTAAACAAAAATGGACGATGCCGCTTTCAAACTGGGCCATGACCGCTCAGAAACTGGCCATTTGGTTTCCCGGAAGAATGATATTAGATTTGATGTAGCAATCGCCCCCTGGCAGGCCCCATGGGGCCTGCCAGGGGGTGACACAGTTTATTTTACAGACCCATTCCAAAGCTGATGTTTGTACTGCTCCCCTTGTTTGCGCTGATACTGAAGCTGTCTTTTGTAAAAAACCATAAGTTTTATGTGGAGCACCTGATCTATGCCATACACCTGCATTGTTTCCTGTTTCTGTTTATCGCCGTGGTTATGATCATCAGAATTATGCTGCCGCACAGTTTAGGCTCAATTATGGACTGGGTTGAACTGTTCAGCACCATCGCCATAATTTATTACGTCTATAAATCATTAAAAGCGGTATATCATCGCAGCAGGGCACGTACTATCTCAAAGATGCTGGGTATAGGTTTTGCCTACTCTCTTGCATTTATACTATGCATTACAGGATTACTTATTATTACTGCACTTACTGCAGCTTAATGGAAAAAGCCATACCCTTTTTTAAGGTATGGCTTTTAAACAAAAAAGCACTTGCTTTAAATTATGGGGTAAGCACCACTTTTACGCAATCGTCTTCTTTGTTCTTAAATATATCGTAACCCTTTGATACATCGCTCAGCGGCATACGGTGCGAGATGATATCATCTAATACTACCTTTTCTGTTTTTACCAGATCAAGCAAATGGTCTACATAGTTAAGTACCGGCGCCTGGCCTTGTTTAATGGTAATCCCCTTATCAAACATCTGCCCTAAAGGGAAATTATCGAACGGTGTTCCATATACGCCTACCATGGTAACGGTGCCTGCGCGGCGCACTGCACGGAAACATAATTCCAATACGCTATCCGTACCTTTCTCAAAATTGATAGTGGCTTTTACCTTGTCGAAAAAGTTACGATGTGCTTCCATACCTACGGCATCAACGCAAACATCGGCGCCACGGCCGCCGGTCATCTGGCGGATAGCTTCTACCACATCAACATCGTTCGGGTTCAGCGTTTCTACTTTGTTTACGGCTTTTGCCTTCTCCAGGCGGTAGTTAAGTGGGTCAATTGCAATTACACGGCCTGCACCATTAATCCAGGCGGCCTTTTGTGCCATTAAACCCACCGGGCCGGAGCCGAATATAGCCACCGTTTCGCCGCCCTTTAGTTGCGCCCAGTCAATGGAAGACCATCCGGTTGGAAAAATATCAGTAAGAAACAATACCTGTTCATCCGTCATGTTATCGGGCACAATGCGGGGGCTGATATCGGCATAAGGTACACGCACGTATTCGGCCTGGCCGCCGCTGTAGCCGCCATACAAGTCAGTATAACCAAATAAAGCGCCTCCCTTTTCATCTAATAAGCCGCCTTCAGGGCCATAATGTTCAAAGTTCGAATTTTCGCAATGCGGCGAGGCGCCGTGAGTACAAAAGAAACAATGCCCGCATGCAATAGGAAATGGCACTACTACACGGTCGCCTTTTTTCAGGTTCTTTACCGATGGGCCTACCTCTTCTACAATACCCATAAACTCATGGCCGGGCACCATATTGGCTGTTTGCGGTATAAAGCCATCATAAATATGCAGGTCTGATCCGCAAATGGCAGTTGCTGTAACTTTTAATATAACATCGTTGGCATCTTCTATACGCGGGTCGGCTACGGTTTCGTACCTGATGTCGCCCGGTTTGTGAAATACGGCTGCTTTCATAAATAGATTTTAGTGTTAGTTTATTTATATTGATTACTACTTTCAACAACACGAATAAACCAATGTTTAAAAAAATTAATTAGAAATAGCCCTGTATCAATTTAAGACTTACAGCGAGAACAAACGATAACCTAAAGTAAGGTTAAACAGGTTGATGCGGGTTTTATCGTTGTTATCATTAGTTACCTTGCTGATGCCGGCTTCGTAACGCAGGTCTAACGAAATACGGCGGATATCGGCGCCCACTCCAAACTGCCAGGCGTAGTTTTGCCCCTTTACATCAAGGTTATAAGCACTGCCCACAGCATTTTTGAAACTGTTTTCCTTGTCGATTACAAACGATACCACCGGGCCGGTATTTAAACGCACGCCGTTGCCCAAAATGCCGAATTTGGTGCCGATCAGCAAAGGCAGATCGATGCTTTTAAAATTGGCTTTATAGGAAGTGGTGGAGGTAGACGGACTAATGGAACTTGCCGAAGCAGCAGAAGAATACAGTGTAGCATTTTTGCTGGTATAGTAAAGTTCCGGCTGAAAATGCAGGCCGGCCCCGCCTACCCTGGCCCAAAAACCGCCAATGAAACCAGCACGGTTCTCACTGTCGAAGTTGGAATAAAACGATTTGGTAAAATGCGTAATGTTAAGCCCGCCCTTAACACCAAACTGAAAGCTGGGTAATAATTGTGCCGAAGCTGATATCGAAATCAACATAGCAGCCAGTGCGCAAAATAAAATCTTTTTCATATAATGGCATTTGTAAGTGATTGCAAATTACGAAAAAAATAAATTGATTTTCACAACGGCGTTTATCAACATGGCGTACAACCCAATGCGTACTTCAACCAAAAACTGCCAATTTGACAAGTTGGCCGGATTTGGAACAAGCCTTGTTCATGCCCTGTTATCAATCCTACTCAAAAATTTAACTAAATAACTGTTATGCAGGAAAAAGGAACCATATCCATCCACACGGAAAATATTTTTCCGATCATTAAGAAGTTCTTATACTCAGACAACGAGATTTTTTTGCGCGAACTGGTATCCAATGCCGTTGATGCTACGCAAAAGATCAAGCGCCTTTCTTCATTAGGCCAATACAATGGCGATTTAGGGAAACTTCAGGTAGAGGTGGCCATTGACGAAGACGCCAAAACCATTACCATTTCTGATAATGGCCTGGGGATGACGGCCGATGAGATCAAAAAATACATTAACCAGATTGCATTCTCGGGTGCTACAGAATTTGTAGAAAAGTTTAAGGAAGCCAAGGATGCCAATGAGATCATCGGTCGCTTTGGTTTGGGTTTTTATTCTGCCTTTATGGTGGCTGACCAGGTGGAAATTCAAACCCTTTCTTACCAGGAAGGCGCAGAGCCTGCCCGCTGGATTTGTGATGGCAGCACCGAATTTGAACTTACCGAAGGTACGCGTACCACACGGGGTACTGATGTGATTTTGCATATCAACAATGAATCAGAAGAGTTTTTAGCTAAGTTCAAACTACAGGAGATATTAGATAAATATGCCAAGTTTTTACCTGTACCCATTAAATTTGGCACCAAAACCGAAGAAGAGCCTGATGGCGAAGATGAGGAAGGTAAAGCAAAATACAAATCGGTAGAGGTTGATAATATCATCAACGATACCAATCCGATCTGGACTAAGTCCCCTTCGGAACTCAAAGATGAAGACTACTTAAACTTTTACAAGGAGTTATATCCGTTTGCTGAAGACCCGCTGTTCTGGATTCACCTGAATGTAGATTACCCTTTCAACCTTACCGGGGTGCTGTACTTCCCTAAGGTGAAGAACGACTTTGATTTTCAGCGCAATAAAATCAAGCTGTACTCCCGCCAGGTATTTATTACCGATGAGGTAAAAGATATTGTGCCGGAGTTTTTGATGTTATTACACGGAGTAATTGATTCACCGGATATTCCGCTGAACGTATCGCGCAGCTTTTTGCAGGCCGATAGTAATGTGAAGAAGATCAACACCTACATTACCAAAAAAGTGGCCGATAAACTGAATGAGTTGTTTAAAGCCGACCGTAAAAATTACGAAGAGAAGTGGCCAGACATTGGGCTGTTTGTGAAATATGGCTATGTAAGCGACGATAAGTTTCAGGAGAAAGCAAAGGATTTTGTACTGCTTACCAATACGGAGAAGCAAAACTTTACTTTGAGTGAATACAAAGATAAAGTTGAGCCGGTACAAACCGGCAAAGACGGACAACTGGTTTATATTTATACCAATGATCCGGCTAAGCAAGATGCTTTCATCCAATCGGCCACCCGTAAGGGCTATGATGTATTGCTGATGAACTCCCCTATTGATAATCACTTTATCAGTACGCTGGAGCAGAAGCTGGAAAAAACTTCGCTTAAGCGTGTGGATGCTGATGTAGCTGATAAACTGATTAAGAAAGATGAAGCGCCTGAAACAGTGCTTACGCCTGAACAGACTGAAAAAGTAAAGGCGATATTCGACCAGGCCATTAATCGCCCGGCCTACAAGGTAGAACTGGAAAGCTTAAACCCCGAAGAGTTACCGGTAACCGTAACTATGGATGAATTTATGCGCCGCATGAAAGATATGGCAGCCATGGGTGGCGGCGGTATGGGGTTTTATGGCAGCATGCCCGACAATTATAAAGTAATTGTAAACGGCAACCACAAGCTGATTGGCCGGATGCTGGAAGCCGACGAAGCCACCCAAAGCCAGCTGGCTAAACAAGCGTTCGATCTGGCCTTATTATCGCAGGGATTACTGACCGGCGCCGAGCTTACCGAGTTTGTAAACCGTAGCGTGAATTTGATTTAATACATTAACGCAAAAATCCATTACTATCAAAAGGGAGCCCTCAATGCGGCTCCCTTTTTTATTTCATTTGTTATACACCAAATGCTGATTTTGCTGTTATGATATAACAGTAAATCTTTAAATATGAAAGCATTAAGATATATGGGAGTGCTGGTTGCCTGTATAATATTGAGTAACCAATTGTGTGCCCAAAGCAACAAGAGCAGCAAGGAAGCAGCAATCAAAAAAGCCATTGAGAGCAGAAACTATAGGTTTGTGGCGCAATACGTGCAACCTTTGGGCGGCGGGCAGCGCTACCTTAATTATGATTATGATGTACGCATCAGGCCCGATTCGGTAATTGCTTACCTCCCCTACTTTGGTACAGTGCAGTTTGCTCCGCCCTACAACCCAACTGATGATGGAGTAAAGTTTACATCTACCAAATACGACTATCAGGTTACGGTTAAAAAGAAAAACTATATTATTACCGTTAACCCTAAAGATGCCGGTTACAACAGAAAGCTTATACTTACCACCAGCACTACCGGCTACGCCAGTTTACAGGTAATTATTACAAACCGTACACCTGTATTCTTCACCGGTTATGTTACCGGTATAAATGATGATACAAACGATGATAAAGGAAATGTAACTGCTAATAATGCGGGTAAATCCAGATAAGCGTTTTTAATTGTAAGAAACACCTGATAAACAAGAATGCCCCGGTCAATTCAAATAACCGGGGCATTATTGTTTATTTGAAATAATCATTCAATGCTCCGCTATCTCATGTTTCCTGAGCTTGATCATAATCAGTTTGGTGGTAGGGCAGTTACTTTTTTCGGCCACCTCGCTTATTGGGAATAGCACATTTGTTTCGGGATAATAGGTAGCCACGCAGCGTTCGGGAATGTTGTAGGCTACAATAACGAACAAATGCGCTACACGCTCCACCCCATCATATACATTAAACAAGTCCACCTTATCGCCAGGTTTATAACCGGCAACTGCAATATCCTCAGCGTTCATGAATATAACGCGGCGCTCGTTATGTATACCGCGATACCGGTCCTGCATACCATATATGGTAGTATTGAACTGGTCATGGCTGCGAATGGTAGTCATCATGTACTCATCCTTATGCATCCGGTGCTGCGGCAGGCGGGTAATGGTAAACATTACTTTGCCGGGATTATCATCCGTTTCAAATTCGCCGGTGCGCGGTTTATTGGGTAGATAGAAGCCGCCCGGCTTACGTACCCTTACATTATAACCATCAAAACCGGGTATTACCTTTTCAATTACATCACGCACACGGTCGTAATTGCCTGCATATAAATCCCAATCCACAACCGTCTTATTGCCAAGCACTGCTTTTGCCAGTTCGCAGCAAATTACAGTTTCGCTGCGCATATCATTTGATACCGGCTCCAGCGTACCTTTCGATTGCTGGATAACGCCCATAGAATTTTCGCAGCTTACGATCTGTACCCGGTCACCGCTTAGGTCTTTATCACTGCGGGCCAAGGTAGGCAGAATGATGGCTTCCTTACCATGCACCAAATGACTACGGTTAAGTTTGGTAGATACGTGTACGGTTAAATCCAGCTTTCGCATGGCTTCGGCAGTGTAATTGGTATCAGGCGTAGCCGATATGAAGTTGCCGCCCATAGCGAAAAACACTTTCAGCTTGCCTTCATGCATTGCCTTAATGCTGTCCACCACGTCATAACCATGCTCTCGCGGCGGCTCAAAGCCAAATACTTCTTTGAGCTTGTTTAGCTGCTTTTCATAAGGCTTATCATAGATCAGCATCGTACGGTTGCCCTGCACATTGCTATGGCCGCGCACCGGGCACAGGCCGGCACCGGGCTTGCCAATGCTACCCTTTAAAATAGCAAGGTTTACAATTTCCTTAATGGTATCTACCCCATTCTGATGCTGGGTAATACCCATGGCCCAGCAGATAATGATACGCTTTTTATCCTTCAGCATATTGGCAGCCTCACGCAACTGCGCTACCGGCACACCGCATGATTCGGACAGGTCTTCTACATTATACCGTTCCAGGCTTTCAATAAACTGCTCATAACCGGCAGTTTTGGTATTGATAAACTCATGGTCGAACACATTGCCGGGCGATGTTTTCTCAGCTTCCAGTAGCAACAGCTCGATAGCTTTAAGCAAAGCCATATCGCCGTTGATCCTTACCTGCAGGTATAAATCGGCAAGCGCAGTACTGATACCCATGATGCCTTTGGGGCTCTGCGGGTTTTTGAAAGCAATCAGACCGGCTTCTTTAAGCGGATTAACGGCAATAATTTTCGAGCCGTTATTTTTGGCCTTTTCCAGGGCGGTCAACATCCGGGGATGGTTAGTGCCGGGATTTTGCCCCATAATGATAATGACATCCGTATCATAAAAATCGTTCAGCGTTACCGTGCCTTTCCCTATCCCGATAGCTTCTGCCAAGGCTACGCTGGTAGACTCGTGGCACATGTTGGAACAATCGGGCATGTTGTTGGTACCAAATTCGCGTACAAACAACTGGTACATAAATGAGGCTTCGTTGCTGGTACGCCCCGACGTATAAAAGGCGGCCTCATTAGGCGAAGCCAGGCCATTCAGGTGTTCAGCAATCTTTTGATAGGCTTTATCCCAACTGATGGGCTGGTAATGCGTGCCATCCGCAGGCAGGTACATAGGTTCGGCAAGGCGGCCCATTTTGCCAATCTCCATATCAGACATCCTGGAAAGCTCCGCCACAGAATACCTGGCAAAGTGTTCACTGGTTACCTTTTTAAGCGTAGCCTCTTCAGCCAGCGCTTTTGCCCCGTTCTCGCAGTATTCGGCAATTGGCGAACGGTCATCATCCGGGTCGGGCCAGGCGCAGCTGGAGCAATCGAAACCCGTTTTCTGGTTCATTTTCAATAAGGCTCCCATGCCCCGTGTAGGGCCGGTTTCCTGTAATACATCTTCAAAAGCGGCTAATACAGCCGGTATGCCTGCTGCCCATTTCTTTGGCTCAGTTACCTTTAACTCGTGCAAATCTGCAGGGGTTAAGGCTTTTGGGGTATCATCAAACTCATTCATGGTTTTTTTGCGCTAATGGATTAGGGTAATTATCACTCTGATCTTCTTCTACATTATCCAGGCAGGTAAAGTCCTTTTCTACCAGTAAGTATAGCGGTTCGCCTTTACATTCAAAACCTACCTGATTAGTAGTGGCCCAATCATCGGCAACAGCTTCCGGCACGTTCATGGTGATAATGTTGTTCTTCAGCGTGGCTGTAAGCGCTGGCCCGGCAAAGCGCTGCAACACATAAGTAAGCGTTTCATCGCCAATATGCACCTTTTCGGCCACTACACCTTCGTGCGCAAAGCGTTCAACCTCTGACCGGGTTAAACGGAAGCGCAAGGAATCATTTTTTATCCGGATTTTCATAATTACGATTAAATAACGGCCACGCGTTGCGGCACGGTATAAATATTAAAACGCTGATTGCGCAAAAAGCCAATCAGCGTGATATTAAATTCTTGCGCCAGTTGCACGGCCAGGCTGGAGGGCGCGCCTACCGCAGCCACTATGCTAATGCCCGCCATGGCTGCCTTTTGTATCAGCTCGAAGCTGGCGCGGCCGCTTAATAACAGAATATGCCGGTTAAGCGGCAGTAACTCACTTTGCAAGGCAGCGCCAATCAGCTTATCCAGTGCGTTATGCCGGCCTACATCTTCGCGCATCAGTAAAAGTTCACCCTGCAAGTTAAAAAGTGCGGAAGCGTGCAGGCCGCCCGTGGTGGCAAAAATCTGCTGATGTACGCGAAGCCTTTCCGGAAGCTGGTGAAATAAAGCGGGATCAACGGTGATCAGCGCGGCACCTTTTTCGGGCTGATAACTGCTTACGGTGTGAATGGCATCAATGGAAGACTTGCCGCAAACGCCGCAGCTGGACGTGGTATAAAAATTACGCGCTGCCTTTTGTAAATTTGGATTAACGCCGGGCGCTAAATCTATCTGAACGGTGTTTTCACGGTTTTCGGCACAGGCAAATAAAGCCTGGTGGCAATCAATAATATCTGCTGCCTGTTGTATAATGCCTTCGGTAAATAAGAAACCGGTGGCCAGCTCGGCATCGTTGCCGGGAGTACGCATGGTAACCGCCACGTTTTGCACCTGTGGGTGCGATGGCTGGCCGAATGCCAGCCTGATCTCCAGCGGTTCTTCGGCAGCCAATACATCATCCGTTTCAGTACGGTGTGCAGCGGCATCAATTTTAGTAACCGGTACGGTATGAACGGCATCTAAAGGCATCATCAAATATAAGACAAACCGCCTGCAAAGTTTGTTCTGTGCTTATCTCTTTTAGCACTGCAAAAGTGAATGATTACTTAATACCCATATAACCCTGCACTGATTGCCTGTGGCTTTTATAGCTTACTGCCGATACGCTCTCAATTCTCCTAAGCAGGTGCTGGGCCGTACAATAACTTCTTTGAGCATGATATGTTGTGCCGGTGCTTCCCTGCCGATGAGATTGTTAACCGAGTTCCAAAACTTATTCCAAAAGCCAGGGCCGGGACCGCCTTCTCCTCCAATGGGATCACTGCCATTAACGGGGTTATTACCTGTGCCTTCATAAAGTGAGGCATACTGGCCCATAGGATCAACGCTCAGCCACCTGCCGATTCTGCCATCATACATGCGCAGGTCGAAGTTGCTGTAGCCGGTGACCGGGTCTTTCTCGGCGTAGGCCCCCTGGTACTCGTAGCGGTAGCCATTGCCACCATTGCGGGCTATAGAGCCAAAAGGATAATAATCGCTGTAGGTAAGCACATCCACTGTGCCGTCGCTGCGCTTGTTCCTGGCAATCACCGCCCGCACGCTGCTTACGTTGCCCTTGAGAATTCTACTTCAACCTACTTTTACTTTTTTCTAATTGAACTTAATACTTATACCTTATATAAGGCCTAGAATTAATTCATATCCAAACTCTATAAATACAAATAGTGTTGTTGATTCATTAAAGTTTAATATGTGATGTATATGATGACTTTACACTTATCTATACAAACATATTATAGTCGATAAATCAATTTAAAACTAGAAAAACTCTTTTATACTGAAAATTCGAATTAATAGTTTGAATTATTCCCACCAATATTTCTAATTCATCTTGCAAAACTTCTTGAATTTTTCGTCCTCTTTGAAAAAGTAAACAGATATACTTGAATTCTTTCAAATTATCTAAAAAATCATTTAGCGCTTCTTCTAAAGCATCCCAATTTAAATCATGCATAGTAATCAAGTGAAGCTGATAATACAAAGCTTCAAGTAAACTATTTTTATCTTCTATACTATAACTATAGTTATCAATAGTAGCAGTGTAGTAAAAATTGCTTATTAAAAAATACTTAAAGAAAACAAACTCTTCGCTGACTAAATCATTCAAGTAAAAAATTTCGTTGTTGTCCTTCTCAATTTGCTCCAGGCAATCACTAAAATATTTATTTGTATAATCTCTCATAATTTATTAGTAATTTAATGAAATAATACTTTTATAGTGATCAGGACTTAAAAAATATTCTCCCTGCCCACCTCTTAAAATCCTCAAGGGTGATTTACCTCCGAATTCTAAAGTGTGATACTCCTGCCAATAACCTGCCGGTTTACCATCCAATAATGCATGCCCTTCCCTATTCAAATACCCCCTTATATTACGAGGGCGTAATGTTCCTGCTTCAATTGCATCTACAGTCGGCCTAACATGGACTGTGCCCTCCCCTACAACTTTTCCAAAAGATTTTGCTTCAACTCCAGCAACAAAATCAACAGTTGGACCTACTGCTTTTTTAGTTAAATTACCAATAAATCCGGCACCCAGTTTAAGCCCAGCTGTAACCAGCGTTTTTGCCATGAACAAATCTGACACCGCCATGGCTGCCTGAAAAGTGCCCCATCCCCACTTACCGCGTTGAAAGTAATCAATTGAGGAGCGTACACTACCGTAAAGAGGCATTATACTTCCAACTAACCCAGGCTGACCTATGCCAATATTTTCTCCTCTTATCTGTACTTCTGCAAGAGGCCTCATCAGAAAAGTATAATCCTCTCCGCCTAAGTGCGTATATCCCTTGATATCGCCACTTCCATTAAACCATTCCGTCTTACCTGTTATATCATTTCTATAATAATCATTTGGCCCATCTTCCCCTCCGGTGGGATCACTAGTAGTAACCGGGTTATTGCCCATGCCGAGGTAGGGAGAGGCGTACTGGCCCTCTGGGTCAATAGACAGCCACCTACCAATTCTGCCGTCATACATCCTGAGGTCAAAGTTATTGTAGCCGGTCACCGGGTCCTTCTCGGCATAGGCCCCCTTGGTACTCGTAGCGGTAGCCGTTGCCGCCGTTCCTGGCCATGCTGCCAAAGGGGTAGTAGTCGCTGTACGTCAGTAAATTGTTGCACCGCCTTTAAACTACTTATACTCGCTGTTATTAGCCTATATACAAAGGCTCTAAATCTTAATATTTATAACTAAGACACTATTTCAAATAGACTATAGCAGAAAAAATATTTAGTATTAAATTTAAGTTCTAAGTTCGTTCTGCCACATAGTAGATATTTCTTAATGTTTCACACGTACGAAAGTATCAATTTGATCCGCAAACTTACCTAAACCATTCATTATCATTGTATTTTTCCCCAATTTACTAATCACTCCTTGATAATCATAATCATCAAACAGAATCTTTATTGTATCATGCTTAAATGAATAATTATACCCAGCCCCAATATCATAATAAAATATTTCTTCTCCTGAAACTGAAATAGTAGCTGAGCTATCACTTATTCCTTTCCATTTGCCTTCTATGGAAAGTCTTCTGCCATTAGACGATTTATGGGTTTGAAAGCTGTCCGTTTGAATTGAATCCTTCTTGGTTGGGAAGACAATGCCTTCTTCTCTTGGCTTTTTATTATATGTCTTTACTTCGTGAGTGTTACAATTACAAAACAGCAGAATGGCTGGAAAAATTAGATTAAATTTTATACATTTCAATAATTATCAATCTTGACTTAAGAGATACGTTTTTGTGAGCGTTTCCACCTTATCAACATCTTTCCGATAATACAATGCAACTATTCTAAATCCAATTTTATTATATAGTAAGCTGCTCAAAAAGTAAGCTGTTTGATATTTGACGTCTTTTATAACAAGCTTATTTCCTTTAACAAAATTATTATTCCCTGAAAAAAGCACTTGATTTGGAACCCAATTGCCAATTTTATTTAACTTACTATATCTCATTCCAAGAGAAGTAGCTTGATATAATTCTTCTAAACTTACCTGTATAATATTCTCTGGATTTTCATAATCCTTCATGTTAATTAAGCTACTGAAGATAACCTCAATGTCTAACCTATCTGGCTGTGACCAAATTGGATTATCTTGAATTTTTTGTAGTTCTCTATACACATTCTTGTTTTTTGTTGTTTGATCATCGTGATAATAGACTTTTATGTTTTTTATAACTTGCCCAGATACACAGTTATGAACTAAGCACAAAAAAATAAACATTATTGTTTTCATGATTAAATCTACTTTTTTATCTGCCTATGTGAAAATGATCTTTGTGAGCACTTTGGTTATTATTTCCGACGTGTGTATATCTACTGCCGTAACTATAATTCCTTGTAAAACCATTATGGACTGCAACTCCAATAAATTCACTTACCAAACAAACATCTCCATCTTTGTAAACGGAAGGCCCCCTAAGTTCTTTTCCTGTCTCATCAAAGTAATGAATATCAATTGAATTACCCGCATTATGGGTTTTATGCCCAAGATTAATATTTGGATTATAAGCAGATATATCTCCATAATGAATAGTGACTCCTGGTTCCAAACGATGAAAGTTTTGTATTGTATTATAAAAAGAGACAGCGGTTTTTGGATTTGACCAGTTGTCTCCATACTTACCTTTCACTCCATTTAAAATGTATGAATCATTAGAGTTATTTGTGTATCGTTGAAAACCAACTCCGGATTCCGGAAATCTCACCATATTGTATTCATTAGAGTTTAATAATGTTCTACTGCCGTCAAGTCCCCCAATATAAGCAAAGATGTCACTCCCTACTTTTTCAGTGAAGGCGAATGTTGAACCAACATTATCATACCTCAATCCATTAATAGTTACAGACGAAGCATTCCCATCTCGCCAGAAAAACGCTCCTGTTGCAATATTTTTATACCAATCATTTGGACTAGCAGTTTCACCTCCTGTAGGATCGCTTCCGGTTACTGGATTATTGCCCATGCCAAGATAAGGGGAGTCATATTGACCCATTGGATCGACAGACAGCCAGCGGCCGATTCTGCCATCATACATGCGCAGGTCAAAGTTATTGTAGCCGGTCACCGGGTCTTTCTCGGCATAGGCCCCCTGGTACTCGTAGCGGTAGCCGTTGCCCCCGTTCCTTGCTATACTGCCAAAGGGGTAGTAGTCGCTATACGTCAATACATCTACACTGCCGTCTGCCCGTTTGTTCCTTGCAATCACTACCCGTACGCTGCCCACATTGTCCCTAAGCTCATACACATAGTTGTTGCCAGAGGCATAGTAGGTGCCTATTCTATCGCTGCCATAAACCGGCAGCTCTGCTATGGCAGCGGCATTGCTGCCAGCCTTGTTGTAGATGGCCAGTACGTTGCCCGAGGGATCATATACATAGTAGCTGGCCTGCACATCAGGCTTCAAACTTTTTGAACAGCACCACGCCGTTGTGCCCGCCAAAACCAAAGGTATTGCTTACGGAAACGTTTACTGTTTTCTCTAAGGCCTGCCGGGTAACAATCTGCACATCGGTTGGTATCGCAGGGTCAATCTCCTGCGTATTGATGGTGGGCGGTATAATGTTTTCCTGAACGGCCTTAATGGCGGTAATGGCCTCAAT
Source organism: Mucilaginibacter sp. (assembly GCF_965200995.1). Classification (GTDB taxonomy): domain Bacteria; phylum Bacteroidota; class Bacteroidia; order Sphingobacteriales; family Sphingobacteriaceae; genus Mucilaginibacter. The sequence continues at coordinate 3,414,401 of NZ_OZ241743.1, read as the reverse complement.
GGCGCCCGCAGCACCCAGCAAATGCCCGGTTGTTGATTTGGTGGAACTGATATGCAGGTTTTTACTGCCGCCGAAAACGGCGCTGATGGCCTTGGTTTCGCTCAGATCGCCCACCGGGGTGGAGGTAGCGTGGGCGTTCAGGTAGTTTACATCACCGGTATTTAAACCGGCATCATTCAGGGCCGACTTCATGGCCTGTATGGCACCGGCCCCTTCGGGATGGGTGGCCGTCATGTGGTAGGCATCGGCCGTCATGGCGGCACCGGCTATTTCGGCATAGATATGAGCGCCGCGCTGTATGGCATGGTCGTAATCCTCTAATACCAGCGCACCGGCCCCCTCACCCATCACAAAGCCGTCGCGACTAATATCAAAGGGCCGGGATGCAGTTTTAGGATCGTCGTTACGGGTAGAGAGCGCCTTGAGCGCATTGTAGCCGCCAATGGAGGCCTCTGTTACGGGCGCATCAGAACCGCCGGCAATCATTACCCTGGCCTTACCCCAGCGGATGTAATTATAGGCGTCCATGATGGCCGTAGTGGCGCTGGCACAGGCAGTAACGGGCGTATAATTGATGCCCATATAACCGTACTTAATGGAAATCAAGCCAGAAGCCATGTTGACCAGCGTTTTGGGGATAAAGAACGGGTTGAAATGCGGACGCCGGTCGTTAGCGGCGTACTCCATCACCTGTTCTTCAAATGTTTGAAAGCCACCCTGTGCGGAGCCGAAAATTACACCTACATCAAACGGCGACAGCTGGCTCAGATCGAAGCCCGAATCGGCAATGGCCTGTCCGGCGGCTACCAGCGCATATTGCGAGTACAGATCGCTGCGGCGTATCTCGTTTTTATCCAGAAAGTCAGCCGGGTTAAAGTCGCGCACCTGCGCTGCAAACCTGGTTTTAAAATGTTCGGTATTAAAGCGGGTGATGGGCGCTGCCCCACTGTTGCCGTTCACAATATTGTACCAAAAATCAGTGAGGGTATTGCCGGCCGGCGTAATTACGCCCATCCCTGTGATCACAACTCTTTTCATTTCTGCGCGATATACATTAACCACTTACAGGCCGGTGCATCAGGCGCTGCTCGCTTAACTTATTGAGCGCCAAATATAGGGATAGCGAATGAATTGTGATGGCCTTGGTTTTGATTTGGGATTAGTTTTCATTAGGCCGGGGATATGCTTTGAAGGAAGCCAGTGGATGTTCTTTTTCTTTTTCCGCAAAAGAAATAGAATCAAAAAGAAAGCTTGTGGCTGCACCTTATTCTTTGAAGGGGCTGTGCGTAGGCTAATGCTGTGGTTGCCGAAAAAATCAAGGCCACATTGGGCGGATATGAACGGGCTGGTGATATTTACGGTATGTTTCTTTTTAGTGCAAGAAAAACCTCCCTCTCCTCCCGGGGAAGGGCAGGTAGGGCTGGATACTTAAATACTTAATCAGCTAATATTTTCCCTCATTCAATCCTTCACTCCTTTCATCGCCGTTTCACATGTTGCGCTGGCCCGGCAGCATAAAAAAAGTGTAAACCCAAAGTTTACACTTTTTTAAAAAAATACCATTCAACCAATTGACTATCAACGCATTGAAAAAACACAGGGTTTACACTTTTTAGAGCTTTTAGTTGTGAACTTTAATGCAATTTTTAGTTCTCTGAACGCTGATGAGTCCGGCAAAAATAGCGGGCCGTGCGTGGGACAAGCGGGCGAAATATTTTTTTCTGCCTTGATGTTATTCGCTATCGCTCATGAGATGGCTACGCTAAGTTTGGTTACTTTTTATTCAAGCAAAAAGTAAAAGAACATTAATAACAGCATAAATACAACAAAGCACACAGCAGCAAAAAAATAAAATATTTCCTGTAACAAACGCGCTCTCCCATCATCTTACTATCGCAATTACGGCTGAGGTTCCACAATATACCGGGTTGCAGCACCGCGTCGCCACACCTTAAGGCGCACGTTTACACACAATATTCAATTCATTTCTTAAAACAATGGCTGATTTAATTTTTAATTGGTTATGGGTGCTGCCTGTGGTGGCAGCCCTGTTGATGTACAAATTTGTACTCCGCGTATGCTTTGGTATGGTCATCATTCCCGACGACCGCATTGGGTTGGTGATCAAAAAGTTCTCCCTTTACGGGGCCGACCGGCACCTGCCCGATGGCCGTATTATTGCCACCAAAGGCGAGGCCGGTATGCAGGCCAAGCCGCTGGCACCGGGCTTGTACTGGCACATGTGGCCGTGGCAGTACAGCATTAATTTACAGGCCTTTACCATCATCGAGCAAAACAAACTCGGACTGGTAAAGGCCAGAGACGGCGCCCCGTTAGATACCGGCCGCGTACTAGGCCGCCCGGTGGAATGCGACAAATTTCAGGATGCGGAGGCATTTTTGGAGCGTAACGGGCAAAAAGGCCCGCAGGCGGCCTTTCTTACCCCCGGCAGTTATCGTATCAATACGTTCTTGTTTGATATTGTGATGGTGCCCATCACGCAGATCAACGAGAACAAGGTAGGCATCATCACCACGCTGGATGGCGAGCCGCTGGAAAAGGGCGACATCGCCGGAGGCTCTGTGATGGGGCACCGCAACTTTCAAGACCCGATGGCCTTTATTCATGCCGGAGGTAAGAAGGGTTTGCAGGAAGATGTAATTTTAGCCGGTACCTATTACCTTAACCCCTGGTTTGTGATGGTAGAACAGGTAGACATGATGCACATCCCCATTGGCTATGTGGGTGTGGTGAACTCCTTTGTGGGGCCGGAAGGCACCGATACCAGCGGCGATAATTTCAAGCATGGCAACATTGTGCACAAGGGCCAGAAAGGGGTTTGGGACGAGCCTTTAGACCCCGGCAAGCACCCCGTAAATATTTATACCCACGGCGTGGAAGTGGTACCTACCACCAACATTGTGCTCAACTGGGCCAACAGCCGCATGGAAGCGCACGAACTGGACAAGCACCTGAACACCATCAGCGTGCGCTCGTTCGACGGGTTTACGTTTAACCTGGATGTATCGCAGATCATCCATGTGCCGCGCAATGAGGCGCCGAAAGTGATTGCCCGCTTTGGTAAAATGAAGAACCTGGTATCGCAGGTGCTGGAGCCTACCATTGCCAACTACTTCCGCAATGCGGCGCAAAAAAGTGATGTGATCGGCTTCTTGACCAACCGCTCACAACGGCAGGATGATGCTAAAACACACATCAGCCAGGTACTGGCTGATTATAATGTGGTGGGTGTAGATACCCTGATTGGCGACATTGTGCCGCCCGAGGCCCTGATGAAAACCATGACCGACCGTAAGCTGGCTGAAGAGGAGCGCCACACCTACGAAGTACAGCGCCATGCGCAGATTGAGCGTAAAGAATTTGAAAGCGCCCGCGCCGGTGCCGATATGCAGCCGGAGATTGTAAAATCGACCCGTATGGTAGAAATTAACACCCAAACAGCTGCCGGTAAGGTAGCGGCCGCCAAAGGTGATGCCGAAGCCCGTACCATTAATGCTAAGGCAGATGCCGAGAACCGCACCATCAATGCACGTGCAGATGCCGAAGCGCAAACCATTATTGCCAAAGCCAATGCCGAAGCCACCCAGGTGAACGGCAGCGCCGAGGCCGGTAAGATAAAGGCAGTAGGTTTAGCCGAAGCCGAGGTAACCAAGCAAAAAACCGAAGCCATGGGCACCGAGCAATACGCCATCGTACGCGTAGCCGAAGCCTTAGCCGCCAATGGCGTTAAACTGGTACCCGAAATACTGGTAAACGGCGGCAGTCAGAACGGCGGTAACGGTTTGGTAGATGCGCTGATTGGGACAGAGATGTTTAAGAAATTGCAAAAGGAGAATGAGGTGAAGGCAGCGTAGTTTAGATGTTTGTTTAATTTGATAAACGGCGCACTGTGAGGTGCGCCGTTTATTTGTTAAAATTTTTACCTGCGGTTGGTGTTATCACCACAGGTGTTCGGAAGAATCTTTTTAGCCGAAATAGCCATCTCCTTGTCATGCTGAACTTGTTTGAGCATCCCACTGGCAGAGAAAACATTAAGGTAATTATGCGTCCAGAGCAACGGTATACTTGTCCTGAGAGATGCTGAAACAAGTTCACTGTTGTCCGGGGAAAGTTTTACAAACAGCGCAGAAATGGTCATAAAGCAGAAAAAAAGGAAGGGCTGGTGATGAGACCAGCCCTTTAATGTTGATATATTTGAGTTACCACACTTAAATCATCAACATGAGCAAAAGTACATTTTTTACCGGACAGCCGATATTCACCCAGTTGCTTGGATTGCTTGACCGCAATGCGGTCAGGTCTTTGGCACGGGCTGGCCGATATGACCGCTATTACAAGCATTTCGACACCTATACCCACCTGGTTACAATGCTTTACTGTGTATTCAATAAGTGCACCAGCAGCCGTGAGGTGGTCAGCGGGATGAAGGCCTGCTATCACAAGTTAGCACATACCGGCATTAGCAAAACACCTGGAAGGAGTACTTTGTGCGATGCCAACATGAGGCGTTCCTTTGCAGCATTTGAACAGATCTACCAGCACCTTTATAAGCGCCACCGCACACTTTTACCGGACAGCCGAATGAAGAGCCCCGAACTTTTCATAGCAGATTCCTCTACCATCACCCTGTTCCAAGAGATTTTAAAAGCGCCCAGTATGGGCAGGAAAAACGGTAAGCGCAAAGGAGGGATAAAGGTACACACCCTGATGAATGCCAGTGAAGATGTGCCTGTACAGATCAGCTTCACTGCGGCCCGTGACAATGATGTTACCTTTTTGCGGGATATTCACCTGGCGGCCGGCTCTTTCCTTGTTTTTGACAAAGGATATGTGAGCTATGCCCAGTATGAACGCATGAGCCATAGCGGCGTTTTCTTTGTAACCCGTAATAAGAAAGACGCGCATTATGTAACAACAGGATTGAACCCGCTAGACAGCAAAGACACATCGTATGGGGTACTTAGTGATAGTGATATCACCTTGGGAACCCGCACGCAGCAACATAAGATCAAACTTAAAGCCAGACTAGTTACCTTTTTCGATCAGCAGAAAGGCAGATTGTTTGAGTTTCTGACCAACAACTTTTCACTCCCCGCCCGGCAGATAGCAGAACTTTATAAGAAACGCTGGCAGATCGAGGTTCTTTTCAAGCGCATCAAGCAGAATTTTCCATTAAAATACTTTCTCGGAGACAACGAAAATGCCATTAAGATTCAAATATGGTGTGCTTTCATTGCTGACCTGCTACTTAAAGTTGTTCAGGTGCAGCTGAAAAAGAAATGGTCTTTTTCCAACCTTAGTTCTATCATCCGGCTACACCTGATGAGCTATTTGCATCTGTTTAACTTTTTAAACGCCCCTGATAAACTCCCGGCGGGTGCCAGCAATCATAACCGTAAACTCAAATTGGGGGGCTTGGCTTTCGGTTTCCAAACTTAAATGCGGCCTGTTAAGCTCCAAACCTCCTTTCTTGTGCCACTTCAAACTTTCCCCGGACAACAGTGAAACAAGTTCAGCATGACCGCATTTTTTATATCTGAACACTTATGGTGTTATCACCAACCGTTATAATACAGATTTACAAGCTGGCCATTTAAGTTAGTATTAACTACAGCAGTGCTATACAGAATATAACATCATATTACAAAAGTGTCCCACTTGTCTCACGATGGGACAGTACTCCAAAACTTCATTTCTGCTACGTAATCACACAATATCAGCATAAACCGGGGACACTTTTGGGACAAAACGGCGCTTAAAAGTGTCTCAAAAATTCATTTTAAATCAGCAGGCGCTTATCTCATCAGTTGCATGTAACTTTGGAACAGAATGCTATCCCTCATTATCATTATACTACTTGCTGCTATAGCTGTTGCCAGTGTAATTAAAGGCAAACTTACCCCTGCCGGTGGCCTTACCGGTTTTGCTGTAGCGGTAGTGATTTATTTGGGTGCCGGTGTTACCGGCGCTTTGCTATTGAGCGCCTTTTTTGCGCTGGGCATACTGGCCAGCAAGTGGCACAGCAAGGATAAACATATCGGCTCGGTGCAGGATTCGGCCGAGGCACGTACCCCCGGCCAGGTGCTGGCCAATGCCGGTGTGGCTGCGTTGTTCGCATTGCTGGCGCTGCTGCTCCCTTCCCATGCTTTGTTATTCCACCTTATGCTGGCCGGTAGCCTGGCTTCGGCAACGGCAGATACCTTAGCCTCAGAACTGGGTGTGGTATACAGTAAACGCTTCTACAATTGCCTTACGCTTAAGCCCGATATCAAGGGGCTGGACGGTGTAATCAGCGTTGAGGGCTTATTACTGGGCGCCGCAGGTGCTACCATATTAGGGGCAATCACCGTTATTGGATACCGCCTGCCGTTTACAGATATAATCATCCTTACCCTGGCAGGTTGCATCGGCAACTATGCCGACTCCGTACTGGGCGCAACGCTGGAGCGAAAAGGCACACTCGGCAACAACCAAGTTAACTTTATGAGCACCCTGATCGCTGCATTTAGCGTTGCTTTACTACTGCTTTTATTTTAATCCTTAAGCAGTGGCTTAATCACCGGCCAAACGGTATCGGCGATGATCTTATACCCCCCGGCCGTAGGGTGCACACGATCTGGCAGATTCAAATGTAACTGGCCGGCCACCCCCTGTAAAAAGAACGGCACAAAAGCCATTTGATTAGTTTCGGCTACCTGCCTGAAAATGGCCCTGAAGTTTGCCACCAATTGTCCCGGTATAAACGCCGGCAGTTCCATGCCCATCAGGGCCAGCTTTACCGCCGGGTACCTGGATTTGACCTTATCTACAATGGCCTGCAAATTTTTAGCTGTATTTTGCGGCGGGATACCGCGCAGAATATCATTGGCGCCCAACTCCAGTATAAACACATCCACCGGCTGGCTCAGCCAGTAATCAATACGGTTTAAACCGCCGGTAGTGGTATCTCCGCTTACGCCGGCATTTACCACTTTGTATTTTAACTGCGCTGCATTAACTTTCTGCTGTATCAGTGCCGGAAACGATTCTTCGGTAGCGTTGCGCAGGCCATAACCGGCGGTCAGGCTATCGCCGAAAAAGAGAATGGATTTCATTAAAGCGTAAACTGAATTTGCATGTGGCCGGTTTGCAAAAAATCAAATGAACTGCAACTATGCAGACTGCTGAACAAAAAAAGCCTGTAATTTCTTACAAGCTTTTAATTAGCGTAATCGGGATGGCAGAAAGATTAATCCTTTCCGCAAATAACTAATGTATCAATTAGTCGATAAATACTTTCTGTAACTACTCACTGTTTTACCCACAATACAGTTATCAGTGATTGATACTAATCAAACAATTTATTTTAGATTATGCAACGATAACTTATGTTCTTGATAATTAGAATCGAAACTTTGGGTTGAAAACTTTCAGTTGTTATGTCTAAGCTGTACTTTAGCCAAAAAAGGAGAGCCCATCAACTGAAAGGCTGTTGTTATGGTTTGTAGTGACACTTTCTTATCAAAACCCTTGCCCGGGCTGCCTGAATTGGCTGAAATCCAGCCAAGAGCATACAATACTGGGCTTTTATTTTAAGGAGCTATACACAGTATTGTATTTGCAATATTAAGAACCTTGCCTAAAGTAACTTTAACACTGACGGACAGCGACTTACATTTTTTCAGTTCTAATTGTTCCGAAAACAGTCTGCTATTTTGAAAGGCTTTTTTTCAATATGAACTGATCGTGATTTTGCTGAACTTTAGGCTTACATTTGGGTTCAATCGGTTCAAGTTTTTATACATGGATGTACAGACCAATTCTCAAGTGTTTCATCAAAAAATCAAAGCGGCCGGAATGCTGATCGCTATTGGTATTGTCTTTGGCGATATTGGTACTTCGCCATTATATACTTACAATGCATTGTTCCATCCGGGCGAGGTCATCAATGAGATTAAAGCCATAGGGGTTTTAAGCTGCGTGATTTGGACGCTTTCGCTGCAGACTACCTTAAAATATGTGGTTATAACCTTGCAAGCGGATAATAAGGGTGAAGGCGGAATATTCTCGCTGTTCGCGCTGATCAAGCGTTACTATGCTAAATGGCTGATCGTACTTGCCATTATCGGCGGTTCATTCCTGGTTGCTGATGGCATTATTACACCACCGATCTCCGTAGCATCGGCTGTTGAAGGGATGCGGGCTATCTATCCGGGGATCAATACTGTTCCTATCGTCATTGCCATTATCATCGGTCTTTTTGCGATCCAGCAATTCGGCACGCAGCAAATCGGTAAATTTTTCGGGCCGGTCATGGTCGTTTGGTTTACATTCATCGGTATCATTGGCATCCTCGCTCTTTACAATAATCCGGCAGTTTTAAAAGCGCTGAATCCGGCGTATGCCTACCAGCTTCTGGTTCATTACCCGAAAGGGTTTTGGCTGCTTGGTGGTGTATTCCTTTGTACAACCGGTGCAGAAGCGATGTATAGTGATATGGGCCATGTTGGCAGGAACAACATCAGGGTAAGTTGGGTCTATATTAAAGTTGCACTAATCCTATGTTACGCTGGTCAGACCGCATGGCTTCTATCTGCGGGACGCGCTAATGACCTGAGCCCGTTCTACAACATCGTTCCTCATGCTATTTATCTGCCTGCGGTGATACTGGCTACACTCGCCACCATCATTGCCAGCCAAGCGTTAATTACCGGTTGTTTTACCTTGGCAAACGAAGCGATCCATTTAGGTTTTTGGCCAAGACACCGCATTATATTCCCGGGAACGATCCGTGGACAATTGTACATTCCATTCTTCAACTGGGCATTGATGGTATGTTGTATCGGAATGGTGCTTTACTTTAAAGAGTCGAGCAAGATGGAAGCTGCTTTTGGACTATCCGTTACTTTGACCATGTTGACGACCACTGTTCTGATCGCGCTTTGGCTTCGTGCAAAACGTCGCCCTATGGTGATGGTCGCTTTGGTCGCTGTGATTTTTCTTTCGGTCGAGTTTTCTTTCCTGATTGCCAATTTGCAAAAGATCAAGGAAGGCGGCTGGATTATGCTGGTTGTTGGCGCTTTACTGACCGGAATAATGCTGGTATGGCGGAGCGGAAGGTTACAGCAAAAAGGCATGGTCTCTTTCCGTCTCCTCAAGAATGGCGATCTTGATAAATTAGTGGAACTCAGTCATCAGGAACAAATCAGCAGTTATGCGACCAATCTGATCTACCTGACTTCTTCAAGTGGCCCGGGCGAAGTTGAAGACAAGACCATCAGGTCTATATTTGCCAATCCGATTAAAAAGGCAGATGTCTATTGGTTTTTCCATGTACATATAGCCGATGAACCTTATACGCTAGAGTATTCAGTTACCTCATTGTCAGCAAATGATGTCTATCATGTCAACCTTAAGCTTGGCTTTCGGGTTCAACCAAGGGTGGACCTATTCTTTAGGATGATTGCCAAGGAGTTGATTGCCAACGGCGAACTACAACTGGACAAAACGCCGATTATGCAATTTGCCGCAAATGAAATTGGTGACTATAAATTCGTTATCATCAACTCTTACCTGTCTTTTGACAATGATCTGCCTTTCTGGAAGGCATTGCTGATCAAAAGCTACTACAATCTGAAGGGAATCGGCGTATCTGACGACGTAAACTATGGATTGGACACCAGTAATGTTGTCTTGGAAAAATATCCGCTTGTCTTTACTAATCGCCCACCTTTAAATTTAAAACGCTTGTGATCCGTTATATGCAGATCACTCCTCCTCCACTGCTTTAAGCCCCGTCAAAATTTTTTGGCGACGGCTAAAGGATTGATATAGCAAGCAGGAGCCCATCAAGTACATGACGAGGGCCTCACAGGCGGGTTAACATCAATGACCTTTTGAACGGGCACCAATTTCGTTGTTGCGTAAAAGGCATAGCCCGCTGTTAAAATAAAGGTTTAAGCTGTAGCACAACCCATAAATAATCCGATTTGCTTTTCCATAACTCCCGCTTTATATTGCAGTAAGGCCTTGATGCGGCCCTGTTCGGGCGGCTCCAATGTAATACCCGCTCTCCGTTGCCAAACTAAAAAATCCGGCAAAGGCACCAAAGATTAAGGCAAAATCACTTTAAGAAACGTAAGCGCGGTCGGGCCATTAGCTTTATAAAGATTAATTGTACTGACGATGATCATCACAATATTAACGAGAATAGCCACATTAGCCCCATAACAACAAATTATGAAAACGGTCATAGTAAGCTTCCATATAAACTTCCAGTTTTTCATCAGAATCGAGCCTTATCCTGTCGTTCTCTTCAAACAGATCTTTTACATCCATAATACTTATGCCTCTGATGCAGGTAATTGGAAGTAAAACCGGCTTCCTTCCCCCAATGCACTTTCCACACCTATCTTACCTTGTTGCACCTCTATAAAATCTTTTGAGATAGCCAGCCCTAACCCGGAACCGGATTTGTTCTGGCCATCTGTTGGAACCTGGAAATATCGATCAAATAATCGTTTTTGAAACTGCTCATCTATTCCCTTACCAAAATCTTTCACCGAAAACTCGACAAATGCCCCGCGCCTGGCCAGTTGAATAACGACCTTTGACTTTTCGGAACTGTAACGCAAGGCATTGGAAAGGAAATTGACCAATACCCAGGCGGTTTTCTCCACGTCCACCTGAACCTTTGGAATACCGGGAGCCGTGATTACTTCCAGTTTTACTTCTTTTTGTTCCGCCTGGAACTTAACGGAATCAACGGCATATTTAACGATCTGCTCAGGTTCGGCAGGTATGTAGTTAAGCTGGATATTGCCGGTCTCCACCTGCGAAAGTTCTAATAGCTCACTGGTAATCTTTAATAACCTGCTGGCATCCTCACTGATGTGGTCTACCAGTTGCCGCTGTTCGGGATTGATAGAACCTACGCGCTGGTCATTCAGTAGTTTCAAACTTAACCTTATGGAAGAGATCGGGGTTTTCAATTCGTGAGAAATGGTTGCAATAAAATTGGTCTTCGCTTCATCTCTTTCCTTGAATGTGGTTATATTCGTTAAGATATAAACCTTCCCTGCCGACTTGGCGGCCGTGCGGATCGCACCTTGCTGGTTCTCCAGATTAGGCACCGATATATCCCTGGTCTGCAATTCAAAATAAGATTCCCTGCCGTCAAGTACGATCTTGAAAGGCTTTAATATATTTTGATCCTTGTCAAGTATAGAACGGAACAGGTCATTACTTTTTGCAATGTTATCTGCCTTTGTTCCAATCACTTTTTCTTGTGTGATACTTAATGTTTTTCGCGCAGCATCGTTCATGAACAGAATTTCACCGTCTGCATCCACACCGATGATCGCATCCTGCATCTGTTCAATGATCGCCTCGATACGTCGCTTTTCAGACAAAACAGTGGCCAGATTGCTGTTTTCCCACTCATTCAATCGCCCAGCCATTGAATTGAATGCCGATGCCACATGGCCAAATTCATCGTTCTGTTGAAAGTTCAGCCGCTTGTTATAGTTACGCTGACTGATCTCCTGTATCCCTTCGAGCAGGCCTTTGAGGGGATTAGCAATAAAGCCTGGAAAGTTGACACTAAAGCTGAATAAGACTAAAAAAGTAAATGTTGCCGCAAAACCCAGAATCAGCGTTGCATTATTTACTGCACTGTTCGCCCGTTCGTGTTTACGAACAATAGCCTTCATGTTCAGGCCTTCTATCTCACGCAGGTGCAGCCGGATCTTGCGTTCCAACAGGCGTTGATCTCCAATACCCAACGCCGGTAGTTTTAATTGCTCGAAAGCTTTCCGCAGGTTGGCTACTGCTTCCATTTCACCTTTTTCGGTGATATTACTTTCTTCTTTAACCAGTTGTCTTTCAAATTTTGCAAGCGCATCAGGGCTCAATGGAAGGTCGTTGTCATCTAATATCGTACGCATAACACGCGTATAATTCAGGGTCTCGTAATTGTCCTTCAGGATAACTTTTGAACTTCCCGATATTTGCTGGATATAATAAAGGGATATGCCGCCAAATAATAGGACAACAACAAAAAGGAATCCGAATCCTAAGCGGAGTTTGGTTTTTATTTTCATGACAATATAACTAAGTCAGTTTCTGTAGAGGATAAGTTTTTGAGCAATTCGTTAAAAATGGCGGTTTTGATGATTACCTGGAAAAGGCTTAAATGTGGTTTACCGATGCATATAGTGGTGATCTCTCTTTCACGCGCCACTTGCATAATGGTTTGGGTAACCTGATCGCTTTTCATTTTAAGTACCTCAGCACCTAACTCAGTGGCGAGTTTGAAATTGTTGATCAGAAAGCGCTGTTTGTCTAACTTGATCCTGTCCATGCTTTCACTGCTGCTTTGCACGTAAAGCACGATCCAGGGAGAACGGTAATAAGAAGCAAGCCTTGCGGTCTTCCGGATTACCACCTTTGCTGTTTCTGCGTTCGAAGATATACAGGCAAGGAATTTTTCGGGCCGGAGTTTGATCTGCCTGGGTACTTCAATATCAATCTTGCGTTCCAGGTGGTGAGCTACCTCCTTCAGTGCCAGTTCACGCAGTTGAAGGATTTTTTCGTTGCGAAAAAAATTGTTTAGCGCCCGTTCTATTTTTGCCTTTTCATAGATCTTTCCTGCTTTCAGACGTTCGATCAACTCATCGGCCGTCAGGTCGATATTCACGATCTCGTCAGCGATCTCCAGTATCTTGTCAGGAATACGTTCAGTGATCGGGATTCCCGTGATCTCTTCAATGTCTTCATTCAGACTTTCCAAATGCTGGATATTGACCGCGGTAATGACACTGATCCCAGCGTCAAGGATATCCATCACATCCTGCCATCTCTTTGAATTTTTACTGCCTTCAATATTGGTATGCGCCAGCTCATCCACGATCACTACTTCCGGGTGGCGGTTGATCACCGTCTGCACATCCAGTTCTTCCAGTTCTTTACCTTTATAAAAGGTTTTTCGGCGCGCTATAACCGGAAGACCGGCCAGCAAGGCTTGGGTTTCCGCACGCATATGCGTTTCAATATAGCCGATCTGCATATCGATCCCGTTTTTTAGCAGCGCGTGCGCTTCCTGTAGCATCCGGTAGGTTTTACCCACACCTGCGCTCATACCGATATAAACCTTAAGCTTACCACGCCTGGAGCGTTTAACCAGCTCAATGAAGTCCTTTACCGATCCGTCCTTGTGTTCTTCCTCTGGCATAATTGGTGTTCCCAATAACTTAATGAATACAAGGGCACGTTAACACCCGCCCTTGTATTATAACTTCATATTTAAAACGAAACCGCAAAACTTGCTGTAATGAGCGGATTTGTGTTGACCATGCTTCCCTGTTTAACAAATATGTCATCCTTGCTGTCATAAACCTTTCCCTCTAACCTGATCAGCGCATTATTTATCGGTGCATAATCAAGGTTTAAGGAATATCCGGTTGTCTTGAAGCCGTTAGGTGTTTTGGTGGCGATGATCGCTCCGTTTTTATCCTGGTAATATTCAACCCGGCCGGCAACCGCCCATTTGCCTGCAAATTGGTAACGTGCAATAGCGACGGGAGAAATGATGTGGTTGGTTTCATCACTGCCTTTTGCCTGCTGTTGTGTACCGTAATCAAAACCAGCTGTTAACCCGAAAGCATTAGTTATTTGGAATATTCCATAAAAGTTATGATAGAAACGACGTACCCGTACGGTATCTGCGCCCTCGGTGCCTAAATAGTTACTGTAATTCAGCGTAATTTTGTCTGTTGGCTTATAGTAAACTTGTAGGCCTCCCGCAGGTTTACTGTTACCTTTCTGGCGGTTGATCCGTTGCCAGCCGTTCAAATATAAACCGGTAAGCGTTAACTTACCATCATTAGTTGTATAGGTCAGCTTTGCACCTGATTCGTAGTATGGCGTATTTTCAGACGAAATATTACGGGTAAGTACCCAACAGTCTTTAGATATTGCGCTTTCGAAACCAATATGCGAAGCAAAAATACCTCCATCAAACCACAAATTTGCTGTTTTTGATAACTTAAAGCCAGCGTTGGCTTCAAAAACGTTTTTTAATACGCCTTGTTCGGCAGCAAGGTTTGCATTAGCATAAGTACCTGCCATCAGGGCCAGATTTGCCCGAACGGTTCCGTTATCATAGTTAGCCTTAATGAAACCCAAGTTCAGGTTCACTTCATTGTGGCGGTTATGAGAATAAACAAAGCCGGGACGGTTATTATCAACCGGACGATTGAAGTCGAATCCGTAGTACAATTCTGCATAACCGGTTATGGTCAAATTACTTGCCTTTTTAACGGTGTCCTGCGCTTGAGTAGCCAAAGCACAGCCAATAAGGGCAGCACCCAACAGAATTTTTTTCATTTGGTTAAACATATTAGTAAGTGCGACGGTAAAACCGTCGCACCTGGGAGATGTAGATAGATATAGGGTGTTATTTTTTCAGTTCGTCGAGCGCTACATTTAATTTAAGAACGTTCACCTTTCCTGGGCCAAACATACCTGCTAAAGGTTTTTCCGTGTGTTCCTCAACCAGCTTGTTAACCCGTTCAATGGCTAACCCGCGATTTTGCGCCACACGGCGAACTTGAATTGCAGCACCGGCCGCGGAAATATCCGGGTCAAGACCACTTCCTGATGCGGTTACCATATCAGAGGGAATATCACTTCTTTTCAAATAAGAGTGATATTTCAGCAGGGTGTCCACGCGGTCACTTACCTGTTTCAGATAATCCGGATTGGTGGGGCCTTTATTCGATCCGGCAGATCCGGCCGCATTGTAATCAACGGCTGAGGGCCTGCCCCAAAAGTATTGTGGCTGATCGAACTTCTGACCGATATTGGCATAACCTACAACTTTTCCGTTCAGTAATATGGTTTCGCCATTTCCTTTCCCATCAGACAATTTGCCGACAAAGGCTACCAGCAATGGGTAAACAACGCAAAGTAACACGCTCAATGTAACAGTTAGGCGAATGGATTGTATGATATATTTTTTCATGATATTTAACTTTTTCAATTACATAAATAAGGCAATGACCACATCGATCAGCTTAATGCCGATGAACGGGGCAACAACTCCGCCTAAACCATAGATTAACAGGTTCCGGCGTAACAGCGCACTTGCGCCTATCGGTTTATATTCTACCCCTTTCAATGCCAGTGGGATCAATAACGGGATGATGATCGCGTTAAAGATTACTGCGGAGAGTATGGCAGTTTCGGGGCTATGCAAGCGCATAATGTTAATGCTCTGCAATGCAGGAATGGAAGCGATAAACAATGCCGGCACAATAGCAAAGTATTTGGCCACATCATTTGAAATTGAGAAAGTGGTCAATGTACCGCGGGTGATCAGCAGTTGTTTACCGATCTCTACAATTTCGATCAGTTTGGTTGGGTCATTATCTAGATCCACCATGTTACCGGCTTCTTTTGCCGCCTGGGTACCACTGTTCATCGCCACGCCAACATCGGCCTGGGCTAATGCCGGTGCATCATTCGTACCGTCTCCCATCATGGCCACTAAACGGCCTTCGGCCTGCTCATGCTTGATGTAGTTCATTTTGTCCTCAGGCTTAGCCTCAGCGATAAAATCATCTACACCTGCTTTCTGCGCAATAAATTTCGCTGTAAGCGGGTTATCTCCAGTTACCATTACCGTTTTGATACCCATTTTACGCAGGCGCTCAAAGCGCTCGGCAATACCTGGCTTGATGATATCCTGTAACTCTATTGTACCCAATACCTGGCCATTCTGTGCTACCACTAAGGGTGTTCCGCCATTAGAGGAAATTGCCTTAACACGCTCTTCTACATCGTTTGGCACACGTTTGTCTGACTTATGAGCGAGATTGCGCATAGAATCGAAAGCACCTTTTCTGATCTCCATTCCGTCCGGCGTATTAATCCCGCTTGAACGGGTTTCCGCGGTAAACTTTATAAATTCTGACCCCTCCGGCGCTTTTAATGAAAAATTTGATTTATTGTGTGAAGCCAGTTCGATGATCGATTTACCTTCAGGTGTCTCGTCCGCCAAGGAAGAAAGAACAGCAGCTTTAATCAAGTCATCTGGTGCCACATCAATCGCAGGCCAAAAGTGTGTGGCCTTGCGGTTACCGATGGTGATTGTACCGGTCTTATCCAGTAGCAATACGTCAATATCACCGGCAGTTTCCACCGCTTTACCTGATTTGGTGATCACATTGGCCCTCAAAGCCCTGTCCATTCCTGCAATACCAATTGCCGAAAGTAAACCGCCTATCGTAGTTGGTATCAGGCAAACGAACAGGGAAATAAGTGCCGCAATGGTGATAGGTGTGTTGGCATAATTAGCGAACGGCTTTAACGTAATGCAAACAATAATAAAGATTATCGTAAAACTGGCCAGCAGGATGGTTAAGGCGATCTCGTTAGGCGTTTTTTGCCTTGATGCACCTTCTACCAAGGCTATCATCTTATCCAAAAAGCTTTCGCCAGGCTCTGTGCTTACCACCACCTTAATTCTATCGGATAATACTTTAGTACCTCCTGTAACAGATGACTTATCACCGCCTGATTCACGGATAACCGGGGCTGACTCGCCGGTAATGGCCGATTCATCTATTGTGGCCAAACCTTCAATGATTTCTCCGTCTGTGGGGATCGTATCTCCGGCCTCGCAAACGAAAAAGTCACCCTTTCTAAGTTCGTTGGATGATTTTTGTACAATGGAACCATCGGGCATTAATATATTTGCCGGTGTTTCCTCGCGTGTTTTACGCAAACTGTCGGCCTGTGCTTTACCACGCGCTTCGGCGATGGCCTCGGCAAAGTTGGCAAACAAAAGGGTAAGCAGCAAGACAATAAAAATGACTAAGTTATAAGCAAAAGAACCCTGGCCGGTGTGTGTAAGACTATAAAAAGTCATATAGGCCATAATAACGGTACCCACTTCCACAGTAAACATCACCGGGTTACGCAACATTACCGTCGGGTTCAGTTTGATGAACGATTCTTTTAATGCAGTTTGCACTAAGGCCGGTTCAAATAATTTATTAGATTGAGATTTCATGTGTTTAATTACTTAGGCATTGAAAAGTACTCTGCGATTGGGCCCAGGGCCAGTGCAGGGAAATAGGATAATGCGTTAAGGACAAGGATAACGGCGAACGTCATCAGACCGAATGTTACGGTGTCGGTTTTGAGCGTACCGGCAGATTCTGGTATGAACTTTTTCTTAGCCAGCATTCCGGCTATGGCTACCGGACCGATGATCGGCAGGAACCTGCCCAAAATCAATACAAAACCAGTTGTTACATTCCACCAGATATTGTTATCACCTAATCCTTCGAAACCTGAACCATTATTGGCGTTAGCCGATGTATATTCGTACAGCATCTCTGAAAAGCCGTGATAACCGGGGTTATTCAACCATGCGGATGGCTTAACAGCCCAATCTGCGTTGCCATGTGCAACAAACACATAACTGGCCAGTGCAGTACCTGCCATAATTAAGAACGGGCTTAATAAAGTGATCAATGCGGCGATCTTTACTTCGCGTGCTTCCACTTTGTGACCCAAAAACTCAGGTGTACGACCTACCATCAAACCGGAGATGAACACCGCTATGATGAGATAGATAAAGTAGTTAAGCAAACCAACACCGCAACCGCCGAAGAAACCGTTGATCATCATGGCCAAAAGTTGCCATGCACCGGTCAAAGGCATGGTACTATCATGCATTCCATTTACGGAACCTGTTGATGTTACTGTAGTTAGAGTGCTCCAGTAAGCAGTAGCTGCAGGACCAAAACGAACCTCCTTGCCTTCCATTGCGCCAGTTGCCTGTGTTACACCCATTTTGGCAATGTTTGGGTTGCCGCCCAGCTCACTGCTTATTGACGGGAGCATCAACATAAATACGCCGACCATCATAACGCCGAAAATAACCCAGCCAAGCTTTTTACGTCGAATAAAGAATCCAAATGCCAGGATCATGGCTACCGGTATAATAAATTGAGAAACGATCTCTACCATATTGGTCAGGTAGTTAGGATTCTCTAAGGGATGTGCAGAGTTAACGCCAAACCAGCCACCACCGTTGGTACCTAAGTGTTTGATCGCGATCATTTGTGCAGCAGGCCCGCGCGATACATTGAGCGTATCCCCTTGCATGGAGATAAACTGGTCTTTGCCTTTGTAGCTGGCAGGCGTGCCATTAAAAGTAAGAATAAGCGCAACAACAAAAGATAATGGTAACAACAGGCGGGTGATTGCTTTTACAAAATATTCCCAAAAGTTACCTACATCATTCGAGGTCTTATCACGGAATGCTTTAAATAATGCAACAGCACACGCTATACCAGTGGCTGCACTGGTAAAGTGAAGAAACATGAATATGAAATGCTGTACAAGATACGTAACACCGGATTCACCAGAGTAATGTTGCAGGTTACAGTTCACTACAAAGCTAATAATAGTGTTAAAAGCAAGATCTGGTGTCATACCTGGATTTCCGTCAGGATTTAACGGTAATTTATCCTGGTAGATCAATACAAAGAATCCGTACACCAGCCAAACCAGGTTAATAGTCAGCATAGCTTTCAGAAACTCTTTCCAATCCATCGGGTCGTTCTGACGGATACCGGCGAGTTTAAAAATGCCATTTTCAAGCGGTTTCAAAAAATCTGTCCAAACACGCTCGCCTGCGAACATCTTGGCCAGGTACCTGCCCAGCGGAATCGCGATGAGCAGGGTGATCAAAAAGGAGGCGACTACGCCTAAAATTTCTGAGTTCATTTTTCTTTAGTTAAAATTTTTCGGGTTTTAGCAGTACATAAATCATGTAAATGAAAACTGCAATGGAGATAATGAATAATGCGATCATGTTTTTTAGATTTTTTCGAACCAGTCAATGGATTTGTAAAACAGCCACATACAAACGAGTATGGCCAGAAGTGGTAATAAGGTAATCATAGCTTATATATTTAATTGATAAGCTATGCTCAATTGAGGTGCCACCAACAAAATCTAACTATAACTTATTGAAATACAGTTAATTAAAATAAAACACCGTGTTTATATACAAAAAAACCCTTCCATTATGGAAGGGTTTTTTTCATAAGAGAAGGGTAACCGTATTAATTCAGCTTATATTGATCAAGCTTCCGGTATAAGGTTGTCAACCCGATGTTCAGCAGACGCGCTGCTTCTGTCTTATTGCCACGGACGTGGGTCAGTACCTTTAGAATGTGTTGTTTTTCCACGGTTTCCAGGTCAAGTGATTTTGACCAGGTCGTATGGTGCCTGAAATCGACCGGCAATAATTCTTCACCAATCACGCTTTCATCCGCCAGTATTAAAACACGCTCGATTGTATTCTTAAGCTCCCGGATATTGCCTTTCCAGTTATGTGTGTTTAGTGCTTTAATAAATCCCGGGCTAAATCCTTCAACCCGCTTGTTTACTTTCGCCGCAAACTCTTTCAGATAGTGCCGGGCGATCAGTTCAACGTCGCCCTCACGTTCATTTAAAGAAGGTAAGGTTAGGGTAAATACAGACAGCCGGTAATAAAGATCCAAGCGAAAATGTCCGGTCTCTGCTTCCTGCTGCATATCGCGGTTGGTTGCCGCCAAAATTCGGACGTTAACTTTAGTCGTCTGCGTGTCCCCTATCTTGATAAAAGTTCGGTTCTCTAATACCCGAAGCAATTTTGCCTGCAGGTCAAGGCTCATTTCCCCAACCTCGTCCAAGAATATCGTACCCTGATTGGCTTCCTCAAACAGCCCCCGTTTATCTTTCGCAGCGCCTGTAAATGCACCTGCCTTATATCCGAACAACTCACTTTCCAGCAGTTCTGGTGGAAAACTACTACAGTTAACGGCAACAAAAGGGCGGTCACGCCGGCGACTTTCCTGATGAATTGCACCTGCAAAAACTTCTTTACCTGTACCCGTTTCACCAAGCAACAAAACGGTCGTATCGGTCGGAGCTACTCTTTTTGCCATTTCGATCGACTCGCGGATCGTTTTTGATCTGCCCAGAATATTATCGAAGCTGTAACGTTCCGTCAGCTTGGCTTCCATATTCATGACACGCATCTGCAATTTCGATTTTTCAGCTGCTTTAAATACCAGGGGAATAATCTTATCATTGTCATCACCTTTAGTGATGTAATCAAACCCACCATTTTTAATGGCTCTGACGCCATCACTGATCGTCCCGTAAGCGGTTAGATTGATTACCTCAACGTAAGGCTTCTTTTCCTTGATTTGCCTGACCAGATCAATACCACTCACATCCGGTAGTTTCACATCACTGATAACCACGTGTATGTCTTCGGTACCGATCAACTTCAGGCCGTCCTTTCCGTTATGAGCCTGAAAAACTTTAAACCCTTCCAGTTCGAGAATGCGGGTGATCAATGCCGCTAATTTTTTTTCATCGTCGATCACCAATACGGTGGTCTGCGATTTTACCTTCGCTTGCAATTTGTATAATTCTTTTAGATTTCCCCATTATTACAAACCACAAAAATACAGCTATTAAACCTGCATTTTTGAAGCTAATAAGTATTTTTCATAATGTTATTTGTTCGTGAGCATAAGAGCATGTTTAAATTTGATTTAGCATATTCTTGCGATAATGACACTGATGAAGGCGAGTTGCATAAAAGAGACAGCAGCGGCAGCTGTTTTCTCATCATCTTTGCTTAACCTGCGGTAGAAGTTCAGCCACCCGAAGGAGCGTTCCACCTGCCACCTGCCTTTTTGCGGCACGAAGCCCTGTGCTGGTTCGGGCTTTGGGGAGATATTTATCTGCCGGTGGTACACCTGTTCTACCGTAGCTGCAAAGCTGCCGCGGCAAGCCCCGTCTGCGTAAAGCACCTTCATGCTTTCAGGTGAAGCTTTGTCTATCTGCTAAAGCAGTTCATAGCCGCCTTCACTGTCATGCACGTTGGCTGCCGTAACGGCTATAGCTAAAGGCAAGCCCTGGCTGTTCACCGCCAGACGCCGCTTGCACCCGTTCAATATGCTCATTGAGCTTGCGTGCCTCTTCTTTGGCGCCCCGTGCTTTTCCTTTTATCTCGTCCCAATTTAATGGGTTAACTTTCTTGTTTAGCGAGATCTCGCAACGTCTGCCATTTACCGAAATACGTGCAAACACGGTTGCTGGATCTGTCTTTTTTTGTTTGGACAGCCTGATTACAAACTGAATATCAAATGTGTTACTGCTCCTCACATCAGTTTATTTTAATTTTACTTGATAATCTTTGTTGCAGGTAATGAATTTTACTCACAAAACCAATGCACAAAATACATCAAAAGCAATCAAAATAAACGATATAAGCTATTGAAAATCAAATATTTTAAGTCGTTTATTCATGAGTAGATTTAAAACACTTAATTTACTCATGCAATTGCTCACATCTTCTTTGATATTGATTGGGGTTTCTTGGTATGAATTAAAACAAAAAACCCGCAAATCAATGTGATTTGCGGGTTTTTGACTTCGATTGGTATCGATTTAGTCGGGATGGCAGGATTCGAACCTGCGGCCTCCACATCCCAAATGTGGCGCGATACCGGGCTACGCTACATCCCGAAAACGTGGTTCAAAGGTAATTAAATTTCTTACCGGTGCAAGCACAATTTTAAGTTTTTCATTATTCAGTTAACCTTGCGTTACCCGAAGCGGTGAGGGAGGGATTCGAACCCTCGGTACAGTTTCCCGTACGTCAGTTTAGCAAACTGATCCTTTCGGCCTCTCAGGCACCTCACCGTTTTAGCCTCCTTGCAAGGCGTTTTCCCGTTTGGGTTTGCAAATATAGCAATTCGGTGAGCCTGTCAAAAAAAATATTCAGATTTGTAAGGTACTACCTTATGTGCCTTTAATAATCAATCCGCACGTGGTAGATGCTCATCAGCATCCGCTTAAAAATATCCTTAATCACCTGCAAATCTTTTAGGGTGATATCGCTGTTATTTAATTGCTGCTGGTTAAGTTTATAGGCCACAATGCGGTCAACCAAATCGTTGATGGATTGTGCATCCGGGCTTTTAAGTGAACGTGAGGCCGCCTCTACAGAATCTGCCAGCATCAGCACCCCCGTTTCTTTTGAGAACGGTATTGGCCCCGGGTACCTGAAAATGTTTTCATCAATAAACTTCTCCGGAAAGTTTTTCAAAAAAGACTGATAAAAATAATCCACCCTCGTATTGCCATGATGCGTGCGTATAAAATCAATAATCACTTCGGGCAGGGCATTGTTGTGCGCCATTTCTACCCCATTGCTCACATGCCGGATGATAATCTGCGCACTCTCTTCGTAAGGTAGCTGGTCGTGCGGATTGAACCCTGAAGTTTGATTTTCTATAAAATACAAGGGGTTCTCCATTTTGCCAATATCATGATACAAGGCCCCTGCCCTCACTAATAAAGCATTTCCGCCAATACTGTAAATCGCATTTTCGGCCAGGTTAGCCACCTGTAATGAATGCTGGAAGGTGCCGGGCGCTTTAAAAGCCATCTGGCGCAGCAGAGTTGCATTGGTATTGGTCAGTTCAATCAATGTTAAATCGGAAGTAATGCCAAATACTTTCTCAAAGGCGTAAATGAGCGGATAAGCCAGCAGGGTAAGTAAAACGCTTACCGCAAAGGGCAGAAAATCTATCCAGTCAATTGCAGCCAGGTTACCCACCCGCATAAAGGAGATACCGATAAATGCGAGCAGGTAATTCAGGGTAATCAACAGAGCTGAGGACAAAAAGGTACCGCGCTTGAGCAGTTTTTTGATGCTGTAGATAGATACCATACCTGCGGTAATCTCATAAAAAGCAAACTCAAAGCTGTTGGGCACAAAAAATCCGGCCATCATAATGACCAGCAGGTGAATGTTCAGCGCCAGACGCGTATCAAACAAAATGCGGATGATAATGGGAACAATACAGTAAGGTATATAATATAAATTGACTACCTGCACCTTCAAAGCCCATGATAACGTAGCCAGCATAGCGGTTATAACGAGTAGTATCAGCCCTACCAACCGGTTATCTTCATAAATATCCCGGCGGAATAAATACAAAAAAATTAGCAGTAAGCTAAGAACCATAGTTACCAGTAAACTCTGCCCGGCTAATACCAAGCGGCGGTCGCCATTAACACGGGCATTGTCCTCAAACGCTTTTCGGTATGATTCCAGCTTTTGGTAGATTTCGTTACTTACCACCATACCCTTAGCTACAATAACCTCTCCCTTCTGTACCATACCGCTGGTGGTCGACTGGCTGTTCAGCGCTTCTGTTTCCAGCTTTTGGGTAAGTTTGTCATCATAGTTAAGATTGCTTTGCAGCCGGTTTTGGAGCAGATCGAGTACAAACGCCTTATCTAAACCTTTATAGGCAGCCAACTGCTGGTTGGCATATAATAAAGCGGTGCTGCGTGTATATAGGTCAGCCGTATTTTTTTGCACCGCCACATTGTGATTAAGTACAGTGATGTCATAGTTTTCGCCTTTATGCTGATATTTTACATTTAGTGAAAGCAAGCCCCTATCATATATTTCCTTAAGTAAATGGTAGCCGGTAGTATAGTATAGCTGCCGTAACTTGTCTGGCAGGGCTGCATTGCGCCATTTGATCTCGAAATCGTTTTTGTATCCTTCCAACTGCTGCGGCTCCGTATAACTATTGTACTGGTAAACCGGCATAATGCTTTTCAGGGCGGCATCACGGTCGGTAAGCAATTGCATGGGCGATTTCTGGATGGAAAAGTTGTAAGGCGCTGCTAAATCGCGCTGACTCCAGATGCGGCCCTTCTCATATTCATAACCGAACTTGGCTTGTTTAGGCAGCGTAATTACAATAAGCGCAATACTGGCCAGCAGCATCAAAAACTTAATATGATGCGCATATTTTCTGAACACTGCCTTTTGCCGCGAAACGCTGAATGTTGCCATAGTTGTGTATAACCTATCAAAAGTAAAATAAAAACGGTAAAGTGAATGTTCACTTGCTTTTCTGAAAATAAGTTTGATATCTTTATGATATCAATTTAAAATCAAACTTGTCATGGAAAACGAGAAACTAATTCACCCTTCATCCGGCTATTTGTGTTTGCTTATCTTTTTTGCTTTATTGGGCGGAGCTATTTTCGCCGGTGTAACCGGCTATGTGGTTATTGCTGTAATTACTGGTATTTTCGACCTGATTTTTGTACTGCCCGGCCTCATCATCGTTAACCCTAACGAGTCTAAGGTGCTTACCTTGTTTGGTAAATATACCGGCACCGTAAAGCAGGATGGTTTCTTTTGGGTGAACCCTTTCACTACAAAAACCAAGATTTCGCTTCGCGCCAATAACCTGAACGGACAGCAGCTTAAGGTAAACGATAAGATAGGTAACCCCATTGAAATTGCAGCTGTAATTGTGTGGCAGGTAAAAGATACGGCTAAGGCCAGTTTTGCAGTTGAAAATTATGTGCAGTATGTAAATATACAAAGTGAGGCCGCAGTGCGCCACCTGGCTAATATGTTTCCTTACGACAATTTTGAGGACGAAACCGCTACCATTACTTTGCGCGGCGGCGCCGACCAGGTAAGCCAGATGCTGGAACAGGAACTGAACGAGCGACTGGCACGTGCCGGTATAGACGTGTTGGAAGCCCGTATTTCCCACCTGGCTTATGCGCCCGAAATTGCAACAGCCATGCTGCAGCGCCAGCAGGCATCAGCTATTATTGCTGCCCGCCGGTTAATTGTAGAAGGTGCGGTAGGAATGGTAGAAATGGCATTGGAGCGCTTATCTGAAAAAAACATTGTGGAACTGGATGAAGAACGTAAGGCTGCCATGGTAAGCAACCTGCTGGTGGTATTGTGTGGCGAGCGCAGTGTATCGCCTGTAGTAAATACCGGCACCCTTTATCACTAATTCATGAATCAGTTCAGAAGCTTTACGCAGGTAAGAACCAACCAGTTGTGGATGCAACGCCACGGCTTCTGGAAGCCCTGGTATGATTTTACAGAAGGGCAATTCAGCTATGGAAAATTAAGCTATGATGGCACAATGATGCGTACTGCCATTATTGAAACGGCTGATGAGCATTGGAAAATTATCCGCAAAAGTATCTGGTCGGATGCCCAGGTAATTAATAATATACAAAACCAGCCCATAGGTGAAATTAGCCGTGAAGGTTTAAAATCGAATTTCCGGCTCGTGCTGAACGATGGCTTTGAAGTTACCTTTAAACGTACCTCGATCTGGAAAGGCAATTATCATTGGGCTGATGTAACAGGACAGGTACTGGCAGAAACTACGCAGCACGCCTTTTCATCGCGCTATGTGCGGTTTAACATTGATCAGTTGCAAATGACTGTGCTACACCTGCCCGTACTACTAATTACAGGTGCGCACTTAATCAACAGAATTAATCAGCGGGCGGCAGCCGCCTCTTAAGCTTATGGCTGAAAAAAAATCTTTTGTATTACGCATTAATCCCGAAATGCTAAAAGAAATTGAGTGTTGGGCCAGTGATGAGTTCAGGAGCATTAACGGCCAGATCGAATACTTGCTGCAACAGGCCCTGCTTGAACGCAAAAAAAATACACGCAAAAAAAGCAAGCCCGCTTAATAATGCTTTACTATGCGTGCATAATAAAATTAATTATCTTGCGCCAACAGTTTTAAGTATCTTCATTTATGAAAGAAGTAGTTATTGTTGCAGCTACCCGTACGCCTATCGGTAGTTTTGGCGGTTCATTATCCTCTTTTACGGCCACCCGGTTAGGCGCCGCCGCTATTAAAGCGGCGGTAGCGCAGGCGGCCATCAGCCCTGATATAATCCAGGAGGTGTATATGGGCAATGTGTTATCGGCCGGACTGGGCCAGGCACCGGCCACACAGGCAGCCCGTTATGCTGGTCTGCCTGATCTGCCGGCAACCACGATTAACAAGGTTTGCGCCTCGGGCACAAAGGCCATTATGTTGGCAGCACAAAGCATTGCATTGGGCCATGCAGATGTTATTATTGCAGGGGGGATGGAAAGCATGAGCAATGTACCTTACTACCTTGACAAGGCCCGTACCGGTTACCGCTTAGGTAACGCCCAGCTTACCGATGGTTTAGTTAAAGACGGCTTATGGGATGTATATAATGATTATCACATGGGCAGTGCAGGCGAGCTTTGCGCCACAACCTGCAATATAAGCCGGGAAGAACAGGATGCTTATGCGGTGCAGTCATATCAGCGTGCTCAGAAAGCCAGGCAGGAAGGCTGGTTAAAAAACGAGATTACACCGGTAGAAGTAATTGATAAAAAAGGAAACATCAGTATTATTGACACCGATGAAGAGGTTGACTTAGTGAAGTTCGACAAGATACCCGGCCTCAAACCGGTATTTCATAAAGAAGGTACCATCACTGCTGCAAACGCCTCCAGCCTGAACGACGGTGCGGCAGCATTGATACTAATGAGCCGCGATAAGGCCGAAGAACTTTCCCTGAAGCCGTTAGCCCGCGTTATAGCTTACGCAGATGCGCAGCAAGCGCCGGAATTGTTTACGACTGCGCCTGCCAAAGCTATACCCTTGGCCATCAGCAAAGCCGGCCTTACACCCGAACAAATCGACTATTATGAAATCAATGAGGCTTTTTCAGTGGTAGCATTGGCAAACAATAAGGCCCTCAATCTAAACGTAGATAAGGTAAACGTAAATGGTGGCGCTGTTGCATTGGGGCATCCGCTTGGCGCATCGGGCGCACGCATTGTAGTTACGCTGCTTAATGTACTCAGGCATAACAAAGGCCGCTATGGTGTAGCCGGAATTTGCAATGGCGGCGGCGGAGCCAGCGCTTTGATTATCGAAAATTTGACTTAAATTTAATGCATGATTAAAAAGGCGGTTTGGGGATTGATATTTAGCCTGTGCTGCGGCACCGTTGCCTCAGCACAGCACACCAGCGAAAGCAGCACTGTAAAATCTTTAAAAAAATATCAGGACAGCCTTTCGCGCTTAGGGCATGACATCGTAAATAATGAAAATGATGTAGAGCGCAAAAGCGCCAACTACGCTTTTATTAAAATGCTGGTTACTGCGCTCAAACTGCCTCACTCTTATGATTTTGGGTTCGATTCATTAAAAACCATCAGCATTCTCAATTCGCCTGATCGTAAGTTTCGCATCTTTAGCTGGCCGGTGATGAACCAGGATGGCAGTTACCGCTTTTACGGGGCCGTACAGATAAATGCCGAAGGCCCGCTGCTTTTACACCCGCTTGAAGATTATTCGCCCCTATTAAAAAACGCTGAAGACTCCGTAACCAACGGCCGTAAATGGTATGGTGCCGAGTATTATAAGATTATACCGGTATATACAGCACACCCTTATTATGTGCTGCTGGGATGGAAGGGAAATAACATTAAATCTACCAAAAAAGTAATCGAAGTACTTTCCTTTGAGCAGGGCAAGCCGGTTTGGGGAAAGCCGGTTTTTGAGGGCAACAGCAAAACCCGCGACCGGATAGTATTTGAATATTCGCGGCAAGCCTCCATGTTGTTGCGGTACGTGCCTGAGCAAAACCTGATTGTTTTTGATCACATTGCTCCGCCCGACAACAAAATGAAAGGCCGAATGGAAATGTACGGGCCAGACCTTACCTATGACGGCTACCGTTTGAGCGGCGGCAAATGGAACTTTGCCAGCAACCTGGATATGCGCAATATAGGCGCAGCAACTGATATTGAGATGGAAGACCCTAAAAAGCAGGCCGCCCGCGACCGGGCTGCAGTTGCGGCATCAAAGCGCAATCATTAATGTAAATTACGTTACTACTATCACCTTCGTTCACAGTATTTATTCTATTTTCGAAAAATTTTATATTCTATATGGTACAAGAAACAAGTGTTGCTCCCGCAAAATCAGGCATTAAAATTCCAAGGGGCGTACCCTTTATTATTGGAAATGAGTTTGCGGAACGCTTTAGCTTTTACGGCATGCGCAGCATACTTGCCATATTTTTAGTAAATCAGTTTTTCAACCCCAACCATATTCCCGGTCTTACCGCGGTGGCCGAGGCCAAGTCGAATGCTATTAATCACGCCTTTTCGACACTGGTATACTTTACCCCGCTACTGGGCGCCATTCTGGCCGACTGGTTTTTTGGAAAGTACCGTGTTATACTTGCAGGGTCTATTATTTATACCATCGGGCACTTTGTGCTTTCCATGTTTGATAAATCCCTTACAGGCTTTGAGATCGGACTTTTAATTATCGCCATAGCTGCCGGAGGAATAAAATCATGCGTATCAGCCAACGTTGGTGATCAGTTCGATCATAAAAATCAGCACCTCATGAGCAGTATTTACGGCTGGTTTTATTTCAGTATCAATGCCGGGTCTACTTTCAGTATTTACTTAATACCAATTTTTTATGAGAAGTATGGTGCAGCAGTAGCATTCGGGGTTCCGGGAATATTAATGGCTTTAGCTACCATCATTTTCTTTTCGGGTAATAAAATGTATGTAAAGGTGCCGGCAAACGGCGTGAAGAAAGACAACTTCGCTTTCATCAACTTTTATGTATTAAAATCTTATTTTTCTAAAACCGGTAAAACCACCACTGCATGGCAAATGGCCGAAACCAAATATGGCGCTGCCAAGGTAGAAGCTGTGAAAGCCGTATGGAATGTAATGGCAGTATTTGCTTTCATTCCAATTTTTTGGGGAATGTGGGATATGAACAGTGCAGAATGGGCTTTACAGGCAAATAAGCTTAACCTGAGTATGGGCTTATGGGGCTGGCATATTTTGCCCTCGCAGGTACAGGTAATGAATGCTATCTTTTTGTTGATGATGATCCCTATATTTAATTATGGCATTTATCCGCTTGTGCAAAAAATGGGTATCAGGGTTACTCCCAAAGGTAAGATCGGCACGGGTTTATTTATAACCGGCTTAAGTTTTGTGGTTATTGCACTGATAGAAACCCAGTTACAGGCCGGACATCAGCCTTCAATTTACTGGCAGATCCTTGCCTTCGTTTTCTTGTCTGCCGGCGAAGTGCTGGTTTCTATCACAGGTTTGGAGTATGCCTATACGCAGTCCCCTCCTTCCATGAAGAGTACCATGACTGCCTTATGGTATTTTACTTATTCCATCGGTACATTTTTCACCACCCTGGTTAATGTAAATATTTCAAACCGGGGGGCATTTTCTTATTTTAGCGGTGCGCGGTACTTTTGGTTATTTGTATGTATCTGTATGTTCTTTGTTGTATTATTTATTTTAGTAAGCCCTTACATAAAAGAGAAAAGCTACCTGGTTGATGAGCATATTGGTGATGGGCTACCTATTCAAACTGATAAAACGCAGGAAATACATCCGGACAATCCTATTGTATAATAAAGTTTTACTTTTGTCTTTTCAACACATTATACCTGTTAAAAGGCGTGCCCGATAGCATAGTAATCATCCCTACCTATAACGAAAAGGAAAACATTGAGCGTATGATTCGTTCAGTGCTTACCCTGCCGCATGATTTTCATATTTTAATTGTTGATGATGGCTCGCCTGATGGCACCGCCAGCATAGTGAAATCCCTACAGACTGAGTATAACGGACGCTTGTTTATAGAAGAGCGCAGCGGCAAATTAGGGTTAGGAACGGCTTACATTCATGGTTTCAAGTGGAGCATCCGCCACCAGTACGATTATATTTATGAGATGGATGCGGATTTTTCACACAACCCCAATGATTTGCTGCGTATGCGGCAGGCTTGTGCGGATGGCGCCGATGTAGCTGTGGGCTCGCGCTACATTACCGGCGTAAATGTAGTGAACTGGCCGATGGGCCGGGTTATCATGAGTTACTATGCCTCTGTGTATGTAAGGCTGATTACCGGTGAAGATGTAAGAGATTTTACTGCCGGTTTTATGTGTTACAAGCGCCGGGTACTGCAAACGGTTAACCTTGATAAGATAAAGTTTGTAGGCTATGCTTTTCAGATAGAAATGAAATATACGGCCATTAAGCATGGTTTTAAGCTTATCGAAGTACCCATCATATTTACCGACCGTACCGAAGGCGCCTCAAAGATGACCAAAGGGATTTTCAAGGAGGCCGTATTCGGGGTGCTGCAGATGAAGTTTAACAGTATGTTCCGCAAGTATCCCGAAGGAGAGTAAAGGAATGCCGAATTATTGTTAAATTACACTAAATCAGGTATACTGCGTTTTACAAACTATCAACTTTTCACCTTCCGACTTTCTGAATTTTTTGCTAAATTTGTTGGTAAATGAACGAGAATTTAGACCCCGAGAAAGAGCGCCTTACCAACACGGAGCGTGATATTGAAAAAGTATTGCGGCCACAGGCGTTTGAGGATTTTACGGGTCAGCATAAGATACTGGCCAACCTGAAAGTGTTTGTGCAGGCTGCCCGCCAGCGTGGCGAGGCGCTTGACCATGTGCTGCTGCACGGCCCGCCGGGATTAGGCAAAACCACCCTCTCGCACATTATTGCCAATGAAATGGGCGTGGGTATCAAAATCACTTCCGGCCCGGTGCTGGACAAGCCCGGCGATCTGGCCGGCTTGCTGACCAACCTGGAACCCGGCGATATTTTGTTTATTGATGAAATTCATCGCCTCAGCCCGTTGGTAGAAGAATACCTGTATTCGGCAATGGAAGATTTTAAGATTGATATTATGCTGGAAAGCGGTCCTAACGCACGCTCGGTACAATTATCATTAAATCCTTTTACACTGGTGGGTGCTACCACCCGCTCCGGCTTGCTTACGGCACCGTTAAGGGCACGTTTTGGTATCAACTCCCGGCTGGAATATTATGATGCCAAGCTGCTTACCACCATTGTGCTGCGCTCATCCTCGATATTAAACACACCGATAACCGACGAAGGCGCTTATGAGATTGCCCGCCGCAGCCGTGGCACTCCGCGTATTGCCAATGCGTTGTTACGCCGCACGCGCGATTTCGCGCAGATAAAAGGCGACGGAAATATTGATACCGGCATTGCCCAGTACGCGCTTGATGCCCTGAATGTAGATGAGCACGGACTGGATGAGATGGATAACAAGATACTGCTCACCATCATCGAAAAATTTAAGGGTGGCCCGGTGGGGGTTAAAACCATAGCAACCGCTGTTGGGGAAGATGAAGGTACCATTGAAGAAGTATATGAACCGTTCCTGATACAGGAAGGCTTTTTAATGCGTACCTCACGCGGCCGGGAGGCTACTGATAATGCTTACCGGCATTTAGGTATCTTAAGGACCGGTGGCGCACAAACGCTGTTTTAATTAACTCAAGATTATCTTGTTATAATAAAAGCCTTTCACTTGAATTGTGAAAGGCTTTTTGCTGTGATGCAGCAGTGTAATTTGGCCATTAAAATTTCAGATTTACATTTGCGTTGATTTGAATTATGTTACTTTCGCAGGTAATTGTTTTATAGCTATGTCTAAAATCTTATCTGTCCTCGCCGTTGCTGCCATCGGCTTGATGGCCTGTAATTCTTCAGCCACCAATAACAACGCTGCTGACACCACCGCAGCTGATCATACTAAAGCTGCTGCTGCACAAGGCGATTCTCCCGTACAAAAAACAGGCGGTAAAAAAGCTTCCAACGAAGAAATGATGGCCCGCAAACAGGTGCCCATTGTTTGCTGGCACCAGATACGCGACTGGCGGCCAAAGGATTCAAAAGGCGCCAAAGATTATATTGTGCAGATTGCCGCCTTTAAAGACCATATTAAAATGCTGGCCGACAGCGGTTACCATACCATTTTGCCCGAGCAGTTGTATAATTACCTGGTTTACGGTTCAGCATTACCCAGCAAGCCAATCATGCTTACGTTTGATGATACCGACCTGGACCAGTTCACTGTTGCCAACCCTGAATTAAAAAAGTACGGTTTTAAGGGGGTATATTTTGTAATGACGGTATCTATAGGCCGGCCTCATTATATGAGTAAGGAGCAGATCAAACAACTGTCTGACGAAGGTAATGTGATAGCCAGCCATACCTGGGATCATCATAACTTTAAGAAATTTGCGGGCAAGGACTGGGAGATACAAATTGATAAACCCACTAAAAAGCTGGAAGAGATAACCGGTAAGAAGATTGAATACTTTGCCTATCCGTTTGGCTTATGGAACCAGCAAGGCTTACCGGAGTTACATAAACGCAGCTTTAAAGCAGCTTTCCAGTTGGCTGAGAAGCGGGATGCCACCGATCCGTTGATGACCATCCGCCGTATTTTAGACAGCGGTTATTGGAGCACCAAAACACTGGGTAACAATATTAGGGGCAGCTTCTGATTCCGGTATACCAAAATTTCATTAAAAAGCCCCGGTGTGCATAACACCGGGGCTTTTTAATGAAAAAACTTAAAGGCACACACCTGCTGAACATGGTTTTGAGTTATGCCTTTAAGTTCTCCCTCTGCTTTTCAGCGCTTGAACGGTATGGTAAGCTTGCTGTTTTCCGTTTGGCGCCCTGTTAAAACAAATGAGGTATAACCCGATCTTTGCCTTCCAGTTATGGGTGGTTAACGCCTTTATTACCCGCCAAACCCAACCCAAAAGTGTAAACCCAAAGTTTACACAATTCAGAAAAATAATCATTTAAATATCTGACATTCAATAACTTAAAAAAAAGCAGGGTTTACACTTCTTACAACTTATTTGTTTACTAAAAATATTAGCATTTGTCAATAATTTTTGCTATCATTAGCTATTAAAAAACCATATTGACATGAACATGAAAACAACCGCTTTACAAGCAAAGATCAACCAGGCTCTTGCCCTCGAAAAATTAACCTTATGGGATATTGAAGACTTTAACAAGCTCGAACGCGAGCAACTGGGCGTAGCCATCACCAAAACCCTGGCGGGATTAAAGGACGAAGAAAGGGATCGCTTTTTAGAAAAGATAGATGGCATTCTGCCTGCCGGCACAAAGCACAACATGTGGGAGGTTAACCACCAGGCAATCGGCAGCGCTATTTCAAAACACATGCGCCTGTATGGGGTAATGCCCACTAAAAGCGCCATAGCCGAACAAACAAACCTTAGCCGGCAAACCATTACCAAACACTTTAAGGAATACAAAGCGCACCCGGAGTTTGCCGCAGAGGCGGAGCAGTTTAAATTTATGTCGAACAGGATACTGGCCAGCGTATTTAAGTTTGCCAGTGATGGCGACATGAAAGCCGCCAGGCTTTATTTTGAAATGACGGGCGCCATTACTAAACAGCCCGCCGGCACGGTTGTAAACAAGCAGAACAGCTACATCCAGATCAACAACACCATACTGAGCCAGGAAAACCTGAAGCAGTTAAGCCCGGAGCAGCTGAACCAGATAGAAAGCATTGTGAACAGCTACGAGCATCAACTGGTTTCGTAGCCTGCTTCGCTTTCCGGCTACCGTTTAAACTGATTTACGGCGACGATTACAACATCAGCCATTCCGGCTTACCGCATTATAACCAAAAACTATATGGGTTGACAGGAATGGCCGCCTATTACGCTATACACCGTTAGCCTCTTCCATAGCAAGCAGAATCAGCTGCTCGTCCCCAAAGGTTTGCACTTTCCGGGCATTTAAATATAAGACGCTTTTTTGCCCGGCTTCAGATTCATTATCTACCTTAAAATTGTCCATAACGGTTTTATCGGGCAGTATATGCTCTAATAAATCCTTTAAAGGCGGCAGGTTCCATTTGCCCTTGGCAATTTCGTACAATAACCGGCCTTCCACCTCCTTTTCGGCTAACTGAAATTTGGTGTAAAAGCTACGGCTGGCACGCTGTACGCGCAGCTCCTGGTTCAAAATCAGCAAGGGATCGCGAATGGTATCTACAATGGCTTCGGTGTACAGGCGCGACCTGTTCAGCTGATCATTACGGTCCAGTAATTCTTTGTTTACAATGATGATCTCTTCATTGGTGCTTTGCAGTTCTTCCTTCGAGGTTTCCAGCTCCTCGTTCAGGCTCTGCTGCTCCTCGCTGGCAGAAAGCAGCTCTTCATTATAACCCTGTAGTTTCTCATTGGCCGCCTCCTGCTCTTCGGTAATCATGCGCATGTTGATACGGGTTTGTATCAGTTCCCGCTCCAGCTGCTCTACCCGTATGGCATTCTCATCATACGACAAATGTTCGTTACTCCGCGGCACCTCAAACATCAATGCCTGTAAACCGCTTGACGAGGCCGGCTGGAAAACCACCAAATAATATACATCGTTGCCGGCTGCAACCGGTATCACCTGTAAATTTACGGCATGCTGCAGCTCGTTAAACGTATAGGCAATTGCAAACCGGCTGGTTACCTCCTTACTCCTTTTGGCCTGTAACAGCATGGTTTGCAATTCATGGGAAATTTCCTGGCGGGCAATTTTCAAAACGTTAAAGCTCGGCTTGCCTTTTGGCAAAGTCAGCCACCGGTCTGTTTCGCCCTTAAACTGGATGATGTCAAACTTATCATTAACCAGTACGCAGGGCGGAATCAGTTTTTCCAGCATCACCTCTTCAGCAATCTTAAAGATGTCCTTCTCCTCTTCCTCCTTGCGGGAGTCGCGGTTCATATCCTTAAATAAAGTTTCACGGGCGTACGAGGCTACATCCATATAACCTCCGGACGGCCCTTTACGGCGGTATATCTTATCGGCAGTTTTTTCGGCATCAAAAATATCGGTATGCCGGCCAATCGTCTCCGATTTGCCCAGCCACAAAAACCCATCCTTATTCAGCGCATAATGGAATGTTTTCAGTGCCTTACCCTGCAAAACGGGTTCCAGGTAAATCATCACATTGCGGCAGGTAACCAGGTCGAGCCTGGAAAAAGGCGGGTCTTTTAATAAATTATGGTGCGCAAATATGCAAAGGTCGCGCACGTTTTTATTGATCTGGTAATTGCCGTCTAACTTGGTAAAAAACTGCTGTACACGGGCCTTGCTCAAGCCTTCCATTTCGGCCGGCCTGTATATGCCCGTTCTTGCTTTGTTTATGGCAATATCTGATATATCGCTGGCAAATATCTGTATCCTTAAGGCGGCAAGTTTGTCGGCAAGCACCTCGTGCAGGCACATAGCAAGCGAGTAGGCTTCTTCGCCTGTGGCACACCCGGCCACCCATATCCTCAGGGGTTCGTTGTTCTTCAGCTTCCTTTCTGTAAGCGGCGACAGAATTTCGCTGCAAACAGCATCAATAGCTTCCGGGTCCCTGAAAAAGCTGGTAACCGATATCAGCATATCGTTATACAGCGCATCCTGCTCTGTAAGGTCATCCTTCAACCTTTCCAGGTAGGCCGTCAGGCTATTGGTTTTTACAAGCGCCATCCGGCGGATGATGCGCCTTTTGAGGGTACTTGATTTATAGTTTTCAAAATTTACGCCGCGCCTGGCACGCAGCACCATCAGTATCTGCTTAAATATCTGCTCCTCCGATGCGCCGGTGTTACTTTCCTGGTCGGCCGTTTCATGAAAAGGCTGGTTAATTTCTATCAGCCGCTCCGCTATTTTGGCCGGGGGCAAAATAAAGTCTATTACACCGGCCTTAACCGCACTGTTGGGCATGCTTTTAAAAGCGGCCGATCCGCCATCCTGCGCAAAGGTTAACCCACCGTATGATTTGATGGCCTGCAACCCAACGGTTCCATCACTCAGCGCACCCGATAGCACAATGCCTACCGCATAGCTTTGGTGCACCACGCCCAGCGACGAAAAAAAACGGTCGATAACGTCGCTCCTTTTCGCAAGGTTGGTGCGCTCCTCCAGCAGCAGTACACCGTCGGTGGTGGTTACCATCTTGTTCTCAGGCACCACGTATAAGTGGTCGGGCTTAAGCTTCACCAAATCAACCGCCGACTGTACAGGAACAGGTGATATCCTTTCCAGTATCTCCGGCAGCAGGCTTACATGGTTGGGGTTGAGGTGCTGAATAAAAACGAAGGCCATACCGGTTTTTACAGGCAACGCGCCCAAAAACTGCTTGAATGCTTCCAGTCCGCCTGCCGATGCGCCAATGCCGACCACCGGAAACTGGTTAGAAGATACAATGTTGTCTGTTTTGCTTTTTGAGGTAGCCATAGTGAAGTAATCGGTATTTTTATTGGTAACGGATGCCAGATTAACACTTCATGGCCTGGTAAGTTCAGTAAATTTATGCAAAACCCTGCTGTTTATAATCAAATCAGCTAACTGACAAGGCGGTAAAATCTGAAGAGCCTGCCTGCTTTTATTTTGCAGATGTTTGGACACTTTCTCTTTTGCCGCTTATCGGGCAACCAATGCTTGCCCTTCCAGCTTGATGCCCGGCCAGCCATGCTGCATAAACTGCCTGATGTTCTGGTGATCGCTGCCTTCGGGCTGCGCCAATACGGATTGGTAATGCTCTGCAAACAAGTGCAAGGTGTCTTGCCGGTTTAAATTATGGAGTCGGGCAAACGCAAATACCCTGGCGCTGCCCTGGTTTTGCGTGGCCTCATTATACACATCGCCGTTCTTAAAACGCCGTTGGCTGGTGCCGGTACTGGGTTTCAATAAACGCAAGCACTGCTGCAAACGTGGTTGCTTTTTCCCTTAATTCCTCAGGTAATGATGCTGACTGCCCGTCCATTGATTCTATTATTAAAGCGCAAATATATACCACAAAAGCGCACATTGATGCTGTTCTGTAGCAATGTGCGCTTTTGTGGTATACGGTGAGGTACTTACCTTGTAAGCCATCTCGAATAATCAGTTGTTATTTTTTGCCTAACCAGATAATTAAACCGGTTACGGGTAAGCTGGCGCATACGATACAGACCAGAAAGGCAATAATTTTTGTGGGGATGCCGCCTGCAGAACCTATATGCAGCTCGTAGTTGAGGCGCATTACCTGCTCGCCGCGCTCCCGGGCGGGCGGCAGGGCCTTGTTCAGTTTTTTCAGGCTCACCTGCTCATAAGTATATACCTGCTCTCCAATGCGCTTACCGGCATCGGGCGTTATACTGAAACGCCAGACACCGGCCTTTCCATACGGATAGCTGATGGTTAGGTATTGGTGATCCATATCTGTGTGCTGCGTTACCAGTTGATTGAACAGCTTGTCCTCGTCGGCTGCGGCCAATGCCGGCCTTATCAGCGTAGAGTCAGACAGCAGCGGTGCCGACTTCTCGCTTTGGCCGCCCGAGGCGCTCCAGTATACCGCTTTGGAAAACCACTGCATACCGTACACCATACCCGTTAAACCTAATATTAAGGCGATAAAAAGCGAATAAAAGCCAATAACGTTATGTAAATCGTAGTTTACCCGCTTAAAATTGCCGTTCCATTTAATTAAAAAGCTACGCTTGCGGGTGTTTTTGGTCCACCGTTTGGGCCACCACAATACCAGGCCGGTAATTAAGGTGATTACAAAGATCAGGGTAGAATAAGCGACCACAGGTTTGCCGATGGCCCTGGGCAGCCACAGGTTGTAATGCCCCTCCAGCATGATGCGGTAAAAATCATCCTTTAAAAACTGGCGGTACAATATTTTGCCGGTATAGGGATCTACATATACCAGCTGAAACTTTTTGGGGTTGCCATAATAAGGCACCACCGCCGACCGATTTTTACCCTGATACACCACTGCTGAAACCCCGGGTAACTGATACCGCTGCATTGCGGCTTCCTTTAGTTTCGACGGAGGCAAAAAGGCTTTACCGTTTGCCGCTACCGTTTGGTAGGACTGTAACCAAACGCGCAGTTCCTGCTCAAAAACCAGTGCTGCACCGGTAAGGCTAACAATTATGACTACAATGCCGGTAATCAGCCCGAGCCACAAATGCAGCCAGGCGGATATCCTGTAAAATAATGATCGGTTCCTGCTTTTCCCTGCCATAGGTAATGGTAAGCTTATAATTAAACTTTTGTACTCAATAGAATTAAACAACAAGAGCCTGATATATCGCTATAATCAGGCTCCCGAAACACAACAGGTTGTTATTTCATACGGGCGATGCCGCCCAGAAAGGTTCCCTGCAGGGTAGCGCCTTTGGTTGCCGTTGCCGTAGCAATATCAGTTTGGTAAATGTTTAACACGCCATTCACCGTAACGGCGCAGTATACCTTACCGTTGTCTAACAGCGCCGCAAAGCTCCGGCCGCCGTTACCGCTGAATACGGGTGAGTTGGTAACCGGCGTAATGGTTTTGGCATTGAGGTCGACAATGGCTAACCGCAGGTAACCATCGCCCCAGCGGTCGGCTAAGGTTGGCACTTTGTTGGTCATTTGGGCAAACAACTTACCGTTGCCGATATAAATAGCATGGGCTATTTTGCCGCCATTGGCAGCTGCATCGGTGTTGAAGAAATAGGTTGCATCAAAATCGGTTGCGCCGGCAGCAATTTTTAAGATACCGCCGGGTTTGGTAGACTGGCTGTAACCATTGGCATAGCTGCTGGTTGATACCGCGTACAGATCGCCGCTTTCGGTTTTGAACAAGCCTGAACGGGTGTTAAACGCACCTGAAGGGCCGGTGCGGGTATCCTTAATCACCTTTTGCTTTACGAAACCCGGATAACTGTAGATAGCTACATAGTTGGTATCGGTGTTTTGGGTAGCATACGTAGTTGCACTTACCGGGTAAAAAGTTTCAAACGCCTGGTTGCCGCGTATTTGCAGGCCGGTATGAAAAACCCAGTCCTTATTGCTGGGGTAAATACTGTTTACCGGTACGCTGACTTTGCTGGCCGCAGTGTTGGTAGCCACATCAACCGTATAAAATTTAGCATCGGTACCCACCGTTGGGCCTGTAGGTATGGAAACGCCCACCATTGTTTTACCGGTTCCGTCGGCATCAATCAGTTCGTTGTTCGGTAACTCAAACGTAAGGCCGGTCTTGGTGGTCAGTTTATCGGAAGCATCCAGGCTCAGGGTGTTTACATCGGTAATACCCAGGCCGCCGATGCTGTAAAACTTACCGCCGCCAAAAGCGTAATCCCGGTAACCATCCTGCAATATACCATTATTGGTAAGGGAGATGGTACCATTCATCAGATCTGTGGTTTGCAATACATAATTGGTGGTGGCTGTAGAAGTGGTAACCCCTACCCCTAAGGCATATACCGGCCCGGTTGATGGCGTATTGGTGTCTGTGCTGCTGTTCTTTTTGCAGGAAACAGCGCCAACGGCAAGGCCCGAAAGTATGGCCACGTTAAATAGTTGTTTGATATTCATAATTAATTTGATGGTATGCTTGTATTAATTTATTTAGAAATGAAATACCTGACCTTTACAAAAAAGGCCCTGCCCGGCTTTTGCAAAAGATAGTTATCGTAGAGATCGTTGTTGGTAAAATTCCGGCACTCCAGCGCCACATTGTAGCGGCCGCT
Organism: Mucilaginibacter sp.; assembly: GCF_965200995.1. GTDB lineage: Bacteria > Bacteroidota > Bacteroidia > Sphingobacteriales > Sphingobacteriaceae > Mucilaginibacter. Next base: position 3,375,032 of record NZ_OZ241743.1, on the reverse strand, counting down.
TCTGATGGCATAATTGGCAATCAGGTTATGGGCCACCTGGGTGGGTATTGCATCGGTGTTGCCCGAGCCCAGCTGGTTGGGCGTGAGGTAATATTTCTTTGTGTAATTTACACTGTAGTTAATATCAAGTGTGTTCCTGTCGCCGCCAACCCTGCTGAACACGTAACCCACGTTGGCATTACCGAACAGGTAGGGTATATTAGGCAGGCGGTAGCCGTAATTTAAGTTAGGCGAAATGGTGGTACCCTGAAAATTGGTGCTCGAAAACGTTTTCTGCCGATCAATAATACTTTGGTAAGTGGCATTTACATCCGCGTGTAAGCGGTTCTTCCATGAGTATCGTATTGCACCCTCAACGCCGTTAGTCTGCACAGGGCCAATATTGGTATATGGCCTGTTTATTGGGGAGGTAATGAACGGATCAAGACGTATGAAGCTGAATATGTTCCTATATATATAACTGGCTTCGATAGTGATTTTATTTACCCCAGAGTTAATCGAATAAATAGCGCCTAAATTAACATTGTCGCTCTTTTCGGGTTGTAAATTTGGATTTCTGCGTATCTCTATCCCATTTCCCAACAGTTCAATCGCTTCGGGCAGGCGGTAAGTATGCTCAAATGATGCTTTGGCTTGTAGCTGCGGCAGTATGAAGTAACCGGTGGCTATGCCATAGCCATAATAATTTTTGTTAGTGGATACCTTCTGATAATCTGCAACACCTGTACCATTACTTACCGATTCTGATGATTGCGCATTGTAAACAAACATCTTTGTAAACACGTTGGCTGTAAACCGGTTAAACGTTTCCTGTAATGACAGGCCAACTATTTGTTTACTCAGCTTTTGAGGATAAAGGTATACCGGGTTTGCTGCATCTTCAATATCGCTCGATTTACGGCTAAAGTTGGAAGTAGTGTAATTTAATGCAAATCTATGATGCTCATTAACGGTATAAGTTAAATTGGTATTCGTCAGCGCTTCATTATCACGGTCCTTACGTTGCGATCTTTGTTGCTCGGCAGTACTTGAGGGTACAGTTTGCTGCAGCCAGTTGTACCTTACATGCGCCGTATCAATAAACTGGTTACGGGTCATGTTGTAGGCACTGTACAGGCTTAAGTCGAGTCCTTTTACAAATAAATCTGTCTTTTTGTATTTCAGTGTGGGGATGATAGAATGTGAGTTTGAAGTTCTTGCGCCGAAAACCTGATTCATGGTTACGCCGGTTTGTATGTCCTTGTTGTTTCCGGCGGCAATCAGTCCGACCAGTAGTTTATCTGCATATTTCTTACCGGTTACGCCGGCTTCCACCTGCGCTCCTATGGACTGGTATCCGTCATGAAAACGTTTTACTTCCTGCAGGGCGCCCTGCTGGCCGGTAACAAGGTCTATGGGTTGTACCTTAACTTTATAATCGTTATCAGAATAATTGTAAAACGCATTGGTACGTACCGTAAAGCCGGTATTTACATTGGTATAAGCATGGTTTAAGGAGGCCCGATGGGTGTTGAAGGAACCGTAGCTGTAAGAGGCATCCAGATAATTAGGATTGCTGCGGGTAACAATGTTAACGGCACCGCCCAAAGCATCAGCGCCCAGGCTGATGGGAACCACCCCTTTGTAGACCTCCACGCGCTCGGCCATGTTTGCCGGAAAGTTGTTCAGCGTTAGCGACGGGCCGAAATTATCCATCGGTATACCATCTAAAAAGAATTTCACCTGCCGCCCGGTAAAGCCATTCAGCGAAAAGGTAAAGTTGGCGCCTAACCCGCCGTCTTCCCTCACCCGCACGCCTGAAGTGCGGTTCAGTACCTGGTTGATATCAATGTTAAGGTTGTACTGCGATTTCAGGTCAACCACATTAACCTGAAAGCCCTGGTTTTTGATTTGCCGGCTTTGTGTTTCTCCCTGTACCTGCACCTCCTGCATAGCCGAAGCGCTCACCAGCCTTAGGGTCCCGGCATCCGCATTGGCGTTTGCGGCTACCTGTACCACTTGGTTTATACTTTTATGGCCTACAAACGTTACCACCAACGTATGGGTACCCGCATTGGCGGCCAATGTAAAATTTCCATCGGCGTTGGTAGACGTATGGCGCGACGTCCCCTTGATATAAATGGTAGCCATTACTACCGGGCTGTTATTTTCATCAACCACCTTACCGGATATACTGCCGCTAACGGTTTGCCCAATAGCAGTACTTAAAGATGCACCTAAAAGCAGTACAGATAACAGTAAGGTTTTGAAGAAGTAATTTTTAGCCACGTATTCTCAGTTGTGATTAATTCCGCAGCAAATATAGATAAATATGTTATAGTTTATAATTAATCTAAATAAGATTAAGGATTAATTGCAGATATAAAATCAGACCCGTACTAAAAAAGTCCCGGTGGTAACCGGGACTTTTTTAGTAGATAACAATGCGTAAAAGGCATGCTTTAAAGTAAAAGCATCCTTTAAACCGGATTTTTCAACAGCTTACTACGTGTAGCAATATTACTTTGCAACATCCTTAATTTCTTTATCGATGTTTTTGATACTGGCCAAGTGCTGCTTCAGTGTGGGCAGCGTTTGCTGCGCAAAAGCTTTCACCTTTGGATCTTTCCCCTTTACGGCATAGGTTTGAAACAACAGTACCGTTTGGCGGTGCCCAGGCTCCATCATGTGCACATACACCCGGTCGAAATCTTTACCCGAAGCTTTAGCAAGCATCGGGTCGGGCACCGGCGTACTGGTAGCCTCCGGCGGTACCTGGTACCCGCCGGCCTTTGCCAACTGCATCAGCGTTTCCTGCGCCTTGCTATGGTCGGTAACCATACGGTTTCCGAACGCTTTTACATCGGCACGGCTGGCTTTCTGAGCAGCCAGCTTACCGGCGCTTATTTCCTGCAGGCCCGAAATACTGGCATGTGTAATGAAATGTAAGGTAGCGGTATCGGGGTTAGCGGTTTGCGCCATAGCTGCTAATGCGCCAATGCCGGAAAATAACAGGCTTAAAATGAGTTTTTTCATAGATGTATAAAGTTTAATAATTGATTATGGCTGCCCTACGCCGCCTGCTGCACCATAGATTTGCCCGTTGGCAAAGCTGGCATCGCTGGCAGCCAGCTGTACATATATAGAGGCCAATTCGGCCGGGGTACCGGGCCTGCCGAATGGTGTCCAGCTGCCAAACAGTTGCTGCTTTTCGGGCGTGGTGCCCCCGCTTACCTGTAATGCCGTCCAGATGGGGCCGGGTGCCACACCATTCACCCGTATGCCTTTCGGCCCTAACTGTTTAGCCAAAGATTTTACATAATTCATGGTGGCGGCCTTGGTTTGTGCATAGGCGTACAACCACGGGTCGGGATTGTAAGCCTGCTCCGAAGTAGTGCCGATTATGGCCGAGCCGGGCGGCAGATGCGGCAACGCCTCCCTGATGATCCAGAAGGGCGCATAAATATTGGTCTTCATGGTGGCATCAAATTCCTCGCTGGTTACGTCCAGTATCGAACTTACGGCCTGCTGCCGGCCGGCATTACTTACAATAATATCCAAACCTCCCAATTCGGCCAGCGCCTTTTGAACCAGGCTTTTGCAAAAGGCCTCGTCGCGCAAATCTCCCGGAATAGCTACAGCCTTACGGCCTTCTTTCCTGATCAGGGCAATCACCTCGCGGGCATCGGGTTCTTCGGTAGGATAATAATTGATGGCCACATCGGCGCCTTCGCGTGCATAGGCAATGGCTGCCGCCCGGCCCATACCTGAATCGCCGCCGGTAATCAGCGCTTTACGCCCGGCCAAACGTCCGGAGCCTTTGTAGCTGGTTTCGCCGCAATCGGGCACCGGGTCCATCTTGCTCTGCAAACCCGGCCAGGGCTGGGGCTGACTTTTAAACGGAGGTTTCGGGTACTTGTCTTTGGGGTCTTCCAGCGCCGGAATGGCCGATGCCTGGTCGCCTTTTGCAGTAGCAGCCAACACAGGCGAAGCTGCCGCAGCCGCCAGCGTGGTTGTTAACCCGGCGACAGCCTGCCGCCGGGATATTTTATCGTTGCTCATCTGGGTGGTTAGTTGTTAAATTAATAACTAACTACCCGATAATAGGTTTGCGATGATTAACTTATAAGATAATTTATTTAGTATTTAGCAGATTGGCTTTTAAACTATACTTCAAATTTCGTCCATTTTACATCAGAAGCATTGCTCTTCACCACGTTCTCAATAAACGCCATTCCGCGTATACCCTCGTTTACGGACGGATAATCCAGCCATTCCTTAGCGGGTTCTGTACCGTCTATACGCGCGGCAAGCGTATGTAAAAAATTGCGGTACAAGTTACCAAAGGCTTCCAGGTAGCCTTCGGGGTGGCCGCCAGGTGTACGGGTGTTCTGCGTAGCGTAGGTAGACAGGTACCCATAGTTACCACCGGCGCGGAAAATCTCGGCCGGCTTGTCCAGCCATTTTACCAGCAGTGTGTTCGGTTCCATCTGGTGCCATTCCAGGCCACCCTTTTCACCGTAAACCTTTATCTTCAGGGCATTCTCCTCTCCTGCCGCCACCTGCGAGGCTATGAGCACACCGGTAGCACCGCTCTCAAAGCGCAACAGCACGGCACCGTCATCATCCAGTCCGCGGCCTTCCACCACAATGTTCAGGCTGGCGCAAAGCTCGGTGATGTGCAGGCCGGTAATGTACTCGGCAAGGTTGGCCGAGTGTGTGCCAATATCGCCCATGCTGCCGCTCTTGCCCGATTTTTTAGGGTCGGTACGCCATGCTGCACCGGCATTGCCCTCGCGCTCGGTTAAGGTGCTCAGCCATCCCTGCGGATACTCTACATATACCTTTCTTACTTTACCCAACGCACCTTCGGCCACCATTTGCCTGGCCTGCTTTACCATCGGGTAACCGGTGTACGTATGTGTTAACAGCAGCAACAGGCCGGTTTCTTCTACCTTTTGCTTTAACTGCTTGGCTTCATCCAGGGTAAGTGAAATGGGCTTCTCCACCACCACATGAAAACCATGCTCTAAAGCCAGCATGGCCGGGCCGAAGTGGGCAAAGTTAGGCGTAACAATGGTTACAAAATCCATACGGTCGCCTTCGGGCAGTTTGCTTTCGGCCAAAATCATTTCCTCATAATTGGTATAGGTGCGCTCCTCAGGCAGGAACAAAAGCTTTCCGCTTTCCTTCGCTACTTCAGGGTTTACGCTCAGTGCGCCGCAAACCAGTTCGGCAAGGCCGTCCATATTGGCAGCAATGCGGTGTATAGCGCCAATAAAGGCGTCTTTTCCGCCGCCGATCATTCCCATTCTGAGTTTTCTGTTCATAATATATCTATGGTGTTAAATAGAATATTGGGTTAATTTTATTTTACTGATTATAAAATTTGAAGCAACGATTTTTTTACGACAACCACAAAATTAGCTTCAAATTATTTCAATGCCGCTCTTTTGCACAAATGGACGGTAACAACATTGCAGATATACGGCTGTGATTTGGCTTTGTTGAAGTTAGTTTATACATTTAGCCATCAACAATTTAATTCTTCTGCATGAACAAACAACTACTCATAACGGCTGCTATGGCGATGGCCCTCGGGGCGCAGGCGCAGGTGAGGCAAACCCTCAATCCAACAAATTATGCCAACGCCGAACGTTTGCTGGGGTACAATACGGAACCCCTGATTGACCACAGCAGAGTAAACCCGAACTGGCTGGGGGGCGATAGTTTCTGGTTCAGGGATATGACTGCACAGGGCAGCGAATTTGTGTTGGTGAATGCAGCAAAGGGAACCCGGCAAGCCATATTTAACCATGAGCAGCTGGCCACTGCATTATCGGCAGCCACTGGTAAAACGTATACGGCTGACCGGCTTCCGTTCCAGACACTCAGCTTCTCGCCCAATGAAGATGCCGTAGTGTTCAGGGCCGATAACAAGCAATGGCGGTATCATCTGAAAAATGCGCAGTTAAGTTTAGACAGTACGCAGATACAGCCTAACCGTATGGGTGCGGGCGGCCGCCGCCGTATGAGCAATGGCAACGAAGTATTATCGCCGGATGGCAAGCGGGCGGCTTATATCAAAGAGGATAACCTGTGGGTGCGCGACGTACAATCGGGCAAGCAAACGCAGCTTACTACCGATGGCATAAAGGATTTTGGTTACGCCACCGATAACGCCGGCTGGAAACACAGCGATGCGGCGATACTGCGCTGGTCGCCCGACTCTAAAAAGCTAGCTACCTTTAAGCAGGATCAGCGCAAGGTGGGCGATATGTACCTGGTATCAACAAATATCGGCCATCCGCGCCTGGAAGCCTGGAAATACCCGTTGCCCGGCGACGAGAACATTGCCATGATACACCGGGTAATTATCGACGTTGACAATGCCAAGATAACAGAGTTGCAAATAGCGCCCGACCCGCACCGTGCTACCTTAAGTGATGATATCTCAAGCAGCGGCACGTTTGACGATGTGGACTGGAGCAGCGATGCCACACAACTGGCCTTTGTATCTACCTCGCGCGACCATAAGCAGGAAAAGGTACGCATAGCGGATGCGGCTACCGGCAAAGTACGCGAGGTATTTGAAGAAACCGTGCCTACGCAATATGAATCCGGCTGGGATGCCATCAACTGGCGTTTCCTGAACAAGAGCAACGAGATCATCTGGTTTTCGGAACGCAGCAACTGGGGGCACCTGTATTTATATAATGCTGCCACCGGAAAGGTAAAGAACCCGATTACCAAGGGCAACTTTGTAGTTACCCAATTGGTTAAGGTGGATGAAAAGAATCGCATGGTCTACTTTATTGCGGACGGACTGGAAAAGGAGAACCCTTACTTCAGCCAGTTGTGCAGGGCAGGTTTTGACGGTAAGCATTTTACCGTACTTACCCCCGAAGCAGGCAATCATCAAATTACCTTCTCCCCTGCACAAACCCATATTCTTGATACCTATTCAAAGCCTGATGTGCCACCGGTTACCGTACTAAGGAATTTGAACGGAAAGATAGTAGCAACGGTGCAAAAAACGGATGTTTCGCGCCTGGCGGCTACCGGCTGGAAACCGGTTACCCCCTTTAGTGTGAAGGCGCACGACGGTAAGACCGATATTTACGGGCTGATGTTTACCCCTACCCACCTCGACCCCAATAAGAAGTATCCTGTTATCGATTACATCTATCCCGGCCCGCAGGGCGGCAGCGTAGGCAGCTGGTCTTTCTCGGCCTCACGCGGCGACAACCAGGCGCTGGCCGAACTTGGCTTTGTGGTGATTGCCCTGGAAGGCACCAGCAATCCGCTCCGCTCCAAAAGCTTTCATGATATGAGTTACGGCAACATGGCCGATAATACGCTGCCCGACCAGGTAACCGGCATCCGTCAGCTGGCGGCAAAATACGGCTATATAGATACCACCCGCGTAGGTATATGGGGGCACTCGGGCGGCGGCTTCGCCACAGCCGCAGCCATGTTCCGCTACCCCGATTTCTTTAAGGTAGGCATCTCCGAGTCGGGCAACCACGAGAACCGCAATTACGAGGACGACTGGGGCGAGCGTTACGACGGCCTGATTACCGCTTCTGATTATGATAAGCAGGCTAACCAGAACTACGCCAAAAACCTGAAAGGCAAGTTGATGCTGGCGCATGGACTGATGGACGACAATGTACCGCCTCAAAATACCTTACTGGTAGTGGAAGCGCTGGAAAAAGCCAACAAGGATTATGATTTGGTGATATTCCCTAACAATGCACATGGTTACGGCCAGTATTCATACTACATGATGCGCCGCCGCTGGGATTACTTTGTGAAGTATCTCTTAGGTGCCGAACCGCCCAAAGAATATCAGCTCAAACCACAAGCTGATCCGCGCAACGCGCTGAGGTAACATAAAAAGGGATGACCCGAACAGGTCATCCCTTTTTATGATAGCCATATGTTCAATTAAACCCGTATGGCTGTCCAACCGTTTTTACTTCAACATCACCTTTGTGGCCCCGTATCCGAATTTTTCCTTACGTGCATCCATAAAGGTTTTTACTTTGGGGTTCTTTCCCAATTGCTTATGCAATTCGTGGCGTAAGATGCCGTTACCGGCGCCATGAATAAAGGTAATTTCGGGTAACTGGTGTACAATGGCGGAATCCAGCGACTTTTTGAACCAGGTAAGCTGCATATTCAGTATTTCGCTGCCGTTAAGCTGCTGATAGTTGCTGTCCAGCTTTTCAATGTGCAGATCAACCTCCGAATGCGGCTTTGTTACCTCAACTTTTTCTACCGGGGATTTATAAAAGCTTTCCTTTAACTGCTGCGGATCAATCACCAGCTCCGGCTCGTCCAGCCGGAAGAGCCATCCGGCTTCTTTCAATACCGGCAGCGTCTTTTTGGGATCAGCAAAATCTTTAGCTTTAAACTTTTCATTCCAGGTGATCGCCTTCGGCATGGCTGCCGGCCTCGAAGCGTAAGGCAGTACCTGCAATAAAAATTGCGGCCACAACTGCACATCAGCCAATTGGCCTGAATAAATCTGCGCCTGGCCTTTCGCTGCTACCGTACCCGCATATTCACCTTTTAAGGTTTGATCTTTTTGGGTGGTAAGCGTAGCAAACAGTTGATACGAGGTTTCATTGAGGATATAAAAATGTACAACAGAGGGTGCCTTCTTGTCGGGCGCCACTCCCAGATAGATACCCTTTTCAATGAACGCCCCTGCAGCCGGTATATCGGCGCCTGTTTCGGCTCTGCCGTTGGCTTCACCCTCCGCCCGGTGCCCGTGTACATGAGTTACCTTACTTGCCAGCACCGGGATCTCGAAATCATCATTACCGGTTACGCCTATCATCTGCTCGTCAATAATGCGGGTTACATAGCCCTCATAGTTTTCATCAACAAACCTTACAAAATCTCCTAATTTATATTTCATCGCCTTATTATCCAGTTAATTTACAAAGCTAAGCTTTAATCATATTCTTCAATCACACTCCTTATAAACACCGGCGCACCGCTATAGTGTTAATCTTAACTTAATCATGACATCAGAATTATTTAACATTTACCCGAAACTTTTTAAATTTGCCCACCCTAATAATCAGATACTTCTGTGCAGCAAAATAATACCATCAACATCAGGCAAAACTGGAGGAGCGTATGGAACTCAGCACTTCACCGGCTTTTAACCATTTGGGGATCTGTGCTTTTAGCGATTGTGCTTTCCATACTGCCTTACTTTTTCCAAAATATTGAGCACCGCCAGGGCGGCATCCAGCTTAACGATTATATACTTGATGCGCTGCCATCGGTAAATGTGTCGCCCTTTATCTTTATGATCATTTGGGGTTTCGCTGCCTTAACCATGGTGAGGGCTGTTGGTAAACCTATTATATACACCAAATACATCTGGCTATACAGCTTTGTGGTCATCAGCCGTATGATTTCTATTTCGCTGGTGCCGCTGGCGGCCCCGGCACGTTTGGTTGAACTGGTGGACCCGCTAACCGGTATCTTCTACGGTCATGCGGTGATCACCAAAGATCTGTTCTACTCCGGCCATGTGAGTACGATGGTGTGTATGGTGCTTTGCCTTGAAAGAAAGACCGAAAAATGGCTGGCTATTGCAGGCACTGCCATAGTTGGCGTATTGCTGCTGGTACAGCATGTGCATTACACCATTGATGTTATTGCTGCACCGGTTATTGTATTCGCCTTGTTTAAGCTTACCCAGAACCTGCTGTTTAAACCTGCACCGCAGGACTGATAGCTGCAACCCTCCCCGATATTTAAACCGCCGGAACTTACAGGTTCCGGCGGTATTCATTTATGGTATGTTATGCAAACAAAGCTATTTACTCATAGTTAAAGTAATACGATTAATCGGTAGTTGTATTTTTTAATACTTATACTCATGAGCAAAACAGTAAGCGATTTTATTATAGAGCGCATGTACGAATGGGGCGTTAACCGGGTATTCGGTTATCCCGGAGACGGTATCAACGGTGTAATGGGCGCTTTACGGCGTGCGCAGGACAAGATTGATTTTATTCAGGTATCGCATGAAGAAAATGCCGCTTTTATGGCCTGCGCCCATGCCAAGTTTACCGGCGAAGTAGGCGTTTGCATATCCACATCAGGCCCGGGAGCGATACACATGCTCAACGGGTTATATGATGCCAAGCTTGACCATCAGCCGGTGGTAGCCATTTTAGGGCAGCAGGCGCGCATGTCGATGGGTGGCGAATGCCAGCAGGAGGTAGACCTGGTAAGCCTCTTTAAAGATGTGGCGCACAACTACGTGCACATGGTAACCGACCCGAACCAGGTACGCCATGTAATTGACCGCGCGATACGTATTGCCAAAGCCGAACGTACGGTAACCTGTGTAATTTTACCCAACGACGTGCAGGAGCTGGCCGCTGTAAAAGAGCCGCCGCACACGCATGGTAGTGTACATACCGGCATTGGCTTCAGCGTTGAAAAACCCGTACCCCCGCAAAGCGAGTTACAAAAAGCGGCCATCGTGCTTAATGAGGGTAAAAAGGTAGCCATATTGGCCGGTGTGGGTGCCGCCGGCGCGCCGGAGGAGTTAAAAGAAATTGCTGAACTTCTGGGTGCAGGTATCGCCAAGGCGTTATTAGGCAGGGCTATTTTACCCGATGACTTGCCCTACTCCACCGGGGCCATTGGCCTGCTGGGCACCAATGCCAGCTGGGAGCTGATGAGCGAATGCGATACCTTGCTGATGATTGGCACCGGATTTCCGTATTCTGAATATTTACCGAAGGAGGGCCAGGCCAGGGCGGTGCAGATTGATATTGACCCTAAAATGGTAAGCCTGCGCTATCCTACCGAAGTTAACCTGATCGGCGATAGTCAGGCAACCCTGAAAGCGCTTGTCCCGCTGATTATCCGTAAGGAAGACCGCAGCTGGCGCGAAAAGATTGAGAAAGATGTGGCCGACTGGAACAAGGTGGTAGAAGCCAAGGCCGAGGTAACCGCCAATCCGCTTAACCCGCAGAAGGTGGTGCAGGAACTGTCTTCCCGTTTACCAGACCGCTGTATCATTACGGCCGATTCCGGTTCATCAGCCGGCTTTTTTGCCCGTAACTTAAAGCTGCGGGAGGGTATGATGGCTTCGCTGTCGGGCACCCTGGCTACCATGTGCCCTGCGATACCCTACATTACCGCTGCCAAGTTTGCCTACCCCGACCGCGTGCCGATAGCCATCATCGGCGATGGCGCTATGCAGATGCTCGGCATTAACGGACTGATTACCATTGCCAAATACCGTAACCGCTGGCGGGATCAGCGCATGGTAATCCTGGTACTGAATAACCGTGATCTCAACTTTGTAAGCTGGGAACAGCGGGTAACCAGCGGCGACCCGGAATTTAGCGGTTCACAGGACATCATCGATTTTGCCTACGCAAAGTACGCGGAACTGTTAGGTTTGAAAGGTATTAAGATTGACAAGGTAGAAGAAATTGGCCCGGCCTGGGATGCCGCCTTAGCCGCCGACCGGCCATGTGTGATTGAAGCCATGGTTGACCCTTCGGTGCCGCCACTGCCGCCTCATATTACTGCCGACCAGATGATCAAATTTACCGAGGCGCTTTTAAAGGGTGATGCTAAAGAATTCAGTTTGATTAAGCAGACCTTTAAAGATATGCTGCAGGAAGTTTTGCATTAACACTACTGCAAAACCCCGGGGGAAAAACGGATTAAAGCAGTAAAAATGCGTATAAAGACTGCTTTCGTCCGTTTTTCCCTTATCAAAGCTGAAAAACATTGGGCTAACGGTGATAACTCAAATTGTTACATTTAATCAATCAAACTAATCACTGTTTTTTCATAAAAATTAACAAACTTTAGCGCATCATTTATCTCGGATAACTACCGGCGGTATGCTGCAACAAATACCTGTATCAGGGAGTTAACAGATAAAGGCCGATGGTTCTGCATAACTGATACGCCGAACTCAGGCAACCCGTTTTTACCATACTAATGAGCACAACAAATTCAACTACATCAACAGATGTTGTATTAATAGGCGCAGGTATCATGAGCGCCACTTTGGGTGTTATACTCAAACAGCTTCAGCCTGATCTTACCATTGATATTTATGAACGCTTAGACGAAATTGCCGCCGAAAGCTCTGATGCCATGAACAATGCCGGCACCGGCCACTCCGCGTTTTGCGAGCTTAATTACACTCCCGAACTACCTGACGGTACCGTTGACATTACCAAGGCCATCAAGATTGCCGAGCAGTTTGAAGTATCCAAGCAATTCTGGGCATTTTTAGTGGAACAGGGGTTTATTTCATCACCGAAGGATTTCATCAGCCCCATCCCTCACATGAGTTTTGTTTGGGGCGACGAAAATGTTACGTACTTAAAGAAACGCCACGAAGCCCTGATACAGCATCACCTGTTTAGCGGAATGCAGTATGCAGATAATGCCGAACACCTGAAAGAGTGGATGCCATTAGTAATGGATGGCCGGACACCCAACGAAAAAGTGGCGGCTACACGTATGGATTTAGGTACCGATGTAAATTTCGGTTCACTCACTGCGCTGCTGCTGGATTATCTGAAGCAGAAGCCAGGCGTAAACATTTACCTCAACCATAATGTGAGTAACCTGTGGCGCAACAAAGACCAGAGCTGGCGGGTAAGCGTTAAAAACAAGGCTACCAATGAGCGCAGGCGCTTAAATACCAAATTTATATTCATCGGCGCAGGCGGCGGTGCTTTACCCCTGCTGCAAAAATCAGGCATTCCCGAAAGTAAAGGCTTTGGCGGCTTCCCGGTGAGCGGCCAGTGGCTGGTATGCCATAATGAGCAGGTGATTGCCCGCCACCAGGCCAAGGTATATGGCAAGGCTTCGGTAGGTTCGCCGCCAATGTCGGTACCTCACCTGGACACGCGGATGATCAACGGCAAAAAGGCGCTGCTATTCGGCCCCTATGCCGGTTTTTCCACCCGGTTTTTAAAACATGGTTCCCTGCTGGACCTGTTCACCTCTATACAGCCCGATAACCTATACCCGCTGGTTAAAGCAGGTATTGATAACATTCCGCTAACCAATTACCTCATCAGCCAGGTTATGCAATCGCCGGAAGACCGGCTGGCTGCGCTGCGTGATTATTATCCCGAAGCTAAACAGGAGGACTGGAGCCTGGATATTGCCGGCCAGCGTGTGCAGGTGATAAAGAAAGATGCCAAACGCGGCGGCGTACTGGAGTTTGGTACCGAAGTGGTTACCGCTGCCGATGGCAGTATTTCTGCCCTGCTGGGTGCATCGCCGGGCGCTTCCACCTCCGTGCCCATCATGATCCAGCTGATTGAGCGTTGCTTTAAAGAACAGGCCAAATCGCCGGAATGGCAGGCTAAACTGAAACAGATGATCCCGTCCTACGGTCAGTCATTAGCCAAAAATGCAGCGTTAAGCGAGCAGCAAAGAAATCGTACGACTGAGGTATTACAGCTTGCCTGACAGCGAGTTGTACTATCATTACCCAAATGCAGGAACAGTGCAGGGCAGCGGCTGTAAAGTTATCCTGTAACCTAACGGGAAACGGTGGCTAAAACCGCAACTATCTTGGGAGATTTGTGAAAAGTCTCCTTTAATTTCAGCCGTTCAATGAGGTTGAACTTACGGCACAAGAAAAGTATAGTTAATATCAGCATATGGTCGGCTTATTTTGTCACAGCTTTATTACGCAATATAGCTATTATAGTTACAAAAGAAATGATTACGGCTTATTTATTTCCGGCTGTTACGGTACACTGAAGCAAACTGCCTGATTGAGCCGGGCGGAAACTTTAAGCCTTGCATCCGGGCAAACTATCACACGCTTTTGACATTTCAAACTTGCCTTATCACCCTCAAAACGTTAAGTTTGCGCTTCAATTCTCACGCTGATGTCTCAAGAAACTGAACACGTACAATGCCTGATCATCGGGTCGGGACCTGCAGGATATACCGCTGCGATTTATGCGGCCCGTGCTGACTTAAAACCCGTATTGTATACAGGTATGCTGGCCGGCGGACAGCTTACCCAAACCACTGATGTAGAAAACTTTCCCGGTTATCCGAAAGGAATTATGGGCCCGGAGATGATGGAGGATTTTCGTGCACAGGCTGAACGCTTTGGCACCGATATCCGCTTTGGCTATGTAAGTTCGGTTGATTTCAGCAGTATGCCGCATAAAGTGCTTGTAGACGAGGTGAAAACTATTTTAGCTGATACGGTGATCATCTCTACCGGCGCTTCCGCCAAATGGCTGGGATTAGAATCGGAAATGAAATATAACGGCTTTGGCGTATCGGCCTGCGCCGTTTGTGATGGGTTCTTCTTTAAAGGCCAGGATGTAGCCATTGTAGGTGCAGGCGATACGGCTGCCGAAGAAGCTACCTATTTAGCCAAGCTTTGCAGAAAGGTGTACATGCTGGTTCGCCGGGATGAATTTCGCGCCTCCAAGGCAATGGTAACCCGCGTACAGCATACCCACAATATTGAAATCATCTACAATACTGATACGCAGGAAATTGTAGGCAATAATACAGGCGTAACCGGCGTAAGGATACTCAACAATAAAACGCAGGAAGAAAAGGTACTGGATGTAACCGGTTTTTTTGTAGCCATCGGCCATCACCCGAACACCGACATTTTTAAGGGCTGGCTGGATATGGACGAAACAGGCTATATCAAAACTCAACCCGGTACTACCCATACCAATATTGAAGGGGTATTCTGCTGCGGCGATGCCCAGGACAATGTATACCGTCAGGCGGTAACCGCTGCCGGAACCGGCTGCATGGCCGCACTTGATGCGGAACGCTGGCTGGCCGCACGAGAAGCTGAAACCGAAACGGTAGTTTAGGTTTACCTTATATAAAGTAGCATTTAAAAGCCACCCTTTAACAGGTGGCTTTTTTTAGTTAACCACTTATTTTTTACATCTTGCAGCTATGCCTGTGAACAAAATCGTCTAAATTCACGGCTTTGAAACAGCGCGTGCAATAAGCGAAGCAAAAACCTGTGGATTACATCCACTTACCTTGCTTAGGTTACGCCTTATTACTTAATTATTATTCAACTTCAATTAATGCGTTTAAATTTCGTTAGCAGTATGCTGCTGTTGCTCTCTTGTTCTTTATCAGCCCCGGTATTTGCACAAGCTCCGGTTCCGGCCATCATTCCGCAACCTGTTTCTGTTAAAAGCAATCCGGGTGTTTTTGTTGTAGGTCAGCCAACCGCCATCGTTGCCGACAGTATTGGTAACAAAGCGGTAATGTTTCTGGCTGATTACCTGAAGAACAGGTATGCGCTTCAACTACCGGTAAAACCGGCAAACAGCACAAACTCAAATGCTATCATTATTACCTCTGCCGGAAGCGAAAAATTGCCGGCTGATGGTTACCGCTTAAACATCACACCCACCGGAGTAACCATTACGGGTAAAGGTGCCGGGATATTTTATGGTATTCAATCCCTCATACAGCTGATTCCGCTCGAACGCTCGGCTACGTTGAAGCTACCTTGCGTGCAGATAGAAGATTATCCCCGCTTTGCTTACCGGGGCCTTCACCTTGATGTATCGCGGCACTTTTTTTCGGTGCAATTCGTGAAACGGTATATTGATCTGATGGCGGCTTATAAGCTCAACAATTTCCACTGGCATTTAACCGACGACCAGGGCTGGCGTATCGAAATAAAAAAATATCCGCGCCTCACCCAGGTTGGCAGTCAGCGTGCACAAACGCTGATCGGCAATTACCGTGATAACCCGGTACAGCGGTATGACAATACACCGTATGGCGGTTATTATACGCAGGACCAGATACGTGAAGTGGTAAAGTATGCTGCCGACCGCTACATCAACGTAATACCCGAAATAGAGATGCCCGGCCATGCCCTGGCAGCACTGGCAGCCTACCCTGAACTGGGCTGCGACCCAAGGATTAAATATGCAGTTGCCGAAAAATGGGGCGTTTTTAATAACGTGTTCTGCCCGTCTGAAAAAACGTTTGGCTTTTTAGAAGATGTGCTTACCGAAGTGATGGAACTGTTCCCGAGCCGCTATATACATATAGGCGGTGATGAAGTGCCTAAAACCGTTTGGCGTAACTCCGCCTTTTGCCAAAGCCTCATTAAACGCTTAAAGCTGAAGGATGAGCATGGCCTGCAAAGCTATTTTATACAGCGCATGGAAAAGTTTGTGAACAGCAAAGGCCGCAGCATAATTGGCTGGGACGAAATACTGGAAGGCGGACTTGCCCCTAACGCCACCGTGATGAGCTGGCGGGGCGAAGACGGCGGCATTGCAGCCGCACGCCAGGGGCACAACGTAGTTATGACCCCCGGAAGCGGCGGTTTATACTTAGACAATGCACAAGGCAAGCTGGGTAACGAACCCCTGGGCATCGGCGGTTATGCACCGCTGCAAAAAACCTACAGTTACAATCCTACCCCTGCGGCCCTTACTGCTGAACAACAAAAATTTATATTAGGTGTGCAGGCTAACCTGTGGACCGAGTACATTGCTACAGAAAGCAAGGCTGAGTATATGCTGCTCCCGCGCCTGCTGGCATTGGCAGAAGTAGCCTGGACACCGCTTGGCCTGAAAAACTATACTAATTTTGCACAGGTACGGCTGCCGCACCACCTGGCCTGGCTTGATAAAAATGATTTTAATTACCGTGTGCCGGAGGTAATCGGCCTTAAAGATACTACAACCATTGCCTCACAGTATCAGGTAAACCTCAAGCCATCGGTAGAAGGGGCAAAAATTTATTACACCATTGATGGGTACAGTACACGTGAAACAGACCTGGTTTACGAACACCCGTTTACGTTAAACATTCCGCTGAATGATTACCGCGAGCTGCAAACTATGGTAATTACCCCTTCTGGTTTGCGCAGTAACATTACTAAGGTAACCATATTTAATAAGCCTCCTATGGCTCCGGTGCCTTACACTGCTAACATACAGGGCTTAAAATTTAAGGTGGTTGATGGTAAGTTTACCTATACCAGCCAACTGGATGAAGCGGCAATAACCGATAGCGGTATAACTAAAAGTTTTAACATATCCTCGTTCGCCAAAAGCCGCCAGTCATTTGGCGTAATATATACCGGCTTTATACGTATTGATACGGGCGGCAAATATCTGTTCTCTACCGTATCAAATGATGGTTCGGTATTACTGATAGATGAGCAGCAGGTTGTTAATAATGATGGCCGGCATAATTTGTATGAGCAGGGCGGCGAAATTTTACTGCAGCCCGGCTACCACCGCATTACCGTTAAGTACTTTGAAGGCGGAGGCGCGGCATCCGGCGCACTGCATGTGTACATGACCATTCCGGGTAAGCCTAAGGGAGAAGTATCACCTGCCGACCTGTTTAATTAAATAACCATTGCATTAAAACCCCACCCCATTGCCTATGAAATTTGGTTACGCATTACCCGGCCTTATTTTATGCCTGGCTGTTGCAGCCTGCCGGCACGATAAAGATAATAATCATAAAACTGCCCGGGCAACAGTTAACAAGCCTGCTGTTATGCCGCCCTTTCGTTTTCACGAGCGTATTGAGGTGGTGCCCGGAATAGATTACGATGTATTAAGCTGGGGCCGGGGAACTGATTCGTTAGGCGCTTATATGATCCTGTGCTCCGATTCGGTTGACAAAAAATATACTACCACCAATGGTAATCTGGACGGAGCCATCAAAGATGTGTTCAATTCTGATTTAGATACGGACGGCAACCCGGAAATATTTATCCTGTCGCAAACCGCCGACTCTACCCATTACGGCAAGGTTGATGCTTATGAATACAATAATGATAACGCCCGGAAACTTGAATTTCCAAAGTTAAGCTCCCGGCAAAAAGAAGGCTATCATGGCGGTGACAGCTTTGTGGTTAAGGAAGATAAGATTATCCGTACTTACCCGGTTTATGATAGTGATAACCGGAATGCAAAACCTACCGGCCAAAAGAAGATATTAGAATACAGCTATCATGGCAACAGTTTCTCGGTAAAACAACTGAGTACTGATAGTACAACTACAGCCACAAGTACATCAGCAAGTACGGCAACGGTTCGCCCCGAACCGGTTGCCCGCCACTCAAAGCAACCTAATGATACAGGCAATCGTCGCCGCCATACACACCATAGCGAAAGCCATTCCCGCGTGAGCAAACACCACGAGATAAGTAAGCACCGCTCGTCAGCCCATCACCGCGAAAGCAGCAAAAAGCGAAGGCGGCACAGAAGATAAACAGAACCGGGCCATTTCAAAGGAAATGGCCCGGTTCTGTTTAGATCGGGTTATGTCAGGCATCTTGGCAGGGCCGGTAAAGACAGGCCGTTATCACTTACAACCAGTATTACCCGAAGGAGCAAAATTGTTACTGCCTGTTTTTATGGCACAGACGTAACAATTTAGCTGCTACTAACGTAATGCAGTAAAATTAAGTAAGCAATTGCTGTAGTCAGCTTATTTTGTGCTAACGGTGTTTTTTAAAACTATGCCC
The DNA here is from genome assembly GCF_965200995.1 of Mucilaginibacter sp. GTDB lineage: Bacteria > Bacteroidota > Bacteroidia > Sphingobacteriales > Sphingobacteriaceae > Mucilaginibacter. The sequence continues at coordinate 3,356,506 of NZ_OZ241743.1, read as the reverse complement.
TTACAGTACTACTTATTATAAACCAGGTATACCAGCTATTTTAACACGAAGCTTGCTTTAACATCACAGTGATTCACCGGATACTAACCTGCTTACTGATTTTTTGCTTTCTGCTTTCAGGAGTTAAGGGCATTGCACAGCAAAATCAAAATACCGGCCTTAATGCGGTAAAAGCAGAGGTGGACACGCTGAACAGTAAGGGATTTAAGATGTTCAGGCATGATGCTTCTAAGGCGTTGCTGCTCTTTGTACGTGCTGAACAGTTGGCCGAAGACAATAAATACCGCGAAGGGCTGGCGGCAGCCTATGTAAACCAGGCCGAAGTATTCAGTCAGCGCGGCTACTCCAAGCGGGCTTTGTTGTTATACTACCAGGCTTTAGCCATCAGCCAGCAAGATGGGGATGAATATCACGCCGCCCAGTGCGAACAGCACATCAGCACGGTAAAACGAAAGTTAAAGGAATTTACCGAAGCCGCACGATTGCTTAATCATGCACTGGTGGTGTTTACGCGTTTGCACAAGCCTGTTGATATTTCCAACGTTCAGCTAAGGCTTGGCTTATTAAGCCAGAGCTTAAAGCATTATGACAAGGCTTTGAACTTGTATGACCAGGCCTATCAAACCAGCTTACAGGCCAGGTACACCTATGGTGAAAAAAAGTCGTATTACAGCAAAGGGTTGCTCTATGAGGATTTGAAAAACTATCCTGTAGCATTAAAATGGTTCAACCACGCTTTGAAGGTTGATACCTTAACACATGATAATTATGGAAAAGCGTTGTCATACCTGGAAATTGCCCGGATTTACAACCTGCAACAACAGCACAATGAAGCTGAAAAATACGCTGTATTATCTTACACCAACGCAAACAGTGTGGGTGGCATTGATATTACCAGGCAAGCTGCAATAATACTGTTACACATCAACCGGTATCTGCATAATACCGATGGCGTAATAAAGTGGCAGGATAAGCTGCTTACCATTAGCGCCCAGGTAACAGAACAGGAAAAGAAAGAGGCCATAACCTTTATGGATGTGTTTAAACAGCAACAAGAAAACCAGTCGCGTTACCTGGCGCAGATAGACAGAATCAAGAAGGTTTCCCAGGAAAAAACAATCTACCTGAAAGTGTTTCTGATTATTGTATGTATAGGTTTTGCGCTGGGCATACCTTTGCACATCAGTTACCGCAGGGCAAGGGCTTACGCGCTGGCATTAACGGATAAGAATGAGCAGATTGAAGAAAAATCGGCAGCAGTGCAGCATTTGAACAGCCAGATTGTGCAGCAGAATAAAGAACTTGCACAGGATAACAACCTCAAAAATAAATTACTGAGCGTTATATCACATGACCTGCGGCACCCGCTGGTAAATACACGCAGCCTGCTTGATATTTATAACCAGCAGATGCTATCGCAGGAAGAAGCTAAAACCTTGTTCGGCCAGCTGGAGGCACAATATGTGCGCACCATTACCTTACTGGATAATTTACTGTTCTGGATTAAAAGGCAGGTACAACATGCCGAAGCTAAAAAGAACGATAATGCAATAACCGGAATGGTGAATGAATTGATTGAAGAGCAAAAGCTGGCTTTACACAACAAAAAACTAACGGTTACCAATTACATAGATTGCACAGTTAACTGGTATGCCGACCGCGAAGCGTTACGCATAGTGTTCAGAAATCTGCTTAATAACGCCTTGAAGTTTACACCTGATAAAGGAAGCATACAATTCACTTCAGTACAAACTGACGGCTTTACAGCTATTGTTATTAAGGACAGCGGAATTGGCATGGCCCCCAGTAAATTGAAAAAAGTAATTGAAGGCAGTTACATGACAACCAACGGTACCGCCGGCGAAATGGGTACCGGTTTTGGCCTGTTGCTGGTGCGCGACCTGATCTCAAAGAATGGCGGCACCCTGGAGATAGAAAGCAGCCCGGGGGTTGGCAGTTCATTTGTTATACGCTTTCCGCAGTATACTTCTGCAGCACCACTGCATTTAAGCCAGGCAAATCAGGAAATATCATAGCTTTGTTCTGAGCAAGGAAGGATAGCGTACTGATATGAATTTTGAATACCCCGAAGTATTTTATGCGCTGCCGGTATTGGCCATTCCAATTCTGGTGCACTTATTTAACTTCAGGAAATATCAACGCATAACCTTCTCCAATGTACAGTTCTTAAAAGAGATACAGCAGCAACAGGCTTCGCGTACACACCTGCGCGAGCGTATGGTCTTAACCGCAAGGTTGCTGATCTTTTTGTTCGTACTGCTTGCTTTTAGCCGCCCTTACTTTGCCGGTCGTAAATCAGCCGCTGATAATACACCGCAGGTTATCAGCATTTTTGTAGATAATTCTTACTCGATGCAAACCCTCAACCCGGAGGGCAGGCTGCTGGACGAAGCCAAACGCCGGGCCAAAGAGATTGTAGCTGCATACCAGAGCAACACCCGTTTTCAGCTGCTCACCCAGGATTTTGAGGGGCAGCACCAGCGCTTGCTTACAGCCGAAGAATTTGACCAGGCGGTTGACACCCTTACGCTATCAACGCAAAGCCGCTCGTTACAGCAAATTATCAGCCGGCAGCAAAATTTTCTTAACCTGCAGCCGCAAACCACAAAAAGCTATTATGTAGTATCAGATTTTCAACAAAACTTAGCTACCGGCAAACTGCTCCAAACCGACACATCTGCTTCATTAAACTTTGTTAAGATTGAGGCTGCTCCCCTGCCAAACCTTGCTGTTGATTCTATCTTATTGCTCAACGCGGTGCACCGGCCGGCAGAACAGGAAAAACTGGTAATCAGGATCCGTAACTATTCAGACAAGGCCGCAATATCGGTACCGGTAAGATTATTAATCAACGGTGTACAAAAAGCGGTAAGCAGTATCAGCCTCAGGGACAATAGCGCAGGCAATGATACTGTTACCTTTTCGGAGCTGCAAGCCGGCTGGCAGCAGGCGCAAATACAGTTGCAGGACAACCCTGTTACCTTCGATAATACTTTTTATTTCAGCTTTAATGTACAGCCGCACTTACCCCTGCTGCTCATCAACGGCAGAAACAAAAATCAATACCTTACCGCAGCCTTCGGCACTGACAGCTTTTTTAAACCGGACCAGATCAGCTCTGGCAGCATCAATTATGCTACGTTAAGCCAGTATCCTGTTATCTTCATAAGTGATGTTGAAACTATCCCTGCCGGACTGGCGCAACAGTTACAAAACTATGTTCGTAATGGCGGCACCTTAATGGTATTTCCTGCCGGCGATGCAAACGCAGCCAGCTATCAGCAATTACTTCGCCCTTTAAACGCTCCCTGGCCCGGTCAGCTTTTAACAGAAGAAACCAAAGTACTATCGTTTAATGCGCAGCATCCGGTATGGAAGGGTATTTTTGAGCATTTTTATGACAAGCCTGATCTACCCATCGTACATAAATATTATAAATTAAATTTACCTGTTGAACATACTGGCAAGGCGCTCCTGATGCTTCCGGGAAACGATCCCTTTATTTCAGGTTATCCGGCTGGTAAAGGCATGGTATACCTTTCTGCTGTGCCGCTTGATGAAGGGTACAGTAACCTGCCAAAACATGCCTTGTTGTTACCGATGCTATTCAGGGTTGCCCTGCTCAGTAAAAATGATGCAGCCCTGTATCATTACATCGGGCAGGATGAGCGCATCACCTTTTCACAGGTCGGCATTAAAGAAAAGCAGCCGCTGTATCTTACCAAAGGCGCAGTTAAACTGTTACCTGATGTACAGCTATCTAATGGCATCAGAACGCTGTACGTGGCCGACCAGGTAAAGCAGCCGGGCATGTACCGGCTAACCGTAAAAGACAGCTTGCTGGCCGTATTTGCCTTCAATAACAGCCGTTCGGAGTCGGACCTGCACTACCTCAGCCGCGAGGCAGTTCAGAAAATGCTTCCGGCCCAAAGCAGGCTGATCAATGCCGGCGCTAAACCCATAACCACAGCACTGGCCGAAGCAAATAAGGGGCTGCATTTATGGAAAGTTTGTCTAATTTTGGCGTTGTTTTGCATTGCTGCCGAAATATGGCTTGTCCGGTATTTTAACAAGTCCGGCATTACATAAACTATGTATTTATAAGGCACCACAACTTAATAAACATGGATCTGCTTATTCAATCTGCTGTTATACTTAGTCCGCAATCGCCTTACCACCGGCAAACAGCTGATGTGCTTATTAAAGATGGCATCATCACAAAAATTGCCCCCAAAATTACTGATGCAGATTTTCAGAAAATTGATGCACAAGGGCACTACCTCTCTCCCGGTTTCTTCGACTTGAACTGCAACATTGGCGAGCCGGGCTTTGAAACCAAGGAAGATTTGTTTACCGGTACTAAAGCCGCAGCAGCAGGGGGCTATACCGGGCTGGCGCTGTTACCCAACACCCAGCCACCCATACATTCTAAAACAGAAGTAGCATACCTCATTAACAAAGCCAAAAACAACCTGGTTGACGTGTATCCGCTGGGTAGCATATCATACAAGCGCGAGGGTAAGGATTTAGCCGAACTTTATGATATGTACATGAGCGGCGCCAGGGCGTTTACGGATGGCAATCACCCGGTACAAGATGCAGGGTTGATGGAAAGGGCGTTATTATATGTGCAGGCATTTGATGCACTGATTATTTCCAACCCCGAGGATGCGGCCATTGCAGGCCAGGCCAGGGTGCATGAGGGCGAAGTAAGTACATTGCTGGGAATGAAAGGCATCCCTGCCCTGGCCGAAGAACTGATGATTGCGCGCGACCTCTATTTAGCGGAATATACCAACGCAAAAATACATTTCAGTACGCTGTCATCAGCCGGATCTGTGGAGTTGATAAGGCAGGCCAAAAAGAAAGGGCTGCGGGTAACCTGCGATGTAGCCGCACATCATCTGGCTCTTACCGATCAATCATTGATGAATTTTGACAGCCTGTACAAGGTAAAGCCGCCCCTGCGTACCCGTGCGGATGCTAACGCTTTGATTGCAGGTTTAAAGGACGGCGCCATTGATGCTGTGGTATCGCAGCATACCCCGCACGAAGTTGAGTACAAAGATGTGGAATTTGAAATTGCCGCTTATGGCTTATTAGGGCTGCAAACCACCTTTTCGCTTACGGTGCAGGCAGGATTATTGCCGGAAGTAATTGTACAAAAACTGGCCATAGCCCCCCGCGAGATACTGCAACTACCCATACCGGCAATTACAGAAGGTGCAATTGCCAACATTACCCTGTTTGATAGCCTTGGCCAATGGCAATACACCAAGCAGAACAACCAATCCAAATCTTATAATTCTCCTTTTTTAGGCCATAACTTAACCGGCCGAATACTGTTAACCTGTAACCATAACCAGGTACATTTTAATTAAAAAAACTATGACTGACTTAAAAGTCCAGCTGGCCATAGAAACTTCGATAAACGAATTTTCCAAATACAACAATACGAACGCCAGGCTATTCAGCAGCCAGGCTATTACTCTTTTTTCTTCTGAAAATGATTTTTTAGAAAAAGCTAATGCGCTTGATGACTTGTTTGATGAATACCCGCAAACCGAAGCTTTACGCGAAGTGTTTTTTGATTTACTGATGGTAAACTTCTTTAGCGCAGATATTAAAAGACTGGATGATGACTATCTGGAAAGTGAAGAGTGGGCCGAAATTGAAGAGGAAACCATGGACCGTGGTACCGAATTGCTAAACGTATTGCTGTATCTTAACGAATGCAGGGATGAAGAAATTGAGCCTTCTTTAGAAGATTACCTGAATGAATTTCTGCTGGTGAACGATGATGAATTTCAGGATGAGCATCGTATATATGAACCGGTAATTGCCAATCAGCAACTGGTAGAGAGCACACCCGGGGAAGTAAACAAAGTAGCCGATACGCTGACAGATGACGACGAACTGCAGGAACTGTTCTATCCAATGATGTGTTTTTTCCAAAACATACAAAGCCCCGCAGAAGGCGCTAACGAAGTAACTGCCGCTTCTGACAATAAAGACTTTGATACTGCTGTATACTGCATACTAACCACCTTTAACAACTAAGCTGTACATGCAGTATAGTAATTCAACATTAAGGTTAAGCGGCATTAAGTACGGGTTATTACTTGGCATTCTATTATTGGTAATCAGTATAGCTGCGGTTTATTACACCGCCTATATCAATACCTCGGTAGTAGCTTTGGTTATAGCTTTGTTTCTAACCAAGTATCCGCTCCAAATACTGTTCGGGCTTGGTTTTGCAGTATTACTGAAAAGATCGATTGGAAATTACTGGAGTTTAAAACAGGCCACCACAGGTATATTCTTTATGTTCTATACTGCACTGGTAATTGCTTATATTGGCTTTAATGTTGTATTTGTACATCTTTTGCATCCTGCAGCTGTTTTAGAAGCAAACAAACATACTGTGCAGTCATTCCAGCAAGCTCAACAGCATAATGGAGTTCCGCCAATTGAAATGAATAAACGTGCAACCGAACTGCAGGGAAACTTAAATGCCGGCATGCATATTACTGTTGGCAACGTGGTAACCTACCTGTTGCTGGGGGTGGTATTTGCCTTTATTGCCGCTTTTATATTTGGCGTACTACTGAAGCGGGAACCACCCCTATTTACCCGTAATGTTGATTACGAGTAAACTATATTAACCGCCTTAAACATAGAAAGGGCTTATCACTTATATGGTAAGCCCTTTCTATGTTTAGTATACTTAAGTGTTTCTTATTTATGATGAACGATCCTCAATATATCATTACCAAAGGCAAACACCATCAAGGTAATCAGCATTACAAAACCTACAATCTGGGCACGCTCTAAAAACTTATCGCTTAAGGGTTTCCCCTTAATCATCTCAATAATCAGAAACAGCGCATGGCCACCGTCGAGGGCTGGTATTGGCAGCATGTTCATGAGTGCAAGGGCCATGGATAATAAGCCCACAAGGCTCCAGAAACGCAACCAGTCTACATGTGCGCCAAAAAAAGTGGCAATGCGCAACGGACTGGAAATGGCCTTACTGGGATTAATCTTACCGGTAATCATCTTACCTATACCGGTAGCATTCGTGCTGAATGTGTCCCAGGCCTTGGCAGCGCCAACCGGCAGCGATTGGAAAAACCCGTATTGCACCGTTTTTTCCTTAGGCAGATCGCCTTTCTGATAAAAGCCCAATTGCCCCTGTGCGTTTAGCTGTGCGGTAAGTTGCATAGGCTTTTGGTTACGTTTAACGCCCAGTTGCACTTGCTTGCCCTTATTTTCGGCCAATGCCTTTTGCATCTCATCAAAATACATAACCGGTTTACCGTTTACCGATACAATGCTGTCGCCTTTTAACAAACCCGCCTTTTGCGCTCCGCTGCCGGGTTGCAGCGAATCTACAGCAAACCGGATGCGGGGTAACCGGCTGACGAACTGATCTACGCCCTGGTCTGAAATATCATTTACAATGCTTGATGGCACCGTAACGTTCAGCGTTTGGCTGCCGCGCTGTACCGTAAGCACGCAGTTACCCATCAGCACCTGCGAACTGATGATATCCTCGTACCGTACCAATGGCTTACCATTAATGGCGGTGATCTGATCGCCTGCCTTCAAACCAATCTGCCGGCCAATTACTCCGGGTACAATACCGTGCTTCAATTCATTATTCGGAATGTAGCTTTCGCCGTACTTAAGGGTTAACACCCAGAATATCAGCACCCCCAGTATAATGTTTACCGTTACTCCCCCCAGCATCACAATGAGGCGCTGCCAGGCCGGTTTAGAGCGGAACTCCCAGGGCTGCGGTTCACCGGCCATTTGGTCGGTATCCATTGATTCATCAATCATACCGGCTATTTTTACATAGCCGCCCAACGGCAGCCAGCCAATACCATACTCTACCCCTTTATAATTATATTTAAACAGGCTGATGTTCCAGGCATCAAAGAACAGGTAGAACTTCTCTACCTTGATGCCGAAGGCACGGGCTGCTAAAAAATGCCCCAGCTCGTGCAAAATCACTAAGATTGATAGGCCTAAAATGAGCTGGCCTGCCATTACTAATACATCCATTGAATAATTTTGAAGTATATTATGCCTTTAACGGCATTTTGGTAATTAAATTTTGTGCGAATATGCGGGTTTCTTTGTCAGTATTCAAATAGTCATTTAACGATGGCTTACCTATAAAGCCAATTTGTACCATACATTCAGAAATCATATCGCTCATGCCTAAAAAACCGATCTCATCTTTTAAAAATGCAGCAACGGCCACTTCATTCGCAGCGTTGATAATGCAGGGCATATTGCCCCCCTGCTGAAGCGCCTGATAGGCCAGCGGTAGGTTTTTGAAAGTATCGGTATCCGGTTGTTCAAACGTGAGGGAGGCAAAATCAGCAAAACTGAATCGTTTAAACTGGTTTTGTAAACGGTTGGGCCAGGCCAGCGCATACTGTATAGGCAGCTTCATATCGGGCAGCCCCATCTGTGCTTTAACAGAGCCATCATTAAACTGCACCAGCGAATGAACGATGGACTGCGGGTGCACCACTACCTCTATATCATCGGCCTGCACATCAAACAGCCAGCGGGCTTCTATTACTTCCAGCCCCTTATTCATCAGCGTGGCCGAGTCAATCGTAATTTTAGCGCCCATCACCCAGTTAGGGTGCTTTAGCGCCTGTTGCCTGGTAACTGCAGATAAAAATTCAGCATCCCTGCCCCTGAACGGGCCGCCTGATGCGGTGAGTATCAGCTTCTCAACTGAAGCCGGATCTTCACCGGCCAGGCACTGAAATATGGCCGAGTGTTCAGAATCCACCGGCAAGAGCCTGCTTCCTGACGCTCTTGCGAGCGTGGTAATTAATTCGCCTGCAACCACAAGTGTTTCTTTATTCGCCAAGGCAATATCCTTACCGGCTTTTATGGCTGCAATGGTAGGTTCAAGGCCCGAAAAACCCACCATAGCGGTAAGTACAATATCAATTTCAGCCGCAGTAACCAGTTCGCAGGCAGCCTGATGGCCGGCCAGCACCTGTGTAGAAGTATGGGCTAATGCATTTTTCACCTCCATATACTTGCTTTCATCGCAGATTACTGCGTAAGCGGGTGCAAACTGTAACGCCTGCTGTATCAGCAAATAGGCGTTGCTGTGCGCCGTAAGCAACCAGGCTTTAAATAACGAGGGGTTTTCTTGTATAACCTCCAACGTTTGGGTACCGATGCTCCCTGTGGCGCCTAATATGGCAATATTTTTAGGCTGATGCTTTAACTCACTCATGTATCAGTAGCTTATACGGTTTAAGTTTAAGCTTGGTTTTATAGGTTAAATGATGTGCATACTTAATTGATCAGCAATATTACGGTCGTTTGATAAACGGGGCACTTTGTTCTGACCGCCTAATTTCCCCTGCGACCGCATATAATCAATAAAGGTATCCTTTTTGAGGTTTCTGATGATCAATGGTTGTAGAATATTACCCTCAATCAGGTCAGCGTAATAAATATTCTTTTGCTGCAACGTCCGGTCAATTTTTAGTGCAAAATCCTTTATATCAGCCGGCGGATTGCCAAATTCAATAAACCACTCATGATAAGGCAACTGTCCCTTTGGCGGGTTCACCTGGGGTGCCACTGTAAATTCTGCAATGTTTATGCCCTGCTCACCCGCCACGCTGAGCAGCGCCTGCTCCACTTCCTCGGCAATCACATGCTCACCGAAAGCAGAGATATAATGCTTTATACGGCCGGTAACCACAATCTTATGCGGATAAAGTGATGTGAACTTCACAGTATCTCCCAGGCTGTAGCCCCACAAACCTGCATTGGTGTTTAGTATGAGTGCATAGTTTACGCCCAATTGCACATCTGCCAGGCTGATGCGGACGGGCTGCGCATTGTAAAACTCGCTAACCGGAATAAATTCATAAAAAGTCCCGGAGTTTACCAGCAGCAGTAACCCTTTGTCCTGCTGGCTGTCCTGAAAGGCAATAAACCCTTCAGAAGCCGGATAAGTTTCTATTGCATCTACCGCAAAGCCAATCGTGTCTTCCAGCCGTTTGCGGTAAGGCTCAAAATTTACTCCCCCATATACAAACAGTTTAAAATTCGGAAAGATGTCCTTTATCTTTTTACCGCCGCTTTTTGCCGAAAGCCGGTCGAAGTACATCTGGCACCAGGGCGGGATGCCTGATATAAGGCGCATATCCTGGGGGTAGGTTTCTTCTACAATGGCATCAACCTTTTCCTCCCAGTCTTCTATACAATTGGTTTTGTAACCGGGTAACCGGTTCTTTTGCAGATAGGCGGGCACAAGGTGTGCAACAATGCCCGACAGGCGCCCTATCTTAATACCGGCCTTTTCGCTCATCACCGGGCTGCCCTGCAGGAAAATCATCTTACCATCAACAAAATCGGTGTTACCGGTTTCATAAATGTAGCTAAGCAGGGCGTTACGTGCAGCTTTGATATGCTCGGGCATACTCTCCTTAGAGATGGGTATGTACTTTACACCTGATGTGGTGCCTGACGTTTTGGCTAAATAAGCTGGCTTGCCGGGCCATAAAACATCGGGTTCACCTTTGGTTACCTGGTCTATATAAAAGCGCAGGTCTTCATAATCACGTATGGGTACCTGCGCTTTAAAATCTTCATAGGTGCGGATCGATTCAAAATGGTGATGTTTGCCAAAAGCTGTATTTTTTGCCGATGTAATAAGTTTTAGCAAAACCTTCTGCTGCATCTCAGGACCATGCTGCCGGATGCGCTGCAATTCCATTTGCGCAAGCCGGGCAAACCATTTACTTAAATAGGCTTTTACTCCCATGTTGCTTACAGGGTTTCAGACACGTCATCATCCACATCCTGATGGCTGTATATCAGTTTACGGTAAGTGGTAATAATTATTACCTGAACGGCCGGAAACGTAATGGCAAACCAAAAAATGGCTGCAAATTCAATAAAATAGATCTGTAACGGGCTGTATTGGTCTACAAACAGGGTAATGATGCCATTAATGATTAACAGGATAAGCGCTACAAACACAAATACCAAAAGCACCATAGCCAGCAGCTTAAAAAAGTTCCCTCTTGTTACTTTAAAGCTTTGCACTAAGGATTCAACCGGCCCCGAATCATCATCTACAATAAAGCATAAGCAAAAAATAAGGCGTATCCCTAAATAAGCAGCCGCAACTACTTCTAAAACCAACAGCGTTTGCAGCAGATAAACATTTTTTATTAAACGGAAATCAATAAATATAACCGTACGGATAACCACATTCAGCGCTATACCAATAATTACCGCATTCAATACCATTTTGAACGAAGGTATGATGTCCCTGAATTCAAACTCGTAGTATTCACGGTCTATCAGGGTAAGCAAGAGCCGGTAAAAAGATAAAGTTAAGTACGCAGCAATAAGCGATATCAGCTGGGTAACCGCTACCTGCGTTAAATAATTTTCAGAACTGAAGTATAAGGAAATATTATCTTTCAATATTTCCCCTAAAAAGGTTATGGTAGTAAACACGATAAGTATGATGTAATTTTTTTTAATTACATCCCATGCTTTTTTTATGGTTTCACGTATCGTAAAGGGATGGTACATGTTAGTAAGAAGGTTGTTTCAGTATAATACGTTTCCAATAATCCTGCATAAAACCCAGGCCATAGGCAAGCAGTTGTATGAAAGAGGCAATGATACTCAAAAATGCAACTTTAACTGATTTGTTTTTCAGCAATGCATGAAAAAAAATCATCAAAATATAAACCATCAATAAAATATTACAAATTATTGCCACAGGCCAGTTAAATAAATTTACCAGCAAGGCAAATAATATAAACAAGGTAAACGCTGCCGGGAAAAAATGAACCGGCTTTAATTCCTTTGGAAAAAATGTAGAAATATTGATACGCGCCCTCCCGAAAAAATGCAGCTGCTTATAAAATTGCATAAAGCTGGTGCGCCGCTTATGGTACACTTTAGCTTCGGGTATCAAGCCAATTTTAAAGCCCCGGGCATGTATGCGGATGCTGTACTCAATATCTTCGCCTAAGCGGGTAATTACAAAGCCGCCCACCTGCTCCCATACCCGGCGCGATATGCCCATATTGAAACTGCGCGGGTGGAACTGCCCGCCCATATTCTTTTTGCCGCCCCGTATGCCGCCGGTAGTAAAAGGCGAAGTCATGGCATAGCTGATAGCACGCTGCACCGGAGTAAAGGAAGGATGAGCATCATCAGGGCCGCCGTAAGCATCGAGCCAGCTGGTACTCAGGTGCCGGTTTACTACGGCTAAATAATCTTCCGGAATAAGGCAGTCTGAATCAAATACTACAAAGTAATCACCTTTAGCACGGGCAAAACCAAAATTCCGGGTAAACCCCTGGCCTTCGTTTTCCTTTACATAATACCTGATGTTCAACCGTCCGACAAAGCTGTCCGTTACCGCAGCGGCATCTTTTACAGAACCATCTTCCAGCACTAATACTTCGAAATCAGTATAAGTTTGCCGGGTGAGGGTTTCCAGCAATTCTTTAATTTCCTGCGGGCGGTTGTATAGCGGGATGATAACTGAGAAGAACATGAGTAGATTTCTGATTTCGGACGTTCGATTTCGGATTTATTTTTGTTTTCGTTACTATATTTTCACCTTACACAGATTCCGGAATCGAACATCTGAAATCCGAAATCATCTCAGATCACTTCTTCTACCTGGTACTTATTACGCTCACTGGCGCTGCGGGAAATCAATTCTGCTACAAAACCGGTAAGAAACAACTGCGAGCCAACAATGATAGCCACCAATGCCAGGTAGAACAAGGGCTGTTCCGTAGCGTCACGGTATTTTTGGTTATGGGCAATGTGTATCAATTTTTCTACCATAATCCAGATGGCCATAATCATGCCCATCATAAAACTGATTACGCCCATCGTACCAAAAAAGTGCATTGGCTTCTTGCCGAACTTGCCTACAAAAAATATAGAAAGCAGATCGAGAAACCCGTTTACAAAACGGCTCATGCCAAATTTAGTGGTACCGTATTTGCGCGCACGATGCTCCACTACCTGCTCGCCTATTTTGGTGAAACCTGCCCATTTGGCAATCACTGGTATATACCGGTGCATTTCGCCATATACCTCAATGTTTTTCACTACCGCTTTACGGTATGCCTTCAATCCGCAGTTAAAATCATGAAGGTTGTGAATGCCCGACATTTTTCGGGTGGCGGCATTAAATAGCTTGGTAGGTAAGGTTTTGCTTATCGGATCATACCGCTTGGCTTTCCAGCCCGAAATCAAATCATATTTTTCTTCAATGATGCGGCGATAAAGTTCAGGCAACTCATCGGGGCTGTCCTGCAAATCGGCATCCATAGTAATTACTACGTTACCGTTAGCCGCTTCAAAACCTGTGTTAAGTGCGGCAGATTTACCATAATTGCGGCGGAATTTGACCCCCCTGATGGCTGCATTATGCTTTTGCAATTTGCAAATCATATCCCACGAACCATCATTACTGCCGTCGTCCACCAAAATAATTTCGTAGGTAAACCGGTGTTCCGCCATTACCCTGCTTATCCATGAGGTAAGCTCGGGCAGCGATTCTACTTCATTAAACAGGGGGACAACAACTGATATATCCATTTACTTAATCAGCACACGGTTTACCGCAGGCCATGTCAATTTAATTTACAAAAATAAGAAAATACCCGTATGATAAGCAGGGCGAACTACAGCATTTGGGCGATAGGCATCAATTTGTATTACCTCTGGCTATATTTGATAATATTCCCTGAACCAATGCACAAACTTGCTGATGCCTTCCTTTATATCCGTTTTGGGCTGATAGTTAAAATCCTGTTCCAGATCGGTCATATCGGCATCGGTAGAAAGCACATCGCCGGCCTGCATAGGAAGCATATTTTTAATGGCCTTTTTTCCGATGGCACTTTCCAGCGCTTCAATAAAATTTATTAAAGTTACGGGCGAGGAATTGCCAATATTGTATAAACGGTAAGGCGCAGATGAGGTAGCAGAATCGGGGTGCAACCGGTCCCAGTTGGCATTTGCCTCTGCTGGTTTGGCTAAAACTTTTATGATGCCTTGCACAATATCATCTATGTAGGTGAAATCCCGCTGCATTTCGCCGTTGTTATATACATCAATGGGCTGGTTGTTGATTATGGCATCTGCAAATTTAAAATAAGCCATATCCGGCCTGCCCCAAGGGCCGTAAACCGTAAAAAAGCGGAGCCCTGTAGTTGGCATCTGGTACAAATGGCTGTAACTATGGGCCATCATTTCGTTACTTTTCTTGCTGGCGGCATACAGGCTCACCGGATGGTCGGCCCGGTGATGAACCGAAAACGGCGCATTACCGTTTAAACCATATACGCTGGAACTACTGGCGTATACCAAATGCCTGATTTGCACGCTGCGGCAACCCTCCAAAATATTCAGGAAGCCCGATAAATTGCTCAGCGCATAATCGTGCGGGTTGGTGATGGAATATCTTACCCCTGCCTGTGCAGCCAGATGGCACACCATATCGAATTGATAATTGGCAAAAAGGTGCTCCATTTGTACGCGGTCAGCAATATCCAGCTTAATAAAACAGTAATTGGGGTAAATTTTACTGCAAACAGGCTGGTTATCTTTCAATTCGCCGGTATCAAAACCGGCGGCCTGTAAGCGTCCGTATTTTAAGTTAATATCGTAATAGTTGTTGATACTGTCTACCCCAACAACTTCATATTGCAGTTCGGCCAGTTTTTGGGCTACGTAAAAGCCAATAAAGCCGGCAGTACCGGTAACTAATATTTTCATGAAGCTAAACCGGTGGGCCTTGCCAGCGCGGCATGCAAATTTAAAGTAAAAATTTTTAAGGACAATTGTATAAAAAAGCTATTTTGGAAGAGTAATCTGTTTAACCTGTCTCTTATGAAAAAGATGTCTGCTTTGCTGTTCGCCAGCTTACTGGGTTGTAAATTGTTACTGGCCCAATCTGCCAAAACTGCATCTGCTGTTTTACCACCCGGCCTGACTGCCATAAAGGAAGCAGACGTTAAGAAGGAAATATTCGATTTGGCGGGCGATAAGTTTCGTGGCCGCAGGGCAGGTACATTGGATGAAATGCGTGCCGCGGCCTGGACTGCCCAAAAAGCGCAGGAAATTGGCTTACAACCTGCCGGAGATGATGGCACTTATTTTCAGTTTTATAACATCAGGCGCAGCCGTGTATCTTCGCGTAGCTCTATTACGTTGAATAACCAGTCGCTCACGCTATGGAAACAGGTATGGGTAACCCAACCGCTGGAGGCGCACATCAATCAACCAGTAGTTTGGCTTAATAGTATGGCAGATACGGCTGGCGTTAATCTTCAGGGAAAGGTGGTAGCCATGCAAATTATCGCGCCCACCCCGCTGCCTGCTACCGGGATGAGTTTATGGGGATACCGCTATACTATTTCTGCCTTGCGGCAACAAAGTGCTGTGTTGCGCCGCAAAGGTGCGGCTGCAATAATTTTAGCAGCCAATAATGAGATCGAAAAGGCACTGCCCTTTGCCGGCCATAATTACGAAGAAGGCACTTATCAGAATGAAAGTACTGCCACACCATCAGCAACTGTACGGCAGCAACCAGTACCGGTATTATTAGTGAGTTCAGCAGTAATGCCCTTACTGCAAGGCGGTTCCCAACTTAAAGCCGAAATCAATACGGAAGTGTTTATGTACCCGTCGGCCAACATAGTGGCTAAAGTTTCGGGGGCCGACCCTAAGTTGAAGCAGGATTATGTGTTGTTCAGCGGTCATCACGACCATGACGGTGTGGGTAACACCATTAATCAGGATTCCATCTGGAACGGAGCTGATGATAATGCCTCGGTTACCGTAGCTATGCTGGGTGTGGCCCGTGCCTGGGTTAAACATCCGGGTAAGCGGTCGGCCCTGTTTGTATGGCACGGCGGAGAAGAGCGTGGCCTGCTGGGTTCGCGCTGGTATGCTGCCCACCCTACGGTAGCTAAGAACTCCATTGTAGCTGTACTTAATGGCGACATGATGGGCCGAAACGCACCGGATTCTGCTGCGTTACTGGGTACTACTTCACATAAAAACTCTACGGATCTGGTGAACATGGCGCTGAAAGCCAATGAGCAATTAACCAAATTCAAACTCGATTTTTCCTGGGATGATGCCAAACACCCGGAAGGCTGGTATTTCAGAAGCGATCACCTGCCTTATGCGCAGGCGGGTATTCCTTCTGTATTTTTTACTACGCTGCTGCACCCCGACTACCATACGCCACGTGATGAGCCACAGCGTATTGATATTACCAAGTTGACCAAGATGGCGAAATGGATGTATGCCACCGGCTGGCTTGTATCGCAAACCATGCAAGCGCCTGCACTGGATGCAAACGCAACAGTTACCAGGTGATTTGCTTGATTTTGAATTAGTAACAACAGGTATAATTCAACAGAAGATGATATTACTATGTCAATGTTATCATTCACAAATAATTGAATTACAATTGCTTATGTACAAGTAATATTGATAGTAATATTAGTGGAATGCTATTTGTACCTATAGGTACATGGAGCTATTGTCAGTATTAGAGCATATCGATCAGGAAGCAAAGGTTATTCAGGGTGAGGATGTTAAGGTATTCAAACCCTGGATGCCCAAACGTGTGGTTTTTACTGCAGATGCCATAGAACAGCCTTATGGTCAGCGTATATTCGAACGGGTGACCAGGTTGGGGCTGCAACCGGAAGTATTGAAGAATAACCGCATCACCGGCCTGCGCGGGGAAACGGAACGCGAAACCTACAAGATTGCCAAGAATACGCTGGCTATAGTAAATGCACCGAAAGGCGCCTTTAACCTGCGCCCTATCCCACCATCGGCCGACTGGCAATTTCACCTGGCCGAAGGCTGCCCGGCCCACTGCCAGTATTGTTACCTTGCCGGCAGCCTGCAAGGGCCGCCTGCGATAAGGGTATTCGCCAATTTGCCTGAGATATTAGAAAACACGGTGAAGTTTGAACGGCTCAACCAAATAACCAGTTATGAAGCCAGCTGTTATACCGACCCTTTAAGCCTGGAGCACTTAACCGGGGGTTTACAGGAAACCATTGAATTTTTTGGCAACCGCCCGATGAGCCATTTGCGATTTGTAACCAAATTTGATGCAGTTGACTCTTTAATTGGTTTACAGCACAACGGGCGTACGCGCTTTCGTTGCAGCTTAAATGCTGATGCCGTAGCACGCCGATTAGAAGGAGGCACACCAAAAATAGATGCGCGTATTAAAGCCCTGCGCAAAATGGCCCTGCCAAAGTTACAAGGTGGCGGTGGCTACCCTATCGGCGTGGTTTTAGCGCCGATAATGCCCATACCGGATTGGGAAACAGCGTATGGCAACTTATTTGATAAGCTGCAGCAGCAGCTAAACTTTGATTGCGATTTAACCTTCGAACTGATTACCCACCGGTTTACACCCGGCTCTAAGGATGTATTGCTGGAATGGTATCCCAACACCAGCCTTGATTTAGAAGAAAGCACACGATCTACCAAGCGCAATAAATTTGGCGGTGTTAAATATGTATATGTTAAAGAAATGATGCTGGGATTGAAAGCCTACTTTGAACAACAAATCGGTAAGCGCTTCCCCCAGGCCCGCATATTATACTGGACTTAAGCACCCAATAATATTTTAAATAACAAAGCCGCTCTGTAAATCAGGGCGGCTTTGTTGTTTGCTTTAGTAATTTCTCAGACCGCCATAGCGTTGATAATATCATATTGAGTGATAATCTCAATATTATCTTGCTCGTCTTCTACCAATACCGCTATGTTTTCCTTGTTGATCATCGACGATATTTTGTCGATAGACGTATTTAAATCCACAAACGGAAATGGTGCAGTAGTAATATTTTTTACCGGCTGAGATTTGAGCGAAGCATTTTCAAGCAATGAACTTAAAATATCGCTCTCTGTAATTTTTCCAATCACCATCCCCTGCTGCGTTACCGGAATTTGTGAAATATTTAATGTCTTTATGGTATTAATAGCTTCCAAAACTGTCTTTTCACTGTCGATGGTAATAATCTCGGGGCTCTCCTTTTTGCTGATGATGTCACGGGCGGTCAGCTTTCCATCCTTTAGAAAACCACGTTCGCGCAGCCAGTCGTCATTATACATTTTGCCCATATAGCGTGAGCCGTGATCCGGAAAAATAATTACCACCACATCGCTTTCTTTAAACCGGTCCCTCATCTGTATTACACCCGCAACTGCCGAACCTGTGGAATTACCGGCGAATATGCCTTCTTTCCGGGCGATTTCGCGGGTCATTAAGGCTGCATCCTTATCAGTAACCTTTTCAAAGTGATCAATTAAACTGAAGTTTACGTTTTGAGGCAAAAAATCTTCGCCTATCCCCTCAGTGATATAGGGATAAATTTCACTCTTATCCAGTATTCCGGTTTCCTTATATTTCTTAAAAACAGAGCCATAGGTATCAATTCCTAAAACCTGAATTGCCGGGTTCTTTTCCTTCAGAAATCTCGCTGTACCCGAAATGGTTCCACCGGTACCCACGCCTACTACCAAATGCGTTATCTTTCCTTCGGTCTGCTCCCATATTTCAGGGCCGGTTTGCTCATAATGCGCCTGTGCATTAGACAAGTTGTCATATTGATTTGGCTTCCAGGAATTTAACACTTCACGCTCCAAACGTGAGGATACAGAATAGTATGAACGCGGGTCTTCAGGGTCAACGTTGGTAGGGCACACAATTACTTCCGCGCCGAATGCACGCAGGGCATCCACCTTTTCCTTTGACTGCTTATCTGTTGTAGTGAAAATACATTTATAGCCTTTAATTACCGCAGCAATAGCCAACCCCATCCCGGTGTTGCCTGATGTACCTTCGATAATGGTACCTCCGGGTTTAAGGCGGCCATCCCGCTCGGCATCCTCAATCATTTTGATGGCCATACGGTCTTTTATGGAGTTGCCGGGGTTAGTGGTTTCAATCTTTGCTAAAACCGTTGCCTTAACCTCTTTTGTAATTTTATTCAGCTTAACCAAAGGTGTGTTACCAATAGTTTCTAAAATATTATTGTGCCACATATGGGTACAAAAATGCAAATTACATCCGGTAAATGAACCAGCTAAAAGTCATAAATAACTGCCTGATCTATAGGTCAGATAAGCATTAATGATTATTGTAATCACCAGAAATTAAAACTTCAGGTGCTTCACTGTAAACCCATTGTTAATCAGTTGTTTTAAGGATTCAATTCCTACCTTCAAATGCGTTTCTACGTATTGCTCTGTTACCTTCGAATCACTCTCTGCTGTCTTTACCCCTTCCGGAATCATAGGCTGGTCAGAAACCAGCAGCAATGCACCTGTGGGTATCTTGTTGGCAAAACCCGTGGTAAAAATGGTAGCAGTTTCCATATCAACAGCCATAGCACGCAGCTTTTTCAGATACTTTTTGAACTCCTTATCATGCTCCCAAACCCGGCGGTTTGTAGTGTAACAAGTACCGGTCCAATAATCCTTGGACATATCGCGTATGGTAGTTGATATGGCCTTTTGAAGCGCGAAAGATGGTAACGCCGGTACTTCAGGAGGCAGATAATCATTTGATGTACCTTCGCCTCTTATTGCAGCGATAGGCAGTATCAGGTCGCCCACATTATTTTTCTTTTTTAAGCCACCGCACTTACCCAGAAAAATTACAGCTTTTGGATTAATAGCAGTTAACAGATCCATCACTGTAGCGGCAACGGAACTGCCCATACCAAAGTTAATCATGGTAATGCCGGCGGCAGTTACGCTCTGCATCGGTTTATCTAAACCCATAATCGGCTCGTCGTTATTCCACTGCGAGAATAATTGCAGATACTTTGAAAAGTTGGTGAGAATGATGTATTCGCCAAATTTATCCAGTGTTCTGCCGGTATAGCGTGGCAGCCAGTTGGCTACAATAGCTTCCTTGGTTTTTAAACCCGATTTCACAGGCGAATGTACTTCCTTTACTTTTTTTGATTGCTTAACAATTTCAGGGTCTTTTTTAATATCTTTTTCTTCGTTCATATGCGGGGAGTTATTGATGTGTATCAACTTTTGTGAATAACCAGTTAAGGTGTTCTTCAATAAACAACAGTTTTTATATAACAAACCCCGGCTAAGTAATTAACCAGGGCAGTAATATATTAAATACGGGCAGCAGCCCAAATGTTTGCGTTTAAGCGACCTTCAGTTTTTTCAGATCTGATTTTTCAAATTTCTCGCGGGCATAATCTAAAGTAACCATCAATCTTTTCACATCCTTTTGAGATGGAAACTCAAACATGGCATCAATCATAATCGCCTCGCAGATTGAACGCAAGCCACGTGCCCCTAATTTAAACTCCATGGCTTTATCAACTATAAAATCCAGTACCTCAGTATCAAACTCCAGCTTTACGCCTTCGTATTCAAACAACTTTTTATATTGTTTAAGTAATGAATTTTTAGGCTCGGTTAAAATATTATGCAGCGCCTCGCGGTCAAGCGGGTTCAGGTAAGTCAGCACCGGCAAACGGCCAATCAATTCAGGTATCAGGCCGAAAGCCTTTAAATCCTGCGGTGTGATGTATTTATACAAATTTTTTAAATCAACCTCATGGTCGTCATGCTTCAGTTTGTAACCTACGGTTTGTGTACGCAGGCGGCTGGCAATCTTTTTATCAATGCCATCAAAAGCGCCGCCGCATATAAACAGAATATTGCTCGTGTTCACACTAATCATTTTTTGGTCCGGATGCTTTCGTCCGCCTTGCGGTGGTACATTTACCATCGTGCCTTCCAGGATCTTCAGCAATGCCTGTTGCACCCCCTCGCCGGATACATCCCGGGTGATGGAAGCATTGTCACTCTTGCGGGCAATTTTATCTACTTCGTCAATATAAACAATACCCTTTTCGGCAGCAGCTACATCATAATCAGCCGCCTGCAGCAAACGCGTAAGTATACTTTCCACATCCTCGCCTACATATCCGGCCTCGGTAAGTACCGTAGCATCAGATATACAAAAAGGCACATTCAACACCTTGGCAATGGTTTTAGCCAGCAAGGTTTTACCGGTACCGGTTTCGCCCACCATAATGATGTTTGATTTTTCAATCTCTACCTCATCTTTGTCAACGCGCTGGTTAAGGCGCTTGTAGTGATTATATACTGCAACAGCCAGCACCTTTTTTGCATCGTCCTGCCCTATCACATATTGATCAAGGTGAGATTTGATTTCTGCAGGTTTAAGAATAGTTGGTGTGGAGGGCGCGGACTTTACTTTTCGTACCTTTAATTCCTCGGCTAAAATTTCATTTGCCTGATTAACACATTTATCGCAGATATGTGCATCTAACCCCGCTATCAGCATCAGCGAATCCTGCTTGCCTGCTCCGCAAAACGAGCACCTGATCTCTTTGCTGTTTTTGTTAACTGCCATTATACTGTTGTGATAATCAAATCTATTAAAATACAGTAACAATAACAAGCACGAACGGCCTGTTATTGTTACTGTGGAAAACTATTGTTGCTGTTATTTCTCGCTGCTGCTGCGTAAAATTTCATCAACCATGCCAAATTCTTTTGCTTCTTCGGCAATCATCCAGTGGTCGCGGTCAGAGGCTTCCCAAACCTTTTCGTATGGCGTACCGCTGTGCTTCGAAATAATTTCGTACAGTTCCTTTTTCAATTTTTGAATCTCACGGGCTGTAATCTCAATATCAGATGCCTGACCTTGTGCCCCACCTAACGGCTGATGAATCATTACGCGTGAGTGCGGCAGCGCAGCACGCTTACCATCGGCACCGGCGCACAATAATACTGCAGCCATTGAAGCGGCCATGCCGGTACATATCGTAGCTACATCGTTAGATACAAACTGCATGGTATCATATATACCCAAACCTGCATAAACCGATCCTCCCGGCGAATTGATGTAAATCTGGATGTCGCGTTTGGCATCAGCAGATTGCAGGAAAAGCAGTTGTGCCTGTATAATGTTGGCTATGTTTTCGTAGATGGCATCACCCAGAAAGATGATGCGGTCCATCATCAAACGAGAGAAAACATCCATTTGAGCCACGTTTAACTGGCGCTCTTCAATAATATAAGGTGTCATCCCTACCGGGTAGGCTATACCCTGGGGCATCATTTTATGCTCAACGCTGGAGATAAACTTATCTACGTATAAGCCATTAATGCGGTGATGCTTTACCGCATATTTTCTGAATTCATTCTTATCGATGTTATCCATTTGTATTTGTAATTAAGTGCTCCGTTTATGATGTTAAATTTATTCAAATTAAGTAACCAGCTAAATGCAAGTATATAATAGAAGCTGAAAATACCGCCCTTATAACATTGCTGTACAGAGTAAGTTTTTTACCATATAATAAAAGCAACCCGTTGAGGAGTTGCTTTTATTATATAACAGTTGCGCAAAAAGTGCAATGTATTACCCATCCAATTTACCAAAATCTGTATTACTGATCTCCTGGTGATTTATAGTGATGATGCTTTTTAAGTAATCGAATACCTTAGCAGCTTTTACTTCCTCAAAAATGCGGTTTGCATTTTCCTGATTTTGCATAAACTGCACGGTATACTGGCCCAACTGCTCCTCGCTTAACGGCTGCGGACTATACATTTTAAACTGCTGCTCCAGCCGCATTTTAGCTGCCTGGAAAACATCTTCATATTTAATTTCGATGTTATTGTCCTTTACAATCTTGTTGGCAATCAGGGTCCATTTCAGATTTTTGGCAAAATCTTCATAACCTCCGGCCAATTCTTCGTCGTTTAGCTTTTCATTGGTTGCTTTCAGCCAGCGCCTTAAAAACTCATCGGGCAGGGCAAAATGAGCTTTCTGAAGCGCCAGATTATAAATATCCTGCTGCAGTTTGCGCTCAGCATCCTGCTGCATCATACTGTTCTGTTCTTCGGTAATACGGCTTTTAAATTCCTCTTCCGTAGTTACCGCACCTTCACCAAATAATTTATCAAAGAACTCCTGATTTAAATCGCTTTCCCCTAAGCGGTTAATGTTCTTCACCGTTAGTTTAAATTCCGACTTCAGATCTGCAGCTTCACTTTCCTCAATCTTTAAAAGGGCAGCTATGCGGGCAATGTCATTATCGTAAGCTTCTTGTAAATCAACTACAATCTCATCGCCTTTTTTTACACCGGTTAACTGCGCTTTTACCGCTTCGTTCTTCACCTGGTCTAAACGTACCGACGTTGTATTGCTGATACCACCTTCAAAAACGGAGCCATCCGGAGAAAGCTGACTTAATTCGGCATACAGCACATCATCATCTGCCGATACGTCAGGGTTTGTCATTTTACCATAGCTGCGGCGGATATTTTTGATCCGTGATGACAGGGTTTCATCGTCTACCTTAATGTCATACTGTGTCAGCTGATCGGCAGCTGATAAGTCTACCGTAAACTCGGGTGCCAGACCCACATCATACTTAAACTCAAAATTATCGTTAAAGTCCCAGTTATAGGTTCTATCGTCATTTACATCAGGAAGCGGCTGACCTAAAACCTCGATTTGATTTTCGGTAAGGTAGTTATTCAGCGTATCAGACAGCAAGCTGTTGATCTCATCTACCAGGATGCTTTTACCGTACATTTTTTTAATATGACCGGCAGGCACCATGCCCGGGCGAAATCCCGGAAGCTTAGCTTTTTTAGCTTGTTCTTTAATAGCTTTATCAACACGCGGCTGATAGTCCTCAGCGTTGATATTTACGGTGATAACTGCGTTTAGCTCGTCTTTTTTTTCCTGTGAGATGTTCATCTTTGTATACTGGATTATAGTATGTCTCTTAATTTTCAGCCGTGATTAAAGGCTGGTCTTTAGGGCTGCAAAAGTACAAAAAATATTTATTTTTTAAATGTCAATCATTTCATGTATGCAGTGATGTTGTATTTGAAGCAATGCAGGCACTGGTTTTTAAATAAATTCTATTCCCTGAAACATTGTTAGTTGCTACTGCTTAATCAATGTGTTGCAATACCTTTCAGTACACAAAGCAGATAGCATAAACCATTCGGCTGCTTCAATGTTATGCAAATAGATACACAGTCAGGAATGAAACTTAACACTACTATTTTAGCCGTAATTACAGGCATCGCTTTAACCACAGGCGGCTGCTATTCCCGCAAAGCATCAGGTACTAAGGCTACCCTGAGTCAAAATACGCCAGTTCCTGCGAGCGGCGCAAGGCAGGCAGATACTGCTGTACGTTCCCCTTCGCCTAAAATCGCACCCTCAGTTAACTCCAACATCCGGCCAAACCCGGTTCCTTCTCCTCAGCCACCTGTTCCACCCATGTAACTGCCTGTAAACCTGCCTGCATTTTAATCAAACACTTATAATTGTTAAATGTGAAAGATTGAAATTAAGGTAAATTAACTATTCATTTACAGATAGTAGATGTTCCCATTGGTCTTGATACGGCCAGCATCAAGTAAACTCCGCACCACACTTAACTGCTCATTTTTGGTTCCTTTTAGTAACCCTGTAATGAGTTGTTGCAGGGTAAGCGGTTCTGTAACTAACAATTGTAAAATTTCATTAGTTATAGCTTGGGTAATCTGCCCTGAATTTTGATGGCGTTTTTCATCAATGCACACATCACATTTACCGCATTTATGTGCATCCGGTTCGTTAAAGTAAGCCAACAACTGCTGGCTGCGGCATTTACGCACTTCGGCATATGATAGCGCCGCCTCCATTTTAAGTTGATATACTTTTTTTCTCTGTGCAATATACTGATGGTTAATCAGCAGATAGTCCTGGCTGAGTCTTGGCTTTAAATAGGTAACCTGCGGCTTATCAGTTTGCGGTAAATAACTAAGCACTCCCGCTTTATGCAATTGCTGCAAGGCCTCTATTACCTGCTGTACATTTAACCCGGTGCGCCGCGCCATATCAAATTCCCGTATGCGCACATAATTTTCAAATGCACCGCCGTAAGATCGCAGCAGCGTTTTAATAAACGGATCCCAGCCCGAATTTTGCACCTGAAAATTGTAAAGTTCTTCATGAGCAACCTCAAACTGAAAGCGGGAGGGCAAAAAAACACTTTCGTTAAAAGCCAGGTACTCATCCTGCTCTAAAAATTTCAGTGCATTTAGTGTTTTGATGGCGGCCAGTTTGAAACGGCTGCAAAACTCACCAACGTCTAAATCAAAACTCAGGCCTTCGCCCGCCCCGTAAGCCAGTTGAAAATAGTTAGCGAGGTAATGATATACCTGCCTGATTTCATCGAGCGTTGGAAAGCTGGACTCAAACCTTTTCTCCTGTTTCAGGCGGTCGGCTGTATTGTAAAGTAACACCGCGTAAGCCTTTTCCCCGTCGCGGCCCGCCCGCCCGGCTTCCTGATAATAAGCCTCTAAACTTTCAGGTACATCACGGTGAATTACAAAACGCACATCTGCTTTGTCAATACCCATTCCAAAGGCATTGGTAGCTACCATTACCTGAATTTGGTTGCCCTTCCATTCTTCCTGTTTGCGGGTACGGAGGCCGGCTTCTAAACCGGCATGGTAATAATCTGCTTTAATATGATGTTCGTTCAGCAGTTTGGCAACCTCTGCGGTTTCCTTACGGCTGCGTACATATATAATACCGCTGCCCTTTACCCCTTTAATCACCTCCAGCACACGGCGCATCTTATGTTCTTCGTTTTGCACCAGATACCCTAAGTTACTGCGTTCGAAACTTTGCTGAAACACATTGGGCCTGGTAAAATTCAACCGTTGCTGTATATCTTCTTTTACTTCGGCGGTGGCTGTGGCGGTTAACGCCAGTACAGGCACTTTCGGGTGCAGCTCCCTTAAATCGGCAATATGAAGATAGGGCGGCCTGAAATCGTATCCCCATTGAGAAATACAGTGTGCCTCGTCTACCGCGATCAGGTTCACGTTCATATACCTGATACGCTCGCGCACCAATTCAGATAACAGGCGCTCGGGCGACAAGTATAAAAACTTGACCGGGCCATATATGCAATTGTCAAGTGCAATATCCACCTCCCGGCGGCTCATGCCCGATACAATGGAAGCCGCCTTAATTCCTTTTTCTTTAAGGCTGTCAACCTGGTCCTTCATCAGGGCAATCAGGGGCGATATAACGATGCAGATACCGGGCATAACCATTGCCGGCACCTGAAAGCAGATGGACTTACCTCCTCCGGTAGGTAACAAGGCCAGCGTATCGTGCCTGTTAAGCACAGCCTCTATAATCTGCTGCTGCAGCGGCCTGAAGGTTTTATAGCCCCAGTATTGTTGTAAAACTTCTTCTGTACTCATTAACCCGGCAGGTATATCTCATTCAATATACGTTATATTATTTATATCGCTATCCTGTATCTGCAATCTGCTCATCAAGCACATTTCACTTCAAATGCTTTTGCTGTTACTTTTTTAAGCCGTTTATGCCCAATAAAGGAATATAAAGCACTGTTAACACCTGCTGAAAGCAAATATTAATATCAACCGAAGGCACCTAATTTGATAGGAATGTAGTGCTATGACTGGTAAGACTATATATTCGGCTTAACGGAGATATGTTTTTTGCCTGTTACCGATGGCAAAAGTTTATAGCTTGGCAAACGGAAAAACAACCGCCAGTATACCATGATGACAGTAATTGTTACAAAAGAAAAAGATGCCTGCGGAGTAAAAGCGTTACCCCTATCCTGTACCTGTATAATAAGTGCCGATAAGGGCACCTGTGCAATTCAACGCCCTAACCGGCAAAACGGAAGATGGAAATTGTTGCAGATAATTCAGGCGGTGGCCTGCAGGCCACAACTATCTCCGGCTGATAAGAGCCGATGGTATGCATATGCCGGATATGGCTCATACCGGCAATCCATACCCAGGCTCTACACTAAGTTAAATATAATTATCTGTTATTGATTTCGGTATAATCGCGGTTGGTTGCGCCTACATAAATCTGGCGCGGGCGGCCAATAGGTTCTTTGTTTTCTTTCATTTCTTTCCACTGGGCAATCCATCCGGGTAAACGGCCCAGGGCAAACAGTACCGTAAACATTTCTGTAGGGAAACCCAATGCACGGTAAATAATACCCGAATAGAAATCTACATTAGGGTAAAGTTTGCGTTCCACAAAGTAAGAATCTTGCAGGGCAACCTCTTCCAAACGCTTGGCAATGTCCAGTACCTCATCCTGCACGCCTAACTTTGCCAGAATATCATCACAGGCTTTTTTGATGATTTTAGCGCGCGGGTCAAAGTTTTTGTATACGCGGTGGCCAAAACCCATCAGGCGGAAGGGATCGTTTTTGTCTTTAGCTTTGGCAATAAACTTATCGGTATCACCGCCATCAGCCTTAATCTGTTCCAGCATTTCTATTACCGCCTGGTTGGCGCCTCCATGCAGCGGCCCCCACAAGGCAGATATACCTGCAGAGATGGATGCATACAGGTTAGCATCTGAGGAACCTACGATGCGCACAGTGGAAGTGGAACAATTTTGTTCATGATCGGCATGCAGGATAAGCAGTGTGTTCATCGCACTTACCACTACTGGATCTGGTGTATAATCTTCCGTACGCTGCCCGAAGGTCATGTGCAGAAAGTTAGTTACATAATCGTACTTGTTCCATGGATATATCACCGGATGGCCCAGGGATTTCTTATAAATCCATGATACGATTGTACTCATCTTAGCAATCAGCTTGATAATTTCGAGGTTTACCGCATCCGCTGTTAAGCCTGATTTTAACGATTCCGGGTTGAAGGCGGCTAAGGCCCCTATCAATGAAGATAACTGGCCCATAGGATGAGATTTTGAAGGGAAACCATCAAAAAACTTCTTCATATCCTCATGCACCAAAGTGTGATGGCTTATCTCATACTCGAAGTTATGCAACTGCTGCTCGCTTGGTAGTTCGCCGTAAATTAACAGATAAGCCACTTCAATAAAGCTCGATTTTTCGGCTAACTGCTCAATCGGATAACCTCGATATTTAAGAATGCCTTTTTCGCCGTCTAAAAATGTAATGGCGCTTTTGGTAGCGCCTGTATTTTTGTAGCCAACATCTAAAGTTACATAGCCGCTTTGGTCGCGCAGCTTGGAAATATCTATTGCCTTTTCCCCTTCCGTACCTTCAATGGCAGGCAGGTCAAAGGATTGGTCGCCAATATGTAACTGTGCTTTATCCGAGATCATAAAGTGTTTATAATTAGTAATGGTGCAGCAAATGTAAATATTTATAAGAAACTCCGTATGGCTGCACGGGCAATTTACAGGTTAATGATTTAATAGTCCGTTTGTTTGTTGGCAGTAAACAAATTA
Organism: Mucilaginibacter sp.; assembly: GCF_965200995.1. GTDB lineage: Bacteria > Bacteroidota > Bacteroidia > Sphingobacteriales > Sphingobacteriaceae > Mucilaginibacter. Next base: position 3,328,080 of record NZ_OZ241743.1, on the reverse strand, counting down.
GTTCGGCCGTAAACACATTAAAACAAATGCTGTTGACTATTCAGCTATAAAGGAATCAAAAATCAACATACAATACATCCCGGGGATAAAAAAGAAATTTTGTAGCTTTGCGCCCTGAAAATTTACTAACATGAAATTATCTCAATTCAAATTCAACCTTCCGGAGTCATTAGTGGCCGATAAACCGTCAGAGCGCCGGGATGAATCGCGCCTGATGGTATTGCACCGCGATTCTGGTAAAATTGAGCATAAGATATTTAAAGATGTGCTGGATTATTTTGATGACCAGGATGTAATGATCCTGAACAATACCAAAGTGTTTCCGGCACGCATGTACGGCAACAAGGAAAAAACCGGCGCAACCATTGAGGTTTTCCTGCTGCGAGAACTAAATAAGGAACTGCGCCTTTGGGATGTACTGGTTGACCCGGCACGCAAGATACGCGTAGGCAATAAATTGTACTTTGGCGATGATGACCTATTAGTGGCCGAGGTAGTAGACAATACCACTTCGCGCGGCCGCACCATTCGCTTCTTATTTGACGGCACCGACGAAGAGTTTCGCCGTAATGTGGAAATTTTGGGTGAAACACCACTGCCAAAATACATTAAGCGTAAAGCTACTGCAGAGGATAAGGAACGTTACCAAACTATTTTTGCTAAACACGAAGGTGCCGTAGCCGCCCCTACTGCAGGGTTACATTTTAGCCGCGAACTGATGAAACGCCTGGAGCTGAAAGGTGTGGATTTTGCCGAAGTAACACTGCATGTGGGTTTGGGCACCTTCCGCCAGGTGGAAGTGGAGGACCTGACCAAGCACAAGATGGACTCTGAACAGGTGATTATAGAGCGAAAGCAAGCCGATATTGTCAACCGCGGTATTGAACGCAAAAAGCGTGTTTGCGCAGTGGGCACTACGGTTATGCGCACCATTGAGTCTGCGGTGTCGGCTGGCAAAATTTTAAAACCAATTAACGACTGGACCAGTAAGTTCATATTTCCGCCGTATGAGTTCAGCATTGCCAATACCATGATTACCAACTTCCATACACCAGAGTCTACCCTGCTGATGATGGTAGCGGCTTTCGGCGGTTACGAGCATGTAATGAATGCTTATGAAGTAGCGGTAAAAGAAAAATATCGTTTCTACAGCTACGGCGATGCGATGCTGATCATCTAAGTTAGATTTAAGCTTTCGGCTATGAGATTTGAGCAATCATCTCTTTAACCCACACAGCACCTTCTATGTAATTGCAAGGTATAAAGCAAGTTTATTGCGTCTGCTTAAAGACAAAACACCACAAACTTTCTTTATGCCTTGCAATTATGCTTTATAGGGTTTTATGCTATTTTTATCGCTTTCTTTAACACACCATTCACCTTTTACCAGTGCCTGAATTTGTTGTACAGCCTTTGCCATCTTCAGTTAAAGCCTACGCGGTTATTGTAGCCGGCGGCTCAGGCAAACGTATGCAGTCGGCAATGCCCAAACAATTTATATTGCTGAATGGCCGGCCTGTACTGATGCATACGCTGGATGCTTTTATGCAAAGCAGCTATCAGCCCCACATCCTCGTGGTATTGCCGGAAAGTTACCATGAATACTGGAAAGAACTTTGCCTGCAGCACAAATTTACTCAAGAGCATTTTTTAATCACCGGTGGCGAAACACGCTTCCATTCTGTGAAAAATGCGATAGCCATTTTACCGGATGAACAGGCGGTTGTGGCTGTACATGATGCGGTCCGTCCGTTGGTTACAAGCCATGTTATTGATGCTGCTTACGCACAGGCAGTACAATCGGGCAATGCCATTGCAGCGGTGAAGAGCCGCGACTCGGTGCGCCGGGTGTCTGGACAACTATCAGAAAGCTTGTTGCGCGAAGAGATTTACCTGGTGCAAACGCCGCAAACCTTTCAGTTGCAGCAGTTAAAAGCAGCATACCAGTTACCCTATCACGAAGGCTTTACTGATGATGCCAGCGTAGCCGAACAAGCCGGCTACAATATACATGTGATGGAAGGAAGCTACCAGAATTTCAAGATTACCTATCCCGAAGACATATTGATTGCGGAAACGTTATTGCAAAAAAAAGACAGCCTTAATTAAAGCTGCCTTTTTTAATTAATCAAGCCTAAAAAGGTTATGCCCTGCGGATAATGCCCAGCAGTAGCGCAATGATGGCAATAACCAGCAATATGTATATGATGTTGCCAACGTTATAAACAAATAATCCTAATGCCCATCCTATAATAAGGATAACTGCAATAATGTAAAGTAAGCCTCTCATGGTAGTAGTATTTATGTTGAATAATAGTAATGTATTCATCAATAACCCAAACCACTAAAAAAGGTTGTGCTAAAATAAAAAAACCTTGCCGGGCAAGGTTTTTTTATTTTAGCGAAATTTAATATTCGTCTTCGTTGAAAAAGAAATCATCCTTTGTAGGATAATCAGGCCATATCTCTTCAATGTTTTCATAGGGCTCACCGTCATCCTCTAACGCCTGCAGGTTTTCAATTACCTCAACAGGTGCGCCGGAGCGAATGGCGTAATCAATTAATTCATCTTTTGTTGCCGGCCATGGAGCATCTTCCAGGTGCGAGGCTAATTCAAGTGTCCAGTACATATGTTACAAATTTTAAGTTCGGTTAAATTTTCAATTTTCGCAAAAGTATAATATTTTCAATTTGATAATCAAATATTTTTTATCAATTTTTAAATACGCGGTATCCATTGATTTTCAAGTATATGCTGCTGCCAGCCAATCAATCGTGCTAATGTAAACAGATAATCGCTCAGCCGGTTCAGGTAAATTATTACATTATCGTCCACCTGGCTTTCTGTTGCCAGGTGCACACACAAGCGCTCGGCCCGGCGGCACACACAGCGGGCCACATGGCAAAAGGAAATTGCGCTGCTGCCGCCGGGCAATATAAAATGCCTCAATTCTGGCAGCAGGGTATTCATGCGGTCCATCTCCTGTTCCAGTAATTCAGCATCTCCAGCGGTAAGATCAGGTATTGCCATTTTAGATTTATCCGGGTCGGCAGCTAATGAAGCGCCAATGGTAAAGAGCCGGTCCTGTATCTCCTTCAACATCGCCCTGTCCTGTTCCTCAATATCCTGATCCCTGATAAGGCCGATGTAGGCGTTCAGTTCATCTACCGTACCGTAACTATCAATCCGCAGGTGGTGCTTAGGTACCCGTGTGCCTCCAATCAGAGAGGTAAAACCTTTATCGCCGGTTTTAGTATATATCTTCATACAAATAGCCTTTATTACAGCAAACCAATAATAGTGTTTTATAAAACGTTATTTTAAGTGCTTAAAGGAACTTATATGACAGAATAACGTTCAATTTTGTATGATGAAACCGGTAATTTATTCTATTCGCTGCAGTTTACTGCTGGCCTGTCTGTTATGCTTATTAAGTTTTAAGTGCGCAAACCCGGCAGCACCTAAAACCGGCACAATGCCAAAAGCCACCATCAGCTTTGACCAGGTTATTACTGAACAGCAATATAATAGCCTGTTTCCGCAGCGTAACGCATTTTATAGCTACAGCGCCTTTATTAAGGCGGCCCGGCAATTAGGCCGTATACAAATGCGGATTGCCCGCCGTGCATCATCAGTATACCAGTTTACCCGTACAGATCGCGCTACCGGTAAAAGCGCAGTTATCCGGCAGGATGCTGACTGGAATGAGCCCTGGGCCAAACAAAAACCAGACAGCGTTTACACGATTGATTTTAACTTGTTTTGTGCCGAAGGCAGCACCGCTTCAAGAAAAAAGGAACTGGCCGCTTTTTTGGCGCACATTGCCCATGAAACCCGGAATGGCGAGAACGGGAAATATAACGATGGCCTCATGCTGCTGCATGAAAACAACACATCATTGCCGTATATTGCCGAAAATGATGTATATCCGCCTGTTGCAGGGCAGAAGTATTATGGCCGGGGACCAATGCAGCTCAGTTATAATGGCAATTACGGATACGCTTCAGATTGTATTTTGGGGGATAAGAGCATCCTGCTGAAAAATCCCGGCCTGCTGGAAAGCGATGCCGTGCTGGCGTTTGAATCGGCCATTTATTTCTGGATGACACCGCAAACCTATAAACCTTCGGCACATGATGTAATGACCGGAAAATGGCAGCCGAGTGCGGATGACCACAAAAAAAATCGCACGCCGGGTTTCGGCATGACCATTAACATTGTAAATGGCGCATTGGAATGTAACAAGGGTGAGCACCAGGAGAACATGCTGGAGCGCATTGGTTACTACCGCTACTTTTTAAGTAAACTTGGAGCCAGTGACCCTAATTGTGCTTGCAGATGCGGAGGCATGGCGGCTTATCAGTAGATTAACAATAAAATTAGCAAGCTCACTTTTTTATCACTTTGGGCACTAAAAAGAATTTACCATCGCGCTTGGGTGCATTTTGCAGGGCTTTCTCATGGGTAATGGCCTGCTGAGTTTTATCTTCGCGCAGCACATTTACCTCATCCGTCATGTAAATGAGCGGCTCTACGCCCGAGGTATCCACCTCGTTAAGCTTATCCATAAAGCTAAGTATTCTGTTCATATCAGTAATCAGTTGCTCGCTTTCCTGTCCGGTTATTTCCAGCCGGGCCAGGTGGGCAATCTGCTCAACTGTTTGTTTATCAATCTTCATTTGAGTTTAATTTACGATGAATAATGCGGAATACCTCATCACGCAGGGCATCGGCATCCTCAACATTTAAATGGGCGGTTTCAACAGGCTTATGCACAAAGCCGTGGCATACGCCAGGCCTGCTGCCACGCTCGAGGCCGGTATCCCATAACAACTTCCAGGTATCGGCAAGGGTAACCGGGATAATGGGTATCTTATACTCAATGGCCAGCCGGAAAGGGCCGTTCTTAAACTGGTGCAGTTGCGGCGGGTAATCATCGGGTATCATCCCTTCGGGAAACATAATCATCGTCACCCCGTTTTGCAGCCGTTCTCCTGCCTTTTTAAAGGCCCTGAAAGAAGACATTTTACTTTCGCGGTTTACCGGTATATCAATGGTTCTGAAGAACAACCCGGTTACCGGCTTATGCATTAGTTCCTCTTTCCCCATAAAGCAAAAATTATTTTTTACCATAAGGCTCATCGCCGAAATATCCAGGTTAGAGGTATGGTTGGGGCATACGATATAAGTACGGCTCCAATCAATAGGCTGTTCATATGCCATGCGGTAGAATATACCGGAAATAGCCGAACTGCAAAAGCTGCACACCTTACGAAAAAAGTTCATGGTTTTATACCGCTCAGGCTTACGCGAAAAGTAGTACAGCAACGGCCAGAACAGGTAAAAGAAAAAGCCGACACTGTAACGGTAAAAGTGGCTGTGCGCTTTTTTCAATAACAACTTCATCGGCATCAAAAATATAAAAAATACTTACTTTCGCGCATGATGGAAACTGTTGTTAGCGGTATACGGTCTACCGGAAACCTGCATCTGGGTAATTACTACGGCGCTATACAGAACTTTATAAAAATGCAGCAGGAATATAATTGCTATTTTTTTATTGCCGACCTGCACTCGTTAACTACCCATCCTACGCCCGCTAACCTGCACGGCAATGTAAAGCAGGTGCTGATTGAATACTTAGCCGCCGGTATAGACCCTGAAAAAGCTACCATATACATACAATCAGACGTACCGGAAGTAGCCGAACTCTACTTATATTTAAATATGAACGCCTATTTAGGCGAACTGGAGCGCAGCACGTCATTTAAAGATAAGGTACGTGCACACCCCGATAATGTGAACGCCGGCCTGCTTACCTACCCGGTACTAATGGCTGCTGATATTCTGATTCACAAGGCTGTAAAAGTGCCTGTGGGCAAAGACCAGGAACAGCATTTGGAGATGGCCCGCACGTTTGGTAACCGTTTCAACCGGTTATACAACCACGAGTATTTCCCGGAGCCTTATGCTTTTAATTACAGCCAGAACCTGGTAAAGATACCAGGGCTGGACGGTAAGGGAAAAATGGGAAAATCAGAAGGGGAAGGCAACGCCGTATTCTTATCAGACACGCCCGAAGCCATACGCAAAAAAGTGATGCGTGCGGTAACCGACAGCGGCCCAACCGGGGACAACCAGGCCAAACCGCAAGAGATACAGAACCTGTTTGATTTGATGAACGTGGTATCGGCTGCTGATACGCTGGCGCACTTTGATGATTTGTACAATAAGTGCCAGATACGTTACGGTGACATGAAAAAGCAACTGGCCGAAGACATGATTGTGGCTACCGCTCCTATCCGCGAGCGGATTAAGGATATTGCCAACGATGCCCCTTACCTGCGCCAGGTAGCCAGACACGGTGCCGCTAAAGCCCGCGAAAGCGCTTCACGTACTATACGCGAAGTGCGGGAAATTATAGGTTTCCGGAAATTTTAATAAGTTTCTGCTTAGCTTTAAAAGTATGAAACCGGCTATAATTGCCTTGTTTGATTTTTGACTGTTTAATTTTGACTTTTACCTTTATTACATGCACATTGCCATTGTTGGAAATATAGGCGCCGGTAAAACTACCCTGACCGAATTGTTAGCCAAAAACTACGGCTGGGAACCCATGTACGAGGCGGTAGACAACAACCCTTATCTGGACGATTTTTACAAGGACATGAAGCGCTGGAGTTTCAATCTGCAGATCTACTTCCTGAACAGCCGCTTCCGGCAGATCTCGGAAATACAAAGCAGTACCCGCAGTATCATTCAGGATCGTACGATTTATGAGGATGCCTATATATTTGCGGAAAACCTGTATGATATGGAGCTAATGTCGGGACGGGACTTTGAGACTTACCGCAATATTTTTGATAACATCACCTCCTTTATCAAACCTCCCGACCTGCTGATTTACCTCAAGGCCTCCATCCCTACGCTGGTAAATAACATTCACCGCCGCGGCCGCGAGTATGAGATCGGCATCCGGCTGGATTACCTGTCTAAGCTGAACGATAAATACCAGAAATGGATCGAGGGCTATAATTTAGGCAAGCTGCTGATACTGGATAAAGACAAACTGGATTTCACCGGCAATACCGAAGATTTAGCGACGATTGTGCAATTGATTGAACGGGAGTTGCACGGGTTATTTTAAGCACCCCTCCCAACCCTCCCCAAAGGGGAGGGCTTTAAAGGATATAATGTATGGCTGAAGCGGTTTACAATATTGATAATGAGCTAAAGCCCCCCCCCCCGGGGAGGGTTGGGATGGTTGCTCTCGGCATCATCCCCGCCCGCTACGCCTCTACCCGTTTCCCCGGCAAGCCGCTGGTGGATATTGCCGGCAAGAGCATGGTGCAGCGGGTGTTTGAGCAGGCCAAAAAGTGTTACAGCCTGGCAGAGGTTATAGTTGCTACAGATGATAACCGGATATATGATCATGTAAGTAGTTTTGGCGGCAAGGCAGTTATGACTGACAGCAATCACCAAAGCGGTACCGACAGGTGCGCCGAAGTAGCCGCCCTGCACCCGGAATATGAAGTGATCGTCAACATTCAGGGCGATGAACCCTATATCGATCCGGAACAAATTACCAAACTGGTTGCCTGCTTTACTGTGGCCAATACGCAGATTGCCACGCTTATAAAAAGGGTGTTGACTGCGGAGGAATTATTTAACATCAACTCCCCCAAAGTACTCATCAACAAATTACAGGAAGCCATTTACTTTTCGCGCTCTCCCCTGCCGCATATACGCGGGGAAGCGCAAGCCAACTGGCTGCAACATTTTACCTATTTCAAACACATTGGTATATACAGCTACCGCGCTGATGTATTACAACAGATCACCCGCCTGCCTATTTCCGGTTTAGAAAAAGCCGAAAGCCTGGAGCAGCTGCGCTGGATAGAAAACGGCTACCGCATTAAGGTGGCAGAAACTGAACTGGAAACTTTCGCGATAGATACGCCGGAGGATTTGAAGAAATTAAACCAAGCCGATTAAGTGCTGTCTCCTAATTATCCACTTGTAAGTAAGGATAAATTAAAACGCATGACAAGCTTTAAAAATCCTTTACTAATCTTTTATTTAAGTGTAACTATTGCCTCCTGCAGCCGCACTACCCCTTTAGCGCTGTTCAGAAAGCTTTCACCCCATGATGCCTACGGCCAGCGGCTTAAGGATGCAGGGCTTAACCATACGGCCATGGGCGGCGCATGGCTGCAGGTGGCCGATCAAAGTGTGGTTAAGCCCTTAACCATTACTATCCCATACAAAGAAACCGGCTATTTTGCTGCTGATAAGGTTCAAACATCAGTACTCCGCTTTGAAGCCAGGCGCGGGCAAAAATTGCATGTGGTGTTAAGCAAACGGCCTGAATTGAACTTTGCCATTTATATGGATATTTTTCAGGAGCAATCCGGCAGTTTACCAAAGTTGGTAGCCTCTGCCGATACCGTTGGTTTACGGCTGGATTATGAAGTGCCGAAGAATGGCGGCTATCTCATCAGGGTGCAACCCGAACTACTGCGCGGCGGCGAATATACCTTAACCGTAACCGCCGGGCCTTCACTCAGCTTTCCGGTGGCGGCTTCCGGCAATCCGCATATTGGCAGCTTTTGGGGCGATGGGCGCGACGAAGGCAGCCGCAGGCACGAGGGTGTAGATATATTTGCACCTAAACACACCCTGGCCATTGCCGCTGCCGATGGCGTAGTGAGCCGGGTAACTAATAATACACTTGGCGGCAAAGTGGTATTTTTCAAGCCAGATGGCAGGGATTATAATCTCTATTATGCCCATTTGGATAGTCAGTTGGTGCGCGATGGCCAAGTCCTGCGCACTGGAGATGCCGTAGGCTGGGTAGGGAATACCGGGAATGCTAAATTTACCCCTTCGCATCTTCACTTTGGCATTTATACGTCTGATGGCGCTGTTGACCCATTGCCATTTGTAAACCGCGAAACAAAAGCGCCATCACCCGTTATAGCATCAGAAAAAATGCTTAATGCGACAGCGCGCACTTCAGGCAATACGGCCCGCTTACGTGTATCACCTTCAGCTAAAGCTGCAGCAATTACTGCATTACCGGCAAACACCATACTTACTGTTGATGCCGCTACCCAAAGCTGGTATAAAATTACATTGCCTGATGGTCGCACTGGCTACCTTCACCATAATGAACTCATCTCTGCCTTGCCCATCCGTAAACACCAAATCAAAATGGTACAGCCGCTATATGACCGGCCGGATAGCACTGCCGCACGTAAGCTTATGCTTGAATATGGCAGCTATGTATATGTATTGGGAAGCTTTAATAATTTTTATCTCGTAAGTGATTCAAAAGAAAACAGCGGCTGGATCCAGGCAAAATAAATATGATACTTCTTTACGCTGCAAGCAAACCAAACAAGTTGGTTTCTGATCATAGCGATGATATATTGAAATCAGGGGGTTACAAACTCACTATACATCTTGCTACCAGCTTTTACCGGATAAGAAAATATACTTATGTTTGAAGGCCGGATTTAAACAGCACTGCAAGCTTATTCTATGAGTAGATTAGGATATTACATTAAATCGAAAAACTTTCGCATCACCATGCTGGCTGCAATCGGCACCAGTATAGCGGTGCTGCTCATTGCCTATTTTAGTTTAGCCTACTATACCCGCCACGGTTCAGGGGTACCCGTACCGGCATTAAAGGGCTTGTCTGTTGACAAGGCGATGGCAAAACTGCAAGAACAAGGCTTCCGGGTACAAATTGATTCGGTATATATACAGGATCAGGAGCCGGGCACCGTATTGGAGCAAGACCCTGATGCAGGCACTAATGTAAAGCAAGGGCGTACAATTTATTTAACCGTAGTTACCCGTGTTGCACCTGATGTTTCCCTGCCCGACCTGGAGCAAAGCACTTACCGGGAGGCTATAGCTACTTTGGCCAACTATGGTTTAAGGGTAAGCGATACCTCTTACGTATCAGACATTGCCCGCGACCGTATTTTAGCCGTAAAATTTAATGGCCAGGCGCTTAAACCCGGCGATAAGCTACCCAAGGGTTCCAGCATCAGCCTGGTATTGGGCGATGGCGCCGGGGAAAGCGAGCAGGATATCCCTGACCTGATCAACCAGGACCTGGATGCGGCCCGCTTTGCCATCCGGGGCGCCGGTTTTACTTTGGGAACAGTTACTTACGAAGGCAGTATCACCGATTCTGCAAGTTTAATAGTGAGCGGACAATCGCCCATGCGCAGCGATTCGCTTACCAAGGCCAGCATCGGCACCCGTATTAATATAACGGTAACACAGGGAAAGAAAACCATAGATGAACAGCAACAGCCAGCCCGGCCACAAACCGAACCGCAACCTTAATGCCGCTGAACTGGTGGAGCGCCTGAACAGCGGCGACCTGTTGACTTTGGTAGATGTACGTGAGCCGATGGAATACCACACCTTCAATATAGGCGGCACCAATATTCCGCTGGGCAAACTGTTGGCAGATATAGAACATCTGGAACTGAACAAAGCGCAGGAAATTATTGTACTATGCAAGGCAGGATTAAGAAGCGCAACCGCTCAGTCGGTATTGCAGCAGTTAGGTTATACCAACGTTAAAAACTTAAAAGGCGGCCTGATAGCCGTACAACGCTTACAATATTCAAAATAGCATCGAAATACCCATATGGCTGAACAATCATCTTCATCTGGAGGCAGAGGGCGTAAATTCATTATCGCACTTGCCGTAATATTTATTATAGCGCTGATAATTACCGGTATCAACTATTACCTGCGCTATTGGGGCCCGAATGTAACGGGCAATAAGGATTATTTGTACATTCATACCGGTTCGTCCTTTGCCGATGTGTACCGTACCATCCGGCAAGAAAAACTGGTGCGCGATACCACCGCCTTTATGTGGGCGGCGCATAATATGAATTATGTTAACGGCCGTGTTAAGCCCGGTAAGTATAAGCTTACCGAGGGCATGAATAACCGGCACTTCATTAACATGCTGAAGGCGGGCAACCAGGAGCCGGTTACCCTCAACTTTCATAATTTGCGCCTCAAAAGCCAGTTCGCCAAGTCGGTATCCATGCAGCTGGAACCCGATTCCGCTTCCGTGAGCCGCTTACTGGATTCGGCTGCTTTTGTACAAAAACATGGTTTTACCACCGATAACGTGTATACCATGTTCTTACCCAACAGTTACCAGCTGTACTGGAACACCACGCCCGAAAAATTTTTTGAGCGGATGTATACCGAGTATAACAAGTTTTGGACACCTGCACGTAAGCAACAGGCCACTGCCCTGAATTTAACACCGGTACAAGTTTCCATTTTAGCTTCTATTGTAGATGCTGAGGCGCTGCACGATGATGAGATGCCAACAATAGCCGGCTTATATTTAAACCGCCTCAAACGCGGCATTAAGCTGGAAGCCGATCCTACCGTGATTTACGCCACCGGCGATTTCACCATTAAGCGTGTACTCAATAAATACCTGAGCAACCCTTCGCCCTATAACACTTACCAGCATACCGGCCTGCCGCCGGGGCCCATCATGATGCCATCTGTAAATGCGGTTAAAGCGGTGTTGGATTATAAAAAGCATGATTACATCTACATGTGCGCCAAGGAAGATTTTTCGGGTTACCACAATTTTGCAACTAACAATGCCGACCATCTGGCCAATGCCCGTCGATTTCAGCAGGCGTTAAACGAGCGGGGCATCAAAAGGTAATGCTCGAATATACTACCAAATTACGGGTACGCTACGGCGAAACCGACCAGATGGGCTACGTATATTACGGCAACTATGCCGAATTTTATGAAGTAGGCCGTGTGGAGATGCTGCGCAGCCTGGGCATGACCTACAAGGGTATGGAAGCTTCGGGCGTGATGATGCCGGTGGCTGAGATGAAATGCAAATACCTGAAGCCCGCCCGTTACGATGAGGAACTGCGCCTGCGGGTGGTGATGAATACCATGCCGGGCGTGCGCATTCATTTTATTTACGAAATTTTTGATGAAGCCGGCGAACTGCTGCATATTGGTGAAACCTTACTGGTGTTTGTGAATATGAAAACCGGCCGACCGTGCCTGCCGCCGCAGGAATTTTTAGACCGCCTGAAACCTTACTTTGCGTAAATTGCACCAATGAACTGGCTGCATCGTGTTTTATACCACATGGCGTGGTACCGCTACTTTGTGGAGTGGACCAAATCCGTCTATCTGCCCGGTTTCAGGCCTCTGCCGCTGCATACGGTATCGGTATTCTTCTTTCGTGAAATACAGCAGGAATCACTGGTGAATAAGGCCTCCTCGCTGGCTTATAACTTTATGCTGGCCCTGTTTCCGGCCACTATCTTTTTGTTTACGCTTATCCCTTACGTTCCTATACGTCATTTTCAGGAAGATTTATTGAAACTCATCGCTGTGATACTTCCCAGCAACACCTATCTTGCACTTAAAGGCACTTTAGATGATATCATCAGGCACCAGAACGGTAAGCTCTTATCCGTTGGCTTTGCTTCAGCCCTGTACTTTGCCGCCAACGGCGTATATAAGTTAATGCAGGCTTTCAACAAATCATCATTGATTATAGAAACCCGCAGCTGGTATAAGCGGCGCTGCATATCGCTGCTGCTTACAGTATTTATCAGCACTGCTATTATGCTGGCTATCGCCGTTATGATTGCCGGGCAGGCCGTTATCCGCCTTGTTAAGGGTCACATATTTTCCAATTACCAGTTTTGGACACTGCTGATTGTCCTTTCGCGCTGGATGGTGGTAATTGCCATATTTTACATCACTGTATCTATACTATACCGTTACGGCCCGGCCAACAAGCGCCGCTGGAAATTTTCGAGTCCGGGTTCAATATTAGCCACTGCCCTTGCGGTGGCCACACTTGTGGCCTTTAGTTATTACATTAACCATTTTGCTTCGTACAATAAAATTTACGGCTCTATTGGTACGCTCATCATTCTGATGTTGTGGCTGTATTTTAACTCATTCATTATCCTGATCGGCTTTGAACTTAACGCCAGCATCGATCTTTCTAAGCAAAGTGTGAAGGTGGAACAACCCAGATTCAACACCTTTCGCAGCGGTTAAATGGAGTAAACAATTGAAATACAAGTACCTGCAAAGAGATACGCTATCCCTTCATTTTTTTTCATTTCAAATTTGCCAATTCGCTCGGGATTTGTACTTTTGTCCCCGGAGAGCTGGCAGAGTGGTCGATTGCGGCAGTCTTGAAAACTGTTGAACTGTGAAAGGTTCCTGGGGTTCGAATCCCTAGCTCTCCGCAAATTAAAGAGAACACAAAAGGCTTTTAAATCATAGATTTAAAAGCCTTTTGTGTTCTCTTTCATATATATTAAGGCGGAGCTATCAAGTTCCGCCTTAATTATTTGGTAGTCTTCTAATCCAGGCCGCCCCTGCGTGTCGCCTTGGTTTGCACCGGCCACTTTACGCCTTCGGCTTTAACAGTTGATGTTTTTTCAGGGTCTTCGCTGGCCATATAGGCCATAATGGCGGCCAGCATGGCGTTGTTGCGCAGGTCGTCGAACACAATCTTATCATACGTATCGCGGTTGGTATGCCAGGTGTAATTACCGTATGACCAGCTGAGCGAACTCAGCGAAAAGCCCGGCGCACCGGCAGCTACAAAGGAGGCGAAATCAGACCCACCGCCGCCCGGCTGGCCAGGAAAACTGGTGGTGATACGGTTCTTGATGGTATCAGGTACGGCATTCAGCCAGCGGGTTAAATACGTTTTGGCATCGGCAAAGCCCTGGCCCGACAGGTTAACCACCCGCCCGGTGCCATTATCTTGGTTAAACAGTGCCTGCAGGTGCTGCACAATCTCCGGGTGATCCTCCACAAAGGCGCGCGAGCCGTTCAAACCTTCTTCCTCACTGCCCCAATGGCCTACCAGTATGGTACGTTTCGGCTTAGGGTAATATTTCTTCAGTAAGCGCATGGCCTCCATCATGGTTAAGGTGCCGGTACCGTTATCAGTAGCGCCGGTACCGCCATCCCACGAGTCAAAGTGGGCAGACAGCATTACATACTCATCCGGTTTTTCGGTTCCTTTAATTTCGGCAATGGTGTTAAAGGCAGGCACTACACCTAATTCCTTTGACTCGGTATGCACACTGATCTGCGGCTTCTTACCCGTTTGGCTCAGGCGGTAAAGCAAGCCATAATCCTCCAGTGCAATATCAACCGTAGGCACTTTTTTAGTGTAGGCACTAAATATTTTATCCACCCCGAAACCTGCTGACCAGTTATTGGTAATGATACCCGCAGCCCCGGCATTTTCCAGTGCTACTGGCAGTGTGCGGCCGTTAAAGCCGGTTTTTCGGATGCGCTGCCGCCACTGGTCAGTCATGGCCGTGCGCTCGGCCTTCATCTTGTCAAATGATTCCTTCAGGGCAAACTCCTTCCAGTTATCATCAGGCCGGCCGGTAGGCTGCAGCATAGAGATCATCACGAACTTACCTTTCACGCTGGGCAGCCATTGCTGAAAGGCCGCAGAATCAGCCAGGTCAGGCAGTATCACCACCTCGGCCGTTACCGTTTTATTGCCCATGCCGGGGCTCCAGGCCAGTTGTGTACCTTCCAGTGATTTTACACGCGGCGCAACCATGTCTATATGCGATATGCCCCGCTCCCAGCCTCGCCATTTGCCCCACTTCTCGTTGCGGGCCGTAACACCCCAGCTTTTGTACCTGGCTACAGCCCAGTCATTGGCCTGCTTCATTTGCGGCGTACCCACCAGACGGGGGCCAATACCATCCAGCAGTTCCTGCGCCAGGGCTTCCAGTTGCGAATGGGTGGTTTCTTCCTGCACTATGGCATTAATAACCTGCGTTTTGGCCTGCCCTGATGCAACACCGCTGCACAGCATACCGCCTGCGGCAATGGCCATCATAAAACGGTCGAATTTGAATCGGGAATGAGAGGTAAAGTTTTTCATGTACCTAATTTATAAGTTTGACGTGATGAAGCCTAATTTATATTCAGATGAATGCAGTAAGGCGCTAAACTACTTTGTTATATTTGTTCAGACCATAATCCTGAATACCTGAATTCTGACAGATGAAAACCTTGATTAACCTGCTGTTCGTAAGCTTACTGACGCTACATGGCAAAGCGGCAGCCGCTAATGCGCCGGTAGTGTATTCGCCCGATAAACAGCTAAAGTTCACGCTTTCGGTACAACATCAGCAGCTGGTGTACCGGCTGAGTTATAAAGGCCATAGCCTGATTGATGCATCACCATTGCAGTTAAGTTTCCAAGAGGGTAACATGATACCGGGTAATGTTAGACTGGGTACTGCTACCCAAAAGCACCTCACCGAAACCTACCGGTTAATTACCGGAAAGGCAAGCACAGTGCTGAGCGATTGTAACAGCATGGCCATACCTGTAATTAACCAGGCAAAAAGCGGTTACCGGGTAAGCTTGGAAGTAAGGGTATTTAATGACGGGGCTGCCTTTCGTTACGTGCTGACGGGAAGCAATAAGGAAGTACGGGTTACTGATGAAATTAATACGTTTAAGCTAACGGGTAACCCAACGGTGCGGGCCTTACTGCTGCCGAATTACACAACATCGCACGAAGGACTTTACACCACCACGCCGCTGAAGAGTTTAAAGGCTGATACCCTGATGGACATGCCTGCCTTATTTGAATATTCAAATGGCAGCTACTTGGCCATTACCGAGGCCGCATTGCGGGATTACGCCGGCATGTACCTCATTAAGCATAACGGCGTTCTGCAAAGCCGGTTATCCCCCCTGCCCAATCATCCGGGCATAAAAGTAATTGCGGGCTTACCGCACCACAGCCCCTGGCGGGTGATGATGGTGGGCGACCGGGTGGGTACGCTTATTGAATCCAACATTCTTACCAACCTGAACGAGCCCAACCGCATAAAGGACACCAGCTGGATTAAGCCCGGCACCTGCACTTTCCCTTGGTGGAACGGCACGGTGGTACCCGATACCAGCTTTACGCCGGGTAATAACTTTAATACTAACATGTATTATGTGAACTTTTGTGCGAATAACCACATCACCTATCATACAGTGGTAGAGTACGGCGGGCATGAGTGGTATGTAAACGACGGCTATGGCTATCAGCCCGGCAAACATGTTGACCCGGCCAAGGGGGTGGACGACCTGAATATGCAGCAGTTGTGCGATTCTGCCAAAGCCAAAGGCGTAGGCATACGGGTTTGGGTACACTGGGCAGCCTTGTACCCCAAGCTCGACAGCACCTTTACACAATATGAAAAGTGGGGCATTAAGGGGATGATGGTGGACTTTATGGACCGCGACGACCAGCAGATGGTGAACATGCAGGAGGAAATATTGCAGAAGGCCGCACAACATCATCTGCATATCCAGTTTCACGGGGCATACAAGCCTACAGGCCTTAACCGCACCTATCCTAACGAGTTTACGCGCGAAGGCAGTTATAATTATGAAAATGATAAATGGAACGACCGCCTTACACCAGACCATGATGCCAACATTGCATTTACCCGCCTGCTGGCCGGCGCTACTGATTATCATTTGGGTGGTTTTAATGCGGTACCTTCCGCTAAGTTCAGGGTGCATTATATACGGCCAATGGTGCAGGGCACACGCTGCCACATGCTGGGTATGTACGTGGTACTGGAAAGCTATCTGGGTATGATATGCGATTACCCTGATGCCTACACCGGGCAGCCTGGCTTTGAGTTCTTGCAGCAGGTACCCACCACCTGGGACGCCACTAAGGTAACTAATGCTAAGGCCGGCGAGTATGCAGTGATTGCCCGCGCCAAAGGCCGCGACTGGTATATAGGCGGCATTACCAACCATAGCCGCAGGCAACTGGCGGTTCCCTTGAATTTTTTGCCGCCCGGCCAGTACGAGGCCGAGCTATTTACTGATGCGCCTGATGCAGAAAGCAATGGTAACCACCTTACAAAAACTAAAATTCAAGTGAACCGCAATAGTTCAGTGCAAGTAAACATGGCGGCAGGCGGCGGTATGGCAATGCACATTTATCCTGCAACCAAAAAATAGTTTCATCCCTAATGTATAAGGCCGGTCTGCATCTTCTGAACACGATACCATACGTGTTCGGAAGATTGTTTAAACTGCGATGACAGCATTCCATCGGTGGGCCGGTATAGAGGAGAAAAACACAAATCAAACAAACGGTATACCCGCCTGTCAGGATGCCGAAACAAGCCGGACAAGGCTTGGTTTCTGTTTCCTATGCAGGGTAATGCACCTCCCTGATCAGCTTAATAAAGGGTGAATAAAGTGTAAAGGCAAAGTTTACACAATTCATAAAATATTTGGCTTAAATGTTTGATAATCAATAAATTGAAAAAAAGCAGGGTTTACACTTTTCAGAGCTTTTAGTTGTGCCATTTTATGCAGTTTCAGTTCGGCCGGACATCTGTGGCTCAATATAAATATGATAAGGCGCTGAAGTGCTGATGGGGCTGCTAATCATTACAAACATCATTATAACCGGATCACCGGATGCCTTCATCCAATGCAGGCAATTCCGTAAGTTTGCCGGGTGATTGCCCCTGACGATAAGCCGGAACTGCCCGGCAGGAAACCCAAAGCGCCTGCTGCCAAAACAGTGCCTAAGCCCCGTGCAACCACCGCCCGGCGCCAGGCACCGGCAACTAAGAAAAAAAAGAAAAAGCAAGGCTCCAACTTTCCCTGGAAAATGTTGCTGGCCGGTTTTTTACTGATCGTGCTGTCCCCGTTCTACTATGGCTACATTGTAAAAATGGTAGCTTCTACCTGGCAATGGATCAAAGACATTGGCGAAGATCCGGAATACCGTACTTACCGCAGCTTCAACATCCGCATACCGCGCAGGTATACCGTTCATGGCATTGATGTTTCTTATGCGCAGGGCCGCATTAACTGGAAGAAAGTGAGTACCATGCGCGAGGACAGTGTGCATATCACCTTTGCCTTTATTAAGGCTACGGAAGGCATGCTAAAGGTTGACCCCTACTTTAAGCGCAACTGGCGCGAGGCGCCAAAGGCGGGTATAATATGCGGGGCCTATCACTATTTCAGGCCTAAAATTAACGGCAAGTGGCAGGCCCGGTTTTTTATGCAGAACGTGGAACTGGAAAAAGGCGACCTGCCGATGGTGGTAGATGTGGAAACGCTTGACCATACCACACCCGAAGCCATGCGCCGTGAATTACAGGCTTTTCTTGCTGCGGTTGAAAAACGCACGCAGGTGAAACCCATCATCTATTCGGGATTAAGCTTTTATCAGGATTATCTGAAAGGCTATTTTGATAACTACCAGTGGTGGCTGGCCCATTATTACCAGCCGCAACTTAAAGTAAGCAGTAAGGAAGGCTGGCAGTTCTGGCAGCATTCAGACCGGGCGCGTGTAAGCGGCATCAATCATACCGTTGATTTTGATGCCTTCAGGGGCGATAGCGCCGCCTTACAGCACTTGCTTATACATTAGTGTATCTTTTTTGTTTCAATCCATTTTGATTATTTGAATTTATTTGCAATCTTTACGCTCAACTAATTATCTGGCTAAAGCCCTCAATTTAAAGTATTGAAAAGAACAGTTGCCATAGTGCTGCTTATTGTACACCTGTTTACCGCAGGCGGTTACATGCTGCTGTTCCAATACCTCATTAACCGCTCTGATGCCTTTGTGGAGCGGCAAATCAGCAAAGGGTTTTACAATATGCATGATCTGGTGGAAGTTAAGGTTCCGGTGCATTTGCCTGACATACAGAACTGGCAAAGTTACGAACGCGTAAGCGGCCAGGTTCAGTTAGGCAGCGGCGCCTGTTATAACTACGTAAAGCTAAAGGTGACACGTGATACGCTATACATCATGTGTATTCCTAATTATAAAACCACGCAGCTTACCAATGCCAATGTAATTTATGCCCGCCAGGTAAGCGATGTGCCCTTGAACAAGAAGGGTAATACCAACACCATTAAAACCATCGATTTTAGTAAATACAATCATTTGGTAATTACCTACAGCATTAAACCAACGGTAACCATGCTGAAAACTTATCCGGTAATTACCACTCTTCTCATACCTGCCGGTTTCACTAACAGCCCTGATCAGCCCCCAAAGCAGTTCATTGGCTAAATCAAATCCCCTAATCGGGATGAATGTGCTACCGCATAATGCAGTAAGCCATGCTCCAATTACTACCTGTGCAATAGCAGATTTGGCTGGTTAGCCGCCCCAATTTGTTAAGGCCGGTAATACTTTAGGTGAACCTGTATGGATAGTTATATGGCAGTAAGCAATTACTGCATAATACATTACACTCTCCTACATAAATTGCAGTGATGATGTTGAATATAAATACTCAACAAAAAATTTATTTTGTGCTCCGGCTTGCGGTAGCCATGTGCTTTATAGGCCATGGTGCATTTGGTATAATTACCAAGCCTGTATGGTGTAATTACTTTGCCGTATTTGGTATTGGCAAAACACTGGCTTACGGGCTGATGCCCTGGATAGGTGCTGTGGATATTGCGCTGGGCATAGCTATGCTTATCTATCCGGTACGCGCAGTACCTTTGTGGCTTATATTCTGGGGCTTATTTACAGCCGCCCTCCGGCCGCTATCGGGCGAACCCATTGCCGAACTTATTGAACGTGCAGGCAACTTTGGGGCACCGCTTGCGCTGCTGTTGCTTTGTGGCGGCAGTGCAACGTTCAAAGGCTGGTTCAGGCTGATGGAGGCGCCCCGGGCTTTAAGCCTGCAACAGTTAAACAAAATAAAGTTGTGCTTAAAAGCGGTAGTCTTTCTGCTGCTTGCGGGGCACGGCTGGCTTAACTGCATTGCCAAGCCGGGTTTGCTGAACCAGTATCATGCCATTGGCTTTAATAACACCATATCTGCCGCCTTTTGGGTAGGTATTGCCGAAATAGGCGCCTCATTTATAATATGGATAGACAGCCTGAGCCCCCTGCTCCTGCTATTTTTGGTATGGAAGATACTAAGCGAGCTGTTTTACCCACATTATGAACTGTTTGAATTTGTAGAGCGCGGCGGCAGCTACGGCGCCATTATGGCCCTGTGGCTTGTTATGCATAAGCTGAAACTGCCTTTACCTGTGTTGAACCGCAAACCTGCCTTCAATTAAATCTTAGATCTTACTTCCTTGAAAAATTTCAAATTTAAAACATATATCCTTTTCGTTACCGGCTCAATTCTGCTTGCCTTATCCGCCTGCAGGCACAAGCCGAATACCGAAATCAGTGATGCCGAACTGCTGCACCGCAATGTAGACAAGCTTACCCAGGTTATTATCTATGATGTTTTTACCCCGCCGGTAGCCAGCCGCATTTATGGCTATACCAACCTGGCCGCTTATGAGGCCATGCGCTATGCTAACCCTGCATACCCGTCACTGATTGCACAGCTGAGAGATTTTGGTACACCGCCTGTACCGGAAAAAGGTAAAAAGTACAATTTTGCCTTAGCCGCTACAAAAGCCTTGTTTACCGTGGCGCATAAAGTAACCTTCTCGGTAGATACCCTGCAAAAATATGAGGACGGTGTGTACAGCCGCTATCGGAATGAACTGGACGACTCTACGTATGTACGCTCTATGGCCTTTGGCGAAAAAATCGGTAAGCTGGTTTTGAAACGTGCGGCACAGGATAATTACCCGCAAACCAGGGGAAAGCCCAAATACTTAGGCCATAATGGCAAAGCAGAATGGCGCCCCACCCCACCCGATTACTTTGATGGTGTGGAATATTGCTGGGGTACCATGCATCCCTTTGCCATTCAGTCTTCGCAACAATTTAAGTTACCGCACCCACCGGCCTACAGTACCGATACCAACAGTGTTTACTATCAGCAGGCCAAAGAGGTATATCATAAAAATAAAACGCTTACTGCCGGGGAAAAGCAGGCTGCACGGTTTTGGGATGATAATCCGTTTGCTACCCAGCATACGGGCCACATTACTTTCGCCAACAAAAAAATAACGCCTGGCGGCCACTGGATTGGCATCACGGCCATAGCCTGCCGGCAAACCAAGGCCGATGCGGTAAAGACAGCCCAGGCGTATGCGTTAACTTCAATAGCCTTGTTCGATAGCTTTATCTGCAGCTGGCAGGCAAAATACGATTACAGCTACATCAGGCCCGTATCAGAAATTAACGAAATGATTGACCATTACTGGGTACCGCTGCTGCAAACGCCGCCGTTTCCGGAATATCCGGCCGGCCATGCTGATATCAGCGGCGCTTCGGCTATAGTACTTACCCGTATGTTTGGCGATAATTTTTCTTTTCGCGACACCACCGAACGCCGTTACGTTGGCCTCGAAAGGAGTTTTCCTTCATTCCTGAAAGCTTCACAGGAAACTGCAATGAGCCGTTTTTATGGAGGCATACACAACAAGAACAGCTGCCTGAAAGGCGCTGAACAGGGCAGGGCAGTTGGCAACTACCTGTTGAGCCGGCTGAAATTATCAAATCACTGAAAACCTTCAAACCTTTGACTATCATGGATCAGTTTATCTCGTACTTAAAAAAGCCGGTTTTGATGAGCTTGCTGGCATTGGCCCTGTTGCTTAATAAAGCCTGGGCACAAACTGATGTGGATGCCATTATGATTCCTAAGAAATATTTTTGTGCCGGTGCACAGTATGGCAACAGCAGCTGGACCAACTATTGGGAAGGCACTTTAAAGCGCAATAACCAGAACATTGGCAGGCTAAGTACAAATATGTATATGTTGATGGCTAATTACGGCATCAGCGACAAATTGAATGTATTGGTAGGGCTTCCTTACATCAGTACACACGCTTCGGCGGGTACACTGGCAGGGCAGCATGGGTTTCAGGACATTACCGGTACATTAAAATATATGCCGGTAGAAACCAGGGTGGGTAACGGCACACTATCCCTCTATGCTATTGGAAGTTATGTGTTGCCCTTAACCAACTATGTGGCCGATTTTATGCCAATGTCCATCGGGCTGCATTGCCGCAGTTTTCAGTTCAGGGCGCTGGCTGATTATCAGTACAAAAATTTGTTCTTTACAGGTTCAGGCCAGTACATAAACCGTAATAATATCACCATCGACCGCGACAGCTATTATACCACAACGTTGGTTTATAGTAACCAGGTAGCTATTCCTAACGCTGCCGTGGTGAACGTAAGGGCAGGTTACCGCAGTTCGAGCCTTATTGCCGAGGCGGTTTTTGAGAACAGCACCTCTGCAGGCGGTTTTGATATCCGCCGCAATGATATGCCCTTTCCCGGTAACCGCATGAACGCTACTGCAGCCGGCGTAAATTTCAAGTACTCTTTCGACAGCGGCCTGGAGCTTACTGCAGGCAGCAGCTATGTAATTGCCGGGCGCAACGTAGGCCAGAGCACACTTGTCCGTGGTGGTGCATTCTATATTTTTGATTTAAACAGAAAAAGTAAACCTTCCGTAAATTAATAAATTTATGAAAAAGTATCTTTACTATACCTTGCCATTACTGGTAATAAGCCTTGTCTTTAATTCGTCTTGCAAGAAAACGATTGAAGATCACACCACGCAATATCCTGCACTGCAGCCGGGCAATAATGACCTGTCTGCTGAAAACTGGAAACCGGTGCTGATCAACGGTTTTAGTGATTTGCCTGTGTCTGCACCGGCTGCTACCAATTCTACTGCCTACGCTGCTGATTTGAATGAAATTAAAGGCTTGCAGAAAAACATTACCCAAGAGCAAAGAGATAATATTGCCTACTGGAGCGCGGGCGCCGTTTTGCGGTGGAATGAAATTATGCGCGAACTGGTAGCCAAACATAACCTGCCGCCTTACCAGAACGATGATGGTACTTATCCCTTCCCAAATTCAGCCAATCCGTTTGCCTACCCGGAGTTTCCATTTTCAAACCCGCCGTATGCGGCGCGTTCTTATGCTTACGTTAGCGCCGCGCAATACGATGCACTTATTGCTGCATGGCATTATAAGAAACTCTATAGCAGGGCAGCACCTTATACGGTAGACAACACTGTGCAGGCGTTGATTCCCAAATCAGATTTACCGGCTTACCCGAGTGAAGATGCGGTGGTGTCAAGCACGGTGATAGAAATGATGAAGCTGCTGTTCCCTACCGAACTGGCCTACATTCAGCAAAAGCAAAATGATGAAAAGATGTACCGCCTCACTTCGGGCGCCAACACCCGCAGCGACTGGGATGCCGGCGAGGCATTGGGCAAACTGGTGGCTGCCAAATTTGTAACCCGCGCCCGTGGCGACCGTGCCGGTGCTGCGATAGGTACACCCGCCCTGTGGGCACAACTGCAAACGCAAACAGCGGCCACCGGCGAAACCGCCTGGGAAAGCCTGGAGTTTCCAAAGCGCCCGCCAATGCTGCCACTGTTCAGCAAGGTAAAGACGTTTTTGTTTGATTCATTAACGGTGATTGCCCTGAGGCCGCCTCCGCCGCCTTCGGTTCATTCAGAACAATTTAAAAAGGAGGTTGACGAAGTGCTGCAACTTTCCAACAATGTAACGCGCGAGCATAATGCACAGGTGGCATTCTGGGCCGATGGCGTAGGTACGTATACTCCCCCAGGGCATTGGAACGCCATTGCTGCCGATGAATTTGTAAAGCAGCATTACAGCGAAGTACGCTGGGCACGGAATATGGCCTTACTGAACATGGCCTTGATGGATGCCGGCATTATTTGCTGGGATGCTAAGTATTATTATTTCAATGCCCGTCCATCGCAAATGAACAGCAGTATCAAAACACTTACAGGGATACCTAATTTCCCGGCTTATACCTCCGGTCATTCCAACTTCAGCGGTGCAGCCGCAGCTTTACTTACCTATTTGTTACCCGACAGGGGCACCAAATTTACCGATATGGCGCATGAGGCGGCGATGTCGAGATTATACGGCGGTATACATTACCGTGTAGATTGCGAGGCTGGTTTAGTAACCGGCAACAAAGTAGGCCAGTACGCCATCGCCCGTGCGCAAAGCGACGGAGCAAATTAACCTTTGAGGATTTGATGATTAAACAAAAAGTCCCGGTTAGCTAACCGGGACTTTTTGTTTAAAAACGGATCATTTCCTGCTCATTAAAATAACGCGTAATGGCATCCTCTATAGATGGCATTACTGTGCCCCGGTCGCTTTTCATCGAACTGTATTTGGGCCGTTCGGCTTTAAATTTCAAATCACTAACAGCAACGCCTTCTATCAGTTTAGCATCTAACTTCTGGCGTTGTGCAATTTCAAGTGCAAGTTCGCACCAACTGATGTTACCGCTATTGGTAAGATGCCAGATGCCACGCTCATCATCTATCAGCAGGTCCAACGTCAGGTTCACCAAATCGGGCACATAAGTAGGTGAAATAAATACATCATTAGGCAAATGTACCGGCATTTTGTTTCGCAAATTCTGCAGAGTACCATAAGCGAAATTATAGGCATCCCAAGGGCCAAAAAAGCCGCTGGTGCGAATAATCAACGCATCCGGATTGTGTTTTTGCACCAACCGTTCGGCTTGTGCCTTACTTTCCCCATACACATTCAACGGATTAATATGATCTTGCTCATTATAAAAATCGTTCTTTACCCCGTCGAAAACCAAATCGGTGGAAAAGGTAATGAGCTTTACGCCATATTTTTCACACAACACCGCTAAGTTTTCCGGGCCGCTGGTATTTGATAAGAAACAGGCCTCCCGCTCTTGCTCTGCATCATCTACCCGTACAAAGCCTGCCGTGTTTATTATCGCCCAGGGATGCTGCTGTTGTATTACCTTTTCTATTTGCGTTAAGTTGGTAATATCCAGTTCCGCCCTGTCCATCAACTCGTGCTTAATATGGCGCTGCTCGCAGATACGGGCGAACGCTTTTCCCAGCGTACCCGTTTTACCGGTAATTAGTATGGGCGAACAGTTATCTTTTTTCGTAGTCAGACTTTCGGCGATGGTATTAAAGCGGTATGCGATACGGTTATCGCGCATCCACCAGCCTTGCTGACACAATACCGGGTGGTTGTAAGACTTACCCTTTGATAGCTCAGACACCATTTTGCACAAAGCTGTTGCACGCGGCTTACCCGAAACCACATCAAACGCTCCGGCCTCATAAGTACCATTTGGCTCAGTAAGTAATTTGTTCCAGCCAAATGAACCCAGCAATGCCCAGGTGGTGATGCCACGCATGTCCACACCGTTTTGTTTCAGTTGCTTGGCTGCATTCCATACATAGTTAAACCACCGCAACTGCTCTTCTCGGGTACAATGCAAATGCACTTCTGTAATGGCTACAGGTAAGCCGTATCGCTCCCATGCCTCCATAATTAACTTGTAAGGGCCATCAGTTTGCACCTTATCAACACGAACCGATTCTACATCGGCATAACGGTGCCTGCCATTGAAGCCAATGACATGCGGTGGGTAACTATCGGTGTCCTCATCCAAAAACCGCTCGGAGGTGATATAATGATTGATACCCATAATGTCGGGCGGACAGTTATGGTCTATAAAAAATTCGAGTTCCTGCTGAGGAATACCTGAATTAATAATGTAATCCCAAAAAAAGTGGCCGGGTACCACTTTTCCACAGAGCAAATCGAACGACAGCCACCGCCGCCGGTTCTCAAAATCGGCCTGATAAACCAGGGCGGGCGTGCTGTGTATCTTGCCCAAATCATCTGTTTGTACCAGTTGGGCAGCCGGGTTAACCTCGCGTATTGCCTGCATAGCCAGCACGGTGGCTTTGCATTCACTTAATAACACTTTATGAAACGTATAATCATCATGCCCGTGCGGATACCATACCCCATACAACCCACAAAAACGTGCCGTAGTTAAGGGTTCGTTAACAGGCGTATAATATTTGATCCAAGGAAATTGCTGTGCCACTTGCCGGGCATAAACCGCTAAGCCTTCGGCAAAGCTGTTTTCAGTTAATTCAACAAAAGCAGGACCGCTGCCATGATGTACCAAACCGGCAATGGGCTCAATACCTGCAGATTTAAGCGCTTCAAGCTTTTGTGCTGTTCCGCTCCAGTCAATAATGGTATCAGCCTGCGGCTGGTGTTTTTCCCATAATACCGGATAACGTAATTTTGTGATGCCTAATTCGGCAAAGGCGCTGATATCATTTTCGCGCAGGTAGTGCCCGGCATAATTCAGTTGATCAAAGTATTGATTATCAACACGGTTGATGGTACACTCCATCCCCCCCCATATTTCCATAAATTGCAGATATAAATTATTTAACTATCATAAACCTGCCTTTAAAATGCAGCAGGCGTAAGTATTAGCCGGTTATCAGCACCGGTTAGCTTACATGAAATTAATTGCTTATACTACAATCATTAGCAAGATTGGTTTAATTATTAATTATAAAACCTGCCTTTTATTAAAAAAATGCTGGAATTCAAGTTGTAGCTGACTTTTAAATACAAAACCCCCATATGGTTATTGCCATACGGGGGTTTTGTATTTAGAAAGGATATAGCCCTTTATAGTTCCCTGATCCAGATATTACGGAAACTCAGGGGTTCGCTTTTATCACCGTGGGCCTGTAACTTTATAGGCGCAGGGCCATGCTGCTGGTAATGAGGCTGGCCAATGTATTGTGTAGGGCCTTTTAACTCTATGTTGTTTTCTACCAGTACACCATTGAATAATACAGTTACACGTGCGGTTGTCTTCACACTGCCATCGGTATTGAAAGTTGGAGCTGTCCATATTACGTCATATGTTTCCCACTCACCAGCCGGGCGTGCAGGGTTAGCCAGTGGTACAAACTGTTTATAAATACTTCCCGCCATACCGTTGGTGTAGGTCTTATTATTGTATGAATCCAGTATCTGCAATTCATAACCGGCATCGCCGGGACCAGTTGAAGCTAAGAACAAGCCGCTATTGCCCCTTGCCTGCCCCGTACCTGTAATGTTCGCAGGTATGCGCCATTCCAGGTGCAGCTGGTAATTGGTGAATGACTTTTTAGTTTCGATATTGCCCGACTGCTTGTTTACAGTTAATATACCGCCGGCAACTTTCCAATCGGCAGGTTTACTGTGGTCGGCAGTTAAAACCCACTGATTGAGATCTTTTCCATTAAAGAGCTGAATTGCATCTGAGGGCGCATCAGCAGCAGTTTTACCTGCGGTTACTACTGGAGGAACTGGCGTATAAATTTCTGTATCTTCGGGCTTTGCCCCCTGTTGCGCTTGTGCCATATAACCCATACCACTTAATAAAGCGGCTAAAACCAGTTTGTGTTTATTCATTGGTTCAAATGTTTAATAAAAATTTATACCATCAGCGAACGCTTCATGTAGCTGGCACTACCTGCTAAACTGGCGTAAGGGTTAGCCGAAAGATTTTCCTGCTCCATCATGAAGTGAGTGATACCGGCTGCCTTAGCTACCGGAACAATTGATTTGAAATCAATTCCACCTTTGCCAATTTGTTCATTTTCCTCAGGATTGCTCTTATTGCTGTCTTTTACGTGCGCAAATTTAAAGCGGCCTTTGTGCTTCTTTAATATTTCAATCGGATCATGCCCTGCACGCACCACCCAGTAGATGTCCATTTCCATATGTACCAGCTTGGGGTCGGTTTCTGCCAGCAAGGTATCGTAAAAAGTAGTTCCCTCTACCTGGTGCCATTCAAAGTTATGGTTATGATAACCAATCTTTAAACCTTCTTTACCTACAATTTTTGCAAGCTCATTCATTTTCTGCCCCACACGCACAAAGTCATCCTTAGTTTTAATCAAACTCTCGTTCAATGAAGGCACAATGATATATTCCTGACCGGTAGCATGAGCTACTTCAATATAAGTATATAAATCGGCACGGCTGTTATCTCTAAAAAAAGAATCTAAACCATAGTGGCCGCTGGGAGAGGTTAAGCCATGCGATTTTAGTAACTGGCTGAATTCTTTAGGTGTTAAGCCCCAGTAACCCGTTTTTTTATCGTAGCCAAAAGTTTCAATTTCTTTAAACCCGGCCTGGGCTACTTTTGCCATTACACCCTTTACATCTTTAGGCAGTAATTCGCGCAGGCTGTACAACTGTATTCCTACTTTGCCCGTGGCTGCCGCATTAAGCAACTGAGGGGCAACAAGCAAACCGGCTGAAGCCAAACCGGCCTGTGCTAAAAATTTCCTTCTGGTGGTCATATATTTATGGATTGGTTAGTTATAATTTGGTTTAATTATACATCGCAAATTTGCACGGCTTGCTTAAGTGAAGCAATCTTGTCCTTTTGTTTCGGCACAAATTCTTGCCCGATGAACCCTTTATAGCCGGTAGCCTTTATGGCTTTCATTACTGCGGGATAGTATAGTTCCTGCGTATTGTCA
Organism: Mucilaginibacter sp.; assembly: GCF_965200995.1. Lineage (GTDB taxonomy): Bacteria > Bacteroidota > Bacteroidia > Sphingobacteriales > Sphingobacteriaceae > Mucilaginibacter. The sequence goes on along the minus strand of NZ_OZ241743.1, from coordinate 3,299,685 downwards.
ATCTCATTTCTACCGGGCACGCCGGCAGTATGATAATGGGCAATATAGGGATGAAAATCATTGATGTTCTGGATAATGTCGCCCACCTGCACCTGCATGTGATAGATGTCGAAAAGCAGTTTGAAATGTTCACTGCCTAAACGCTTAGCCAGTTCGGCGCCCCAATAAGGGCGGTCGCATTGATAGTCTTTATGATCCTTCTTACTGTTCAGCAATTCCATCACCAGTACCACGCCATGCTTCTCAGCCAAAGGCAGCAATTGTTTTAAGCTTTCTTCGCAGTTTTTCAGGCCGGTTTCATCATCCATTCCCCGGCGACTGCCGCTAAAGCAAATCAGGTTTTTATGCCCGGCTTTTGCTACCAGCGGAATCACCTCCGTATAATTTTGAATGAGCATTGTATGAAAACGTTTGTCATTAAAACCGTCGGTCAGGTTAATTTCGGCGCTGTTGCATATGGGCGATGCCATGCCATGCTTTTTCAGAATTGGCCATTCTTTAGGGCCGCATAAATCGATACCTGTAAGACCTATGCCTTTACCTGTAATACAAAGCTGATCTAATGAAAGCTCACTGAAGCACCAGTGACTTACCGACTGCTTCATCTCGCCTTTAAGTGCAGGAGTTATAATTTCGGCAGCTTTGGCAAAGGGGCTTAGCTTAGCCGCAACACCGGCTACAGCGGTACCTGCCACTACACTTTTGATTGCACTTCTTCTGGATAAATTTGCCATAACAGATAAATTATACTTCCAAACGGATATCCTTATCTGCACCTAAAGCTTCATCACCGGTGTTGGCTCCCACTGAGTTTTTATCGCGGAAAAATACCAAAAACAGTATCAGCACCGCAGCAGCAATGCCTGCAGGAATTAACCAGATGGTTTGCCAGTCATGCGAAGTAGCTGAGGTTTTATGGTTACCCACAATCGGGCCCGACAGATATGAACCAATAAGCATACCCACTCCGTATGTAGCTAAAGTGATAAAACCTTGCGCGGCGCTTTTGAAGCGTTCACCAGCTAGATTGTCGGTATAAATCTGGCCGGTTACAAAGAAGAAGTCATAGCATACACCATGCAGCACAATACCGCCAATCAGCATCCAGTAATTGGTGTCAATATTGCCATAGGCAAACAGCACATAGCGCAGCACCCAAGCCAGCATACCTACGGCCAGCATCTTTTTTACGCCCAAGCGCACAAAGAAAAACGACATCAGTGCCATGAACAGTAACTCGGAGAACTGCCCCAATGCCTGCTTGCTGGCAGCACCCTTCATGCCCAGTTCATTCAGAAACGGGTTAGTAAAGTTGTAATAAAATGCCAGTGGAATACAGATAGCTACAGAGGCTAAAAAGAACACCAGGTACGAGCTGTTCTTCAGCAACCCAATAGCATCTAAGCCTAAAATATCTCCAATAGAGGTTTTTTGCCCTTTTTTTACCGGAGGGGTATCAGGCAACGTGAAACTTAGAACACCTAAAATAAGTGAAGCTGTGCCCGCCATTTTAAAGGTAAGCACCAAACTGTTGCTTTGCTCCCAACCTAACCAGCCGATGGTTAAACCAGCAATGATCCAGCCTGCGGTACCTAAAACCCGTATTGGCGGAAACTCTTTACTTGGATTAACCATTTGCTTAAAAGCTACTGAATTTACTAATGCCAGCGTTGGCATATACAAAATCATATACACCAGCAGCACAGGATAAAAATTATTAAAATTAGAAATGGTGGTTACATACCATAATAAACCGCCGCCTATTAAATGCAGTACACCCAAAATGCGCTGTGCCGAAAAGAACTTATCGGCAATTAATCCGATGATGAATGGGGCGATTATGGCACCGAATGATTGTGTGGCATAAGCAATAGCATTCTGCTCATCTGTAGCCCGCAGTGTCTTGGTTAAATAAGTGCCCAGCGTTACAAACCATGCGCCCCAGATGAAAAACTCCAGGAACATCATGACGGATAATTTGGTTTTTATGGCGGTGGTCATTGGTTTATAATTGGTTGTACTTAAAAGGGGATAATTACTTAACAGTTAAGATGTATTTAACCATTAACTTGGCTGAATCGACAGAAAGGTTAGGATGCGCTGTCATGGCTACATCGCCCCAGTGGCCTGCGCCACCTTTAATAATGTGCTCAGCCAGCATCTGGGTATCTGATTCTTTGTATTTTTTGGCTACATCTGCGTAAGCAGGTCCAACTAACTTGTCGTGTTCTTTATGGCAGCCCAGGCAATCGCTTTTAGCTATCAATTGTGCGCCCGGGTCTGTCGGCTCGCTCTGACCAGTACCCGGGTTTGTGGTTCCGTCTTTACGAAGTGTAGAATCGTCGTTACCGCCTGACTGGTATTCGCCGGTGCTGTTGCTGCTTTGTGTACTATCTTGCCCGTCAGAGCCGCTCTTGTTGCCGCCACAAGCTGCAAACACCGAGCTGATGGCTAAAATGATAAATACCTTTTTCATATTGTTTAGCGTGATTGTTATTTTATTCCTAATATAGTTTTGTTCAGTGATTCATCAGCGCCTGAGGCTGCAAAATCGTCAAATACACGGTCGGTTACGTGTATAATATGCTCTTTAATAAATTGTGCGCCTTCGCGTGCGCCATCTTCGGGATGCTTCAAGGCACACTCCCATTCCAGTACTGCCCATCCCGGAAAATCGTACTGGGCCATTTTGCTAAAAATGGATTTGAAATCTACCTGTCCGTCGCCTAAAGAACGGAAACGGCCGGCGCGGTCTACCCAATTCTGGTAACCGCCATATACGCCCTGCCTTCCGGTGGGGTTAAATTCGGCATCCTTTACATGGAACATTTTAATGCGCTCATGGTAAATGTCGATGTATTCCAGGTAATCTAATGCCTGAAGCACCAGGTGTGAGGGATCGTAAAGCAAGCAGGCCCGCGGGTGATGATTTACTTTATCTAAAAACATCTCATAGCTGATGCCATCGTGCAGGTCCTCACCCGGATGTATCTCGTAGCACAAATCTACGCCGCATTCGTCGAATACATTGAGGATGGGTTGCCAGCGTTTAGCCAGTTCGGTAAAACCGGTTTCTACCAAACCGGCCGGCCGCTGCGGCCAGGGGTAAACCATGGGCCAAAGCAGCGCGCCGCTAAACGTAGCATGCGCCTGCAAGCCTAAATTTTGCGAAGCTTTTGCAGCATAATTTAATTGCTGAATGGCCCAGTCAGTACGGGCAGATGGATTGCCGCGTAATTGCTCAGGGGCAAAACCGTCGAATAGCTGATCATATACCGGGTTTACGGCTATGAGCTGACCTTGAAGGTGGGTAGATAGTTCGGTGATTTGCAGGCCACTTTCCTGCACAATGCCGTTGAGTTCGTCGGCATAGGTTTTACTCTCTGCCGCTTTCTGCAAGTCGATAAACCGTGTGTCGAGCGTGGGCAGTTGAATGCCTTTATAGCCTAAGCCGGCAGCCCAGTTACAGATAGATTTCAGGTCGTTAAACGGCGCTGCATCTCCAATAAACTGTGCAATAAATATGGCCGGCCCTTTAATAGTAACCATAGCGTTTGATACAAATTGTGTGTTTTTAACAGGCGTTCATATAAAGTGAAAACTGCTAACAACTCCCCGACTGGTTATCCTATTTTCTCTTTACAATTCTGACGGAATTTAACCGGAGAATAAAGAAATAAATACTTTAAAGCAGGCAGAGGTATGTAAAAAATATACTTGCCAATGCTGAAAATAGTTCATTTACGGCATCAGCAAGTATAACAACAACTTTATTTACCTTTTTATAACGGCAGGCTGAACCGAAAAACCGGGTTAAGCCAGCGCAAATGCTTTATCCCCTTTTTTATAAGGGTAATCGCCAATGAACTTGCCCGGCACAGGTACATAACGCATTGCCTGGGTACAGCCAATTTCAGAGGTAAAATAGCCCAGCAAGGTTAGCTGCTTCACCATGCGGAAGTAATGGTTAGGGTCTTCCGGCTTTTGCGTTTTGCTGTAAGCCGCCTGTTCTTTGTCTAAATCTACCAATATGGCATTGCGCTGCTGCGGAGTAAGCTCCATAAATTTCTTGCTGAACTTTTTGTCGCTGGCATCATTAATCTTTGACTGTGCAGTCAAAAAGATTTTCTGATCATCCGGTGAGTAGCAGTCGCGCACCATAACTGCCATAAAACTGCCTACTTTGGCTGCTTTTGCACCTGGTGTTTTAGTAGCAGGCAAAATAGTTTCGCTTACTTCATCAAAGAAGTCTACATGTTCCTTATCGAACAAGTCTTTTACCTTACTATCATTCGACTTACAGCCCGAAATAAAAAATTCCGCGCCGATGATGGTGCCGCCCATTAACAGGCCTACACGCTGTATCGCATCTCTTCTATTCATCTGCTAATTATTTAATGAATGTTTGAGTTAATAATTTAATTGATAATTACTTATAGTTAAGCAGTTAAGTTCCATCCCTGGCGGTACTGGCGCTTTACAAACTGGTTGGCCGCTTCAAAGTTGGTTACCTTCATGTTGGCATTATCCCAAATCAGTTTCAGGCTGCTTCCCCCCTTCAGCTCATGACCGCGCACCGCCAGGTTAGCCATCAGCAATGCTTCGGTTAACGGGCCGGCTACCTCGAAAGGTGAACTTACTTCCATTTTGCCGTAGCCCGCCAGACAGGCATCTACCCATTGTACATAGTGGCCGTTCTCCTGGCCGGGAACACGCTTGTACTTTTGCGGTGCCGATACCTCTTTAGTGCGTGAGGTAGGCAACAGCAGCGGATCGCGCGAGTAAGTGCTGGCCATCATTTTACCTTTTGTACCGATGAACAACGTACCGTTACCATCATCGCCAAAACGCTCATTGGCACCTAACTCTTCAGGGCGCTCAGGCTGTATACCGCCGTCCATCCAGTGTACGGTAATATCGCCTTTGGTTTTATTGGTTTTAGGGAAGGTAAGCGTAATGTGGCTCGATGGCGGACAGCTTTCAGGGAAGCGGCCTTGTTTAAACTCATCTACATATACGGTGCCCACACTGGCCTGTACATCTTTGGCGTATTGCAGCCCAAGTACACGGAATGGCGCTTCCACCAGGTGGCAGCCCATATCGCCCAAAGCGCCGGTACCATAATCCCACCAGCCGCGCCAGTTAAACGGTACCAGCTTATCTACGTAATCTTTTTGAGGAGCTGTACCCAGCCATAAATCCCAATCCAGTTCTTTCGGAACCTCGCTCTTGGTAGCAGGCCATGGAATACCCTGCGGCCATACCGGGCGGTTAGTCCAGGCATAAACGGTATGTACATCACCAATCAGGCCGGCATCATACCATTCGGCCAACTGGCGGGTACCGTCGTTTGAGGCGCCCTGGTTGCCCATCTGCGTTACTACCTTAAACTTTTTTGCAGCCTCGGTAAGCATACGCGCCTCATAAATATCATGAGTTAAAGGCTTTTGCACGTATACGTGCTTGCCCATGGCCATGGCATGATAGGCGATGATGGCATGGTTATGGTCGGGCGTTGATACCGATACGGCATCAATGTGCTTACCTTCCTTGTCCAGCAGTTCGCGCCAGTCTTTATAATATTTTGCCTTAGGGAAACGCTCTCTTGATTTAGCAGCCCGGCGGTCGTCTACATCGCACAGGTAAGCAATTTCGGCCCGCGGGCTTTTAGAGAATGCGGCAATATCGCTTTCGCCTTTACCGCCTGCACCCACGCCGGCAATCATCAGCTTATCGCTTGGCGCAATAAAGCCCTTGCCGCCCAGCACAAAGCGTGGCACTATCATAAAACCGGCAGCAGCTACCGCGCTGTTTTTGATAAAGTCCCTTCTGGAACTGCCACCAGTACTTACTTCCTTCTCTTTCTCACTCATAGGTTTGTAATTTGTGGTTTAAAGAAATTTATATGTTACCCTTTTTCAGCTCCTTTACGGCATAATCAGCCGCACGGGCGGTAAGTGCCATATAAGTAAGCGAAGGATTCTGGCAGGCCGAAGAAACCATACATGCACCGTCGGTAACAAATACGTTCTTGGCATCCCATACCTGGTTCCAGCCGTTCAAAACTGAAGACTTTGGATCGCGCCCCATGCGAGCGCCGCCCATTTCGTGAATACCTTTACCCAAAACGGCTTCGGCACTATAAGTCTGCACATCTTTAACACCTGCAGCTTCCAGCATCTCCTTAGCATCGTTCATCATATCTACGCGCATTTTCTTTTCGTTGTCGCGTATAACAGCATCAATTTCCAGCACCGGTAAACCCCATGCATCTTTCTTGGTTTTGCTCAGGGCAATCTTATTATCATGATATGGCAAGGTTTCGCCAAAGCCACCAATACCCATCGTCCATTCGCCTGGTTCGGCAAGGGCGTCTTTATAGTCACCACCAATGTTCATCTCCGCAATGTCACGGCTCCAGCGGTCGCGGCTTGCACCGCCCTGGTAACCAAAACCACGTATATAATCGCGCTTTTCACCATTCAGGTTACGGTAACGGGGAATGTAAATACCGTTGGCACGACGGCCAAAATAATATTTATCCAGGTAACCATCTACCTTACCGCCTGCACCAATGTTCAGGTGATGGTCCATAATATTATGGCCCAATTCGCCGCTGCTGCTACCCAAACCACCATCCCACACGTCGGTAGCTGAGTTCATCAGAATCCATGTTGAATTTAGCGCTGAGGCGTTTACGAAAATAATCTTCGCAAAATATTCGTAGGTTTTATGATTTTCAGCATCAATTATGCGTACTCCTTTTGCCTTCTTAGTATTCTTATCGTAAATAATTTCCTTTACGATAGAAAACGGGCGCAAGGTTAAATTACCGGTTGCCGTAGCAGCTGGTAACGTAGCCGATTGCGTACTGAAGTAGGCGCCGAACGGGCAGCCTAACCAGCATTTGTTACGGTACTGGCAATTGGTACGGTTGTTATGCGGCTGGGTAATATTGGCAGTACGGCCGATGATGAAGTGGCGCTGATCTTTGTAATGCTGTTTAAAGCGGGCCATTACATCTTTTTCAACAATGTTCATATCCATAGGCGGCATAAAGTCGCCGTCTGGTAAAATCGGTACACCGTCGCGGTTACCGGATATACCTGCAAACTTTTCAGCATAGCTGTACCAGGGCGCTACATCGGCATAGCGGATAGGCCAGTCGGTAGCAATGCCGTCTTTAAGGTTGGCTTCAAAATCGGTATCATGCCAGCGGTAAGACTGGCGGCCCCACATCAGGGAACGGCCACCTACGTGATAACCTCTGAACCAATCGAAAGGCTTTACTTCTACATAAGGACTTTCTTTTTCGTTGGTCCAGTAATCCAGGTTAGTTTCCTGTAGCGGATAGTCGCGTTTTAATACCGGATAATCCACTTCCATCTGGTAAGTACGGCCGCCACGGTGAGGAAATTCCCAGGGGGCCTTATTTGCATTCACATAATCTTTTACGTGTTCAATATTTTTTCCACGCTCAAGTATAATTGTTTTCAGGCCTTTTTCGGTCAGCTCTTTAGCGGCCCAGCCACCAGAAATGCCCGAGCCGATTACGATTGCGTCATAAGTATTTGCCGGCATAATAATTTAATTGGTTAGTTCGTCTAATGTATGAATTTGTATATATATACAAGTACTTTCTTGTACTTTTTTAGCTGCTTTGATTATTTGTAATCAGTATAAACTCAGGTAAACTTCAAACTTAAAAAATTAAATGTTACCCTTTTTTAATTCGTTTACTGCATAGTCTGCAGTTCTTGCCGAAAATGCCATATAAGTAAGCGACGGGTTTTGGCACGATGTAGATGTCATGGATGCGCCATCAGTTACAAAAACGTTCTTACAGGCGTGCATCTGGTTCCAACCGTTGAGTACAGACGTTTTGGGATCGCGCCCCATACGTACGCCACCCATCTCATGGATATCTAAACCGGGCGCCTGCTTGCTGTCAGTTACTTCCACGTTGGTAAAGCCTGCCGAAGCAAACATTTCTTTCATCTGCTCCTGGTAATCCTTGATCATCTTTTCATCGTTATCATCATAGGAAATATCGATGTTTAGCTGCGGCATGCCCCATGCATCCTTTTTATGGGTGTCCAGCGTTACCTTATTGGTTTCTTTGGGTATGGTTTCGCCCATCATGTGCGAGCCTACCATCCACGGGCCAATTTCCGGGTTGCCTAAACTGTTCTTGAAACCGGCTCCTACCCCATGGTCGGCAGAGTTAAACTGACGGTAAGCGCTGAAACCGCAGGCATAACCACGCAGAAAATCGGTCTCCTGTTTACGCACATTACTGAAGCGCGGAATATAACCGCCACCGGCCGGGTTACGGCCATCGGTAGTCCATTCCTTTAAACCGTCGTACTGCCCATGTATGCGGGTACGGTAATTGTGAAATGCCACGTATTTGCCTAACACCCCGCTATCATTCCCCAGGCCATCAGGAAAACGGCTGGAAGTGGAGTTAAGCAGGATCAGGTTTGTATTAAGGGCAGCAGCGTTTACAAAAATAATTTTTGCATAGTATTCGGTTTCCTGTTTGGTGTGTGCATCAATAACCCTTACCCCGGTAGCTTTTCCGCTTTTATCATCGTAAATAACAGAGTGCACTACAGAATTTGGCAGGAGTGTAAGATTACCTGACTTCTCGGCCCAGGGAATAGTGCTCGAATTACTGCTAAAGTAACCACCAAACGGACAACCGCGCTGGCATAATACCCGTTTCTGGCACTGGGCACGCCCCTGCTCAAAATGAATTGCCTTGGGTACCGACAGGTGAGCGCAGCGGGCGCTAATCACATGCCGCCCCTGGTATTTGCTTTTTACGTGGTTACTAAAATATTCTTCAACCGTATTTAACGGAAAGCCCGGCAGAAACTCACCGTCTGGCAATTCAGCCAAACCATCATGGTTGCCTGAAATTCCGGCAAAACGTTCTACGTAACTGTACCAGGGCGCAATATCTTTATAACGGATTGGCCAGTCTACCGCAAAGCCATCACGTGCGGGGCCTTCAAAGTCAAAGTCGCTCCAGCGCTGCGTTTGGCGGGCCCACAACAAAGATTTACCGCCCACCTGGTAACCACGTATCCAGTCGAAAGGCTTGGTCTGTCCATAAGGGTGCTCCGTATCCTTTACAAAAAAGTGCGCGGCATCTTCCCTGAAGGCATAACAACGGTTAATGGAAGGATTGGCCTGCTGAATATCCATCGGCATGGTGCCGCGATGCGGAAACTCCCAGGGGTATAAGTTGGTGGTTGGGTAATCGCGCAGGTGCTTTACCTCGCGGCCACGTTCCAGCACCAGGGTTTTTAATCCTTTGCCGGTAAGCTCTTTGGCGGCCCAGCCACCAGAAATGCCCGAACCTACCACAATGGCATCGTATGTATTTTTTTTGGAACTGTCTATATTTAAATTAGGCATATTTAGGCGCTTTCTTAAACTGGCTTACTGGGAATTTTGGATTATAGCGGCCGGGTACAAGTTCATATACAATTTCTTTGGTCATAAAAAACTGTGAATTGGTATAGCCAAATACAGTAAGCTGCTTAGTGGTACCGTAAAATTTGGTTAAAGCCGATTCAGGCCTCTTTTGCTGCTCAAACTTGGTTAACCATTGCTCACGCTGCTGTGGCGTTAAGGCGGCGAACGTCTTGTTAAAGTCCTTCTTTATCAAGGCCTCAAAATCCTTTAAGCCCGCTGTATAAGCTTGCTGGTCTTCTTTTGTATAGCAATCGTCCAGCATCTTCATGATAAACTGGTGCAGGTGAAGATCTTTAGCACCGGGGGTATTGGTTTTAGGTATGATAGTTTCGGCAATATCGGCTATCAGCGCTTCATTACCGGCATCCAAATCTATTCTTTTTAACGCAATGGAAGCCTGATTTGCCTTGCGGTTGCAGGCAGGTAACACTAATGCGCCACCAATAACCAAAGCAAGATTTCGTACTGCTGTTCTTCTGTCCATTAAGTGTTTGGCCATAAATTCAATTCTGGAAAGCAGTGTAGTGCTGCTAAGGCAGAATGAGGTTTATAATATGCTCAAACTTACATAATTTTATATTAAAATAAACCTGATGATACTAAAAACACTAACACTTAAGTAAGTATTTGGTTACATACCGAATTCCAATAGAATACTCTTACACAGCACCGCTTTACCTTCCTGCATTATGTTAACAGTGGCTTAACATTAAACCTGTATCTTAGCCACAGATAATTTTATGAAAAGAACCATATGGAATTTGTTCATGCCTGATTTTAATCAGGTATTTTATAACTTGTTTAATGAGGCTACTGATAACATGATGGCCATGGCCGATTTGCTGCATAAAGCCATGACTGTAAACAACGCAGATGAGCGCCGGCCATTGTTTAATAACATCAGCCGGCTTAACACCACTGCACAGGAACTGCGACAGCAAATTTATGCAGTATCAAGCCGTTCATTTGTTTCTCCCTTTGAGCGGAATGACATGTGCGATCTGGCGCTGGCTATTTATGAAACCTCGAACATGATTGATGTAGCTGCCCGGCGTATCAATTTATATATTGACGGCGAAGTTATCCCCTACGCTATGGAACTGGCCAGTGTAGTTACTGATTGTTGCCGCGAATTGAAAAAATGCATCCATATGCTGAATGATTTAAAGAAAGCCGACGAGATATCAGCCGGCTGCAACACCATAAGGGAATACGAAAATCATGCAGATGAGTTACATGCCCTTGCCATAAATCAGCTACTTGCCGAACCTACGGATACCCTCGAAATAATTAAACATACAGATATACTGGCTTCGCTGGAAAAAGCTACCGACCGTTGCGAGCACGTTACTAAAGTGCTGGAAACGATTTTAATTAAAAATTCATAGCAGGCCCGGGTATAAACTAAAAACTCCCTGCAAAAAAATTGCAGGGAGTTTTTAGTTTATAGTACTTGAAGTAATTAACTCCAGCCGCTACCTTTTTTAGCATGGCCCTCTTTAATGTGCTCTTCGGCTTTGGCCTTACCTAAAATAGCAGCCATTTTGTTGCCGTCGGCATCTTTGCCTGTAGCAATGTACCTGCCTGATTTTACATCAATTGTTGCATCCTGCATGGGTACGTTTTTGGTTTTTGTTTTTACAGAGTACGCAGTGATACCACCGGTGCTCTCCTTTTTAGCTGTTGCCATAATATTATATATTGGTTTTAAGTGAACGTTAAGTATTCGGATTAACGTCGCTAAATGCATTTTGTTTACATACGTGTATGGGTTAAACTAAAAGTTATCCACAAAAAGTAATTTAATGGCTTACTTAACCCATGTATTCCCCTTAAATGCCACCTTTTCCCGCTTTTTGTACCAGGCCAGGGTAAGTATGATCATGCGGTTATAGGTATGCAGCCCTGCGGGCTGGTTATTAGCTTTCAAAAAGGCACCATAAAACCGGCCGGTTATTTGTTCTACCTGTCCCTGATAATGCGCCCAGTAGGCACTATCAGTTTTAAAATCGGAAACAACCGATGCAGACAACCTATACCTGAGCCTTTTGTAATCTGCACTATCACGCCTGTGCATGTATTGCAAAAATTCCTGTGCGGCCAGATAATAACCGGAATATCTTATTGATGGCTGCTGTGACTGTATGGCAGCCAGAAAACCTATAAAATTAGCTTCATCCTCTCTGGCAAATCCTAACTGGTGCGCCATTTCGTGGCAAGCGGTTGCCGGCCGGTCAAACGCAGGCATACGGGTATTGAGTTGCGCTTCGCCGGTAAAGGGATTATTATATCCGGAAGTACCCATATAGTTGAGCAACGGCGTATACAACGAAGGCTTAACGCCGGGCCGCCAGCCCATAATACGGAACTGTTTGGTTGCAAGCTGATTAATTGCAATTGAAGATTGACTGAAGATATAGCTATCGCTTGACGTTGAAGCATTATTATTAAACTGACTGCGGGTTTGATTAAGGCTGTCTATTAACATGGCGGCAACCCGATGAACATCGGTTGCTGTAAAAGCGGTATCAGGCAGGTTCAATATCTGGTAACCTGGCTGCCTGAAATAATTCATCCCCCATAAAATATAAAAAGACAAAATGATTGCCTGTACCGCAATTATTCCTTTCACAATCACCTGGCCGGCCTGCCGGAAATTTCGATTTAGTAATGCTTTTAGTAAACGAAAAAATCCGTATAGCAACCCGGCAATTAAAAACGTGTACAAAAAATCGCCGATGCTAAAAGGCACCTTGTTGAAAAGCATACGCAGCAGGCCCGACAGGTAAACGAACAATCCGTTAGCGTAATAATGCTCAATAAACTGCGGATACTGCGCAGCCAGCGCTACACCAAAAAGCAATACGGTTAAAACTATAATTACTCTTAACACAATAAGCGGGTAGTTACATCAAAAAGCAGGACTGTGCGGGTTCCGTTTAACTTATACATATTCTGGTTTGTTGGTGCGTGTTTGCGTTGAATATAATGGAATGGGTCGCTATTCCTCTTTTATTTCCTCCCAGTAAATAGTGCCCAGAAACACACCATTTGACATGGCTACCTCCGCCCTGATTAATTCGAGCTGTTTGGTAATGTCTTCGGAAGCCATCTCTTTACTTATCGAATAATAGTATATGGTATTACCGGTTTTACTGTTTACAAATTTGTAATGTTTAACTGCTGTTTCCATAATATATTACATTTAGCAATAACTTGTGTTCGGGCTTAAGTAATTAGCGCCAGCACTGATTGTTTCTTACTCAAACAACTTGGGCGGGCATCTGTTTACCGCCAATCAAGTATATAGAATATGAGGCTGCTTATACCGTTGTAGCTAATACAATAACGAACAGACGGAACTAAATGATATTCATAAAAAGATTTCCTAAAAAAAGAGTGATCAGCGTTTTAGTGCTCGTTTGGTTTGCTATTGCTTATGCAAAAACTAAACGGCATAGCCACCAGCCCGTATCAGGAAAGCTGGATGGCCGCGAGATGAACGAGATATCTGACATGGTAGCTTCTGGCATTTATGCAGATACCTACTATGTACATAACGATAGCGGCGATACCAGTCGTTTTTTTGCGATTACACCTGCCGGTAGATTGAAAGCCACCTTTTATTTCAACGGCGATCCTAATGTACGCGATTGTGAAGACGCCGCCGTTGGGCCAGGCCCCGAAGCGGGACAAAGTTATTTTTATTTGGGTGATATTGGTGACAATAGTGCCAGCCGTTCCTGCATTAAAGTATACCGCATTAACGAAGCACAACTTATGACAGACAGCGTGGTGCACCATGTAAAAGCGGTGCCGGTAACGTTCAAATATCCGGATGGGCCTAAAGATGCCGAAACCATGATGATTGACCCAGTAGAAAAATTATTATATATAGTAAGCAAGCGCAAAGCATCAGTTAAAATATATACCACTCCCTTACTTTATAAAGCGGGTGATACCATCACCTTAACCGCACGTGGTGAGTTGCACTTTAAGGGGTTGCAACCATTAAAATGGATTGTATCCGGCGATGTGAGCCATGATGGCAGCCAGGTACTCATTAAAAGCTATGTTAAAGTGTATTACTGGAAACGTACCGGACAAGAACCGCTATGGCAAACCCTGCAGCACGCACCGACCGAACTGCCCTATGAGCAAGAAAAACAGGGCGAAGCCATCGGGTTTGCAACTGATGGCAAAAGCTACTATACAACCAGCGAAGGGCTGAATGCTCCTATCTATCATTACAGTATTCCTTAAGCAGATGAATATTCAACCAGGCAACTGTTTTGAACATATAAAACAAAACAGAAAAGCAGCCAATTGGCTGCTTTTCTGTTTAATGTAATTTCTGAATATAGGTGTGGCTTTTATGCCACTTCCTGAGCATTAACCTGACTTGCAGCTTTGGGTGCCCTGATTGGCGCAGAATTTTCTTTGCCGCGATTGGTACGCGCCGTGCGTGAAAATACCGATAGCTCCCGGTTAAAGATAAATTTAAACAGCAAGCCGGTGTAAGAAGTATGATAACCTAATTCTTCATAATGGTTGCCACCTATATTTTTGATCTGAGGTAACCGGTTCCACGGGATAGACGGAAAATCATGATGCTCATTATGGTAGCCTACGTTTAAGTTCACCACGTTAAGGCGACCGTAATAGCTTTTAGTTTCTTGTTCACCATGCGTTAAAAAGTGCTCCTGTACCCAGCGTGCGCCCAGCGGGTGCAATCCTACTGAAAAAAAGAAGCTTAACAATAAAAATACGATAGCTTTAACACCTAATAGATACGCTACAGCTGCTACAAAAACAATTTCAAATACCCAGTTTACTACCGTCCACTTATCAAACAACTTAATTTCTTTGGTTAAGCGAAATGGCCTTAATGCCTGAAATACCGGATACAGCAACAACCAAACGGCTTTACCGAGTGCAGAATTATCAATCAACCGCGCTTCCCAATGAAAAGGCATATCTGCATCCATTGCTTCTACGCCCTGAAATGAGTGGTGCTTAAGGTGATATTTTTGAAAGGAAACAGAGCTTGGTAACAATAGCGGCAGGTTGGCAATCATGCCGGCCCACAAATTGGCAGTTTTATTTTTGAATACTAAATTGTGTGAGCACTCGTGTATACAAACATATAAAGTGTGGCAGGCAAACGCCCCTACGCAGTAGGCTACCAGCACGTTAATCCACCAGGCAGCATCACGCAGCACATAAGCCAGCGCTAACTGCAAAACTACACAGCCCGAAATAATTAAGAAAGTGTAAGGGTTGCGGCCAATCAGGTTCCTGATTTCGGGGTGTTGCTTAATGATGCTTTTGGTACGTGCTTTATGGGGTTCACACTCGTCCGACCATCTGAAAGTTTTGTTTTTTGCCATTCGTTTAAATTAATTAAGCTTAAAGCCATAGCTTTAACTGCATTAGGTTTAATCTTATTGTTTAGTGCAATAAATATGCGGGTAAAAACCGGTAATAAAAAAATTAAACGCAAAAAAGCAGTTAACCTTAGAGTTAGCTGCTTTTTAATAATAATGACTTGAATTATTTTTCAGGTACTCCAAAACCACTATCCAAAAATGGCGGTTTAACTACAATAACTTTCTCAGCGCCAGCAAACCGCCAATAGCAAACCCAGCAAGCCCGGCAATTTTAATTGCCTTATTAGATGTTTTGATTTTTGAGGTGTAGCCTCCCGAAATTTTGTTATTGCTGCCGGTGGGCTCAAATATACTGCCATTGGTTACAGGCACCGGCTCGGCTTGTTTAAAGTAATTATCCATAATTTTTACCAGCGAATAGCGGGTGATGTTTGGCGCAAATAAGGCGCTTAACCGGGCTAAATAAGCCATGCCTCCTACTAAGGTGCTGGCCTTTGGTTCCTGTGCTAACTTCAATATGGTATTAGCCACCTTCGAGGTAGCAGTAACCGGCTTCATTGGTTTTAATTTTTTACCCGTATAGTTGGCTGCATGCTCGGGGCCCGGGGTATCTACAAATGATGGATATATATCGCATATATGTATGCCAGGATAACACTGCAGCTCTCCGCGTAAAGCTTCGGAATAACCACGTACCCCAAACTTGCTGGCTGCATATCCTACCGAGTAAGGCAGTGCTACAAACCCGCCTACAGAATTTACATTGATAATTATGCCTGCTCCTTGTTTTTTAAATGTTGGCAGTACTGCATGTGCGCCATTAATGTAACCGATCAGGTTGGTACGGATAATTTGGTCATGCACTTCGATAGGGATAGAATTGAACTCACCCAGTGCACCTATACCGGCTACATTTATCCATACATCCACAGTGCCGCCAAACAGGCAGGCATCCTTAGCCAGTTGCTTTACCGCCTGCGCATCGCCAACATCGGTAACTACGGCAATGGCTTTTGCACCAAGTCGGTCGCAAACCTCAACTACCTCATTCAGTACTTCTTTCTGGCGCGAGGCCAAAACCAATTTTGCACCCTGATTAGCAAATGCCAGCGCTGTAGCTCTGCCAATACCGCTTGATGCGCCGGTAATAACTACGGTTTGCTTATGTAATGGTTTATTTTGCTTAAAATACTGCTTGGTAATACTCATAACCACTTATTTATATATACTGATATCTTTGTAACTTATAAAAAATTTTGCCTGACAAGTGCCCTTAACTACAAGGTAAACAGGCAGATTGTTTACAAAATTTAATAATTGAACTGTTGGTGCACCCGTAAGATTGCAATTTGAATAAATTGTATCTACATTTGGGTTAGTGTATTATATACACTCAAATAAGCTATGAATTCTGCTGCCCTCCCAACAACCAAAAAGCATGTACTGCGCATTGCCGTTGGTGCTGTGTTTTTTGTTGCCGGATTAATTTTTGCCAGTTGGGCCTCACGTATTGCTACCATACAACAGGAGCTTGGCCTGAATGATGCGCAGTTAGGCGGTATGCTTTTTTCAATTCCCGTGGGGTTAATGCTCTCCCTGCCATTTTCGGGCTGGATAATTACCAAGGTAGGCAGTCGTACGGTACTTGCCTTTGCACTTGTAGCCTACAGCATTACATTGGCAGGATTAGGATCAGCAGCTCATGTATACCAGTTAATTGCTTGCCTGGTACTCTTCGGTTTTGCCAGTAATGCAGTCAACATTTCAGTAAATACGCAGGCTGTAGCTGCAGAACAGTTATATAAACGGCCCATCCTGGCTTCGTTTCATGGCTTGTGGAGCCTTGCGGGCTTTACAGGTGCAGGCATTGGTACGCTTATGATTGGTAAAGGCATTACACCTTTGTACCATTTTTGCATTATTATGTTACTGGCTATGGCGGGCACATTATTCAGCTATCGTTATCTGGCCCATGATAAAGGCCCGGCAGATGATACGCCTGCCTTCGCATGGCCCGATCGCTCCCTGTTCAAACTCGGCATCATCGCTTTCTGCTCCCTTATTTGCGAAGGAGCCATGTTTGATTGGAGTGTTATATACTTTAAAAAGATTGTATTAGCGCCGGGCGCGTGGATCGGCGCCGGATATACCGCTTTTATGTGCACTATGGCTACCGGCCGCTTTGTAGCTGATTATTTTGCACACCGCTTCGGCATTAAAATTACTTTGCAGCTTAGCGGCCTGCTTACGGCCACCGGTTTGTTTGTAGCTGTGCTGTTCCCGCATTTGTATACGGCCATTCTTGGCTTTATGCTGGTAGGCTTTGGGGTATCTTCGGTAGTGCCGCTTATTTATAGTACGGCGGGCAAATCTGCTACTATGCCTGCCGGTATGGCGCTGGCTGCCGTATCAACTATCGGCTTTGCAGGATTTTTGGCTGGCCCGCCCATTATTGGTTTTTTAGCCGGGGCTTTCAGCCTGCGGGTGTCTTTTACGCTTATAGCAGTTATGGGGCTATGCGTAACTGCCATCGCTACCAAAGCTAAACTTAATTAGTGCCGGGCGGTATTTAAATCAGCATCGGCAGGGTTAATAACATACTCATGCAACTCTTTGCCATTTTGCAATATAAACTTCAGGCGTTCTTTGGATAAGTTAATATCCAGGGCTAAGGTTGCCAGCACATCAGGCAGGTTTTCCATAACTGTGCTTACGTTGTGTGCAGCAGGTAAAGTAATGTGAATATCACTACCTTCAGCAGTAATCTTCCAGTCGGGCACATTAGCGTTAGTTAGGATTTCAATCCATTTTTCCTGATAGGCAGTCATATCATTTATAGTTGGTCTATTACACAAATACCAATCACACAGAATTGGTTTGCAGTAGGTGTAAAAAGTATTTTTCAATAATCTGAAGTATCAGCAAAAGCATAAAGCAACAAAAAAAAGGTCACTGTTGCCGTTAAACAGCAAACTCTGATAATTTGCTTTTCATACAAGCTATAAGATCAGGTAACTAAAAGCAATAAACTGTTTGTAACTATTGATACCAGTTTGTAAATAAATGCGACAAAACGCTACCAGTTGATGCAGCAACTACAGGCATTGCCCTATTTACACATAAAAAAGGCAGCCAATTGTTAAGCTGTAGCTGTAGGTAAATTATCAGGCAGTACCGCTTTAAGGAAACAGAAGAAAAAAAACGATATTACTGATGGGTTTTCAAATACATGATAAAAAAGAAGAAATTCTGTATCAGCACTCTCTCTTTTTTATCATATACTGTATACCTGTATGGCAGTTTAGTTCAATATTATGGATTGATGCAGTTACTTTATCTTTTTAAGTACTTCCAATGTATATTCAATTTGCTCAGGCTGAATATCTAAATGCGTAACAAAGCGAATGCGGTGCTTGTCCGTACTGTTACAGCTGATACCATGATCAGCCATTAGCTGCACTACCTCTTCGGCCGGCTTTAAGGTATCAAATAATACAATGTTGGTTTCTACCGGTGTTACGCCGGTTACCCATGTGCATTTGACTAATTCATCAGCTAAAACACGGGCATGGGCATGGTCTTCTTCTAAACGCTGTACATGATTATCCAAAGCATAGGAAGCCGCAGCAGCCAAAAAGCCGGCCTGGCGCATTCCTCCGCCTAAAACTTTTCGTATTCGCCGGGCATACTTAATCGTTGCCCTATCGGCCAGCAGCACTGAACCTACCGGCGCTCCCAAGCCCTTAGACAAGCAGACCGATATGCCATTAAAGTACTGGCCGTAATCTTCCACCTTATCTCCGGTAAAGGTCAGCGCGTTAAAAATGCGTGCACCATCCAGATGCAATATCAGGTTATGCTGTTTGCAAAGGTTTGCTATAAGTGCGATATCCTTTAAATAATAGCAACTGCCGCCGCCTTTATTTACCGTATTTTCGAGTACTACAAGGCTGGTATGCGGGTAGTGAATATTATCAGCATTAATTTCCGGCTCAATCATTTCAGCCGTGATGCGCCCGCGCTCGCCATTAAGCAGGCGGGTAGATACGCCCGAGTTAAAGGCAATGCCCCCGCCTTCGTAGCGGTATACATGTGCGGTTTGGTCGGCAATCAGTTCGTCCAGCGGCTGGGTGAAGCATTTAATGGCAATTTGATTGGTCATGGTGCCCGATGGGCAAAAAATGCCGGCTTCCATGCCAAACATACGGGCTGCTTTTTCTTCCAAAGCATTTATGCTTTCATCCTCACCAAACACATCATCACCTACTTTAGCGCTCCACATGGCTTCAAGCATACCAGGCGTGGGTTTGGTAACGGTATCGCTGCGCAAATCAACAGTTATCATCAGTGATATTTTTTTCTATTTTAGCTGCTCAAATATCTAAATCTTTATGCGCAAAATTTTACTACTGCTTAGTATTTTAAGTGTTACACTGTGTGTAAAAGCTCAACCCTATTCAAAAGGACGTTATTATGATACCGACGGACATAGACACGATGGGTTTGTAAGTTTAAAGATGCCTGTATTTTCGTACCTCAAGGGTAAGGGTGATTATATAAAATTTAAAATTACAGTGAACAGTAAAGAGATAAAAATCAAAACAGACAGATTTATAGCTGTGGCGATAGAAAATACTGCCACCAAATTAGACACTTTTGTAGTATCAAAAGCTCCCGAATTAGAAGATTCCCCCATACTCAAAGTGATATTCGCCGGGGAGACGAGCTTGTATACTCACACCATCATACTATCTGCAAATATGCATGTTGGTTATTGATCACCAATTATTTTAACCTGTTATTATGGTTCAGATTCCGAAAACTTAGTGGAAATTAATAAAGAAAATTATAGAGCGGCAGTGGGACTAATCCTGAAAGACAAACCAACTGTTTTAGCACAGCTTGACGACAAATATCCATACTTCAAAAACATAAAAGAACTCATTAATGATCATTATGATAAATAATTTTAAGTATACAAACAATGTAAAGCGTTTAATCTTATTAATTGGGCTTTTGTATTTTACTCATGACAGTATAGCCCAAGGCAAAAAGTTTGTTCCCGGATATTTTGTTGATACAAAAGGTAACAGGATGACCGGCCTCATCCAAGCTAAGCCATCAGGCAAAGGGCCGGTAAACGGGCAGGCCTTTATTGCTTTTAAAGAAGACGAAAAAGCTAACAAAATTGAACTTAGCACCAGTGATCTGCGCTATTTTGTGGCCGGTAAAGACAGCTTCGTGGTGGCTGCCGCCCCCATGAATGCCGACTGGAGCAAGAACGAAATAGATTTTTTACAGGTACTGGCCGATGAACCCTTGAAAGTGTACCTGCTTCGAGGCACAGGCCGGGGCGGTGGTTTTGGCATCAGTCCGGGCATTTCTGCTGGTATTGGCGGTGGGCGCTTTGGCAGTTATGGTGGCGCCGGTGTTGGTATTTCATTTGGTGGACAGGGTGGTCGCGCTAAGGCAACCTACTTTGTTGGCGGTTCCCCTTCAGAACTCAGCCAGATAACACCAGATAACTTTATAGATGTAATGAGTGATGTGATGGCCGATGAACCGCAGGTAGTACAGCAAATACAAGGGGGTAAATATTCACTGAACAAAATGGATGCACTACTGGCTTATTATCGTTATATAAAAAACCAACAAAGTCAACCGGCACAATAAGCCTATTGTATTAATCCTGATTAGTTTAACACCAGGTTTTCATTGAATACATTCATTTCCACGGTATCACCCCGTTCTGCTTCCTGAAACTGAACAAATTGTTTGAAGCACAGTTCCCAGCTTATAATAAGCCATACTGCTATGCAGGGCCAGGCTTTCATCACATATTTATTAATGTATTCGTGCCGTATGTATTTAGGGCATACATCAATAGGCCCAAGGCCGGTAATAATGATGAGCGATGCCAGTAATAATATATTACGCGTATTAAACGGCTGCTTCTGCATAAATATCCATAACAGCGCTCCCATCATGGCAATAACGTAGGTTGGATGTTCAGACCCGGTACTAAATATTACCACCATAATTAATGCTGAGGCCAATACCTGCAGGCGAAATTGCAGCGACCTGAATTGATTAAACCTGAACAATGGCACCGCAAAGATAGCTGCCCCCATCAGCAGGAACGGCCAGTTAGGTACATTGACATTTCCGCTTAAACGCCGCACCGCTCCCATTAAACAAATATCCTGTGAGCTGGTGAAACCAATATTAAAACCGTTCTTTTCCTGTAGTGACTGATACCAGTCAGCATAAGACTGTAACGCAAAGTGCGGACTGGTAATCAGCATAGGCAGCAACACAAAAAGTGCTGTCCAACTCAAACCGCTAAGTACAAAACGTTTTTTATGTTTTGAAAAAATAAAGAATGCCAGCCCTACTACCGGGTAAAGCTTTATCAACATACCTAACGAAATGAGCAAAGTAGCCCATTCATCTTTTTCCTTGTCTACTAACAAAAAGCTGACGATGATGATGGCTGCAATTACCGCATTAAACTGAATGTAGTGCTGGGCTGCTGCAAATTCAAGCACGCCAAACAGCAGTATAAATGTCTTTTGTTGCATAGTAAGCGGTAAAAGATATATCGCTGCAATCAGGGCAGCTGCGTTAAACACATTCCATAACAACAAACCAGCAGCATCGGGCATTACCGCAAAGGGCGCTATTAGAACGCTGAATAACGGCCCGTAGTGGTTGGAATCTTCATGCTGGCCGGGGTAAAGGTTATATAAATTAGTTTCGGCTTTGGCATGGTAATACACATGTTTAAATATCAGATAATTATTGTAGCGGTTGTTAAAATATTTAAAACCCCACATGGCAACCGATACAGCAAGCCAAAGCAGGCAGGTAAGCTTAAAACCTTTAGAAATCTTCATTATAGCAAAATAAAACGTAACAGGTATGTTACAAATATACATTGCTAAGTATAATACTCAAATAATACCCCGAATTTAAATTAAAATATAGCAATAGTTAACCTATGTAACAATAATTAAATGTTATAATTGTTGCGCAATAATATAGCCGCAAGCCCAGGCCCATTGAAAATTATAGCCGCCCAACCAACCGGTTACATCCAAACATTCGCCGCCGAAATATAAACCGGGCACCTTTTTGGTTTCTAATGTTTTCGAAGAAATCGCTGCGGTGTCAATACCGCCACGCATTACTTCGGCACGGTCATAACCTTTATCGCCAGCAGGCTTTACTTTAAACTGATGAATTAACTGTTCAATAGTTTGCATGTCACCTTTATTCAGCATAGCCAGATTTTTACTTACCGGCAGGTAATAGCCCAACGCCTCCGCAAATTTGCGGGTGTACAAACCTGCCAGCAAACTGAGTAATGATTTCTTGCCACTTTGTACCCTTTGGTTTTCAATAATAGTAATAATGTTCTGCTGCGGTAAAAGGTCGATATATAACCATTCTCCCGGCTGCCAGTATGATGATATTTGTAGTATGGCCGGCCCGCTTAGGCCCCAGTGGGTAAATAGCAGGTTTTCTTCAAAACTAATGCGCTCGTTCCATACCCGGCAAAAAACACTGTTGCCCGATAGCTGCTGGTACCATGCCTGCTCTTTACCGGTAATGGTTAGCGGCACTAATGCGGGCGCCGTAGGCACAACAGGTATATCAAGTTTTTTAGCCAGCCGCAGGGCAAAGTCAGATGCGCCCAGTTTTTGTACCGGCAGTCCGCCTGTAGCTATCACCACCTTTGGCACTGCTATTTTTTGCTGCCGGCCATTACGCTCATAGGTAATCAGGAAGCCGCCGGGTTGCTGGTCCACCTGCTTTACCGGGCAATCCAGCCATATTTGCTGCCCTAACTGTTCGCAGGCATCAGTAAATACGTTTACCACATCGCGCGCCTTATCACTCACCGGGAAAAGCTGCCCCAGTGTTTTCTCCTTACCTTCTATTCCATAAGCACTAAAAAAACTAATGGTATCCTCCACAGTCCACTGTGCGAAAGCCGATTTACTAAAATGCGGATTGGCTGATAAGAATTGTTCATCGGTGCTGTACAGATTGGTATAGTTGCAACGCCCGCCTCCACTGATGAGGATTTTAGCCCCGGCTCTGCTGTTACTTTCCATTATTAGCGTGCGCCTGCCTATCAGGCCGGCCTGCACAGCGCACATTAGTCCGCAGGCGCCGGCACCGATAATAATTGCATCAAATTGGGTTTCGTTTGTTAAATTTGCAGTCATGGCCGAAGTTTCGCAAATATCAGAATTTGGGAAGATTTTTATCTTTATCATTATCGGTTTTGTGATGATAGGGCTTACGCTTACCGCGGCCCGGATAATTGCACCTAACCGGCCCAATCCTGAAAAGCTGAGTACCTATGAATGCGGCGAGGAACCGGAGGGTAATGCCTGGCTGCCATTTAATACCCGCTTTTATGTAATTGCCTTAATATTTTTGCTGTTTGATGTAGAGATGGTATTCATCTTTCCGTGGACGACTGTATTTGCCAACAAAGAACTTATAGCGGCTGATACACGCTGGGGAGCCTTCAGTTTAATAGAAATGTTTGTTTTTGTAAGTATACTGATATTGGGCTTAGTGTATGTTTGGCGTAAGGGAGATTTAGAATGGATAAAACCCGTTGCCAAAGTTGCCACTACTGATGTACCTGTTCCGAAAAGTATATATGAGCAAGTAAACGCCCTCCAAAGCAGTTACAAAGTTAAATCATTTGAAGCTGAAGTAGTTGATTATATGACAGTTGTGTCTGCAACGGCATTGGCTGAACCTGTGGCAAAACCCCGTTTCAAACCTGCCTTTAAAAAGCCTGACAACAAATAGTGGAAAAGATGAACGAAGAAGGCGGTGTTGTAGTTACCAAGCTGAACGATCTGCTCAACTGGGCACGCTTATCATCCGTATGGCCGTTAAGCTTTGGTATTGCCTGCTGCGCTATTGAAATGATGGGGATGTACGCCAGTACTTATGATGTTGACCGTTTAGGGGTATTTCCCCGGCCATCATCACGCCAAGCAGACGTGATTATAATTGCCGGTACGGTAACTTTTAAAATGGCCGAGCGCATCAAGCGCCTTTACGAGCAGATGCCCGACCCTAAGTACGTAATTTCTATGGGTTCTTGCTCTAATTGCGGCGGCCCGTACTGGCAGCATGGCTACCATGTGGTTAAAGGTGTAGATCGTGTAATACCGGTAGATGTTTACGTTCAGGGTTGCCCGCCCCGCCCCGAAGCACTGATTGGCGCCATTATGGAATTGCAAAAGAAGATTGAAGGCGAGGCATTGCTTAGCTTTTAACCCCGTTACTCTGGGGTTTTACGCTTGAATATATTTCCGTTCGGCGCATTCAAAAATTGCTTCAGCAAATCCAGCAGCAGGCAGGCGTTCCAGTCATCACCGAAATATAAAAACTTACGCCGGGAACTATCCCCCTTTTTCCGGATTACAAAATAGCGGATATAGGGGTTGATCTCTATCTCACTCCATTTAAGTTTGGGGTGGTTATCCCAACTGATACCATCAGCATAAACTGATATGTCACTCATGATGAATACTTGCCCTGCCGCTTTAAGTTCAGTATAATAGCCAAGCAGCAAGTTGAAATGATAATGATAAATCAGGTTATAAATATGCATCCATAATTGTGCATACTGTTTGTTTTTAATGCCGTATACACTTTTCAGGTTAAGGGTATGTACGTTCCCCTCGTCGGTCTGCATATCGATAACATAGCAGCGCCCTATATTAAAATACAGCCCATGCAGCGCAACCGCTTTAACCCTTATGGCTGCAAAATTGTGCCAGCTGATATAATCAATATGGTGGGTTTCATGAGTTATGGTAATACCTGTTTCGTCAAACAACAGTTGTTTTGCAGCACCCTTGCCCAGTAATCGAGGTATTACAATCAGTTCGCTGCTCATAACTTAATATTTCTATCAGATGGTTTTTAAGTTCAGATGCTGTTATGAGTGAGCTAAATTTACCGGTATAACTTTAGTGCGCCGGTTATAAATAGTATATAGCATAGCTAAAGTAATAATAATGCCGCACCCGAAGCCCAGATAAGGCGCCCCGGCGAGGTGAAGGGCCCAGCCGGATACATATGAACCTATGACATCACAAAAATTAACCAATGCCATATACGCCGTAAACTGCGAGCCTTCTACTTTGGCCCGGCATAAGGCCATCAGTATCGGCATGGCCGCAACACTGAATAGCGGGTCGGCAAAATTCCAAACCACCAGGCCAGTGGCTGTGAATAGTTTATGCGTCCACAGGAAACCCAATCCGCAGAATACCAGTAAAAAGCCCCCGATGATCAGCATTACTGATACCTGAAGTTTAGCCGGGCCAATGCGATCGGCAATTATACCACCCGCTACCGTTACTATAATTGTAGCCAGTATTCCCCATCCGCCCTGTAGTACCGATACTTCGTTATCGGCCCAGTGCAGGTTATGAATAGTATAATAGGAAAATGAACGAATAAATATGCTGTTACAAGTATATACCAGCGCAATAATGAGAAATATTTTAAGATTAACTTTTTCGGATATACCTTTATATAATTCTTTAAACAGCCATTTTAAATCCGGATTATCTTCATCGGCACTGTGCTGAGGCCGGGCTGCTTTACCAAATTCAGGAACCAGGCGATCTGTGCTATCCAGTTTAATAAAAAAGGTAAGCACTGTCATAAACAGCAATAAACCTGATTGCCCGATAGCCGCATATCTGAAATTGAAATGATGCAACACGGTAGATAAGCCTGCCGAGCCTATAGCGATCCCCATCAGGTAGCCGCCCCGCATAAACGCGTTTACACGGCCACGCTCTGCATCGGGCACAATGGAAATGGCTATAGCATCTACGCTGGCATCCTGCACCGAGGCAAAAATACTATGGGTAAAAAACACGGCTGCCATAAGCCCGAGCTGCCGGGCCGGATCATTTACCAGCAGCAAACTCAGGGATGCAATAAAGGCCACCAGTTGCGTAAGCACTACCCATTGCTTACGGTGGCCGATAACCGAATACTGATAACGGTCAATAATAGGCCCCCAGATGAATTGCAGTATCCAGGGAATACCTACTATGGCTACAAACGAACCTACCGCCTGGGAGGTAACGCCCCTTCCGGCCAAATAATTAGCAATAGCATAAAAGGCAAAGCCCGAAGGCACGCCCTGCATTATATAGAGATAAAAAAAAGTAAAATACCGCAGTCCGGTACTTTCCTTTAACACAGGTAATTGTAAACGCAAAATATACAGGCCATTGATTAGGCAAAAGCAAGATAGTAATTACCCTGCCAACATTTAAGATAATTCTTACTTAAAATTATGCTAAGCTTAATAAAAATCAGTAGCGTATTGAAGCAAAAAAGGGGTTAGCTTACAAAGCCACCCCCTTTTTATAAACTATAGGTAATTACTGGCCCTGAGCCAGTGAATAACCGGCCTTACCATCAAAGTTCATCAGGAATTCGATGGAACAAACTTTTACCGCATCTGATAATTCGGCAACAATGCCCAGTATGTCTTTCTGCGAAAGTTTAATGCCTTCCTGCTTCTCAAGGCGAATGCGATATTGGTTTACCAGTTCGGTAAAAACAGAACCGGTAGGCCAAACCTGCGTACCTCGGTTAGAAATCATTACCATTTTAAACTGGTTGTTCAGCTTTGTTTGGGCAAGGCCGGCAAGTTCTGCAGGCTGGCCGGTGTATTCTACAAACACATCTACACCCATTATCTCTTCTTTTACATCAGGGTTGGTAACGGTAAGCTTGTTTTCAGACGGGCGCTGCACCTTGTTACCATGAGCCGCAAAATTAGGCTGAGAAAATACGCCTCCCTCACTTGACTGCTTACCTAAACTTGCAATAACAGAATCTGCAAATTCAGTGGTGTTCAACGATGCGGTACTGCGGTCGCCAAAATCACCAGTGTGTTTGCCTTGTTCCAATGTGTACAACAATGCGTTTTCTATGGTTGCTGCATTAGCAGTGAAGCCCATATAACGCAGCATTGAAATACCTGACAGCAATAATGCAGTGGGATTGGCAATGTTACGGCCGGCAATATCAGGAGCAGTACCATGTACAGCTTCGAAAATAGAAATATTATCGCCAATGTTGGCCGATGGGGCAAAGCCTAAGCCGCCTACTAAACCGGCGCACAGGTCTGATACAATATCGCCTTGCAGGTTTGTAAGTACTATTACCTCGAACATTTCCGGGCGCGATACCAGCTTCATGCACAGATCGTCCACAATTATATCGTACGCCTGCAGATCAGGATATTCTTTAGCTATTTCGTAAAATGTTTCGAGGAATAAGCCGTCGGTCAGCTTCATGATGTTGGCCTTGTGACCGCAGGCTACTTTTTTGTACCCTTTGCGGCGGGCCATTTCAAACGTATAGCGTATTACCTGTGCTGAGCCCGGGCGGGTAATTATACGGCGGGCAACCGCCACATCATTGGTCATCAGGTGCTCAATACCCCCATATGTATCCTCAATATTCTCACGAACAATGGTCATATTTACAGAAACACCGGCTTTAGAAAAAACAGTTTGCACCCCATTGAGCGACCTGAAATCGCGTTGATTAGCATAGGTGTTCCATACCTTACGGGCAGTAACGTTAATGCTTTTAACGCCTTTGCCTTTTGGCGTTTCCATCGGGCCTTTAAACAGCACACCTAAGTTCTCAATGGTTTCCTTGGCCTGCTCTGTCATACCGGTAGAGTGGCCGGCATCAAAGTAAGACTTACCCATCTCTACAAACTCGTAGTCAAGCTCAACTTCGTTAGCCGCAAAGATGCGCAATACGGCATCCATTATTTCGGGGCCTATGCCATCACCCTTAGCTACAGCAATTTTGGTCTTCATTCAAAAAACTGTTTTTATGGTAAACAAAGCGCAAATGTATCTATTTTGAACCGTAATTATAAGGCTGATTTCTAAATAGATTAAGGTGTTTTGAAAGATTTAGCCTAAAATTGCATATCAAACTATGAAACCATTTTACGGCAATTTACGATTGGGAATATTGGGCGGCGGCCAGTTAGGCCGTATGCTGATACAACAGGCCATCAACTATAATGTAACCATCAAAGTGCTTGATCCGGACAAGGATGCGCCCTGCCGGAAACTCTGCGATGAGTTTGTGACCGGCTCGTTAAGCGACTACGAAACAGTGCACAATTTTGGCAAGAAAGTGGATTTGCTTACCATTGAAATTGAAAAGGTAAACGTAGATGCACTGGAACAACTTGAAAAAGAAGGTGTAACTGTATACCCGCAACCCCGCATCATCAGGCTGATACAGGATAAAGGGTTACAGAAACAATTCTTTAAAGAAAACAGCATTCCTACGGCTGATTTTCAAATCATTTTTTCTGCTGAACAACTGAGAAACCCGGCTATTCCCTACCCTTATGTTCAAAAGTTGCGCCGCGATGGCTACGATGGCAAGGGGGTATACAAGGTAGCAGACGAAAGCGACCTTGCCGGTGCTTTTACTGCGCCCAGCCTGATTGAACGCTGGGTTGATTTTGAAAAAGAAATTGCCGTGATTGTGGCCCGTAACGAACGGGGTGAAGTAAGCACCTTCCCTTTAGTGGAGATGGAATTTAATCCTGAAGCCAATTTGGTGGAGTTTTTAATTTCCCCCTCTACCCTACCGTTTAAAGTACAACAGGAAGCCGCTACCATTGCAAAAAAAATCATTGAGGATATGCGTATGGTGGGCCTGCTGGCGGTTGAAATGTTTTTAGACAAGCACGGTCGCATACTGGTTAACGAGCTTGCGCCACGCCCCCACAACAGCGGCCACCAAACCATAGAAGGCAATGTGGTTTCGCAATTTGAACAGCACTTACGGGCCATATTCAACCAGCCGCTGGGCAATACAGCCAGTTTGGCAAATGCAGTTATGATTAACCTTTTAGGCGAAGCTAACCACGAAGGCCCTGCAATTTATCAGGGAATTGAAGAGGTGCTGAAATGCCCGGGCGTTTACATCCATCTTTATGGGAAAGCATTAACCAAGCCATACCGCAAAATGGGACATGTTACCATTGTGAGTGATGATAGGGAACAGGCTGTGGAGCGGGCACGTATGGTGCAGCAAACTTTGAAAGTTGTAAGCTAATTCATGCAGGAAATCAGGTTATATAAATCGCCCTGGAAAGCAATTCGTATCATACTGTTGGCTGCTCCATTTATTGCATTCAGTGCATACAGCATCATTGACCATAAGAATAACATACCAACATACCCTGCCTGGCTTTGCCTGTGCTTTTTTGGCTTGGCTATACCCATCGGGTTATTTCAGCTCTTTGACAAGCGTCCGCAAATCATCATCAATGAAAATGGCATCTTTGACAGGATGGCTTATAAAGACTTTATTAACTGGAAACTGATCAGGGATGCCTATGCGGTTAACGTACATGGCCAAAAGTTCATCTGCCTGGTTATTGATGAAGCAGCTATACCACTGCTTAAAAGCAGTAAAAGGATGATAAAAATATCAAAAGAGTTGGGTTTTCAGGAGATCAACTTATCGTTAGGGCAACTGAAAAGTTTTGATCTGCTTAAATTTATTGATTTCATTAAACAAATGGCCTTAGCTTCGCCTGCTGTACGTGAAACATTATTACAAATAAGATCTAAAGAATTATAAACCACTTTATGCAACCTGTTACCAATTCTATTAAAGTAGGAGTCATTATGGGCAGCCAGTCAGATTTGCCGGTGATGCAGGCCGCTGCTGATGTACTTACCCAGTTAGGCGTAGCTTACGAACTTACGGTAGTGTCAGCGCACCGCACTCCTGAACGTATGTTCAGTTATGCTAAATCAGCTTATGATCGTGGCCTGAAAGTAATTATTGCAGGTGCAGGCGGTGCGGCTCACCTGCCGGGCATGGTAGCTTCGCTTACCCATTTACCGGTAATTGGCGTTCCGGTTAAATCCAGCAACTCCATTGACGGCTGGGATTCGCTACTATCTATTGTACAGATGCCCAATGGCATTCCGGTAGCTACAGTAGCTATTAATGCAGCCCAAAATGCAGGTATTCTGGCAGCACAGATTCTTTCTACTGCCGATGATTATTTAGCACAGCGTCTGATCGATTATAAAGCTCATTTGGCAAAAAAGGTAGAAGATTCGGCCATTGCCATGAGGGAACAAGGCATTACTAATAATTTCGATACTTTTTAGTATGTGCACATGCTTCCATAACATAGTGTTTCTACCGAATTGTATATTATACCCTACAAAATTCAAGATATTTCGATTCATTATAGCATGTACATACATAAATGAGTGCTGAATGAAGCGCAATTGAATATTGGTACGCAGATTGAACACTGTAGAATTATAGCTTATTTATATGACTACTATTTTTATTCACCTGCTGCATATATTCGTAATTGTAATGTTCACGTTGTTTGTTGTGTTCGCATTCTTAGCACTCAACGGTACATTTGATCACTGGACAGACCGGTTAAAACGACCTAAAAAACGTCGTTTGAAAAGCCGGTATCAAATAAAAAAGCCTTATGTACAATAAACATAAGGCTTTTTTTATTTTGGCCCCTAATGACTAATCTCTTTTTTGCACCTGATTGTAATACCCCCCGAAAGAGTTTTTCCTTACCGCTTCCTCTTTGAAAAAATCACCGGGAAACCCTAAGGGTATATCGCTTACTTTATCCAAACGTTGTAAATGCTCATCGCTTAACACCAGTTCAGTGGCTTTTAAGTTTTCTTTAAGCTGCTCAGGTTTTGTTGCACCAACTATCGGGATGCAAGAAAACCCTTGCTGCATCATCCACTTTAAAGCCACATGCCCGGCCAAAGCGCCAACCTCATCGGCTATAGCCATAATTTCGCGGGTAATGCGTTCACTGTTATCATTACGCCGTACACTTTCGGTTTTAATCCTTCCCTGTCCGCCTTTCAGATATTTTCCGGTAAGTACCCCTCCGCCTAATGGTGCCCAGGGGGTTACTGTCATTCCAAAATGGTTTGCCATTGGAATAAGTTCACGTTCCGGTGTCCGCTGTATCAAACTGTACTCTATCTGCAAGCCCACAAACTGGCTCCAGCCCATAAGCTCGGCAAGTGTGTTTCCTTTAGCTACTATCCAAGCCGGTGTATCGCTAATGGCAGCATAGTTCACCTTCCCCTGGCGTATAAGGTCATCCAAGCCACGCAGCACTTCATCAATAGGTGTTATATCATCCCATATATGCAGGTAAAGCACATCAACAAAATCCATCTGCAAGCGCTTCAAGCTTTCTTCAACACTACGCATCATATTCTTACGGTTATTACCGGATGCGTTTACGTTGGTTTCGTTGTCTTTAAGGCCATATTTAGTAGCAACCACAAAATGATCACGGTCATGATTACTTAAATAATTGCCGATTATCTTTTCGCTGGTACCCAGCTTGTAAATATTGGCTGTATCTAAAAAGTTTCCACCGGCCTTTGCATAAGCGTCCATAATAGTAAAGCTGGCGGCTTCATCTGCTCCCCACCCTGCTTCGGTACCAAAGCCCATGGTACCCAGGCACAATTCAGATACTTTTAGGCCGGAACGGCCAAGTAATTTGTAATTCATACAATGATTAATATTTTGATTAAACGCAGGCAAGTATCAGGTGTTTGACAGGTTTCAGGCAAACATTGCAGGCAGGCCGTTTGTAAAGTATACTCATATAACAGATACTAACATGAAAAAGGTAACCACCAAACAGCACCCTGTAAACACGCACCATATCTATGAGTTTTTACAGCATCACCTGAATAAGAATTTTACCAGGCAAAGACAGCAGGATATTGAGTTTTTAATTGAGGAAAAAGACGATAATGCTATTGAAATATCGAAGCCCGGCATGTATGAAGGTTACCTGTTTAGGGTTGAAGGCAGGGGTAACGAGCTGCATGTACATAAAACGGAGCAGTACACCGATGATGTAAACATTTTAACGCTTGAAGATATATTGAATAATTTATTTATGGATTATTCCGGGCCAAAAACCATTACCAATATTAGCGACGAGTCATAAGAAATGAACTCCGGATACACGGTTAACCGTGTATCCAGCTAAATTTGTAATCCAATCCGGGGTTTTTCATGCGGTCAGCCACACGCAACAGCCGGTCGGGTAAGGCCAGTACATAATCTCGGGCTTTTTCTCCGGCCTCATTTAAATCGCCGATTTTTTCAATTTGCCATTCTACAATCAGACTTTTCAAAATCTCCACATAATCAACTGCAGTATAAATTCCCAATCGCTGGGCTGCATCAGTGAAATGCCCGAAAGTTTGGCCAATCTTTAAACCAACCTCGCGCAGGAAGTGGGCCGGCATCACAATTTTCTTGCGCATCATATCTTCAAAGGCCAGCATAGCCTCATTAGCATCTACCTCAAATATCTTTGATATAAATGCCTTATAAGCCTTGGCATGACGGGCTTCATCTGCTGCAATAACACCGCACATTTTTGAAAGCAACGTATCACCCGCCTTTTTAGCGTGTGAAGCCACCCGGCGGTGTGAAACATTAGTTGCCATCTCCTGAAAGGAGGTATAAATAAAATTACGGTAAGGATCGGTACCTGTACCAATATCAAACCCATCAGCAATCAGATACTGGGTTGATACTTCCATAGCACGCATATTTACGCGGCCCGACAGATAAAGGTATTTATTTAACAAATCGCCGTGGCGGTTTTCCTCAGCTGTCCAGTGGCGGGTCCATTTCATCCAGCCGCCATCATAATCGCCGCTTGTACCTTCTACCATAGTTAACCATGACTCATAGGTGGGCAAGGCTTCTTCAGTAATGGTATCTCCAATCAGCACAGCTACCAGATCGTACGATAAACCTTTGGCACTTTCCTGTAACTCTTTAATTTCTGAAAAGAATGAATCTCTTGTCGAGTCGGGAAGTATATCAGAAGGCTGCCAGATCTCATCAATCGGCTTTAGAAACTCCGGCATTTTTTCAAGCATAAATTTTTCTATATGCTTCATTACTTCCTTACGTTTCTCTTCAAAAAATCTCATACAGCTAATTAAAATGACTGTAAAAGTAACGTTTTTTGACGCAATAAGTGTTAATGCTTCTTACTTTTATTGTCATAATCAAGCGCTTCGCGCATACATTCCGGCAGGTTTTCCAAAGAAGGCGTACCATTGAATATAGAAAAATTTGTATTGTAATCCCAAAGCATTCCTGGTATATGAAATTGCTTTAACGTTTGCCTGATTGCTTTTAAGTAACTGCATCGGCTGTTGATATCTGCATACTTATTATATACCCCATACTCAGTACATATTATCGGTACCATGTATTTATTTGCCCATTGTTTAACAATCATCAGCTTATCTTTAACCGATTGCACGTTACCATCTTTGCGATACTGATAGTAGTTAGTTTCGCCCCAGGTGTTTTTTGCAGCCGGGTTAAGTGTCGGAAATTTTTCCTCAGTATATGGAAACGGCACCCCGGTTGTTGCCACCTGGTTGCCCACCCAGGCAGCTCCCTGGTGGGTAAAAAAAAATGGTTCATAAAAGTGAAAGCTGTATATAATGTTCTCATCAGAAAGCCGCACAAAACGGCTGAGCTCATATATACTGTTAAAGTTAGAGGCGCCTATCAACAATGTTCTTTCTTTATCAATAGTGCGGATAGCGTTGGTAATATTATATGCCGCATCCTTCCATACTTGAGGATTCATGTGTGGAGGCTCGTTGTAAATATCAAAAAACAATTCCTTTTCGTACCTGTGTTGATATTTTTGAGCCAAATAGCTCCATACCAGTATAATACGCGGCGTTTCGGTAAGATAGTTTTCATCATCAAGCTTACCATAATGGTAATCAATAACCAGCTTAAAGCCATAGCGCCGGCACTGCTGCCATACCTTGTCAATCTGTTTGGCAATGGTATCTATAGCAATATTCTGATCTTCAAAAAAGCGGAAGGCCACCGGCAACCGTATACTTTTAAATCCCAGTTGTTTCAGTAAGCGGTAGTCACTATCTGAAAGTACAGGTTGATTGAGCGCGTTTGGATTCCAGGTTTGTTCTAGGGCAGAAACACTGATGCCGTTGTCCAGTCCTTTCGCTCTGTTAAAAGCTTCCTGCCGTGTACCAGGCAGGTTTGGAGCGCTTTTTGCAACAGATATATAAAAAATAAACAGTAGATTTATTGCCAGTTGTAAGCCCAGAGATTTAAACATAAACTTTTAACTACTGATTAATCAATATATTACTGCAGCTATCGGTGAATTATTCATAGATAATATGCTTAAACTATAACCTTTTTATAATTGATGCTCATTCAAATCAATAAAGACGAATTAAACAAAGAATTAACTAAAAAAGCATGGTACCAGACTAATATAATTGTTTGGGCCATTGTTTTTTTATACCCCATTTTAAGCATCGCAGATTTTATTTATGCCAATGAAGTTTGGGTGCAATTTCTTATTGTTCGCATTATTACGGTATTATTCATACTTGGGTTATATACATTTTTTCAAAATAAAAAATACGATTACCGTGTGCTGCTGCATCTCACCCTTCT
Organism: Mucilaginibacter sp.; assembly: GCF_965200995.1. GTDB lineage: Bacteria > Bacteroidota > Bacteroidia > Sphingobacteriales > Sphingobacteriaceae > Mucilaginibacter. The sequence goes on along the minus strand of NZ_OZ241743.1, from coordinate 3,265,180 downwards.
GATGCTGTCGATTACTTCAGCCATACTCTGTAATCTTGTTAATATTACCCACTTAACTGTATACTACCTTATCTACTCAATAGTTATCCTGTTTTTTAATTTGCAGGTATTCTGGGAACCCATCAACTCTATATTTCAGGTACTGATTTCAATTGTACTGCTTACGCTGTTTTTTAACGCGTTAAACCAATATCAATATACCTTAGATATGGTAATCAGTAATGGCGGCCAATACTTCTTTATAGTATCGTTAATCTCCTGCCTTATACCTGGTGCACGTTATAAGGTGATTGAACGCGAAGTACGCTCGCAATTATTGATTGAAAAATCAAATGAGCAACTGAAAACCCAAAATCGTGATATTGCAGAAAAGAATAGTTTAATTGATGTGCAGTATGAAAGGCTACGCAAAATGGATGAACAGAAGAATAGCTTCATCAATATTGCAGGCCATGATTTAAAGAATCTTATCGGTTCCATCATCATGAGCAATAATATGATCAGGGAAGAAGATGCTCGCCTGAGCGCTGATCAGCTTGAATATAGCAATTACATCTCCGAGTCTACCGAAAAGATGCAGTACATGCTCAATAAACTGATGGACGTTAAAGAAATTGAGTCGCCCGAGATAAAATTTAACCTGCAGATGTTTGACATCAATACGGAGGCACGGCAGGTGTTTAAAGGCTTAACCGAAACGGCGCACATGAAGAACATCCACCTGATTGATAACATCCTCAGATTACCCATTAATGTCAGGTTAGACAAAGTGTTTACCGGCCAGGTATTTCAAAATCTTCTTTCCAATACCATTAAGTTCTCTCAAACCAATAACAACATTAAAGTAGTTACCAGCCTGCAACGCCAAAAATTTGTTTTTGAGATTATTGATGAGGGAATAGCCATAGGGCAGGAAGAACTGAACATGATGTTTAATAAGCTTAAGACTTTAAACGATACTTCATCAGGTACCATTACAGAGAGCCGACTTGGATTGGGACTTTCTATCGCAAAGCTAATGACCAAGGAGATGGGAGGCGACCTTACTTACCGCAGCGACGATAACGGTAATTATTTCAGAGTAGAATTTTATGCAATTAATTAATATACGTACTTTAATGAAGAAATTTCTATCATTATCTTTTCTTTTAGCGCTTACTATTGTACAGCTTAAGGCACAGGTAGTTTCCACTTTCAGGTCTTTGGGCCATGATAACGAAACCATAACCGGAATGAGCGGTTCCACCTCCTTCTATTTCAGGCTTGATCCACAAGTGGAATTAAAAGGCAGCAAAATGGTAATTTATTTTCAGCCATCACAAGCCTTACTAAAAGACAAATCCTACATTAATTTACTGGTTGGCGGCCGCCAGATATACAGTGCCCGACTGACTAAGGATTCTATTCAGCGTATCAGCATTAATCTAACTCCTGAGTTTATAGCTGATGACAAGAAATACCTGAAAATTCAGATAAGGACATTACTTACACTTGATGATAACAAATGTAAGGACTTGGACAATCCTGCTATGTGGCTTAAGATATTGGGGTCGTCATATCTATCGTTGATCAAAACCAATAAAAACTTTTTTAACAACGTTAACATCGCTAATAGCTTTGAAACCAAGAATGCTATTGTATTTCCCAGCAATCCTACATTGCTTGATTTAAAAGCTGCAGCCTGGGCATACGCAAAACTTAAGAAAAGCGCAAACAACAACATTAAAGTTTATGAAGCTAATCAGTTACCCGACAGCGTGCATAATTATGTGGTAGTTGGTGAAATAAATAAACTGCCGGCTAATGTAAGGCAGCTGGTAAAGGTAATTCCTCAAAAAAACCAAGGCCTGTTTTACTTGCATAAATCAGTTATCACAGTAACAGACACGGTTACCACACTGGTAAACGTTAAGGATAACCTGATACCGGTAAAATCTGTAGCGCCCCATACTGTACCTAATGAAATTATGGTAGTGACCGGCGGTGATGAGGATGGCATGGAGAAATCAATTTCAGCCTTAGGGAATGCCAACATACTTAATTCTACCTTTGGCGACTACCTGCTCATTAACAAAGCGCAAAACACATTCTTTAAAACTATTGATGAAAACCGCTCTAAACTTACCATACGCCAGGTAGGTGGTGTCACTAATTTTATGTCGGGCATTGGCTCGCTTCGCAGCGTTTATAATTTTAAAAACAGTGATTTCAGTTTTACTCCAAAAGAAGTTGAAATTCATTTCCAAGGAATTTACAGTGGTTTAAATACTACCGGCGACCGTGGTTACTTTAATATTTATCTGAATGGAATGCTGATCAGCAGTGAAAAACTGGATCAGTCAGGTAAGTTGAGCACATCGGTAACAATCAATCGCTACCAGCATCATAAATACAACACGCTGGAAGCAGAATTCAGGTTTTATCCAAGCAGTGGTAATTGCCTGAATGGTTTTACTAATTTCTTTGGTGAAGTAGATGTGGATAAATCATACCTGGAATCAAGAAACCCATTCATTACCAGTGATCTGAGTTTCTATCAATATCCTGAAGCCTTTAATAGTGGCTCTACCCGTGTAGTTGTAAGCAAAAATTACGCTAAGTATGCTGCGGCAGCTATGGGCGAGATTATTTTCGAGTTGAATAATAACATCAATGCAAATAACTTTCCTGAATTTGTTTATTCGGATGACATGAACAACAGGGGAGATTTAAAGAAATATAATATTGTTGCTTTACTCAACCGTACTGACGCATTAATGAACGAATTTCCGGATGCTCCTATCAGATTCAACCAAAATTTCAGATTATATAATAATGATAATAACAAAGTAGTTTATTCGCTATCAGATTCTACCTCTAACGGACTGGCTCAAATATTTTACGGCCGTGGCAATAATGCGGTATTGGTAATTACCGGTACAGGTAAAAACCTTGCAGCCTCTTTCCTTGCAGCCTCACGATCCATTACCGAACAACTTTCAACCCTGGCCAGCAATGTGTGTATTGCCGATGTTGCTAACAATAAATACTTGTTTAATATCAGCAAGTCGAGCGAAAACTTGGAATACACGGATGCTAAAAGTGCACTTTCGCGGTTTTGGGAAAGCTATAATTTATATATACTCTTAGCTATTTTGGTGCTGATTCTACTTTCCTTCTTGTACGTACGCTCAAAAATTCAACGCTCACAGGAGTTTCCTAACGATTAATTTTTTAAACACTACAAGGTAGCTGCGGATCTGGAATGCCTGATTGCTCAGTTACCTTGTTTCATAACCGCTACACTGCCTTTTAAATGATTAACGCAGCTTCTCAAACCATAGATAATGGTACAGCAGATCATATCGAAATTAGCAGTACCGGCCGTATACTGATCGAAAATGGTTTTATTACATCGGCTACCTACCAGAAAATTTCAGATCTTGCTGATGCAAACCATCAGTCTTTTATAAAAACCGCCTTAAATTTTGGGTATATCTCCCGAAAAAACTATGAACGTTCATTAATCCAAGCCGGCTATATCATACAGCCCGCCCGCCAGCAAGAATATGACGAACAAGTAGTAAAGCAAATAGATCTAAATTTTGCCATTGAGCGCCTGGCCTTACCCCTACGCATTGAAAACGGCAAACTGGTAACCTTAATGTCAGACCCGGCCGATGATCTTTATCTTGATTTCATCAGGTTTACATACGATTTGGAGCCGGAGGTTATTATCGCCGATGACCTGGACATCGTTTGGATGAGCCATAAATTATTAGGGGAAAACTATGTGAAACATGCCGTGTATGACCTATTTAACCAGGATCCGGACAATTCTGCAAGAAAGGTTTTCACCCCAAAGCAAAAAATGTTTTTTTTCGTTTTATTTGCTACAACATTTTTTTTCTTAATATATAACTTCAAGATTACAGCCATTGTAATCAACGTATTGCTGAGCATTTTTTTCTTAATATCTATTTCTTTTAAACTGTTTCTTGCACTCGTAGGATCACGTTTTGAATTGTATCAGGCCGTTACGCGTGCTGATCTGAAACGCACAACAGATGATGAGCTGCCGGTATATACAATTCATCTTCCCGTATATAAAGAGGATAAATTAATTAAAAAACTTATCTGGAACTTACAGAGTATCGATTACCCCCGCGAAAAATTAGACATTAAACTTCTCATTGAAGAAGACGACGAGAAAACGCTGAATGCGGTACGAGATTTAGATTTTCCGGCCATATTTGAGGTAATTGTAGTACCCTTTCATATGCCAAAAACAAAACCTAAAGCTTGTAATTACGGTCTTCATTTTTCCAAAGGAAAGTTTTTAACTATATACGATGCAGAAGATATACCCGATACCGATCAGCTAAAAAAGGTAGTTACCCTGTTTAACAAGTTACCCTCCTATTATATTTGTATTCAATGCGCATTGAATTATTTTAACCGCAATGAAAATTTCCTTACACGGATGTTTACGCTTGAATATTCTTACTGGTTTGATTATATGTTGCCGGGTTTAGACACGCTTGATATTCCTATCCCGCTTGGTGGTACCAGCAATCACTTTAAGTTAGATCGCCTGATTGAATTAGGTGGTTGGGATGCCTTTAATGTAACTGAAGATGCCGACTTAGGGGTGCGTGCCTACGCCAAAGGCTACAAGGTAGCCATTGTTAACTCAACCACTTATGAAGAAGCTAATAATGACTTTTCTAACTGGATACGCCAGCGGTCAAGGTGGATAAAAGGCTACATGCAAACTTTTTTAGTGCATATGCGCAGCCCATCAGGCTTGATTAAAAAAATAGGATGGAAAGGTTTTTTAGGATTCAATTTCTTTATTGGCGCTACCCCTGTAATGTTTTTAATCTACCCGCTTTTGCTGGCCATATTTATTTGCTATGTAATATTTGATATTAAAACAATACGAATCTTGTTTCCGGATTGGGTGCTGTTTATGGCCATTTTTAACCTTATGGTGGGTAACATACTTATGATCTACGTAAATATGATGGCCGTATTCAAGAGAAAATATTATGAACTTATTTTGTTTGCCATTGCCAACCCCATATACTGGTTAATGCATTCTATTGCAGCATATAAAGGCTTGTATCAGCTTATTGTAAACCCCTTTTACTGGGAAAAAACAAATCATGGGATCAGTAAGGTGAATAATTCTCCAAACGTTATTAAATGAGAGATAATAAAGGACTTTACCTGCTACTAATCACAGTAGTACTTGCTGCTTATTATATCATTTTGGGTATTTACATGAATAAACTTGGTTATTATAACCAGGAATCATTGTTTTATATTGAAAAATCAAGGGTTATAATCAATGGAGTAGGTAATAAACTGAAGATAATGGGGCTCACTTCCCCGTTAATTCCTTTTTATGGCGCTTTTTTATTTACCTCCATCAATTTTTCGCTTGCGCCGGTTATTGCGTCAGCATTGGGTACTGCTGTGTTGTTTTACATAATGGCAAGCACGTTGGAAAAAAGATTTAATGATAGCTACTATTTGTTGTTACTATCTGTTCTGTTTTTATTTCATCCCGGATTAATTTATACTGCATGTTCAGGAAAGTCTATATACGCTATACTCATCTTCTTTTATCTTTTCTTCTTGAACATATTAAAGTTTTACAACTCCAACACAACATTCCATGTTTCTATAGCCAGCATCTGCTTCGTTTTGCTTGTCTTCAGCGATTATAAATTTATTTGGTTGGCATTGTTTTTCATCCCGCTGATCTTGTCAATAGCAATTCATACACTTAATTTAAGTGAACGCGAATCTATATTCAGGTTGTTTTTAAGTTTTAATAATCCTTCGCTCAGGCGCAAGCTCATCAACAAAACCTTCTCCATATACATGATTATATTCATATTGCCGCTTTCGTCAATAATGATCTATAAGATGCTCAACCTTACACATGCTAATGACTTAAATTACTTTTTAGAAAGCCCCTACGCCACCTGGAGTGTACTTACAGATAAGGTTGAGTATAGTGTGTTCAATCAGCGATCTGTATCTTTCTTATCTGAAGCATCCATTCTTCTTTCTTTCAAAGCACTTATTTATTGTCCCTTAGTTATTTTGGCGCTATACCTTTACCGGCAATACTTGTATCAGGTGTTAACGATAATTACTCCGTTTGGCCTGATTGAATTTTTAAGAGTTAAATATGATAAAAGTTACCTTCCGCATCAGTACTTCATCATTTTTTTAATACTAAGCTTGTTGTGTATCATATACAAAGCAAAGCCTGTAAAAAAGCAATTTGGCTTCAAATTGGTATTTGCCTTCATGATTGTGGTTCAAATTTATACCGGGTATATCTTTTTAAAAAAATCGTCCATACCGGAAGAGCAGAACTTTATGGCGACGTTACTTCATAAAGAACCACTTGTTGCGCAAGATGAAAGCATGGATATTGCCAACTATTTAAACGGTTTGCCCAGCAGTACACAGGTACTGATAGACGACGCAGTTGCTTATCCGATTGTTGCATTTACGAACAATATATCTTCACTTACTATGCCTTATGAAGATACTTATTTAAGCGCCATAGAGTCGCCCGAAAAATATGATGACTACATGCTGATTGCCAATAGAAAAAATAGCACTAATGGCTACACACAATTGAACGAAAGTTACCTTGAAATTTTACGCGCACAAGGACATGGCCTGATGCTGATTAAAGTTTATCAAACCGACAACTGGGCTTTATATCGCATAAGATAATAGGCTACAATTATCCTTTGCTCCTCACTATAACGGATCCCTTTCACTCTCCAATTTGCTGCTTTCCTTCGATAACGAGTGTTTGTAGCCCATGTTGCTGAAGGGTAATGGCGGCGGCGAGGCCATTGGGTCCTGCGCCGATGACCAGGGCCTGGCAGTCTTTAGGTGGAGGTGGCATGAGGGGAATAAGCGCGGGCGGGGGCAAAAGGTTTTGCTTTATCTTCCGCAATTCCATCCTGATACCTACATCAACGCAAAAAGCCCTTTAAGCGAATGTGCTTAAAGGGCTTTGGTAAGGGATGGCGCCGACCTACTCTTCCGCCTGTTACGGCAGTACCATCGGCTCTGGCGGGCTTAACTGCTCTGTTCGGAAAGGGAAGAGGTGGACACCGCCGATATAGGCACCTGAATATTTTAAGTGATTTGAATCAAGAGACAGGATTCAGGAGCCAGGACCTTTACAGGTGTTGACTTTTGAATTTTGGCTTTTGAATTCTCATCAATGACAATTCAGGGAAAGAAGGGATTGAAGGACCAACCGGGCAAGACCGGCAGTGATTATTGTTGCTTTTGTATATTGCTATACTTGTATATTTCTATACTGCTGTGTGCTTTGGGGCAGGCGTTACTGCTAACGGCCTGCCCTTGTTGCGCTTTTACGAAGAAAGCTTCGGGCAATTAGTATGACTTGGCTATGCGGTCACCCGCTTTACACCTGTCACCTATCAACGTAGTCGTCTGCTACGACCCTCAATGGAAGTCTCATCTTGTGGCTAGTTTCGCACTTAGATGCTTTCAGCGCTTATCTATTCCAAGCGTAGCTACCCTGCCGTACACCTGGCGGCATAACAGGTTCACCAGCGGCTTGTCCAACCCGGTCCTCTCGTACTAAGGTCAGCCCCACTCAAACTTCCTGCGCCCACAACAGATAGGGACCGAACTGTCTCGCGACGTTCTGAACCCAGCTCGCGTGCCACTTTAATCGGCGAACAGCCGAACCCTTGGGACCTTCTCCAGCCCCAGGATGTGACGAGCCGACATCGAGGTGCCAAACCTCCCCGTCGATATGAGCTCTTGGGGGAGATCAGCCTGTTATCCCCAGCGTACCTTTTATCCTTTGAGCGATGGCCCTTCCATGCAGAACCACCGGATCACTATATCCGTCTTTCGACCCAGCTCGGCTTGTCTGCCTCACTGTCAAGCAAGCTTATGCTATTGCACTCCCCGTACGGTTACCAAGCGTACTGAGCTTACCTTTGAAAGCCTCCGTTACCTTTTTGGAGGCGACCACCCCAGTCAAACTACCCGCCAAACAATGTTCTCCGCTATGCGGAGTTAGACACCCACTGCAGAAAGGGCGGTATTTCAAGATTGTCTCCACGAGTCCTGGCGAACCCGCTTCACTGACTCCCGCCTATCCTACACATCCTGCAGCCGGCATCAATGTTAAGCTATAGTGAAGGTGCATGGGGTCTTTCCGTCCCGTTGCGGGTAACCGGCGTCTTCACCGATACCACAATTTCACCGAGCTCATGGCTGAGACAGCGCCCAGATCGTTACACCATTCGTGCAGGTCGGAACTTACCCGACAAGGAATTTCGCTACCTTAGGACCGTTATAGTTACGGCCGCCGTTTACTGGGGCTTCGATTCAATGCTTCGCCTTGCGACTAACATCCCCTCTTAACCTTCCAGCACCGGGCAGGTGTCAGGCCTTATACTTCATCTTTCGATTTTGCAAAGCCATGTGTTTTTGTTAAACAGTCGCCTGGGCCTTTTCACTGCGGCTGGTATTGCTACCAGCGCCCCTTCTCCCGAAGTTACAGGGCCATTTTGCCGAGTTCCTTAGCCATGAATCACTCGAGCACCTTAGGATTCTCTCCTCGACTACCTGTGTCGGTTTCCGGTACGGGTTTTTTACGCCTGAAGCTTAGCAGGTTTTCTTGGAAGCCTGATTACCCTCATTATCCACTCGCCCGAAGGTCTGCGGTACTATCAGCTTTCAGCAAAGACGGGGTACTTAACTCCCATCCCTATACCTACGGCCTTTAACGAACTATTCCGTCAGTTCGCAGAGGTGTCACTACTCCGTCACTGCATCGCAGCGTAAAAAAGTGCAGGAATATTAACCTGCTGTCCATCGGAATCGCCCTTCGGCTTATCCTTAGGCCCCGACTAACCCTGATCCGATTAGCGTTGATCAGGAAACCTTAGTCTTTCGGTGGGCGGGTTTCTCTCCCGCCTTATCGTTACTTATGCCTACATTTGCTTTTCTATCCCCTCCACCAGGGCTTGCCGCCTCTGGCTTCTCCGCAGATAGAATGCTCCCCTACCAGTATAACCCTAAGGTTATAATCCATAGCTTCGGTATACCATTTAATGCCCGTTTATTATCCATGCCCGGCCGCTCGACTAGTGAGCTGTTACGCACTCTTTAAATGAATGGCTGCTTCCAAGCCAACATCCTAGCTGTCTGTGCAGCCGGACCTCGTTAGTTCAACTTAATGGTAATTTGGGGACCTTAGCTGATGGTCTGGGTTCTTTCCCTCTCGGCCCTGGACCTTAGCACCCAGAGCCTCACTGCAGCGAAACATTACTTAGCATTCGGAGTTTATCTGGATTTGGTAGGATTTGACTCCCCCGCACCCAATTGGTAGCTCTACCTCTAAGTAACTTTATGCGCCACGCTGTTCCTAAAAACATTTCGGGGAGTACGAGCTATTTCCCAGTTTGATTAGCCTTTCACCCCTACCCACAATTCATCCGGAAGCTTTTCAACGCTTATCGGTTCGGTCCTCCAGTACCTGTTACGGCACCTTCAACCTGACCATGGGTAGATCACAAGGTTTCGCGTCTACCTCCTCTGACTGCACGCCCTGTTCAGACTCGCTTTCGCTTCGGCTTCGGGGCTTAACCCCTTAACCTTGCCAGAGAAGAGTAACTCGTAGGCTCATTATGCAAAAGGCACGCCGTCACGCAACTTGTACGCTCCGACCGCTTGTAAGCACACGGTTTCAGGTTCTATTTCACTCCCCTGCTCGGGGTTCTTTTCACCTTTCCCTCACGGTACTGGTTCACTATCGGTCTTCCAGGAGTATTTAGCCTTACCGGATGGTGCCGGCAAATTCCCACAAGGCGTCTCCGACCTCGCGGTACTCAGGATACTACTAAGCCCATCTCTCATTACCCGTACGCAGCTCTCATGCTCTATGGCGGGCCTTCCCATGCCCTTCCGGTTCTTCAGATGATACCACATTGTAGTCCTATAACCCCGGCAGTGCCGTAACACTGCCGGTTTGGGCTGTTTCCCTTTCGCTCGCCACTACTCAGGAAATCACTGTTGTTTTCTTCTCCTCCGCCTACTTAGATGTTTCAGTTCAGCGGGTTTGCGCATTATCATGCGATCTACCTTCAGTAGATCAGGTTTCCCCATTCGGAAATCTGCGGATCAACTCTTATGTGCAAATCCCCGCAGCTTATCGCAGCTTATCACGTCCTTCATCGCCTCTGGAAGCCAAGGCATCCTCCGTGTGCCCTTTCTTACTTTCTTCTACACCGCCAGCTTTTGCTCCGGCGGGTATGCTTTTATCCAGGAGGCCGCTTTAGTTCGTTCGTTCATTGGTCATTCGTTCATCAGTTATTATCCTTGCAGATGCCAACTACGCACTATTCACAACTCACTATTCCCTAAGCCAACCGTCCCTATCACTGTTGTCTTACTCAGTTTGTCTTCAATTACTTCTTTCCATGATGTCAAAGAACGTTTTGCGATGGTTCACTGGTGCAGTAGTTTATTTGTTTATTGGTCTTATCCCAATGAACAAATGAACACTTGTTACTAATGAACGCTTCGCAGCGTGGAGAATAACGGATTCGAACCGTTGACCCCCTGCGTGCAAGGCAGGTGCTCTAGCCAGCTGAGCTAATTCCCCTCTCGTAAAGTGCTGCTTGTTAGCCTTCAGTAGTAGTCCCGAGCAGATTTGAACTGCTGACCCCTACATTATCAGTGTAGTGCTCTAACCAAACTGAGCTACGGGACTCTATAGTTTTGAATTAGGCACCCTGCTTGCTCTAGCTTTCCGCTTTACTTAGGGTTTCCTCTTTACTTTTTTCGTTCGTTCTGTAATAATAAAGAAAGGAAAAGATCATGCCGGTAAGCTTAAGCTCAGGCAGTTATAGCTCAACAGGCAAATGGTGCAAAACCCGCATCTCACCAGTTTAGATGGATTGGACATTAACAGTCAATGCTTCCGGAGCGCAGGATCAGCACTGGGCTGATGGCTTGCTCTAGAAAGGAGGTATTCCAGCCGCACCTTCCGGTACGGCTACCTTGTTACGACTTAGCCCCAGTTACCGGTTTTACCCTAGGACGCTCCTTGCGGTTGCATACTTCAGGTACCCCCAGCTTCCATGGCTTGACGGGCGGTGTGTACAAGGCCCGGGAACGTATTCACCGCGTCATTGCTGATACGCGATTACTAGCGAATCCAACTTCACGGGGTCGAGTTGCAGACCCCGATCCGAACTGTGAAGGGCTTTACGAGATTGGCATCCTGTTGCCAGGTAGCTGCCCGCTGTACCCTCCATTGTAGCACGTGTGTAGCCCCGGACGTAAGGGCCATGATGACTTGACGTCGTCCCCTCCTTCCTCTCTGTTTGCACAGGCAGTCTGAATAGAGTCCCCACCTTTACGTGCTGGCAACTATTCACAGGGGTTGCGCTCGTTGCGGGACTTAACCCAACACCTCACGGCACGAGCTGACGACAGCCATGCAGCACCTAGTTTCGCGTCCCCGAAGGGACTGGGACGTCTCTGCCCCATTCGCTAACTTTCAAGCCCGGGTAAGGTTCCTCGCGTATCATCGAATTAAACCACATGCTCCTCCGCTTGTGCGGGCCCCCGTCAATTCCTTTGAGTTTCACCCTTGCGGGCGTACTCCCCAGGTGGAACACTTAACGCTTTCGCTTAGACGCTGACCGTATATCGCCAACATCGAGTGTTCATCGTTTAGGGCGTGGACTACCAGGGTATCTAATCCTGTTTGATCCCCACGCTTTCGTGCCTCAGCGTCAATCGCACTTTAGTGAGCTGCCTTCGCAATCGGTGTTCTGTGACATCTCTATGCATTTCACCGCTACTTGTCACATTCCGCCCACTTCAGCTGCATTCAAGCCCGTCAGTATCAAAGGCACTTCGGCAGTTGAGCTGCCGGCTTTCACCCCTGACTTAACAGGCCGCCTACGCACCCTTTAAACCCAATAAATCCGGATAACGCTTGGATCCTCCGTATTACCGCGGCTGCTGGCACGGAGTTAGCCGATCCTTATTCTCGCCGTACATTCAGCCCTCTACTCGTAAAGGGGTTTATTCCGGCGCAAAAGCAGTTTACAACCCGTAGGGCCGTCTTCCTGCACGCGGCATGGCTGGTTCAGGCTTGCGCCCATTGACCAATATTCCTTACTGCTGCCTCCCGTAGGAGTCTGGTCCGTGTCTCAGTACCAGTGTGGGGGGCCATCCTCTCAGATCCCCTAGACATCGTCGCCTTGGTGGGCCGTTACCCCGCCAACTAGCTAATGTCCCGCATGCCCATCTTCATCCTATAAATATTTGATCATAAAATAATGCTATTCCATGATGTTATGCGGTGTTAATCTCTCTTTCGAGAGGCTATCCCCCTGATGAAGGTAGGTTACATACGTGTTACGCACCCGTGCGCCACTCTCATGGAACCGAAGTCCCAATCCCGTCCGACTTGCATGTATTAGGCCTGCCGCTAGCGTTCATCCTGAGCCAGGATCAAACTCTCCATTGTAAAATTACTTGGTTTGTCTGATTGCTCTGACCCTATTACTCAAAATAGAATCTTTAAACTAATCAATAAATAACTATCGCTTTTATTGCCTCAGCCCTCTCCAATCCTACCCCTCCGGAATTGACTCTCTTATCTTTCTTCCTTCTCTCTACTGGGATGCTTGCCTTGCTTGCTTGTCTTCTATGCTACTCTCAGCTCCAGCCTTCCTGCAGATGGTTGCCCACCCCGCATTCCGGCCCTCGCCTTCCTTCGCATGATCTTCTCTTCCTTTAAAAGAACTTCCTCGCCTCCCCCTCACGGTTCAGCTCCTATATACCTTTCACTCTGCGTGACCGATCATTTCGTTTTTAAATATCCAGTCGCTGAATATCCTTTTCGCTACTTCCGCTTTTAACTTTTTGCTTCAGCGTTTTTGCGAGTGCAAAGGTAGGAAAAGCTTTCGAATAAACAATAAAATTTAAATTTATTTTTATTCTATTCAGATGCAAAAGCAGCGTATTCGCTGCCTTAAAGCAGTTTTAGTCAATCCACTCCCTGCTCATCTGCGCTATCCAACTTTCAATGTACTTACCTTTTTGAAGGCCTGCAAAGGTACATTTATTTACCTATTACACCCAAGTACTTTTTTAAAGTTTTTTCACCTGTAGCTATCAATGAACGGCCTGCTATTTCTCGAAGGCGGGCTACAAAGATAATTTACTTATTGCCATGTTGCAAATATTTGCTTCATGTTAAGGTTAAGTATTTACAAAAGCACTCATATAGTGTATTATAACTTATTTTTGTTGGATATAGGGCTTCGCAGTAAAACGGTATATTGGCTACATTTGCATCTTTATGGCTAAAATATCACTTCCTGAAAAATTTCTTGATGCTATTGTACAAGCCCCTGGTTTCGCCAGGCAGCAATTTATTGATGTGCACACAGAGGCTGAGGTTATCACTTCAATACGTAACAATCCGTATAAACACACAGTAATAAATGGAAACATTAGCCAGGTGCCGTGGTGTAAAGAAGGCTTTTATTTAGAAAACAGGCCGTCGTTTACATTTGACCCGTTATTTCATGCCGGGTGTTATTATGCGCAGGAAGCATCATCTATGTTTGTTGCACACATATATAACCATATTAAACCCCATTTAACTGAACAGGCAGCTGTGCTTGATCTTTGCGCAGCGCCCGGTGGTAAGAGCACATTACTGGCTTCAGCTATGCGGCCTGAGGATTTATTAGTAGCCAATGAAATTATAAAAACACGTGTACCGGTATTATCAGACAATTTAACACGCTGGGGCATCAGCAATTGTATAGTTACCAATAATGACCCCAAGGATTTTAAACGCTTACCCGGTTTTTTTGATGTGATGCTGATAGATGCGCCTTGTTCGGGTTCGGGCATGTTCAGGAAAGACCCGGATGCAATTCAAGAATGGTCGGAAGCTAACGTTAACCTGTGCCAGCAGCGGCAGGAACGCATATTGGCCGACGCATATCCGGCGTTAAAACAGGATGGTTATCTTATTTACTCTACATGTTCTTACTCGGTACAGGAAAATGAACAGGTATTAGATTGGTTATGTACAGGATTTGAATTTGAAAGTGTTCGTATACCCATTGAAATTTCGTGGGGAATTGTTGAAACCGCTTCTGCTACACACAAGGCTTGGGGATATCGCTTTTATCCCGGACAAATACAAGGCGAAGGGCTATTTATTGCCTGCCTGAAAAAGACCGGAAGCAGCACTGAAGTAAAGCTGCAGAGAAGCGGAAAGCTACAAAAACTGCCGGTTAAAGAAATTGAACCTTTAAAGACTTACTTAAAAGATGCTAACAACTATTATTTTTTCAAAATAAACGAAGACTGGCTGGCCATACCGCAACAACACAAAGAGAAACTTCAATTACTGCAGCAAAACCTGTACCTTAAAAAATCGGGTATAAGATTAGGCAGACTTGCCGGAAGCGAATTAATTCCGGATCATGAACTGGCTTTAAGTATTGATTTAGATAAGAATGCTTTTGCAATAACTGAACTTGACTATGATCAGGCGATAGCATACCTGCGTAAGGATAACATCAGCAACTTAAATTCTGAAACAAAAGGCTGGAGTTTAATGAACTATAAAAATCAGGCTATGGGCTGGGCCAAACTATTGCCCAACCGCATTAATAATTATTACCCAAAAGAGTTAAGAATACTGGCCGTTAACCGCCCGCCGCTTTAAGCAGATCATCTTCCTGTTATAGCTTATTTTTTGGTTAGTTTTGCCTTACCAATTGTAACACTATGATGGAAACTATTGCCCCCTACCAGGCGAAACATAAAATCCGCTTTGTAACTGCTACCTCTTTGTTTGACGGGCACGATGCCACCATAAATATTATGCGGCGTATCCTGCAATCGTCAGGTGCTGAGGTTATTCACTTAGGGCACAACCGGTCAGTAGATGAAGTGGTGAACTGTGCCATACAAGAAGATGTGCAGGGTATTGCGCTTACTTCTTATCAGGGCGGCCATCTGGAATATTTTCAATATATGTTTGACTTGCTGCATGAGCGCGGGGCCGGTCATATTAAAATATTCGGCGGCGGCGGCGGTGTTATATTGCCGAACGAGATTGAAGAGTTGCATCAATATGGTATTGCGCGCATCTTTTCGCCTGATGACGGACGGCGGATGGGATTGCAAGGCATGATTAATGACATGCTGCAGCAATGCGATTTTGCTACCAAAACACAACTAAACGGGCAATTAAAGCACTTGCCTGAGAAAAGTATCAGTGCGATAGCAACTGCAATTACCATTGCGGAAAATTATCCGCAGGAGGCTATACAGATGAATGCAAGCATACAACAGGTTACCGATACTATTACTACTATACCGGTGCTGGGCATTACAGGTACCGGTGGTTCGGGAAAATCATCTTTAGTGGATGAACTGGTAAGGCGTTTTTTGGTGGAAACAGATAAAACGATGGCCATAATATCGGTTGACCCTTCCAAGCGCAAAACAGGCGGCGCTTTACTTGGCGACCGTATCCGCATGAACGCCATCAATAATCCGCGTATATATATGCGTTCACTGGCTACCCGTCAGGCTAATCTGGCCCTGTCAGGCCATGTGCAGGAATCTATTAACATCTGTAAAGCCGCCGGATTTGATCTTATTATCGTAGAAACTTCGGGCATCGGCCAGTCAGATACGATGATTACTGATTACTGCGATGTATCGCTCTATGTAATGACGCCGGAATTTGGTGCAGCTACACAGCTCGAAAAGATTGACATGCTGGATTTTGCCGATTTGGTGGCTTTAAACAAGTTTGACAAACGGGGAGCGTTAGATGCCATACGCGATGTGCGTAAGCAATACAAGCGAAACCATCAGTTATGGGACGCTAAGAATGAAGATTTGCCTGTATTTGGCACCATGGCTGCGCAATTTAATGATCCGGGCATGAATAATCTGTTTGTGGCGCTGATGCAAACCATTAAGGTTAAAACCGGTATTGATTTCCGGACCAGCGGAAAAATAACCGGCGAACAATCTGAAAAAATTTACATTATTCCGCCCGACCGTATACGTTACCTGGCTGAAATAACTGAAAGCAGTAAGGCGTATGACGAATGGGTAAACGAGCAATGCAAGATTGCACAGCAGCTATTCCAGCTTAAAGGAGTAATAGAGCTATCTGGCAATCCATCTCTTTCAAATCATAAACAAACCGAAAAGTTGGCGCCGGCTGCCGAAGGCTTACATGAAGTTTACACCTGGTTAGAAGAACACCTGCACCCCGAATGCAAACGGATGCTGCGTGACTGGCCGGCTACCCTTGAAAAATATAAGGCCGACAACTTTATTTACAAAGTACGCGATAAAGAGATTAAGCAACCTTTATTCACTACTTCATTATCACAACTGCGCATACCTAAGATTTCATTACCTAAATATGAGGCCTGGGGCGATGTATTGCGCTGGTTGTTAACCGAAAACGTGCCTGGCGAATTTCCTTACGCAGCCGGTGTGTTCCCGTTGAAGCGCGAAGGTGAAGACCCCACCCGTATGTTTGCCGGCGAGGGAGGCCCCGAGCGTACCAACAAACGCTTCCACTATGTATCGCTCGACCAGCCGGCGCACCGCTTGTCAACTGCGTTTGACTCGGTAACCTTGTATGGTGAAGACCCGCATACACGCCCTGATATTTACGGCAAAATAGGTAATTCCGGGGTGAGCATAGCAACGCTTGATGATGCCAAAAAGCTGTATTCAGGTTTTGATTTGTGCAAAGCATCTACGTCGGTATCTATGACCATTAACGGCCCTGCCCCTATGCTGTTAGGCTTTTTTATAAATGCTGCCATTGACCAGCAGTGCGAAAAGTACATTATTGAGCACGGGCTGCAACCGGCAGTAGAAGCTAAATACAAGGAATTATATGATGATAACCTTTTGAAGCGGCCAACCTATGCGGCCAGCACTGAGGGGTTGCAGGAGCTGCCTAAAGGCAATAACGGACTCGGCTTAATGTTACTTGGCTTAACCGGTGACCAAGTACTGCCTGACGACGTTTACCAGCAAATAAAATCTTACGCCATTGCCACTGTACGCGGTACCGTTCAGGCGGATATTTTAAAGGAAGATCAGGCGCAAAACACCTGTATCTTTTCTACAGAGTTTGCCTTGCGGATGATGGGCGATATACAGCAGTATTTTATTGAACAGAAAGTACGCAACTTTTACTCCGTATCTATTTCAGGCTATCACATTGCCGAAGCTGGCGCCAATCCGGTTACACAGCTGGCCTTTACCCTGGCAAACGGTTTCACTTATGTAGAGTATTACCTGAGCCGGGGCATGCACATTGACGACTTCGCCCCTAATCTGTCGTTCTTTTTCTCTAATGGTATTGATCCTGAATATTCGGTGATAGGGCGCGTAGCCCGGCGCATTTGGGCCAAAGCCATTAAAAACAAATATAGGGGTAATGACCGCTCGCAAAAGCTGAAGTACCACATTCAAACCAGCGGCCGCTCCTTACACGCGCAAGAGATTGACTTTAACGATATACGTACTACCCTGCAGGCATTATATGCCATATATGATAATTGTAACTCGTTGCACACCAATGCCTATGATGAAGCAATTACTACCCCTACAGAGGAATCGGTAAGGCGGGCTATGGCTATACAATTAATTATTAACCGGGAATTGGGTTTGGCTAAAAATGAGAACCCGATACAGGGTGCGTTCATTATTGAGGAGCTGACCGACCTTGTGGAAGAAGCCGTACTGGAAGAATTTAAGCGTATTAATGACCGGGGCGGCGTATTGGGCGCTATGGAAACCATGTACCAGCGGAGTAAGATACAGGAAGAATCACTGTACTATGAAACGCTGAAGCATACCGGTGAATTTCCGATTATCGGCGTGAACACCTTTTTGAATAAAAAAGGTTCGCCTACCATAGTGCCTGCAGAGGTAATACGGGCCACAGAAGATGAAAAGCAGCAGCAGATAGCTAATTTACAAACGTTTAAAAACCGCAATGCACACAAATCGCAGCAGTTATTAGCTGAATTGCAGCAACAAGCCATTGCGGGTAAAAATACCTTTAAAAGTTTAATGGAAGCCTGCAAATACTGTTCACTGGGGCAAATCTCGCACGCGCTATACGAAGTAGGTGGGCAATACCGGCGCAATATGTAATTTGGCTGCATTTGTAGTTTAACCTGTAAGCGTACACTTTCAATCTTCTGATATTTCATTTTATAACCTTTGTACTATAGCATATCATGATAAAAAAAATATTATTACCCGCACTTGTATTGCTAACGGCTGCCTTTACCGCAAAGGAGCCTCAGCCTTTGTATAAAAACAAAAATGCCCCGGTGGAAAGCCGTGTTCAGGATTTGCTGCGCCGTATGACACTGCAAGAAAAAGTATTGCAGCTTTCCCAATCATACGCCGGTAATAATAACAATGAAAATAATAAAGACGAAAACATTAAGGCCATACCCGATGGTATCGGCTCACTGATCTATTTTGGCTCTGACCCGGTTTTTCGAAATAAGATTCAAAAAAAAGCGGTTGAAAGTTCGCGCCTGGGTATACCCATTATCTTTGGTTATGATGTGATACATGGCTACCGTACCTTGTACCCTGTTGCTATTGCCCAAGCCTGCTCATTCAATACAGATCTGGCTGCCCGGGCTGCGGCGGTGGCGGCAAAGGAATCAAAGCTTTCTGGCATTGACTGGACGTTTTCACCTATGATTGATGTAGCCCGCGATCCGCGCTGGGGCCGGGTAATGGAAGGTTATGGCGAAGATCCATATACCAATGCACGGTTTGCAGTTGCTTCGGTACAGGGATACCAGGGCAATCGCCTGTCAGACCCTTATAGTATTGCCGCCTGCCTGAAACACTACGTAGGTTATGGTTTATCTGAAGGCGGCCGCGATTACCATTATGCCGATGTTTCACCGCAGTCATTATGGGAAACGTATATGCCTCCCTATCTGGCCGGCGTAAAGGCTGGTGCAGCCACCATAATGAGCGGGTTTAATGACATCAGCGGCATTCCGGCCTCGGCAAATCACTATACGCTTACCGAAGTATTAAAAAACCGGTGGGGGTTCAAAGGGTTTGTAGTGTCGGACTGGGGTTCAGTAGAGCAGCTTATGAATCAGGGTGTAGCCGCCAGCCGGGCCGAAGCCGGACAAAAAGCGTTGATGGCAGGTGTTGATATGGACATGACCGACCGGGTGTATCAGGAAAACTTAGCACAGTTGGTAACCGATAAAAAGGTGCCGTTAAGCCGGGTTGATGATGCGGTAAAAAGCATACTCCGCATTAAATTTCAGTTGGGATTATTTGAACATCCTTATACTACTGTGCTACCTGAAAGCGAGCGTTACCTGCAGCCCGAAGGTAAAGCAGTAGCCGGGCAATTAGCAGAAGAGTCTATGGTACTGCTCAAAAATTTAAATCAAACTTTACCTGTTAAAAATACCATAAAACAAATTGCATTAATCGGCCCAATGGCGAACAACAGGGAAGATATAACCGGATCGTGGAGCGCGCAAGGCCGCAGTAAAGATGCCGAAACCATAATGGAAGGCTTACAATACGAGTTTGGCAGCAATACTCACTTTAACTATGCAAAAGGCGCCGATTTTGACGGTACCGATGAATCGGGTTTTAAAGAAGCCGTTGCTGCTGCACAGGCTTCAGACGTTATTATACTATGCCTGGGCGAAAAACGGGCTTGGACAGGCGAAAATACTTCACGCTCGGTAATTGAGTTGCCTGCTATTCAGGAAAAGCTGGCTGAAACATTAAAAGCAACCGGTAAACCTCTTGTATTGGTATTAAACAATGGCCGTCCGCTCGGTTTGGCAAAGCTGGAGCCCCTGGCAGATGCTATTGTGGAAATGTGGCAACCAGGGTTGGCTGGCGGCACGCCGTTGGCCGGTATATTATCAGGCCGTATCAATCCCAACGGCAAACTGGCCATCACCTTTCCGTTTACCACAGGGCAGATACCCATTTATTATGATATGCGCCAAAGCGCCCGCCCTAACTCAGGCTTGTACCAGGATATACCCACTACCCCATTGTACTGGTTTGGATATGGCTTGAGCTATACTACCTATCAGTACAGCAACATTAAATTATCTGCACCCGGCATCACTAAAAATCAAAAACTCATCGCCGAAGTGGAAGTAAGCAATACCGGTAACATGGCAGGTAAAGAAACTGTATTGTGGTACATTACTGACCCTGCCGCTTCTATATCCAGGCCGCTTAAAGAATTGAAATACTTTGAAAAGAAGCAAATTGAGGCCGGTAAAAAATCAATCTACCATTTTGAAATTGACCCTATGCGGGACTTGAGCTTTCCGGATGCCGGCGGACATCTGCATTTAGAAGCCGGAGAGTTTTATTTATATGCCGGTTCTCAAAAAATAAAGTTTTCGCTGAAATAACACATGATTTAATTAACAAAGGCTTATCAAACAATAAGCCTTTGTTAATTATAATAAGTAATATCGCTTTATACAATTAAGGGACTTTGTAATATAATACCACCTGAGGAGATAAACCCGGAGATTGCAAAGCATTAAAGTTCCCGGTGGATACCGCCTGATTATTAGAGGTAATTTGCGAACTGATATTGGTATTGGCAGTACAGGTTACAGAAAAAGTTACTGAGCTGCCCTGAATAATTTCGGTACTGCCTGAATAAACATTCATATCGGTAGTACCTGTATAGTATACATGCTTACTATCAGTATCAAAAATCTGTACATATAGCTTTGCACTACTGTCATAGGCAGAAGCATCAAATTGCAAACTAACCGCTTTTTTTTCTTCGGTTGGAGATGGCTGAATAGCTTTTCTGCAGCTGAACAAGGTTGTTATAAGCAACAGTAATAAGAATGTACGCATATTTTAAGTGGTGATGGGATCAAGCAGCGTATAAACAAACGTTTTTTTCGTTGTTAAGGTTTCAGGCTATCTGCTTATTGCCGTAATGCAAACATCTTTGAGGTTTTTCCCATAAGAGTCCTGAAGGCTTTTCGAGCTGAAGTCAGCAACTTCTACTTGATACCGGGGGCGGTTTTGGTACACCCAAGATGCGTTTAATTGATTGTTCAAAAAGGATTTACAAAGGTTAACATAATTCAAAAAAACAATTTTATAGAATATTCATAATCAACATTTTATAAAATTATTGGCTTACTTAAGCGGCTCTTTTTTTTAGCCCGCCAACGTATCTTTTATATCCCCGAACTCTTGTACAGATACGTAAGTGTTACTGTAAATGTAAGCGTATGATAAGCCGTAAATCTTACGGCTTTGAAGCGCCACCAGCTGTTAAATTTTACCGGTTCAGCGCTTAGCGGTTGCTTAAAAATTCTTTAACCGCGGCGGCTACCCGCGCTACCTGCTTCTGCTGCATACCTGGCCACAATGGTAAACTAAGGCAGGTAGCAGCCAACTCTTCTGCAACCGGAAAACTTCCTTTAGTAAAACCTAAACCCGAATAAGCCTGCTGCAAATGCGGCGGTATAGGATAATGTATCAGGCATTGTATGTTTTGATTGAGTAAATATTTCAACAATTCATCACGATGCGGGGTACGTACTACGTATAAATGGTACACGTGCGTTGCTTGTGCAGCGGTTACCGGCAGTATCAAACCACTAACGCCATGCAGCGCTTCATCATACCAGGCTGCAATTTGCTGCCGCTGTGCAGTCCATTCAGACAGGTATTTTAATTTGACAGAAAGAAAGGCGGCCTGGCACTCGTCGAGGCGCATATTATAGCCAATCTCTTCGTTATGATATTTCTTTTGGGATCCGTAATTGCGCAGTGTAGCCGCCTTTTTTGCCAACTGTGCATCATTAGTAGTTACCGCGCCCGCGTCGCCCAACGCACCCAGATTTTTGCCGGGGTAAAAGCTGGTACCGTTAACATTGCCCCAGCTGCCGGTAAGTTTACCCTTATAGGAGGCGCCCTGCGCCTGCGCATTATCTTCTATTACAAACAGGCTATGCTTCGCGGCAAGTGCCATTATAGCTTCCATTTCGCAGCTCTGCCCGTAAAGGTGCACCGGCATTACGGCTTTGGTTTTAGGGGTGATGGCTGCACTGATACCCGTTGCAGTAATATTATAGGTGGCTTTATCAGGCTCTACAAAAACAGGCACAGCGCCAACGTAAGATACAGCTAATGCCGTAGCAATGTAGGTGTTGGAAGGAACAATCACTTCATCATCTTCCGTAATACCTAATGCACGCAGGGCAATGTGCAGCGCATCTAATCCGTTACTGATGCCTACAGAGTATTTTACCTGGTTAAACGCCGCATACTCCTGCTCAAACTGTTCAACTGCAGGGCCCAGCACGTAGTTTCGCTGATCAAAAAAGGCTTCAAAGGCAGATAAAATTTCTGCCTTGATCTGGCGGTTTGAATGTTCAAAGGAAACAAACGGAAGTAGGTCGGTCATATAAATATGAGGTGTTAAGAAAGATTATTGTTGGCTGAAGGTTTTTTTATAAGCCTGAAAATCGTCGAAGTTTCGCAGATAATCATCCTCATTGTACAACCCCGATGCCAAAACCAGTACAATGGCGCCCGATGAAAAGTTGTGCAGCTCGCGCCACATACCCGGCTTTAAATATAAACCGATGTATGGCCGGTTCAGGTTTACGGTTTTCTTATTCGCACCATCGCTGATGCTTACATCAAATGAACCGCTGGCCGCAACTATCAACTGCTCCAGGTCTTTATGTCCGTGTGCCCCCCTTGATTCTCCGCCCGGCACATCATACAAGTAATATACCCGCTTGATTTCGAACGGTATATCTTTAAAATTCTCTACAGCTGTAAGGTTTCCGGTACGGTCTTTATACCGGTGCAACCCAAGGGTAAAACAATCAAAAACGGTGTATTTAGACATTAACTACCTGTTTAAACTGCGCCCAGTCCCTGATGTACTGCTCGGGATTATAGAACTGATCCGTTACAATGAGGGCCAGTGAGTTAGTTGAGAAATTGTGCATGGTTTTCCAATGCAGGGGCGGAATGTATAATGCCGAATACGAACGGTTTAATGAGAAACGCTGCGCTCCCCTGCCGTTATCAACGGTAATATCAAAACTGCCGGAAAGCGCTATAATCACCTCACAGTCAGCACGATAAGCATTACCACCCCACTCATTGCCGCCCGGGACATCGTATATCCAGTAGACACGCTTGATGTCAAAGGGTATCTGCGCCTTGTTTTCTAAAAACGACAGGTTGCCCCGGTCATCAAGTAGTTTGGGCAGATGAATAAGGGTAGGCGAAATCATATAGGCAAGTATATTACTTAACTGCGGCTTATAAATAATTAT
The DNA here is from genome assembly GCF_965200995.1 of Mucilaginibacter sp. Classification (GTDB taxonomy): domain Bacteria; phylum Bacteroidota; class Bacteroidia; order Sphingobacteriales; family Sphingobacteriaceae; genus Mucilaginibacter. Next base: position 3,241,715 of record NZ_OZ241743.1, on the reverse strand, counting down.
CGCTGCAAGATAAAGTTTATTGACTTAAGTTTTTTCCGGTTTTGTATAATTTGTACCAAACGCCTACCCTGCCGCCTGTTAATTTCCGCATAAACAGCACCTTTAAAGGCTCATAAAAGTTCATAAAAAGCCATAAAAGTCGATAAAACGCAAATAATCTACCGAAAATCGTAGCTGACGTACTCACCGGCAGTAAATCCATAGTTCCGTCTGCCCTTTATACAATTGGAGAAAATATCCCTTATTAAAATCACCTTATATATCATGCCGCACCATGTTGAAAATACCTGATGGGGCATAAACATGCAGCCTGTATAAGCAGCTGCATTTGACGTTGTACTGACCGGCCTTTTTCCCTACCTCGGCCCTTATGCGTATATTTGCCCCATCAATGAGCAAGCACGGTAGAATATTGGTGGCCATGAGTGGCGGTGTGGATAGTTCGGTAGCCTCCATTATGCTGCATGAGCAGGGTTATGAGGTGATTGGCCTTACCATGAAAACATGGGACTATGCCTCATCGGGTACCAATTCTAAAGAAACCGGCTGCTGCAGTCTGGATAGCATTAACGATGCCCGTGCCTTAGCCGTAGGTTACGGCTTTCCGCATTACATCCTCGATATACGCAATGAGTTTGGCAATTATGTGATTGACAATTTTATTGATGAATACCTGGCCGGGCGCACACCTAACCCCTGCGTGTTGTGTAATACCCACATCAAGTGGGATGCGCTGCTGAAGCGTGCCGACAAGCTGGACTGCGAATTTATTGCCACCGGCCATTATGCCAACATCCGCCCGCAGGATAACGGCCGCTATGTGGTTTCGAAAGGGTTAGACGAGAACAAAGACCAATCTTATGTGCTGTGGGGCGTATCGCAGCAAAACCTGGCACGTACCCGGTTTCCGTTAGGCAGTTTTACCAAGGCCGAAATCAGGCAGATGGCCCTGGATATGGGGCAGGTAGAGCTGGCCGGCAAGAGCGAGAGTTACGAAATATGCTTTGTGCCCGATAATGATTACCGCGCCTTTTTGCGCCACAAGGTGGAAGACCTGGACGAGCGCGTTGGGCCGGGCAACTTTATTTTAAGCGATGGAAAGGTGGTAGGCAAGCATCAGGGTTACCCCTTTTATACCATTGGCCAGCGCAAAGGCTTAGGCATCGCTTTGGGGCAGCCCATGTTCGTAATCCGTATCGATGCTGCAACCAATATAGTGGTATTGGGTACGCAGGCCGAACTGGATCGCAAGGAAGCCTGGATACGTAATGTAAACATGGTGAAGTACGAAAGCATCACCGAACCTATGCAGGCGGTTACTAAAATCAGGTACAAGGATGCCGGTGCCGAGAGTACGGTAGTACAGATTGGCGAGCATGTGAAGGTTGATTTTCATCACCAGGTGGCGGGTATTGCGCCGGGGCAATCGGCTGTTTTTTACGAGGGCAATGACCTGCTGGGCGGCGGATTTTTAATGTAATTCCGGTTCCTGTTTCTTTCAAACCACATCACTTCTTCGCTCTATTTCTAATAAACTTAGCATTTTAAATCCAATAAAATTTGGGTTTGGCTTGGTTTGTGCGTTATTTGCAAAAAATTAAACGGCGTTAATGGCTAAAAATTTACTGATTGTAGAATCTCCTGCCAAGGCAAAAACTATTGAAGGGTACTTGGGTAAAGACTTTGTGGTGAAGTCGAGTTACGGGCACATCCGCGATTTAAAAAAATCGGAGGATGCCATTGACATTGAAAACAACTTCAAGCAAACCTATGAAGTACCGGCCGATAAAAAGCACATTGTAAGTGAATTAAAGAAGCTGGCCAAGGATGCCGAGATGGTTTGGCTTGCCTCGGACGAGGACCGGGAGGGCGAAGCCATTTCCTGGCATCTGTATGAAACGCTGGGCCTGAAAGCCGACCGCACCAAGCGCATTGTGTTTCACGAAATCACGAAGCCGGCTATTATAAAAGCCATTGATAACCCCCGGCAGATTGACTATGATCTGGTGAATGCCCAGCAGGCCCGCCGTGTATTGGACCGTTTGGTAGGTTTTGAGCTATCGCCGGTATTATGGAAAAAAGTAAAGCCCTCCTTGTCTGCCGGCCGTGTACAATCCGTAGCGGTACGTTTAATTGTTGACCGCGAGCGCGAAGTAACCCGGTTTAAGGCAGAAGCCGCCTTTAAGGTGGTGGCCCGCTTTGGCAGGGGCAAGCAAGCCTTTGATGCCGAACTGCAGGAACGGTTTACAAAACAGGAAGATGCCGAAAAGTTTTTGCAGGATTGTATCCAAGCATTATATGAGGTAAAGTCGCTGGAAACGCGGCCTTCCAAACGCTCGCCTGCTGCTCCGTTTACTACGTCTACATTGCAGCAAGAGGCCAGCCGTAAGTTGGGCTTCTCGGTGTCGCGCACCATGTCGGTAGCGCAAAAGCTGTACGAGTCTGGTAAAATTACCTATATGCGCACCGATAGCGTTAACCTGTCTGACCTGGCGCTGAACAGTGCGGCGCAGGAAATCAACAGCGCTTACGGCAATCAGTATCATCAGCAACGAAAATTTAAAACCAAATCGGCCAGTGCCCAGGAAGCGCACGAGGCCATACGCCCTACCTATTTCAATCAGCATTCGGTAGATGGCGATGCCGCCGAGAAACGGTTGTATGACCTAATCTGGAAACGTGCCATCGCCTCGCAGATGAGTGAAGCCCAGTTTGAAAAAACCACGGCCAAAATTACCATCTCCACCCGCAAAGAGGAACTGGTAGCCAATGGTGAGGTCATGAAGTTTGACGGCTTCCTGAAGGTTTACCTGGAGTCGTCGGACGAGGAAGAAGACGGTAAGGCATCCACAGGTGAAGAAGCCATGTTGCCGCCGCTTAGTAAAGGGCAGCGGCTGGAATTAGACCAGATGTCGGCCACTGAGCGCTACTCGCGCCCTGCGCCGCGATATACAGAAGCCAGTCTGGTAAAAAAGCTGGAAGAATTGGGCATTGGCCGGCCGTCTACCTACGCCCCTACCATATCTACCATTCAAAACCGTGGTTATGTGGTGAAGGAAGACCGTGATGGCAAAACCCGCAACTTCAGGGTAATGACCCTGAAAGGCGGCAACATACAAAAAGAGGAACGCACCGAAAATACAGGTGCCGAACGCAGTAAACTGTTTCCTACGGATATTGGCGCGGTGGTAAATGATTTTCTGGTGCAGCATTTTGAGGGCATTGTGGATTTCCACTTTACCGCCAATGTAGAAAAGCAGTTCGACGAGATTGCCCAGGGGTTGCAGGAATGGACGGAAATGATCCGCAAGTTTTACGACCCTTTCCACAAGGAAGTACAAAGCACCATCCAAACTGCTGATAAGGCGCGTGGTGAGCGCGAATTGGGGGCGCACCCCGAAAGCGGCAAGAAAATATCGGTACGCATTGGCCGTTACGGCCCGTTTGTGCAGGTAGGCGATACAGAGGAAGAAGAAAAACCCCTGTATGCAAGCCTGCGCACCGGCCAGATGCTGGAAACCATTACGTTGGAAGAAGCGCTGGAACTGTTTAAGCTGCCCAAGCTGGTAGGCAATTATGAGGATAAACCCATGAAGGCTGCTATCGGCAGGTTCGGGCCTTACATCAGCCACAACAGTGCGTTCTATTCATTGCCAAAAGGTATTGACCCCTTAGATGTAACCGAGGCGCAGGCCATCGAGATTATTGATGAAAAACGCAAGCGCGACAGCGAACGGGTAATAAAAACTTTTGCCGAAAACGCGGATGTAAAGATTTTGAACGGGCGCTGGGGGCTATATATTGAGTACGGCAAGCAAAACGTAAAAATTCCGAAAGGTAAAGATCCGCAAACGCTGACGCTGGAAGATTGCAAGGCATTAGCCGGAAATACCGAAGTTGCACCTAAAGGTAAGGCTGCCGCTACAGCAAAAAAGCCGGCTGCAAAGAAACCGGCAGCCAAAAAAGCGCCGGCAAAGAAGGCGCCAGCCAAAAAGGCCCCTGCTAAAAAAGCGGCAGTTAAGAAATAACAGAACTGAAAATTTACTGTGTTGCTAAATCAATGATTAAAGACATTCCTGAATATATAGTAACTGACATTGCCATAGCGGTGGCGCTGGAAAAAGAAAGCGTGGAAAGCAAACTATGGTATGTATACCTGATTAATTTAAAAAATGAGCCGATTGAAAATGTGCTGATCACGTCTAAAGGCTATGGCGAACGCAACGGCGAGCAGGTAAAGACATCAACCCTGCGGCACATGATTGCTACCGTTGACAGCAAAAATTTTGCCCTGATTGAACCGATAGACGAACAAACGTTTGGCCTGACCAACGAGTACTGGCTGACCTATTACATAGGTAAAGAGATTTACGATAAAAAATTTATCTTTTTACCGGAGAGCATCATAGATTCTAACTTTATTAAACTGCCGGTTGTAAACAAGCCGGGGGTAATGATCAGGTAAGCGGTTTTAAGTTTACTCAGTAAAAAAGCCAAACAGCTCCCTGTCTGGCTTTTTTAATAAACATAGGTATTTAGGTATAAAGTTAACCCAACCGTGTCATTGCGAGGAACGAAGCAATCCCGTAGCTATGTATGTTCGCCCTGCTGGCGATGGGATTGCTTCGTTCCTCGCAATGACGACTGGTGTTTGTACACTGTTGTATAAATATATCTAAGGTTAGCTTTATACCTAAACGCCGAAACATACAATATGCAGTAAGCCGCTACAAAACCTCATGCTGATATGCTGCTGAAGCCTATAGCTTACAAACTGCCGCTTTCCACATCCCCTTGTTTTTCCACAATTTTACTTCAGGTTAAATAATTTTAATACTTTTATCGGGTATACAATTTGCGATGCTGGAAAATATTAATTTGCCTAATGTAATGGTGCTCGACATCGAAACGGTACCGCAGTACCGCAGTTTTGATGAGGTGCCGCTATTAATGCAAAAGTTGTGGGACGATAAAACCAAAAAGCAGCGGCCACCTGATGAAACGCCTGCCGAGTTTTATAAATGCGCGGGCATTCAGGCCGAGTTTGGCAAGATCATCTGCATATCCGCCGGTATGCATACCAAAGAAGACAAGTTCAGGGTAACATCTTACGCTTCTAAAGATGAACGTTCGATGCTGCTTAAGTTTGGCGAAATGCTGCAGAAATGTGCAGCTAAATTAATAAAGGAAGGCCAGACACTTACCCTATGCGGCCATAATGGCAAAGAGTTTGATTTTCCGTACATCTGCAGGCGTATGCTGGTTAACGGCATTCCTTTACCGTCCCCATTGGATATTTGCGGTAAAAAGCCCTGGGAGGTATCTCACCTGGATACCATGGAGCTTTGGAAATGCGGCGATTTTAAAAATTACACCTCACTTAATCTATTGGCCGCCATCTTTGGTATCCCTACACCTAAGGATGATATTGATGGCAGCATGGTAGCCGAAGTATACTGGGTGCAGGATGATTTAAACCGTATCTGTACTTATTGCCAGAAAGATGTAGTCACTACTGCCCAGGTGCTCAGGCGTTTTAAAGGAATGGAATTACTGCCTGAAGAAGACGTGAGCACTTTTTCTGTATAAATGCTGCAGGTAAAAGACCTTAACGTAAGCTTTGTAGCTGCCGAAGGCCGGTATCATGCGGTTAAGCGCCTGTCTTTTAACCTTAACAAAGGCGAAACCTTAGGTATCGTTGGCGAATCGGGCTCCGGCAAATCCGTTACCTCGCTGGCCTTGATGCGCCTGCATAACCCGGCCAGTACGCTGATTGAAGGCAGCATCCGCTTTGACGGGCAGGAGCTGACACAGCTTACCGAAAAACAGATGCAGGCCATACGCGGCAACCGCATCGCCATGATTTTTCAGGAGCCCATGACCTCGCTTAATCCGGTGCTTACCTGCGGTTACCAGGTGCAGGAAGTGCTGCATATCCACCGTAAATTATCCAAGAAAGACGAGAAGCAAGCGGTAATCGACCTTTTCAAGGAAGTACAACTGCCCCGGCCCGAAGCGATGTTTAACAGCTATCCTAATGAGCTTTCGGGCGGGCAAAAGCAGCGGGTGATGATTGCCATCGCCCTGGCCTGCAACCCCAAGCTGCTGATTGCCGACGAACCCACCACCGCCCTGGATGTAACCGTACAAAAGACCATTATCGAACTGCTCATCAGGCTAAAGGCCGAACGCAATATGAGTATGATCTTCATCTCTCACGACATCGGCGTGATCAGCCAGATTGCCGACCGCGTAATGGTGATGCTGAAAGGCGAATGCATTGAAGAACACACCGTAGCAAACCTGCTTCGGCACCCGCAGCAGCCCTATACCAAAGGGTTGCTGGCCTGCCGCCCCTCTCCTGCCATCAGCCTTAAAACATTGCCGGTGGTGGCCGATTTTTATTCGGCGGATAGCAACGGCGAAGCAGATATTAAGGAAGTTATTAAAAAACATGAGTATACACCTGGTGAACAAGCCCGGCGCAGTGAGGAATTATATCTGCACCCCCCCCTGTTGCAAGTAAAGGATTTATGCACCTGGTACCCGGTACGCAAAGGGCTATTCGGTAAAACCAAAGACTACATCAAGGCCGTAAACAACGTTAGCTTTGAGGTGTACCCCGGTGAAACGTTAGGACTGGTGGGCGAATCGGGCAGCGGGAAAAGCACTTTAGGGCGCAGCGTATTGCGGCTGATCGAGCCTACCTCGGGCAGTGTTTTTTATAAGGGCACCAATCTGCTGCAACTAAAGCCCGATGCCTTGCGGGAAAGGCGGCGGTATATGCAGCTCATTTTCCAGGATCCCTACTCCTCCCTTAACCCGCGCATTACCGTTGGCCGGGCATTAACGGAACCCTTACAGGTACACCGGTTGTATAACAATGACACCCTGCGCCGGCAAAAAGTAATTGAGATAATGGAGCGGGTAAACCTGCTGCCCGAGCATTTTAACCGTTATCCGCACGAGTTTTCGGGCGGGCAGCGGCAACGTATAGTAATCGCCAGGGCGCTGGTGATGCAGCCGGAGTTTATTGTGTGCGATGAATCGGTCTCAGCGCTTGATGTGTCGGTACAGGCGCAGGTACTCAACCTGCTGAAGGAATTGCAGCAGGAATTTAACCTGACCTACATCTTTATCTCACACGATCTGTCGGTCATCAAGCACATCTCCGACCGCGTGATGGTGCTGAACCAGGGCAGCATTGTAGAGAGCGGCACGCCTAATGATATTTATTACCGGCCTCAAAAAGACTATACCAAAAAACTGATTGCCGCTATTCCGGGTTATACCCTGTAGGCCCTGCGCAATCTTACAACCCTAACGCCCATAAAGCGCCGGATTGAGATGTGTTGCGTATATTAGCCACAGATAATCTACCTATGTCTAAAAAGAAAAACAGCAATCAATCCTTCAAGCAGGTACTTTCGCAACTGGTGCTCGGCGTGTTCGGGCAGCAAGCGAACGAAGCGCTGAATTACATGCAGGTTTCGGCCAAATTAAACATCAGCGACAAGGAATCGAGAAGTATTATTGACGAGATACTAAAAGAAGAAAGCAAGAAGGGCACTTTAAAGGAAATAACCCGTGGTAAGTACGAGTTGCACGAACAAAAGACCTTTGTAGAAGGCCGCGTGGACATGACCACTGACGGCTCCGCCTTTATTGTTACTGATGATGAAGCCGAAAGCGATATTTTTGTTGCACCCCGAAAACTGCGCAATGCCCTCAACGGCGACCGCGTAAAAATTTACGTTTACGAAAAGAGCAAAGGAAGGCGCAAGGAAGGCGAGGTAATTGAAATTATCAAGCGGGCCAAAATGGAGTTTACGGGTATAGTGAAACTGTCAGACCGTTTTGCCTTCTTCGTTCCCGACGACCGGAAGATGCTGCATGACATCTTTATCCCGCTTACCGAACTCAGCGGCGCCAAAAACGGCGTAAAGGCGGTAGCCGAAATTACCGACTGGCCTGCGGATGCCAAAAACCCGATTGGCCGTATCAAGAATATTTTAGGAGTACAGGGCGAGAATGATACCGAGATGAACGCCATCCTGGCAGAGTACGGTTTCCCGCTTAAATTCCCGGCTGAAGTAGAGCTTGAGGCAGAAGCTATTTCTGAGGATATTACTGAAGAGGAGATTGCCAAACGCCGCGATTTCAGGGAGGTAACCACCTTTACCATCGACCCCTATGATGCCAAAGACTTTGACGATGCCTTATCTTTCAAAATATTAGACAACGGCCACTATGAAGTAGGTGTTCACATTGCCGACGTATCGCACTACATCATACCCGACTCGGCTTTGGATAAGGAAGCGTATGACCGGGCCACCTCTGTTTACCTGGTAGACCGCGTGATACCTATGCTGCCCGAGCGCTTGTCGAACGGCTTATGCTCACTGCGCCCTAACGAAGATAAGCTGTGCTTTGCCGCCGTGTTTGAACTGGATGATGAAGCCCATATTATTGATGAATGGTTTGGCAAAACCATTATCCACTCTAACCGCCGCTTTACTTATGAAGAAGTGCAGGAGGTGATAGAAACCAAAGCAGGCTATTTTTTAAATGAAATTGAAAAGCTGAACGAACTGGCCTACAAACTGCGCGACCGCAAATTCAAGAACGGCGCCATCAGCTTTGAAAGTACCGAGGTAAAGTTTAAGCTGGATGAGCAGGGTAAACCTATAGGCGTATTTGTAAAGGAACGTAAGGATGCCCACAAACTGATTGAGGATTTTATGCTGCTGGCCAACCGCAAGGTGGCCGAGTTTATCAGCAAAAAAGGCAAGGGCAAAAAGAAGTACACCTTTGTATACCGCGCGCATGATGCACCCAACCCCGAAACGCTGGGTAACTTTGCGCAATTTGCCGCACGGTTCGGCTATCATATCAACATGAAGAACGACCGCTCTATAGCCAAATCACTCAACCATTTAATGGCAGATGTGGAGGGTAAGAAAGAGCAGAACGTGCTCACCCACCTGGCTATCCGCTCTATGGCGAAGGCAATTTATACCACCAAGAGCAGCAGCCATTACGGTTTGGCGTTCGATCATTATACCCACTTCACCTCTCCCATACGCCGTTACCCCGATGTAATGGTGCACCGCCTGCTGATGCATTACCTGGAGGACGGCCAGTCGGCCAACGCCGAACATTATGAGGTGCTGAGCAAGCACTGCTCCGAAAAGGAAAAGAAGGCAGCCGATGCTGAGCGTGCTTCGGTGAAATACAAGCAGGCCGAGTACCTGAAAGACCATGTTGGCACCGTATATACCGGCGTAATTTCCGGGGTTACTGAATGGGGCATGTATGTACAGATCATTGAAAACAACTGTGAAGGTATGATACGCCTGCGCGATATTGCCGATGATTTTTACACACTGGATGAGAAGAACTATGCCATCATCGGCCAGCGTAAAAAGAAGGTGTACCAGTTGGGCGACGAAGTGCAGATTAAAGTTAAAAGTGTAGATTTAACCAAAAAGCAGATTGATTTCTCTTTAATAACTACTTAACAATTGTTAAATAAACCAGTGTCATTGCGGGGAATGAAGCAATTCTGTAGCTGTGTATATCCACCCTGTACGCAACGGGATTGCTTCGTACCTCGCAATGACAAAAACTTAAATTACATCTTAGACAGCGTGTCAATGCAGGAACGCTAAACTTCATTCCCGCATAATCATCTGTTGCTATTTATGAATACGGTAAAAGATTTTCAAATTCTGATTAATGAAGCGGTTGCCCGTCTTGATTTTCCATTGCAGCCTGTTGAATTATACGAACCTATTACTTACATCATGTCCATCGGCGGCAAGCGCATGCGGCCGGTATTGCTGCTGATGGCCTGCGAATTGTTTGGCGGCGATGCCGGCCAGGCCGTTCAGCCGGCGTTGGCTATAGAAGTATTTCACAATTTTTCATTGGTGCATGATGACATTATGGACAAGGCCCCGCTACGTCGCGGAAAAGCTACGGTGCACGAAAAGTGGAATCAGAACATTGCCATTCTTTCCGGCGATGTGATGCTGGTGGAAGCCTACAAGCTGATGATGCAGGTAGACGACCACCTGCTGCGCCCGGTGCTTAATATCTTCAGCAATACAGCGGTAGGTGTGTGTGAGGGGCAGCAGTTTGACATGAATTTTGAGCAGACCATTCATGTAAGTAACGAGGAATACCTGAACATGATACGCCTTAAAACTGCCGTGCTTTTAGGCTGTGCCTTAAAAATTGGTGCGCTGATTGGCGGCGCTTCAGAACAGGATGCCGAATTGCTTTGCCAGTTTGGCGAACGTTTAGGCGTAGCTTTTCAACTGCAGGACGATATTTTGGATGTATACGGCAACCCTGAAAAGTTTGGCAAGCAGGTAGGCGGCGACATTATTGCCAACAAAAAAACATATCTGCTGATTAAGGCGCTGGAACTGGCGCAGGATAAGCAAGCCAACCAACTAAATTACTGGCTGAATGCCGGTGATTTCGCGAATGCAGAAAAAGTAAATGCGGTAACCCGCATTTATAATGACCTTAACATTAAAGCCCACGCTGAACAAGCGATGCAGCAATGTACAGACGAAGCCTTTGAAGCGTTAAGTAAAATCCAGCTTTCTGATGAACGGAAACAGTACCTGCGCGATTTTGCGGATAGTTTGATGGTAAGGGAGAATTGAAAGTTATTACATAAGTAATCTGATTATTTCTCCCACGTCATTTCGACCGTAGGGAGAAATCTTCTGCTAAATGACAGTCGCCAGAAGAAGATTTCTCCCTACGGTCGAAATGACAAATGTTGGGTTTCGCGTTGTTTAAAACTTCAAAAGAACATAAAAAGGCCTGCATCATCACAATGCAGGCCTTTTATACAATAAGCTTAAGAACTTAAGCTACTACTTCTTCGCTGTCAGTGGCAGTTTCGGTAGCAGGCGCTTCTTCAATCACAGGGGCAGCAATGGCTGTACCGTTGGTTGGCGTTTTAGCTACTGATTCTGTTTGTGAAATTACTTCGGGCGCTACTTCCTGTGCTACTGATGCAGTTTCGTAAGGCAATACCGATACATAAGAACGGTTATCCATCTTTTTGCGGAATACTACCTGTCCGTCGATCAATGCAAATAATGTATGATCGCGGCCGATACCCACATTCTGGCCAGGGTTGTGGCGTGTGCCACGCTGGCGAACGATGATGTTACCGGCAATAGCAGGCTGACCACCAAATATTTTAATACCTAAACGTTTGCTATGCGATTCGCGGCCGTTTCTGGAACTACCCGCACCTTTTTTGTGTGCCATGTTGTTATACTGTTTTAGTAAAGCCGGTTAAGGCTTCAGCGTTTAACCTTAATTATAATGTGATACCAGTGATCTCAATTTTGGTGAATTGCTGGCGGTGACCATTTTTCTTTTTGTAGCCTTTTCTTCTTTTCTTTTTGAAGATCAGCACTTTATCACCTTTTACATGAGACAGGATTTTGGCAGAAACTTTAGCGCCGCCTAAGTCAGCGCCTAATTTGAAGTTACCTTCGTTCTCAGCCAATAATACTTTGTCAAATTCAATACTAGCGCCCTCATCTCCTTGTAAGCGGTGTACAAAAAGATACTGGTCTTTTGCAACTTTAAATTGCTGTCCGGCTATATCTACTATTGCGTACATTGTTTGTAAATAATTATGTTGTTAAAATTTTGAGGTGCAAAGATATAGATAAAATAATTGATAAACAACAGCCCTGTTATTTTCCTGCCCTTGATTCGGCAGCATCCAGCGTTTTTTGTATCTCCTTAATCAATTGCTGGTTCGCGTCCTTCAGCTTTTCATCGCCGTTAAACGTAGGTTCGTACTGCACCGTTTTGCTTTTACGCTGATAATTGAACTGTATATAATAGCGGGGCACCTTTCGGCCCTGCACAGCAACGGTATCGCCGGTTTCATCCTTCGGGAAATTCCAGAAGCCCAAATCCGCCGCTTTGCGGTGCAGGTACAGCAAATCATCCCTGTTCAACACCGCTTTTGTTCTAATCAGCGAGTCGCGGTTATTCAGGTACTGGTATTCGCCGGTTACAGAGTTATACTGGTTCAGCAAGGTGTCGCCAGTACCATACCGGAATTGTATCGACTTAAATTCGGAAAATTTATAAGGTGCATTGCCAATCATCATGCTGTAATAGTATACGCAGTATAGCAGAAAAGGTACAGCAATAGTAAGGATGATGAATATACGTTTACCGCGGTCGGTCATATGGAGTAATTAATTTGAAACCCTTTATCATTGCGAGGTACGAAGCAATCTCGTCGTATACAGGGCGAAAAAGTATAACTATAAGATTGCTTCGTACCTCGCTATGACAAATAAAATATTTTGCAGCAAAGATAATTTAATTTGTAACTGAAGGTAACCGCAAACATTCATCGCACTATCACATTAATCTGCTTTCCCTTCAACTACTCACTCATTCTAATAATTTACTACCAATCATTCATTCTATCATTCCCTCAATCATTCATTGGCTTCAGCTCCCCTTCCCACTTGCTCACTACGGCGGTAGCCATGGCATTGCCCAGTACGTTGGTGGCCGAGCGGCCCATGTCCAGCAGCGGGTCAATACCGATCAACAGCGTCAAACCGGCTTCCGGAATGTTGAACATAGCGATGGTTCCGGCTATAACCACCAGTGATGCGCGGGGCACACCGGCAACGCCTTTGCTGGTGAGCATCAGTATCAGCAGCATAGACAACTGCTGCTGAAAACTCAGGTGAATGCCGTAGGATTGTGCGAGGAACAGTGAGGCGAAGGTCATGTACATCATCGAGCCATCCAGGTTGAAAGAGTAACCCAGCGGCAGCACAAAGCTTACAATCTTATTATTACAGCCAAAACGTTCCAGCTCCATCAGCACCCGCGGGTAAGCCGCCTCACTGGTAGAGGTACTAAAGGCGATCAGCATGGCATCCTTTATGTTATTGACTAAACGGAACGCGCGGCCTTTAAGCACCGCAAAACCAGCCAATACAATGATCAGCCACAACACCAGCAATGAGAAGTAAAACTCACCAATAAATATGGCATAGGTAGAAAGTATGCCCAACCCCTGCTTGGCTACAATAGCGGTAATGGCCCCAAACACGGCCAGCGGTGCCAGTTGCATTACGTAGCCGGTTACTTTTAATATTACGTGGGCAATGGCATCCATCGCCTTAATTACAATTTGCCCCTGCTCGCCAATGGCAGCGGTGGCTACGCCAAAAAATAACGAAAACACCACAATCTGCAATATCTCATTATTGGCCATCGCCTCTATAAAGCTTTTAGGGAACACATGGCTCACAAAATCGCGCAGCGATAAGGCAGTCTTCTTAATGTCGGTACCCAGGTGGCTGTCGGGCAGGGTAAGGTGCATGGTTTCGCCGGGCCTGAAAAAGTTGACCAGCAGCATACCCAGCAGTAAGGATACGAGTGTGGCGCTTACAAACCACAGCATGGTTTTGCCGCCAATGCGGCCAACGGCTTTAATATCGCCTACCTTAGCTACCCCAACCACCAGCGTAGTAAACACCAGCGGGGCCACAATCATTTTTATCAGCCGCAAGAAAATATCACTCAGTATGCTAAAACCCTCCAGCTTGTCCTCCCGCAGGGTGTCATTTTCCTTTCTCACCTTTACCTGCGCTGTGCGGTAGGTTTTTAAGGATTGGTAACTGGCGCTGGCAGTGTCCTTAATAGTTAATAGCTGTAAATCTGCTTTTTTAACCGCAGCATCGGCAACTGCCATCTTTTGATTATAGGGGTTGATAACCGTAATGTTGTAGATGTACCCGGCCAAAATACCGGCAATAAGTGCTATAAAAATGTAAATGGTAAGTTTATTCCTGGTCATTTTATAGGTGTGAAACGCTAAAGCTACAACAATTTACTACTTTGCTGCAAAAATTGATTGACGGATGAGCCAGAGCACTTATGGCCTGCAGCATATAAAAAAGGAATTACAGCACTTAAGCAGCGCTCAGGTTGCCGACCTGTGCATCAGGCTGGCCCGTTACAAGAAGGAGAACAAAGAACTGCTGGCCTACCTGCTGTTTGAGGCGCATGACGAACAGGCATTTCTTGAGAAAGCTAAGGAAGAAAGCAAGGCACTGTTCACCCAGTTGCCTTTACATGCCTACCATGCAGCAAAGGCCCTGCGCAAAATTATAAAGCTGGCCAACAAATACAGCAAGTTCTCGGGCTCAAAAACCGTGGAACTGGAGCTGCTGATTTATTTTTGCGACCAGTACCTTGAACATGCAGACCGGCGCACGGCTTACAAACCATTAAGAACCATCTTTATACGCCAGGTACAAAAGATGGCTGCTGTTTTACAAAAGCTGCCTGAGGATTTGCAGTCTGACTATCAGGATGAGTTTAACTCGCTGCTAACGGCTGCCGACCAGCAGTTGAGCTGGTTTAACAAAAACAACTTTTAGTGTAACAAATACTGTGAACCGGTATCAAACCTGTATATCAAATCAACTGAACCGTGGCTGCTAAAGATGATGCCTTCAGGCAAATATTTGAAGCTAATTCAAAGAAAATTTATCGCCTGTGCTATGGTTACGCCGGAGATGAAGATGCGGCCAACGACCTGCTGCAGGAAACTTTTTTAAAAGTTTGGCAAAACCTGGACAAGTTCAGAAACCAGGCCATGCTCTCTACCTGGATTTACCGTATTGCCGTAAACACCTGCCTTACCTACCTGCGCAGCGAAAAGCGACAGGCCAAAGAAGAACTGACACCTCAACTGGCCGAAGTGCAGCGCGAGGAAGTATCGGAAAAGAATGAACAGGTAGCCCTGCTATACAAGTGTATCTCTAAACTGGAAGAATCAGAAAGGATTATTATTACGATGGTGATGGATGAAGTGCCCTATCCTGAAATTGCTGAAATATCAGGCATATCAGAAGGGAACCTGAGGGTGAAAATTTACCGTATTAAACAAAAACTAACCGATTTATATAACCACTATGAAAGACTTTAATGACCTGCTTTCGGTTTGGCAGGAACAGCCCAAACTGGTAAAGCTTTCTGTGGAGGATGTACTAAAACAGGTAAAAAAGGGTGTAAACAAGCTAAAGAACAAAACGCTTTTGGGATTGGTTGCCGTAGGCGCATCGCTAACCCTCATTGTGTTGGTAGCACTGTTTATGCCTATCCACCATACCTTAACTTATGTAGGTTTGGGTGTATGGATCATTAGCTTTGCTATTGTGATTGTAATGCAAATGGGCGACTATAAAACCATCAGCACACTGGATGCCACTATGGACCCGGCTGCCTACATCAGCCACTTAAAGCTGTATAAAAAACGGCGGGCGTTAATGAACGGCCGCTTCTATTATTACTATGCTTTGGCGGTTAGCATTGGTTTAATGTTGTATAGTAATGAATTCACAAGCCATAATTCAACAGTATTTATGGTTGACTTTTATACCGGCTGGCTTGTGTATCTGGCATTTGTGCTCTTCTACCTTAAAAAGAAGCTGATTGAACGCGAGAACAATAGAATAGCGGAATTATTAAACAAACTGGAAAAATTACAAGGTCAATTTGAGGAATGACAGCCAAGCCCACCATCAGGCCGGTTACCGTGGCAGATATTGCCGCACTGGTTAAATTGAGCAGCAGCACATTTTATGATGCATTTGCAGATTCAAATGAGGTGAAGGATGTGCAGCATTACATCAGCAAAGTGTACAATCAGGCCAACCTGCTGACCGAAATTAATTGCCCTGAATCGTATTTTTACTTTGCTGAAGTACACGGGCAACCGGCGGCTTACCTTAAACTGAATTTTGGCGATGCGCAATCCGAACTGAAAGAAGCAACAGGAATGGAGATTGCCCGTATTTATGTTGACAAAAACTTTCAGAACATAGGCATTGGCGGGCAGCTTATCAATTTCGCCATAGCGCAGGCGGTTGCCCGGCGTTGCCTTTACGCCTGGCTTGGCGTATGGGAGCATAACGTTAATGCTATCCGCTTTTACCAGCGAATAGGCTTCAACTTGTTTGGCCAGCATGATTTTTTGCTGGGTACTGATCTGCAAACAGACTTGCTGATGAGAAAAGAGCTGTAAAGAACATAAAGTATAAAAATCTGCTGTTGCCTGTTGCATACAACCAGCTCATTTTACACTCTGTGCCCTTCTTCTTATCAGTATCCAGTTGAGCTACCGCACAAAAAAAGCCCCTGTAAACAGAGGCAATTTTAATAGAACTATATGTAGAGGGTTGATTACAATAAAAAATCAATTATAAACTTTCACCATAAACACGTAGTTACGCATCTTTTTGATCTGCTGCGGCCAGGTTAAGCCGTTCATGGTGCTCCTGGTTGTGTTTACAGCCAGCTTAGTGCTGTTTAACGAATCAGCAGGTATGCTTTCAATGGCCTTTAAAAGATATTTTGATTTAACGGCAAAAGCCGCACCTTCCAGTTCTGCCCCGCGGCCGCGGATAATGCCGATGATATTGCCGGTACAATCCCAAAGCGGGCCGCCGCTGTTGCCATGATTAACAGGTGCAGAGATTTCATACATCAGCGTATCGCCGCGCAAGCCGGCTGCAGAAGCTAAATAACCCCTGCCACAAACCAATGAATCGCCGGGGTAACCTGCGGTAAATACATTTTCGCCCAAATCAGTTTTTGATCTCTTAAAATTGTAAGGCAATGGCGCCAACGCCCTAAAGGCAGGGTCATCTATTTTCAGAATGGCTACATCGTACTTGGCATCCGTATAAACCAGTTTGGTATGATAAGACTCGCCGGCCGCATTTTGTACATACACAGAGTCGCCGCCGTTTACCACGTGGTAATTGGTGACCAGATAACCATTGGCAGATAAGGCAAAGCCGGTTCCGCTAAACCTCCCGGGGCCCATAACACGAGGCCGGGCCGCAATGATATCGTTTTTAATACTGTTGATTTGATTTCCCTGAAGCTTTACCTGTTGCTTTATTTTATCAATTCCATCAAGTTTCATTTCTACATAACCGTTGCCGCTTTTACCGGCAAAATAGCCGCTAAAAAACAGTGTGGAAAAGATGACAAACACAGCTACAGATGCAGCAACCGAAATTTTTGAATGGTGGTTACGCCATAACTGCACAATCCAAACCGGCTTTTCAACAGCATCCTGTGCCATCTGGTCAACATCCAGCTGGTGGTGCAGCGTTTGTAACTGATGTTTAAGCGCTTGCTGCTCGCCATAACCTTTCAACAGGCTGGTAAACTTTATGTGCTCATCAATCCTGCTGTTAACCTCCGCATTTTCCAGGCGCAGCTTTTCAAACTCCAGGCGCTCGGCCGGGGTAAGTTCACCGTTCAGGTAGCGGTCGGTAAGCTCAATTAACAAATTATTACTCATGTGTTCAGTCCTCATTTTACTGCTGAAAAAATAACTTCTTCAGCCGTTGCAGGCATTTGTACTTCTGCGTTTTGGCGTTATCAGCGTTGGTATATCCAAAGCGTTCACAAATCTCCGCCATTGATTTGTTCTGTATATAAAAATCGTCAATAATGGTACGGCAGGGTTCTCCCAGCTGTTCCATAGCTACCTGCATTTTATCAAACTGCAGGCTGCGTTCGGCATGGTCATCCACCTCCTCCTCTACCGGCAAATACTCCTGGTAATCCTTAATATCACTGGTGGCATAACGGCTGTTATAAGTTAAGCGTTTTAACCATAACCGGCGGCAAACCGAGTAAATAAAGGTTTTCAGCTTACTGCTCAGTTCAAAATTACCGGCTTTTACCTTATTGTAAAGAACAATGATCGCTTCCTGATAAATATCCTTGGCATCATCCTGCGAACCGTTGTTATTCAGCACCAGCTGCAATATCATTGGGAAATAGGCGGCATACAAACGCTTCAGCATTTGTTCCGAGTTGTTTAATATCCCGAGGATGGCTTCGCTATCCGTTGGTACAGACTTATTTACCGGTTTACTCACTACTTAATACAATTTATGCGAAATTGTAACCCATAACTGACAAAAAAAAATTTTCATCCAATTAAAATTTAGCCGGGTTACTTTTCGACGATGCAGGTATTAAAAGAGAAATTCAAATCAGATACAAACATGAAATCACTTACAAAATTTGCCGCTGTTGCTGTTATCGCTGCTGCTTTCGCTTCCTGCTCAGGTAATGGTAAAACATCATCAACTGATACTACAAACGTTAAAACCGACTCCTCTGTAACTACAACCACTACTACCGCTGTTGATTCAACTACAAAGGCAGACTCAGGAAAGATCGACACTTCTAAAATGGCCGATACTACCAAAAAAATGTAATTATACGCTATTGGTCATTTTATAAAGGTAACCCCGGTTAAGGGTTACCTTTTTTTATAACAGGTATTAAATCTAAACACTAAAAGTTTAAAATCATGAAAAAAACATTTAAAACTGCCGTAGCGGTACTGAGCGTAATGATTGCCCTGTCTGCCTGTGGAAACGGGGATAAAGGAAAAAACGGTGGCGACTCTACCCAAACAACCAGCGCTGCCCCTGAAGACAGTGCAGCCCATTCTGATTCTACCAGAAAGGATACTACGGTTGTTAAAACTGATACCGCATTTACCCCTGATGGCGTAGATACCATTAAAAAATCCGTTATTAAAACCAGCACCGTAAAAAAGACAACTACAAAGCACTGATTTTAAATTAGTTAGAAAATATTTACTCTTTTTTACCAATTATTATAAAAAAGGCGGGTTACCTTTTTAACATTGAAGTATTAAAGGGTAATTAATCACCTTTTAAAAAAATATTAAAATGAAAAATGCATTCAAATTAGGCGTATTAGCCTTAGCTTTATCTTCAATGGTTGCTTGTAAAGGTTCTGGTTCAGCATCAGGTTCTGATTCAACTGCTACTACTGATTCTTCTTCAAGTTCAACTATGAGCACTGATACCTCTGCTAAAATGAGCACTGATACTTCTGCCATGAAAGCTGACACTTCTAAAATGGCTGATACTACCAAAAAAATGTAATATCATTCCTTTTAACATAAAAGCCCCGGAATCAACTTCCGGGGCTTTTATGTTTTGTAGCGATTGCTGTTTATTTTTTAGCAGTAGAGTCTTTTTTAGCTTTTGCGGTATCGGCAGTGGCCACAGGGGCAGCCGCTGCTGCGGGTTTACCGGTATAATAAGTGTGTTTAGCAGTATCTTTAACAATGGTGGTTCCGCCCGAACCTGCATCTTCAACCATAGAAGCGCTACCGGTTTGGGTAGTCATTGCCGAAGTATCAATTACCTTGGCACGCACATCATAATTAGGGATATTTCTCACAGAGTCAACTCCCCCGGTGGCAGCATGATCGCCGCTGCATGACTGTAGGCTAAAAGCAGCAGCGCCGGTAAGGATGAGGCCGAATATTTTTTTCATTGCAGATTTTATTTTTATCGTTATTAATTAGACAATTGTACTATTGAGTTGTTTGTACCTGCAAATCTATAAAACTATGAAATATTCAGACTGGAAATTATTAACTAATGACGAAAAGCGGCAGGTGAAGTTACGTCATCGTCCGCCCGTTCGCATTGCCAGTATATTTTTTGGTTTATTTCTGCTGCTTTTATTGGTGGTAGTATATAAGACATTAACCAACCGCACAGTGCATGTTAACCGTAACCCCACTGCCGATGAGGCTTATGCAGTGGCTAAGCAGTTTGTACAGCAACGGCTTAAACTGCCGCAAACCGCTGTATTTCCGCATAAAGCGCAACAGGCCGATGTTGATACCGAACATCAGATATATCAACTCCGGTCTTCTGTAAAATCGCAGGAAACAAACGGTAAGCAAGTAACTGCCAACTGGGCAATCAAACTCTTATATACCGGCGGCGACTGGGAAGACCAGCGTAGCTGGCAAGTTAAAAAGCTACAGTTTACCCCATAAAAAAAGCATCCGTTTTTCGGATGCTTTTTTTGTAGACGTTGCAAAAGTTAGGCAGCGTCGCGCAGGGCTTTGATCTCATTATGAGAAGCCAGAATCTTTTGCTGCTGCTCAGATAAAATATCCTTAACGTAAGCCGGCAGTTCTTCATCTTCAATGGCAGTGGTGTACGCTTTTTTAATGGCATCCTCCCCGGTTTCACATTCTTCAAGCACACTTTTTTCGTTATCGCTGGTAAAGAACGCCTTTACACTTAACCAGGTACGGTGCAAATCACCACTGGTGGTATTGGTATCTTCAATATCTTTTCTGAACGTCTGAATTTCAGTACCCAGGGCCATTTTATTGTGGTGGCTCTCGCCGATGATGCGGGTGAAAATGGCTTTTAAATCTTCATGGCCATCACCAATCTTTTTAGTAGCCTTCTCATAACCGTTTATACGGTCATTATTGATATTTACTAAATCGTTAAGTACTTCTACGGTATGACTTGCGTTGTTCATTGCGGTATGATATAAGTTAATTGATTGTTTTGAGTTAAGTAAGCCGTTTCAATTACTTGCGGTTGAACATAGATACAATCCAGATGATAAGGCCGATAACCACTACCACAGCAATAATAGCAGTTACAAATCCGGCTTTAAAAATACCCTCAATGGCAGAACAGCTGCTTAGCAGCATTAATGCCATTGCTAAAACAGGCAGCGTTAATTTTTTCATAGTGTGTTTGTTAAATATGATGTAAAAACATATAAAAAAAATAAAGCCGCTTATGTTTTCAATAAGCGGCTTTATTTTTATAAATGTGGATAAATTATTTATCGAAGGCAGATTTTAACTGACTTACAGCATAATCATTAGCATCTTTTGCCTGCGGCACTACTGCACCCATGCCGAAAAACTCATGGGTTACGCCATCGTAAACCTTACGGTCTACCGTTACACCGGCAGCTTTTAACTGCTGCTCCAGCAATTTACCGTCATCCTGTAAAGGATCAAGCTCTGCATTAATGATGGTTACCGGAGGCAGGCCTTTCAGGTTGGCAGCTACCAGATTGATACGCGGATCTTTAGCATCGGCCATCGTATTCACATAATTTTTGGTAAACCACATCATCATTGGCTTATCCAGCGGCTTTGCACTCTGGTATTGTGTGTAGGACTTATTGTTCATATCAATCTGCGCTATAGGATATACACTGATGATAGCCGAAGGCGTTTTGATCTTTTTATCGCGTGCGGCAATAGCAGTAGCCACCGCCAGGTTACCGCCAGCACTCTCACCTGCCACAGCAATCATGTTCGGATCGCCTTTTATAGAGGCTGCATTTTTGGTTACCCACTCGTAAGCCGCATACGCATCGTTGTGTGCCGTTGGAAATTTGTTTTCTGGAGCCAAACGGTAAGCTACAGATACCACCACCGCATTTACGCCGTGTGCTAAAACTCGCGGAGCCGAATCATATACGTTTACGTTGGCAATAACAAAACCACCGCCGTGATAATACACAATAACCGGCAAATTGCCTGTAGCGCCCTGCGGCGTATATACTTTCAGCAAAATATTACCGCCGTTTACCGGTATCTGCTTATCCATGGTATCCACCTTTAAATCCGGCATCGGAATTTTGTTATCCTGCATTACACCCATTGCCGCATCAGCAGCGGTGTGGTTTTTACGTGCTTCAACGGCGGTAAGCTGGGGTATAGGCTTGTCTCCAAAGCTGCCCAGCTTTTCTATTACAGCAGCCATCTGCGGCTTAATATCCGGGCCCCATTGCGGTGCGGCGCCTTTAGGTTTAATATCGGCAATTTTACCACCACCCGAAGCCGAATCCGTTGCAGCGGCAGTTGTGGTAGCGGCTGAGGTACTGTCTGACGAAGAAGCAGAACTACCACCCTTGCAGGCAGTAAAAGTA
Source organism: Mucilaginibacter sp. (assembly GCF_965200995.1). GTDB lineage: Bacteria > Bacteroidota > Bacteroidia > Sphingobacteriales > Sphingobacteriaceae > Mucilaginibacter. The sequence continues at coordinate 3,219,851 of NZ_OZ241743.1, read as the reverse complement.
AATGCCACCGCTGCTATACCGGCAACAGTAACCAACTTCAAATTTTTAAGCGAAATGTTTGCGGCACCTGGTACCGGCTTTATTCTGTTCAAATGGCAATGTTTGTTTTCCATAGATATTTGTAAATAATAGCTATTAACTTGATTGCAGTTAATTTGTTTACTATAAATATTTCTTTATAAGATAATTATCACCCTCCGGCCAGCACCTTATCCTTAACAGACTTCTTCCCTATCCGCCGCAAGAGTTTCATACTGGCGCCTGCGGCAATACCGCCTGCCAGATAATAGAGTACAGCCAGCGCTTTGGTTTCAGGTGTACGGGTACTGTGCTTTTCGTTAAGGCCCGCAGGTTTGGGTAAATACACCGCACCGGCACCGGCAGCCAGCCCCAGGGCTGTTGCCTTAAGCAGGGTTTTTTCAGCCCCTAAACCCGCGGCGCTATAAAACACCGCATTGCTAAGAATATCGCCCGCCATTGTCAGGTAATACAGGTTGTGCTCATCAGGTACGGGTGCATCATTCTTTTTCAGCAGTTTAGTTAAGGCTTCCATTCCTAACAGATCCATCCGGGGGGCGTCTTCGTCTTTCTCTTTGGTATATTGATGTATGGCGGTAAGCACCAAGGCCCCTGCCAGTCCTCCTCCAAATGCAATCCAGCTGTTTTGTTTATTCATAGCGGTAAGTTTATTTAAGGTTTAACATCCGCAAGGCAATCAAAGTTTACATTTTATGCGACAGCGCAAGAATTAATACTTTCACACTGATTTATCTATATCGAACCCTGAAAAACAGCACTTTGGGATTTACTACAGTATTTAAGCGTACACAGTAATCTAAAGCACTTCCTATTTCGTAAATTTGTAGTACCAATATATAATCCCGGTTAACTGTAACCAATTTTATTTTTTATCGTATGTACACTTGAGTTATGTTACAAAACCCAGATTATTTTTTTATCTGATAACCGCCGAGATAGACTATATATGACTTACGAGATTCAGCCTGCAATTGTGTGTGAGAATTGCATCAAGTGTGGACGCAGGCCAGTGATTGAACAAACCAAAAAAGATTGGAAAGTAAAGTGCCCGAACAAAAGCTGCGCTAATGAAGTAAGCAGTTCTATTGTGGACATGGAGCAGTGGAACCGAAAAAACAAGCCTGATATAGACATTAACCAGCAGGGAACTACTTTTAAGCATACTGCCTAATGTTGCAGAGCGTTAAAACCCGCAAAAATTAATACCTGATTATTATATTGCGCATCTTAACAGCATGAGCAATCTGATAGCGGATATACGGCATGGTTATTTAAAATACAGTGGCCATACTGTTTTTAACGAATTAAATCTTCAGCTATACAAGGGCCAGCATTGGGCAGTGGCAGGCCCTTCGGGTTCGGGTAAAACTGCTTTATTGCAAATCATCGCAGGTAAGCGGCCTTTAAACGGCGGTTCCATTCATTATTATTTTGATGATACGCCTGAAAATTATTCAGAAGGCAGGCCATTACCTATCGCGCTGATTAATCTCAGGCACCAGTTTCGGGACAGCTCCAACACCACGTCTTTTTACTACCAGCAGCGTTACAATTCCTTTGATGCTAATGCCGCCCCTTCGGTTAATGCGTACCTGAACAAAATTGTAAGTCATAACAGTGGAATAACGCAGCTTTGCTGGACTATGGATCTGGTAGCGGAAAAACTGCGGCTGCGGCCATTGCTTAACCGGAGCCTGATACAGCTCTCTAACGGCGAAACCCGGCGTGTGCTTATTGCCGCCGCTTTGCTGAAAAACCCTCAACTGTTGCTGCTGGACGGTCCGCTCACCGGCCTGGATGCCGCCAGCCGCAATGAATTTAATTGCCTGTTCACCGAAATTGCGGCATCAGGCATTACCCTGGTCATGAGTGGTTCCCTGCATCAACTGCCCGATATGATAACGCATGTAGCCCTGGCAGGCAACGGCACAATTGTTGCAACCGAAAAACATTTACTGCCGCCAGTGCAGCACCCGGCTATTTCCACTGCGGCGCCCGAAAGCGTTAAGCAGTTGTTTTACCAGCAGTTTACGCATTATAATCACCGTACGCTGGTAGAAATGCATGGTATTAATGTAACCTACAATAACATCCGGGTGCTGCAAAATATCAACTGGACGGTATTGCCGGGCGAACGGTGGTCGCTTACCGGGCCTAACGGTTCCGGTAAATCCACCTTACTTAGTTTAAGTAACGGGGATAATCCGCAGGCTTATGCCAATGATATTACCTTGTTTGGGCGCAAACGCGGTTCGGGCGAGAGCATTTGGGATATCAAGAAGAACATAGGTTTTATTTCGCCCGAGTTATACCAGTATTTCCCCACCGACCAAAGCTGTCTGCAGGTAATAGAATCCGGATTTTATGATACGCTGGGCCTCTATCGCCCGGCTCAGGCCAGCCGTACCGCAACGGCCCGGCAATGGATGCAGCTGCTGGGCATAAATGCACACGCAACAAATTTATTTAAGCTGATGCCGGCCGGGGCGCAACGGCTTTGCCTGCTGGCCCGCGCACTGGTAAAGGCCCCGCCCCTGCTGATATTAGATGAACCTTGCCAGGGATTGGATGATGAACAGCAGGAAAACTTTAAGCAGCTGATAGATAGTATTTGCGCTGCCACGCCTGTTAGTATCATTTACGTTACCCATTATCCGCAGGAGTTGCCATTGTGTGTGCAGCATCATTTACAGCTTAAAGAAGGACGTATTTCAGGCCTTCGCTGACCTCTTCTGCCACTCCTGAAATTCAAAACGCAACTATTGGCAATACTCTTTCATCGGTTTGTCAATCTTAGCCGTTAAGCGCATAACATTGTCGTCATTACGTATCTTTGTACATGAAAACGGCTAATTTACTGCAAAGGGCCTTACAATTTGATTTTCTGAGCGTTGATGAAGGGGTATACCTTTATCACAACGCCTCAACGCCGGAATTAATGTATGTAGCCAATGAGCTGCGTAAAATTCAGGTGCCGCACGGCAGGGTAACCTGGCAGATTGACCGTAATGTAAATACCACCAACGTGTGTATTGCCAACTGCAAGTTCTGTAACTTTTTCAGGAGGCCGGGGCATGAGGACAGCTATATTACGGATATAGACACCTATAAGCGTAAGATTGAGGAAACCTTTCGTTATGGCGGGGATCAACTGCTGCTGCAGGGCGGCCATCACCCTGATCTGGGGCTGGAGTTTTATACCACATTATTCAAACAATTAAAAGACTTATATCCTGCGCTTAAGCTGCATTCATTAGGCCCGCCGGAGATTGCACACGTAGCAAAACTCGAAAGCATGAGCCATATTGATGTGCTTACTGCCATGAAAGCAGCCGGCCTGGATTCGCTGCCGGGTGCCGGCGCTGAAATATTGAATGACCGTGTACGCCGCCTGATCTCCAAAGGAAAATGCGGCGGCAAAGAGTGGTTGGATGTAATGAGGGCTGCCCATCAGATCAATCTGCCTACATCGGCTACCATGATGTTTGGCCACGTAGAAACCATTGAGGAACGTTTTGAGCACCTGGTTTGGATACGGCAGGTGCAAAGTGAAAAACCCGAAGGGCATTATGGCTTCACCGCATTTATTCCCTGGCCGTTTCAGGACGACGGCACTTTACTGCGCAAAGTAAGGGGCATTACCAATAATACAACCGGCGACGAATACCTGCGCATGATTGCCCTTAGCCGCATCATGCTGCCAAATGTTAAAAACATTCAGGCTTCGTGGCTTACAGTAGGCAAGCAAGTGGCGCAATTATGCCTGCATGCCGGCGCTAATGATTTTGGTTCCATCATGATTGAGGAAAATGTGGTATCTGCCGCCGGCGCCCCGCATCGCTTCACGGCGCAGGGCATACAGGATTCTATCCGGGAGGCCGGCTTTGAGCCGCAGCTACGTAACCAAAAGTACCAATGGCGGGAAATACCGGTTCAGATTGAGGAACAAGTGATCAATTATTAAACGAATAATAGCTTCATAAAAAAAGCAGCCGGGCAATTGCCCGGCTGCTTTTTTTATGAACTGTAGAGTGCCTTATGGTCTTAAGAACAATTTTACAATGTTGTTCACTACATAAGCCTTGTCTAATGGCTCATCATAGGCCTCTGTGGCAGCAGTTGCAACAGCACCTGGTAAAGTTGTAACATTAACACCGCCCTGGGTAACGTTATCTTCTCCGGCGTATACTACTGAAGCCGCAGCTACACCTATACCGCTGGCATTACCGGTAATCCAAGGCTTAAGCGCAGCACCGCGCAACTGGCGCATACGGCGCAAGTGCGATGCATGGCGAGCCTCAACTGAGTGAATGTTCAGGGCAGCAGTTAATACGGTTTGGTTACCTAACAAAAAGCCGGCCTGGCCTTTATAAGCACGTACACCGTTATCCTCAAAAGCTTGCGCCAAAGCCAGAAAAGTATCGTAACCTGCGGCTGTTTGGCTATTAACGGCTGCAAAAGGACCGTTGTTACTACCGCTACCGCCGCTAAAATCAAAGTTGCTTAAGGTTAATGGTGCAATTGCAGCACTGCCCAACTGGCCAACTAAAAACTTTACGTGGTTATTTTCATCCGTACGGATTAAAGCCAAACCGGGAGCCTCATTGGCACCCATAAGTGCGCTGAAACGAGGGATGTAAGTGTTATAATACACAGACTCCAAATATTCTGCAGTTAAAGCAAAATTTAAAACGTCTGTAACACTTGAAGTAGCCGTTTGACCGTATGCTTTTTTAAACAGCGTACTAAATGCGAAAGGCAGCGCAGCTACGGCAACTTTTGAACCAAAGCTGGTGATATTCTTGATAGCTGAACGGCGGGGACTTACCCTTTCCGGAAATTCCGGGTCAGCTTTAACAATTTCTTCGATTAAGTTATTGAAATTCATGGTTGTTTCTTTAATAGGTGATGATTAATAAATACCGAATGATGGAGCCACCAAACGTTTGCCAGACAGATATTGATTAGCAATTGGCACTACTTCACCTGGTGATTTTGATCTTTCTAAACTTGTACCTTCACTTAAGCTTACTACGTTGTTATCAACAAAGGTGTTGAAAGAAATCAGATCACGGATTAAAGCTGCATGGCGCGCCTCAACCGATACAATCTTGCCTGCTAATAAAAGGTAATCTGCATTAGCGATTAAATAACCTGCACCGTTATAGGCAGATACTCCCAAATCTTCAAAAGATTTTGCTGCACCCAATACACTGTCGCGGCTGCCAAAGTTGATACTGCTGAAATCAGGAGTTAATGCCTGAATTGCATTACCTGCCAGCGCAGCTTTAAAAAACTCACGGTGTGATACTTCGTGGTCGCGGATGTCTGTTAATAATAACTTTTCTGCATCGCTCATGCCTGAGTAAGGTGAAGCTACTACTTGCGTATAAAACGCAGCTTCTAATTGCTCAAGTGCATAGGCATAATTCAGGATACCGGTATCACCAGCACCAATGTCGATGGCATTAGGATCTCTTGATCTGTCTTTCTTGCAGGATGCTGCAGTTAATGCACCGGCTGCCAAAGCGCCGGCCCCGGCAAACTGTAAAAATGAGCGCCGTGCCATTCTACCGCCTGCCATACCGTTTTGGTTTGATGTTTCCATAGGTAAAAAAATGTTTTGTAAGTTGATTTATTTGTTACTGTACTACAATCTACGTACCGTTTAGTTTATTGGTTTTTATTTATATTAAAATTTACTGTATCGGTAGTACCGGCCATTCGTATGTAATCAGGCAATAATGTTCTTCTAAGCGCCGCAAACGCTATCTGTGCATCAAAAATGTGTTTGGGCTGGCAACAAAAAACTTATCCACAATGCGTTTTTATACAGAAGCTGTTTAGTATTTAGGAAAAAAGGATAAGGACTTCCGAAAAAGTAAGAGATTTGAGTTACGAAGCAAAAACGACTTAAAATTTCTGATGGAAGTCCTTGTAAGCAAAGATAAGATAGAGCGGTGGATAGTTCCGCATTTGAGTAAAGGAAAAAGAGGAAATGCGGTAGGGCCACCGCTGTGGCAGATTGTGTGGGCGATACTTTACCGGTTAAAGACAGGCTGCCAGTGGCGTCAATTGCCTTTGAAAGCGTTCTTTGATCAGGATAAGTTAAGCTGGCAGGGTGTATATTATCACTTTGCACGATGGACAAAAGATGGGTCTTTTGAGCGGATGTGGACGACCTTGCTCAAGGCTAACCACCAGCACCTGGACTTATCCTGCGTACAGTTGGATGGCAGCCATACGCCTGCCAAGAACGGCGGCATGGCGGTGGGTTACCAGGGCAGGAAGGCAGCTAAGACGACTAATATGCTTTTTTTAGCGGATAATCAGGGCATTATGCTGGCCTGTTCGGAGCCGCAGGCCGGGCAGCACAATGATGTATATGAGTTGCAGTCCTTGTTTGCCCAGTTGTTTCATACGCTGGAAAGGGCGGCAATCCCAGCTGAGGGGTTGTTCCTGAACGCAGATGCCGGCTTTGACTGTAAGACCTTAAGGGCAGCCTGCGAACAGCGGCACATTCAGGCTAATATTGCTAAAAACAAGAGAAATGAACAGCAAGCAGAAGATAATGCTTACTTTGACGATGAACTATACAAAAGACGAACGGTTATCGAAAGGACTAACGCCTGGATCGACAGCTTTAAGGCACTTCTTATCCGCTTTGAGACCAATACCCAAACCTGGGTGGCTTTACACTTGCTCGCCTTCTGTATCATCTTTTTGAGAAAAATACCCAACTGAAAACACTAAACAACTTCACATTTAAAGTTATCATTGCAGGTAGCATTTGCTGCATTTGTACCAACGGTGTTATGTATTAACTGATGGATAATTTAGAACAACAGGTTCAATCTTTAATATTTGCCTCAGAACAGGGTATCCGGATTGAAGAAATTATTTATTGCTTACAGCAAGCTTGTAATATCTACTATACAGAAGAGCAGGTAACCGCATTACTGGAAGAAATTCAAAAACGGTACGCCGATCCGAAGCTGGCCATTGAGCTCAAAAAAACCAACAACAGCTATCAGTTTTTAAGCAAAAAAGAATTTCATCCTGTTATCAACCAGTTACAGTTACAGCGTTCAAAAAAGAAACTCAGTCAGGCTGCTTTAGAAACGCTTGCCATAATTGCCTACCGGCAGCCGGTAACCAAAACAGAAATAGAACAGATACGCGGCGTAAATTGCGATTATACCATCCAGAAACTCCTGGAGCGCGAGCTGATCAGCATTACCGGAAAAGCAACTACTGCAGGCAGGCCGGTGCTTTATTCGGCCAGCGGGCGGTTTGCCGATTATTTTGGAATTAACAGTTTTGCCGAGCTTCCGCGCCTGAAGGATCTGGAACCTGGTGATAACACGATTGGAAACCAGCAGGAATAAAACCTGATTTATGTTAATCTGATTTATGTTAACCTTTATAAACACTTTTTGAATTACACCAGGTAGTGCATTATGTTGGAAAGCAGGAGCTGTAATTGCCTAAGAAATCATGATAAGTAAGACCGGTATTTTTTCGCTCAAAAGCTTATCTTTACAGGTATCCAGCCATAGCCGGATGCTTTTTAGATTATCTACCCCGTTATTTAATGAAAGTTGTTGAAGTAAAAGACAAAGCAGCCCGCAGGCAGTTTTTAGCGTTGCCTTCCCTGATCTATCAGCATGATCCGAACTGGATAAGACCTTTGGACAATGATATTGAGGCGGTATTCGACCCACAGAAAAACAACTTTCATGAGTTTGGCATCATCACCCGCTGGCTGTTAACAGATGACAACGGCGCCCCTGCCGGCCGGATTGCGGCCTTCATCAACAAAAAAAAGGCATACAACAACCCGCAGCCTACCGGCGGCATTGGTTTTTTTGAAGTTATTAACGATGAAAATGCTGCCTTTATGCTGTTCAACACGGCAAAAGAATGGCTGCAGCAGAACGGTATGCAGGCGATGGACGGGGTGATTAATTTTGGGGAGAACGATACCTTTTGGGGCTTGTTGATTGAAGGCTTTACGCCTCCATCGTACGGTATGAACTATCATCCGCCTTACTACAAAAAGTTTTTTGATGATTATGGCTTTGTTACCCAGTACGAGCAAATCAGCCATTTGCTGGATGCGCACAAACCTTTTCCTGAGCGCTTTACCAAAATTGCCAATTGGGTAAAAGATAAGCCCGGCTACGTTTTTAAACACTTCAGCAGCAAGATGATTGAACAGTTTGCGTCTGATTTTATGGAGGTGTATAATGATGCCTGGCAGAACTTTGAGAACTTTGTGCCCATTAACCGCAACACTATACTGGAAACCTTTAATAAGATGAAGCCGTTGATTGACGATCAGCTGATTTGGTTTGCTTACGTTAATGATGAACCGGCTGCATTTTTACTGATTATGCCTGATGCCAACCAGATATTCAAACACCTTAACGGAAAGCTTGACCTTTTGGGAAAACTGAAGTTCTTATACTACCGCTGGAAAGGCGTGAACCGGATGCGGGCTGTGGTAATGGGCACTAAAAAGAAATTCCAAAAGCACGGGCTGGAGTCGGTTTTATTTATTAAGGTTAAGGAGTACGTGTTGCCGCTAAACCGGTATAATGAACTTGAACTTTCATGGGTGGGCGATTTTAATGAACAGATGCTTTCACTTCAACATGCAATGGAAGCTAAACTGGGAAAAAAACACGCTACTATGCGCTACCTGTTTGCATAAAAAAACCCAATGCAGCAGCATCAGGTTTACTATAATCAGGCTTACAGCAGTTAAGCAATCGCTTTGCTCTGGCGCAGCTCTTCAAACAACTCAATTACTTTCTTTTGCAAATCAATCACCTCCGTTTCACGGTCCATCAGCTTTTTATTTACATTTTCCAATTCGTTAGCGTATTTCTGCTCATACTCAGCATCATTAAAAGTAAGCAGTTGTACTACATTCATTTCAAAAAGCGTAGCAATTTGCTCCAGTCTCGATAGGTTAATGTCGGTGATGCCGGTTTCAATTTTTGAAAAGGCCGGAATGGAAATGTCCAATCGCTTGGCTACATCTTCCTGGCTCCAGCTTTTTTGATGACGTAATAATCTGATTTTTTTGCCCAGTGTTTTCATTGCATTTAATTAGGATTAGGGATTTCTCAATAGTTAATAAAGTTAATACAATAATCGTATATAAAAATAGTTTAAACAAATTTGTGGATAACTTTGTTGCTGAGCGAATTTAAGTCAATCCCACCGAAGTTGCCCGAACTCATCATGAGCAGGTTTTTGTTAAAGTAGTTAATGCTTTCCAGGTAAACTGCCAGGCTTTCAGCGGTGTTAAAAAACTTTAAATCATCCCGCTTAAATGCAGTTTTTACGGCCTGGTCATCATAAGGTTGCATTTTTTTCTGCTCAAACGTTTTTTCATCAATGTAAACAATGGCTGCATCCGCCTCATTCATGGCCCCGGCATACTCCGCCAAAAAATCCTTATTCAGGCTGCTAAACGTATGCAGCTCCATACAGGCAACCAGCTGGCGGTTAGGAAACTGTTGTTTTACTGCATGAATTGTGGCGGTAAGCTTTGATGGCGAATGGGCAAAATCCTTATAAACACTGGTATCTCCGTTTTTGGCCAGCAACTCCAGCCGCCTTGCCGCACCTTTAAAAGTAGTCATGTACCGGTAGTAATCGGCTGTAGTTATATCCAGGCTGTTACATACCAGGTGTGCTGCCTCAAGGTTCAGTAAATTATGTTCGCCAAAAATTTCGAGTTTATACGCCTGTCCGTTATAAATAACGGAGGTAATCCCATTTACAACTTCATGATCCGGCAGCCCGTAAGGCGTTTTGTTCACTACCGATTTATTTGCGGTAATCAGCTGCTGCAGCACTTCATCATTGCTGGCATAAAACACAGTTCCGCCCGGCTGTATGGTTTGAACGAACAGCTCAAACTGTTCAATATAACTATCAAATGTTGGAAACACGTTGATATGATCCCAGGCAATACCGCTGATCACGCCGATATCCGCTTTATATAAATGAAATTTCGGCCTGCGGTCAATGGGAGAAGCCAGGTACTCATCGCCCTCAATGACGATCACCGGCGCCTCATGGGTTAATTTCACCATAGTTTCAAAACCCTGCAACTGTGCGCCCACCAGGTAGTCAAAATCCTTGCCGGCTGCTTTTAGTGCATGTAAGATCATAGAGGTAATGGTAGTTTTACCATGGCTGCCGCCAATTACCACACGCTGCTTGTTTTTTGATTGCTCATAGATGTACTCAGGGTATGAATATATTTTTAAGCCCAACTCCTGCGCCTTAAGTAACTCCGGGTTATCAACCCTGGCGTGCATACCTAATATTACCGCATCCAGATCCGGGGTGATGCGCTCCGGGTGCCAGCCCAGTTCGGCCGGCAAAAGGTCATATTTCTTCAGCCTCGAAACCGAGGGCTCAAATAACACATCGTCTGACCCGGTAACCGTGAAACCTTTCTGTTGCAAAGCCATAGCCAGGTTGTGCATAGCACTGCCGCCTATGGCAATAAAGTGTACTTTCATGTAAAAGATATTGCCTTAAAAGTAAGGTATAAGTAACAAAATTTTAGTATTGAAGCATTTCTACTTAACAAATCTGGCGGCTACCCAATCCTTCATTTCTTTGTGGGCGCTATACTTAAGTCCAAATTGAGCGGCGGCCCCGGTAATGATTTCCAAATCCGGCGATTCATAAAAGCCGCTAAGGTAGATGTCGCCACCCGCTTTTAAAACCCGGCTGTAGCTTTCCATTTGGTCAAGCAGTATATTCCGGTTGATATTGGCCAGTATGGTATCGTACTTACCATCAGGAATAGCCTCCTCCGAACCGCACAAAGCCGTAATGTTATCTGCCTGATTTAACTGTGCATTTTCCATTGTGCTTTCGTAACACACCGGGTCATAATCAATGGCTACAATATGTTCGGCATTTAGTTTAGCGGCCAGTATGGCCAGTATGCCCGTGCCGCACCCCATATCCAGTACCCGCCTACCGGTAAAGTCATGTTCCAGCATCAGCGCCATCATCATAGCCGTAGTTTGGTGATGCCCGGTACCGAATGCCATTTTGGGGTCGATCACTATCTCATACGGGTAATCGGGCCTGGCCTCATGAAACGTTGCACGTACCCGGATTTTCTGGTCAATCTCAATCGGCTCAAAATTACTTTCCCATACCTCGTTCCAGTTTTTTTGCGGAATGAGGTTAACCTCATAGCTAAACGTAAACTGCTCATAATAAGGTTCCAGCATTTCCTCTACGGTATCACGGTCGAAAGTATCCGCCGGGATGTAGGCATTAAACCCAAACTCCGTTTCTTCAAAGGTGTCAAACCCTAAAGTAGCCAGCTCATCGATCAGTAAATCGCGCTGGTAGTCTTCAGGAGAAATAAGGGTGAAAAGAAGTTCGTAGTAATTCATTGAGGTTATTTGAAAAGAAAGTCATCATCGCTTATGAGGCAGATGTACAGTAGTTATTAACACCCTGCAGTCGTTTCGACTGCAGGGAGAAATCCTCTGCCGCATACCGGCTGCATCAAGAAGATTTCTCCCTGCGGTCGAAATGACAAGTTAAAAAATATATGCGTTACCCTTTTTTCTTAATTAAACACCTTAACAATATCCAAAAAGTCTCTCGACTTTAAAGAAGCGCCGCCAATTAAGCCGCCATCAATATCGGGCTGTGCAAATAATTCGGGGGCATTTTTGGGGTTACAGCTACCGCCGTAAAGAATGGTGGTATCATCAGCTACCTGCTGGTTATAATTTTCAGCAATTTCGTTACGGATGAACGCATGAATCTCCTGCGCCTGCTCGGCCGAAGCTGTTTTGCCGGTACCAATGGCCCAAACCGGTTCATACGCCAGTATCACCTGTGCAAACTGGCTTTCGGTTAAGCCAAATACGCCCTCTTTCAACTGTGTTCTGATCACGTCGAAATAGCTGTCGTTCTCCCGCTCTTCCAGGGTTTCACCAATACAGAAGATGGGCTTTAAGCTGCTGTTTAAGGCTGCTTCCGCTTTTTCGGCCAGCAACTGGTTATCTTCGCCAAAGTACTGGCGGCGTTCTGAGTGGCCTATGATCACGTACGCAGCCCCTGTTGATTTCACCATTTTGGCCGATATTTCGCCAGTATACGCACCAGACTCCTTTTGATGGCAGTTTTGCGCACCAATGGCTACTTTATCCACGCCTTTTGCCAACTGCGATAAACTGTACAGGTGAATAAACGGACAACATACCACCGCCTGCTGCTGTCCGGTAATCTCATCCTTCACCATGTTGGCAATCTCCGAAAACAGGGCTAAACCTTCGTTATAGTCCATATTCATTTTCCAGTTACCGGCTACTATCTTTTTTCTCATAATACTTTTTGATTACACTGATTTTTTTATTGATTACACTCATTTATCTTATGTCAGGAAGATGATAAGATATATCTGCTCCTGTAATTTTCTGTCAAATTGAATACGCTGGTAAGCATTTCTCTTTCGGTACTGGTAAGCTCCTTCCCTTTGCGCTCATACACCCGGCCCACGGTTTCCAGCATTTTATTTAATGCATATACTTCCATACCATCTGCACCGCCCCAGGCAAAATCGGGCACAAAATTTTGCGGATAGCCCGCACCAAATACATTGGCGCTTACGCCTACCACCGTACCCGTGTTAAACATGGTGTTGATGCCGCATTTGGCATGATCGGCCATAATAAGGCCGCAAAACTGCAAACCGGTTTTACGGAACCGCTTTTGTGCATAGCTCCACAGCTTAACCTCAGTATAGTTATTTTTTAAATTCGAGTTATTGCTGTCGGCCCCAAAGTTACACCACTCCCCAACTACCGAGTTACCCAGATAGCCTTCGTGTCCCTTGGAGGAATTACCCCAGATTACGGCATTATTGATTTCCCCGCCTACACGGCAGCCCGGCCCGATGGTAGTGCCGCCGTATATCTTGGCTCCCATTTTTACCTGCGAGTTTTCGCACAAGGCAAAAGAGCCCCGAATATGCGAGCCTTCCCAAACCTCTGTATTTGCGGCTAAATAAATTGGCCCTATTTTCGAGTTGAATGTGGAGCATTCAGCTTCCACTCCTTCTTCTGCAAAAAACTGGTCGCCCATTATCACATTGGTATTGCTGATAGCTGCGCTGCTTCTACCTTTGGTGAGCAGCTGAAAATCCCGCCTGAGTTCTGCCGGGTTCAGCTTAAAGATATCTTCGGGATTGCGCAGGCAGGTAAACGCACGTACATAATCTACTGCATTTTCAGGCTGCTGCTGCGGGTTGAAAGCTAATACCTGCTCCGCAGCTAACTTAACGGCAATCAATATATCACCTTGTACCAGGGCCTGGCCACCCGGTAATTGCATAATGGCTTCTGCCAGCCGTTCATCCGGGCAAACAGCACCGTTGATCAGCAGATTACGCTCCTCAGTAATTAATGGGAATTTGGCTTGCAGGTAAGGCTGCGTAAGATAAGAATACTCAAGTTGAAAATGCCTGGCCCACTTTTCGGCTATCGTAAGTATACCTATGCGCAGGTTGGCAACCGGGCGGGTAAATGTTAATGGAAGTAAAGAAAGATGTGAGGTATCGTCAAAAAAGATGATGGCCATTGCGCAAAAATAAAAAAAGCCCCGGCTGCAAGAGCGGGACTTTTGAATATTTTAAAAATAACCTGTTATTTTTTGTAACGGTTACGGAATTTATCAATACGGCCGGCAGTATCTACCAACTTCATCTTACCGGTATAGAACGGGTGCGAAGTATGAGAGATTTCTAATTTTACCAGTGGATACTCGTTACCATCTTCCCATTGGGTGGTTTCGCGGGTATCAATACATGATTTAGTGATAAAGGCATAATCGTTTGACATGTCTTTGAAAACAACTAATCTATAGTTTGATGGATGCAGGTCTTTTTTCATTTATTAACTTTCCTTTCAAAAGTGGTGCAAATATAGGGAATAAATTTATAAAGTGAAAAGTCAAAATTAAAAAAAGTGAGTAGTGAGTATCTGCCTTCGATTTGCTTTGTTTGTACTTAATCAATTTTATTTTCACTATTTTTCAATTTACTATTGACAAATTTACTACCTTATTTCCTGGCACAATTCAATTAATACTCCGTTGGCGCTTTTGGGGTGCACAAAGCAAACCAGTTTGTTATCGGCCCCTTTTTTAGGCTTTTCGTTCAGCAACATAAAACCCTCGTTTTCCAACCGCTGCATTTCCTTATAAATATCATCCACCTCAAATGCAATGTGGTGTATGCCCTCGCCTTTCCGTTGAATGTATTTTGCTATGGCGCTTTCATCAGCGGCAGCTTCCAGCAATTCTATTTTATTAAGCCCGGCCTGCAGAAAAGCAACAGCTACCTGTTCACTGTCAACAACTTCGGTTTTGTATATGCCTGTGTTCAACAGTTTTTGGTAAACAATACCTGCTTCGGCAATGCTGTTTACCGCTATGCCAATATGCTCGATTTTTATCATGCCCAAATATTGCAAATTAATGACCGCCTTAAGCTAACGAAAGGGCTTTATCCTGATATTTACAATAAAACTTGCGTACCTTTGTGCTGTTAAATAATAAGTATGAACATCCCTGTATATTTAGATAACAATGCGACCACACCTATGGATCCACGGGTGCTGGAAGCAATGATACCCTACTTCACCCAAAAGTTTGGTAATGCGGCCAGCCGCAACCACCATTTTGGATGGGTAGCCGAAGAAGCCATTGATTATGCCCGCGAACAGGTAGCCAAACTGATTGGCGCTAACGAGAAGGAAATTATTTTCACCTCAGGCGCTACCGAGTCAGACAATCTGGCGATTAAAGGCGTGTTTGAAATGTATAAGGAGAAAGGCAGCCACATTATTACTGCGGTTACCGAACATAAAGCCGTACTGGATACCTGCAAGCACCTTGAAAAATTAGGCGCACGGATTACCTACCTGCCCGTACAGGTAGACGGTTTAGTAGATTTGGCACAGCTGGAAGCTGCCATGACGCCTGAAACCATTTTGGTTTCAATTATGTACGGCAACAACGAGATTGGCGTTGTTCAGCCCATTAAAGAGATTGCAGCTATTGCACACAACCACGGCGCTCTGTTTATGACCGACGCTACCCAGGCGGTAGGCAAGATACCGGTAGACGTAATTGCTGATGGCATTGACCTGCTGGCGCTTTCGGCCCATAAAATGTATGGCCCCAAAGGCGTAGGCGCTTTATATGTACGCCGTAAGAACCCGCGTGTTAAGGTAACCGCCCAGATGGATGGCGGCGGCCATGAGCGCGGCATGCGTTCGGGTACGTTGAACGTTCCGGGTATTGTGGGCTTAGGTAAAGCCTGCGAAATTGCCTTGCAGGACATGGAAGCTGATGCGATTCGCTTGTCTGCCCTGCGCGACAAGTTAGAAAGCTCTTTAACTGTGCTGGAAGAAAGCTATGTGAACGGTAATGTAGCACACCGTTTACCGCATACGGCCAACATCTCCTTCAAATACGTAGAAGGCGAAGGGCTGATGATGGCCATGAAGGACCTGGCGGTATCATCAGGCTCAGCCTGTACCTCAGCTTCGCTTGAGCCTTCGTATGTGTTGAAGAGCCTGGGCTTATCTGATGATCTGGCGCACTCCTCTATACGTTTCGGCTTGGGGCGTTTCACTACCGAGGAGGAAGTTAACCATGCCATTGAGGTTACCAAGAAAGCGGTTACCCACCTGCGCGAACTTTCACCGCTATGGGAAATGTTTAAGGAAGGCATCGACCTGGACTCTATTGAGTGGGCAGAACACTAAAAATGGATGTGCAGATGCGTTGATGTGCAGACAATTAAATTAAATAAACTATAAGTTGACAAGTCAGCAACACATTTTGACTTTTAACTTTTTAATTTTGAATTAACAACAAAGCTTTAAAACTATGGCTTATTCAGATAAAGTAATTGACCATTACACCAACCCGCGTAATGTGGGTACATTAGATAAAAGCAGCACCCAGGTGGGCACCGGTTTGGTTGGTGCGCCAGAGTGCGGCGATGTAATGCGCCTGCAAATTGAGGTAGATGCAAACAACATGATTACCGATGCCAAATTTAAAACCTTTGGTTGCGGTTCTGCCATTGCTTCATCTTCACTGGCTACCGAATGGCTGAAAGGCAAAAGCATTGATGATGCCATGAAGATCGACAATATGGATCTGGTGGAAGAACTGGCTTTGCCACCGGTAAAAATTCACTGCTCGGTATTAGCCGAAGATGCCATTAAAGCTGCCATTAACGATTACCGCGTTAAAAACGGCTTAGCGGCTTTTGAGCTTGAAAAATCACACCATTAATTTTTTTGGTAGCGACTATCAAGTAGTAAGTATCAAGATTTTCTTGCTTCGGCAATATTTTTGATACTTGATACTTGATACTAACTACTTGATACTAATTCCCATGGTTACCGTAACAGATAAAGCAAAAAGTAAAGTTGAGCACCTGATGCAGGATGCCGGGCTGGATGCTTCTTATTTTTTAAGGGTATCAGTACAGGGCGGTGGCTGCTCGGGTTTATCCTACAAGATGGATTTCGATAACGAGGAGAAAAAAGGCGACCAGATGTTTGAGGATAAGGGCGTGCGCATGGTACTGGATATGAAATCGTTCCTTTACCTGGCCGGCACAGAACTCGACTTTTCAGATGGCCTTAACGGTAAAGGGTTTAACTTTAATAATCCTAATGCCAGCCGTACCTGTGGTTGCGGCGAGAGCTTCTCCGTGTAACAAAATTTATATAACAGCGAAAAGGGGTGTCATGATTGATACCCCTTTTTGTTTTTGATTACAATTACTTTAAGTTTGTTCAATAAACCTGATTTAAACTTAAATGAACCCGGTAAAGCCAGATTTCACCGTACCTGACCTGATACGGAATACCGTAGCCATTCTGCATCCCGACATGCATACTTATATGACCCATAAGGTGGGTAATGAGTGGAAGGATATATCTTACAGAGAAACCATTGAAAAGGCAGACGCCATTGCCGCCTGGTTTTTGGAGCTGGGTATTAAAAAAGGCGACCGGCTGGGCCTGCTGATTGAGAACGGCCCGGATTATATCTTTTTCGACCAGGGTATACAGCAGATTGGCGCCGTAAACGCTTCCATTTACCCTACCCTTACCGAGGCCGAAACCGAATACATCATCAATGATTCGGGCATGAAGGCCCTTTTGGTCGGCAATCCGTTTTTGCTGCGCAAGGTTTTAAAGGTAGCCAACAAGTGCCCTTCGTTACAGCGCATTATACCGGCATTTGAAGATTACCGGAAGTACACCGAGAAAATTGATGTGAACGCAGGCGTACTGAGCTTTGAGGAACTGATTGCCGAAGGATTGGCAATGATTGCAGAGCACCGTTCGGCCATTGACATTGCCCGTAAGGATATTTCACCTTCAGACTTGTCCTGCCTTATATACACATCTGGCACTACAGGTGTACCCAAGGGCGTGATGCTTACCCATAGTAACTTTGTACTTACTGTACGCGAAGGCCTGAATCAGATAACCAACGTTGCGCCTACCGATACCTTTCTGTCCTTCCTGCCGCTGTCGCACGTTTTTGAGCGGGCAGCTACCTATTACATTTGTACCGGTGCCGGCTGCAAAATTGCGTTCGCCCAAAGCCTGGATTTGCTGGCCCGGAACATGACGGAGGTAAAGCCTACCATTATGAACTGCGTGCCCCGCCTGCTGGAACGCATTTATGATAAGGCCATTAAAAGCGGCACCTCGGCCGGAGGCTTTAAAACTAAAATATTTCTATGGGCGTTCCGTATCGGCGAAAAATACCGGAAGGCAGTTGAAGCCGGTAAAAAGCCCGGCTTTATCCTCAGCCGGCAACAAAAACTGGCAGACAAGCTGGTATTCAGCAAGATAAAGGAGAAAACCGGCGGCCGCATTAAGTTTCTGATCTCGGGCGGCGGCGCCCTGCCCCGCCAGGTAGGTGAGTTTTTTGGTAACCTGGGCATCCGCATTTTAGAGGGGTTCGGTTTAACAGAAACTACCGGCCCTATGGCCGTTACAGAGTATCACCGCCAAATATATGGCACCGCAGGCCGCATTATGCCGGGCACCGAGGTAGCTATACAAAACGTTGAAAGCCGGCATATTTATACCGTTCAAAATCACGAATCCTTTAAACCTGATTACCAGTCGGACGAAGGCGAAATCCTGATTCGTGGCATTTCGGTGATGAAAGGCTATTGGAACAAACCGGAAGAAACCAAAGCGGCCATTGATGCTGACGGCTGGTTCCATACAGGCGACATCGGCCGTTTTCACAAAGGAAATATCCAGATTACCGACCGTTTGAAAAACATGCTGGTGAACGCCTATGGGAAAAACATCTATCCTACCCCGGTAGAGAACGCTTACCTGAAAAGCCCGAAGATAGAAGGTGTATTCTTAGTGGGCGACAAGCGCGAGTATGTTACGGCGATCATTATCCCGGCCCGGGAACTGGTACAGGAAACCTTTAACCTGAGTAATGATTTTTTTGCACAACCCGATCAATTTATACAGGACAAACAAATTATTGACTGGATAGGGCAAGACATTCGCAAACTTTCTAACGAGCTGGCTAAATTTGAACGCATCAAGAACTTTGTGGTAAAGCGAAATCCCTTCAGTATGGAAGAAGGAGAGATTACCGTAACCATGAAAGCCAAGCGCAAGGTTATTGAAAAGAAATATGCACAGGTAATAGATGACCTGTATTTGCAGGAAGCAGAGGCGGATTAAGCATATGTTTTTAAAAAATGTTCAGGCCTTTTCTGATAATCATACTATTGATTAGCGTAGGTTTAATTATCTACACTTCATCAATGCCTTACTACACGAATATCAAAGCCAAAAATGCGCTTGATAATGAATCTGTTAATGTAACCACACTAAATTCCAAATTCAAAGATCACTATTATTCCGAGCTGGCTAAGTTAAAAACCAACAGAACCTTTTTGGAGGACTTAGGCAGCGGACTTTTGATCAGTTCGGTTATTTTGCTACTAACGTTCCTTATCTTCAAAATCAGAACATTTACAGACCTGCCCAGAATCAAATCGCTTAGCAAAACAGCTATATGGATTATTACACTAATAATGTGGCTCGCCTTGTTTCCTGCAACCTTATGGTACTACGGCTTCCGAGACGACAGAGGCGACTACCCATGGTTTGCCGATACCATTGGTATACCCATTTTTACAACAGGACTAACAATCATAATTGGCTTTATTCCGCTCATCATATTTTTATTTATAAGCACTACCAGCTACAGGCAACCGGTTAATTTATTTATTAAATACCAGTTATACACACTTAAACAAATTGTTGCTGAAGTATTTTTGGCTTTACTGCTCCTCTTAAACGTGGCGATATTTATAGCATTAGTTATGGATGGCGATCACGCTACCATTCCAATCAACTTATATTTTACCTATCTGATTTTGGTATTAAGGGCGGGTAATATATACGACTTTAATTCTGATACTGATTATTCCTCTAATCTTGTGCACAATTGAAGTAAACTATATTTAACTTCTTACCCTGCTTAGTATGGCACAAAAAACGCTATTTTTGCGCCTTAAAATTCAGCATATCCAACTATGAGTATTGCCGCCTTGTCTGAACAGGAAATTATCCGCCGCGAATCATTACAGCAGTTGCGCGCATTGGGTATCAACCCCTATCCTGCCGAAGCGTACGAGGTAACTGCCTTTGCTAAAGACATAAAGGACAACTTCAGCAGTAATCCTGATGCTTTCCGGCAGGTAACGCTGGCCGGACGCATCATGACGCGCCGCATTATGGGTAATGCTTCTTTTGCCGAAATTCAGGATTCAACCGGTCGTATCCAGGTATACATTAAACGTGATGACATTGCCCCGGGCGAAGACAAAACCTTATATAATACGGTATTTAAGAAACTGCTGGATATCGGTGATTATATCGGTGTAAAAGGCTTTGTGTTTTTAACCCAAACCGGCGAGATCTCTTTACATGTACAGGAAATGAGCATCCTGTCGAAATCCCTGAAACCGCTGCCAGTGGTGAAGCGTGATGATGAAGGCAATATTTATGATGGTTTCACAGACCCGGAGCTGCGCTACCGCCAGCGTTATGTGGATTTAACCGTTAACCCCGACTACAAGCAGATATTCATCAATCGCTCAAAGGTGATCAGCGCTATGCGCAATTACTTTAACGGGCAGGGCTGGATGGAGGTAGAAACGCCGATTTTACAGCCCGTGCACGGCGGTGCAGCGGCACGTCCGTTTAATACACATCACAATACGCTGGACATGCCTCTGTTCCTGCGTATAGCTAACGAACTTTATTTAAAACGCCTGATTGTAGCCGGTTTTGATGGTGTATACGAGTTTGGCAAGATGTTTCGTAATGAGGGTATGGATCGTACCCACAATCCGGAATTTACGGCTATGGAGATCTACGTGGCCTATAAAGACTATGTATGGATGATGGCGATGGTGGAAGAATGCCTGGAAACGGTAGCCAAAGCCGTGCATGGCACAGCAATAGTGAAGGTGGGCGAGCAGGAAATCAACTTTGCCGGCCCGTACGAAAAGCTGTCGATGTATGAATCTATACAAAAATATACCGGTATCGATGTATCTGCCATGGACGAAGGCGCTTTGCGGCAAACCTGTCGTGATCTGGCTGTTGAGGCAGACAGCAGCATGGGCAAAGGCAAGCTGATTGATGAAATATTCAGTGCCAAGGTAGAAGCCAACCTAATACAGCCTACCTATATTACCGACTACCCTATTGAAATGACACCGCTGGCCAAAAAGCACCGCAGCAAAGACGGCCTGGTAGAGCGTTTTGAGCTGTTTGTAAACGGCAAGGAAATTGCCAATGCCTATTCGGAGCTGAATGACCCGATTGACCAGCGCGAGCGTTTTGAAGACCAGCTGCTGCTGGCGGGCCGCGGCGATGAGGAAGCGATGGCCATGGATGAAGACTTTTTACGGGCATTGGAATACGGGATGCCGCCAACATCTGGCCTGGGTATTGGTATAGACCGTTTAGTGATGCTGATGACCAACCAGAGCACCATTCAGGAGGTATTGTTCTTCCCGCAGATGCGCCCCGAAAAGAAAGCCAAAATAATTACCATTGATGATTTTGTAAACATTGGCGTACCTGCCGAGTGGGTGCCGGTACTTAACAAGATGGGCTTTGGTACACCCGAAGAATTAAGGGCCGCCAATCCGAATAAAGTATTTAATGATTTAGGGGGCATGAGAAAAAAATTAAAACTGGACTTGCCCGCTTTAACCATAGAAATGGTAATGAGCTGGTTTAAGTAACAGGTATAAATCATACTTACCCAATTAGTCATTTTAACCGCAGGGAGAAATCTTCTACCGCAGGCTGGTCGCATGTAAAAGATTTCTCCCTGCGGTCGAAATGACTCACCGATGTTACTTTCCTATGATGCCCTAAAGTTTAATCAAAATATAACATTACGCTAACCGGGATTTTATACATAGCCGATAGCTTTATAAAAAAGCGAAACCACTATGTACTCAGCACTTGAAATTACTGATAAAGAATTTTTGATTAAACTTGACCGCAGCAAGTTTAGCGTGAACCTGATACGCACCTTGTTGAAGATCGTAGAGGTTGCCAATCCAACCGACGTAGAAGAACGCAGCGACTTAAAGTCGGAACTTAACAAAAGCAACAGCGCTGAACCGGACTACTTTGGTTCGCTGGAAGAAAAATAGCCTGTTCACTTCATCAGTAAACAGGCTATTTATATACCCTGCGTTGGATATTGATTAATATCCCCTGAAACCCCGCTGAACTTGTTTATCCATCTGCCCCAGCTGTCCCTTCATCATCTTAATTTGCTCGGCAAGCAATTTGTTCTTATCGTCCTTGCTGGCTTCAGCAAGATACATCTGCGCCTCGCGCTTATTGCGCTTAGCCATTGAAATTCCTGCCAGGCTCAGTTTTGCCAACGCGGTATTGTGCGACATGGTCATGCCCAGCGATAATGACTTTTTGAAGAACTTTTCAGCCTTCATGGGCGCCTTACGCGATTCTATTAAGCCCAGCAGCAGGTTGTAGTAGCCGTGCTGGTTACGGTGCAGTTGCTTTTCATAGTCAGTAATCTTAAGCAGCCACTTTTCGGCTTCATCCGTGTTTTCTTTACGCAGGTAATACTGTGCAACCAGCATGTTCTCATTAAAAAAGAAGCTTAACAGCACCAAACCACCAATCAGGAAAACGGGTATCCCCCACCCCCAATGGCCAAAAGCCATCAGGGCAATAGCACCGCCCATAATTACACAGGCTATAACCAACCGAACAATATTTGTAGTCATTTGTAATTATCCAATTAAGGTGCAAATATCCGTTTATTTGCACGCTTAATCAATTATCTAAAGTAAATTTTTATGGCGGTTGATATTGAACGTTCCTGGCTTGAAGTACTGCATGATGAGTTTGACAAACCTTATATGCAAAAGCTGCGTGAATTTTTGAAGCAGGAAAAGGAAGCAGGTATTAAAGTGTATCCCAAAGGCAGCGATATATTTAACGCCTTCAATAAAACGCCTTTCACTAACCTAAAAACAGTAATATTAGGGCAAGACCCTTATCATGGCCCTAATCAGGCCATAGGCTTATCGTTTGCCGTAAATAAAGGCATTACGGTTCCGCCATCACTCAAGAATATTTATAAAGAACTGCAAACAGATATACCGGGTTTTACGATGCCCTCACATGGCGATCTGACCGGATGGGCAGAACAGGGCGTACTGATGTTGAACGCCACCTTAACGGTACAGGCAGGCAAGCCCGGTTCCCATCAAAAGAAAGGCTGGGAAATTTTTACCGATACCGTTATCCGTACCATATCAGAACAGAAAGAAGGGGTAGTATTTTTATTGTGGGGCAAATTTGCCCAGGCTAAAGAAGAGTTAATTGATACTGCCAAACATCATGTGTTAAAAGCAGCCCACCCTTCGCCCTACTCGGCTGATAATGGCTTTTTTGGCTGTCACCACTTCTCAAAAACCAATGAGATATTAATCAAAGAGAACAAGGCGCCAATTGACTGGCAGATTAAATAGCAGATGTGCAGATGTGCAGATGTGCAGATGTGCAGATGTGCAGAATTGACTTAGCTGCTTTATGTTTTACTGAATGCCGGTTATCTGTTAATCAACTCAAAATCATCTGCACATTCGCAGGTTTGCACATTTGCACATCAAATTAGTATTCCAAAGGAACAATAGGTTCCTTTTTGCTGGTAGACATAATCATCATGGTTTGAAAGGTTTTAACCACGCTTATGCGGCTTATTTTCTCCATAATGAGCTTCTCATACGATTTAATATCGCGCACATAAACCTTCAGTAAAAAATCGCACTGACCGGTTACGTGATGGCACTCGGTTACTTCTTTAATATGCTGAATTTCGTTTAAGAAGGTTTGGATAGTATTGTTTTTATGAAAATCGAGCGATACCTGAATAAAGGTTTTTATGCCCAAACCCAGCTTCTCCTCATCAACCAGGGCGTGGTAACTTTTTATATATTCTGCATTTTCCAGTTTACGCACACGTTCAAGCGTAGGTGCTGGTGATAACCCGATCTCATTGGAAAGCTGAAGATTAGTGATGCGTCCGTTCTCCTGAAGTATTTTTAAAATTTGCAGGTCTATCTTATCCAGTTCATTCGCCATAAATTCAAAAATAGAATAAATATTTAAATCCAAAATATAATTTTATCATAGCAAGTTTTCACAAAAGCTAATTTTAAATTATTTGACAAATATAAGAAGCAACGTGCCGGTTTAACAAAAATTATAAATGTAAAACAGCACCAACAAATAAAATTAGGATACCCTAATTTTATTTGCTATTATTACATTTCAACTAAATCAGCTACGGCTTGTTATAAAAAAAATGAATCCTGAAAACGGCGAATCGCTGGGTAATGTGCATAGCTCAGTAAATACGGAAAGTAAAACCGGCTGGCGCAAATTTTTGGCTTTTGTAGGTCCTGCCTATTTAATCAGCGTTGGGTATATGGATCCGGGTAACTGGGCAACAGATCTAGCTGCGGGCAGCCAGTTTGGTTACCGGCTTATATGGGTGCTGCTGCTGTCGAACCTGATTGCTTTGCTGCTGCAAAATCTCAGTTCGCGCTTAGGTATTGTACGGGGATTGGATTTGGCCCAGGCTTCAAAGAAAGAATATCCGCGTTTCGTTAACTTCTGCCTGTTTATATTAGCCCAAACCGCCATTATCGCCTGTGATCTGGCTGAGGTTATCGGCATGGCTATCGGCTTACAGCTTTTGTTTAAGCTGCCTTTGCTATGGGGGGTACTTATCAGCCTGAGCGATACGCTGCTGTTACTGTTTTTAATGAACAAGGGTATGCGCAAGCTGGAAGGTTTTATCGTATCGCTTATCTTTATTATAGGCTTATCTTTTGTAACGGAAATGTTTATTGTTAAGCCGGACGTAGGTGCTATTGTAAAAGGTTTTATCCCTCACAGTTTAAACCCGAGCGCACTGTACATTGCCATTGGTATTATAGGCGCCACCGTAATGCCACATAACCTCTACTTACATTCATCGCTGGTACAAACCCGCAAAATCAGCCGTACAGATGAGGGTATACGTGATGCGCTTAAATTTAATATGTGGGATACCACCATTGCACTTAACCTTGCTTTTTTTGTAAATGCTGCCATTTTGATATTAGCAGCCAGCGCTTTTTTTAACCGGGGCTTTATGCATGTGGCCGAAATAAAGGATGCTTACCAGTTGCTGCAAAACTTATTTGGCAAACTGGCTCCTGCATTATTTGCAATTGCATTAATTGCCGCCGGGCAAAGCTCTACCATTACCGGCACGCTGGCCGGGCAGATCATCATGGAAGGGCATATCAACCTGCGTATTACCCCATGGCTGCGCCGGCTGCTTACCCGCTTGCTGGCTATTGTGCCTGCCATTTTCACTATACTGCATTCGGGAGAAGAAGGGTTGAGTAACTTGCTGATATTAAGCCAGGTAATATTAAGCCTCCAGTTAGGTTTTGCCGTAATTCCGCTTGTTTTGTTTACTTCCGATAAAAAGCGGATGGGCAGCTTTGCCATCAGTCTGCCCACCCGGTTACTGGCCTGGTTTTTTGCTTTACTGATTGTTGGGCTGAATGCCAGATTAGTAATCGAGCAAATTAATCAATGGAGTGCTGCAGGTGCATCACCGCTGGTGATACACTGGGTAGTTACGCCTGCTGCTGTTGCCTTAGGTTTATTACTGATTTATGTATTGCTGCGGCCACTGCTGACTAAGCATAAGGAAGACGCTGTATTTATACCTCATGGTATTGCACGAAGCATTGATAATCTGAGCCCGATAGCTTACAAGCACATTGGTATTACCATTGATTTTTCGAAGAACGATCAGGATACCCTGCGCCATGCGCTGATGCAGGGCGGGCATAGTGCGCTGTATACGCTTATACACGTAGTTGAAACTGCAGGCGCACGCTATCATGGTACCCAAACTATGGATCAGGAAACGCAAAGCGATGCCGATAACTTAGATAAATATATACGTATTATAAAAGA
Source organism: Mucilaginibacter sp. (assembly GCF_965200995.1). Taxonomy (GTDB): domain Bacteria; phylum Bacteroidota; class Bacteroidia; order Sphingobacteriales; family Sphingobacteriaceae; genus Mucilaginibacter. The sequence continues at coordinate 3,194,124 of NZ_OZ241743.1, read as the reverse complement.
CATGAACTACAATGCCGAAGCCAAAATTGGCTATGGTAACACCTCAGATGCAATCTCCGCCATTGTTAAGGGCGAACAAATTGAGTTTTTGGTGATGGGTTCGCACGGGCATAAGGGGCTTAAGGATTTAATTTTCGGTACTACCGTAAATTCTGTGCGCCATAAAGTAAATGTTCCGGTGTTGATTGTTAAGCCGCAAAAAAGCTAACTTGCGCCCTGTTTTTTTGTTAACATTACCATGAGCGACAATAACCTCTATATAAAGAATAAGAAAGCCTATTTTGAATACCACATTCTGGATAAATACACAGCCGGTATCAAGTTATTAGGTACCGAAATAAAATCCATACGCGAAGGTAAGGCCAACATAAACGATGCGTTTTGCACGTTTGTTGATGATATGCTGTACGTGCGTAACCTGCACATTGCCGAATACTCGCATGGTTCATTTTACAACCACGAAGCCAAGCGCGACCGAACCTTACTGCTGCAAAAGAAAGAACTGAAGAAGCTGAAGACCCGCACCCAGGAGAAAGGATTAACCATTATACCGCTGGCTATGTTCATCAGCGAGCGGGGTTTTGCCAAACTGGAGATCGGGTTAGCGCAGGGTAAAAAAGCGTTCGACAAACGCGAAACCATGAAGGAACGTGATGTAAAAGTAGAATTAGACAGGGTTATGAAGCGATAAACGGCGATAATCCGCCTAAAAAAGCAAATAACAGCCTATAAAATGCAATTTATGGCCGGGTGATCTGCCTGATATGATCATCTGCATAAACTACCACGCTTTGTCGCCCACCAGCGGAACGAAGCGGAAGGTATCGAACATCACCCGCTCATAATCGTTCTCTGCCACCTTAAGCACGGTTACCATTTTTTGCTCGTGCTCGTTGCCTACGGGGATTACCATGATGCCGCCAACCGCCAGTTGCTTCAGTAACAGATCGGGCACTGTAGGGGCCCCGGCAGTAACTATAATTTTATCGTAAGGGGCATGGTCGGCAATGCCTTTCGAGCCATCACCTAAAAAAAACTCGGGCTTGTATCCCATGTAAGGCAGCACCTGTACCGTGCGCTCATATAAGGCCTGCTGGCGCTCAATGGTGTAAACCTTTGCGCCAAGCTCAAGTAATATACAGGTTTGGTAGCCTGAACCTGTACCAATTTCCAATACCTTGTCGCCGCGTTTGATGTGCAGCAGCTGGGTTTGATAAGCCACGGTATAAGGCTGCGATATGGTTTGCCCCGCTCCAATCGGGAAGGCGATATCCTTGTAGGCCTGCGCCCAGAAAGTCTCATCGAAAAAATAGTGGCGCGGCACCTTGTTTATGGCCTTTAATACCTGCTCATCTTCTATGCCCTTCTTCTTTAACAGTTCTGTAAGCCGTTTACGGGCACCCTTTTCCCGGTAGTTATCAGTAAATTTATATGCCATTGCCGTAACAAAATTAGCTAAAAAGGTTAGCCTCACATCAGGAAGCCGCTATTTAAAACTGCAATAAATATAATTGGCTGATAATTAAACCTATTAAATTATCATGAGTCTGAATAGTTGCTGTACACCAATAGTAAGTATAGTTTGCAGGTATTGTAACATAGTAAGCTGTTCAATACGTATAGTACAGTAAATACCGTTATGAAAAACCTTATCTGGATAAAAATTGCCGGCCTCCTCTGGATAATATCGGGGGTAATAATATTCGGTTTCAAAAAGATGCCTGCACAATGGAGATCGGTATTATACCACACAGCAGCTTTACGGCACTAACCAGCGGCACCCCGGCACCGCATGAGCCGTTAGCCGGATATAGCAAGGCAATTCATCAATACGGGTCTACATCCGGCTGTACCAGGCTTCCCTTACTCAGCTTAGTGGTTTGATACTGCAGGATTACCTCCCTGATAATTGTTTTTACTTTGGCCAAAGAAATACTGTCGCGCTCGAACTTGAGTATTATGGATTTGATATAAAAACTGCGTATCCGGCTGATGAGCGGAAACTCCGGCCCTACTACCCGGTCGCCGAAATGTTTGCGCAGTTCGCCGGCAATGTAGTCGGCCTGCAGGGTTAGCTGGTCAGGGTCGCGGTGTTTGATATCAAACTGTATGATACGGTAATACGGGGGATATTTAAAGGTTTTACGCTCCTCTATCTCAGTAAAATATAAGTCTTTATAATCATTTATGATTACCTGCTGTATCACGCGGTGATCAGGATTATAAGTCTGGATAACCACCTTGCCCTGTTTGCCGCGACGACCGGCACGGCCGCTCACCTGTGCCAGCATCTGGAAGCTGCGTTCGTTGGCGCGGTAATCAGGAAATTTAAGCAGGCTGTCGGCATTGATGATACCAATTACGGTTACATCCGAAAAATCGAGCCCCTTAGCCACCATCTGCGTACCTACCAAAATGTCAATCCGCTTTTCTTCCAGTTCGTTGAGGATGGACTGGTAAGCATTGCGCGCGCGGGTAGTATCCAAATCCATACGGGCAATGCGGGCCTTGGGCAGCAGTATGCTTAGTTCATCTTCAATCTTTTCGGTACCGAAGCCTTTATACTCCAAATGGGTAGAGCCGCAGGCCGGGCAAATATTCAGCGTATCTTCCTTGTAGCCGCAATAATGGCAATGCAGCTTACGGCTGCTCTTATGGTAAGTAAGGCTTACATCGCAATTTACGCAGCGGGGCGTAAAAGCGCATATCTTGCAGATAAGCACCGGGGCGTAACCGCGCCGGTTTTGGAACAGTATCACTTGCTCTTTGTGTTCAAGCGCACGTTTAATGTCGTCCATCAGCACACCGGTAAAATGCGACTGCATGGTTTTCTGCTTCGTTTCGTCGGTAATGCTTACCACCTCAATTTGCGGCAGGCTTACGCCGCCGAAACGCTCCGTCATTTCGGACAGACCGTATTTATGGGTGCGGGCATTGTAGTAAGATTCAATAGAGGGCGTAGCCGAACCTAATAATACCTTAGCGCCGTAGCGGCCTGCCAGGTAAATGGCGGCATCGCGGGCGTTATAGCGCGGTGCAGGGTCAAATTGCTTGTAAGAGGTTTCATGCTCTTCATCAATAATCACCAAGCCAATATCATCAAAAGGCAAAAAAACGGCAGAACGCGCGCCCAGCACCACCTTATACTCGTGGTTAAGCACCTTATGCCATACCTCCACCCTTTCATTATCATTAAAACGCGAATGATAGATGCCAATATCGTTGCCAAAAAAACGGCGCAAACGCTCTATCACATGGGTGGTTAGTGCAATTTCGGGTAGCAGGTACAGCACCTGCTTTCCGGCCCTAATTACTTCTTCTACCAGGCGGATGTACACCTGCGTTTTGCCCGACGAGGTTACACCATGCAGCAATACCACATCCTTATCCTCAAACTGTTTTTTGATGGAGGTTAACGCCTGCTCCTGCGCTTCGTTCAGCTCAAAGGTGGCCGGCGTTTGCTGATCTTCGTAATACAGGCGGCTTACATTTTTGTCTTCTGCAAAAAATATCTCCTTGTCTGTTAAGGATTTGATGATGGTGCTGTTCACATCGGCAGCCTCGGCCAGCTCGGTTTTTGTGATAGCGCTTTGCCCGCGTTTAAGTTTTATATAGGCCAGCACTGCATCGGCCTGTTTGGGTGCCCGCTTTTCCAGTATAGCAAACAGTTCCTTTAACTTTTCCTGATCATTATACAGCGGGTTTAGCGTTATGTAGGTACGCTTACGCGGCTTGTACCGCTCGCTTACTTCTTCGGAGATGTGAACTATATTTTTTTCGAACAGGGTTTTGAGCAGCGGCAATACGGTCTTTTGCCCCAGCAGCTTAATAATATCACTTACCGAAAGTTCGGGCTGAATATCAAGCGCATCTACAATCAGGTATTCCTTATCGTGCAGGGTGGCACGGTCAAATTCAATGTCCCGGTTGAGCATGATGCGCGTTTCGCTGGCCAGCTTAAATGCCGCCGGCAATGCGGCATTCATTACCTCGCCGGTATTGCACAAATAGTAGTCGGCCATCCACTGCCAAAACTGCAACTGTTGCGGGGTAACCACCGGCTGGTCATCCAGAATTTCCATCAGGTACTTGGCCTCATACTTTTCAGGCGCACGTATACCGATAGATGCCACCACTGCGGTGTACAGTTTACTCTTGCCAAACTGTACCACCACACGCTTGCCTACGGCTATGGTATCATTAAGTTCGTAAGGTACGCGGTAGGTGTAATTGCGGGCAATAGCCAAAGGCAGTATTACCTCGGCAAACAGGGTTTTGCGGTCGGTATAAAGCGTATCTGTAAGTTCCAGCATGGTAAGTTATTTCCGTAGCGCCGCTATGGCCAGCGTTACCCAGCCTGCAATAAAGAGCAGGCCGCCAACCGGGGTGATGGGGCCCATAATTTTAAGCCAGTCCCACCGGAGCGCCTCCCGGCAGGCCAACAGGTACAATGAGCCGGAAAACAACAATATACCCAAGGTAAAGCACCAGTAGCTAGTAAATACCAGGTTGTTTTTAGCCAGCGGCAGGGCCGATAGCAGCAGCAGGGCAAACACATGATAAAAGTGGTACTGCACCCCCTTATTCCAAATCTCTATTTGTTGCGGCTGCAGGTAATTACGCAGGCCGTGGGCGCCAAAGGCACCTAAAATAACGGCAAGCGCCCCTAACGCAGCTGCGGTAAAAATAATTTGTTTATCCATAACACGTATAGCTAATGTATCAATTTAACCTTAATAGTATATAGCTACAAAGTAAAAATATACATTTGCACAGCCTGATGAAAAAGCTGATTGCACTTACGGTATTGCTGTTAACCGCTATTGTGCTGGTTACTTGGCTGTACTTTAAAAACCTGAATTTGCCGGAACAGCATACCGCACGCCTGCTGCAAAGTATTCCTGCTGATGCCGCACTGATATTAAATTTCAACAACGAGGACAGCTTTTATGACATGTACGACAGCAGCGCACTGTTTACATCGCTGGCCGACACTGAACAACTGCACGAGCTGAGGGTATTGAAGCAGCAATTTATGCAGCCGGCGGCAATAAAGCCGCTGATTGCTGACCAGCCGGTTTATATTTCCGTCCATCCGGGCGGCAACCTGCTGCTCACTATACCTGCGGTTGACGGGCTTAGCTTGTCAGATTTGCAAGGCCTGCTTAATCAAAGCCACCAGCGCCTGCAATGTACACCGCTGAAAATAGGTAAGCTGGGCGGATTAAGTATACGGATTGCGGGCGTTAACCGTCCGTTCACACTTGTTTATCAGGGGGGCAATGTGTTTTCAGGCAGCTTTTCGCGGGAAGTGATTACCGGGATTGCAGCTCAACTGAACGAACATGGCCAAAACCAACTGATTTCCCTGCACAGTGCACAGCAAAATAATGCACTGGCCAATCTTTACATCAATTACACCGGCCTGGCTCCGCTGATTACGCAATGGTTTAAAAATTCAAACACCGGCTTTTTTAAACCACTGGCAACACTGCCGGCAAACGCAGCCTTAACCCTGAATTACAAGCGCGATGCGCTGATGTTTAGTGGCTATACCACACTGAATACTACCCACCCGGCCACCTACTTAACTTTATTTGAAAATCAGAAACCCTACCGCAATCAATTAAAAAATATCTTTCCGCTGATTACGGCCTATAGCACCTGTTATTCTCTTTCTGATCCGGCCCGGTTTCAGCAGGAGTTGGCTGACTGGCAGGCCAGGGCCGGGTTAACCCAAGAGCGGCAAACGCTGTTCGCACAAATTAAAAAGGAAACCGGCGTTGATATCGGCAAGGAATTTAACAACGTATTAAGTAATGAATTTGCGGTGCTCACCACCCGGTTCGACGAGCAATTAGCCATTATACAGGTTAAAAACGGGCAATCTCTGCAACCGGTGCTCAACAACATTGGTACGGTTAACGCCGACAGTAGCGGAAGGCTGAACTATGCTAAACTGCCTTACCTGTTGTTGGGGGATGCTTTGAGTGGCTTCAGGCAACCCTATTATATGGTGATAGACAATTACCTGGTACTGGCCAACTCGGCTGCGGCGCTGGCCAGCTACCGGAAAATTTACGCCCGCCAGAGTTTCTTATCCAGAAATGAACAGTTCAATACTTTTGACAACCTGCTGGCCGAACAGTGCAACGTATCCTTCTACTTAAATTATAACAACGCCGCACGCCTGCTGAAGCGCGATATACAGCCGGCTGTGTATAATGTGCTTTATCCACAGGCATCCGGCGCAAACGGCTTTTCAGCGGCCGCTTATCAGTTAAGCGGCGCCGGGCAACAGTTTTATACTAATTTTTGCATGCAGCTCAACCAGCGCTCCGGTGCTGCCGCAAGATAAATCCCTCAAACTTTCATAACCAAATTTGTGCCGGTGCCGTATTAGGGTTAGGCATAACTATGCCCTTCTTCACTTAAACATCAGTTGGACACTGGCATAAATGAACAGACTGTTACTTGTTTTCATCTTCATCTTTAGTATAACTACCGCGTACGCGCAGCGGTATTCGCAATACAATACCGGCACCTTGTATGACTCGTTTGAGAACCCCGCCCAACGCTCATTCATCCCCGATTCCAGCCGGATGTATGCCTCTAACTTTCTGATACCTAACTTTAACACTTACGCCTTACTTACCGGTAATGCACAAAGCACACTGTTACACCGCGCCTTTTTTAGCAATTACCGGGTTACTGATGCGCGGCTTATAGCCGGAAGCGGCACAAGCAACCATGCTGTTGCCAGTGCGAACAGCTATGCGCTGATGTTTAAAGTATTCACCAGCCTGAACGGCGACCAGGAGCTTGGGTTCTCTGCCCAGTCCCGCGCCGAAGGCCGGGGGGTAACCACTGATCAGCTGGTGTCGTTAGTGAGTGGCACCGGCACTTTTGAAAACAACCATGTTTACGAAAATGCGCTAAACTCAAAAATATATTATCAGGCCTATCACCAGTTCAGCTTGTCGTACCGCGAGCGGGTGAGCAAACAGTTTGCCATAGGCTTTAAACTGAGCGCCTTGCTGGGCATTGCTTATAAAAAATGGGACATCACACAATCCGCATTATCCTTTTCGAGTGAAAATAACATCAATATGTACCTGGCCGGAAAAATGCTTTCCAATTACATACCCGGGCAATCCACCGGGCATGATCTGGTACCAAATTTTCGTAATCCGGGCGCTGCAATCTCCATAGGAACCATGTTTCGTACCCATGATGGCTTTGTGCTGCAATGGAATGTAAAAGATTTAGGCTTTGTACACTGGAGTAAAGCATCACAAACCTACATTTTTAATAACGTTACAAGTGCAAGCCTGAATACCGGCACTTCAAGGGATGATCAAATTTACCAGGCGTTTAAAGGCGTAATACAGGATGCCCCTGTTACGGCTTCATTTACAACGCCTCTGCACGGCCGTGCAGAGGTAAGCGCAGGCCGTACTTTCTATTTATCTGACGATAAGGAAATTACTTATTTTCCCACTCTGATCGCAGCCAAGCAGTTTTATGATCATGGGATGGAAGGCGCACTGGTCAATCACCTCCGGTATCATAATACGGTGTTTACGCTCACGGGTATCTATAATGACCTGCGCACGTTCAGCCTCGGCACCCAACTCATGTACAAAACCCCGAATGTTGATTTTTACATTGGCAGCGATGCCCTGCTGCAAACCATTACTACCGCACGCCAGGCCGGTAAGAATGAGGATTTAGTTAACCACTACGCGCCTTACTCTGCAGCATCGGTATTTTTAGGCTTCAGCTTAAAATTTGGCAGCTTTATTGAACACCCCATGAATGCCAGTATGATCCCCATGGGCGAAAAAGGCTTTTTTGCCCGCCTGTACGGGCGGTTGTTTAAAGTAAAAAGTAATTAATTGCCCGGCTTCTTTATGCCCGCAATAAACTCTTTCAGGTAGTACGGTTCAAAGTAGGCTACATCCTCAAATTGTTGCCGGGCCAGCCTTTCTGTCGCTAAGGCGGTAAGCCCGGATGCGGAGTTCACAAAACCCGAAACAAACAAAGCGTTAGGCTGATGCTCCAGTACAGCCTTACATTTCTCTGCGCCATCGCCAAAAAACACAATGCGGTGCGTTGCCAGCTCCGCTGCAAAACTATCCCCGTCGATAACCTGAGCCGTTACCGGCTGTATCTGTTCGCCTGTTGTGGTGTATAAAGCGGTGTATACTTCCATCCGGCGGGCATCAATCATGGGGCAAAGCAGCGTATAGGGTGTGCACAGGTGCGGGTATTTAAGCGCAAAACCGGCAGCCATTGCCGCTAATGTGCCTACGGCGATAAGCGGCTTATCAGCGGCGTAACAAATACCCTTAGCCGTAGATACCCCTATGCGCAAGCCGGTATAAGAACCCGGCCCGCTGCTTATCACTACGGCATCCAGCATGGCATAAGTTTTACCTGCCGCCTGCATCACCTCCCGGATAAACAAGGTAATTACCTCGGCATGGCGGTTACGTTCGTTCAGCTCCTTTATGCGCAGCACTTCACCGTTTTCGGTAAGCGCAACGGAGCAGGAAGCAGTAGCGGTTTCTATCTGAAGCAATAACATGAGTAATAGATTAAGGAACAGGATCATGCCCGTGCCCGCCCCAGGGGTTGCAGCGGCCAATGCGTTTGAGTGTAAGCCAGCCTCCCTTAAAGGGGCCATACTTCTGAATAGCTTCTACCCCATATTGCGAGCACGTTGGCGTATACCGGCACGAGGCAGGCAACCACGGCGATATCAGGCGCTGATAAATTCTGATCAGCAGCAAAAAAATAGCGCCCAGCACTTTTTTAAATACCTGCATTATTTAGCCGGTTGGATAACAGCTTCCGCCAATTGCTGTAACAGCTTCTGCATCTTTTTTTGCATGAAAATGTAATCGGTAATCTCTTTGCCGATGTAATTTACAGAAAAAATAAGTTGCTTTTGCTGCTGCTGCAGTACCGGGTATAAAAACCGGGCTTTGTTAAGGCGGTACGCCTCGCGGGTACGGCGCTTAATGAGGTTACGGTCGGTAGCGTGCTTGTACCGTTTTTTGGCTACCGCGATCAGCACCTGCGCATTAACAGGAGCATTAACCGTTGCGTGGAGCCAGGTAATCCTGAACGGATAACACAAAAAAGAAGAACCGCTATGATAAAGCTCATCAATGAGCGATTTATTGCATAGCCGTTCTTCTTTTTTAAATGTATATTCCATTGCCGTCATCAGCTCCTGTGCAGGAGGAGGCAAAGAAATTAAGCCTTGTGGCGACGCTCGTCAGAAACAGAAAGTCTTTTTCTGCCTTTTGCGCGACGTGAGGCTAATACCCTGCGGCCATTAGCGGTTGCCATACGCTCGCGGAAACCGTGCTTATTTCTTCTTTTACGTTGAGAAGGCTGAAACGTTCTTTTCATGACTTATATGATCTTATTCGTGTACTTATCCTGAATTTGGAGCGCAAATGTACTATTATTAATTAAAACCACAAAGTGATTATTGCAGTAGTTTAACTGTAATTTCGTTTTGTTAATATTTCAATAAATGCAGTTAAAACACTACCTGCTGTTATTTTTAGCAGCCCTGCCCTGCTGCCTGGTGGCGCAACCCCACTACAAGCTGTACAGCGTAGCGGATAAAAAGACGGTTAGCCCGGCCGACATCATTAGCCGCATAAACCAGGCCGACATTCTGTTCTTCGGTGAAGAGCACAATGACACGGTTGGGCATCATATAGAACTCAAGCTATGGCAGCAACTGGCGGCACAATACCCGGCTAAGGCAGCCCTTAGTTTAGAAATGTTTGAAACCGACTGCCAGGAAGTACTTAATGAATACCTGAACGGGCGCATACCTGAAAAATACCTGTTCAGCGATGCCCGTGCCTGGCCTAATTACAAAACCGATTACAGCCCGATGGTAGAGGTGGCCAAAGCGGCACGCCTGCCGGTATTGGCGGCCAATGCACCGGGGCGGTACGTAAACATGGTAAACCGGCAGGGATTAGCTGCCCTGCAACTACTATCGCCGGTGGCTAAAGCGTTTCTGCCGCCGCTGCCGATAGACACCGCAGCCGGAGCTTATTACAACAAATTCAGCGAGTTGATGGGCGGGCATGGCAGCATGGGCGGTATGCAGCTTTACCAGGCGCAAAACGTGTGGGATGCCGCTATGGGGTGGTCATTAGCCCAATTTTATGCCGCACGCCCCGGCAGCAAAATCATGCACATCAACGGCGGTTTTCATAGTGAAGAAAAATTGGGCGTAGTGGCACAGTTAAAACAGTATGCGCCTAAACTAAAAGTGGTTACCATTGCCTGCTATGCCAGCCCGGACGAATTTAACCAACCGAACTGGCAAAAATATCTGAAGATGGCCGACTACATTATCATTACTGATTTTGCAGACCGGCAATAGGCAGCTGTTACGGCCGCTTTGCCAGCAGATCCCTGATCTCGGTTAGCAACACCTCCTCCTTGGTGGGCGGCACCGGCGCTAATTCGGGTTTGGGGCCGGCTTCGTCCTTTCTTTTGAACCGGTTAACGGCTTGTATGATTATAAACAGGGCAAAGGCAACAATCAGGAAAGAGATTACCTGCGATAGAAAGTTACCGTATTTGATAGCTGTGCCCGGCACCACCAGCTGACTAAGGTTAGACAAATGAGCCGCGCTCAGCGCCGGTGTGAGTATGGCGGGTGTCAGTATATCTTCTACCAGTGAGCTTACAATTTTTTGAAATGCGGCACCGATTACCACGGCTACAGCTAAATCAAGCACGTTGCCTTTTACTGCAAACTCCTTAAATTCCTTAACAAATCCCATAAATTCTCTTTATTAATGATGAACACCAATAAAGGTAAAATTTTTATTTGAACGGATTAAACCCGGCAGCCGCTGACACGTTTATAAGGGAGAAAAATCTTTACTTCAATTCAAAGGGCTTTACTTTTTATCTTAATGCAATTTGATGTATTTTTGGCCCTGTCAATCCATTATGCTTAAACAAAATCTTCAACAGAAACTTTTACAAAAACTTTCTCCGCAGCAAATTCAGTTCATTAAGCTTTTGCAGGTGCCCACCGTATCGCTGGATACCCGCATTAAGGAAGAACTGGAGGAGAACCCTGCGCTTGAAGATTTAAGCCTGGCTAACATGAACGAGCCGGAAGAGCAGTACCCCGACCGCGACCCGGACGAGGATTACAGCAGCAAAGAAGAAGAAAGCAGCGATTACGATGAATTTAACATTGATGATTACCTGCAGGATGACAATGTGAATGATTACGGCTCGCGTTATGACCAGAACGGTGATGACGAGGATGACCGCAAGGAAATGCCGATTGCCATTCAAAGCTCCTTCTTCGAGAGCCTGCAAAACCAGCTGGATCTGGTACCGCTTCCATCTGATAAAGAATACCTGATCGGGCAGCAGATTATCGGAAGCCTGGACGATGATGGTTACCTGCGCCGGCCCATTATGAATATTACCGATGACCTGGCATTCTCGCAAAACGTAATGGCCGAAGATGCAGACGTAGAAGAGATGCTGAAGGTAATTCAAAACTTCGACCCGGCAGGCGTAGGCGCACGTACGTTGCAGGAATGCCTGCTCATTCAACTGCGCAAAAAAGACACCACCGACCCTATAATCCGTAAGGCGATGCTGGTAGTGGAGGATTACCTGGACGAGTTTACCCGCAAGCATTACGACAAGCTGGAGCGGCAGCTCAGCATGAATTCGCTGGAGCTGCGGGCGGTAGTAAATGAAATATTAAAGCTGAACCCTAAACCCGGCGATACCAATGAGGTAAATTCCAAGCAGCAGCAGGTAATACCCGATTTTCACATTACCAATAACGATGGCGTACTTATATTAACCTTAAACGCCAAAAACGCTCCCGAACTGCGCGTAAGCCGCACTTATCAGGAAATGTTTGAGGATTATGACAAGGCCTCGCAGCGTAACCGGCAGATGAAGGAAGCAGTACAGTATATCAAGCAAAAGCTGGATTCGGCCAAGTGGTTTATTGATGCCATTAAGCAGCGGCAGCAAACGTTGCTGAAAACCATGAACGCCATTATGGTGTACCAGTATGATTTCTTTTTAACCGGCGATGAAAAGAACCTGCGCCCGATGATCCTGAAAGATATTGCCGACAAGATCGGGATGGATATCTCCACGGTATCGCGCGTAGCCAACTCTAAATACGTACAGACCGAACATGGCACCTTCCTGCTGAAATCGTTCTTCTCCGAAGCTATCCAGACCGAAAGCGGCGAAGAAGTATCAAATAAAGAGGTAAAGAAAATATTGGAGGAGTGCATAGGCGGCGAAGACAAACGCCACCCGTTGGCCGATGAAAAGCTGACCGACATCTTAAAAGAGCAGGGCTACAATATCGCCCGTCGCACCGTAGCCAAATACCGCGAGCAGATGAACATCCCGGTAGCAAGGCTGAGGAAAGAACTTTAGTTTGATGGAGTCAAGAATCAAGAGCCATGAGTTAAGACAGAAATTAATCCTATCACATCTTGCTTCCTGATTCTTGCTTCTCTCTTACAATCCGTCAATATATCCCTGTATTGCGGCGCCTATCTTTTCTACAATCTCTTCGTCGAGGCCGCCCTCCTGCTGCTCCCAGCACTCTACTTCCTGGCAGGTATGCACCAGCGTACAGATGTGCTCATTATTACCTACTACAATAAAACTGTCGTTACAGGGAATAACCAGCATATTGCTGAACTCACCATTATCATATAAATCGGCCTCAATATGAAAAGCCTCCTGCGGCTGTTCCTGTTCAAAGTCGAGGTCATCAAATTCTTCGTTGCTCATATTTATTTTACAATTCAAGTTGTGGCATGGTTTGCAATTTTAGCCGAAACAATAGTTTATTCGCGCCGATTATACTGTAAACCATTTAACATGTGCGCCCGCTATACCGCCACCCAAACTACCGAACAACTGTTGCAAAGCTTTGATGTAAAAACGATTGACCCTTTTCGGCCCGGCTATAATATTGCGCCTACTCGCGAGGCGCCGGTTATTATTGCCGAAGAACCCGACCGGATACAGGCTTTTCATTTTGGCCTGGTGCCGTTTTGGGCCGAGGATACCCGCATTGGCTCCAAATTGTTGAACGCCCGCAGCGAAACCCTGCTGGAACTGAAAACCTTTAAGCCACTGATGAAGCACCACAAACGTTGCCTGGTAATAGCCGATGGTTTTTATGAATGGAAAGCCACTACTACCGGTAAGCAGCCGTACCGCTTTACCTTAACTAACGGGGAACCATTTACATTTGCCGGCCTGTGGTCGCAGTGGAAGAACCCGCAAACGCAGCAGTATTATAACAGCTTCACCATTATCACCGGCAAACCTAACCAGCAGGTAGCCTCGCTGCATGACCGGATGCCTATTATGCTGCACCCCGAAGACCGCAAACTATGGCTGGCCGATGATGTGCCGTTAAGCGAACTGATGCAGCTTTGCAAGCCCTTTCCGGACGAGGAAATGAAGATGTACCCGGTATCAAAAGACGTAAATAAGGTAAGCAATGACCATGCAGGGTTGATATTGCCGGCTAATAGTAAGTGAGGGAAGATCTACGTTGGCAATACGGCTAATCTTATTTAACACTACTGTGGGTCATTGCGAGGAAGCCCCACCCAACCCTCCCCGGTAGGGAGGGCTACAAAATAAGCAAATCGAAAGTCTCCCCTCCCGGGGGAGATTCAGAGTGGGCCGATGCTTCGTACCTCGCAATGACGCTATTATATTTTTTGTCTAACTCTTTTCCTATCTATAACTCACAACCTTTAGTTTTGGGTTCTGCCCTTCCAAAATTATCGTTACTTTGGCGGTATATTTAAACGTTTATGCAATTCAAACATTTACTAACGGCTGCGGTGCTGCTGGGCGCCGCCCTGCAAACCCGGGCGCAAACTTTGTATATGCCCCGCGATATACAAAAGGCCTACAACAAGGGTACGCGCTCGCTTAACGGCAAGCCCGGCCCAAATTACTGGCAAAACACTGCTGAGTACGACATTAAGGTAACCGCCCTGCCGCCCGACCGTACCGTTACAGGTACCGAGCAGATTACCTACACCAACCACAGCCCCGATACGCTGAAGCGGCTGAACATGAAGCTGATACTGAACATACACCGCCCCGGTGCAGCCCGCTCCGGCCCGGCCAACCCCGACTACCTGACGCCGGGGATGCAGGTGGACAGTTTTATTGTTGATGGCAAGGCATTGAAATGGAACAATGCTACCGCTGCGGCAACCAACCAGTTTGTAGCATTGCCCAAGCCCTTGCTGCCCAATACATCGGTAAAACTAAACATCGCCTGGCATTACCAGATCTCACTGGAAAGCGGCCGTGAAGGAATGATCGACTCGACCACCTATTACCTGGCCTATTTCTATCCGCGTGTATCCGTTTACGATGATTATAACGGCTGGGACCGCATACCGTTTACAGACGGGCTGGAGTTTTACAATGATTTTAACAACTATAAGCTTAGCGTAACCGTACCCAAAAACTACCTGGTTTGGGCTACCGGCACCCTGCAGAATACCGATGCCGTATTGCAGCCCGAGTACGCTAAACGCCTGAAAAAATCATTCACCAGTGATTCTACCATCCATGTGGCTACTGCTGCCGATTTACAGCAGCATAACATTACCCGGCAAAACGCCACCAACACCTGGGTATGGACGGCAGATAACATTACCGACATGGCAGTAGGCATCAGCAACCATTATGTGTGGGATGCCGCCAGCGTAATTGTGGATAAAGCCACCAAACGCCGCGCCAGTATGCAGGCGGCATTTAAGGATGATGCCAATGATTTTCACCAGATGGTGCAGTTTGGCCGCAACTCGTTAAGCTGGCTTTCGGCCAATTGGCCGGGTGTGCCTTACCCCTTCCCCAAGATGACCTCGTTTCAGGGTTTTGCCGATATGGAATACCCCATGATGGTTAACGACAGTCATAACGACGATCCTCACTTTTCGCAGTTTGTGCAGGATCATGAAATTGCGCATACCTATTTCCCGTTCTATATGGGTATAAACGAAACGCACTACGGTTTTATGGATGAAGGCTGGGCCACAACCTTTGAAATCCTGATCGGCACCTCAGAAGTGGGCAAGCAAAAGGCTGAGGAGTTATATAAAATGTTCCGGGTGAATGGTTACATACATGACCCGTCGAGCTATGAAGATCTACCCATTATTACCCCTACCGACGAGTTAGGCCGTGGCGCAGGCAATAATGAATATGGCAAGCCATCCTTAAGTTACCTGGCCCTGAAAGATATGCTGGGCGATGCCCTGTTTAAAAAAGCGCTGCATACCTATATGGATAACTGGCATGGCAAGCATCCCATCCCATGGGATTACTTTAACTCCATGAGCAGCGGCTCCGGCCAAAACCTCAACTGGTTTTTCAATAACTGGTTCTTTACCAACAGTTATATTGATTTATCTGTTAATGGCGTAAAAAAAGTGAGTACCGGTTATGCGGTTGACATCAAGAATGTGGGCGGCTTTGCTGTTCCGTTCGATATAATTGTTAAGTATACCGATGGCACCTCAGAAACGAAGCATCAAACCCCGGCAATTTGGGCAGCCAACCAGAAACAAACTACGCTTAACATTTCCACCGGTAAAACGGTGGGTTCGGTTACTTTAGATGGCGGTATCTTTATGGATGCTACCGTTGCTGATAATACGTTTACTGTGAAGTAAATGATTAAGGCGGTTGTATATAATAGCTGTTAATTACAAATAAATATAAAACAGCAAAGCCCGGTAGTTTTACCGGGCTTTGCTGTTTTATGTTCAAATTACAGGTTATGCACCTTGTATTTGCGAGTTGGCGTCATTCGCCTTGCTTTTTACCTGTGCTTTGGCATCACCGTAAGCATCACTGGCTTTTGATTTTGCTTCGTCATAAGCATCAGTAGCTTCGCCTTTCAATTCGCTGTATTTTGATTTGGCAGCGCCGATGGCTTCGTCCTTATAATCATTAAAATCGCCTGAAATGCTGTTCAGTTTTGATTTGGCTTTATCGGCCACAGTGCTTCCATACTCTTTCAGGTCATCGGCAGTACTTTGTGCCTTTTCCTTTGCTTTTTCAAACAAATCGTTGATATAATCAGAGATATCCTCTCTCAATTCAGAACCACTTTCAGGAGCCAATAACAGGCCGATGGCTGCACCGGCGGCGGCACCCACTAAAAGTGCTGTAATAATTTTAGTTTGATCTTTCATGTTTGTTACTTGTTAGTAGATGATTTAATAAGTTAACAAGATCATAACAGTAGTGTTTAATTAATTTTTTATTTTTTGCATTTATCAGTCTTTGCCGGATTAAACATCCAGTTTGCTCACCGGAAGTTTGAAAAAAAAGATGGTTCCCTGTCCGCGCTCACTGTGCAGCCATATCTTCCCTTTGTGGCGTTTTATAATTTCGGCTGCAATAAAAAGGCCGATACCAAAACCCGAAAATGTCTGCTCGTTTTTACCTTCTACCCGGTAAAAGCGGTTAAATACCCGCTGCTGGTCATCTTCGCTGATGCCGATGCCGTAGTCCTGCACCGATACGGTTACCTCGTTTTGGTCACCCTTTACAGCAATATCAACCTGTTTGGCTGAAGGTGAATATTTAATGGCGTTGGTTAACAGGTTGGTTACTACCTGCGCAATGCGGTCTTTATCTGCAACAACAGGATAGCGATCATCTTCATGGTAGTTGATGGTGTGGTTGCCGCTGGTATGCTGTACTTCGTCCACGGCTTCCTTAACGGCGTCGTTAAGTACAAGATGATCAAGATTAAGGCTCAGCCTGCCGCTATCCATTTTAGAAACATCGAGCAGATCGGCTACCAGGCGGGTAAGCCTGCCCACCTGCTTGTTTACTGTGGTGAGTGATTTTTTTGTGAAATCATTTTCGTCGGCATGCTTTTGCTTGTTCAGGAGCAATTGCACATAGGCTTTGATAGAGGTAATAGGTGTTTTTAGCTCATGGCTGGCCATACCGATAAAATCGTTCTTTACCTGCTCATGTTCTTTCATCACCGTAATATCCATACCCGAACCGATATAGCCTTTAAATACGCTCTGCTCATTATAACGCGGCACCCCCTTCATGGCCACCCATCGGTATATACCTTCGGCATTTCTTATCCTGTACTCCAGGTAATATTCCGATTGCAGCAGGAAAGAACGGTTATAACATTGCACCAGCCGGTCTATATCATCAGGATGGATATGATCTTTCTGGCCGTTAACCCGGTAGTCGCTGATGGACTTTAAGCCTAAGAAATCCAAGAACTGCCGGTTTAAAAAAGATATTCTGTGATCTTTCCGGCTCATCCAGATGAGTACCGGAGCACTATCGGCAATCAGCCTGAACCGTTCCTGGCTGTCCTTTGCGGCCTGCTCGGCATTTTTGCGCTCCGTAATATCCATGCAGGAGCCTACGTAACCCGCAAACGTACCATCGGCCAGGTAGCGGGGCTTGCCGGTGGCGGCAATCCATATTAATTCTTTGCCCGTCCTTAGTATCCTGAAATCTACGCTGTAAGGCTCTTTATTTTTGAAGCGTTGTATATAGGTATTGATAACATGGTAACGGTCTTCGGGCAATACCGAGCGTATCCACCGACGGCCCAGGTGCGCCTTCAGCGGCTTACCTGTCCAGTCAATCCACGCCTGGTTTACAAACACCACCTGCCCGCGTGCATTAATCATCCATAGCGCCGTACCTGCCGCACTGATAATGTTTTGAAACATCATTTGCTGATCCGACAGTTGTAAATGCGCCTTTGCACGTGCGGTTACTTCTATTCCCCACAAGGTTACCCCATAAGTATGGCCGGCTTCGTTAGTAAGGGGCGTACAAGACCAATCGTAACATTTTAGGGCAGCAGTATCGTGTTGCGCTTTAACCATTACCGGCAAATCTGTAACCCGCCTGCTTTCACCGGTTTGGTAAACTTCATCCAGCTGTGTTAACATGCCTTGAACGCTTGCACCGGGCCATATACTTTGCAGGGGCTGATGCTTTATATCCTGCCTGTTGCAAAACTCCCCGAAATCATGATTAAAATAGGTGCACCGGTAATCCCCGCCGTGCAGTACGGCCAGCAACCCCGGCGCCTGCAGGTAGAAAGCCTCCATCTGCCGCTGCTGCGCAATGGTGAAATCTGATTCCTGCTTGTCCTCGTTGCGTTTGGTAAGCATAGGCCAATGTGATGGTAAGACGTATATGTTAATAACAGCAGGACAACAAAAAAGCGTAAAATATTTTACTCTACCTGGTTGTTTAAACGCCTGTTAATTAAATTAGCAACCGTACGCACTGTGCTGATATTAGCAATTTAAATATACAGCAATTTTACGTTAACCGCTTGTTATTTAAATTATATTTGAAATTTTAAAACTACCTGTTTCGATCCAACCTGATGAATGACTTTCAAGTAGATTTAACCAATTGCGACCGCGAGCCTATTCATATACCGGGCAAAGTACAGGCGCACGGCTTTTTAGTGGCTATTGATGATCAGCGTAATATTAAGTATGCAAGCGCTAATATTGAGCAGTATTTAGCTACCACCGCCCCTGCCCTGTTAGGCAAGCCGGTTGCCGGGTTAAAAGCGCTCATTGCAGATGACAGCAATTCCGACTTTATTACTCATTTACTGCAATTGGGCAGTAATGCCAAATCATTTGACCACATCAACCCCTATGTGGTTTCCCTTAACGGGCAAAACTATAACCTGATCATCAACTATGCAGACAACGGCTTTTTATTAGAGTTTGAGCCGGCCACATCCGACCTGAATTTCGACCTGCAGCGTGCGGTGGGCCGGTCGGTATCTGAAATGCTGAATGGCAAGTACCTGCAGGAGCTGATGAACAATGCGGCAACGCAGGTAAAAAACATTATTGAATACGACCGGGTAATGGTTTACAAATTTCTGGATGACGGGCATGGCCATGTTATTGCAGAAGCAGCCAACGACGACTTAGCGCCATTTTTAGGGTTACATTACCCGGCCACCGATATTCCGAAGCAGGCGCGCGAACTTTACAAGCAAAACTTAACCCGCCTGATTACCGATGTTAACGCCGAGCCTTCGCCAATATTAGCGTTAAGTATTAATGGCGAAGCCGGGCCGCTGAATTTGACCAACTCCGCGCTGCGTGCGGTTTCACCCATACATATACAATACCTCAAAAATATGGGTGTGGGTTCCAGCTTCAGTATATCTCTGATTTATCGCGATGAGCTATGGGGGCTGATTGCCTGCCATAACAATACGCCGCGGTTTATTGATTACAAAGCGCGGGAAGCCGCCAAGCTGGTAGGGCAAATCATTTCTTCGGCACTGGAGTTTAAGCAGGATGAGGAGAATGTTGACATTAGCGGGCAATTTCAGCAGGTGTATAATTCCCTTTCGGCCGGGCTGCGCAAAGGCGGCAATATAGGCGAAGTATTAACCAAAAATCAGCCATCCATACTCAATGCGGTACAGGCCACCGGTGCAGCGCTTTTATTTGAAGGCGGCATTACCCTGTTGGGTGAAACTCCGGAAGAAGCGCAATTGCTGGAACTGGCAGTATGGCTGAAAAGCCAGTTGGCAGATAAGATATTTTATACCCACCACCTGCCAGCCTTGTACCCATTAGCCAAAAACTACAGCGCCATAGCCAGCGGTTTGTTAGCCTGCTCACTGAGCAGCGAGATGGGCGAAATGATCATGTGGTTTAAGCCGGAGCAAATCACCAGTGTTAACTGGGCGGGCAACCCCGATAAACCGGTAGAAAAAGCGGAGAACGGCATGATGAACCTATCGCCGCGCCAGTCATTCGAGGTATGGACGGAAACGGTTAGGCATACTTCCAGCCGCTGGTCAAATGCCGAAATTGCTTCGGTATTACGCTTACGCGAGGAAGTAGTGTATGCTATTAACCGCCAGGCCAATGAGATACGCATACTCAATGAAAAGCTGAAACAGGCCTATGATGAGCTGGACACCTTCAGTTTTACCATCTCGCATGATTTGCGTACCCCGCTGTCTACCATCAAAAATTATTCGGAATTATTGATTGAAACCAACCCGAATCTTGATGCCGGCTCTAAGCGTATTGTTAACAAGGTAATCAGCGGTGCGGATAAGATGAATTTTCTGATCAAAGAGGTGTTAAACTATTCACAAATTGGCCGCGCGGAAATTGATTATGTTCCGATTGACATGGCCGCGTTACTGAATGACATTAAGCAGGATTTACTGGTTGCGCAAAAACCGGTGAATTTAACTTTTACCATACAGCAAACGCCAGACATAAAAGGCGACGAAACCATGATATCGCAGGTGTTTTCTAACTTGCTGAATAATGCAATTAAATACTCCGGCCGCAAACCTGATCCGGTAGTTACCGTAAACGGACAGGTAACCGATCATGAAGTGGTGTATACCATTAAAGATAATGGGGTGGGTATTGATGTAAATTATTACAACCGCATATTTGACCTGTTCAAACGTATGGACAATGTGCAGGATTATGAAGGTACAGGCGTAGGTTTGGCTATTGTAAAAAGAATTGTGGAAAAACACAACGGACGTATATGGCTGGAAAGTGAATTAGGAGTTGGCACGATATTTTATGTATCATTTACCAAATATGCTGATGCAAAAAGCTGATATTGTATATATTGAAGATAATCTTGATTTTTCGGAAATTGTAGAACGGGCGTTCAGTCAGGTAGATGAACAGGCACAATTAACGGTAATTGAGGACGGAAGAACTGCCTTGCAGCAAATTGAACAGATTGCTGACCGAAGAGATAAGCCCCGGATGATTTTGCTGGATATGAACCTGCCCGGTGTATCAGGGCTGGATATTCTGAAGAAGATTAAAGAAACGCCGTCTTTACGGTGTGTGCCGGTAATCATGTTCACTACCTCTGATAATCCAAAGGATATTAAAAGCTCATTGGAGAATGGCGCTAACGCCTATGTAACCAAGCCGATGGGCTACATAAATTTGGTGAACTGCCTGAAATCGATGCATGATTTCTGGCTGAAGACTGCTGTTTGCGCTTAATCAGGCAGGCTATTAACCTTTAAATATTTATCCTCCAACTCCCAAAGATTTCATATCAATCCGGACAATGAAAAATTACCTGCTAACGCTTATCCTGTTCTTCTCCGTGTTCAGCCTGGCACAGGCACAAACTAAAATAGAGGCAAAAGATGCGGCCAAACACCTGAACGAAGAGGTGATCATCTGTGATAAAGTATATAATACTAAATTTTTTACTGCTTCATCACTCACCCTGATGGACGTAGGCGGCCTTCACCCCAATGAACCGCTTACCCTGGTGATCAAGGCCGAAGACCGCAAGAAATTCAGCAACAGTCCGGATGAGTTTTATAAAGAAAAGATGGTTTGCATCACCGGGAAAGTGATTGAATTTAAGGGCAAACCAGAAATTATTATTACTGATCCTGCACAGTTAAAAGTGCAGTAAAATGACATGTTTTTTACGCTCAGTTACTGCCAAAACAAGGGTATGGCACGGTTATTAACCTATAGGGTTTTATAGCCGATTATGCACGAATTTAACCCGAAACAAATACTTTTTACGCCGGATGCTTTAAATGAGCAGGGCCGGAAACTGGCCGGTCAGTTTCCCGAAGCCACGCTTCAGCAGGTAAAGCAGCACAACCGTTTGCCCGAACTTGCAGATATGGCTCATTACAAAGCCAAGTCTGATGTACTGGTGCTGAGCCGGCTAAAATCACAGCAAATTAAATTCAGCGGCCGCAGTTCTGATTTTATTGCCCCAAGTTTAGCCAATGGTTGTTACGCGGGTTGTGCTTATTGTTATGTAGACCGACATAAGGCTATAAATCCCATTACTATTTTTACCAATGTGGATGAAATTATGGCTACGGTGAACAAGCATGTGATGAGTCAGCCCTGGCCCAGAGTGCCTAACCAAACTGATGCTGAATTTTATACCTATGACATTGGCTGCAATTCGGACATCGCTATTGATTACAGCATTTCAGACAGCATACAAAAGGCGTTTGATTTTTTCAAGCATCACGAGAGGGCTAAAGCTACCTTTGCCACCAAGTTTGTGAACCGGGATCTGCTCGGGTTCAACCCTGAACGCAAAGTGCGTATACGCTTTAGCCTGATGCCGGCTGAGGTGAGCCGGCTGGTAGATGTGCGTACTGATAGTATTGATAAACGCCTGCAGGCCATTAATGAGTTTTATGAAGCCGGTTACGATGTGCATGTTAATTTTTCGCCGGTAATAGTGTACGACCGGGTACGCGGCGTGGAAAGAGATTGGGAAGAAGATTACCGCGAATTGTTTCAGCAACTGAATGCGGCGGTTAGCCCGGCTGTTAAAGAGCAGATGGAATGCGAGGTAATATTTTTGACGCATAATCAGTTTCAGCACCAGGCCAACCTCAGTATTAACCCCAAAGCTGAAGAGTTACTGTGGCTGCCGGAATTGCAGGAAACCAAGCGCAGCAGCTTTGGCGGCATCAACATCCGGTACGAGCACCAGGCTAAAGCGCAGATGATTGATACCTTTATTAATATGCTCACCCAGGAAATACCCTGGTGCGGTATCAGGTATATATTTTAATTGCTTTAAGCTACGGCTTCAGGTACACTTTTCTGGCTATCCGTAAATAGTAGATTCGGCATCCTTTACAATACCACGAATTTTATAGTCAAGCTCATCAACAGCGGCGGCCATCATACTTACGTAAGTATGATCAGCCAGTACAGGTTCATCCTTAATCAGGTCAATAATGCCCATTAACGATGCTACCGGCCGCCGCAACTCATGCGACTGGAAAGTAGCTATACGCTGTAAAGCGGCATTTTGCTCATCTACCTGTGCAGCATGTTTTCTGGTTAAAGTAACATCAGTAGCGTTTATTGCTACGCCTATAACTTCGTCCTCTTCATTGCTTACCGGTGTAAAAAACACATCCAGCCAACAGGTAGCATCACCTGATTGTACCTGCCATTGTGTTTGATGCGCCAGGCCTGATATTGCACTGTTGAAATATGCCAGCAGGCGCTTTCCCCGCACCGGGCTTACGTAATTTAGCAGGGAAGTATTTAACTCAAGGGGCTGGCTGTTGCTGTTATAAGCATAGGCTTGTGCCGCTCTGTTAAAAGCCAATATCTGATAATGCTTGTTAAGCAGTATATGAATGTCTTTTGAACTGTTAAATACGGCGTTCAGCTTCATTGCGTATTGCTCAATATCATGCTTCTGCGCCTGGCAATTGTCATGCTGTTCAGCCAGGCTCCGTAAGCTCCAGTTGAGTTCCAACACGTTTACCGCCTGTTTGGCTAAGGTTTGCAACGAGGTTTGCTGCAGTTCATTTAAGGTGCCCGGCTTAACGTCCAGTACACAGATGGTACCTACGGCATGGCCATCATAAGTAGTTAAGGCAATACCGGCATAAAAACGCACATGCGGTTCATTAATTACCACAGGTAAGTTTGCAAACCGTTCATCGGCCAGGGTATCCGTTACCATCAGCAGGTTATCCTGCGCAATGGTTACATTACAAAAAGAAGACTCCCGCTCATTACAATCAATGATTACGCCCCGCTTCGCTTTAAACCACTGCATTTTATCATCAATCAGCGTAATCAAGGTTACAGGCATTTCACATATCTGACCAGCCAGCTGCGCTATATTGTCCAAATCATGACCAATACCATCGGTTAAAGATTTAAATCTGTTTACAGCCAGCAACCGCTGGTATTCATGATGCATAACTGTTTATTAAATTGGTAATAGGAGGCCAACTGGTAAAACGTTATACGGTGACAGGATAAATAAGTTGGAGAAATAAATAGATTATAATCCAAAAAAGGGAATCAAATTAAATAAGGTGTAACCCGCAATAAGTACTGCCTGGTTTAAGGTACTGCTGCTATTGCTGCTGCAGGTGCGCACCAATGGCAGCACCTAAGTGCTTAATCTGTACCTCATCAAACAATAAGGCAGCTGGTGCATGCGGCTCATATATCCAGACATTGTTTTCGTTGCAAAATATACAGCCGCAAGGCTCATTACAATAGCTAAGATCAAACACGTTGCTTTCATTCTCCCGGGGGGTTACCATAATAACCACCGGACGATCTTTCATCGGCACATCAATTTCAAAAGCATTTCTCATAAAACTAATAACCATTTTTAATAGTCATGGTTCTGCAACTACAGTACTTTTTTCGGTGCAGCGCTAATTAAGCCAGCGTATAAAGCGGTATATCCGCAGGCAGTTCCATAAAATCGGGCTTCAGGCTTTGTATATGAACCCCATCGCCAACCCTTATTTTTCCGCAGCCCGGGTGCAGCAGGTTTTGGCCGAAGTAAACTTTTTTGTTCCATTGCCGATAGGTAGCCAGCGTTTTGGCCGGCTCCTTACCAACACGGCCGGTTTGCTGGTCAATACCTATCATCACGCAGCGGGCGCAGGGCTTAACGCCATAAAAATCAATATGATTAATGGTGATATGTGCCATTTGGTCTTCCTGATGTGCATAACCGCCTGTAAAAATTAAATTGGGCCGGAACCGGTCTGCCCCTACCGGATCCGGCAATTGCTGATTTAAGTAGTCGATAGAAGCCTGCCCGATCAGCATGGTTGGATAAGCATCCGCAAAAGAAACCAGTTCTGCTTGCTTGGCATAACGTTCATCAACCGGCCTCAGGGCATCATCAGCCATATACACAAGCCGGCAGGCACAGTTTAACCTAGCTGAAAACCACCGGTCTGCTTCTGCATCTACTAATGTACCAGTACAAGTATCATCCCAAATGGTAACCGGCAGGCTTTTACCCATAGTGGCATTAAACCGTATGATTACACTGCTGCCATCCGGCATGTAAATTACCCTGAATCCGCCTGTTTCGGGCACAAGTTTGAAAAGAGCCATATTGGGGCTGGTTCGCTGAGAGAGAAACCGGCCTTGCTCATCCACCAGCATCCAGCGCCTGTCGTGCTTCAGGCCCCGGTTTGTTACTTCTGTTTCCTGCAGCGCAAGCCCGCCGAGTGACTTAACAGGATAAATATAAATTTCATTTAGCGTTAACATAGCAAAATATTATTCAACAAAACGTTTGCCCCAACCAGGTAAGCAGGTTTGAAACTAAGTTTCGGACTATAAAACGATTAATTTAAAGTTACTACCGGTAATTTTCATATCTTAGTGTCAGTAATTATTCAAAATGGCTGGTACTGAAGATAAACAAGCTCTTGTTGAGCATAAAGCTGATATCGTTTCGTTCGAATATGCAGTGCAGTTTCTTATATTACTTGCGGTGGGCCTGCTGGTTTTTTCTTTTTTATAGAGGTTTCTCCGAATGCTGAGCCTTTCTTCATTGCGTTCAGCCTTTGTTTCCAATTAAACATTAACTGTTTGATTCAATAGACTAAATGCTTATGGTACAGCAATAAATTACAAAGCCTTCCAACTTATCGTCAAAAGGCTTTGTATAAGTGATTCCGTTTGGATTCGAACCAAAGACCTACTGCTTAGAAGATAGAAGCATTTGCTCCGTTTGTAGCTGCAATAAGTCGATTTTTAGCCTTCTATGTACATCTGTGCAAGCTATGTGCAAACAGAGCAACCGATTAATAAATTAATGAACTTGATGTATAAATATACAGATTTGATAGCTGTTAAACAAGCATTAATACGGTTAATTGAAAGATATTAAGATTGCACATTTTCCATCCAACCCCTATTATACTATACCATGCGTTAAAAAAATGTGCAATGTCATCTATATAATGATTGCGTGTAAACCAGTTCGTTTTCTCTAACCCACTGCTTGGCTCTATCAATCACTAACTGCTCAATATTCTCTCTGGTTGCACCATCCCAATAATGTTGTGTGTCACTATAGTCAAGATCATCCCAGGCCCAATAAAGCAGGTAGAAATCGTAAACCACGTTATCACTGTCCCAATCCATGAATAAGTCTGCTAACGCTTTTAAATTGCTCCTAAGCTTCTCATTATATGTTAGATTCTTGACGTAATAGTAGCCACAACTTATAATAGCTGCTTTACCCATTTTGACTTGTAAACCTAGTTCTTCAATAGCATACCTCAGATACCTTACAGCTTCAAAATAGTTTACTGGCTGACTTAAACCAGCTAATATGAACAGGCTATCACTCTCATGACCCAATTCAATCATCTCCAATGCCCATTCCACATATTCAATTGGGTTAGTATAGGTAAATTCCTGATAGGCTACTACCTTATAACTTAAATCGCTGATTGGAAGCATTGATGAGAGGATTCATTAGTATAGATTATACCGTGTTATCAACTTTATAAGGGTAATCAATATTTGAAATTGGCCATCTCCAAGACACCTTCATCCTTCAGGTTGCTATCCTCACCTGCTGGCCTATCTACCCTTTTAAAGTTTAAACTACGTACAGCAATATTGTTGACCAGCTTTACATGCTTGGCTGAACTTCTGAACAGGTCATAGCTAAACGGAACTTCAGCCCATTCCAACGTATATTGATAAGCATCTACTACCCCACCAGCACTACTCGTCTTTATAATGATGATGTCATGAAAGGTTTCTACCTTATCTGTGAATGATACACCTTTATAAGTCGCAATGAACTTATAATAGCTATAGTTTCCCTTAACAGGTGCAAATAGCACCTCTGGTGAACGTCTTCCTTTTAAAGCCATCACTTCATCTGTAAAAGCATCAAGCACCTTATAGTTGAAGTCTGCCTTACTGACCTTACTGATAAGCTTATAGGATTTGGTTTGTGCGTTAACTGCAAACGTTAACACCAGCATTGCAACTGTTAGGAGTGGTTTCATCAGGTTAAGTTGTTAAAGGTATATTCATACAGGTACTTCAGTTAAATTAATTCAATCCAATAAGTCAGCAAATTATTACTTTATACCGGCTACAAAAACTTTGGATTGCTCTATTGTAAAGCCTTACCTGCTTGTTAGATAAGGAACAATAATGAATAGGGCCAATGGCAACGCTATCATGCCTATAGCCAATAGTACATTGATTACACTTTTTGTAATGGAATAGTGCTGTGCTACTGACAAGCCAGCAAAGACCAAAACAAAATAGTAGAAATTTAATGCATAGTTGATGTAGCGGTGAATTGCGATGATACCATAAGAAGTGTAATGCCAGCTTTGCATATACTGATAGTAATAGGTATTGTACTCAAAGCCAAGTAGCCTAAGCAATGCAATACCACAAATTGTAAGCCCGAGTGATACCAAGCAAGGCAGTGTGGCATAGGCAACGGTATTACTGATATCTGAGAAGTTTGCTTGACCTTTAAGCCATTTGCCAGTAAGGTAGACTAAGCCGGAAAACAATAATAATCCTAACCAGCCTGCCAGTGCGCCTATGAGGACTGATGATAAGAGGTTTGATAGTAAGTTATTGCGATGGTCAGACAGTTTGATAAAATTTCTGTTTAACACATTTACAATACCTGCTAAGACAAACAGGGTAGTATGGTAGTTATGCAGCTTAAAATAGTCGATAACAGTAAACGTTCTGATTGGGCTTCTCCAGAGGTTTGCGATGACGGTTCGGTAAACAGATTTCATTAGTCAAGGATAATATTTAGTATTACCATGCAATATACCTAGATCCGACACATTAATTAATAACCTCTACTTATAAGGGTAAATAGTAAAGTGTCGGAAAGTAATGTACCTTATAAAGCTATAGCGCTTATTAGGCTGATTCATCCTGACTCCTGCGATTCAATTCATTGATAAGTAGTGTAACTTCATCAGCTTTAAGTGGAGTACCTTTCTCCTGCCATTGCCACTCGCCCTTGACATTGAAGTTCTTGTATACGCTGCCTAAGTATACTTTCTCAAAGTCCTGATCATGTTTGATTCGGCTTTCAATTGTCGTCTTTAACTGTCCATCTTCCATCCACTTCAGCTCTCCATCTTCTAAAGCCAGTTTATCGTAATCCTGCACTACAAAGTTCTCATAAACGTATATCGTCAGTTCACCAGCTTTGAATATAGGTAGCTTATTTGCTTGTAACAAAACTGGACTCAAGTAGAGCGTTCTTTCTCTCTGTTCAGATTTAAACGTGAAGGTTTGTAA
The DNA here is from genome assembly GCF_965200995.1 of Mucilaginibacter sp. Lineage (GTDB taxonomy): Bacteria > Bacteroidota > Bacteroidia > Sphingobacteriales > Sphingobacteriaceae > Mucilaginibacter. Next base: position 3,165,904 of record NZ_OZ241743.1, on the reverse strand, counting down.
GTTGACCATATTCGGCTGATTTTATACGCTCCAAGCTAGTTAATGATGTTGTGTAATGTAGCAAATTAGTTTCTCCTCCACTCCTCAACCTTATAAGCTGTAACCACGGAATTTTTGTTCAGATAAAAAGTCAGGTTCTTTATATATACCGGATCAATATCCCAGCCGTAATCAGTGATGATGTTATAAGTCATTTCGTAAGGTGAGGTAGGTGTATAGTTCTGGTCACCCAATAGTTTAACAAGTTGTTTCCTGGTCATTCCTTTTAGCTGGTGGTGATTAAGCAAATCATCCAGCATATACTTGCGCTGGTTACACATGCCTGAATCACAATCATCCCAAGCTGTACGGTTGAATGACTGCTGACATGATGCGCTTATAAGGGTAAACACAGTACAGACAACCAGCAACTTCAATTTCATCATGTATAAGTTTAAAAGTTAACCAAGATAGTTAACTTTTAAAGAATGAAGCAAACTACAGGTTCACCAAGTCCAACTTGCCAGAGATGATGTTTTTCCTGAATCGTTAACTATATATACGCTTTAAAAAACATCATCTTTGCTGCTATCAAAGCTCTTTCACCCAATCTAACAAGCCACCTTCATCATGCAAGCCACCCTTTAAAAAGCGCTCAATAAACGCTGCCAGTGAACGGGTCAACACTCCCTTTCCCTGGGTTTCAGGAACAGTAATATAGTAATCGATGGGGTCAGTCGCACTGACTTTAAGATGCCAGGTTTCAGAATAAATTAAGTATTCAGCTAAAGGTATAGGCTCATCGTTGTACCTGTACTTTACCTTTTGCTCAATCATATCCTCCATAGGTATCAGGTTGAACATCCAGTCATACGTATCAAAGCCATTGCAAAACCTATAAAACTGCTTAATGTCATCGGGTAAGTTCACTTTGTAGGTCTGCTCCACTTGCTTAATCAGCTCTTCACTCACACCTGGGCGCAACTCAATCTGCTCATCAATATGGCGATCTTTCAGGTATTGAATAACTTCAGTAAGGTTCATGTGGCTAATGTTGTATAATCGTACCTAAACATCAATGCATCAACAGTGATAAAGTAGGTTTAGCTATCTTTTTAAAAGGCTAAACTTCTAAATCAATATCTAAAGGAAAGCTCAATCATTACCAAATTCCTTATACTTGCAGTTCAATAACAACACTATGGCAACTATCACCGAAAAGGACATCATTGCTCACCTGAAAAATAAAATCAAGTTCCATCAGCAGGAAGTTAAACGCATTGAGCATGTACTAAGTGCATTCAGCAGTGATACAGCTACAGCTAAGGTAAAGCGTGAAGCCAGTGTTGAAGCCAATGATACTGATGCTTTAAAAGCTAAAGCTACTAAGGCTAAAGCTAATAAGCCTGTTAAAACTGTGAAGCCATTACAAGTACCAATCGAGTATCAACCTACACTTACTTTAAACGGTAAGATTGCTTATGCATTGAGTCAAATTACAGCAGGCACTGGTGAGGAGATTGCTGCAAAGCTTGTGGAACTACAGCCTGAATTGGATAAGGCTAAGGTAACGCAGCAACTATCAGGTGTACTTTCAACACTAAAGAAGCATGGTCAGTTGAGTGCGGTGAAGGAAGGTCGTAAGGATAGGTTTGCGCTTGTTCAACTGCACTAATAAGCCTTCGGTAGTGGCGGTGGTTCCAATGGGCTCCATTGTATAGTCGTCCTGAATTTGATGCTATCTTTAATCGGCTTCAAGTTCACTTTCTTGTATGTATTCGCAATCCAAAAGAATACCTCTCTTACAGTGTCCGGCAGACTAGCTGATTGAGCGCTGATGTGCTTGGTTTTTCCATTGCCGTACTGAATAAACAATTCGAGCCGCTCATCATCTAGCGAGTGTGTATAAGCGGTATCCAGCTGCTGGTAATGAATTTGGTTGAGCTTAATGCCCACTGAATCCCACAATTGCTGTGATACTGTACCGGTAAAATATCCTTTTAAGTTACCACTTTTCTTATCAGGAGGAAAGAATGGCGTTTCACCGCCATAATATTTATATTGCAACGAACTGTCAAGACTTAAGGCTGTAAGTTGACAAGGACCGAAGCAACCACCTGTTGCTATGTCAACTCGCTTAATCCGATTTTCTACCGCCTTTTTGCGCTCGCATGAAGTTATAGCAAAGCTCGTCAGCAAAATAATGCAAATAGTTATAGATAAAGTTCTATTCATTTGATAAAGATGGAAAGAGATAATACTGTAAACATGTAGCTGTAAATTGATTATACTTAGTTTTAAAAAGTTATTTTGATCGTGTCATTGTTGCTCTATTAGCTGCGTGACTAATTCATTAAGCCACTGATCATGTTTCTCCTGCTCCTCGTCAGTTAATAGTATGTTGATGAGTTCTTTTTTATTTATGTAATCCCATAGGAAAATACCGAGCCAGCCTAATCCCCAGTAATCCATCTGACCACCCTTGCTTTTACCTTCTATTACGACCTGACTCAAGCTGCCAAAGTCACCCTGATCAAAATAGCGATAGCTCACCTCATAATCTACAAGTTGTGGCTCTATGGTTTGTTTGAACCAACTAAGGTCATTTTGATTGGTCGTCATACTTTTACAGGGTTGGATATGCAAAGAGCATCAGCCCATAAGTTGCGGCTGAGATAAAGCTTACGGTTCAAAGTTATTCACCTTATGCCATACCTTTCCTTGATACGTAACGCTTGAAGCCACCATGTCAAAGGTATGGTCATTAGCTTTCAGTTCTCTCATCTCTTCCAGCCACCGGATAGGCGCTTCAGGTGTAGTTGTACGTACAATGCGGTAGTCCATATCGATGTCATCCCTTCCATAAAGTATGCCTTGTACAATCAGGCAATCATTATCACTAATGTAAGTAACCTGATCTTTCCATGCAGGACCAGAGAAGATCATACTGGCGAAGGTTGCAAAGAGGGCTAAGAACAGAATGATTGGGATGAGCAGTGTGGCCAGTATCTTTAGCCATCCTCGAGCCTTGTCCCATAGGACGAACCCACCCATGCAGAGCAATAGAAACATACCCCAAATGGCTAGTGTGCCATCAATCACATATACTAAGCTATCGCTCATCACCTGTATGGGCAGCATGCGCTCCCAGGGCAGGAAGCCAATTAGTGTGACTACCCCTAAAGTAAACCATAGCCACTTATGCCATGGTCGAGTGTTGTTTGAATATGCTGTGGTGTCAGTCATAAGGTTGCAGCTAAAGTAGTAAAAGTCATTCATTCGCTTTCCAGCTTGATGACATCCTTACCATCACTTCCCACCGGAATGTAAGACACTCGTACATAAAGCCCATTGTGGAAAGTACTGATTTCGGGTGCGCCATAATTATATTCAAAGCGTGCAGTATCCACCGTAAACAGTTTCAACTTCGACCTATTCCTTCCCACCATTGTATCCCGTAGCTGTTGCACCCTACCTTGAACCACCTTGTACTTACCATCACGGTAAGCGGCATAGGTATCCATATAACTGAAGATCATTACCATGATGATAAAGGGTGTAACTACAGCCACTATACCTATAAGCCAGGCACCCTTGCGCATGCCGCTGAATTGCAGCTGATAGCCTTCACTATCATAATCAGATGTATCAGGTGATACATATCGCTTGTTATACCAATAGTATCCATAACCAGCCAGTCCCAAAGCTATCAGGATGAGGAGTGGTGCCATCGACTTAAGCAGATGTGAGGCACTATTGAAATAGTATAAAGTGTGTAGGTTCATGGCTAGCAATAGATTAGCACTAAGATAAAAGTTAAATAGATATGCTCCTCATTGCATTTGAATTGCTATCACATGCTTATCTGTATCCAACCACATCCTTTCTTACCTCCTTACGCCACCGCTTACCATATTGCTTATCCAAGTAATTAAAGATAGCTCGGTCATAAGCTACCATGCAGGTTTGCTTTGGCGGTGTACACCCGTAGTCCTCATAGCGCAGGTGATACTTCTTCTCAAATACTTCCTGTCCATGATAGTAAACAGGTGAGATGCCACCAGCTAACAGTAATCTGATCTTGCCATGCTGAATGCCCCAGTCAGCCTGATTAGCATCTACCTCGCAAACGTTGAGTTGAATAGCAAACAAGTCAATAGACCTACCCTTAATAATGAATAGGGTATCCAGCTTGTAATCTTTGTTCATCAGGTGATACTGGCCATTAGCTAGGGATTCAAAGGTGAACCTGCCTAAGCTATCGCTATGCTGCGTGGTTATGGTCTTTCCTGCACTGTCAGTTAATGTCAATGACAGAGCTTTAAGCTGCAATCCGTTCACTATAATACCTTTGATGCTGTATGTCTGTCCCGTTTGTCCACTAACAACAATAGGGAGCATACTACAAAAGGTAAGCAGCAATATAAGACATATACTTGGTTTAAAAGTTAAGGTTATCATTGGCAAGGCAATATAGCTTTCTTTTCCTACCTTCAATACATGAAGCAAGTGTTTATCCTATCCTTTTTGTTACTATTAATTTTTGAAGCAGCAGCTCAAAGGGTAAGAGATAAACATAGAATCAACATTCCACCACGAGTCATTTCAGTTGCGGATGCATCAAAGTATGCTGGCAAGCGTATTAGGGTTTCTGGTATTGTTGTCTATCATAAGCGTACGAATGCTAATAGAAGCCGCTTAATTATCGTGTCTGAAATTCCATACGCAACAATGGAAATTTTTACTGAGGGAAATGCTAACAGACTTAAAAGCAATCAACTTCAAGCTGCGCATATCGACGTAACAGGTACGGTTATAGAAATAGAACATCGTCCTGCAATGGTCATCACGCATCTGCATCAAATACATTTCGTTAAAGATTAATATTTTGAAGGGTTACCTGTGCAGTAAGTATATAGGCTGATAAGTTTATCCATATTTTATATCATTATTACTAATCATTAACACCTGCTTAGCGTTACATCCCTACCTTTACACCTATGAAAAAGCTGCATACCCTTTGCCTGGTTACACTTACTACCATAGTAAGATTGCGTTTGGGTTGGGCAAAGCTATCTGAACAGCTCAACAATAGAATAATAAAGGTGGTAACTGATTTGAACATATGGTTAAGGCTTCGAGCCTACTAATATAATGATGAATCTATGTAAGTAAGTGTTAAAAGGCAACCTCTAAAAGGGGCTACCTTGAATACCATTGATAGGCGATGTTACTCGTACCAGCTCAAATGGCTAATTTCTATGTTGCTGCATTTCATTTTACCCTTGATAGAATCCATTTTGTAATAGCTATACCAAGATGAACAACGAATATTAGCTGAGCTACCAGGAAAGCTATTATTGATAAAAGGTAAGGTAGTATCAGAATAAAGTTAGAACGAGCAGCTACAGTGTAGCCTGCATCATTAATACCTGTTGCATCTCTTCGCGTTAACAGTAGCAAGCTTATCACAGAGATAATGGTAATAACTATGTGTAATAAGGTCAACCTTCTAGAGGTCTCGATAGGTACAAGTAATAAAGCGATCAGCCATAGGAAAAGCAAAACAGCAGCTACACAGACCAATAACACCCTATAGCCAATCACATAGTAGGTATCGTGCAAATTCACATCAATCACTCTTTTAGTCGGTAATAGCGATAGCAATACCAGTAGTAAACCAATATAGGCTAGAAAGTGATGAGGTTTACTTTTAAGTTGAGTAAGCATGAGATTGATTAAGCTTAAAAATACTGCTTCGCAGTGATCTAAAGGCAGCTATTCATGTAATATAAACTGAACCTATGTGCGGATAGAGCAGCTAACTTTGAGGTGACAATTCAGACGTTGCTAGCAGCTAAATCCTTATAAGCGGTATATGCACTATCTATCCATGCCTTACCATATACCCTGAGCTCATAAATCCAAGTGCGTGTACTAGTGCCGTCTTCATACCAATTGCCCTCATTGTGGTCAATCCACATCATGTTACCAAAAGCAAGATCATAAGTATATATAGTATTACCATCAAAATCTAACAGCGCCAACAGGTGCTCTGTTATCCATGACGTATCTATCTTCAGCATAGCTATATCCTGATAATCATATGCCGTTAGGTAGTTTTCCTGATTCAAGAGATTGCTTTGAGTAAGTATAGATTGTAGCTTTGATAATTGTGTCAATGGAAAGCTAACAATAAAAGCAGCTTGATACAAGGAACGATCCAACTGAGCCTGCAATGCTTGTCCCTGCTCAATTGATATCACGCAGGACTCATCAATGTCATTAGCTGAAAGCCTGGAGGCTAGGGCTAGTAAGCCAGGTAGCTTGCGCTTGCGCTCCTCTTGCAGCCGTAAGTATCGTATCCTTTCTTTACGTTCGTCGCTATTCATTCTGATCCGCTAATATAAGGAGATAGCACAGTACCTTATGACCAATACCGAACACTTGCACATTTTTCATACTAACACTGTTATATAATACCACCTGTCCAAAAAATGTTCATTCAAATCAACTAACCGCTTAACTACATTTCAGTGGTAAAATAAGGGTTAGTAACCCCATGAAATGCAACTGTAGCTGAAGTGGCTGTTGTAAGGGATTGAAATGATGTGCCAACTGTTTCTTTATAAGGCTAAACTTGTAAAGGATGTATCAAAAATATGTTTTGACATTCAAGCTAAGGCAAGTTCGTCCAGTCAATTCGCTTATCGTCTAATAGCGATTGCAGCCATTGACGGTTTGAACTAATAAGTGTTCCATAATCAGTAGCTGAAGGTATATCCACTTCGAACAGGTAATCACATTCTTTCCTCAAAAGCTCATAGCGTGTTCTACCTTTAATGGTTGCAGGATTGAGATAGAATTTGGGTAGTTCGTTCAACTGCACAAGTGCGATTCCGTTAGGTAGCTTTGGTAGTACTTTTTTAAAAGCAGTTGTAGGCATTACAAAATCAAACTGGACACCTCTGGCCAGTACTTGATAACTGCTTGTAAAGTCAACCAAGGGTAGCTGATAGGTTTGCCATTCAACATCACTCAAGAGACGGTGCTGATATACCCACACATACTTGTAATCGTCATCGAGCAGGTAAGGCACAATGGCATTGGTCGCGAAGTCAAGTACAATCTGATATTGATTAAGATAAATCTCCTTTATTGTGCCAATGTTTTCCTGCCAGCTCATGGTAAGCGAAGATAATAAAGCTTCGTAGCAATATTAAGCTGATATTGTATCACCCGACACTTTCAACCAAACTTCTTTTATATAAGGGTCAATAGTCAAAGTGTCGCTAATTGATTATTAATGTAACCCTATAAAAGATACTTTTTAATTTGATTGAAGTCATAGTTACGTGCTTAAGATCTTCTACTGGCTGCTCCACCACCGCCAAGGCCTCCTAATCCAATAATGTAACCTAACCAATAAAATAATCCTGAATTATTATCAGCATAAAGGCCATAATCCATTCCAAATAGTTTAGATAATAGTGCAAACGGAAATAAAACTAATCCGTGTATGATGCCACCAAAGAAACCATATTCATGGCTGGTCGACTCATTAGGCGCACATGATGATAAAACGAGAAGTGTAAAGAAGATTATGCATAAGGAGGCGGTTGTTTTACGGTTCATTTAATAAGGTTTAAAGTTTATGATACTATGGTTCAATATAGAGTTATACTTCCTTAGTTGTTGACTGTTTTTCCTTTGTCAATTGAAATAACTTAATGGTGAAAACTATGGCAACTGTAATGTCTAATGCCGCCCATATTTCTTTGTCGTTTAGATATATTGGAAGTATAGGGTTAAATACAACCGCACAAAGACCAAGCGCAATTATCCAGGGAGTTACATCTGCTCGATATTCATTTACAATCGTCATCACTGCGGTAATACAGACAATAATCCGGAGCAAGGTATAGTAACCGATGGGTAATGGAAATAATGCACACAGCAGTAGCACTATGCTTAAGATAAGTAAAGGTTTCATGTGATTGGTTATTAGTAAGCTTGTGAATTTAAGTAATGGTAATTAAATCTCCAAATATGAAACTAAATTATAATGTATTGTAGTTTAAAAGTAAAGCCTCCTAAGAGGCTTCATAATTTACGTTCAGGATATAATCACAAGCACGTTGAGCCTGTGCAGCAGCTTTCAAGATAAGCGTTTTGTCATTGCGGAGTGCTTTAAGCCAGCCTTGCAGGTAAGCTGCACTGTTAGCCAGTGTAGGCAGTCCAATATTGGTGATTGCACAAAGGAAAGCACTGGTCATCTCTGCGGTGAGTTCTTCTTTAGCGTAATTACTGCTACCATAAGTTCCTTCAATCATTTCCTTACGATTTAAGCGGCTGGTATGTCCAGTGCTATGCGCTAACTCATGGTAGAAAGTACTATAGTATTCTTCTGCGGTTATTGAATTGGTTAAGTTCGGTATCACAACCGTATCAGTAGAAGAAATGTAGTAGGCTTTACTTCCGTTGCAGTTAATCTTTGGTGGGTTAGGCATATCAGCAATGACTTGTTCACAGGCCAGTATCTGCTCATTCTTACTTTTAGAAGTTAAGGAAGGTAAGTCAAAGGCTATACCTTCGGTTTGTGCAATGTTAAACACCGTGTGTGCTTTAGGTACCAGTTTGGTAGATGGTTTGACTTGTAAAGCATCAGTATCAGCAGTAGTGTTGCTATTGGTCGTTGCATTAGTATCACTATCATCACCCTTACGCTTACTTTCAATGGTAGCCCAGTAAACAATGCGTGTACCTTTCTCTCCTTTACGGATGTTACCACCCAATGCCTGTGCTTGTTTATAAGTTAAATAGTAAGGTGTAGCATAACCGTTCAGCATGGTATGGAAGTTCAACCAGAAGATGTTCCAGCCTCTGTATTCGATGCCAGTAGTGATGTTCTTAGGTAAGCCTGCCTGGTTCCAGCTACATTGCCAGATAACCGTGCCTTCCTCTAAGGCTTTAATCACTGCATCTGTTCCTTCCTGATAGGTGTCTTTGTAAGTAGCAGTGTTGTTGGTGCGTTTGGTTGATGGACGTTTTGTGTAAGTTGCCATAATCTTTCAAGTGTTAAGTGATGAAAAGAAATTAATTATGGCAGCCACTACAGCCAGTAGCGGGCAATAAGGGCAAGGTGGAGATCACCTTTGCTTTAGGAGAACATGGAATAAATGGGTGCGAGCGTTGGCATAGTGGGTTTATGCCGTGAAAGCCCTAAAGGAAAGTGATACGACCTTGGTGCGGTGGTAAAGTGCGTGAGGTACCGTTTGCAGGCTAACCGGCTAACTTTGCTTGCCAGGATTGATTGCTTTGAGTCTGTCGTAAATGGGTTTATGCCGAAAGCTCTTGCCCAGCAGCTATAAGCGTAACTTTACTTAAATGATTAATGGCTCCTACTCATTGATATTCTTCCGAGTGTCTTCCTCATAGGTTATATAGCGCATATCTTTGAGCCTACGATAGTAACGACTCGTGAATGGCTGCCCTTTATGATTAAACCGACAAAAGAAGTGGGGGCATAAGTAATGCTCATCACCACGTAAATCATACTCTATAATGTCGTCCAAAGCAATGGTTTGGATTTGAGCTACTTGAACTATGCTGATATTCTTACCTTCAAAAGGTAACTTATCCGTCCATTGATTGTTAGGGTAAACGTATATCTCTTTCAAGTCGGTTATAAAGGATAAGCCATTATGCTTCAAGCTGTCAATCTCAGCTCCAAACCATTGATACTGGCCGTCTGCGTTCAACACATGCTCAGGATAGTGTTTATCATCTATTGAATGTATTATCATTCTAGAACGCCTCTTTCTCTGCCCTGCATCATACTGTAACCAATCTGCGAAATCCTTTCTAATGCGGTTCCTCATTTGTAATCTGGAGACGACTTGTTGTTCGGTTGAAGTTGTTTGTATATTGAATTGCGGATAATGACGTTTAAGTGTATGCTGGGAAGCACTCGCTTGCTGTTGTATATGCTCCCATCCCCAAAAGACAACACTAAAAGGCAGTTGCAACTCACCTTTAAGCTCTGCACAGTAATCATCATAGTCCGTATGTTCACTCATGTTGGTTGCAATGTATGCTGTGGTGAAGTGAATTTTGGGCTCTGTCTTTAACTGGATCAAAGTGCCTTTAATGTCATTCAACAATTCACTTTTCAACGACATAGCACTCCGTGTTAGGTCTTTATTCTTGCATTGTACTACAATACTCTGCTCAGAGGACAGTATATCGATGCCACGCTGCTTATGCCCGTTCTTCCCATAACACTTGAACGAGGCAGTATGGTACTGTTCATTGAACAAGTCGCGAATCAAGTATTCAAACTGCTTATGATTACTCAAGGGTGGGAGCTGGTAATCTGACATGGGTTAGTGACGATTGATATTAGTGAGAATTAATACGGTTGCATCTGGGGTCATACTGTAAAATAGAAGTGATAGATCGAACTAGTAATGAGGTGCTGACTTGTTCTTGAACTTCTCCAGTTCTACAGCCTCCGGGAAGTACGCTCTGAACTTGTCTGACAGCACTTCATCTTTGAACTTCACCATCGTATAGCTGCTATCAAAACTGACAATCTCAATCCTAGCTTCAGGATGCTGCAAGTTACTATTCTTCCAAACCACCGGGTTTCCTTCCACATAGGGTAGGTTATCTTCGTCAACAACGATAGAACAATCGGATGGTATACCCAGTAGTATACCCCAGATCATCTGCATGTTCGCTTCTACTACTTGCCTGAATTGGGTGGCGGAAAGAATAAAGTAGTCGTCATCCATATTGATGGGTAAGTTACCTTTATCCCAGTACATGTACTCCAGATCTGCCAGTAACCAGTTGAAGCCATCAAGGTCGTCAATAATAGGTGCAAGTACCGCCTTTAGGTTTGTATGGTAATCAAACTTGTCGCTATATCTAAGTATCCAGTTCATGCTACCTCCCTATATGACCTTAAGCGACTTAATTCAACTGATGATTTGATCACCATAACCATCTGCCATACACCTAATGCGAAAGTTATTACAACGCAGCTCCAGATTAGCCAAGTCTTCAACGGCCATTGCCTCACGATGAAGAATCTATCGCCGTCAGTTAAAAAGAGGCTGACAATCACTATGCTTAAGCAGAGCAATGCGAAGCCCAAGCTCAGGTTTTGCCTGATTTTACGCTGTCTGTATAAAATACTGTGTGTGGAAAGTGTGTAAAACTGTATGAGCGAGAAACTGGTACCAACAGGTGGGTCCAAATGCCTCGCCTCTTGCTTATAATAGTTTTGATCTCCATCCAGCTGATATAGCTTGCCTTCTGATATGAGCTTTGTCAGTTCTCCTTGAATACCTTTTAGTGTCCATGTTCCCTTGTGTTCAGCTTGCGATTCTAAATACCCGAGTAGCCGATACTCATCAAAACCATCTATGCGGTTGCCGTTACCAAAGTTGAAGTCCACCGCTCTGTCTTGCAGATATACTTTCAAACCGATTCCGTGGTAGAAGTAGCGCAACTTGTTGCGGCCTATACTTCCCAACTGGGGAAACATTCCATCCTTCCATGCTCTGAGCAAATCCTTACGTTTATACTTGTCATAAAAGGGCTGTACTACTTCTCGTACAGACTGCTGAAAACTATCAATGACCTGTTCAATGGTAAGCATAAACTGTTGTTGATAACAGCTAAGATAGTATTTAAGCTCTACTGTTGATATAGTGAATCCATTGAACTGGCTAATAAAGCGTTTGGTTCTATCCCTTTACAGGTTAAGGAGCATCCTTAGCTTGTAAACCAACACAGTGAACAAATCACCTTTGCCGGTTGCAAACACTATGACAAGTCAAGCTCTGCTTGGCGAAAGCTGATGTGTACGGTAGTACTTATCAGGTGTAGCGCAACTTGGCACATGGGTTTGCTGGCTTAGGTGGTGAGTAAACACCGATTTACCAGTACTGCTTTCGTCTTATATGATTTACTAATTTTTTAGTACGTTTCTGATTGTACTCGGTTGAATGTCCGTTGTAATACTTCAATCCAAAGTATGTCAAAATAGGTATGGCCAGCAACACAATCCAACTGTAGTCCTCCAATTCATCAGTGGTTTGAGCCGGTGTAGCCGTATAAGTACAAGCAGGAATTAGGCTAATCCGACCTGTGTCATACAGTACCATATTAGTTAACTTCTCCTTGTTGAGATTTTTAAAATTTATTTTCAAATTCTCTAGGTCAATACGCAGTATGTTGTGAGCGTCCAGGTCAGCTAACTTTTCCTTGGTTAAGTCGCTTTTAACAACTACTTCAATAAGCAAGTCAAGATATTTATCAGTATCTATAATGGCATCAGGAATACGTTTGCCAATCGGTTGCTTAGTACGAACATTTGTATAGTTACAATTGGTACCATTTATCATTATATAGCTATTTTCCTGTATAATGATGATAGCAGTTGAATGCAGCCAAGTTTCACCTGTACAAGTTGCTGCAACTTTGTGCGTGAAATATTTGGTACCTTTATAGTTTCTTTTAAATATTAATGGTTTCTCACAATCAGGATCAGGACATCTATAGTCAGCCACACCTCGCTTAGCTTCGTCAACATCCACTAAACAGTTATCAATGGTATGCCATGCAATAGGATATTGAACAGCCATAATGCTTAGCTAATAATTAAGTTAACACCTATAGCATTGGTAAACACATTTAAATACTGCATCACTGTGTCTAGCTTATACTCTTCCCAATAAGGCATCAGGTGTATAGCATCATTATGAAAGTTGAGTACCCTGTCCAGTACCAAGCTAAAGTCATTTGATTGCTTACCAATAGCTTTTGATAGTTCCTGCTCAAAGTACACACCATGAAAGTTGGCAAGGAATGCTTGCTGTATAGCTACCTTGTCCTGCACATTGAGCCTGGGTATCTCAATGATCTCACTCATATCATCATTTATCAGTTCTACCCTTACCTGCAAGTCAGCCTCAATAGGTAAGTAGAAGGGTTTACCGTAATGATTTTTGATAACGAACCGAACACCGCAATTGTCAGCCTGTAACCTGGTAAAGAAGCACTGGTTCATACCATCATAGAAGTAACGCTCTGTGGTGAAGTAAGCAGGCAGTGTCATTGCACTGGTGAGCCATAATAAGGTATAACGCTGTTCAGGTGTCATCTTACTTTAAAAGTAAGGAGTTGGTTTTGCTTTCATACTAGGTGTTGATAAAATTATACTGTGGATATAACAGCTTTGCAACGGTCGCTGAAATTCCGTTATACTGTCGATATAATAAGTTTGCATTAACTGGAAACCGCAAAAAGAGCCTATCCTAATAACGGATAAGCTCTATGCTAAACTTTTAAACATGAGACTTTTAAAGACCTTGATTCAACCCAAGTTCGTTCTTTCGCTCCATGACTACTTTGTTGTTGAGAAAATACCACTTGTCACCTCTGACGATAGGCTGCTGCATTAGATTTTTGGAATAACCAACGATTTCATTACTCCAAGGCCAACCTTGTACTAGGGTAACCACTTGTCCGTTCCAGTATCGATACGTTTCCTTTCTTGAGCTTTTGGTTTGTGCGCTGGTGTCCTGTGCCGTATAGCTGCCATAACTTTGAACGACACGTGTAATCATGTCTGCTCGTATAGTACTACGTTCAGAGGCTAACATATCCTGCAATTTAATTTCAATTTCGTAAAGTTGATCCTTGTAGAAATATAAACAAACATACTGTGGTACATATCCATATACTTTGAAGTCATCAGGATGCTTGACTAGGTAAGTTTCTTCTTTTGTTTTCTTATCAGATGTAATCTTTTTAAGCTGTGTTACCTCTTTCAGCTCATGAAGTGATAGACTAAAATTTATTTTATTAAACCCATTGTGCATGTCCAAGTCACTTATCGATTGAGCTTTGATAAAGGAAGATTGTAGCAGAGCAACGGTAAAAATCCATAAGGATAGTGTTTTCATGGGCTATCCGTTTAGAAGTAAACTACTTTGCCTAGCACTGGAATATAGACCTTGTACTCAAACTGGTCAGCGAGCTTGTCATAAGCATTTAGCTTTTCAGCTACTGGTCGATTGACCGAGAAATCACTCCAATACTCTGAAGTCAATTCTTTAACACCAGCAATGACTACAGACCTTTGTATCTGTGCCACTTTAAGTTTGATCTTTTGAACATTACCAGTAGCACCAATGATGTAGCCGTTCATGAGTTGAACGCTGACATTACCTGTTGAAGGTGCAATGGAAGGATTGACATTGATTGGCTCATAAGTCACATACTGTGCTTTGGCGGTTGAGATAGCGGCTGTACTAATGATTGCCGCTAAGATGATTTTGGTAAACATGATATGATTTGATTAATCACCATACCAGTCCTATATGGTGGGTTGTAACGCACGAAAGCGCCTGGACTGAACTCCATTTGCGTTTCAAGGTTCGGCAAAACCCAACACCACAAACAAGTCTTCGTCCAGACGCTTTCGCGTGGACGTTGAACTCATTTGCCTTGGTGTTTGAAAATTTTGCCGATTTTGAAACAAGACAAATAAAGCTTAACGCTTATATTTTCATTGTATGTAAGTAATGGTTACTGTCTAATCTGTATATCCTCCTTTAATAGTGAATGAGGTAAAGTTAAACAGTAACCACGAATAGTTAAGCTACCTTCTGCAACTTTCTTTTCAGTGTTGCCGCCTTATAAGGTATCTGCTCATGCCTATGGTAACGTGATACTATTTCCTGCATCCAGTCATAGAGGTCTGCACAGTCCACTTGGATATGGTATATCCTGACTGCATTCTCAATGTTCACCTGACTGGCTTTCTTGCTGGTAAGCTTATAAATCATCCTGACAAATGCTGCCATGATGGGATAGTACTGACCGTAGGATGGTGAAGGTTCATAGCCAAACCTAATTCCGTATTCATTGCCGGCATAACATTCGAGGCGTAAATAAAGGATAGGGCTGATTAGCTCATGAATAATGCTGCCTTCGGTAATGGGTAGTGCATCCTCTCTTATTAAAGTTCCTCTCAACTTATCGTCATCAATAGTGGCGATTGCTGCTGTAGCCCATAAGAGTATCAGCTTATAGGTTCTGTGTACGCATTCATTATAAGTCAGCTGCTCTGTTTGCTGAATGGGTTCAGCTTTTAATAATGGAGTGAGTGTAGTTGTTTCCATGTGTTATGGCATTAAGTGAGTAAATGATTTGTGGTGAAATGAAAAAGGCCCTGCTGATATGCAGAGCCTTGTAATGCGTTGTGAATGGATGTAATCAGATGCGCAGTGCGTTGATGCCTTGCTTTAGTGTTTCGGAGTAGCGCTCTAAGGGTACTAATGCAGCTAATGGTGAAGGTGCTTCTCCGCTGGGCTGGTAAGGCAGGCATTCAGCATTGAACCAGTCATAATGCATCAGCTGGTCAAGATAAGGCCATTGAACCAGTAAATAAACGGTTTGCGTGGGAACCTGATTGAAGTTCATATCCAGCTGGCTTCCTTTTAAAGTAATCGTGTTGTCTTGCATAAAGTAATCTTTCAATGTAGGATGCTTAGTTGCAGCGCCTTGTAATTTGTGGTAAACGGGTGCTGTTGATTGCTCGAAGCTGTTATCAGCCGTTGTAGCCTGTAAGGCTTTAAAAGTGGCTACACTTCTAAAACAATGAGCTTTTGCTGAATAGCTTCTGCAAACCGTTCCATTGGAATGAAGTAAGCCTGTGGCAGGTGTTCCTGATCCTGTGTAGGCTGATAAAGGATGCAGTCTGATTGGAACCAGCTTTGTTCCATCAGGTCTTGTACGTATGGCCATTGCAGCAGAATGTAGAGGGTGCAGCAGGGCAGCACATCGGGCGTAATGAGTAATGCGGTCATGATGTTGTTGAATTTTTAAGTGAATGGATAGTTGCTAAATGAAAAAGCCTGACAGTGGAGCTATCAGGCTTATAAGGTAATGAGGGTTGGTTACTGTGATCTTAGCTTTGTTGTTCGGCTTTGAGTTCAGCCAACCTAACTGCTGGAACGAAGTAAGCAGAGTCGAGGTAAACCTGGTCATCAAAGGGGTTGTACAGCAGGCATTCACTGCGGAACCAGTTATGTTCCATCAGCTCCTGCACCTCGGGCCAGCGTACCAGCACATAAAGGTCATCTTCCGGTGTCGTTTGCAGTAAAGCGTTTAATTGTTCGTTTGGCATTGTGGTGATGTATTAAAAGGTGATTAAGTGAAACAGGAAAGCCCAACAGTTTGACCATTGGGCTTATAAGGATAAATAAGTAAGCGAGCAATTGAACAGCTTGCAATCAGCTATTCATTAACCACAGTAGCTTTTAAAGTAGAGAAGCAGTTCTGGTCAAACTCGCCTTTAATGGATGCAAAGAAGCTGCTCACGGATGCAATGGTATCATACTCCACATAGCGCTTGTTTAAGGGATAGGTTTGCAGCATCATGCGGATGTCCTGTTCAAACGGACAGTTGTCAAACCTTACATTGACCTGGTAGAGGTAATTAGGGCTGCATTCCAGTTCAAAGTAGAGTGAGGAACAAAGAAATTGATGCATGGTGGCATGGTTGTATTTGGAATAGAAGCGTGTGTCCTTCTCAAACACGTATTCGTTTAGTGGTGCGTAGAACAGCTTAATTTTAGCCAGCAATCGGTGATAGTGTAATAAAGTAAAGCGGTTGACTTCCAGTTCACGTGGCATGCCTGCCTGGTTAGCTGCGGTGATCCAAAACTTACGCATTCTGAATGGTGGCCGCTTAGGCAATTCGGGTTCAGGTTCCCGTTTAAAGTTGTCGAGTTCGATGTGTCCTAACATAATGATGGTTGATTTGATTTTACAAGGTGAATGGATAAAGTGAGTGAGATAAAATGAATGCAGGCAGCAGTCATTGAGGGTTCTTAGTCAATGGTTGAAGCATTGCTTCAATAGGTGTTTTTTCAGGCATTATGCCTGACATCATGTGCGCAGCACACCAATATATGATTGCATTTTCTCGTCAACAGGTTCCGGGGGTATAGACAGACCTATGCACAGCCGCTTATATCTCTCGCCAAATGATTTTCAGAATGCTCAAATGTATTTGGACGCAGTGAGCTGTATATGTAACGACTTTAGAATATAGATGCCAGGGGGCGTGGTTATTAGAAGTAGTGAGGTAAGGCTGTGCTTAACTGCTTACCGAGTTTCCAAAAAATTGAGCCGTCTTCTATGTTTCCTTATATAGTATTAATTGAACTTAAAAATTGGAAAACTGGAAATTGAATGGTTATTGCTTATAAATGGTTATGGCTGTATATTTAATGGTTATATAGATTGATACTTATGAAGAAGCAAGGCCATTGTCAAATATGCGGTTTATATGGTGAACTTACATTTGAGCATGTCCCGCCACGTGGTGCTTTCAATGATAGACCTATATTCATACAGGTATCAGATCATTTAATAGAGACATCAGGCCCCTTGTTTGGTAAACGCAGTCAAAGTCATCGAGGTCAGGGTGTATACAGTCTTTGTAAATCTTGTAGTAATAACACCGGTGCATGGTATGGGAAAGACTATTGTGATTTTGCAAGGCAAGGTATGCCTTTGCTTAAAGCTCAAATCCAACAAGGATATGTCAAAGGGCAATACCGTTTAAAACCTTTGAATGTCTTTAAACAGATTATCAGTATGTTTCTATCAGCTGATAAAATAGGATATATAAGGTCGCATCAAGAGATGGTTGAGTTTATGCTCAATAAATATTCAACCGAATTTCCATCAAAATTCAAAGTTTACATTTACTCCAACCATTCGCCAAACAAGCGGGTCATGGGATATTCCGTTGGCTATGATGAAGCATTGGGTATTGTTAAATGGTCTGAAATCAACTTTCAACCATTTGGGTATTTACTAACTGAAGAATCTCCTCCTGCACATCCGCAGATGGTAGATATCACAAAATTCAGTTGTATTCCGTACGATACGGTTTGTGATGTAACGCTTGCAACCATCTATTTACCGGTTAATTCCATGTGGATTGGTTCTTATGGATTATGATACGCATAGGATTAGATTACTATTGAATCAGCTTAAACCATATATTTATAAGTAGATACTTAAAAAGCACAATTCAACAATAATTCAGTCAAAACAGGTGTTTTGATGCAAAAATGAGTAATAACAAGTGTTTGAGCAATTATTTGTGCAAAACAGGTATTTTGAGGTTAATTTCAAGCAATAGCAGGTATTTACAAAGGTTTTCAGGAAAACTTACGAGACTGTAAAATAAACTGTGTCAAAGCGTAAATAAATACCTTTAACATAGTTTATAATGAAGCAAGAAGAATCGCCCTTAGGGTATGAGCAAATGAAGAAGAAAGCCCTGGAGCAACTCCGCTCGGGCAAGTCGCTGTATGGCAAGGATGGCGCTTTTGCGCCCTTGCTTAAAAGCTTTTTGGATGCAGCTTTGGAAGCTGAACTGGAAAGCCATTTAGATCAAGCAGAGCGCAGTTCCGGCAACCGGAAGAATGGCAAGACCAGTAAAGACGTCCGTACGTCTGATGGGACAATATCTGTCAATACGCCCCGTGACCGTAATTCCAGCTTTGAACCTGAACTGATCCGCAAGCGGGAAACCATACTTGCCGAAAGCCTGGAATCGAAGATCATCGGCATGTATGGGTTAGGGATGAGCCTGCGTGACATCTCCAGGCACATCAGGGATATGTACGATACGGAGATCAGCCACAGCACCTTATCTGCCATTACCGACAAGATCATCCCCGAAGTAAAGGAGTGGCAATCAAGGCCACTGGAAGAGCTTTATACGATCGTTTGGTTGGATGCCATGCACTATAAGGTTAAGGAAGACCACCGGATGGTGTCCCATGCCGTTTACAATATCCTGGGCATTGACCGTCACGGCCACAAAGAACTTTTGGGCATGTATGTCTCTCAGAGCGAAGGGGCTAACTTCTGGCTGTCGGTGCTGACCGACCTGCAGAACCGTGGGGTAAAGGACATCCTGATCGCCTGCATCGATAACCTAAGCGGTTTTCCGCAGGCCACTAATACCGTCTTCCCACAAACAGAGATCCAGACCTGCATTGTCCACCAGATCCGTAACAGCCTGAAATATGTAGCCTCTAAGGATCAGAAGGTATTTATGAAAGACCTGAAGCCGGTTTACCAGGCAGAAACGCTGGAACTGGCTGAGCTGCGCCTGGATCAGCTGGAAGAAAAGTGGGGTAATAAATATGGGAAGGTACTGGAATCATGGCGTAACAACTGGTCAAAGCTAAGCACGTATTTCCGGTATGATGAAGCTGTCCGTAAACTGATCTATACCACTAATACCATCGAAGGCTTCCACCGGCAGGTCAGAAAGGTCACCAAAACAAAAGGCGGCTTTACCTCCGATATGGCCCTGTTAAAACTGATTTATCTGGCCCATAACAACATTAAACAAAAATGGACGATGCCGCTTTCAAACTGGGCCATGACCGCTCAGAAACTGGCCATTTGGTTTCCCGGAAGAATGATATTAGATTTGATGTAGCAATCGCCCCCTGGCAGGCCCCATGGGGCCTGCCAGGGGGTGACACAGTTTATTTTACAGACCCAAACTTACGTTTTGAAAATAGAATAAACCGGCACTATCGCCAGTTTACTCCTGTGTATAATTAACTTTCCAAAAAAAATGGGTTTGGGTCTCGTTCCCTTATAAGGCAGTAAAGGAAGCAACTTTTTGGAAAAATGGAAGCACCTGCTCAGGCTGCCTGAAGCTGCCTGTGCGTGGTGTAATTCTCTTTTACTATTTCCATTCCCGGCTTCTTGTTGCCCTGTTCATCATCTGCTTTACAAGGTTTCAACTCAAATAACCCGAACTCTTTTAACTGTTCCGCAGATGCCAGTTTACGGCTTCCATCCGGTTTGCAGATGCCTAATTGATCGTATAGCCCCTGTAATCTGGCTTTAATATATTTGTTGGTATAGCGGTTAGCATGCTTGTTACTGCTGGCATCTTTCAGTTTAAATTCATCTATCAACAGTAAGCGTAACTTAGCTTCTGCGTGTTGGTTGCTCTTTTCTATTAGTGCTGCTTTCATGGCTTTATCATTATAATTTAGTCTGGCTATCTCTTCTGCGTCCAACAGTTCCAGTGCCTGGAATAGCAGCTGGTACTCGACTTTATATCGACTGATGGTCGCTGTGGCCGCTTTGAAGTTGTACTGCTCCGGGTGTGCTTTGTATTCCAGTATGCGGTCAATCACCTGCTTATTGATCTCTTCTTTACTTTGCTTCTCCGTAACTACAGGTGCCAGGTCAAATGACTGTACCTCTGTTTCGTAATTACAGCTTTGCCACGTCGCCTCTATCGTAGCTGCATTATTGTAATGCTCGTTGCTGTACTCTTTATAAATGGTCTGGTCAAGCTTCATATGGTCAAGTTGCCTCTTTCCGTCCTTAACTCCTGAATATGGTTTTACCATTTCCAGTAGCTGGTTATCATCTTCCATTCCATCTGTTTTACAGGTATTGATATGGAGGTTGTAATAGCTAATACTGTGCTGCTTATTATAAAGGTGCATATCCTGTATCTGTTCAAAGGTGCGCATGCCTAATCTTCCATAATTATTGGTTAGGTGATATATCCGGTTTGGTGTTACCTTCATACGTCCCACAGCCTGAAATCCTTTATAGGGTATCCCCACCAATGTATGCGGAATTGCTTTATCCGTTAGCAGAACAATAGTGGCCGTCTCATCTTCCGCCAGGTTCCAGCCATCATTATACCGGCAACTGTAAAAGTTGTATTTAGCATATTGACCTTTGAGTGGTTGCGGTTTGAAGTACTTGCTGGCTTCCCCAAGCTTGACCATGTTCTCCTGCTCGTCTCTGCAATAGATGTTCACATCTGTGATACCGGTTGCCCTGATTATCTCACCAGTGGCCGTTACCGAGTTAAAGAAGATATGCACATTACCCGGAAACTCGGTTTGCATCAGCATCTGGCACAGCACCTGTTGCGGTTTAGCATCATTGACAATGGTAATCCTACCAAATTTCTCTTTGAATATTAGCTTATAGTGAGGTAATGCCTGAATACGAGGGTCGCTGAACTTAAACGGAGTAGCTGAACCCATTGCCATATTTTTAAACCTCCATACATATTCCTCTTCAAAATCGAATGGTGTGAGTATATGCTCTCTAAAATCTTCTGTGGCATAACAATGCACTTCGTCCAGATACAGGAAGAAATTATCATACAGCCATTGCAGCTTTTTCATCTTCTTGGCTGCTGTTATGATCTTACCAAAGCTCTCTGGTGTAGTGACCAGACGTTTATACGATTTAGCTGAATTTAATTCAGTAACAATATCTTCAACCGTAACTCCGTCTTTTACGGGGAACAAGTTCAAGTAAGGATAGTCTACCAATGCGTCCTCAATAATAGCAGCACCGGGAATGACAGCTATGGTATGGCGTGTGTCATGAAAACAGGTGTAAGTGATACCTACGCGTGTTTTGCTTTTATCTATAAATCCGTTAGGAATGCGTTTATCTGGAAAGGCGGCTTCAAAGTTGTCCGCTAGTTGTAATTCAATTTCAATCGGTTCAATATACATTTTTTCGTCAATGCTTAGTTACAGCATGGCGTATCTCGGTGTTAAGGGTAATCTGAAGGTGTGTGGATGTATCTGTGGTTAGGTTCAATATTTTTGGAAAGTTGGGATAAAAATAAAAGATCGGTTAGCTATGACCGACCTTAAACCCTTGACTCACCAAGTGTATATTGACCTCTGAAATATAATATAAAGATAATAAAAAAAAGTAAGAATAAAGAATAAAAAATAAATAATTAATTATCAGACAGTTAAATATTTTATATATCTAAAATGACGTTTAGCTATTGGCAATTTGAAGTCAATTTTTACATTTGCAAACCATCAATTTGGCTTCCTTTTAGTTAGTATGCTGATGGCCATGTTCCTTGACATATTGATGTTATAGTATTCAAAGTTTTGCCATAACTTTTGAAAATTAAATTGTTGAAAAAATAAAATTAATAAGGTTTTACGTCATATTTCTTTATTTAAATTTTATTTTATCATGAATACAAATGATGTATCTGTGTTTACGAACACACAAAAAGAAAGATTCAACTCTATATTTCCGATAATCGGAAATGTCGCAGCTGACGTAATTAACAATCTAAAAGGTCGAGGAAGAAATTCCTGGAAGATTGTACTATCAAACATTCTTTTGGTTAATAATCCAAAAACCGGTATAGAACGTAATTATAATGCTAAGCTGGATCAAGAGATTGATTTAGATGAAACGTATTCAACTAATCAATTTACTCAAATTGTAAGTAAAGTTCGTTTTAAAGTGGGCTTACCTGCTTTTGAGAGTAAAATTGAGCAACAATGTGAACATGAACTGTTTAAATTCTTCCTTTGGGAAGATGTTTATAGTGTTCCTGAACATGAAGGTGAAAAACCTGTTTTTATAGGTTACAAGCCGGTTTGTAGATTAAAAGTTTAATATAATATACCTTAACATTAATATCTCAAGGAGCAAGCAAAACCCATCTTCACGGATGGGTTTTGTGTTTTTAGTAGAAGCTATCTCATAAATGAAAGAATGACTTTAAAAGGATCATAGAACAAGCTAAAAGGACAAAGGCTTTAAAGTTTTCCTCATGATACTCGTATCTGACCACCGTTCTGCGGTAATTGAATAACCAGGCAAAGAAGCGCTCTACCTTCCACCTTCGCTTGTACCTTTTCAGTTTTCTGCCATCCTGCGTTTTTTTCTTTTTGCGGTTATCCCGGTGTGGGGCAATAAGGTCAGTGCCTTGTTCTTTCAGCCGCTCGTCCAGCGGGTCTGAGTCATAAGCTTTGTCCCCAATGAGGCGCTCAGGATGCGGAATAATAAAGCGTTCTTCCAGCGTTTTCTCTACCAGTGTTACCTCATGCGGGGAAGCAGAGTGGACTGAGATAGATAATATAATACCAGCAGCGTCTGTGATTGCCATGATCTTGGTGCCTTTACCTTTCTTAGTTTTTCCCACCAGTAGGCCCCCTTTTTTGCCATACAGAAGGTTCCATCTATATAGCATTCGCTTAAATCCACACCGCCACGCTCATATAGATCGGTGGCCAGCGTCTCGATAATAAGCGTAAACACCCCGCTCTTGACCCAGCCCTGGAACCTGCGGTGGCAGGTCTGATAAGGCGGATAGCGGTCAGGCAGGTCCTTCCAGGGCGCCCCTGTCCGAAGTATCCAAAGCACACCTTCCAGTACTTCACGCTTGTCCCGCCAGGGCCTGCCTTTACCATCCGTTCGCCTGATGCCCTCTGGTACCAGGTCTTTTATCTTCTCCCATTGCTTCTCATTTAGCTCACTCATATGGCAAACTTACTGCTTTGTCATTTATGAGATAACTTCTAGTATTTTCAACTATTATCATCAACAGTTACTTATTCAATTAACTGTACAATCCTTGCATTAGCATCGTCAATTAAAGTTTGGTCAAAGCTGTCGAGATAGATATTGGTAATTTTATTACCATGCTCATGACCTAATGCTTCTGCAATTAGTTCAATACTGTATCCTAAACGTTTAGCTGTGGTAGCCCAAGTGTGACGTGCTACATAGGTGGTAATGTTATTATCAATATTACAAGTTTTCCCAATTCGTTTCAAGTACTTATTAGTTTGCTTGATCGACTGCATGATGATATGCTTTGCTCTTAAGCCATCCTGAACAACGTCAGGTGGCAGAACCGGGATTAGATACATAGCATTGGTTCCACTGTAATAATTCAATAGCTTTTCTGTATACGGTAGAAGTTTGATGGTCAACTCCTGCCCTGTTTTTCTTCTTTTATAAATTATCCTACCCTTATTGATGTTTGCAGATGTTAAATAACACAGATCTGTAAATGATGCACCAATCAGCGCAAAACTGAGAAAGAAATAGTTACGTGCATGCCATTCCTGTGACCTAGGCTTGAACTCTAATTTTGCAATCGCTTGAAGATTGTCGATTGTAATCGCACGTTTAGCCGTGCGCTCAACCTTTATCGGTAAATCCAAAAACGGGTAGCGTGACTTATCCACCAGTTTAGCTTTGATCGCCTTGTTGTAAACAGCTCGAAGTGTACGAAAATAATTACTTATAGAGTTCTGTTTAATTCCCTCCTGTACCAGCTTTCGTTTAAAAGCATCAAGTAAACTAAAATCAATTTCGACAAATTGCAGTTTCTCATTTTTTGTAAACGCTAATAATCGATTTATAGCGGTTCGATAAATTATAGCATTGCCCGCTTTATTAATATCCAGCATTTCAGTAATTAACTGTTCAGCATAGTTTTTGAACGTCATGCTACGTTTAAGCTTTGGGATAATGTGAGAATCATTCAATTTCTCTTTCAATGCTTCAAAACTGAAGCCTCCATCATCTTCCAGCTCTAGCACTGCTTTTTGAAGTTTCAGATAGTGTTCCGTGATTCTTTTGTTAAGAAGTTTTGCATTGGGATGCTTGATTGCAACACAACTTTGCTGTTCATTCCAATATTGCTTAGGAATAGACACGCCTGTGTTAGTGGTGGTGCTTTTGCGCTCCCAAGTAGTTCGGATGGTGACAGCATAAGTACTGTCTGATTTGGCTCGTCTTGTATCTAACAGGACTTTATAAGTAACCATAATGTTTGAGGTTATGGTTGCTTTGTTTGTGCAAACTGTGCGCAAACAGACTATGTATTGATGAGACTATTTGCTGATAAATTGAACTTTATACCAACAAAAAAAAGCCTTCCAACTTATCGTCAAAAGGCTATTTTCAAGTGATTCCGTTTGGATTCGAACCAAAGACCTACTGCTTAGAAGGCAGTTGCTCTATCCAACTGAGCTACGGAACCCTGCTTATTTATTGCGGTGCAAATATGCAAAATTCAATTTAAAATGGCAATAACCTGTAATGCGTCAATTTAAAGGGCTGTGGGTTTGGTTATAGAAATTAATCAGCAAAAATTTGATTCCGGTAAAGTACGCTGCTGGTTAAGCCAGGCTATAGCTTCGGCGCGTGTGTTAAACAGCCGGATGCATATTTTACTCTTACTTTGCCGCAGTATGTGTTTTGCCGAAAAGTTACTGAAGGTGCAAGGCGAATATACGGCTGCGATGTGAGTAACGCCTGCTTGCACCAACTTCGGATGCCATTCGTATATAATCCACCTAACGGCGCCTTCCCAAACACCCAGCACCCCCGAATGGTCAATCAGCAGCATTTGAGCGCCTGTTTGATGTATTGCCGACGTAATGTGCATGCAACAGGCCTTTACCGAGTTGGCGTTGTGAAAGCCTGTCCAGCTGGTATATAAACATTGCTGTTGCTTTTGATAGTTTATTTTGAACTGCGGCTGTTTGTATACTGCAAATTTTTGGCTTCCGTGCAAACGGTATGCAGGCACGTTAGACAACGGAAAGCAGATATTAAACACAGTGCCTACATTGACCTGGCTTTCTATCCAAAAATTCCCGTAGTGTTTTTTGATCACGTTAAATACATTAAGTAAACCTGTGCCAACGGCCAGGGTAACTTTATCTTTATTGTATATCTCAAAAAAATCGGCAAGCTGGTTATCGCTCATGCCTATCCCGTAATCTTGTATAGAAACTACGATGTTATGGTTAATAACATCAGCTTTAATATTAACGGGTTTATGGCCGCCCGAAAACTTGACGGCGTTATCAACCAGGTTAGTGATGGCCGATTGTATTGCCTTTTCGTTCCCGTAATAATGCAATTGGTGCGGATGTACGGCATTAACCTGAACACAAGGATATTTAATTTGCATAGCTTCGATTACAACTGTAACGAGCTTATTGAAGTCAAAACTATTGAGTTTATTAACCAGCTTTATACCTTCGTTATTCTGCAGCATTTGGTTAATGCGTTTCAGCATCTCATCCAGTTCGGTGCCGCATTCGTTGATGTAGCCAGCTATTCTCCTGAATTCACAGCTATCAGCAGTACCTTCTGTAACCAGTTGTGTTACGCCTATTAAACTGGCTACCGGCTTGCGTATAAAATGTGAATTGAAAAATGATATCTGTTTTAACTGCTGCAGTTTATATAATAAAGCCTCTTCGAACATCTTTTTGCGGGTGATATTTCTCAACTGCAAAATTAACCCGCCCTCATTTGGATACAGCGCCACAGCAAACCAGTTTTGCAACGGCCAGTAATAAGTGGTAAATTCAACGTTCGCCTGCCTTTGCATCGCCTCAATGCAATTGGCATAAAATTCGGTATGTAAAAGCTCGGGCAGTACTGCCCATAACTTTTTGCCTATTACATCTGTGCTCTGGTAGCCTATCAGGTGCTCCGCAGCCGCGTTCCATTCCATAATTTGCCAGCGATTGTTTAGCTGACAAAATC
Source organism: Mucilaginibacter sp. (assembly GCF_965200995.1). Classification (GTDB taxonomy): domain Bacteria; phylum Bacteroidota; class Bacteroidia; order Sphingobacteriales; family Sphingobacteriaceae; genus Mucilaginibacter. The sequence goes on along the minus strand of NZ_OZ241743.1, from coordinate 3,139,477 downwards.
CGATAGGTGAATGATGAACCAGATGGTTGAATTTCTGCTGTGAACTGGCCAGCAGATCAACAAGCCTGGAGTGCTCAGTACTTAAAGCCTGCACTAAATAGCACTGCATGCCCTTGTATTCAGTATGATAGGCATTAGTATTAACTGTAAACAGGGTGCCATCTTTTGCCAGATGATGGCAGCCATCGAAATGCACCAACTCGGCTGGCCGGCGTTTAATCATCTCCAATAAGGCCGGCACATCGTTTTTATGGTATAAATTAACAATGCTTTTACTTAAAAACTCCTGCCTGGTATATCCATACTGCCTTACCGCAGCCTCATTAACCTCAACTATTTGCAGCGATTTTATCTCAACAACCCACATGGGCTGCGGATTGGCATAAAACAATACCTCAAAGCAGGCATCTGTCTTTAGGTTAACTCCCACGGATCCTTCCACACTAAACTATTTTATTCGGCAACGGTTAATAACTGATTTTGAGGAGCATGAAGTTAACAAGTGTTAAAACTGAAAACTTTTCATTTCCCAATATTCAAGCAATATTGTCATAAAAATCTCATACTTACAACTTTTAGGAGAGCTTTTGTTTTTGATTATATGAATCTTACAGGCCCAGCATCCTATCTTCGGGGCGTTTGCTTGATTAATCTTGTACCTGCTGTGTTTCCCACCTCTGACAAAATGCCTTTTGATGCTGGCACTGTAAAGCGATTACTTTATCAGCACTGCCTTGATTATGTGAATACCCGCATCAGCAGCATCGAACAGGCAATTGTGGCTGCGCAACAGGCCTCGGCCGACGACACCAAAAGCAGCGCTGGCGATAAATACGAAACCACACGCGAAATGATGCAGCAGGAAACCAGTCGTAATACCATCCAGCTTGCCGAAGCCGGTAAGATGAAAGTAATGCTGGGTCGCATCAGGCCTGATGCACAGGCGCTGCCCGCCGCCGGTCCGGGTAGTTTGGTTATAACTAATCAGGGTAACTTTTATATTGCCATAGGTGCAGGCAGTTTCAATGTAGAGGATGCGGTATATCATACGGTATCACCCGCTTCTCCTATCGCTTTTGCTATGCAGAAACTGAGTGCCGGACAGGCATTCAATTTAAATGGAAAAATATTTGATATTTCGGCTATATATTAATGGCGTGAAACGTGTGAACAAGGATTGACAGGTTTGTAAGTGCTGCGAAAACTATATGGCACGTTTACAGTTTAATCAGCAACCAATTTAATAACAAAAGCTTAACCTTATCTACCTAATGCAGTTAAAACAACATCTTTCCTTTTTTTTGGTGTTATCACTTGCATTACTTTTTTTTAAACCAAGTAAATCATACATTTAACCAATTTTAAAACCAAGTATATGATCATAATTGCTGACGGCGGGTCAACCAAAACTAACTGGTGCCTGGTCAATGAAGAAGGTAAAAAAGTGTATTTTAACACGGAGGGCTATAACCCTTACTTTGTGAGTACCGCTTACATCATCAATTCATTAAAAGAAAACCTGCCGTCTGATTTACCCTTAGAAAGCATTACCGAAGTTAACTATTATGGTGCAGGCTGCTCCACAGCCGATAAAGTACAGCTGGTAATTGATGCCATGGAGCAGGTATTTACCAATTCGAAGGTATACGTAGGGCATGATTTATTAGCCGCCGCCAGGGCATTGCTGGGCACCGGCAAAGGTTTTGCCGCCATTTTAGGCACTGGTACCAACACTTGTATTTATGACGGAAAAAATGTAGCACACAATATAGATTCGGGCGCTTACATATTAGGTGACGAAGGCAGCGGCTGTTATATAGGTAAAAAGCTGTTAACTGATTATATACGCGGTTATATGCCCGAAGCTGTACGCAAAACATTCTGGGACACTTTTCACCTTACCCCCGATGATGTAAATGAAGCGGTATATGTAAAGCCATTGGCCAATCGCTTCTGCGCCAGCTTCAGCAAATTTGTTTATGATAACAATGTAAATCTGGAATACAGCCGTAATCTGGTGAAAACCTCATTCGAAGATTTTTTTCGTAACCTGGTTACGCATTATCCAAACTATAAAGATTACACTTTTAACTGTATTGGTTCTGTAGGCTACAACTTCCGTAATGTGCTGGAAGAAGTGGTAACTGAAAACGGTATGATCATGGGTAACATCATCCGCTCCCCTATAGATAATCTGGTAAAATATCATTTAGAACTGTCGCCAAGCCATTTGTAAAAACCAGCCGCCTAATCCTTTAAAGGCGGCAGCAAGGCTGGTTGAAATGAAAGTAAAAGGCTAAGAATTAACTCTCTTAGCCTTTTACTTTTTATCATTTAAACAGCGGCTTTGGTAAGCGCTTCAATTCTCTTATTAAGGAATTAAAGCGTTATTTATCCAGATTAAGTTCATTCTGAAATATCTTGGTGTACTTACGCCGGTCGAATTTGTAAAGCTTGGCTGCACGGTAAGATACGTTTTTCTGCTTTTCATCCAACTCCTTCAAAAATCCGTAACTCAACATCTTCTTCCTGAAGTTGCGCTTGTCCAGCTTTTTGTTTAATATCGCTTCATACAGTTGCTGCAACTGTGTAAGGGTAAATTTTTCGGGCAATAGCTCAAATGCGATTGGCTGATAGCTTAAACGCCGGCGCAGCTTATTAAAGCCTGTAGAAAAGATGCGGCTATGGTCAAATCCCAGTTTTGGCAAATCATTCACCGGGTGCCAGAAAGCGGCTTTGGCATAATCGGTAACCGGGCGTAATTCTTTTTGGCCGTTAATGCGGATCAGCGCGTAATAAGCTACAGTAATTACCCGGCCCTGCGGGTGCCGGTCTACATCACCAAAGGTGTGAAACTGCTCCATGTGCAGGTCGCGCAGGCCGGTAAGTTCATACAAGATACGTTCGGCGGCTTCATCCACACCTTCATCCTGCTTCACCAAAAAGCCGGGCAGTGCATACCAATCCTTAAAGGGTTCGGCGTTACGCTCAATCAATAACACTTTGAGCTCGCCGGCATCAAAGCCGAAAATTACGCAGTCAATAGATAAAGCCGATTCAAACTGAGGCAGATACTGTTCCAAACCCTGATATTTTTAGATTGACATTAAACAATGCCAGCAAAGCGATTATAAGCATAGTGTAATTTATACACATATCACCGCAATACACTAACTGCTGGTGAACAAATGTATTATCTTTGTTGTAAATAACAAACGCGGAAGGCTAAAGTATTAATAATAAACAGTAACCCTTTAAAATTACTATATTAGCGCCGCTACAAGCTACCTTAGGGTATATGTCATTATGATTGCAGTTATTTATAGCGGTTCGCAGCATGCCAACTGGCGATTGGCTGATAAAGGCAAAACTATTGCGTCTTTTAAAACCAATGGCATAAACCCCTATTTTACCGACGAAAAAAGCATTGTACAACTGCTGAATAAAAACATCAACCTGATACACCATGCCGAAGAGATAAAACGTATCTATTTTTTTGGTGCGGGCGCTTCAAACCTGATGCTGCAAAACATAATCAGCAATGCGCTGTCTGCATTTTTTAAGTATGCTAAGGTAACAGTGGAACATGATATTCAGGGGGCTGCCATTGCCTGCTGTAAGGATGATGAAGGCATTGTAAGCATTTGCGGCAGCGGCTCTAATGCCGGATGGTACAACGGCAAAAAAATTAAGCCTAATAATTACGGCCTGGGATATATTCTGGCAGATGAAGGATCGGGCAATTGGCTGGGCCGCCAGCTGATTAAGGCTTACATGAATGAAACGCTGCCTGCCGACATCCGCAAAAAATTTGTAAAGCGTTATGATATTGACCGGAAGACCTTGCTGGAGAAGGTATACCGGCAAAAGCAACCGGCATTATACCTAAGCTCCTTTACCGGTTTTTATGCTGATAACCGCGAGCATGCCTATTTAAGGCAAACCATAAAACAAGGATTCGGCCTGCTGCTGAATACCTATACCCTTCCGCTCCATAGGCAGTATCCTAATGCGCCGCTGCATTTTACAGGCTCTGTGGCCGATGAGTTTAAAGATTGCCTGCAGGAGGCTTCCGCAGATGCCGGACTGGAAATAAAATACATTTTAAGAGAACCAATAAACAGTTTATTAACTTACTATCTGAATAAGAATTAATTAAATCAAAATCATGAAAATAGGAATTAACGGATTCGGCCGTATTGGCCGCCTGGCTTTCAGGGCTGCCATTCAGCGCGAAGGTGTTGAAGTTGTAGGGATCAACGATTTGGTTGAGCCGGATTACATGGCTTACATGCTTAAGTACGACTCGACCCACGGCAAATTTGACGGTACCATTGCGGTAGAAAACGGCCACCTGGTGGTAAACGGTAAAACCATACGTGTAACTGCTGAGAAAGACCCGGCTAATTTAAAATGGAATGAAGTAGAAGCTGAAGTAGTAATTGAATCAACCGGCTTGTTCCTCACCCAGGAAACCGCTCAGAAACATATTGACGCCGGTGCTAAGCGCGTAGTAATGAGCGCACCGGCCAAAGATGATACCCGTACCTTTGTAATGGGTGTAAACCATAAGGAACTGAAAGCTGATGATACCATTGTATCTAATGCATCTTGTACTACCAACTGCTTAGCGCCTGTAGCTAAGGTACTGAATGACAAATTTGGTATTGAAGAAGGCTTGATGAGTACCGTACACGCGGTAACCGCTACCCAGAAAACAGTTGACGGCCCTTCGGCTAAAGACTGGAGAGGCGGCCGTGGCGCTTACCAGAATATCATCCCTTCATCAACCGGTGCTGCTAAAGCGGTATCACTGGTAATCCCTGACCTAAAAGGTAAATTAACCGGTATGTCATTTCGCGTACCCGTGCCAGACGTTTCTGTTGTGGATTTAACCGTAAAGCTGAAAAATAGCGCTTCTTATGAAGACATTAAAGCGGCCATGAAAGAAGCCTCAGAAGGCGAACTGAAAGGCATCCTGGGTTATACCGAAGACGAAGTGGTATCAGACGACTTTAAAGGTGATGCCCGTACCTCTATCTTCGATGCCAAAGCTGGTATTGCCCTGAATGATAAATTTGTAAAAGTAGTAGCCTGGTACGATAACGAGTGGGGTTACTCTAACAAGTTAATTGACCTGGTGCAAGAATTAGGGAAATTGTAATTTATCTTCTCACATTACATTATTACAAACAAAGCCGGCCTAAAAGCCGGCTTTTTTGCTTAGCACATTTCCCTATATCCAACGATTATATGGTTCTTATAATTGTAAAACGGTTGAAAATAAATATATGCATAAATTTATTAATAAGAGATTAATCACTTATAATTATATCATTATTCATTATGCGACATAGAAATCAAGAAAAAGAACAAATAGTACGTATCAAAACCATCGAGATACTCTCAAATAATGGTTTTGAGAGTTTTAGTGCTAACCAGTTGGCTAAAGCCTGTAAGATTTCAATTGCCACTTTGTACATCTATTACAAGGATAAAAATGATTTAATCATCAAAATAGCGCTTGAAGAAGTAAAAAAAATGCGTGAAGCTGCCATTAAAGATTTTGATCCGGAAATTGATTTCGAGGAAGGATTACACTTACAATGGAAAAACAGGTATCAATACCTCATGGCCAATCCTACTCTGATTTCCTTTTTCGAACTTTTGCGTTCTTCCTCTTATCATAAGCTAATCTATAATCAGTTAGATGATGAATATGATCATCTTACCCATCGGTTCATGCAAAATGCCATTGCACGTGGCGAAATCAACAAGATGCCTACAGAAATTTATTGGTCGATAGCATTTGCGCCGCTTCATGCTTTGATTCGGGCACATTATGAAAGCCAGCGATCTGCTACGGAAGCAACCCTGTTGGCAGAAACAATGGTATGGCAAACCTTCGAATTAGTAATGAAGGCTTTAAAAAGATAGTATTGACATAAAATGAATTATTCACTGCTTATAAATTTATAAATATGAAATTGAACCATATTGGTTTTGGAGTAACCGATGTTACAGGAACCGTAGAAATGCTCGAAACGTACTTTGGCCTTGTACGGGCTCCGGGCACACCTTACAGCCCAAAAATGGCTTTTGTGCAGGATGATGATGGCTCACTGCTTACATTTTTTAAAGTTAATGATGCTATGTATCCCAAACTGTTTCATATTGGCTTTATGCAGGGCAATATAGAACAGGTATATGCATTACATGAAAAAATAAAAGCTGGCGGATATGAACCAGAAGAGGTACGGGAGGAACATGGCCGGATGACCTTTTACTTTAAAGCGCCAGGTAATTTTGTTGTAGAAGTAAACTCACTTATCCAACAGGCCCGGCCCGAACTGAAAAGCCAAACCAATGAGAATTGAGTTATTGATTGCAACTTAAAAGCTTTTATATGGCAAAGCCCAATGTATTTACACTGGGCTTTGCTTATTTAATTTTATAAATCTGAAAGAATACTGCTTTCTTACAACCAACTATTTTAGCTCGCTTCGCTATCATATTTGATTTTATTAACGTGCTTATCAATCTCCCACTGGCCGGTGCCTTCTTCACCAATTACCTCGAACAGTTCCAGCGCACGGCGGGCTTTGTATTCTTCCTCACGCTGCTCTTTCATAAACCAGTTCAAAAACTCCATAGTAACAAAATCCTGCTCACGTAAACAGCTGCTATATATGTTTTTAAAAGACTGGGTAATGGCAACTTCCTGGTCTAAGGCCTCTTCAAACACGCCGCGAAATGAATCATACTCATTTTTAACGTTGGTAATTTCCGGTGAGATGGCAGTGGCACCCATATCTAAAACATACTTATATAGCTTTAACTGGTGGTAACGTTCCTCGTCTGATTGTTTGAAAAAGTATTCAGACGAATAGTCATAACCATTGCGGTTACACCAGGAGGCCATAGCCAAATAAATGGCTGATGAATGGGCTTCTTTCTTTATTTGCTGATTAAGCAGATTTTCAATTTCGCTTGAGATCAGGCATTTAATGCGCATCAGGTCTTTCATATTATTCAAATAGTAGGTAATTGTATATACAGCTACATAAGTTAATAAACAATAATAGTGCTATAAATCAGCACCTGCATCATTTATAAGCAATATGAAATGAGTCTAAATATATGATCAGGCAGAAACGCGGTAAAGCGAATTATGAATGATGTGGTTCAACTCGAACATGGCAAAGGTGCCCTGCAATAAATCTTTGAAAGCGATGATCTGCAATATTGACAATACATAACAGGCATCAGAAGCACAAATGAAAACAATTTCCAAGTTGGGCGACCTGTCATCTTTCAATAAGAGCGCTTCGATATCAATATTGTAAATCGCTTTTTTTAAGCGCAATAAATTACGGTAATTGAATTTAACTGTTTTACCGGCAAACTCTACATACCAGCAATTCTGCGCATCGCACTGGTATACCACCCCGTTAGAGGTACTGAAAACCTCAACTTTTTGAGGCGTATTTACAACAGGTATTCTCATTGACTTTGCAGAAGTCAAATATTGGATTTATTTATAATTATTCCAAATAGTTTCTGCTTAAAATGAGTGTTATATTACCATTTCAGGCACATCCCCCTTAACAATTAATTTTCCGGCAGTGGCATTCCTAACTTGTTCAATAGTTATGCCGGGTGCAAGCTCCAGCAAACGGAAGCCGCCTTCGGGCAATACGTCAAGCACTGCCAACTCAGTCACAATCTTCTTTACACAACGCACCCCGGTGAGCGGTAAGGCACATTGGGGCAATAGCTTCGATTCGCCTGCCTTATTCACGTGCTGCATGGCCACGATAATATTTTGAGCCGAAGCCACCAGATCCATAGCGCCGCCCATGCCTTTTACCATTTTACCGGGAATCTTCCAGTTGGCAATGTCTCCGTTTTCAGATACCTCCATAGCCCCCAAAATAGTGAGATTTACTTTTTGCGACCGAATCATGCCAAAGCTCATCGCCGAGTCAAACACTGCCGAGCCGGGCAGCATCGTAATAGTTTGCTTACCGGCATTAATGGTATCGGCATCCTCCTCCCCTGCATACGGGAACGGCCCCATGCCCAGCAAGCCGTTTTCGGATTGCAGCACCACATTAATGCCTTCGGGAATGTAATTGGCTACCAATGTGGGTATACCTATTCCCAGGTTTACGTAGTAGCCATCCTTTATCTCACGTGCGATGCGTTTGGCGATGCCTTGTTTATCTAACATATACCCCTCCCAACCCTCCCCAAAGGTGAGGGCTTTTGATTTAGTTGTTTATTTATCTATCTTGTTATCCCTATTCTGCACATCTGCACATCTGCACATCTGCACATCTGCACATCTGCACATCTGCACATCTGCACATCTGCACATCTGCACATCTGCACATCTGCACATCTGCACATCTGCACCATCAGGCAAAATTTCTTACCGTGCGGTGCTCGATGCGTTTTTCGTAATGCTTGCCCTGAAATATACGGTGCACATAAATACCCGGCGTATGTATCTGGTCGGGATCTAATTGCCCGGCCGGTACCAGTTCCTCTACTTCGGCAATGGTAATCTTACCTGCCATCGCCATTACCGGGTTAAAGTTGCGGGCGGTAGAGCGATAGATCAGGTTTCCCTGCATATCGCCCTTCCAGGCCTTTACCAGGGCAAAGTCGGCATCAAAGGCCATTTCCATCAGGTAGTCCTTACCGTTAAAATTACGTACTTCTTTACCTTCGGCTATTTCGGTACCTACACCTGCCGGGGTAAAAATGGCGGGCATACCATACCCGGCGGCCATACAGCGGGAAGCCAGCGTACCTTGCGGTATCAGTTCTACCTCCAGTTCGCCGCTCAGCAACTGGCGCTCAAACTCGGCGTTCTCGCCTACGTAAGACGCTATCATTTTTTTCACCTGCCTTTGCTGCAGCATCAGGCCAATGCCAAAATCATCCACACCGGCATTGTTGGATATACAGGTTAGTTGGTTAACGCCTTTCTTTACCAATGCAGCAATGCAGTTTTCGGGAATGCCGCACAAGCCGAAACCACCCAGCATAAGGGTCATGCCGCTGGTAATATCGCTGATAGCAGCAGCGGCATCAGTAACCACTTTATTCATAATTTATAATTGGTAGCGGCTAATGTACATATTTATTTAAAAGCTATGCAAGCATAGCTTTTAAATAACAAAGCTGCAATGAATTACAAACATTATCTGCCGAAGTAAGGTATTATAACTACATCTGAATTAAATACTATGGAACCTTACGATAAAGAACCCACCCAGGATTATCCTCACCATACCGAGCAAACCAGCAATCCGCCGGTATCGGTAACCAAGGTAGAGGATGATGATAATATTGAGGAAAAAGACCTAAAACGCAGTTACCTGTTCGGCGACAGCAATGATAAAGACCCTGACAATAAAGGGTACGAAAGCCATGGTATGGGCGGCCAGAGTTTTGGCGAGCAAAATGTAACCCGTTCAGGCGATGATGAGGCAAATCCATCGCAAAACGCAGGTTACGATAATGATTATTTTAAACGTACTGAACCTTTAGAAGAACATCCCGAAAACAATAATTTTACACCAAACAGCCAGCAGGGCGCAGCAAATACCAATATGGGACAAGGAGATAACACCAACGATACCGGTTACCGTGAAGATCCGGAACAGGAAAAAGTAGGCGGCGGCGAGCCGCAGGTAGAAGGTAACATTAATGCCAACGGCGGCACCGACCAGCAATACCAAACCGGAACTGCTGACAACGACGGCACCAGCAACCAGCATCAGGACGGCGAACTGCAAACCAAAGGCAGCGGCAGCATTACCGAAGATGACCAAAATGATGGTAAGGCTGATTTTAAGCCAGAAGATAATGACAAAGGCCCCGATTATGGCAGTAATAGTCCTGAAAAAGAGGGTAGTGAAGTAACCGGTGGGTAGTTTGTAAATCCGGAATTTGATTAAATAAGGCGTATAACATAAATTGTTACGCGCCTTATTTATAATCATTAAAAATAATATTTCTATATTTGGAGCAACAAAAATGTTGTGCCGGATATGGGTTGTGGTTTTGATGAGCAGTTAATCAATTATATTACAGAAGCAGCTTTTAGCGGCTCACCGTTAAGCAGGTTGAATCCAATAGAATTTGAAGCCGTATTCAAAAAAAAGAAAGAATGCTGCGAAAAATACAAAAAGGGTAAGCGTTGCGGTAAATGCCCGCGCCGGTAATTTTCTACATACCAATTACTTCTTTCCTGTGCATTAATCCCCAAAAATGCAGTTCATCCAATACCTTTTCCAGTGACTTTCCATGTTGCGTAATTGCGTACTCAATAACAGGAGGAAACGTTGAATGTACAGTCTTTGTAATAAGTTTATTCTCTTCCAGGCTTTTGAGTTCTTTTGAGAGTGTACGGTCAGTGATACCTTCCAATTCCCTTGCTATTTGCGTAAAGCGTTTAGGGCCGGCCGATAGGCTAAACAGCACTAATAATTTCCACTTGCCTTCCAGCGCCTCTAAAGCATCCTTAATGGAACGCATGGTTTTAGGGCATCCTCCTTTTGTGAGTATTTATACTTTTAATTATTATATAGATTGCTATTGCTTAGTATAGTACTATCATACTGTATAGTACCGGTTTAACACAAGCGAAGATAGCTAATTTTGTGTGTCCATTATTAGTTATACAAGTATGAGCAACACACAACAGCCATCAAAATTTATTCATTATATCCTGTGGATATTGCAGGCAGTTTTAGCAGCTATGTTATTGTGGGCCGCATTTATGAAACTCTTAAAACCTGTTGCCGAAATAAGTACCATGTGGCCGTGGGCAGGCCAGGTTTCACCAGGCTTTGTAAAATTTACGGGTATCATCGACTTACTGGGAGCTGTAGGCTTGGTCTTTCCTGCCCTGCTCCGTATCCGGCCTTGGCTAACGCCTTTAGCTGCAACAGGTATCGTATTGCTGATGATTGCAGCCAGCATCTTCCATGTTAGTCGTGGTGAAGCTTCACTGATTGGCTTTAATATTGTAGTTGCGGCCATAGCCGCTTTTATAGCTTGGGGAAGATATGTAAAGGCGCCGATTGTGGCGGTGTAGAACTTTACTTTTCAGATTACAATAACCAAAGTGCATCATTACAGCAATGATGCATTTTCGTTATTAGTTTAGTACGAACTGTCATTACTTCAAATACACATAAGTAATACCGTCGCCTCCCCTGTCGGCATGTTCATCTTCCATACGGCCTACCTGGTCATACTTTTTCAGGTAATCACGTATCAGCCGGCGCAAAATTCCATCACCTTTTCCGTGTAATACCTTCAGGCTGCCTACGCCCATCATCAGTGCACGGTCCAGCAGTTTTTCAATGGCATGTAAGGCATCTTCGCCCCGCATCCCGCGCACATCAATCTCCGGGCTAAAGCTGGCTACTTCGCCGGTTGAGCCGGCAAAGCTGCGGCGCACTTCTTTCGGAATATCCTTCCGGGCTATCTTCTCTACCCGTTTGCGCTTGGCTACTGTACGCAACTCGCCCATAGCGATGATGATATTGTCTTTAGCTACTTCCAGTACCTGCCCGGTGGTATCCGAGTCAATCAGTTTTACCCAATCGCCGGCACGTATTTCGTCGTCGGTTGCTATAGCAGGCTTCACTTCAGGCTTTACCTTTGTTTTCTGTAACTCCTGCTGCAGATTACTGCGTAACTGGCGGGTGGTTTCGCGGTCGGCTTGGCTGCTTTTTATCTCGGAAATGGTGTTTTCTACCAGTTTATTGGCATTGGTGATAATGCTTTGCGCCTGTTGCTTCGCTTCGCGCATCAGCGCTTTCTTATTTTCTTCGAGGTAGCTTTTCAGCTGTTCATTCTCCTTCAGCAGTTCGTTCACGCGGCGCTGCTGTCGGTCAATCTGCACCTTACTATCGTAAATTTCCTTCTTTTCACGTTCTAAATCCACCAGCAGGGTATCAACTTTCTTCTGGCTGGTACCTATCTTGTTCTTTGCCAAATTGAGCACATGCTGCGGCAAGCCTATCTTTTGGGCAATCTCGAAGGCATAGGAGCTGCCTGGCTTGCCTACCTCCAAAATATACAGCGGCTTCATGTTCACATTATCAAACAGCATCGAGGCATTTTCCAGGCCTTCGGCATTACTGGCAAATACTTTAAGGTTTGAGTAGTGGGTGGTTACCATGCCACGCACTTTCTTTTGATTAAGTGCTTCCAATACCGCCTCGGCTATCGGGCCGCCAAATTGCGGGTCGGTACCGGTACCGAACTCGTCGATCAAAATCATAGTCTTGCTGTTGGCCTGCTCCACAAAGTTTTTCATTTTGGAGAGGTGGGCACTGTAGGTACTCAAATCGCTTTCTATAGACTGGTCGTCGCCAATATCTACAAATATTTGTTTAAATACCCCCGCCGTACTTTGTTCATCTGCCGGAATCAGCAGGCCCGCCTGCACCATCAGTTGCAGTAAGCCTACCGTTTTCATACATACCGATTTACCACCGGCATTAGGCCCCGATACGGCAATAATGCGCGTACTTTCATCTACTTGTACATTTAAAGGCACCACGGTACGCTGTTCCTTTTTAAAGCTCAGGTACAATAAGGGATGCCGGGCGTTGGTAAGCCGGAAACCCGGCTCGTTCACCAGCTGCGGCATGTTAGCCTCAATATCGATAGCAAATAAGGCTTTAGCACGCACAAAATCCAGCTTGGTAAGCAGGCCGTGGTAAGAGAGCAGTAAAGGCACGTAAGGGCGCAGTTCATCAGTCAGCGTTGTTAAGATGCTTATGATCTCTCGGCGGCGTTCAAACTCCAGGTCGCGTATACGGTTATTGAGCGTAAACACTTCTTCCGGCTCCATATAAACGGTTTGGCCCGTGGCCGATTCATCGTGGATGAAACCCCGCACCTTTCGCTTATTCTCGGCCAGTATAGGTATACAAAGGCGGCCATCGCGTATGGTAAGGGTACCGTCAGCCGTCCAGCCGCTGGCTGCCGCATTTTTAAATATCTGGTCTATCTTTTTGCGTGCCTCCTGCTCTGAGCGTGCAATGCCATCTGTAATAGTAGCCAGTTCTCGCGAAGCATTGGGGCGTATCTTTCCCTTGGCATCAATTACCAGATCGATTTTTTTAATAATGGTTTTTTCGATGGGCAAATGCTCAAACAAGGCTTCCAGGTTTGTGTAACGGCCTTCGCGCTCATTAAAGTAGCTGATTACGGCAAATACCGTACTTAGCGAAGCATGCACCTGAAAAAACTCTTCTTCGGACAGGAAAGCCCCCTCGATGCGTGCCTTGTTGGCTAACGTTTTTATATCAAACAACTGATAGATGGGCAGTGCAGCATCATGTTCCAGTATGGTTTTAAATTCATTGGCCTGGTGCAAAAACTTATGAATCTGCTCATAATTGTTCATTACCTGCATACGGCTCACCATTTGCTGCCCCATCGGGCTAAGGCAATGTGCGCTTATCAGTTCCTTTACCTCGGTAAAACCTAATTTATCAATACTATTTTGCGGGTACAGCATTCTTAGTGGCAGGTAGTTTATTAAGTTCGGTATTCTTTTCTTCGAGGTTTTGAATTACCCCGGTATACACTTCATCCAAACGGTCGGGATGCTTACTGTAATAAAGCAGGCTTTTTCTGAATTGTGCCGAATCAGTGCGGTGCTGCTGAAACACACGGGCATACCGGCCCATTGCATACTTGTTAACACTGTCGGGCACCTGCGATACTGTGTATAAGCTGCCATCCACAATATGTACATCAGTAAGCAAGCTCACCATACTATCCTGACGGATAATGCCGGGCGGTACCTTTTTACCGCCACAGGCGGTTAAAAAAATCACCATCAAAAAAAACAAGTTAATATATTTTGGCATTCTGTAATTTAGCAGCGCTTCAAAAGAAGCAATTAGCAAATTTACGCATTAAATGAGTATTGCAGACAATATAACTCAACTGAAAAACGAGCTGGATCGTATCAATGTCACCTTCGTAGCGGTATCAAAAACCAAGCCTGTTCAAGATATACAGCAGGCTTACGATGCAGGGCAGCGCAGGTTTGGTGAAAATACCGTGCAGGAACTGGTAGACAAGCAGGAACAGTTGCCAAAAGATATTGAATGGCATTTACTGGGCCACCTGCAAACCAATAAGGTAAAATACATTGCCCCTTTCATCAGCCTGATACAATCGGCAGACAGCTTGAAACTGTTGCAGGAAATAGACAAGCAAGCGGCTAAAAATAAGCGTATAATTGATTGCCTGCTACAAATTTACATTGCCGACGAGGAAACCAAATATGGCCTCAGCTTTGATGAGGCGATTGAACTGTTACGCAGTAAGGAGTTTGCCGATTTACGGCACGTACGCATACGCGGACTGATGGGTATTGCTACCAATACTGATAATGAAAGGCAAATTAAGGAAGAGTTTTACGAGCTGGATACTTTTTTTCAGGGAATGAAGGAAAGTTTTTTTAAAGGTAAATCTGATTTTGATGAATTGTCGATAGGCATGTCGTCTGATTACAAGATTGCCATTGAACAAGGCAGCACAATGGTAAGGCTGGGCAGCAGCGTATTTGGCGGACGAGTGGTAAAACACTGGAAAAATAATTAAGCGATGCAGATCAGCCTACGCATAGCCCGAAAAGAGGATTGCCCCCGCCTGCTGGAATTGGTACAGGAACTGGCCGACTATGAGAAAGCCCCGCTGGAGGTAAGCGTAACCCTGCCCGAATTTGAAGATGCCGGTTTTGGCCCATGCCCGGTATGGAAAGCCTTTATAGCCGAAGCGGATGGCGTTATCGCCGGTTTTGCCTTGTATTATATCCGCTATTCTACCTGGAAGGGTTGCCGCCTGTACTTGGAAGATTTGATTGTAACCGAAGCTATGCGCGGCAAGGGTTTAGGTAAACTGCTGTTTAACCGGCTGATACAGGAAGCACAGGAGCTGAGTTTTAACGGCATGACCTGGCAGGTACTGGACTGGAACGAACCGGCCATCAACTTTTATAACAAATATGAGGCGCATATTGAGCCGGGCTGGCTTAACGCCTCGTTAACTAAACAGCAGATTATTGATTTTAAGCCATGAAACTAAATCTTATACCCCTAATTGCACTGATAGGCCTGCTGGCGGCCTGCACCGACCCTAAAACGCCCAACAGGCTTAAGAATGCTGAAGTGAACACGGATACTTTAAAGTACACTTACAAAACCATCAGACAACGTGCGGCCGATTGCGGTACCAAATCTGATAGTTCCTGCACAGCGGCAGTAGTTAAATATCCGGTTTTTGAGCAGCAGCCGGCATTGAATGATACGGTTAGCTATCACTTGGCCAATCTCTTTGCCACCAGTTACAAAGCAAGCTACAGCACGGTACAACAAGCGGCCGAAGGTTTGATCGCTCAATATGATCGTGATAAAAAAGGCGGGAGCATACCTGCGCAAATGCACTATTCATTAGACAGCCATGCTGAAATTATTACTGATGATACTGCACTGGTTACCATAGAACTATCAGGTTATTATTGGCAGGGCGGTGCACATGGTATAACAATTACCAAGTATATCAACTGGGACACCAGGGCTAAAAAGAACCTCCGGCTTGATGATATTCTTATCAGCGGCTATGCGCCGAAGCTTAATGCCATAGCCGAACAGATCTTCAGAGCGGAAGAGTTACTTACACCTACCGCAACACTGGCTAACGATTATTTTTTCAAAAATGCCAGGTTCAGCCTGAACAACAATTTTGCGCTTACTCCATTGGGTATTAAATTTATGTATAACCCCAACGAAATAAAACCTTATGCAGCGGGGCAAACTTCCCTGGAAATCCCTTATCAGAAAATCAGTAAACTGATTAAGCCAGGTTCTGTTGCTGCTACATATATTCACTAATGCAGGTATTTAAGTTTGGAGGCGCATCAGTTAAAGATGCGGCAGGCGTGATTAACCTGGCCGCAATTGTAAGGCAATATGCCAACGGGCCGTTACTAATTGTGGTATCAGCTATGGGTAAAACTACCAATGCACTGGAAGCACTTTCTAACGCTTATATTAACCAGGCCGATGATGTGCATGAATTGTTTCAGCAGGTAAAAGATGCACACTACCGTATTGCACATGAACTATTCGGCGAGCAGCACCCGGTGATGGATGAACTGGAAAATACTTTCGTTGAGATTGACTGGATGCTGGAGGATGAGCCGCATGATGATCCCGATTTTATTTATGACCAACTGGTATCCATCGGCGAACTGCTTTCTACCCGCATTGTAAACGCTTATTTAAATGAGGCAGGTATTAAAAGCAGCTGGCTGGATGTACGCAGCTACATTCATACCGATAATACCTACCGTGAAGGTGTGGTAGACTGGGATAAAACCTGCACTGTAATTCAGCAGGATATACCGGCGTTTTCGCAGCAAAACATTGTAGTAACCCAAGGCTTTTTAGGCGGCACCTCTGAAAACTTTACCACTACCCTGGGCCGAGAGGGGTCAGATTACACGGCCTCTATCTTCGCTTCCTGTTTGCAGGCCGAAGCGGTAACCATCTGGAAGGATGTGCCCGGCGTACTTAACGCCGATCCGAAGCTGTTTGCCGATACCGTAAAATTTGACGAGTTAAGCTATAATGAAGCTATTGAAATGACTTACTATGGCGCTACGGTTATCCATCCCAAAACTATAAAGCCGTTACTGGATAAGCAGATTCCGCTGCTGGTGAAGTCTTTTGCCTATCCGCAGGAAATGGGTACCCGGGTGCATGATGTAAAGCAGGTGCATTATCAAAAGCCGGTTATTATTGTAAAGAACAACCAGGTGCTGCTATCGGTAACGGCAAAAAACCATTCGTTTATTTCCGAACAGCATTTAAGCACACTTACCGGGCTTTTTGCCGCGCAGCGCATCAAAATTAATGTACTGCAAATTTCGGCACTTACCATCAGTGTTTGTTTTGACGATTCGCCCCGGTTTAAAATTTTATTACAGCAGCTGCAGGCAGATTTTTCTACGCGCTACAATGAGCAGCTGCAGTTGATTACCCTGCGGCACTATCAGCAGGATACGCTTTCGCAGCTGATATCCGGTAAAGCGGTATTACTGGAACAGCTTAGCCGCAGTACCGCACAGGTAGTAGTGAAGTAAAGCGTTATCTTTTTTCCTTATACCTACCCTTGCTAATTTGTAAAACGACTTAAAAGGGATGACATAATTCAAAAAATAAATTGTATAATGTTTTAATATTCAACAATTTAAAATAATCGAGGTTGACATAAAATGACTGCTGATTTCTGCTTGTGTATGTAGAGGCTGTTTAAAAACGAGTAAAAAAGCGCGTCATTGCGAGGAACGAAGCAATCCCCGACGGGTATGGCCGCTCTATAAGCTGAGGATGGCGCCCGTTCCTCGCAATGACGACTGGCAATAGTAATAGTTAGAATCATTTTTAAACAGCTTCTTAACTTCAGTTCTTCTAAATAACCTACCAGAAATGGCCTTATCCGCAGACATAAACAACCGGGAGGAATTGAGGGAAACCTTAAACCGGCTTCAACCTCAAACGAAACCGTTGTGGGGAAACATGACTGCCCGGCAAATGACAGCGCATCTGGTAGATATGCTGCAACTATCCAATGGCGTACAAACAGATGTTTGCCGCAGCACGGCAGATGAGGCTGCTCAAAGCAAGCAAATATGGGTTTATACGGATGCACAGATACCTAAAAATTTAATTTTACAAACCCTCCTTTCCGATCACTTATACCCTGACCTGGCTACTGCTGTTGACCAGTTGACGCAGGAACTAAACACATTTGATCAATATTATGCTATTCCTAAAAACGCTGCAATACATGGCAGCTTCGGAGCGTTAAACCGCCAGGAATGGGTATTATGGCATAATAAACACTTTACCCATCACTTCAAGCAGTTTTTACTGCTGTAAGCAGCTAACTCCCCGATTAAATAATTCCTTATCTCCTGTATTACTGGCAAATGATTTCAGGTGTTATTTAGCGCATACATAAGCAGAATCAGTAGTAATCCTACCCTGATTTGGGCCACAAATATTTCTGCTATTAAGATTAAAATAATTGTTGCATTTGGTTAGCTTTACCAGCAACCAATTCTAAATTATGTTCAAATTTCGCCTAGCCCCTGTATTGGGCATTGCCATGCTTTCTGCGTTCAGTTTTACAGTACAGGCGCAGGAGTCTGCAGGTATATTTACCGGACAAACCGACATCGGCACCATAGCACACAAGGGTAGTGTAAAATACCTGCCTGCGGGCCGGCAATATACCCTAACCGGCTCAGGCAGTAATATCTGGAATGACCATGACGATTTCCATCTGGTATGGAAAAAAATGAAAGGCGACTTTATTTTGTACGGGCGCGTAGCATTTGCCGGTAAAGGTGCAGACCCGCACCGGAAAACCGGATGGATGGTACGCAAATCGCTTGAAAGCAATTCGCCCCATGTAAGCGCGGTAGAACATGGCAGCGGTTTAACCTCATTGCAATACCGCAAAGCCACCGCCGGTGTTACCGAAGAAAAACCACTGGACTTGAAAACAGCGGATGTGGTGCAGCTGGAACGCACCGGCAACACCTACACCATGCGTGCCGCAAAATTTGGGCAGCCCTACACCGTTCAGCAAGTGCAGGATATTGACCTGGGCGATGACGTTTATGTGGGTATGTTTGTATGCGCCCACAATGCAAACGTAACTGAAACCAGCACAATCAGCGATGTAAGTATTACAGTACCCTACAAAGGCGTTTCCGGTTCCAATACACAGATGAAGCTGAGCAGTAACCTGGAAATATTAGACGTTGCCACCGGCCGGCGCCAAGTGATACACCAGGCGCCTTACTCTATTCAGGCACCCAACTGGACGCCTGACGGCAAAACGCTGATTTATAATGATGATAAGGGGCTGATACAGCGTTTCGATATAGCTTCTCGCAAACAGACGCTATTAAACACCGGCAAGGTAATAAATAACAACAACGATCATGTGCTGGCCTTCGGTGGCCGCAGTATCGGCCTGAGCAACAACCAGAATGAATTAGGTGGTTCTGTAATCTATACCGTTCCGGTTACGGGCGGTACACCGGTGCAGGTAACGCCGCGCGGCCCTTCTTACCTGCACGGCTGGTCGCCGGATGGTAAGAGCCTGGTATTTTGCGGCGAGCGTAACGGAAACTACGATGTATATAAAATACCGGTAACCGGCGGCCCCGAAGTACGGCTAACTACCAGCGAAGGCCTGGATGATGGCCCGGAATATACGCCCGACGGTAAATACATTTACTTTAACTCGGTACGCTCGGGCCTGATGCAAATATGGCGCATGCGCCCGGATGGCAGCAACCCGGAGCAGATTACGAAAGATGATTATAACAACTGGTTTGCTCATATATCGCCGGATGGTAAGTGGATCGTTTACCTGTCCTTCCTGAAAGAAGAAGTAGAACCCGGTGCTCATCCCCCTTATAAACATGTATACATCCGCCTGCAACCAATGGATGGCAGCGGTACGCCGAGGGTGCTGGCCTATATATATGGCGGACAAGGTACCATGAACACCCCGTCATGGTCGCCGGATGGTAAGCGGATTGCCTTTATCAGCAATACGGATATGAGCGAAGACTGGTAAGATTACAGCTTCTGTTTACTCCATGTTAAAGTCCGCTCTGCTGATCGCCCAGGCAGGGCGGACTTTTTACCTTTAACCCTGCCAGCGGCAAAAAAATTAATCATTAAAGCCCCGGCAGCTATCAGCAATCCAAAAAATTCACGGGTGCTTTCTATCCACGGCTTTTCGGCTTTCATCGTTTCTGTGATACCGGGGGTATGATATTTCACTATCCAGTCCCACACGCCGTCTTTATAAAAGAAGATAATGCCTGCATAAATGAAGTAAAAGGCGCATATAATCAGATAAAGTTTCGGATAAAATCTTTTAAATATAGCCATACCGCAGCAAATGGCTGCCGTCATATAAATGCCTACCCACAACCATGCGTCCGGGTCATTCAGGTTTACATAAGCAAAACCTAAAAAAATAATAAAAAATACGGCGTTAAATATTTTCAATGGCATCGGTATTCATTAAAGGAACGGTATTGCAGCATAAACGGCTGCAGTTATGCCACTGCTCACTTATAACTGATCAATAATTGGCAATGGCGGAAGCAATAGTTATAGCCGATGATGGCAGCGGCGTATTCCCGCTGGTTTGATAAAAATTACCCAGTGTAGCAGGTGTCATTTCTATATAATTGTGCTTTCCTTTATCGAACGGAATGCCTATGCCAAACTTCAGGGTGCTGCCTTTGTTCGATTGTATGTAACCATCTGCCAACAAGCCGGTAGCCACCCGGTTACTGCCTATGGTAACAAAAATAGTATCTGTTACGCTGCCACTGGTAATCAGGTTACCATTCAAAGTATAAACATTGCCGCCGCTGGGGTCGAGTATACGGCACTGGTAATTGCTGAAATCCCGGTCGATGGAATTTTTTACCTGGTAACTTAACTCACCGGGAAATACCCTGATCCGTTTGAAAGAGGAATTTGATCCTACCTTAAGCGTTACCGTAAAAATGCAGGAACGGCTATACGTATGCCTGGCTATGACGCCCGTACCGTGTGCAGTGCCATCGCCAAAATCCCAATCATAAGCAGTGCCCGCATTTGAACTGGCGGTGGCCAACATCTCACTGTTCAAATAAATGTTCGGTCCAGACAAGTAGAAGTCGGTATTGGCATCCGTTGCCGCAACTTCAAGGGATTTACGGCAATTTACAAGCAATATTGCCAGCGTTAGCACACCAAACAATTTAATCCTATACATACTCGTCTTCAATTTGGCGTAAAATTACATATTTAATCTTATGAGGGCAGAAACTGACCCTTTTCTTCTCATCGCTCCTGTACATGAAATGGTTAAGGCCGGGCAAAATATTTGATTATAAATAAAAACAAGGCAGCAGGGGTGAGAGTTGATAAGAAAAAATACCATATGCGACTTCCCCCTATTCCTCCTGACCAGCTTAATGAGGATCAAAAACCCTTGTACAATAACATGAAAGAGGGTATTGAAAAACACCTCAAGGGTTTTGTTTCTGCGCGTCAGGACGGTGCCTTGATCGGCCCCTTCGCTCCCATGCTGCACTTTCCGCAGTTTGGAGGGCCGCTTTGGGCACATACCATGGCCTTGTCCGAGCATTCTACCCTTCCTAAACCGGCGCATGAGGTAGTCATATTGGTTACAGGTGCACGTTTCCATTCACGCTACGAGTTGTATGCACATGAGCATGTGGCAGCTAAGGCCGGCCTGTCGGCTACAAAAATTGCCAGCATTACGGCAGGGCAGCGCCCCAATGATTTAACGCCTGAAGAAAGCGCAGCTTATGATGTTGCCGCAGTGTTAAGCAATGGCGGACAATTACCACAATCTACCTATGAACTGGCCTTGGGCTTGTTCGGCGAACAGGCCTTAGCCGAACTGGTTTATCTGGCAGGTACCTACTGCCTGATTTCGGTACTGTTGAATGCTTATGATGTTTCAGTACCGGGACATGAAGAGGGCTTAGGATAAACTCGGGTGATTATAACAATATTTGCCGCAGGAAGATGTTAAATTAAATGGCTCATCACTATCATCACTCCTTTCTTGAAGAGCAGCGTAAACTGGGTGATCAGCCGGCTGACGGATTTATTGCCGGGGCATTTGCTGCTGCTGCAGGTAAGCAACTATTATATGATTGGTTAGCAGGTATCAAAAGCAATAACCAGCTGCAGCATTTGCCAGACAGCTATGCGTTAAACAACGTTTTTAAAAGCAGCACTATTCTTCCTGCATGGGCTGATATAAAGCAGATGCAGGCTGGGGCCGCTTTTTTCGCCCGTTATGCACAAGCCATCATGAACCTGCTGGGGCTGCTTTCACTCCCCTACTGCTATGCAGGGGCTAATGGGGCAATGGTACTTTACCTTTCTGAGCGTATAAGAAACAATACCGGTAAAAGATTATCAGAAACAGCCGGATTTGTGTGGGATGTGATGTCACCCTCGGCTTTTACACCCGAAGGCAAAGGCTTTGCCGCCTGTTTGAAAATACGGCTTACCCATGCCGCCGCCCGGTATTACACGCTGCAAAGCGGCCGGTGGAATGCCGCATGGGGTTACCCTGTTAATCAGGAGGATATGGCAGGCACCAACCTGTCCTTCTCGTTAATCGTTATCCGTGGTTTGCGTAAGATGGGCTATGTAATTACGTATGAAGAGCAAGCCGCGTACCTGCATTTATGGAATGTAATTGGTTGCCTGTTAGGGCTGAGTGAACCGCTGTTGCCTGCTGACGGCCTACAGGCAAACCATTTGGAAGAAGCTATCCGCCTGCATCAATTCGGGCCATCTGAGCAAGGGCAGGCACTCACACACTCACTTATTCAATATTTCGGGTCGGTAAGCGCAAACAGTTTACTTTCAATGGCAGATATCAGCCAACTGATGCGGTACCTGTTAGGGGATGACATTGCCACCTGCTTAAACATACCTGCGCCTTCACTTTCTCCGCAAAAATTACAACTCATAAAGGTAACCGCCCTGCTAAATGAACTGAAGCCGCCCGCCAGCACCCATATGCTTTATACTAACGGATACAAAAAATTTAAAAAAGATGTTGCTGCAATCCAGTAATTCAGGCACTTTATTGCTTGTCTGGTTATAACTTACAAGGCCTTGTGCTTACGCATACAAACATTTTATATATTCACCGCAATGTTCACATTGTACAAAATTGGGCTTTCGTTAAACAGATATGGCTTACTCTTTACAGTTAACCTGGCAGCATTTGCTGTAACCCTGTTATCAGGATGCACTTCTGCCCCGAAGCACAATACCGTTAAAGCCAAACCACAAATATCCTTTAAAAGCATTACAGGCGTTAGCTATACCGAAGTGCGACGATACTTTGAAACCGGTTTGGTGTTTGAACGGCATGGCTATTACCAGGGAGCCGACTGGCAGCTTAAAACACTTTCGGCAGATTCTATGTGGGTGTACAGCGCGGTAAGAAAAAAATCACTCATCAGTCCGATTATTTTAGACCACGATTCGGTAATTAACATTGACTGGGCCTGGTTGAGGGTAAAGAACATGAGCCGCGACAGCATCACCTTCCAGGTGCTCAAAGTAGAGAACAAAGAAATTTCTCATACCGGCCCCTTTGTATTCATGAAATTCTACGCGGACGATTATATTAAAAACAAGCTGCATACCACAGCAGCCGTGCTACGAAAACCCTATCCCCGTGATACCGCCTACATCCGGCAACTAACGGCACAAGCGCGCCTCGATCCTGAAAAGGCGTTTGCAGCAACGCAGCCTGCGCAGCTAACCAGCACATCGCCCGCGCTAACTGTACTTAAACACGAGGTGAAGCCTGATTTTCTGACCGGCATAGTGGCAGAGGAAGCCTACTACTTTCCGGAATATAAAATCCATATATCCAAAGCCTATGATGATTTCAGTTACTCATTTGCAGTAACGGTTGATGAAAAGGGCAATTTGCACTTCATCCGCTCGCTGCAGGACAGTTATGGCGATCCGGAATTTGAAAAGATTGCCGAAAGGAATATAAAGGGCATAATTGCCGGCTATCTGAAATATTATTTACACACGGTGCCTGGCAGAACGCTAAACATTCCGCATAGCAGCATGGTTACCCTGAATGTAAGCGGTACCAAAGCTTAAGCAACCCAACCCATGAAAATATACCAGCAGCAGTGCAAACTTGGCGCCCGCCGGCGTGGATTTCATTTAATTACGGCTGATGTGCTGCGGGCGCTACCACAGCTCACTGAAATTAAAACCGGTATATGCCAGGTGTTTATACAACACACATCGGCTTCATTAACCATTAATGAAAATGCCGACCCTACTGTGCGGCAGGATTTTGAAACCTGGTTTAACAAAGCCGTTCCTGAAAATGATCCGGATTATATGCACAATGACGAAGGCCCGGATGATATGCCCGCTCACATAAAAGCGGCAATGCTGAGCGCCTCGGTAATGATTCCGGTACGTAATGGCAAACTGGCGCTGGGAGTATGGCAGGGTATCTACTTATGCGAGCACCGCAATTATGGCGGCGAACGGAACCTGCTTATCACCTTATTTGGCGAATAACCACACCAATAAACATCATTTAACAAACGTTGAGCAACTAAATAATGCCAGCCTTAACTATATAAGTATATGATGAAAAGCATGTTACGTACCCTGTTGCTTGCTGCTGCCATACTGCTGGCCGGCAACGCCGCCTTCAGCCAGGATTCGTTAATTTTATTGAACCATTCGCGGAACGAGATCAAACAGACCGGTATGGCGGTATTGGGAAGCTGGGCAGTAGCCAATATAGCTACCGGTACGGTTGGTTATTATAACTCCGGCGGCGCCGCACAGCGTTTTCACCAGATGAACATCATCTGGAATATGATAAACCTGGGTGCAGCAACAGCAGGTTATTTTGGCAGTAAAGCAGACAACGGCAGGCAACTTACCCCAGAAGAAAGCCTGAAAGCGCAACAAAAGATCGAAAAAGTATTTGTAATTAATGCCGGGCTGGATGTGGCCTACATTGGCACAGGATTGTACCTGCGCAACCGCGGGCATGTTAAAAATTCTGACCGCCTGCGTGGCTATGGTGCTTCTGTATTATTGCAGGGGGCATTCCTCCTATTATTTGATGGCACCATGTATGGAGCTGAACGCTACCATGGCAACAAGCTGAGGAGATTTTTAACCCATAATCAGTTAATCTTTAACGGCAGGCAATTGGGTATGCAACTACAGCTTTAGTCGATTTAAATTTTTTATTCATGTATACACAGGCTGATATCTCAGCTCAATTTATTTTTTTGTTTGCATTATTGTTTACAGGTTTCGGATAAGCATTGTTCTTATATATCAATACTACACCATTAGCGCATATCAGTGTTACAATTGCGGTTATCATCTTACAAACAAATTGGCTCTAATTGTTTAATGGCATTATATACGTGTTAGCCAGCAATACAGTTATTGATGAATTGAAAATTCTTCTTATTATTTTTCAGACCAGTACTGTTATCTTTCAAAAGATTAGTAATGAAAGAAAGTATTTCTGATAAGTACAATCTTCTATCGGCACTACTTCACTACTGCCCGTTTTGTACAAAAAAACCCCGGCATACATGCCAGGGTCGTTGTTTAATCTTATCAATCTGCATCGCGCAGATACAGTATACTAACGATATTAGCAATCAGGTAGTATGTTATACTGCAAATAAATTCATCATTAATTTATACAATTAACAGCAGCTAAATTATTTTAACTCCCTGATCATAATATTTTTAAAAGCAACTACATGTCCATGATCCTGTAAGGCAATATGGCCTTTAGGAAAAGCGGCAAAGCCCTTCCATGTTTTAAACTTACTTGCATCAATCAAACTTTGCCATTCAGGGCTTCCCATCTGAACATTCACTGTTTCCTTACCGTTTAGGGTGAAAATTAAATGGCCTGCCTTTTTAGATATCCTGGCTATATTCCACTCACCTGCCGGCTTTACCGCTTTAACAGCCGGCGCTTTCATGTCATACAGCGAACCAGCCAGGTGATTAGCCTTCTTGTTATCTTCTGCCTTCTCGTCATCCAGTACCTGCATTTCTATGCCGGTTTCGTAAGTAGCATGATAGGCAGGGTCTTCATTTACGCTAAAAATAACCCCGCTGTTACCTTCCGGAGAAATTTTCCATTGCAACGAAAGTTCGTAATTCTCATATTCTCCGTTGGTGACCAAATCCCCCTGACCTTCGGCTTTAGGATCAAGCTGTAAGGAGCCATTTATTACCTTCCAGGCCGGTTCTGTATCCGGCTTGCCATAAATGTGCCAGCCGGAAGTGCTTTTGCCGTCAAACAACAGGTGCCAGCCCTGCTTCTTTTGTTGCTGAGTTAATGCGTTTTGAGCCTGTGCAGTGCCTGTACCCATAAGTACAAGTGCTGCCATGCCATACATTAGATTTTTCATGATGTGTATATATTAATTTGGAACTGCAATATAACTGAACGGATAACCACAAATGAAAATTATCAGTTAAACTTTTGCTGAGATCAGTTGCGCTTATGGCCACTGCCCATCCATAACAGCGACTGTGTGATGAACCGGTTTTGCACAGGATCAGCCAGCGTGTGTGAAAGATCACGGTTAGTGCCATGCTCGTAGTCAATATCATTGTGCCCCATGTTCATATAAATCATGTGGTAATTGCGGTTTGTCCACGCTACAGGGTAATAACCTTCATGCCATATCTCATTTGGTTTGGGGCCGGTGCCGAGCGGAAAGCTGGCCGAATCCACAGCCAGCAAAATGTCAATAGCAGTATTTTGCCGTAAATCATTAGTCCAGCGATACCACTCGTTCGGCATCGATTTAAACTTTGACGGTAGTTTATAGGTAGCAGGATGATGCTTGTCCTCTATCCGGAGGATAGCCGAAGTAGGCCGCCAGGTGTTGCTCTTATACTCACCAGTTCCTAAAAAAGTCTGGTGATACCAATCCCAGTTCTGCGGATAATCAGACGGGGTTAAAGCAAACGCCGAAAAATGAAAACCCATCCATGCACCGCCCTTATGCATATAGGCTTCAAAAGCCCGGCGCTGACTTTCCCCCTCAGGCCGGGTATCCAAGAATAACACCACCTGGTACCTGGAAAGAAACGCAGCATTTAAGTTACCCCAATTACTGGTTGAATCATAAACGAAGTGGTACTTTTTGGCCACCTCCGGGAACCACCGGTTGGCCTCGTGTACAAAGCTGATATGTGCTTTATCATTTTTGCCGGTATAGAAGGCAATTACCTTAAACCCGGGTTTTACCCTTTGGGCATAACTATAAGATGCTGTATTAAAAAAACAGCATATGTAAAGGGCTGATAGCAGCAGCAGTTTGCGTAATAACATTAATGCAGTAGTTTACAACGCATAAATATATACACGATTACAGGTAACACCGGCGTTACAAGCAAATAAAGTTGATAATATAACAGTGCACACATGACACAATACACTTAATACTGTGTTAATAATTTTTACATATTATATACATCGCCGTCAATTAATTTTTTAAGTTTGCCAGCACCTATTACTAACATGCCGAAACGAATATATATTGCAGACGATGATCCGGGAATTGTGGATGCAGTACAGATGATGCTTGATTATTACGGTTATCAGGTAAACTATACTTATAATGGCGCTGATTTGCTGGACCTGAAAGGAAATTTTACAGATCTGATCTTGTTAGATATCTGGATGTCGGGCACTGACGGGCGAGACGTTTGCCGTGCGCTGAAAGCAAGGCCGGACCTGCAATCCATTCCTGTGATGATGATTTCGGCCAGCCGCGATGTTACCCAGTCTGCAATGGATGCCGGCGCCGACGCTTTCCTGGCTAAACCATTTGATATGGATCAGTTAATCAGCCGGATTGAACATCTGCTGGATAACCGCCAGCCAATGGCAGCTCCTTTGTCTGCTTAACTTATTCAGCTCAGCTTTCCGTTAGAAAGAGTGTTGCGGGCATATCACTTTATAACGGTTATTAAACAAAATACTGATTATTATTTCGTGTGAGCCGTTACTTACGGTGCGCAGGTTAGAGGTGGTGAAATCGTATGAGTAACCTACATTGATTACTGAGTTTACATTTACACCTGCCAGGGCCGAAAACGAATCATTGTGCCGGTAGGCACCACCAATCCATAGCCGGTCGCCGAAGGCTGCCTTTAAATTCAGATCATAACTTGCCGGTACAGGGTTCACTATCTTTACCAATACCGATGGCAGCAATGTAACCTCATCTGTTAAATAAATTTTGTATCCTGCTGTAAAAAAATAGTGAGGCACGGTAGTACTTTGCGTAACCGTATTGGTACCGCTAAAGTATAAATTTTGCTTTAGCAGCTGCTGCACCGAGGCCCCCACAAAATAGTTGCCCGAATAAGCCCACACCCCTACACCCAGATCCGGCTTCCACTGGCTTAAATTACCGTTGGCAATTGCCGGATCCAGCGCTGTTTCCAGGGTTATTAATGAAGTATTTAAACTTATCCTGTTTACACCCGCCATTACCCCTACCGATAAATTTAACTTATCAGTAATACCTAAGTGATAGGCGTAGGTAGCATCCAGATTGGTTTGCGAAATGGGGCCAGCCTTATCCGAAACAATCATCAGCCCGATACCGTGGTGCGGCTCTGCGGCGCGGTATTCCTGTGCATACAAACGGCTGTAAGGGTTTACTCCGCCCGCTGCCGGCATACCGGTAGCATCTCCGTTTACAAAGTTACTCCCTATAGGTGCATTTACAGTAAGGTAGCTGGTAACTGGCGCACCGTCAAGGCCGGTCCACTGGCTGCGGTAGCCTGCCTTAAAATCTGTATAATTCTCAATGCCGGATACTGCAGGGTTGAGCAGGTAATTGTTAAAAACGTACTGGGTATATTGAGGTTTTTGTTGCGCGTGCGCTACAAAAGCAATGATATACAATAACGCAGAAACGAGTATTTTTTTCATGTCAGAACAGCCCTGTTTACCCGGCTGTACACCTGTTCATTAGCAGCAACTATTGAATGTGATAGCTTTTGAATATAGGTTGCGCAAATTAACCGGCATACCGGTTACACTGTAAAAATAGCAAACATTTTGAGGATATGGGCTTTATTGCAAAAATTCAGGATAACAACGCACAAAAAAGGTATACGGCTAACCTCCTGTATCAGAAATCACTGTCAGCAACAATTTTATCATGATTGGGTACAAAGTTGAGCATCGCCTCAAAGTTGGCTGTAAACTTTTGCTGGTTCAACTGGTAATAGAAAGCTCCTTTTTTGGATGATAACTTATCCTTTTCATTCATTTTTATCAGTAATCCGGTCGAAAGCAGTTTACGGCTAAAGTTGCGGTCGTCAAAAGCGGTTTGATATACACTTTCATACAATTGCTGTAACTGCGGAATGGTGAAACGTTCGGGCAGCAGTTTAAATATTACCGGGTGTAATGCAGCTTTGTAGCGTAATTGCTTGCGGGCCCGTTTTACCATTTCGCCGTGGTCAAATATCAGTTCGGGCAGTTCGCTTAAATCAAACCATTCGGCATGGTAAGCCTCACTAAGCGTTTGCTGGTACTTGTTCATATCTATCAGTGCAAAATAAGCTACCGAAAGTGTGCGTTCCACCGGGTCGCGGCTTGGCTTACCGTAAATCTGCAATTGCTCCAGGTACACATTATCCAATCCAGTAAGTTCCTTTAACACACGTATGGCCGTATGATCAGGGTCTTCGTCAGGCTGAACGAAGCCGCCCGGCAGGCTCCACTTTCCACGCTCGGGCTCCAGGCCGCGCTTAATGACCAGTAGCTTGATGTTCGCCCCTTCAAAACCAAACACAATGCTGTCTATAGCCACCAGCATCCGCGTTTGCCCTTCATATCTTTGCTGCATATTGTTTAACCGGCTTATTGAGTAAGTTTTGCCGGGCAGTAATTTAGTATAATATCAGTTACAACACAACACACCACACCGGTACGGCCAAAACACATAGCACTAATAAATTAAACGGAAGCGAAACATATCTTTTCGCAGATAGTTATTATCAGCATCGTTATATAACACAATAACATTTACCATTATGGCAACTTCAGACAGTTCATTAGACGTACTAACCGACTTAATTAAGATTAATAACGACCGCGCCGACGGCTTTGAAAAAGCGATCAAGGATTTGGATGGCGGCAGCCAGGACTTAAAAACCGTATTTGAGGATTACGCCCAGCAAAGCCGCAAATTCAGCCAGGAGCTGACCGCTAAGGTAGGCCAGGCCGGCGGCGATGCCGAAACTTCCAACTCGGTAAGCGGTACCCTGCACCGTGCCTGGATTGACGTAAAGGCCTTGTTTGGCGGTTCTGACCGTCAGAGCATCTTAAACGAGTGCGAGCGTGGCGAGGATGCCATCAAGAAAGCCTACAAGGATGCCCTGGCGCCCGATAGCGGCCTTTCAGCCGAGTACAGCTCACTGGTAAGCAGCCAGTCTGGCGAGATTCAGGCCTCACATGACAAGATCAAAGCCCTGCGTGACAGCCAGTAAATTAAGCAAAACACAACTTTACAAGATACAACAAGTAAAGCCGCTTTATAAGCGGCTTTACTATATAACATAAATTGATACAACAATGAAATTAGGTATTGAGGGGAAAACCGCCGTAATTACCGGCGGCGATTCGGGGATTGGCCTGGCTACTGCCAAAATATTAGCAAGTGAAGGTGCGAACATCGTTCTCTCCGATATTAAGCAGGATAGCTTGGACAAAGCGGCTGAAGAATTAAGAGCCTACGCAGCAAACGCAAAAATAATAGCTCAGGCAGCAGATTTAAGCAACTATGACAGCGTTTTGAAATTAGCCGAAGTTGCCGACAAAGAATTTGGCGGCGCCAATATGTTAATTAACTGCGCCGGTGCACGCGGTGCGGCAGGCGATTTTTTAACCCTGACGGATGAAGACTGGCAAAAGACCATTGATACGGATTTGATGGGTGCCGTTCGGGTGTGCCGTGCGTTTATACCGCAGTTGCAAAAGAACGGCTGGGGCCGCGTGGTGTTGGTGGCATCTGAAAATGCCTTTCAGCCCTATGAAGAAGAGAGCCCGTATAATGCCTGCAAGGCCGGTATCATTAACCTGTCTAAATGTTTATCAAGGGCTTACTCAAACGACGGGTTATTGTTCAATTGCATTTCTCCGGCGTTTATTGAAACACCAATGACCGATGCCATGATGGATGAGCGGGCCAAAAATGAAGGCACCTCCCGTGAAGAAGCGGTAAAGTCTTTCCTAAAGTCAGACCGTCCGAACCTGGAAGTAGGCCGCCGCGGTACAGCGGAGGAAGTAGCCAACGTAATTGCGTTCTTATCCTCAGAGCTGGCCAGCTTTGTAAATGGCAGTAATTACCGTGTAGACGGCGGTTCGGTAGAATCGGCTTTCGGTTAATTAATTTTGTTTACAACTTACAAAAGTCTGCTTTGGATGTTCAGTTCTAAAGCAGGCTTTTTTGCTTTACAATTATGGCAAACACTATATTATCTTCTAACAAAGTAATGGAATGGGGCAAGCAAGGCAATGGCAAAACGTTGGTGCTTCTGCATTATTTTGGCGGTTCGGCCGATAGCTGGCAATGGGTAGCCCAGGAATTACAAAATGATTATCATGTTGTAGCGGTAAACCTGCCCGGCTTTGGCGGAAGTTCGCCGGTAGAAGAGCCTTCAATACAAGCCTTCGCTGATGATGTACAGCATTCGCTTACCCAATTGCAAATCACTGAATGTGTTGTCATCGGCCATTCTATGGGTGGAAAGGTAGCTATGCAAGTGGCCGCTGATGCAGCTGCCGGAATGATAGAACAACTCATCCTGCTGGCTCCCTCCCCTCCAACATTTGAAGACGTACCTGCTGATGAAAGGCAGCAGATGCTGGTGCACCCCAGCGCCGAAGCCGCCACCGCCAACATTAAAAAAAATACTGTGCAGCCGCTTACTACAGATGGATTTGCTTTAGCGGTAGAAACCAACTATATGGCAGACGAAAATACCTGGCGCTGGTGGATCAACAAAGGTATGGATGATTCCATTGCCGATAAGGTTACCCACTTAACAATGCCGGTAACCATAATCTCATCTAAAGACGACAAAGCCATTACGCCGAAAATGATTGATGAGCAGGTATTACCTTATTTTAAAGGCGCCCGCCATATTGAAACACAAGGCGTAGGGCACCTGTATCCGTTAGAGCAACCCGTGTGGGTAGCTGAGGTTATCAGACAACTGGTAAAATAAGCATTGGTTATTAAACAGGCGCTTATTTAATTCCGTTCATATCTTACTGATATCATCACCCCAAGATCATTTAGTTTTTACAAGGCAAATATTTTTAGCATTTAAGGTTTAAAACCGGTTACTTTGCAGGCTCAATGTCGTTATACATCGCCTCATTAAATTCCGGAAGTAATGGTAATTGCTATTATGTGGGTAACCGCCACGAAGCTATACTGGTAGATGCAGGTATTTCCTGCCGTGAGGTGGAAAAGCGGATGCAGCGCCTTGGCCTCTCCATGCAAAAGGTGAAAGCCATTTTTATTTCGCACGAACATGCTGACCATATTCGCGGGCTTCCGGTACTGGCAAAAAAACACCGTGTACCGGTTTACATTACGCCCCGCACCTGCCGTAATGGCCGCCTCGAACTGGAGGATGAACTTAACCTTCCTATACCCGAAAACAGAACGGTTTCCATCGGCAGTTTAACGATTACCGCTTTTTTGAAACACCATGATGCCATTGAACCGCACAGTTTTACCATCAGCAGCGCCGGAGTTACTGTGGGTGTGTTTACTGATATTGGTGTACCTTGTACAAATTTACTGCAACATTTCAGCCAGTGCCACGCAGCTTTTTTAGAGGCTAATTATGATGAGCAAATGTTACACGGCGGCTCTTACCCCTACCACCTGAAAAGGCGTATCAGCGGCGGCAAAGGGCACCTCTCTAACCGGCAGGCGCTTGAAGTATTTAAGGCTTACCGCGCACCCTTTTTAAGCCACCTGCTGCTGGCGCACTTATCTAAAGAAAATAACTGCCCCGATTTAGCGCAGCAGCTCTTTAATAAACATGCAGGCAACACGCAGATTATCGTGGCTTCACGCTATCAGGAAAGCCGGGTATACCATATACAAAGCCCAGGTTACCCTGATATTACCTTAACTGCACCGCCTGTACAATTGCTGCCTCAACAATTCTCTCTGTTTTAGCAAAGCAAGCGTATCCGTTTATTAACGCGCTGTAAAAAACAAGGCCGGTTAAGGCAAAACCGGTTTTTTGTTGTTATCCCGGTAATTGTTATTAACTCAACTCAACTATGGAATACAGGCAATTAGGAGCCTCGGGCTTAAGAATACCGGTGCTAAGTTTCGGAACCGCTACGTTTGGCGGCGGCAACCAATTTTTTAAAGCCTGGGGTGATACCCAGCTTGATGAAGCCAAACAACTGGTAAAACTATGCATGGATGTCGGCGTAAATCTTTTTGATACTGCCGATGTCTACTCACGCGGCTTGTCAGAGGAAATTTTAGGCAAGGCACTCAACGGGATGCGCCATGAAGTATTAATCTCTACCAAAGCCACCTTTGGTATGGGCGAAGGCCCGAACGATTTTGGTTCATCCCGTTACCACCTCGTTCAATCCTGCAACGATAGCCTGAAGCGGCTGAATACCGATCATATCGACATTTACCACATGCATGGCTTTGATGCCACCACCCCGGTTGAAGAAACACTCCGGGCCCTGGATGATCTGATTACGGCCGGCAAAGTGCGCTATATTGCCTGTTCCAATTTTTCGGGCTGGCACTTAATGAAATCTTTGTCTGTTTCGGAACGCTATGGCTGGGCCCGCTATGTGGGGCATCAGGCGTATTATTCATTGCTGAACCGCGAGTTTGAATGGGAATTGATGCCATTGGGGATCGATCAGCAGGTGGGCACTATCGTATGGAGCCCGCTTTCCTCCGGTCAGCTCAGCGGCAAATTCCGGCGCGGCCAGCCGGTGCCCGAAAGCTCACGCATCAGTCAGGGCGGGGCACACGGGCCGGCCACTGATATGGAACATCTGTATACCATTATAGATGCGCTGGACGAGATAGCTGCCGAAACAGAAAAGTCTGTAGCCCAGGTGGCTTTAAACTGGCTGCTGCAACGGCCTACCGTAGTAAACCTTGTTATAGGTGCACGCAATGAAGAACAGTTGAAACAAAACCTGGCGGCCACCGGCTGGAACCTCAGCACTGAACAAGTACAAAAGCTGGACAAAGCCAGCGAGTTGCCTCCTGTATATCCCTACTGGCACCAGCGGCAAAACCCAAAGCTAAATCCGCTGCCTGATTTTTATAAGAAGTAGCATTCACGTATCAGCATCATTAAAAGAAGCAACCCTGCTTTACTTAATAATTACAGCAGGGTTGCTTCTCTATTTCCGGGCAGACCAACCAAGCCGATAATTCTAATTATATCGACCATATCATACAGGGATTTGCGTAATTAGCGTATTGATATGAAAGCAGAAAGAATCAGTACGCTCACCGGCCATGGCAACCCTGTGTTTACATTGGAGCTATCGCAAAAACCAGGTATTTTATTTAGCGGCGGTAATGATAAGGGCGTTGTAGAATGGAGCCTGAAAAACCTGAACTTTATTAAAGTGATGTTCCCGGTGGCTTCTACTATATATGCCCTCCATTGCCCTACAGGTTTCCCCCTGCTGCTTACCGGTCTGCGTAACGGCAATATCTTAGTGTTCGATTTTATTCAGCAGAAAATTGTGGCCACTTTAAAGCACCACAAAAAACCGGTTTTTGACATTAAGGCCATAAGTACAAAACAGGAAGTGCTTGTAGCTTCTGAGGATGGAACGGTATCGGTATGGAACCTGCAAACGTTTGAACTGGTGCATATCATAAAGGTATCGGGCGATACGGTACGCAGTATAGCTGTTTCTGCAAGCCGGCAACAGGTGGCCTTTGGCTGCCGCGACAGCGCTGTGCATATTTACCATTTAACTGATTATACACCTGTAACCCAATTGAACGGCCACACCATGGCTGTATTTTCTGTATGCTATACTCCGGATAGCCGCTACCTGCTCAGCGGCGGCCGCGATGCTCTACTAAAAATCTGGGATACCCATTCATATACCCTTGTAAACAGTATACCAGCTCATTTATTTGCAATTAACCACATCGTATGCCATCCTTCCCTTCCCTTTGCCGCAACAGCCAGCATGGATAAGAGTATAAAAATATGGGGATTGAATGATTTTAAACTGTATAAGATTATTAGCAGGGAAAAAGGTTACCCAGCCCATCAGCTATCAGTAAACAAACTGGCCTGGAACGAAGACATGCTGATTTCTGCCGGCGATGACAAGCAGATTATCTTATGGAAGATTACTGATATATAGCGCACGTGTATACATAATTGGTAACGGTTGATGTTAAACCGGCATTACTTCATCTTTTTAAAACACAAACCATCCTTCTGCTGGTTTATTCAGTTCATTAACTATAAAAAATAAATATGGACAGCATTAATCAGCAACAACCTGAGGATAATTACAAGGATTTATATGATGCCGAAGGTGTTAAAAAAATAAAAGAATTAGTAGACGATGCCAAGACCTGCTTTTTCTGCAGTAACATTAAAACCGGTATACCGTTTTCTACCCGCCCCATGAGCGTACAGAAAGTGGACGATGATGGCAACTTTTGGTTTTTGAGCAGCAAGGACAGCCACAAAAATGATGAGTTAAGCAAAGATCCTTTTGTACATCTGTTGTTCCAGGGTTCTTCTTACGCAAAATTCTTAAACATTTATGGTATTGCCAGCCTGAGTGAAGACAAAGAAAAAATCAAGGAGCTTTGGGAACCTATATTAAAAACCTGGTTTACCGAAGGTGTGGATGATCCGCGCATTACTGTGTTAAAGGTAGAACCAACTGAAGGTTACTATTGGGACAATAAACACGGCAATGCAGTAGCCCTGGTAAAACAGGCTGTTGGCGCCGTAATAGGTAAAACCCTGGATGATTCTATTGAAGGTAAGATTGATGTAGAGAAAGATTAATCTGTTCTTTTGCAATTATTAAAAAAGGGCACCCTGTAAACAAGGTGCCCTTTTGCATTCAGGCTATGGGTACAATTAAATCACGCCAGCCTTGCTTAACTCTTCTTCCATTTGCTGCTGCAGTTTTAAAGCCTCAGCGCGTGCCGCCCCGGCAAAGTCTTCACCGTTCGAGGCATAAATAACGGAGCGCGATGCATTCACCAGCAGACCGCAATCCTTAGTCATGCCGTACCGGCACACCTCCTCCAGGCTTCCGCCTTGCGCACCTACGCCCGGCACCAGCAAAAAATTATCAGGCGCTACTTTTCTAACCCTGGTAAACTCCTCGCTTTTAGTCGCCCCAACTACATACATCAGCCGATCGGTGCCAGCCAGTGTATTGGCCTTTTTAATTACAGCTTCATACAGCAGGCCATCGTTAGTTTCCAGGTATTGGTAATCCCGGCTGCCTGCCGATGAAGTAAGTGCTAATATGATTACCCATTTACCCTCGTATTGCAGATATGGTGTAATACTGTCGTGCCCCATATAGGGAGTTATGGTAATGGCATCGAAGCCCATTCCGGAGGCAGCTTCATTGAAAAACCCTTTAGCGTATTGATCGCTGGTATTGCCAATATCGCCCCGCTTGGCATCTATAATCGATAAACAGTCTTTCGGAATGTGTTTGTAAGTATCTATCAGGCATTGCAGGCCGGGGATGCCACGGCTTTCGTAAAATGCAGCATTGGGCTTGTAGGCTACACATAAATCTTGCGTGGCATGTATAATGCGCTTGTTAAATTCAAGCACCGGATCGGCAAAAGCGTGCAAACAAGCCGGAATTTTATCCGGATCGCTGTCTAATCCAATGCACAGGAAGGTTTTTTTCTGCTTGATCTGTGTTACAAGCTGCTGATAGTTCAACATAAGTGATAAAAAATATTTTCAGGCTCAAAAAAACTAAATTTCGGCGGTAGTGTTAAGCCTTATATACTTAATTTTTCAAGTAGTTGTGCTTGTAAATATAATTATGTATTTTTGCAGCGTTTCCTTTAACAACTGCCGGTTCCGGCAGCGGTTTAAAAATCCCACGTTGTTATATTACATCTCATATTGATTTAATCATCGCAGTTGTACTGCAATATTTATTTCCAAAAATTAATCATCTTTTATTGGACTCATTATCCATCCCATGCCCGATACATTAGAATTGAATGACAAGCTTGTGCCTGAGCTTCGCCAAATGGCAAAAAATTTAGGCATTACCGAAGCCGACGAATTACGTAAACCACAACTGATTGACCGTATTAATGAGCAAAACCAGCTTATTGATGCCGCCCGCCAGCAGCAAGATACTTATACTTCCGCTACAGATTCAGCCCCTGCTGATGGTACTGACGAAGCAGCGGATAAGCCGCGCAAAAGAACGCGTACATTAAAGCCAAAGGTTACCGTACAAACGCCCGTAGAAGATACCAACCCTGCCTACGCTGCTGAAGAAGAGCCGGCAGCCGAGGTAAAACCGGCAGAAGAGCCTGCGGCACAGCCAGAACCGGCAGCACAGGTTGCACCCGATGCCGAGGCTACAGAAACTATAGCTGCAAAACTTGCCCGCCAGCAACAGCAGGCCCAGGAGCCGCGCCCGCAGCCGCAACAGTTTGAGCGCAGATTTAATACTAATACTAATACCGGCCAAAACCGTGAGAACGGCAACCGCCCGCAGCAGCAAAAGGCCCAGCAGGAACCACCCATTAATTTGGACTTTGATAATGTAATTGTAAATGAGGGCGTATTGGAAATTATGCCGGATGGTTACGGTTTCCTGCGCTCATCTGATTATAATTACCTGACCTCGCCTGATGATATTTACGTATCGCAATCGCAGATTAAGCTCTTTGGCTTAAAGACAGGTGATACCGTGCGCGGCAGTATCCGCCCGCCGAAGGAAGGCGAAAAGTACTTCCCGCTGGTTCGTGTGGAAGCCATTAATGGCCGCCAGCCTGCGCAGGTGCGCGACCGTGTTCCGTTCGACCACTTAACACCGTTATTTCCTGCAGAGCGGCTGAATTTATTTACCGAGGGCAGCAATTATTCTACCCGCATTATGGACCTGTTTTCGCCTATTGGCAAAGGCCAGCGCGGACTGATTGTAGCACAGCCTAAAACCGGTAAAACGGTATTGCTTAAAGATGTGGCCAATGCCATTGCCAAAAATCATCCCGAGGTTTACCTGATCATTTTACTGATTGATGAGCGCCCCGAAGAAGTAACCGATATGGCCCGCAGCGTACGCGCCGAAGTAGTATCGTCTACCTTTGACGAGCCTGCCGAACGCCATGTAAAAATAGCCAACATTGTGCTTGAAAAGGCCAAGCGTATGGTAGAATGCGGCCATGATGTAGTAATTCTGCTCGATTCAATCACGCGTTTGGCACGCGCTTATAATACCGTAGCACCGGCCTCCGGTAAAATCTTATCAGGCGGTGTGGATGCCAATGCGCTGCATAAACCTAAACGCTTTTTTGGCGCCGCCCGTAATATCGAGGATGGCGGCTCATTAACCATTATTGCCACTGCCCTTACCGATACCGGTTCAAAAATGGATGAAGTAATTTTTGAAGAATTTAAGGGTACAGGTAATATGGAGCTGCAACTGGATCGTAAATTATCCAATAAGCGCATCTTCCCGGCTATTGATATTACCGCATCAAGTACCCGCCGCGATGATTTGCTGCAGGAGCGCGAAACCTTGCGCCGCGTTTGGGTACTGCGCAATCACCTGGCCGATATGAACTCGCAGGAGGCCATGGAGTTTTTGCTGGCGCAGATCAGGGGCACCAAATCAAACGAAGAATTTTTGATTTCCATGAATTCATAATATTATTAATCATAACCAATACTTGCCATCTCCTTTACAGGAAATGGCATTTTTGTTTACTACAGGTTAGAATATCATTAGGTTTTAAACAAGTTAACCGTATTTTAATTTATAACCGCTACTTTTAAGGCCACATGCGTAAACGTGTAACCAAACATGTACCCAATGCTATTACCTGCGCTAATTTATTCAGCGGCTGTATAGGCATTGTGCTGGCCTTTCAGGATAACCTGATTTTTGCAGCTTACTGTATATTTTTAGCCGCCATATTTGATTTTTTCGATGGACTGGCATCACGTGTGCTGCAGTCGTTCTCCAATATTGGTAAGGATTTGGATTCGCTGGCCGATATGGTGAGCTTTGGCGTACTTCCTTCTGTAATTTTATACAAGCTTTTTCTACTGGCGCCGCAAATTGGCAGTGTAAGCACTTATCTTAATTTTGCCGCCTTTCTTATTCCTGTATTTTCAGCGCTCAGGCTGGCCAAGTTTAATAATGATGTCCGGCAGGCCGAAAGCTTTATCGGTTTACCCACACCGGCCAATGCTATCCTGATTGCCTCACTGCCGTTTATTGTAAAGGATTATCCTTACTTATGGCGGGATTATGTACTGAATCCTTATTTTCTGGCTTGCTTTGTACTGCTCATGTGCTTTCTGCTGGTAGTTGAACTGCCGCTGATGTCGCTTAAATTTAAAAGCCGCGACCGTGAGAAAAATATTTACCGTTATTTGCTATTGCTGTTTTCGGCAATTCTCATTCTATTTTTTAAATTTGCGGCTATACCGGTAGTTATAGCGATATACATTGCACTATCGGTAATACAACTTAAATTTACAACCTCATGAAGTTTCAGGCCGAGATAGATGTAATGCCTAAAAAAGAGATTCTGGACCCGCAAGGAAAGGCAGTAACCGGAAGTATGAAAAATCTGGGCCTAACCGAAATCCAAAATGTTCGTATCGGCAAACATGTATCATTGGAAGTTGAAGCGGCAACCGAGGCCGAAGCTCATGCAAAAGTAGAACAGGCCTGTAAAAGCCTACTGGCCAATCTCATTATGGAGAGCTACACGTTCACCCTCCGGCAATAATAAATTTCAAGAGCTTTTTTTATAACTGCGTTGCAGCTTCATCTTTAATCTGGCCCAGCTTAGTTAAGTTGGTGTGCAAACCGCTGCTTAGCAAGTCGAGCTTTGCAATGATGCCGGCAGCATCCGGATTTTCGCTTTTTGCTATAAACTCCACCTCCTGGGCAAGTGCCTGGCTATCCAGCATTCCGAAAAAACCAAGATTGGGTTTTAACTTATGTGCTGCTGCTGCTGCCACCGGCCAGTTTTTAATGGCTACCGCGCCACCTATCTCTTGCAGCAAAGCAGGGGTATGTTGTAAAAACATATCTACTGATTCTACAATAAACTCATTGCTGCCATCAGCAATTTCATACAAAAAGGTGAGATCAAAATTTAAGCCGGTATGATCAGACATGGTAAATAAAAACTGATGATTATGAAACTCAAATTTATAACTTTTTCACAATCAAACCATCAGCCAGGTGCGCATTGAGCCATAAAATATTTTTTTTCATTACCGGATGGATCAGATCGGGATTTATTTCGGCCATCGGCATCAGCGTAAATTTGCGTTTGTGCAAATGCGGATGCGGAATCACCAGATCCGGCTCATCTATAATTTCATGATTGTAAAACAGTATATCAATATCAATCACCCGGGCTTCCCATTTTTCGTGCCGCTCACGGCCCAACTGCTGCTCAATGGCAAGTGCTTGCTGCAATAATTCACGCGGGCTAAGCCAGCTTTGCACTTCTATCACCTGGTTCAAATAGTCGGGCGTAGTCGTGTTCCCCCAGGCCTGCGTTTCATATACAGCCGACTGCAGGGTTACCTTGCCTATGTCCGCAGCAATGCAACGAACGGCCTCATTTAAAAACATTTGCCTGTTGCCCAAGTTACTCCCCAACAATAAATAAATTATATTCATATGGCGTAACAAATATAGAACGCATCGTTCTAATTACTACACCCGAATAAGTAAGTTTGCATCATCAAGCAATATAAATTTTAATGAAACAGTTTTTTAAGTTTGTTCTGGCTACTGTAGTAGGTACGTTTATTACCGGCCTGCTACTCATTTTTGTGGTAGTTGCTACTGTTGGCGGTATCGTAGCTTCTGCCAGCAGCGATAGCAGTGAAAAGGTAGATGCCAATTCTATATTATACATCAACATGAAAAATCCTGTGGTTGAGCGCTCTTCTCATAACCCGCTGGACAATATAGAATGGTTGAACCGAACCAAAAGCATCGGGCTTGATGATATTTTAGCTGATATTAAAAAAGCTAAAACGGATGATAACATCAAGGGCATCTACATTGAAGAAAGCGCCATTGGCGGCGAGGCCACTACAGAAGAAGTTCGTAATGCCCTGATTGATTTTAAAAAATCAAAGAAGTTTATTATTGCATATTCTGAAGTTTATACCCAAAGCGCTTATTACCTGGCATCCGTAGCCGACAAGGTTTATCTCAATCCTAAAGGAATTTTCGATTTCAGCGGCTTTAATTCACAAATTACATTTTTTAAGGGAGCGCTTGACAAGTTAGGCGTTGATGTACAAATTATTAAGGTAGGCACCTACAAAAGCGCAGTTGAACCTTTCTTTCTCACTAAAATGAGCGATGCCAACCGTCAGCAGGTAAACGCCTACTTAGGCTCCATGTATAGCCACTTTCTTACTGGTATAGGAACGGAGCGGCATTTACAAAAAGATGCTTTGTTCAGCATTGCCAATCAGCTGAAAATACAGTCTGCGGAAGATGCCCTGCGCTATAAACTCGTGGACGGCCTAAAGTATAAGGATGAAGTGATCAATGAACTGAAGCAGCGCACCGGCACCAGCGCCGGTAATGACTTGAACAGTATTACTTTGGCTGATTATGCCAAAGGCGATGACAATAATGTTAAAGTTAATGGCAGCAGCTCGGGCAGTAACCAGATTGCTGTTGTTTATGCATCTGGTGAGATATCAGGCGGCGACGGCGATGATAACAGCATTGGCTCAGAAACCGTATCTGCGGCCTTGCGTAAAGTAAGGCAGGATAAGGACATTAAAGCTGTAGTGCTGCGGGTAAATTCACCGGGTGGCAGTTCGCTGGCTTCCAATACCATTTGGCGCGAAGTAATGTTAACCCGCCAGGCCAAACCTGTAATTGTATCGATGGGTGATTACGCGGCTTCGGGCGGGTACTATATTTCATGTGCAGCTGATTCTATTTTTGCCGAACCCAACACCATTACCGGTTCAATTGGCATTTTCGCCCTATTACCCAATATGCAAAAATTCTTTAATGACAAGCTGGGTGTTACCTTTGACGGTGTAAAAACCGGCCAGTATGCCGATTTAGGCAATATCAGCCGTCCGCTTACCCCGCAGGAACGTGCGATACTGCAAAACCAGGTAAACCAAGGTTATGATGATTTTACCAAAGCTGTAGCACAGGGCCGGCACAAAACACAGGCTTACATTAATACAATTGGCCAGGGCCGGGTATGGACAGGTGAACAGGCACTGAAGATAGGCCTGGTAGACCGCCTGGGCAACCTGAAGGACGCCGTTGCCAGCGCTGCAAAAAAGGCCGGGTTAAAGGAATATGAGCTAACCGCCTACCCCGAGCAAAAAGGCCTGTTCGGCAATATAAATACGGATTTGAGCGCGCATATAAAATCCGGCATGGTACAGTCGGAACTGGGCAGTAACTACCGGTATTATGAGCAGTTAAAAAGCATACAAAAAATGGTGCGCATACCCCAGGCCCGGTTGCCTTATATTATTGAAATCAATTAGAAAACAAAACAACTTTTAGTAAAAGCCGCTTTAGTACAAGCGGCTTTTGTATTTTTACCCGCTGTACATGCCCATATATGGAAAATAAAACCATCGCCCGTACACTGCGCCTGCTATCGCAATTGATGGAACTGCATAACGAAAATGCATTCAAAATTAAATCGGTAGCCAATGCAGCATTAAAAGTCGATAAACTGCCCTACCCGCTTGCAGGGAAAAGTCTGGAGCAATTAGACCAGATAGAAGGCATCGGCAAAAGTATTGCCGCCAAAATAAATGAGCTGCTGCAAAATGATACGCTTACAGAATTAGAAGATCTTTTAGCGCAAACCCCGCCCGGTGTGGTAGATATGTTGCGCATCAAAGGCATCGGCCCAAAAAAGGTAGCGGTAATATGGCACGACCTGGGCATTGAGAACGCAGGCGAACTATATTACGCCTGTAACGAAAATCGCCTGGTTGGCGCTAAAGGCTTTGGCGCTAAAACCCAGGATGAGATACGCCGGATACTGGAATTTAAGATGGCCAGTAATGGTAAGTTCCT
This sequence comes from Mucilaginibacter sp., assembly GCF_965200995.1. Classification (GTDB taxonomy): domain Bacteria; phylum Bacteroidota; class Bacteroidia; order Sphingobacteriales; family Sphingobacteriaceae; genus Mucilaginibacter. Next base: position 3,096,382 of record NZ_OZ241743.1, on the reverse strand, counting down.
GTATGCACAGGCGGAGCCGGAAGCTGATTTCCTGATGTCGCAAATCAGGGGGCTTTTCCCTGAAAGTTTAAAAAACTTTACCGGAGAGTACCGCCGGTATAATGAGATCATTACTGAACTTTCTGTACTTATAGGTTCACGCGACCACGATTTAGGCATACAGGCGGTAGCAGAAAGCGACCTGTTACAAAATGTTTCTATTGAAAAGAATGTGATCAAGGGGCATACGCCAAATGGATTATCGGCAAGTATCAAGGTGGTAAGCAGGGGCGAATATTACTACCAGTTGTTTTTAGAAACCGGCGACACCGAACACGTGGCGGCGGTACTGGAACGAATTGCAGGTGATGTTGATCAGCCTGCCAACGAAGAACTGATTTATAAAAAGGCCGGACTGCAGTGGATGCCGCCAGAACTGCGGGAAGGCACCAACTTTATTGAAGAAGCTTCGCATAATGCGTTACCGGTACTCATCAATTACCACGACCTGAAAGGTACGCTGCATAACCACACTACTTATAGCGATGGTATCAACACCCTAAAGGAAATGGCGCTATACTGCAAAGATCAGTTAGGCTTGCAATACTTAGGCGTGTGCGACCATAGCAAAAGCGCCTTCTATGCCAATGGCCTCAGTGCGGAAAGGGTATTGCAGCAACATGCAGAGATTGATGCGCTGAACAAAACCTTTGGCGAAGACTTTCATGTATTTAAAGGCATCGAATCTGATATACTGAACGATGGCTCACTGGATTATACGGATGATATTCTGCAGCAATTTGATTTCATTGTGGCCTCTGTACATTCCAATCTTAAAATGGATGAGGCTAAGGCAACTGCCCGTTTAATTAAAGCGATTGAAAATCCCTACACCACTATGCTGGGGCACCCTACCGGCCGCTTATTGTTAAGCCGGAGCGGTTATGCTATTGATTATAAAAAGGTAATTGATGCCTGTGCTGCCAATAATGTGATCATTGAAATTAATGCCAACCCCTTAAGGCTTGATTTAGACTGGCGCTGGTGCCGGTATGCGGTAGACAAAGGCATTATGTTATCAATTAATCCTGATGCGCACCGGGTAGAAGGCTTTGCTGATATGCAATATGGTATTCATGTTGCCCGCAAAGCAGGTTTAACTACTAAAGATTGTTTTAATGCTTTGCCGCTGAAAGAGGTGAGAACAGCTTTCGAAAACAAAAAGACAAAAACAATGGCTTAACGCTATTCTATACACCTGATATCCATGCTTGCCGAAAAACTAAGCGCAATAATTGAAGCTAAACGAAAGCCAGAACTTTTAGTAATTGGCGATTTAATGATTGACCATTATATATGGGGAGATGCCACCCGCCTGTCGCCCGAAGCCCCGGTGCCGGTGGTTAATGTCAGAAACGAATCCACCACCCTGGGAGGTGCAGCCAATGTAGCACAAAATCTGATTAGCCTGGGCGCTGGTGTAACTTTAAGCGGTATTATAGGCAATGATGTTTCGGGCCAGCAATTAACTTCACTCCTGCAGGCGGAACGTATTGATACCTGTGCGGTTCTGCCAGATAATAATCGCCCTACTACAGTAAAAACCCGGGTTCTTGCCGGCAGCCATCAACTGGTACGTATAGACAGGGAGGTTACCCACGCACCAGACATTGCCTTGGAAGATAACCTGCTCGAAATATTAATTAATTGCATTGCTAAGGCCGACCTTGTATTATTTTCTGATTATAACAAAGGGCTGTTTTCACCTTCGCTCACCCGGCGCATAATTAAAGAAGCCACCCGGCAGGATAAAAAGATTATTGTTGACCCAAAAGGGTTAGATTATAGCAAGTACAAGGGCGTATATCTTATCAAGCCCAATCGTAAGGAGCTAACAGAAGCCACCAAGAGCAGCCGCATCAGTAACATTGAAGAGTTGCAGGAAGCAGCCAGGTATGTGTTTAAACAAACGGAAACAGATTATCTGGTAGTTACCCTGTCTGAGGAAGGAATGGTAATTTTGGATGAACTGGCCTATAAGCTTTTAACGGTTAAAGCCACAGAGGTATTTGATGTAACCGGAGCCGGTGATACAGTACTGGCTACTATAGGCTATTTTTTGGCTTTAGGCTTTACATTAGAGGAGAGCTGCGAACTGGCCAATCATGCAGCAGCTATTGTAATACGCCGGGTAGGTAGTGCTACTACCACGCTGAATGAGATATTGGACGATGTAATCAGAAATCAAAGTATCATAAAACCATAAGGTTTATATGTAATTAGTTAACATATTGATCGATAAAGTATTATAACCTATGGAAAGACAAATTGAAGGACAAATATTCAGCAAAATTTACACCCTGCCTCAACTTAAAGAACAAGTAGGGCAATGGAAAAATGAGGGCCAGAGAATTGTATTTACCAACGGTTGTTTTGATTTATTGCATACCGGTCACATCACTTACCTGGCTAAGGCGGCTGAGTTAGGCGATAAGTTGATTATCGGTCTAAACTCCGATCAATCAGTACAAAAATTAAAAGGTGCAGGCCGGCCTGTGAATAACGAACAAACCCGCAGCCTTGTACTGGCGGCTATGTTGTTTACAGATGCCATTGTTGTGTTTGATGAAGATACTCCCTATAACGTTATTACTTCATTATTACCTGATGTTTTAGTAAAAGGCGGCGACTACACGATAGATACTATTGTGGGTGCTTCCGAAGTACAGGCAAACGGCGGCGAGGTAAAAACCATCAGCTTTGTAGAAGGCTATTCTTCTACCTCCATCATTAACCGCATCAGGGGCTGAAATGAAGATACTGGTGATCCGGTTCAGTTCAATGGGAGACATCATTTATACCACTCCCGTAATACGCTGCCTTAAGCGGCAACTGCCTGATGCCGAAATTCACTTTTTAACTAAACCGGCCTTCCGGTATATTTATGACGGTAATCCTTATCTTGATAAACTGCTCTTACTGAAGCCTAGTCTGACGGATACCATCAGTGAAATCAAGACAGAGCAGTACGATTATCTCATTGATTTGCATAATAACCTGCGCACTTCCATCATCAAGTTCAGGACCGGCATCCGCTCATCTACTTATGATAAGCAACGTGTGCGCAAGTGGCTCAGCTTAAAGTTTAACTTAAAGCCGATACCTGATACGCATTTGGTAGACAGGTATTTAAAAGCTGTTTCTTTTTTAGGAATAACCAACGACCAGGAGCCGGTTAACTATTATATCAAAGAACATTACCAGTTAAAAGAATTGCTGCCGGCCTCACATCAGCAGCCGTACATTGCTTTCATTATCGGTGCCACCCACTATACCAAACGTATGCCGGTGGAAAAGATAATCAGCTTGTGCCAAAAAATAAACGGCCCGGTCGTATTACTGGGCGGTGAGGATGTAAGGACAAACGGCGAAGCAATTGCCAACGCTTTAGGCAGCCGGATTTATAATGCCTGCGGTATTACCAGTTTGGATGAATCGGTATTTCTGGTTTCCAAATCCACCCGGATTATCGGCTTTGATACCGGCCTTACCCATATTGCCGAAGCCTTTAACATACCTATTGCCTCTGTATGGGGAGGTACAGTGCCCGAACTTTTAGGCGTACAGCCGTACCATGTACAGCAGGCGCTTGTAGCTGGTGTTGAACTGCCTTGCAGGCCCTGCTCAAAATTCGGGTTAGAAAAATGCCCCTTAGGCCACTTTAAGTGCATGAATGAATTGCCTGAAACCCCGATTGCAGATTTTATAAATATAATATAGGTACTTATTTTTCAGTAGGTTAATATATAATACTTCAACATACGAATTAGCATAGAAATTAATTAATGAAAAGACTTTTATTAAACCGCCATGCCGAAGCAGCTACCATAAAAGGCCTGGATGACTTTGAACGGCCTTTAACCACCCACGGTATAAAACAGGCGCAAGAATTGGCCGGTAATATAAATGAACAAAAGTTAATACCAAAATTGTGGGTAAGCAGTACGGCTCTACGGGCACAGGCTACGGCTCAAATTATAGGTAATGCCTTAGCCATAGATCAAACCGATAGCAGCGGTTTAATTTATGAGGCCAGCGAGCAAACGCTGTTGCGCCTGATTAACCAGTGGGATAACAAGTACGATTTCGTTGGCTTAACAGGGCATAATCCCGGTATCAGCTATCTTTTTTATATGCTGTGTACCGAAGTAAAAGACGTGCCGCCCTGCACTGCTTTACTAATGGAATTTGAAACGGATAACTGGGCGCATATCAACGCCGGTATGGGTGCCTTAAAATGGTACCATACCCCTGCTTAGCCAATGGTATACACCTTTCCCGGCAAAGACCGAATAATGCCCTGCAATTCCATATTCAGCAATGTCATGGTAGGCTGGCTCAGCGGAATACCGGCTTTTATCGTTAAATCATCGATAGCCACCGGTGCATCATGCTTTTGCAGCAAGTCAAACACCTGCAACTCATCTGCCGACAGGCCCATGGGTAATATCATTTGCTTTTTAGCTTTTTGCGGAGAGCCGGGTTTATCCCACCCTAATGCATACGCTAAATCTGCTGCACAGGGCAGTAAGGCCGCTTTATGGTTCCTGATCAGGAAGTTACAACCTTCCGAATATTCATCGTTTATACGGCCGGGAAATGCGTATACATCACGGTTATAGGAATTGGCAATCTCCGCCGTAATCAGCGCCCCACCCTTTAACCCGGCCTCAACCACCACAGTGGCATCGGCCATACCGGCTACAATACGGTTACGTTGCGGAAAATTTTCGCGGTCGGGTTTTGTTCCTGACGGAAATTCTGTTAGCAAACCGCCATTTAACAGCATTTTATCTGCCACCGGGCGGTTTACGGCAGGATAAAGCCTGTCCAGCCCATGCCCGAGTACACCTACGGTTGGCAATTCGAGGCGAAGGCTTTCCTTATGGGCGGCTACATCTATGCCTAAAGCAAGGCCGCTTACTATTAATACATTATATGCCTTTAAGTCTTCAACCAACTGTCGGCAAAGCGTACGGCCGTAATCGGTAGCATTACGGGTACCCACAATGCTGATCACCCGTTGGTTATTAAGGTCTGCATTACCCTTACTATACAGCAATACCGGCGCATCGGTGCAGTTCTTTAACCGCTTTGGGTATCGGCTGTCAGTATAAAACAGTACCTCTATCTTATTATTTTTAATATAGACTAATTCCTGGCCGGCACGTTCCAATGCAGCCTGCATATTCAACTGCTCAGCCCGCATCCCTACGCCGGGTACCCGTTTTAACTGTGTTTTAGTGGCAGCAAAAACTTCCCCGGCATTACCGAAGTAACTGAGCATATTTTTCGAAAGCGTGGCACCAATGCCTTTGATGAAGGTTAACCCGAGCTGATGTAAAAGCGACATATAAAGTTGTTACAAGATAGCATTTTCATCAAAAAAAGTTACAACTGCCAAATTATTGCTAATCAACGCGTTAAAAATAAAACTGCATACATAGTTAGTAAACTATAAGAATAGTAGTAGATTTATAGTGTAAAACTGCATAGATAGTTAATAAACTATCTATGCAGTTTTATGAAACGTTAGTTATAGTTTACTAACTTTGCCATCACATGAAGGAGCTAACCTCAGCCGAAGAACAAGTGATGCAATTACTGTGGCAGTTAAAAGAAGCTATCGTTAAGGATATAATTGTTAAGATGCCGGAGCCTAAGCCGGCTTACAACACCGTATCTACCGTTGTGCGTGTACTGGAAGGCAAAGGCGTGGTGGGCCATAAAGCTTATGGCAACTCGCATGTATACTTTCCGTTGATAAAAGAAGAGGATTACCGGAAATTTGCTTTTGAGAAACTATTGAAAAGCTATTTTGGCAATTCTTACAAAAACCTGGTTTCTTATCTGGTGAAAGAAAATAAGCTGAATTTATCAGAACTGGCAGAACTGATACTGGTAGCTGAACGAAGCAGAAACAAGGACAAATAAAATAGTAGCAGAACGGAAACAGGACGGTTATTTTCCTTTTACATAAATCACCTGCTTGGTATCAAAAAACTCCTCCCTGAAGTAATCCTTCAGGTAAAAATGTTTAACCTGCAAACCGGATTCTTTGATTTCCTGGGTGAGGTCCCCTCCTTTCAGATACAGCAGGCCATTTGGCAGGCTGTTAAACGATTGTTTCTTAAACTTACCCTTCACCCAAGGATAAAAATCTTTGAGCTGCGTTACTGCACGCGACACTACGAAGTCGAATAAACCGGGCACCTGCTCAGCACGGGTATGTGTAGCTGTAATGTTATCCAATTGCAGGGCCTCTGCAACTTCCTGCACTACCCTGATCTTTTTGCCGATGGAATCTACCAGATGAAATTGTGTTTCGGGGAACATAATGGCTAACGGAATACCCGGAAAACCGCCGCCGGTACCCACATCCAGCACCTGTGTGCCGGGTGCAAACTCAACCACCTTTGCTATACCAAATGAATGCAATACATGCCTTTCAAACAACAGGTCAATATCCTTGCGCGAGATTACATTGATCTGGCTGTTCCATAACTGGTATAATGCCGGAAGGTAAGCAAACCGGCGTTGCTGCTCAGGTGTAAGCCCTGGAAAATAGCTGGAAATTATACTAAATTCCATGCTGGTTGTTTTCCTTTAAAATGTTACCCAACAAGTATTTAGCCCTGAATAGCTGTGCCTTTACTGTACCTAAAGGCAAATCCAGTTGCTGAGCTATTTCCTCATAAGACAGTTCATCAAAATAGCGCAGGGTAAGCAAGTTACGGTATCGGGGCGGCAGGCTGTCAATCAGCAGTTTCAGCTCCTGGGACTCCTGCTTTTTTATCGAGGTTTCCTCCGGATTCAGGGTATCTGATTTTATTTGCAGTGGCCGGCTGTCTTCCTCGTCTTCCATCATGCCGTGTATGGAAGTGGTATTTAATTTCTTTTTCCGTAAAAAATCGATGCAGTTATTGGTAGCCACCCTAAACAGCCAGGTACTGAATGCAAAGTCGGGCTGATATTTTTCCAGCTTCTCGAATGCCTTGGCAAAGGTTTCCACCGTTAAATCCATGGCATCCTCTTTATTATTTACCATTTTAAGCGCCATAAAATAGATAGAATCCTTATAGCGCTGCATCAGGGCGGCATAAGCTTTCTGATTACCGTTACGGGCCTTTAATACCAACTGGTAATCATTTTTGGCATTTTCGGTAAAATTCGCGTTTACTTCCATTGCTTGGTTTTTATAAAAGCGCCTATCATTCCAAATAAATTCAAATACAGGTAATAAAACACATCGAAAAAGGGCAATCCCCATAGCAGGTCGCTTCCCCGCAATTTTTTAAAGATATTCTGATAAACAATTACCTGTAATATCAGCCTGAACAAATAAGAACCGGCTATTACCCAATAGTTCAATTTAAATGCCAGACCTAAAATCAACGTTAAATAGAATAAAAAGCCGCTTATAGCATCTGCACTCAGTAATCTGCGGTGCGAACTGCGGTAATATTTACCCACGCCCATGTGCCGTTTCTTCTGCCTGAAATAAGCGGCAAGTGATGTTTTGGTTTCGCTGAAGGTAAATGCGTCCGGATGAATCTGGATTACGGTGTTGTTAGCGCTGGCATGATGGTTTACAAACAGATCATCATCACCGGCCATCAGGTGCATGTGTGCGGCAAAGCCCTTATTACTAAAAAACAAGGTCTTGGTATAGGCCAGGTTACGCCCAATGCCCATATAGGGGTTACCGGCCAATGCAGCCGACAGATAGTTCATCCCGGTTTTTATCGTTTCAAACCGGGTGAAGGCATTGATGAACCCTTTAGTTTTAGTATAGGGCGAATAGCCCAGGATGATTTGCGCCTGCTCATTTTCGGCAAAACAGCTGGCCATACCCATAAGCCATTGGGCAGATGCCGGCTCGCAATCGGCATCGGTAAACAGTAAATGCTCATGCGCCGCGGCTTTAATACCCATGGTAAGCGCAAACTTTTTGCCGGTTTTAAATCTGGGGTGCTCTGTAACGGTTACTACTTTTAAATGCGGACTGGTAGCCTGCAGCTGCTGCAAAAGCAAATAAGAAGCATCAAAGGAGCAGTCGTTTACCACCACAACTTCAAATTGGTGATAGTGCTGTGCCAGAACAAGCGGGAGAAAACGGGCCAGATTTTCAGCCTCGTTACGTGCGCTGATGATAACCGATACCGGCGGCATTACAGGCTGTGCAGTTACAGGCTCTACCTTATAGCGCATCAGGCGGAGGTGATAATACAGCAGGTAAAAAAGCTGTATCAGCAATAACACACCCAATACCGTATAAGCAACGTATTTGATGTAGACAGGATTGAAATTCAAATTGGGTACAAGCAAGCAGCAAATCTCACAAAAATGAACGTAAAAACCGCTATCTGCCTTAAAAATAACATTGCGCTTACCCGTTGATATATTGTAATTTTGCCGCCTTACATTATGAAATTTAGCTTAACTGCTCAGGATATACATTCAAAAGCCCGTGCCGGAGAAATCAATACCGACCACGGCACTATACAAACACCCATTTTTATGCCGGTAGGCACCGCCGGCACGGTAAAGGCAGTACACCAGCGCGAACTGAAAGACGATGTTAAAGCACAGATAATTTTAGGCAACACCTATCACCTGTACCTGCGCCCCGGCCTTAACACCCTGGAGCAGGCCGGCGGATTGCATAAATTTAACGGATGGGATAAGCCCATACTTACCGACAGCGGCGGTTACCAGGTATACTCGCTGACCGATGTACGCAAAATAAAGGAGGAAGGCGTAACCTTCCGTTCACATATTGATGGATCGAAGCACTTGTTCACGCCGGAATCGGCAATGGATATCCAGCGCATTATCGGGGCTGATATTATTATGGCTTTTGATGAATGCACACCCTACCCCTGCGATTATGGTTATGCACGCCGGTCGATAGAGATGACGCACCGCTGGCTGCAGCGCTGCTGCGACCGCTTTGACAGCACCGAGCCTAAATACGGCCACAGCCAAACGCTGTTTCCTATTGTGCAGGGCTCTACTTATAAAGATCTGCGCATTAAATCGGCCGAAGCTGTCGCCTCATTTGAACGTGAAGGGAATGCTATTGGCGGCTTGTCGGTAGGTGAACCTGCCGAAGAAATGTACGCCATGACAGAAGTAGTGTGCGATATACTGCCGCAGCATAAACCACGTTATTTGATGGGTGTGGGCACACCGGTGAACATATTGGAGAACATTGCCCTGGGTATTGATATGTTCGATTGCGTAATGCCCACCCGCAATGCCCGTAACGGCATGTTGTTCACCCGCAACGGCATTATCAATATCCGGAATGAGAAGTGGAAAAATGATTTTTCGGCTGTTGACGAAGAAAGTGATCTATGGGTAGATCAGCAGCACAGCAAGGCTTATTTGCGGCATTTAATGACCGCAGGAGAAATGCTGGGCGCACAGATTGCCTCATTGCACAACCTGCATTTTTACTTGTGGCTGGTGAGCCAGGCCCGCGAAAAGATTATATCGGGCGAGTTTTACAACTGGAAGGAAAAAATGGTTAAACAATTAGCACACCGCTTATAGATGTTTAAAAACCGTTTCATTAAAACACTGGATGCGTATATTATCCGCAAGTACCTGGGCACCTTCGGCTTTACACTGGGGATATTTCTGGTAATTATTGTAGTGTTTGATGTATCCGAGCACCTTGACGATTTTTTGAAATATAATGCGCCCTTCAGCGCCATTATCTTTCAGTATTATGCCGGTTACCTGCCCTTTTACGCCAATATACTGCTGCCGCTGATTAATTTTCTGGCGGTGATATTCTTTACCGCAAAAATGGCCAATCAAACGGAAATTGTGCCTATACTAAGCGGCAAGGTTAGCTTTAACCGATTCCTGCGACCGTATTTCATTTCTTCGGGGCTGATATTCATTGTATTTTTTTTCGCCAACATCTACCTTATTCCCTACACCAATAAGCTGGATATTAAATTTGAGAATACCTACTTTAACCAGGTTGACCCCACAAAAAGCGAGGTGCATATCAAGTTAGATAAGCGCACCTTTGCCTACCTGCAAACCTATAACAACACCGACCATACCGGCTATAACTTTATACTGGAAAAATTTGACGGCGATGCGATGCGGGAGAAGCTGATTGCCAACCGCATTGTGTATGACTCCCTGAAGCGGAACTGGTCAATAAAGGATTACACCATCCGGTATATTAACGGCATGAATGAGCGGATGGAATATGGGCTGGGCAAAAGCAAGGACACCGTACTGGACATGATACCTTCTGATTTTGAAGCGCATGATAATATTTACCGCGCCATGTCTACCGCTGAATTGGGTAAAAGTATTGAAAAAGAAAAAACACGGGGCACCGGGGTACTGGTAGATATGGAGCTGGAAAAATACCGCCGCTTTGTATACCCGCTTTCCTCCTTTGTACTCACCCTTATTGGGGTTTCCATATCTTCGCGCAAGGTACGCGGCGGCATTGGCCTGCCCCTGGGTATTGGCATATTCCTGTGCTTTACCTATATTGTTGTTGACCGCTTTGCCAATGTGTTTTCGCTTAAAGCTTCCCTGCCGCCTATTATTGCTGTATTTATTCCCAACCTGGTATTTGGACTGTTAGGACTTTACCTGTTGCGTAAAGCCCCCAAATAATGCCCAACGCTCAACCCTCAAAGCACGGACTGAATAAAAATCTGATTATCCTGCACTTTACCGTATTTATATGGGGGTTTACCGGCATATTAGGCAAACTGATCAGCATATCTGCCGAGCATTTGGTATGGTACAGGGTACTGATTGCCGTAAGCACATTGTTCCTATACTTTAAGATAAGCAAAACAGCTATTAAGGTAAGCAGCCGCACTTTTCTGCAACTCTTTTTCACGGGTGCATTAGTGGGCGGGCACTGGTTTTTGTTCTTCGCAGCTATCAAATTATCTACAGTATCGGTAACACTGGTATGCCTCTCCTCACTTACGCTGTTTACTGCCGTGTTTGAACCTTTAATCAATAAGGCAAAGATCTCCAAGCTTGAAATTTTAGCCGGATTGCTCATTATTACCGGCATTGTGCTCATTTTTAAATTTGAAACCCAGTATAAGCTGGGCATTATTACCGGCCTGGCCAGCGCCTGCTTAGCCAGTTTGTTTTCTATCATCAACTCTAAACAGGTGAAGCGACTTGAGGCGCCTATAATTGCTTTTTATGAATTGATAGGCGCTTTTTTTTGGCTCAGCCTGTTCATCCTATTTACCTCCGGCTTTAAAAACTTTGTGGTTCCGCAAAGCACCGATTTGGCTTACCTCATTATTTTAGGTACCATCTGCACTTCTGTAGCCTATGTAGCCGGCGTATCTGTAATGCGCGAACTATCGGCTTTTAAGGTGGCCCTGATTACCAACCTTGAACCGGTATACGGCATCCTGATGGCCTTTGTGTTTTTCGGCGATCTGCACACTATGACCTTAGGTTTCTGGATAGGTGCGCTTATTATTCTGTCTACCATCTTCCTGTTTCCGGTAGCAAAGAAACAGTTACACAAATACCGCTCCCGGTAGTACAGGTACTTTTAGTATTATACAAATCTGTTGCTTTTACCCCGTTACAGCCGTAGTTTACCATACTGGATAGACTACAAGTTTTTAGGTTGCCTTCATTATTTACTACCCAAAATACAGTTTATACGTTAACTGTACCTTTCGCATTACCAACCTGTAAAACCATTTTAAGCGTTTGTAATGCATTCAATTATTTAAACGCTCAAATATATTCACATATTAAATTAAGGCGCTTACAAGCAATTTTCAATTTCACTTAGTGTAACATTGCTTTGAACAAAAACTCCTTGCTATAGCTGATGAAGTTGACATAATTTTTGAGGTAATTAAATTTTTAAACATAATTTTAAAACATATTTAATTAATTATCAAGCTTATATGAATAATATCTAATCTTAATTATTAATTTCAATGCCATTATCTATCCGACATTACTATTATTTTTAGTAATAGTAAATTTTATTTAGCTTTATAATATACAAGTTATTTTATTTCAACAATTTATGTACATTTATATAAACTTAATTTTAGCTCTAAACCAAATTCTAATTTTAACAGCTAAGTGTATAAATATACCATTGGCTGGTTAATAAATTTGATGTTGGTTAGACTGTACTTTGTTATGATAGTACTTTTTACAGGAAGAAGGTGTGATTATTATGGCTTGCAAGATTCTACTGTTAGCAGAAAATATTACCTTAGACAATGAGCAAAAGAATAGGACTGGCTTTTGTCATTGTGATACTGATGACAGTTGCTATTATGCAAAATCCGGAAGATGCCAACTTTAAATTAATATTGTTTTCAGCCCAACTGCCAAAGCTGGTAGTGATGACGGCAATGGCTGCAGGCGGGTTTATCACCGGCATTTTGGTTATGCTGCGAAAGAGCAGAACAAATAGCAGCACTTACGAAAACTATAATGATACAAGGAGTAATGAACACTCATCCAATACACTAAGTGATGAAGACAGGGACTATATTAGTGAGCCGTAATTGTACTTGGTATTGCAGCAGGTTACAAATTACAAAATACCTGATTTTGTACTTCCAGCTTTTTCAGGTCGGGTTGTTCAGTAAAGATGCCGAATACTGCGGCTCCACTCCCGCTCATGCTGGCATATACAGCGCCTGAATTATACAGGCTTTGCTTTACCTCAGCAATTAGCGGATGAGTTTTCAAGATATGGTTCTCAAAATCATTTGTTATCCGGTTCTTCCATTCGGCTATCGGCAACTGAATAGCTTCACGTAATTTTGAAGAGGATTTTGGCGTAATGCCTCCATAAGCTTCGGCGGTAGATACCTGTACCGGGGGCATCACCATGGCAAGATGATAGGCGCTTAAATCTAAATATAACGGCTCAAAGCAATCCCCTTTTTCAACTGCGTACACCGGTTTGTTTTCAATAAAGAAGGCACAGTCGGCGCCGATGGGTTTGGCATACGCCACCATCTGCTCTGCCGATAAGCCTAAATCAAACTTCTGATTCAGCAACCGTATACAAAATGCAGCATCGGCCGAGCCTCCGCCCAACCCCGCACCAATAGGAATATGTTTATGCAGATGAATAGCCACAGGTGGCAAATCAAAATCCGCCTTTAGGGCGCGGTAAGCCTTGAGGCACAAATTGCCCTCTGCATTGCCGGGTATGGTTACGCCGGATGAGGTAAACGAGAGTGCAGCGCTTTCCACAATTTCCAGCGCATCCTTAATTTGTACCGGGTAGAAAACCGTTTCCAGGTTATGGTAACCGTCAGTACGGCGTTCGGTAATGTTGAGGCCGATATTTATTTTGGCGTTGGGAAAGGTAATCATGCTGTAATTTCAGTACCTGTGTAAAAACAGTAATAGGTTTCCAAAATTAGATTATTTTTATTTGCATTATAATCCCTCACCAAAAAGTCGGCTTTAACCCCCATGAAACAATACCTCGACCTGATGCGCCATGTGCTGGAAACCGGCGCCCAAAAGCACGACCGCACCGGCACCGGCACCATCAGCGTGTTTGGCTACCAGATGCGCTTTAACCTGCAGGACGGCTTTCCCTTGGTGACCACCAAAAAGCTGCACCTCAAATCCATCATCCACGAACTCATCTGGTTTTTGAGCGGTGATACCAATATTAAGTACTTAAAGGATAACGGCGTGCGCATCTGGGACGAGTGGGCGGATGCCGAAGGCAACCTCGGCCCGGTATACGGCTACCAGTGGCGCTCGTGGCCCACGCCGGATGGTGGGCATATCGACCAGATCAGCCAGGTGGTACAACAACTGAAAAACAACCCGGATTCGCGCCGCATCATGGTGTCGGCCTGGAATGTGGCTGATGTAAACCAGATGGCCTTGCCACCCTGCCACAGCTTGTTCCAGTTTTACGTTCAGCCGCCGGACCCCTTGAAGGGGGAGCAGAGAGGAAAGCTGTCGTGCCAGTTGTATCAGCGCAGTGCCGATATATTTTTGGGCGTACCTTTTAACATTGCCTCTTACGCCCTGCTCACCATGATGCTGGCCCAGGTGTGCGATCTGGACTATGGCGACTTTGTGCACACGCTTGGCGACGCACACCTCTACAATAACCACCTTGAACAGGCCCACCTGCAGCTGAGCCGCAACCCACGACCGCTGCCCACCATGTGGATCAACCCGGAGGTGAAGGATATTTTCGGTTTTACGTATGATGATTTCAGATTAGAGAATTACGACCCGTGGCCACATATTAAAGGTGTAGTGGCGGTGTAGATTTTTGTAACTTTGAATTATGACCGTAGTGGAAATTAAGGAACAAATTAAGCAAGGACTGAATGAAGTGCCCGAAACTTCGTTAAATGATGTCCTTAAATTCATAAACCAATTAAAGCAAAAAACATTGGTCGGTGACAGATATGATCAGCACTTAAAAAAAATACTCGAAGAGGATCATGAATTGTTAAAGCGACTGGCACAATGATGCAAGCATCTATAGCAATACAAATTCATGATATATTGATAGAAAGGTTTGGCGGCAGTACAGGTTTGAGAGATAAGGGCGCGTTAGAAGCGGCTTTGTCTCGTCCATATAGTACTTTCGATGGTAATGACCTGTATCATGATGCCATTAGTAAAGCGGCGGCACTGTTGGAAAGTATGGCCATCAACCATCCTTTTGTAGATGGTAACAAACGTATTGCTTATACGCTGATACGTTTACTTTTACTTGATGCCGGATATGACATTACTGCCTCAGAAAATGAAAAGTATGAATTGGTGATAAAAGCCAGTACAGGTGAATACAGATTTGAAGCGATTGCAGAGTGGCTTAAAAGCAATACCAAACAGGCAAAATGACTAAAATTACCATCGTTGTAGCCATCGCACAAAACAAAGCCATAGGCAAAAACAACCAGCTCCTTTGGCACCTCCCTGCCGATTTAAAGCATTTCAAAGAAATTACCAGCGGGCATACTATCATTATGGGCCGCAAAACGTATGACTCTATTGGCAAGCCGCTTCCTAACCGACGCAATATCGTGATTACCCGCCAGGCTTTGCAACTGCCGGGCTGTGAGGTGGTACCATCACTTAATGCTGCGCTGGCCTTGTGCCAGAATGAAACAGAATTGTACATCATCGGCGGTGCACAAATTTATAAGGAGGCGCTGCCATTGACTGATACCATCTATTTAACCGAAGTGCATCAATCGTTTGAGGCTGATACTTTTTTTCCCGAAATCCGCCCGGAAGAATGGGAAGAAATTTTGCGGCAAAACCATGCGCCCGACGAGAAAAACGCCCTGTCTTACTCCTTTGTTACCTTGCGCCGCTGCTAACACTCAACCGCTTTATTTTGTTTGATTTCGCCATCAGCATTGCGAAAAATTATTAGCTTTGCCATCTTGTTAAAAAAAGCATTACTAATTAATTAGATCAAACACCATTAACACACCATGCAAGGTAAAGGGGTAATTAAGTTCTTTGCTATTCTGCTGGCTATTGTTTGCCTGTACCAACTTTCGTTTACCTGGGTAACACGTAAGGTGGAGGGCGATGCCGCAGCATACGCAAAAGGAAATTCACAGAAAGAAAAAGCCTATCTGGATTCTGTTTCTGCACAGCCGGTGTACCCGGTTTTCAACCACACTTATCAGTATTGTAAAGATCGCGAGCTGGCCCTGGGCCTTGACCTGAAAGGCGGCATGAATGTAACCATGCAGATTGAGTTGAGCGAACTGATTAAATCATTGTCGGACCACAATCAGGACAAAATATTTAACCAGGCCCTGCACAATGCCGACGTGGCAGCCAAGACAAATCCCGAAGACTATATTACCCTGTTCATCCGGGAGTACAAAAAACTAAGTCCCGACGGCAAGCTGGCCCCCATCTTTTCTACCAAAGAGAACCAGAGCAAGCTGAAGTTTGATGCCAACAACAGCCAGGTAGAAACTTACCTGCGCGAGCAATCAAATACTGCCGTTACGCAGGAATACAACATCCTGCGCACCCGTATTGATAAATTCGGGGTTACCGCTCCAAATATTCAGCTGCAAAATGGTAACCGCATATTGGTAGAACTGCCGGGTGTAACCGATAAAGACCGTGTGCGTAAATTATTGCAGGGCTCGGCCAACCTGGAGTTTTACAATACGTATGACAACAGCGACGTTTACCAGCTACTAAACAACATTAACACACTGATTGCGGCTAAAAATAAAGCCAACAAAACTGATACTGTTAAAACGGCTGCCACAGCAGCCACAACGCCAAAAGGCGACACCAGCCGTGCCGGCTCGTTGCTGAGCAAAGTGCAAAAAAATGCGGGTAAAGATACTTCGGCCAAAAACCTGAACAACCAGGCGCAGCTGATGGCGCAAAACCCATTGTTCGCTTTACTGCGCCCGAATATTGCACAGGGGCAAGATGGCCAGCCAACGCTGGTACCCGGCCCTACGGTTGGCTTGTCGAACATTAAAGATACAGCCAAGGTAGATGCCTACCTGAACATGCCGGAGGTTAAGGCTATACTGCCGCAAAACCTGAAACTGGCCTGGGGTGCCAAAACAGCTAAACAGGGCGATAAGGTACTGGAACTATACGCACTTAAATTATCCGGCGCCAATAACGGCCCTGCCCTTACCGGCGAGGTAATTACCGATGCCAACAGCGATATTAACCCTACCAATGGCGGCCCTGAAGTTACCATGGACATGAACTCTGATGGTGCCAACAAGTGGAGACGCGTTACGGCTGAAGCTGCCGGTAACCCAACCGATGAGAATGATAACCGTGCCGTAGCCATTGTACTGGACGACAATGTGGTTTCTGCCCCGCGTGTAAGTAATGAAATTACTGGCGGCCGTTCTTCTATCTCCGGTAATTTTACCCAGGAGGAAACCAAAGATTTAGCTAATATTCTGAAAGCCGGCCGCCTGCCTGCTCCTGCCCGTATTGTGGAGGAAGCCGTAGTAGGCGCCTCTTTAGGCCAGGAAGCCATTACTGCCGGTTTAACCTCTTGCGCCGTTGGTTTGTTGGTGGTACTGGTATTTATGGTAGCCTATTATAACCGTGCCGGTACTGTGGCTGATATTGCCGTGTTCATTAACGTTTTCTTCCTGATGGGTGTATTGACCAGCTTTGGTGCGGTACTCACCCTGCCGGGTATTGCCGGTATCGTGCTTACGCTCGGTATATCGGTAGATGCCAACGTGCTCATCTATGAACGCGTGCGTGAGGAAATGGCCCTGGGTAAATCAAAGCGTATCGCTATTGCCGATGGTTTTAAACATGCGCTGTCCTCTATCCTTGACTCCAACATCAGTACCTTTTTAACCGGTGCAATCCTTTACATCTTCGGCACCGGGCCCATACAGGGTTTTGCCATTACCCTGATGATCGGTATCATCACTTCCTTATTCTGCTCGCTGTTAATTTCAAGATTAATTTTTGAGTGGATGCTGGAAAAGGATATGGAGATCAAGTTTTCTAACCCGTGGAGCTCACATACTTTTAAAGGCGCCAATTATGCTTTTGTAAAAAACCGCTTTAAGTTTTATGCCTTCTCTGGTCTTTTCATTTTGGCTGGTATCATCTCCATGTTTACCCGCGGCTTTAACTACGGTGTAGACTTTCAGGGCGGCCGTACTTATGTGGTACGCTATGATAATAATACCGTTAACACCGAAACCGTACGGAATGCCGTAATCAAAACCTTAGGTGAAGGTAAGGCCGAAGTAAAAACTTACGGTAACGATAAGGTAAGCATCACCACCAATTACCTGATTGCGGATAACAGCACTGCTGCTGATAACCAGGTAGAGGCTCAACTGCGTAAAGGCTTAAGCCAGGTATCGCCAAAATACCAGATTGTAAGCTCACAGAAAGTAGGCCCTACCATTGCCAACGATATTAAAACCTCGGCAGTATGGACGGTAGTATTCGCTATCATCGTGATCTCTGCTTATATTCTGATCCGTTTCCGCAAATGGCAGTTCAGCCTGGGTGCCATGATTGCTACGGCGCATGATGCCCTGCTGGTATTATCGTTCTTCTCCTTGTTTAAGGATGTGATGCCGTTCTCACTGGATATTGACCAGGCGTTTATCGCGGCTATACTGACGGTAATTGGATACTCCATTAACGATACTGTGGTAGTATTCGACCGTATCCGTGAGTACCTGAACATCTCATCAGGCAAAAATGAAGATAATCAAATCACCATTAACCGTGCCATCAACAGCACTTTGAGCCGTACCATTATTACTGCCTTAACGGTAATTTTCGTACTGGTGGTATTGTTCATCTTCGGCGGCGATGTTATCCGCGGGTTCTCATTCGCGCTGTTAGTAGGTGTGTGCTTCGGTACGTATTCCTCTATCTGCGTAGCTACCCCGGTTATTATTGATTTCGATAAAAAGCAACAGCTGAAATAAATACAAATCAGCGCTATAATTATAACAAGGGCTCCGGTAATATACCGGAGCCCTTTTTGTTGGTGTACCGCAAACACACCATGTAACAAATTGTTTATCGGGTATGGAAACAACTGATAAGAGTAAATTTCCGCTGGTTGTAATTATAGGCGGTGGCTTTGGCGGTTTGGAATTAGCCAAGCGCTTAGCTAAGCAACCTGTTGAAATTCTACTACTGGATAAGCATAATTATCACACCTTTCAGCCCCTGATGTACCAGGTGGCTACCGGCAGCCTGGAAGCCGAATCTATTGCCTTTTCATTGCGCAAAAATTTTGAAGGACAAAAAAACTTACGCTTCCGGGTGGCAGAAGTAACCCGCATTGATACGGAGAACAACTTTGTAGATACTACCATTGGCGAAATTGCTTATGATTACCTGGTGATTGCCACCGGTTCTACCACCAATTTCTTCGGCAATAAAGAGATTGAGCATTTTGCCATGCCAATGAAAAATTTGCCCGAAGCATTGAACCTGCGTTATTTGCTGCTTCAGAATATGGAGGAGGCTTTATTGCAAAATACGCCCGAAGAACGCGAGCCTTACCTAAACTTTGTGTTGGTAGGTGCTGGCCCAACCGGCGTAGAGTTAGCCGGCTCATTAGCCGAATTGCGCAACCACGTGTTACAAAAGGATTATCCCGAACTGCGCAAGGAAGATATGCGCGTGATATTGGTTGACTTTATGCCAAAGGTATTAGGCCCGATGTCTGAAGAAGCATCGAATGCGGCTAAGGACTTTTTAGTTAAGATGGGCGTAGAAGTGATGTTAGGCGTAAAGGTGGAAACCTATGATGGCAGCGAATTAAAAATTGAAGGTAAGCCTCCTATACGCACTAAAAATGTAATATGGTCGGCAGGTGTAATGGGCGTTGTGCCGGATGGTATCAGTAAAGACGTTGTTGTAAAGGGCAACCGGATTAAAACCAATAATATTTGTTTGGTTGATGGTACCCAAAACGTATTTGCCATTGGCGATGTTGGCGCGGTAATTACCGACGAAACACCTAAAGGCCACCCCGGCGTAGCACAGGTAGCTATACAGCAAGGTAAAAACGTAGCCAGCAACATAATTCACTTAATGAACAACGAGGCCACAGAGCCGTTCAAATACAATGATTTGGGCTCCATGGCTACCATTGGCCGTAATAAAGCGGTAGTAGATTTAGGTAAAATTAAATTTCAGGGCTTTTTTGCCTGGTTAATGTGGATGTTTGTGCACCTGATTTCATTATTGGGCTTTAAGAACAAGGTATTGGTGTTTATACAATGGCTGGGCAGTTATGTGAATTATAATGGCGGTACGCGCTTAATCATCAGGCGCTTTGTTCGCGATGCCGGGCCGCTGGAAGTGGTAAGGCCGCAAGAAGCAGCGCCTTTGCCAAAAAACTAATCATATAATTATAAAAAGCAAAAGCAAAACAGCCGCCGCAGTACATTCTGCAGCGGCTGTTTTGCTTTTGGTGGCGGGTATGTTCAGGTGCAGGTTAATACCCTGTTCAAATATGGTGTGAGGTATAACTGCTTACCTCTTCACCATTTTAAAATGTTGTATACCGGCTTCTTCAAACATAGGGCCTGTTTCCTGAAAACCGAATTTCTTATACAAAGGTACGGCTTGTATTTGCGCATGAAGATAGATGTACTCAGCTTCGTCCGGTAGATCTGCCAGCACCGCTTTAACCAGTTCCTGCGCCACGCCCTGCCCGCGTTGTGTTTGCAGCACAGCAAAACGCTCCAGTTTATAGCCTTTGTCGGTTTTGCGCCAGCGCGAGGCCCCTGCCGGTTCGCCATTAACAGTAGCTAAAAAGTGGTTTGATTCCTCTTCAAACTCCCACTCCAGCTCGGGCGGGCAATTTTGTTCGCCCACAAATACCTCGCGGCGTATGGCAAATACCTTATCCAGCTCTTTAGGATCAGTTACTTTGTTTACGGTGATTTTTGCGCTCATTTACTCGTTTCATGTAATTGTTATCCCGCTCGGTCTTCTTACTGTGGTTTTCTTCGGCAGCATCATAAGTATGCGTACAACCCAAACTCTTTTCGTTTTTAGCCAGGGCTGATAGCTTTACATAAAATTGATGTATCTGCTTTAGTTCGTCTTCTGATAAATCTTCGATGTTCACCATGCGGTTACTCGCCCCCTCGTGGGCGGCAATCAGCTCGTTCAGCTTCAAATGTATGGCTCTTGAATCTTTATTTTGAGATTTTTGTATTAAAAAAACCATTAAAAATGTAATAATGGTAGTGCCGGTATTAATAACCAGTTGCCAGGTATCTGAATACCTGAACACCGGCCCGGTAACCGCCCAAACAAATACCACTGTTAACGCCATGATAAAAGCCGCCGAACTGCCGGTAGCCTGCGTAGCCCAGTTAGAAAAGCGTTCGAAAAGATTCTCCTTTTTGCCAGCCATAACTATTCCTGTTTTGTTTAATTTACAGTCAAATGTGCAAAATTATCCGAACAAAAAAAGCCACCCGGTTACCGGATGGCTTATTCTAATTACTTTCTAATATAACTTACAGCTTATCTGTTGCACCAATACAATTTAAATCGCCGAAGGCTACGGTTAAACGCTTTACAAACGTTTCCTCGCCTTTGCGCAGCCATACGCGCGGATCGTAGTATTTTTTGTTCGGAGCATCCTCTCCTTCGGGGTTACCAATCTGGCTTTGCAGGTAGGCCTCTTTTGATTTATAATAATCTTTTATACCTTCCCAGTACGCCCATTGCATGTCGGTATCAATATTCATTTTTACCGCACCGTAGGAGATCGCTTCACGAATTTCTTCCTGGCTTGAACCTGAACCGCCATGAAATACAAAATTAATGGGCTTCTCAGCTTCCAGGCCAAACTTCTGCTTCACAAACTCCTGAGAATTGTGCAGGATAACCGGCTGCAATTTTACGTTGCCCGGCTTGTATACCCCATGTACGTTACCAAATGCCGCTGCTACAGTAAAGCGCGGACTTACCTCAGACAACTTTTCGTAAGAATAGGCTACTTCTTCGGGCTGGGTATACAGGCGCGAGCTGTCTACATCGCTGTTATCAACGCCATCTTCTTCACCGCCGGTTACCCCTAACTCAATCTCAAGTGTCATACCCATCTTCGCCATACGGGCCAGGTATTTAGCCGAAATCTCCATGTTTTCTTCAATGGATTCTTCCGACAAGTCCAGCATGTGCGATGAGAACAGGGGCTTACCGGTTTCGGCAAAATGCTGTTCGCCGTAATCCAGCAGGCCATCTATCCAGGGCAGTAATTTTTTAGCCGCATGGTCGGTATGCAAAATTACCGCTACGCCATAATGCTCGGCCAGCAGGTGCACATGCTTGGCTGCCGACACGCCGCCTAAAATACAGGCCTGTAATTTTGAATTATCAAGCGTTTTGCCGGCATAAAATTGTGCGCCGCCGTTTGATAATTGTATAATTACCGGTGAGTTTACCGCTTTGGCAGTTTCCATTACGGCATTAATTGAATTGGTGCCGATTACGTTTACAGCAGGTAAAGCAAACTGGTGCTTTTTAGCTGCTTCGAAAAGTTGCTGCACCTGATCGCCGTGCAAAACACCTTTATAATTTTTTAAATCCATCTGAGCAGAAATAATTAAGCCTCTAATGTATAAATTTTATAGTGGATATAAATACAAATGGTTTTTATTTCAAATGTGTAAACACTACACGGTTTATGTTGTAATCCGGTTTGTATAAAATTAATTATAGTAACGGATTATTAATAAACGGGCGAACCAGTACAGCTGCTTAACGGGTGAACGGCCAAAATCGGTTAGTTTTATCAGAAAATCATTTATCCTGATAAACAATAAGCTACCCTGCTATAATCAACTTTAATTTGCTGAGGCGTTTGAAAGTCGCCTTATTACCAACGGTTGCTACAACAGCAGAAAACAGCTTCGGTACGAAAACGATTAGCTGAATAATTTTTTGTTTCTTTGCGTTTTGTTTGCAAGAGAAAGAGGAAGCTAATGACCTGGTTTAAAAGAGAATCAAAGGGGATACAAACCACTACCGAAGAAAAGAAAGAAGCGCCGGACGGGTTATGGATTAAATGCCCTAACTGTAAACGGCCGCTGCATTATACTGAGCAGGTGGAAAACCAGTATGTTTGCCATTACTGCAATTACCAACTGCGGATTGGCTCTAAGGAATATTTTTCTGTATTGTTTGATGATAACCAGTTTACCGAACTGTTTCCCAACCTGCGCTCGGGCGACCCGCTGGAATTTGTGGATACCAAGAAATACAAGGACCGCCTGGTGGAAACGCAAAACAAAACCGGTTTGAATGATGCCATCAGGGCAGCTTACGGCCTGGTGGATGGCCAGCCGCTGGTGATTGCCTGTATGGACTTTACTTTTATTGGCGGCTCGATGGGATCAGTAGTGGGTGAAAAGATTGCCCGCTCCATTGACTACAGTATTGCCAACAAAGTACCCTTCCTGATGATCTCTAAATCGGGTGGTGCACGCATGATGGAGGCCGCCTTTTCGTTAATGCAGATGGCCAAAACTTCCGCCAAGCTGGCTTTGCTGGCCCAGGCTAAAATACCTTATATCTCATTATTAACCGACCCTACCACAGGCGGCGTAACCGCATCCTATGCGATGCTGGGCGATATTAACATTGCCGAGCCGGGCGCATTAATTGGCTTTGCCGGGCCGCGTGTAATTAAGGAAACCATTAAGAAGGATTTGCCCAAAGGCTTCCAAACCGCCGAGTTTTTGCTTGATCATGGCTTTTTAGATTTTATTGTTGACCGCCGGGAACTGAAAGAGCGTTTAGCCTCATTTTTGAGGATGATGGCCAACTAAAACTTCTGATATTATTGATAAAGGGTTATTGCGAGAAACGAATCAATAACGCACGTAATTTGCATAACATAACAACAAACAAGGCCTGCTCTATATAGAGCAGGCCTTGTTTGTTGATCACAAGTTACTGAATTTGTTTAAATGTTACCGCTTTCGGTACCTGGCTCATGGCCTACCATACGGCCGGTGGTACGGCCCAGGTTACGGCTGGCAAAGTCGGTTTCGGTATGCGTGCCATGATCCGGAAATTCATGCGGATTTGGTGGCGTTACATCGTTACGCTCGCTATAGGTAGCTTCGTCATTATGATTCTGCTGCTGTACTTCTGTACCAGTTTCATAACCCTGTGTTTCGCTGTCAGCCTCACCCTGCTCCGGAATTTCGTTTTCATCACCGGGTTCGCTATCGTCATTATCATAGCTGTTGGCTATGCCTGATGATAAGCCGGTACCAGCGGTTGCGCCGCCTACACGGTTGTAGCCGTCCTGGTCTTCTTCCTCATCCAGGTCGTCATCATCTAACGTATCATCGTCCAGATCATCCTCATCGTAATCCAGATCATCATCTTCTGTTAAATCATCGTCTTCATCCAAATCATCATCATCCGGATCAACAATATTATCAGAAGGGCTGCTTACAGTATCAGCAGCATAATTACGGTTATTGTTTAAATCATCCTGTGCATTCCAGGCGCTTTCATTTACAGTTGCCATAGGTATTTATTGTTTGGATTTGTAATTGTAAGAATAACCTGTTGCAGCAATCATTTGTTTTTTAATTTGCTGTTAAATTACTTACTGATGTAATATCAAATAAAAAGGGCGTAATCCACTAAAACTGCGCCCTTTTGGTAAGTTATACAAGTATCCGTATATCAGGCATCTGCCATGCAGATGTTCTTTAATTTGGCTATGGTATAATCAAGTTCTTCCTTTGTGGTGTACTTGGAAAAAGAAAAGCGCACCGCAGGGCGGGCCGGGTTGGCACCAATGGCGCCCAGCACATGCGAACCGATATTTGTGCCTGAACTGCAGGCGCTGCCGCCGGATGCCGATATACCGGCTATATCCAGATTGAACAGCAGCATATCAGACATGTCCATCTCCGGGAAAGATACATTCAGTACGGTGTACAAGCTTTCATCCGCACCGGTTTCGCCGTTAAAACTTATTTCGGGTATTTCCTGTTGCAGGCGGTTCATCATATAAGTCTTCAGTTGCTGTATGTGCTGGCGGTGCGGCTCCATTTCGGCGTAGGCAATTTCCAAAGCTTTGGCTAAACCCGCTATGCCATACACATTCTCAGTTCCGCCACGCATATTGCGCTCCTGCGAGCCGCCGTAAATCATAGGGTCGATTTTTATTTTATGGTTAACATGCAAAAAGCCCACCCCCTTTGGGCCATGCAGCTTATGTGCGGCGCATACCATAAAATGCACCTTCAGCTTACTTAAATCGTGCGGGTAGTGCCCAACGGTTTGCACCGTATCGCAATGAAAAATGGCGTTGTACTGCTCGCATAGGTTGCCCACACGTTCAATATCGGTAAGTGTGCCTATCTCATTGTTGCCATGCATCAGCGATACAAAGCTGCGCTCGTTCTGCTGCAGCAGCTGCTCCAGATGCGCATAATCAACATGCCCTTTATTATCCGCGTTTACAAAGCTCAACTTAATCAGGCCGGCCTTTTCCATGGCCTCAAGCGTATGTATTACCGCATGGTGTTCCATACGGCTGGTAATGGCATGTTTTAACCCATAGCCGCTGATACCGCATTTCAGCGCCATATTATCAGCCTCGGTACCACCGGAGGTAAAGAAAATCTCCGCCGGGGATGTACGCAACAGTCCGGCTACTGTTTTGCGCGCCTTTTCAATCAGCGTACGTGCCTCGCGCCCATGCGCGTGTATGGAGGAAGGATTACCAAACTGGCTTTCCATCACATGCGCCATTGTTTTTAAAACTTCGGGGTCAAGCGGCGTAGTAGCGGCATTATCTAAATAAACACGAGTCATGAAATTTGTATTTACCACCTTGCTATTGTGAGAAAAGGCATCATCTCGGAGCTATGCTTCTTCGCTTTGCTTACAATGAGATTGCTTCGTTCCTCGCAATGACGGTGTGTGTGTATCTGCGTTAGCAATTTTTATTCGCTTACCTGTAAAATGTCCTTTATGTCGGCAATAATCTTGTTAGCCATATTGTTCGCCACCGTTTCGGAATTGCCTTCTGAGTAGATGCGGATGATGGGTTCGGTATTGGAGCGGCGCAGGTGCACCCACTCTTTATCAAACTCTATCTTTAATCCGTCGATAGTGGTGTGCGGCTGTTTTTCGTACTTTTTCTCTACACGCGCCATCAGGGCATCGATATCCATTTCTGGCGTAAGTGTGATTTTATTCTTGGAAATATAGTAGCCGGGATAGGTACTGCGCAGCATTGATACCGGCTTGCCGTATTTAGCCAGATGCGTTAAAAACAAAGCGATGCCCACCAGTGCATCGCGGCCGTAATGCAGTTCGGGATAGATAATGCCGCCATTGCCTTCACCACCGATAACGGCATTCACCTCCTTCATCTTAGTTACCACGTTCACCTCGCCTACGGCCGAGGCAAAGTATTCGCCGCCGGCCTTTTCGGTAACATCACGCAGGGCGCGGGTAGACGACAGATTAGAAACCGTGTTGCCTTTTTTATTCTTCAATATATAATCGGCTACGGCCACCAGCGTGTACTCCTCGCCAAACATACTGCCGTCTTCGCACACAAAGCAAAGGCGGTCTACATCAGGGTCAACAGCAATGCCCAAATTTGCTTTTTTGTTTAACACTTCGTTAGACAATGCACTCAAATGCTCCGGTAGCGGTTCGGGATTATGCGCAAACTTACCATCCGGTTCGCAGTACAACTCATGTATCACCTGCACACCCAAGGCACGCAGTAAGGCCGGAACATACAAGCCTCCGGTAGAATTTACGGCATCCACCACAACCTTAAAATTGGCTTGCGCAATAGCCTGCTTATCTACCAGCGGCAGGGCCAGTATCTGGTCGATGTGTTTTTGCAGGTAAGTATCATCTGTGGTAACCTTGCCTAATTCGTTTACCTCGGCATATTTAATTTCACCGCCTTCGGCAATCACTAATACGTCCTTACCGTCAACATCGCTGATAAATTCACCATCGGCATTCAGTAGTTTCAGGGCATTCCATTGCCGGGGGTTGTGGCTGGCGGTAATGATAATACCGCCTGCCGCCTGCTCGGCTACCACGGCTATTTCTACCGTAGGCGTGGTCGACAGGCCTAAATCCACCACATCAATACCCTGCGCCTGCAGTGTGCCGGTTACCAAATGGTTTACCATAGCACCCGAAATACGGGCATCGCGGCCAACTATTATTTTTTTATTCGCTGATTTACCGGAGGCCCACACGCCAAATGCTGAAGTAAACTTTACAATATCCTGCGGTGTTAAACCTTCGCCTACGGCACCGCCAATGGTACCCCTGATACCTGAAATAGATTTGATTAATGTCAAAACCCTAACTGCTTTAGCTCACAAAAATAGTATTTTCAGTTGGGATGACGGTTAAAAGGCAACATACATTTTACTGACGGCAGGCAGTTCTGCAAATTGCGGCGTATTTCTTATTCCCTTTCTGCTACCGGCAATCCTGTAATTGGTAAGCGCAAATTAAATTTTGTGAATATCTTTGGCGCGTAATGTCAGCAGTATCATTCGGTTTCAAATTTACCGGTTTTAATAAATCTATCCGTTATACCTTATGATGGAGCATTTATTACAGCTGGACCGGCAGTTATTCCATTACATTAACTACTCGCTGAGCAATCCGGTGTTTGATGCCGTGATGCCTTGGTTGCGCAACGCCAAATTCTGGATTCCGTTATATGTGTTTATTGTAGCGTTCAGTATCATCAGGTATAAAAAGGCAGGAGTTATACTTATTGCACTTTTACTGCTTACGGTAGGCGTAGCCGATTATGGCAGTGCCGGCATATTAAAGTCAGTAGCCAAACGGGTACGCCCCTGCCGCGATGTGGCACACAACCCACAGGAGATTACCCGCGTACCCTGCGGCACCGGCTTCAGCTTCCCTTCTACCCATGCCAGCGATCATTTTGCCATGGCGCTGTTTTTAAGTATCGCTTACCAAAACAAGTGGAAATGGATATGGTTGTGGACTGTACTATGGGCTGCCCTGGTATGCCTTGCACAGGTATATGTGGGCGTACATTACCCTGTTGATGTAACCGCCGGCGCTATATACGGCGCCCTGGCAGGTACGGGTATGGCCCTGCTGTTCAAAAAACTTCAACCTGATTTTTAATGACCTGGAAACTATTATTGCTTTTCTTTAGCGCCTTTTTAGGCGGCACATCCGTATTTTTATTTAAAGGCGGTAATCATAAACAATTAAAGCTGGTGCTGTCTTTCAGCGGCGCCTATTTGTTTGGTATCACGGTGCTTCATTTAATACCTGATGCCTATCATAACAACGATAACTATGTTGGCGTATTCATCCTGATCGGCTTCTTGTTTCAGATTGTGCTGGAGCAGTTCTCTGATGGTATCGAGCATGGGCACATGCACACGCAGGGGCATGACCATGCCGCCTTTCCGGTGGGCATCATGATCAGTTTGTGCCTTCATGCTTTTTTAGAAGGAATGCCGCTGGCGCAGGGCTATCAGAACCAGTTGCTGTTCGGTATTGCCCTACACCATATCCCGGCGGCCTTTGCCCTGGGTACGGTATTGCTTTCGCATCATCAGCCCAAGTTCAATACCATATTTTTTATATCGCTGTTTGCGGTAATGGCGCCTGCCGGTTACCTGTTCAGCAATGCGCTGAGCAGCGGCGGTATCGGCAACCTGGAGCATTATTTCAACCGCATTATGGGCGTGGTCATCGGCATCTTCCTGCATATTTCCACCACCATCCTGTTCGAGGCCGGCCCCGACCATAAATTTAATTCCCGCAAACTCATTGCCGTACTGATAGGCGTAGGGCTGGCGCTTGCAGGCTTCTGGAGCCAGTTATAACTGCCATAAACCTGCCTCGCTATTTAAAGATATGCTTTAAGCCGTCAAAAATGCTCTCAAAGAAAGCGGGGATACTTAAACCGTTGTGGTGGTTGAAGTAAAAGAAAACAATAAGCACCACAATGGCAATAATAATAAACCGCTTAAACAGATACCCTGCCAGAATAATACCAACAGGTATTAACAACAACAGCACCCAACTGATGTGTACCGGGCTTAATTTATCGCCGTGTTTGTATACATAGAACAGGATGGAGTGTGAGCCGCTTTCGTTCTGGTGCCGCACGTACATAAAGGTAGATTTTACAATTTTGTGCCGGTAGAAGGCCGTGCCGCCATCAAAGTTGAGCTGCTGCTCGAAGCCGTTGATGGTGAAGGTATACAGGCCGTGCACCTTTTCGCGTATAGCGCCTGCCGAATCGGTGGCTACTATGGCTACCTGCGCTTGTGCAAACGGGTTTTCCTTGATTACAAAATGGTTGATCTCCGTTACCACTGCACCTGAACTGAGTTGCGCAGCGCCAAACATAAATAACAGGATGAATAATAGTTTACGATGCATATCGGCAAGCTTAAAGTTATAGCGTTTAACCGCAAATATGCTAAAAATCATCAGCAAAACAGGCCGCCCGTTTTTGAGGAGCGGCTTAGCGGTTGAGCAGTACAATGGCGGCGTTTAGTGCGGTGGCATAACCTACCCACAGCAGGTAAGGCAACAGCAGCCAGGCAGCCGGGCGGTATAGCTTGTTAAAGTAAAACATGGTGCCGGCAATGCTGCCTGCCATGCACAGGATAATCACCATGGCCAGCCCCGTTTGATGCAACCTGAAAAACGTAAGCGACCACAGGAAATTCAAGGTTAACTGCAGCACATAGGAGGCTTTGCCGCAGCCGTATACCGCGCTGGTATTACGGCGCTTCCAGATGAGGTAAGCCGCCACAGCCATCATGATGTAGAGCAGCGTCCAGGCCGGCGCGAAAAGCCAGGCCGGCGGGGTAAATGCCGGCTTGTGCAGCGTGCGGTACCAGCCCTGTATTTCTGGCCGGGTATAAAAAGAGGCCGAAATGCCAATGCCCAGCGTAATCATTAAATTAAATAGCAGCGGAAAAAACCGGAACCGGCGAACATCAGACCGGGAAGCAGGAACTGTGGAAGGTAAGGAAGTGATCAAGCGGCTGTGTTAATGAGATGAAGCGGATTGCTGTTGTAAATCAAATAAGGCATCTTCCGTCAGCCTGAGGTGCCGCTTCAGTACCAGTTGCAAATCAGCGCTAAGGGCAGCATCTTCCAATGCCGTTTTATAGGCCGACACTGCGGTTTTGTCACCGCGAATGCAATCCTCCAGCAGGCCGGCATCGTTTTGAGCAGTAAAAGAAGTTTTAATATCAATCCATACCCGGTGCAATGCGCCGAGGGGCCCGCTGCCGTTTTCGGGCGCAGTGCCTGCTGCGGTTACCAGCGCCGTTAACTCACCTGCAAATTCGCTGCGCTCGGTAGCATAGCGCAAAAATGATGCCTTCAGTATTGGGTTCTCAGCATATTCGGCTGCTTCCTTATAACCCAGGCGGCCGTCATTGGCAATAATAATCAAGTGGTTCAGGTTTTCTGTTGCTGATGAAGAGGTGTCAGGCATAATGAAATCATTTTCAGGTATTACAGTTGAACGGCAGTCAGGTTAATAAGGCTGCAATATCGGTTAAATAAATATGAATTTGCTTACAACTATTAAGCATAAGCACACGTACAATGAGTTAAGCTGTCTTGAATAGTATAATTAAGCATAGGAGTGCATAAAATATCGGCCTGCTAATATTAGCAAGCCAATAGCGGCTAAAACACCCGACCCCTGTTTTATCATGACATTACATCTGAGCCGGTTATATTACGTTTTTCTGATTGCGGTACTGGCGCTTGCTGCCCCTGCTTTTGCCCAAACTGAACAGCGGCTTAAAATTGCGGCCATTACCCCGAGCATCAACACCGGGCAGGATTACAGCCCCTGGCTGAACGATGACCTGAACAGTTTGGTGCAGGACGAATGGGACCGCATTAACTGGCAATATATTGATGTTACCCTTAAACTACCGCAGCACAGCACCTTAACTAAACTGCTTTTGTATGACTGGCAAGGGGTGTTTACCGATAAGCCTGCCTACATTTACGCACTCAACGGGCAGCAAAAAACCCTTTTGGGCACCTTTACCGGCGAAAGCTATATGGCCTTTGATACCATAAAGCTTAGCAGCCCGGTGGAAGCCGATGCCATTGTGGTAAATAAATACAACAATAACATACCTCAAAAAATATTCATTTACGGTACGCCTGTATCGCCAACTGCGCCGGTAACACCACCGGTTACCCCCCCTGCGCCTGTATATGTAAAAATACCGGTGGATGGCAAGCGGTGGTACCAGCTCAACAGCGCCAGCGATGATCTGGCCAGTATGTTCGACGGCAATACGGCTACCCGTGTACAGCCCGAATACGGCAAGATATTCAAAAACTATGATGCCTACTATCCGGTGCTGCCCGGCGAAAAGATAGACCTCTACCAGGTAAAATTCTTTAGTCAGAATGCCGATTTGGGCGAATATCCGCTCACCCTGTCCGTAATTACGGCAGAGGGTGCGCGTGTTAAGGTGGCTACCTTTACCGGCGGCCAGTATGGCACCTGGGTTGGCCCCTATCCTGCCCGCAGCACCACCGGCGACAGCCGTTTCACGCTTGATGTGCCCTATAAGAACATCAGATACCTGGTGCTGAACTGCTGGTACGATTTTCCGCCGGAAATGGAACTGTACGGAATATATACGCCCGGTACGCCGGTTACTGCGGCGCAAAAGAAAGGTTACAAACTGAAACAGTACTTTGGGGTAAACGCCTTTGAATGGGACTTTGAAAACCCCAATGATCCCGATAAAATTGACGAAACCCGCATGAAACCGGCCAAAGCCTTTACCCAGGTAAGGCATTATTTGGATTGGATGCACCTGGAAAAAGCAGAGGGACAGTACACCTTTAACCCCTCGCCCTCCGGCGGCTGGAATTACGATGCTTTATACCAGCGGTTTAAGGCCGAAGGTACGGAGGTGGTGGCCGACATTAAAACGCTGCCGCAATGGATGCAGG
Source organism: Mucilaginibacter sp. (assembly GCF_965200995.1). Lineage (GTDB taxonomy): Bacteria > Bacteroidota > Bacteroidia > Sphingobacteriales > Sphingobacteriaceae > Mucilaginibacter. The sequence continues at coordinate 3,064,801 of NZ_OZ241743.1, read as the reverse complement.
ATACCTACCCCGACAGCTTAAAGAATGATGAGAACATCCCGGTGAAATACGGTAAGGATTATGCTGACCCAAAATCATACATCGAGCAGGCGCGCCTGGGCTACCAGTTTGCGGCCAGGTATGGCTACAATACAGGTATCGACAGTACTACCGTAACCACAGCGCCTATAGCCCAGTATCCCGGCGGGCCGGTAAATGTTACCAGAAGAAGCCTGGGGCTGGTGAGGTACATTGAATGTGATAACGAGCGCGACAAATGGTGGAAAGGCCGCAAAGCCTATCAAACCGCCTGGGAGTACGCCGCCAACCTGTCTGCCTTTTATGATGGGCACAAGAATACGATGGGCCCCGGCGTAGGCGTAAAAAATGCCGACCCCGGCATGAAGGTAGTTATGGGCGGGCTGGCCTATGCCAATACTGATTACATAAAGGGTATGGTAGACTGGTGCCGCCGCAACCGGGGCTACAAAGCCGATGGCTCGGTAAACCTGTGCTGGGATGTGATCAACTATCACTTTTATTCCAACAATGGCGGCCTCTCGCAGGGGGGAACGCCCACACGCGGTGCAGCTCCCGAAACACCCATATCCGGCACAGCGGATGTAGCCCGGCAGTTTATTGATGCGGCCCACCAGGTAGCCGGCGACATGCCAGTTTGGGTAACCGAATTAGGTAATGATGTAAACCAGGGCAGCCCCTTAAAGGCGATAGCCATCGGCAGCAAGCCGGTGCTGCAAACCCAGGCCGACTGGCAGTTGCGCGCCTCGCTGCTTTATGCAAGGGAAGGCATTGAGCGTATCTTTTTTTATGAGATGTATGATGACAACCCTACCAACCCTATCCAGTTTGGCTCATCCGGCCTGGTAAATACCAACAAAACCCGCAAACCCGCCGCCGATTACTTTTACCAGGTAAATAAGCTTTTTGGTGAGTACACCTATAAAGAAACCTCAGGAACCGACCCGCTAGTGGATCGTTATGAACTGAACGGACAATCGGCCTACGTGCTGACTGTGCCGGATGAAAAAGGGCGCACCTCTGCGTATGCGCTCAGCCTGCCAGGCGCCGATTCTGCCCGCATCTATACGCCTAAGCCCGGCAGTGATAACATGACCCTGCAACTGGTAAAGCTAAGCGCCGGGAAGCTGAACCTCACCGTTACCGAAACACCGCAGTTTGTGGTACCCTTCGGTACCTTAAAATCGGTATTGAACACCGTGGATACGCTGTCAGACAAGGGCATTAAACGCCTGCGCACCATTATGGGGCCCGATGGAACGGGGAACTTAGCCAACAGCAACGCGCCGCAGTTTATAGTTTACCCCAACCCGGCTGTAAACAGCATAACTGTAAGTTTCGACAACCCTGCCCGCAACCAGGTGGAGTTAAGGGTATCAGATGCAGTATCTGGTAAAATCTATCATCACCTGAGCACAACGGCAGATGCCGGCGCCTTTTCAAAGCAGCTGGATATAAGCCGTATGCCGAATGGCAGCTACCTGGTGGAACTGCGGGCGCAAAATCAGGTGGCGATAAAAAAAATCATTAAGGCCAACTAAAAATTTGCAGAAGAATAAATTAGCGCGTTATTGCATTATTAAAACGTTTTGAACACGCTCTCCTCCACAACAAGAACTTAATTTTAAAGAAAATAGCCAAACTATTCTACCATAAAAAGTGTTGATAATGTATACCTCAACATAAAAACACTTTAATGTCAAATTCATATTCTACCGCATTAAAACAAGCTATCGGCCTCGGTGCCATAGCTGGCTTAAGGGCAAGCGTAGCGCCGGCAGTAGCCAGTAACTACCTGAGCAAACACCCGGACAGCGATCTTAAAAATTCCAGGCTCCGCTTTATACAGAAACCGGTTACGGCCATTATCACCAAAATATTAAGTGTTGCCGAAATAGCAGGCGATAAATCGCCGAAATCGCCAAACCGCATTGTACCGCCGCAAATAGCAGCGCGGGTAGCATCAGGTGCGTTGGTAGGCGCTACTGTGTTTAAGGCCAACCGCGAAGCGGCGCTTACCGGCGCCTTAATTGGCGGCGCTACGGCGCTGGCCACTACCTTTGCCAGCTTTTATGTCCGTAAGTACCTGGACAAATTGCCGCATGTGAAAGACTCATTTGTAGGCGCGTTTGAAGATGCCATTGCCGTAGGCAGCGGCATTAAACTGATGAAACCTTAAATTAAAACACTATTCTGCCTGTTTCAGGCACAATAGCATACATTATACTTTTCATTTCTGTATATTGACAAAGCCTTTAGATAGTAAGGAGGCCCGCCGGTATGAACCCACTACATAAAACCATATTAATAGCCGACGACGACAAAACCATTGTGGATAGCATTACCATGGTATTGGAATCTTACAACTACGAGGTGCTGCAGGTAAATAATGGCACTGCGGTAATGCAGGCCATTAAGGGCGCACCCGACCTGGTGTTGCTGGATATTAATATGGGCGGCCACAATGGCTGTACCGTATGTAAGCAAATTAAACGCCAGGCCGCTACCCGCCAGATACCGGTGCTGATGATATCGGGCAGCTCAGATATAGAAAGCGCAGCTACCGAATGCGGTGCAGATGCCTACCTGGCCAAACCCTTCGGTATGGAGGAGTTGATGGATAAAGTAAACAGCCTGTTACAGCCTGCTTAAACAGCTTTACTCCGCCTTGTATAAATCCAGTACCTGCTGCCGGTTATCCGGCTTTTTCGTGTGCTGTAATAATTGCAGCTTTCAGAAGCTTTAGTGACTGATAGGTATAAGCTTTCAATTTTTAAGTGCTGCAACTTATAATTCAATTAAGGTTGATTAAAACGCTTAGGCAGTTGAGAATCTTTTAACTTAAAGTAGCGGAAATATAAATTGTGCAGCGCAGTCTGTACATATACAATTCAAACCAAACGCACATTTAATAGAAAATTCCCGAAGCAGCTTTCCATTCTTACCTTATGGCTTATAACAAATCAACGGTAATCCCCAATGATGCATCCCGGGATGTACTGTTAAGGTGCGGCAACCTGCGTATCGCTTTTTTGGCCCTGGATATTATGTTTTGGATGTTTACGCTGGTCTTTCTGTGCCAGATGGCCAGCAGCAGCAGCAATCCTCACCTTGCAGAACACGCCCGCAGGATCAATGATTTTTTTGGGCATAGTGTTGTTGCCTTTATGATAGGCCCGGTTATAATACTGGCAACCTTGGTGTATTTTATTTATGGTCGCAAAACTTTTACCTGGCGTTACGAGGGTGCCTTGATTGATGACAAACCTATACAGGTTGCTTATTACCGGTTTAAACGGCTTACCGCAAGCCTCCATCTAATTTACCTGCAATCTGGCGGAAGGCTTTGGATTCTATACCCCGTAACTTCTCAGGATGGCCGGAAATTTCCTGACGTGAAAATTATGCAACGGGAAACCGCCGCTAACGAAGCACAAATGGAATTGCTAAAAAATAAACTGACCAACGCAGGCGCTAAGGAGAAAAGCTTCTGGTTTTTCACTGCTGATGTAATCCTATCATTTATCCTTCTTGTTTTGATAGTTACCGTTGCTTTCTTATATACCTAAACAAGGCCACCTGTAAGGTAAAGTTCCATTCGAATAAGCTGTTTAAAATAATTTTATCTAAGTTTTTGTCATTGCGAGGGACGAAGCAACCCCGTAGCTGTACTGTTCGCTCTGTAACCAACGGGGTTGCTTCGTTCCTCGTAATGACAAATTTTATATTTACTCGTTTTTTAAATAGTCCTAAAATCTTGGGCTGCTACTGTTGACATTTAAGTATTATAGAACGCTTCGATTACTAATCGATGGCGAATTGTTATACGCTAAAGTTTAGCAGTATTCATGTTCAATCTACGTTTTAAGCGTTTAATTGTGTAATGTGGTACCTGTATCCGGCTTAAACGCCTGTACCACCTTGCGTTGTATGCATTACCTCCCTTCAAACATTCAGCATCGGCACTTAGGTATTACCACATAAATTGTGTATATTGTACCTTTATTTGAATATTAGATAGTGACTTTTAACGATTTTAATTTTAACGAGCAGCTGGCCGAAGGGTTAGATAGCATGGGTTACAAAACCCCTACCCCTATACAGCAACTGGCCATCCCGGTAGTAATGCAAGGCAAAGATGTAATTGCCTGCGCCCAAACCGGTACGGGCAAAACGGCCTCTTACCTGCTGCCCCTGCTGCACCTGATTGCCGCCAACCCTACAGAACAAACCACCGCCCTTATTTTGGCGCCTACCCGCGAACTGGCACAGCAGATTGACCAGCAAGCCGAAGGACTTGGATATTTTACCGGCCTAAGCTCGGTAGCGGTGTTTGGCGGCGGCGACGGTATTGTTTACGAGCAGCAGCGCCGCGCCATTCAAAACAAGGTAGACATTGTGATTGCCACACCGGGCCGGCTTATGGCCCACCTTAACTCCGGTATACTGAAGTTTGACCACCTGCAATACTTGATACTGGACGAGGCCGACCGTATGCTGGACATGGGCTTTCAGGATGATATTATGCGCATTGTGGGCCAGTTACCTAAAAAGAGGCAAACCCTGCTATTCTCGGCCACTATGCCGCCCAAGATACGCAAGCTGGCGCATACCATTATGCACGAGCCGGAGCAGATCAACATTGCGCTTTCACAACCTGCGGTGGGCATTACCCAGCAAATTTACCACGCACAGGACGAGCAGAAGGGTTTACTCATCAGGCAGATACTGAGCAGCGGCAAATATAGCAGCACCATTGTTTTCGCCTCCACTAAAGAGAAGGTAAAGGCCGTTTACCGCGATCTGAAATCCTCGCATTTTAACGTAAAGGCTTTCCATTCGGATATGGAGCAGCTGGAGCGCGAACAGATACTGCTGGCCTTTAAGAACCGCCAGGTGCCCGTTATTATCGGTACCGATGCCTTGTCGCGCGGTATAGATGTGGAAGGTATTGATCTGGTCATCAACTATGATGCCCCGCATGATCCGGAAGACTATATCCACCGCATTGGCCGTACCGCACGTGCCGCAACCACCGGCACAGCCATCACCTTTGTAAACCGTTTCGACCAGCGCAAACTGCAAAATATACAGCAACTGATTGACCGCGAGATTGAGGAAGTGCCCCTGCCAGAAGATGTAGCCGCCATACCGGTGAGCGAACGCAAGCCCCAAAACGGCAAGCCACGGCGAAAGCACAACCACCATACCAAGCACAAATCCGTTAAGCCTGCCCCAAAGCAGGGTTAACAGCCGCACCATCACGGTAGCGGCGCCTGTAGCCTGCTGCACTTAGTACCTATGGTGTAACTGCGGCAGGCGTTTATATTTTTTGCAGGCACCAGGTGGTCATGCAGCGCAGGTTTTGCACGTTGGTGGTTTTCAGGGGTTCAAAGAGCTGGCCGCCTAACCGGGTGGTGTAATCCATCAGCATGGCTTCATTTACCAGAAAGCGTTCGCTGCCATCGGGCAGCAAAAAGCGGCGGTTACCTAAGGGCAATACGGCATCCTCAATACCAATATCAGAGGCCAGCCGCGCAAAAAAGTAGCCGCCCGGTTTCAGCACCCGCCAGGCGGATTGCAGCATGGCTTTAAAATGCGCCTCGTTGCCTGCAAAATGCAGCACGGCGCTGCAAATAGCCAGGTCGAACGTGGCGTCAGCAAAGGGCATGGCTTCTGCAGCGGCAATAACAAAGTTTTCGGCAGCAGTGGTGTTTTGCGTTTCGGCAGCCAACGCGCGCACTGCGGCAATCGCTTCCGGGTTGGGGTCGATGCCGAATACCTGGTACCCGTTGCGCATAAAGTACAACAGGTTACGCCCGCCTCCGCAGCCAATGTCGATTACCGTACGGCAATCATCAAACCGGCCCTTCAGAAGCTGGTCGAACAGGTAGATGTCGATGTTGCCGAATCGCTGTTGCAGAGTATTCATATCAGGTAGGTTTATAAGTCCAAATAAACTGATTTTGGAAGTGTAACAAGAAACATTATTACCTTTTATGGCCGTTTATGGCCGTTTATGGTATTTTATTGGATTTTATGGCCCTTTTTCGGAAGTTTACAGCCAATTAGGACACCGGTTTTTGATGCCGCTTTATAAATTATCATCCACAATGAGTGAATATGTGCCCGAGTTGCGCACCGTAAATGTTACCCGCTATGTAACGCCGCTGCGCGAAGGCGGCTCGCTGCCGGCCATAGCCGGGGCGGATGACGGTTTTTTGTACGTGCTGAAATTCAGGGGTGCCGGCCAGGGCATGAAGGCCTTAATTGCCGAACTGATTGGCGGCGAAATAGCCAAAATATTAGGTTTGAAGATCCCTGAACTGGTTTTTGCCAACCTCGATACCGCTTTTGGCCGCTCAGAGCCGGATGAGGAAATACAGGATTTATTAAAGGCCAGCACCGGCCTCAACCTGGCGCTGCATTACCTGTCGGGCGCTATTACCTTTGACCCTACAGTTACGGTGGTGGATAGCCGCCTGGCCTCGCAGATTGTGTGGCTGGATTGCCTGCTCACCAATGTAGACCGTACCGCCCGTAACACCAATATGCTTATGTGGCACAAGGAGTTATGGCTGATAGATCATGGCGCATCCTTGTATTTTCATCATGCCTGGCATAACTGGGAGGAACAGGCCACCAGGCCCTTCACAATGGTGAAAGACCATGTGCTGCTCCCCCGGGCCGGTGAACTGGAAGCCGTAGATGCTGAATTTAAACCACTGCTTACCAATGATGTGATTAGATTGGTAGTCAACCTGATACCTGATGAATGGCTTACTGACCCTGCCCAGCAGGAAACACCGGCCGAACGCCGGGAAGTATACGCCCGCTTTTTAGAAATGCGGTTAGCAGCATCACAAAACTTTGTAAACGGAGCCCAACATGCCAGAGCTGCACTTATTTGAGTACGCCGTTATCCGCGTTGTGCCCAGGGTGGAGCGCGAAGAGTTTGTTAATGCCGGGGTAATCATTTACTGCCCCCGGCAAAAGGTATTAGAATGCCGTATTACGCTGAATAATAACCGCATCCGGGCGCTTGATAACGGGGCTGACCTGGATGAAGTAAAAGACAACCTGTCGGCATTTGAACGTATCTGTAAGGGTGCAAACAACAGTGGTCCGATTGGATTGCTGGATAATGCCTCACGCTTCAGGTGGCTTACGGCTACCCGCAGTACTGTGGTGCAAACATCAAAGGTACACCCCGGCCTGTGCGGTTTAAACGCTGCCGAAACGCTGGAGCAACTGCACCATCAACTGGTGCTTTGAACCGATGTGTAATTAAGTTATTGCCGATAAACCTCTTGATTAACCTTAAATGAAGCTTTCCCCTAACTCTCCCATGCAGTTGTTGCTGAACACTTTGCCTCAGCAAGGCGTGGTGCAATGGATCGGGCTGCGCCCGGTGCGTAAAGGGCCGGTAACAGCAGTAACTAAAGTACACGCACTGACTGACAATGGCCTGCAGGGCGACCACTATGCCGGCAAAGCGGGTAGCAAACGGCAGGTTACACTGATACAGCAGGAACATTTGACCACTATGGCATCGCTGCTGCACCGGAATGAACTGCCGCCCGAACTGTTGCGCCGCAACCTTCTGGTGAAAGGAATTAATTTGCTGGCCCTTAAAGACCGTACCTTTTGGGTGGGCAATACCCTGCTGGAGTATACCGGCCTTTGCCACCCCTGCTCACGCATGGAAGAAACTTTGGGGCCGGGCGGTTATAACGCCGTGCGCGGGCACGGCGGCATTACCGCGAAAATTTTACAGGGGGGAGAAATCAACATTGGCGATTGCGTTAGTGTAAACGAATAATCACTGCACAGGAAACTTCTCCTTCGGGATAGAAGCCTATTGTTCAGTTAAACCAGCGCTTGCCTGCGGCTTTGGCATACGGTTCAACGCCTCCATCAGGGTGTAGTTTTTACTCATTAATTCTGCTACATAGCTATCCCACAATGCCTGCGCATCGCGGTTAACCGAGTGCAGGGTTTGGGCATCATAAATTTCTTCCATGCCACGCCTTAATCTGGCAATGCGCTGTTCAACCGCAGCAATCTCCGCTTTATAATTTTCTGTATAAACCTGTGTATTGAAAGCTTGTAATAATTGCCCGGCAAAATACTCGGCAATATCAAAGTGCAATTGCTCATGCTTCAGTAAATTAATGCTGGGTGTGCCTTTGCGCCATGACAAGCCACGATCCATATAGCTGTTTACTTCGAACTTAAACAGGTAAGGGCTGGTAGCTGTTCCCCGGTAACTGTAATCAAGGCCAAAGTAAGTGAAGGCTGTAAACTGGCTCTGGCTATCCGGCTGGCCATGGTAGTCGCTCCAGCGCAGGCGGTTGTAACTGCTCCAGAACTTTTTATTGGTTTGGGCACCGGCCGATAGGGACAGGTATAACAAAAGTGTCGTAAAATAAACTTTTAAATTGTGCATATATCAAACAGCCACCTCTATAACGCAGTAACAACCCGCTGCATTTTCTAAAAGTTTAATTTATATCAAAAAGGTAAAAGTGAACCTAGCTATATCTAAATATCTCATCTGTAATTAACTACCGAAAATCTGCCATTTATGATATATAACAGCTTAGTAAACTAATACGACAATAAATAATTTATTGAAACAATCACAACTCAAAGTTGTCATAAATTGAACGAAGTAAAACTTGTTTAATCTTTAAATTATTCTTCTCATGAAAAAATTTATTTACTTAAGTACTATTCTGGCCGTTGTCTTTACACTTTCTGCCAGTGCCCAGATCCAGAAGGGCAACGTATTGTTAGGCGGTGATCTGGCTGATATCCGCTTAGGGCTGGACAACTCCAAAGTATTTCAGTTTAACGTTACACCAAAAGCGGCCTGGTTTGTAGAAGACAATGTAGCTGTTGGTGCCTATGTTAATTTAGGCGTACTTACTGCCCATAACAGCAGTACAACATTTACTTATGGCGTAGGCACCTTTGGCCGTTATTATACCGGTACTGATGTAGAGGTACTTAGGCATGGCCGGTTTTTCGGCGAAGCCAATATTGGCATTGGCGGTGTAAACGTAAGCGACGGCGGCGGTAATACCAACGGCCTTAATTTTGGCTTCGGGCCGGGTTTCGCTTACTTTGTAACGCCAAGCGTAGGTTTAGAAACCTTGTTAAAATATAACGGTGTGGGCGGTTTCGGCAATGCCGGTTACCAAAGCACCCTTACCCTGAATTTTGGTTTGCAGGTGTACCTGCCAGGGCGTGGTACTGCTGCCAAAGTAAGAGGCGATGTGAGGCGCTAAAGCCGAAAGGTTTTGAACATACTATGTTCTAATTCACTATCAATAAAACTTATTGCTCCAATAATCATTATTCTTAAAAGCTAAGTATGTTCGATCAAATTTTAGAAATGGTAAAAGACCACATTGGTGGCAATCCGCAGGTAGCAAACGCTATACCGCAGGGGCAGCATGATGACATAAACCAGGAAATTGCCAGCCATGTGAACAACGGCCTTCAAACACAGGCAGCGGCACAAGGCGGTGCTGGTGGTTTATTATCGCAATTGTCCGGCAGTCTGCAATCAGGCAATCCTGTAGTAAATGCTATTCAGGGCGGTTTAGTGGCTACACTGGGCAGCAAGTTTGGCTTGCCACCTGCAGCAACCGGCGCTATTGCTGCGGCCTTGCCTGGCCTATTGCAAAAGTTTGCTCATAAAGCTAATGATCCAAATGATGACAGCATCACACCCGACAGTATCAACAGCTCTTTCTCAGGAAACAGTGGCGGTGGAATAGGCGACATGTTAGGTGGCTTGTTTAAATAGTTCACCTAAATAACAAAAAATGCCGGCACTACCAATGCCGGCATTTTTTGTATAAGATAATTTGTGTTGAAATGCATCTTCATAATTTAGGCGTAAGTATCACAGTTCTAAGATGCCTTTCTTAGTAGCGTATCAACAGCTAAGTATACTGCAAATATTCAATAAAGGCCCGGTAAGTGTTATGCAAACCAACTTATTGGTTTGGTGTTGTTGAGATTTAAGCGTAATTCTTCCTATTACAAAACATAAACTTTTATGAAAAATTTCTCTTTGCCCTTATTTGTGCTGCTGATAGCCGTAATGCTTTCCAGCTGCAACCTGATTGAAGGCGCCTTTAAGGCAGGCTTTATCTTTGCCCTGATCATTGCGGCGTTAATTGGCCTGCTGATATGGATATTTCATATTTTAGGTAAGCTGATATTCAGGAAGCCTGACATAGAAGTTAATAAACAGCCGGAGTTGTTATAAAGCACAAAGCCGCCTGCATTTCGGCAGGCGGCTTTGTAGCTACGTGTTTGTGTTTATGGGCTAAATATAACTACCAAATTTTTACCCGCTCATTTTCGGGCCGGTAAAGTTTATCGCCGGGCTTAATATTGAAAGCCTTGTACCAGGCATCGATATTAGACAGCGGACCATTTACGCGGTACATTTCAGGAGAATGCGGATCTGTATTGATACGCATCCGCATGGTTTCGTCGCGGTTTTTAATACGCCACACCTGCGCAAACGACAAAAAGAAACGTTGGTCGGGTGTTAAGCCATCTATTTTTTTATCGCCTTTGCCTTCGTCGGTATTTTTAAAAGCCTGGTAGGCAATGGCTAATCCGCCATTATCCGCAATGTTTTCTCCTAATGTGAGGTGGCCGTTCACATGTACATTGTTCAGCACTGTATATTTATCATACTGGCTGGCTATCCCTTCGGTTTTAACCTTGAACTTCTTGTTGTCTTCGGGCGTCCACCACTCCTTCAGATTACCATTTTTATCATACTGGCTGCCCTGGTCATCAAAACCATGCGTCATCTCGTGCCCTATTACTGCGCCGATAGCCCCATAGTTGATGGCATCATCCGCATCCTTATCAAAAAACGGAAATTGCAATATACCTGCCGGAAAAACGATCTCGTTAAAGCTGGCGTTGTAATAAGCATTTACGGTGGGCGGCGTCATGCCCCAGCGGCTTTTGTCCACCATTTTATCAATCTTCTTTAAATCTTCATTGTAATCATGTTTCGCAATCTGCTGCAGGTTACCGTAGTAGTCGCCGGCTTTGATGTTTACATCATCATAATCCTTCCATTTATCCGGGTAGCCAATTTTCTTGGTAAAAGCATCCAGCTTATCAATTGCCTTCTGCTTCGTGTCCGGGCTCATCCAACCCAGTTTTTCAATACGGCTTTTATACACGCTTTGCAGGTTATTCACCAAATCAAGCATTCGCTTCTTGGCATCGGGCGTAAAATATTTCTCCACATACAACTGTCCAAGTAGCTCACCCAATCCGCCGTCAACGTTTTGCGTCATGCGTTTCCACCGGGGCTGCTGCTCCTTTTGGCCGTTCAGTATCTTTCCGTAAAAATTAAAACGGGCATCGTCAAAAGGCTTGCTTAATGCTCCTGCATGGCGGCTAAGCGCCATAAACTGCAATTTAGTTTTCCATACCGATACAGGCTGGCTGGTTAACATTTTACCCAGTGCTGCATAATACTTAGGCTGTCCTACCAGCACGGTATCAGTACTGAACCCCATACGCTTAAACATATCCTTAATATTGAAACTGCCGGCAGTTTTCTGCAAATCGGCAACGGCATATTTATGATAATTCTTTATTGGGTCGCGCAGTTCTACGGGGGTGGAATGCGAACCGGCCAAACCGGTTTCTAACTGTAGTATGGCAGCTGCATTTTTATCGGCAGTACCTTTATCTACCCCAATAAGAGTAAACAGGCTGGCTATATACTTTGCATACTCCTGCCTAATCTTAACCGAAGCCGAATCTGTTTTGAAGTAATAATCACGGTTAGGCAGCCCCAGGCCCGACTGGTCAAAATGAACCAGGTTTTTTGTACTGTTCCTGTCATCGGGCGATACATAGAAATCCATCAGGTATCCATCGCCCTGCCTGTAGCCGTCGGCGCAAAAATCAATCAGCTGCTGAGCGGTTGTTATCGCAGCAATCTTATCCAGCAAGGGCTTTACAGGTGTATAACCCTTTTTATTGATGGTAGCCGAATCTATACCGCTCGCATACAAACCGGCTATCTTCTGCTCCTTGCTGCCATCTGTTTGTTTTTCCTGCTGCAGGCCTTCCAGAATCTTGTGCAGGTTTTTGGTATTATCATCATTCAAGGTGTAAAAAGATCCCCACCCCACTTCGCTGGCCGGTATCTCGGTTTTTTTAGACCAGGCGCCGTTGGCATAATTAAAAAAATTATCGCCTGGCTTAACGGTGGTATCCATACCAGACTTGTCAAAAAAAACGGTGCGCTTAGGCACATCGCTATCGTCTTTCTGGCTGCCGCTTTTGCAGGCAGATGCCAACAACGCAGGCATGGCCAGCCACAATACTATATGATTTTTCATGTATAAGAAATTTGATTTTAAAGATGCTGAACCATATTGATTATAGCAAACTAAAGTAGTTGAATTTTTTGACGGTATTTTGTAACATAAAAACGCAAAATGGGAATATAAAATGTTGATAATAAGCAAAATGTTAACAAATAAATGATGCCTGCGTAACGTTTATAAGGTGAAGGATTGGTTACTTTTATTAAGCCATAAGGCTAACCATCAGTTCACTAAAAACTTACCATCATGACCTGGAGAAAATTTAGCGGAGAGGTACTTCAAACCCCTATTCTGGAAGAAGTAGAGCGCACCATTGAACGTGAAACTGAGTTGGGCAACAAGCTTAAAGTCTGTATCGGCACCGATTCGCAGGTTAAAGGCTCAGTTACCGATTTTGCTACGGTTATTGTTTTCCTGCGTGAGCAGCGGGGCGGTTTTATGTATATCCACCAGGAGCGCACGACACAAAAAATGAGCATTAAAGAGCGGATGCTGCGCGAAGTACAGGGTTCTATTGATATTGCCTACCAGCTTTGCGATCTACTGGATTTATATGATGTAGACCTGGAAGTACATGCCGATATTAATACCAACCCCATGTTTAAATCCAACCAGGCGCTGCATGAGGCCATGGGTTATATTTTAAGCATGGGCTTTGTGTTTAAAGCGAAACCCGAAGCCTTTGCCAGCTCGTACTGCGCTAATAAAATAGTTCAGTAATAAGTTACGGTCATTGGCATTGCGTTTATATATTTGATTTATAAATGCAAAGCCCATGTCGCCATTGATTGAAATTGAACAGGTAGGTAAAGCAGTTGAGCAGGGAGCCGTACTTATTGATGCGCGTGGTGGCGCCGATGGTTACCAGCGCTACCTGGCAGGCCATTTACAAGGTGCGCAATATGCTGATCTCGACAATGATTTAGCTGCCCATCCGGAAAACCCGGCTTATGGCGGCAGGCATCCGTTACCTGATGCTGCTACTTTTGCTGTATCGTTAGGAAAATGGGGTATCAACCCCACAACTCATGTAATTATCTATGATGATAAGGCAGGTGCCAACCCTGCCGCGCGCCTCTGGTGGATGTTGCAAGCGATTGGCCATAAGCAGGTACAGGTGATTAATGGCGGTTTACAGGCCGCTGTTAATGCAGGTATTTCATTAAGCACTGACCCTATTGCCATTCCAGAAACAGCCACCTACCCGGTGCCTGCCGGCTACAACGGCATTGTTAACCTTGAAGAAGTCTGGGAGGCGGTAAAAGACACTGACCGCATGGTAATTGATGTGCGCGAAACGCCCCGCTACTTGGGCCATAACGAACCGTTAGACTTGATTGCCGGCCACATACCCGGAGCGGTAAATTTGCCTTACATCAATAATCTGGATGCTGACGGCAGATACCGCAGTACCGAAGAATTAAAAGCCGCCTACACGGCACAAATCGGGCTGGTGCAACCTGCTAATGTTATTGTACATTGTGGTTCGGGGGTTACCGCCTGCCATACGCTATTAGGCATGGCTTACGCTGGTATTACGGAACCTCACTTGTATATTGGCTCGTGGAGTGAATGGTCAAGAAGGGATTTGCCTGTGGCAACCGAAGAACGGCCAAACGGTTAAACACTTTTGCACCAGGCGTGTTAGCCTTTCATGAAAACCTATCATTTGCAGTGGGAACAAACTATGCCAATCAGTTTAGCTGAAGCGTGGGATTTCTTTTCGTCACCCCTCAATCTTGCCAAAATCACCCCGCCGCAGATGAAGTTTGTGATAACCTCTGATTATACAGCGCAAACCAAGATGTATGCAGGAATGATCATTACTTATAAAGTGTCGCCCCTGTTAGGAATCAAATTCAACTGGATGACGGAGATTACCCACGTGCAAGACAAGGTTTATTTTGTAGATGAGCAGCGCTTTGGCCCCTATGCGCTATGGCATCATCAGCATCATTTTAAAGAAGTACCCGGCGGCGTACAAATGACAGATATTTTAGATTATGCCATCCCCTATGGCATTATAGGCCGTTTGTCCAACAAATTACTGGTAGGCAAACAGATTGATCAGATTTTCAATTACCGCAACCAGGCCATTATCAAGATGTTCGGCGAGTATAGGCCTTAGCTTTCATTTACCATTTCATCTGCTTATCAATAAACGCGATCAGTTCATTTGCCATCTGCTGGTCGTCCTTCACCCGTGGATGTGCATAGCCTTTCACCGGCGAAAAGAAGAAAGTTAGCATTTTACGATCGTGCAGGTTAGCTACGGCCTGCCGTATATACCCCGGCCAGGGCGAACCCGGCTGTACGGCACTCATGCTGCCCAGGGCGCAGATGATTGTGGCCGACGGATACTTACTGCGGATGGTACCATAAAACTGCTGATAAGCACTGATTATGGTTGCCACATCAGGCTTTTGCGAACCAAATTTATTCTTAAACTGCTCTAAACCGGGGTTGCCAATAATAGAGGCATCATTTTGCCCTAAGTTGATAACAACCAGTTGTGGCTGATAATCTGCAAAGTTCCACCGGCTACTGGGATCATTGGGGTTAACCCGGTTGTACATTTCCGGCATGATTATCGGGAACCAGCTTACCATCACCCCAATACCGCTTTTAGACGTACAATGATATTCAGCATTAAAATGCCGTGCAGTTAAGGCCGCATAGCTCAGGTAATTGTTTTTATACTTTCCTTCGGGTGAGTCGCCGTCGGTAAGCAGGGTATCCTCAATGGCATAGCCAGAAGTGATGGAATTACCGTAGAACTCTATTTTTCTTTTTTTCACAGCCGGCGCTTTCAGCAATTTACCGTTTGAGGACAACTGAAAACCGTAAAACACGGTTGTGCCTTCCTCCCATTCTGTGCGCTTAAACAGTTGCAGGGTATGCTTTCCGTTAGTTAGATTTTCAGCCAGCGTATATAAATTTTTACCCGCAGTGAGCTGAATTTTTACCGGTGAATGGTTATCAACAATAATGTTGTAAAAATTCAGCCCCTTTTCATCCTGCATTAACGCGCTGATGCTGGTACCCGTAAAATTTATTGTGGCAGATGTACCCGGCCAGTAAAATTCATAGCCGGCAGTATCATTTTTGCCAATACGGCCTTCATATCTGATACGGCTATCCTTAAAGCTCAAAAATGGTGCAGTTTGCGCCTGTGCCGAAATACAACCTGCCGCAAAAAACAGCAACACAATAAATATTTTCATAAACCCATAGATTACAAAATGAACATCAGTTTGTTTACTGTACACCGCACGCTAAAGTTACAGCTAATGCCTATGTGTTCTTAAAATCGCGACATTTAACTTCTAACGGCTCCTAAACTTATTCCATATACCGGCGTTATTCTATATAAGATATTATCATTATGGCCTACGAAAATTCGCCGCCCTCTGAGTTGTACAATGTAAGCCGGAAGCAGATACAAAGTTACGATGCCGGCCTTGGCCCAAGATTGTTATGGCTTATTAATGGACAGGCTTTCGGTTTTGGCATATACTGCGGCCTTACTTTCGCTATGCCGCCTACGCCTTACCTTTTACAGAAAGCAACGATGTTTGGCGGCATTATTCCGCTGGTAGGTGCCGTGGTTACGCTGTTTACATTGATAGATATTATTACTACGATGGTGCAAATGCGCAAACTGCGCAAAAATTATAGTGCAGCTAATAACGGTGCCGAAAAAGAAAGCGCATTGCCCCTGATTGACGCCACAACTGCCGACCGTTTTTTCCAGCGATTCGCAACGGTAGGTACCACTGTGTTCTTTCTTTTTATCTGGGTATTTTTTATTTTGTATGATCACCAGATAATTAAGTTAAGTTAAATAGTTCAAAAGCATGGCGCTTTAACTTTTTCGGCACCTGATGGCATTTCTTATATCATACTAATACATTTACTTCTTTCAAAATAATATATTTAACTTGGCCTGGCATATCCACTTTGCCAAACCTGATGCACCTCCGTTTTTTAAATGCTTGTTTAATCATTTTAGCAATTATTGCTGCATCATCTTGCGCTGTTGCGCAAACTTGCACAGGCAGCCTGGGTGCACCGGTGTTAAATGAAACTTTTGGTGCAGGCACAACTGAGGGAAACGGCCCCGAACTGCCAGTGGGCTCTACCCAGCTGTACTATTCAAATTTAAAATGCGGCGGGCCGGATATAGATTATCCGCAGGGAACCTATACGCTTGAAAATGCGCTGCCCACCACTTGTAAAGGAGCTACCTGGCACAATTTGCCTTATGACCATACCGGCAATAAGTTTGGTTACTTTATGGTAATAAATGCGGCTGACCAGCCCAGTTTGTTTTATACCAAAATAGTGCCCGGCAGCTCACTTTGCCCTAATACAAGTTACTTTTTCGGGGTATATATTTTAAATCTGTTAAGGCCGCTGGCCCGCACGCAGGGCTTTGTAAAGCCAAACATAAGGTATGTAGTAGAAACCACAACAGGCACAATATTAGCGCAGGGCGAAACCGGCAATATTGCTGAAACTGACCTTCCGCAATGGAAGCAGTATGGAGCCATGTTTACTTCTCCTGCTGATGGTACTAATGTGGTGATCAGAATGTATAACAAGGCGCCGGGTGGCAACGGTAATGATATTGCAATGGATGACATTACCTTTAGCCCCTGCGGACCGCTTATCAGGGCCGGATTTAACACTATTGAAAACAATGGAGAAAAGCCTGGTTGCGCCGGGGGCAACTTTAGTTACACGCTTGTATCTGACCAAACCGGTTACACCAACCCCGACTATCAATGGCAACTGAATAAAAACGATGGGGCAGGATGGAAAAACATTGACGGAGAAAAGTATGCTACTTATAAAATAGTGCTTGGAAATGCCGCTGCCGGGCGTTACCAGTATCGTGTTGGCCTGTTGAATAAAACATCAATTGCTGCCGAACAGTGCCGCATCTATGCTGAACCGCTAACGCTGATGATCTATGCTAAACCGGATATTCAACTGGCAACAACTACAAATGTATGTGCAGGGCAAACATTAAGGCTAAGCGCTGCCGGCGGACACAACGCTATATACGAATGGCGCAATCAGCAGGGTGTTGTATTTTCTACGGAGGATAGTCCGGCGGTAAGTTACAGCGCAAGTTATACAGATCAGGGCGATTATACACTTAAAGTTACGGAGAATGGCTGCCCCGGTTTTTATACCACCAGGGTAACCGTATTTGCTGCCGTAACTGCCCAGCCAATGGCCAACGCCAGTACCTGTGAAGGGGTACCCGTGCAATTACAAGTAGTAAGCAACAACGGCACACACTTTAAATGGTCCCCTGCGGCCGGTTTAAACCACGATGATATTCCAGATCCTGTGGCTACACCTTCGGCAACTACCCAATACAGCGTTGAAGTAAGTAACGATGCCTGCCCCGATAATGTGATTTCACGTAGCATGACACTTACTGTATCCCAAAAGCCGGTGGCAAACGCCGGGCAAACAATCAGGATTTTTGAAGGACAAAGCACTGTGCTGCAAGGAAGCGCTACGGGAGCAGGCATAAATATTTACTGGAGCCCTGCAACTTATTTAAGCGATGCCACGGCTTTAAAACCAGTTGCTACGCCAACCAGTGATATTACTTACACGTTACACGCAATTTCAGATAACAATTGTGGTGAAAACAGCAGCAGTGTTTTTGTCAGGGTGTATAAAAAAATTAGCTTATCAAACACATTTACGCCCAACGGCGATGGGTACAATGATGTATGGACAATACAAAACATCAATTTCTATCCGCAGGCGGATATTAATATTTATAACCGGCTTGGCCAACAGGTATACCATAGCATCAGTTATCCAAAACCCTGGAATGGTACCTACAATAACAATCCTTTGCCCGCAGGCACGTATTACTACATTATTGATTTGAAGGAAGACGGCTTACCCAAAATTTCAGGCTGGCTGATGATAACAAGATAACCGCATTATACCCGCTTTGTACAGGCAAATTGAAATATTACTTACAACCGCAGCAATAGCTGCAAACTTGTACCATAAGCCTGCCCGATGTTGAAGCCGCTTACGGTGTAGAAGCCAGAAGCGTACACACTTACCCTTCTATTTACGGTATAACCATAATTAAGCTGCACGCGCAGATTGCGGTAATCCAGCGTGCTGCCTGCATAATTGTTAAATACTTTGGTAGGGCTGGATGATATTGTGCCGGCCAGATCCACCAGTACCTGATTGTACTTGTTGAAAGAATAGCCAAAGGTACCCATATAATTGAATTGCGAAGGGCCATCATCAGCAAAGTATTTGCGGTAGTCGGCATCTACATTGTAATAACCATTATGATCGCCCAGGCGTATGTTACCGGTGTTACTTAACCTGAACTCGGTACCATAATAAGCGTAGCCCAGGGTTTGGCCCACACGCTGTGCATAGGTGGGTATAATAGCCCCGGCATAGCCGGTAATATAATTTTTAAGGTTAAAGTTTGCAAATGCATAGTTCAACCCGATTTGCAAATCGCCCGGGCCTGCATTGGTAGTGCTGGCACCGGGCTGGCGCAGCTTTTGGTAGGATACCGGCAGGTTAACCAGCACATCAAGCTTACGGCTAATGCCATAATCGGCAAATATCCCCAGGGAATAAGCGCTGAACTTGCTGGTATTATCCTTATGGTACTGACCGTTACGGTCCCAGTAATTGCTTGAAAAATAAGTGTAGGCACTTGCGCCTACCATAAATCGCTTTTTACCGATAGGCCAGCCGGCATACACCTGCGTGGTTTGCATCAGGCAACCTAAAGAAATAAAAAGCAGCGTAAAAGTTTTTTTCATGTAACAGCAGCTAAGGTTGACAGCTTTAAAGTGTGTGCTAATATCAGATACAAATCAATATAAGGTGAAGATAAAAACACCTCTTAAGGCAACCTGAATTTTTCCTTAATCCAGTAATATTGGTAACCATAGTACAGGTTATCCACTTCGTGCGTTAATACCGGGTTCACCCAAATTTCTTTTTCAGCTTCATTGGTAGCCAACTGATTGAACAAAGCGTAGCTGCAGTAAGGCGGCACCATTTCGTCAAGCAAACTTACTGCCATCAGTACCGGGCATTTCACCTTGGGTGCAAACATAATAGGGTCATAGTAGTCCCAAGTTGCAAACAGCTTTTTCTCGCTAAAGTTCTTGTTGCGCCGTATGTAGTCGGTAAACATCCATATCGGCGATTGCTTGTAGGGGTAGAGTTTCGGGCCTATCCGTACGGCATCGCGCAAATCGCCATACAACGGCAGCTCACTGGTAATGGCCCGTACGCGCGGATCCATACCAGCTAAAGCGATAGCCAGCCCGGCGCCCTGACTGCCGCCATCCACGTTCAGCCTGTCCAGGTCAAACCCGAACTTTGAGGCGTTGGCGGTAATAAAATCCAGCCCGCGCACACAATCCATGTAAACGCCTCTGTAAATATATTTATCCCGGTTCTCAATGTTCCATAAGTTGAACTCGCCGGTATAACTCACCGCATCCTTGCTGTTGCCACTGCCCCGTACGTTAATATTAAAAACAGCAAAATCATCATCTCCTAAAGTAGGCTTTTGATTTACAATATAACCTCCTAAACGGTACTTAACCGGCAGACGCTTAGGGCGGCGCCTGGTAGGCACGGTTAACCAGCCCCGTATCACCGCATCGCCATACGAGTGCATTTCTACCAGATACACGTCCTTACCGGGCGTGGATTGCTTTTTATCAAGCGTAGTTACGTATTGCGGCTCAATGGTATCCAATCCCTGGCGGGTATCAGCCCAGAACTTGTCAAAATCTTTTGGTTTACTGCGGTTTACCTCTATCTGGTTAGGGTCAACACCAAAAATACGCTTAATGGTATCATCATACATGGAGAGGTTAAACCGGAAGGTGATCTGATAAAAGCCTGCATTCTGCGAAGGCAGCTTTACGTGCAATTTGCTGCTGCCGTTCTTCGGCAGGTGCACATCCATAGCGCTTTCAGAAACCTTAGTACCAAATGTAGTAGTTACCAGCATGTTCAGGCGGCCGTCCTGCCGCTCTTTATAGGTATTTTTCAGGTCGATATTAAATTTAATATCATTTAAACCGGTAAATATGGCCTTTTTAGGGTCGGTATTTATCTTTATGACCACCTCACCATCCTCATCTTCCTCTGTATCGGCAGCTACCTGCTTTTGCGCAGGAGTTGCCTTTTGCACCTGCTGTTTGGTGGGCGGCGTTACCGGTGCATTGTTTACCGGCTGTGTTACCCGCTGCGCCAGCAACACCTGCTTACAGCATAATAACAAGCAGCATAAACCGGTGATAAATTTTAATTTCTTCCGAATGTTCATATGTTTCTCATCAGTTATCCAGCCATAAAACCAGATCAATCTTTAACAACTTTTGGTTGATATTTAATTAAAAAATCAGACTTACGAATGTAGTGATTCAGCGGTTCTTCTACGAGTTTAAACAGCAGAATTGAAAGGCAGTTAAGTAATATAAATGCATAAAGCAAATTCAGGCTGTCATACTGAAATGGTGAGCTCCAGTCTACCCCCCATTGATCATACCAGGTAAACACCTTATCATTGGCTGCCTCAAACCATTCGTGTATAAAATCATAAAAGTAGCCCAGGTGGATCAGGTAAAAAATATAGGAGCTTTTGCCCAGCAGCTCTGTAAACGGATGCGCTAATATTCTTTTTAGAATACTGCCTTCGGTAACCAATCCATAAAAAAACACAGCGATTGAAACCGCAAGCAGGTAATTATTGGTGATGATACCCCAAGGCGTTTGCAATCCAAACTCCTGCCCTTTAGGTATGCTGATAATGGATAACAGCCAGACGCATACAAATATGAGTGCAAAACCCAGGCAGGTAAATTTAAACTTACCTGCCTGCGCCATACCCCTCCTTTTAATTAACAGCGCCAGTTGTATCCCCGCAAAAAACTCAAAACAGCGGCCTAAGAAAGTGTACAACATCATGAACGTAAAATTGCCAAAGAAGCCATACCAGTTAACGTTACAGAACAGCAACACCAGCAGCGCTCCCAACCCGGTAACTAATAAGGGCTGTATATAAAAGCGCTTGTATCGCTGTGCTACCAGAAATATCACCGGCGCCGCAAAGTAAAAACATTCCTCTACTGTAAGCGACCAGCCCTGGGCGATACCTGTAAATTTCAGATCGCTGAAAAAGCCGCGTATAAAGGTGATATTCATAAGCAGCAGGGTTACCGGATGGTTGAAACCTGCCGTTACGCCCGCCTTAGGCCTGAAATAATAAACAGCAAATGTAGCCACCGTAAGCAGAAAGTACATAGGATAGATACGGGCTACCCGGTTTTTAAGGTATTGCTTAAACCAGCTGCGGGTAAGGTAAAAATTATCATAATAGCGGAAGGCAATTAAAAATCCCGACAATACGAAGAAAATAGTTACGCCGATATGAAACTCCTGAAAAAAACGCTGCAGCGCATGGGGAAAACCTTCATCAAACACATACGCATAATGGGAAATAAATACCAGATAAGCGGCCAGCGCCCGCACACCGGTTAAAGCCGGAATATAAGTTTGTACAGCTTTTTGCAACAGGTAATCAATTTAGATATGCCTCAAATTAATTAATTTTAGTGGGATAGTGCAAATACCTCTCCTAAATGCTCAATACCAAATGCTTACTATAGCGCCGCCCCCTGTAATACGCCTCTGTCTAAAATCGCCTTATCAATGTAATGTTGTATTTCCGATTTTTTGAGCTGCCAGTTAGGGGCAATCAGCAGTTCGCGGTCCGACAGGCCGAAAAGGCGCTGGATAACCACATCGGGGCGAATACGCGGCAGGAGTTCGCATAAAAAATCGGTATACTCGGGCAAACTGAACAGCTTGAACGGCTCGCGTTTATACTTTACCCCCATCACCGACCCTTCAACAATATGCAGGTGATGAAACTTTACAAACTTGATATGTTCGTGCCGGTTAATTTCATCCGCATAAGCCAGCATCATGTCGTGCGTTTCCCAAGGGAAGCCAAAGATGGTATGCACACAGGTATCCAGCTTGCTGTTTTTGGTAAGTTCCAGTGCACGTAACAGCTCTTCGTGCGTACAGCCCCGGTTAATTTGCGCCAGGGTATCATTGTAAATAGATTCCATGCCCATTTCAAGATCTACATCAAAGCGGTCAGTATAGCTTTCCAGCAGGGCAATCTTTTCGGCATCAATGCAATCCGGGCGGGTACCTACCGAAAGCCCTACAATATTTTCGGGTTCAATGCTCAGTGCCTCGTCATACATCATTTTGAGGTAATGCGCCGGGGCGTAGGTGTTGGTATTGGGCTGAAAGTAGATAATAAACTTATCGGCCTTGTTACCTTTACGCGCCCGCTCCATACCCTGTATCACCTGCTCGCGCAGCGAAGGCGCCTTGCGGGAAACGGAAGGCGTAAACGAATCTACATTGCAATAAGTACAGCCGCCATAGCCTTTGGAGCCATCCCGGTTGGGGCAGGTAAAGCCGCCATCAACAATTACTTTAAACACGCGCTGCCCGTTGTATTTCTTACGCAGCCATGCCCCGTAATTATTATACCCCTTAACACCCTGATCTATGGGAGATACTGTAACCTGCATAATTGGAACAAAGATACAGATTTAGATAGCAATGGCGTTTTGAGCAAATTATTAACAAGTACTGTAATAGACGCAGGCCTTAAACTATTGCTGCTTTTCGCCCTCCAACAGGCATGAAACGCATTACCTTAATCGATACATTAACTGTAGCTGTTGCCTTATTTGCTGTAATATTTACTATCAGCGCTTATCTGCACGTATTTCATCTTACACAAGCCGGTTTAATTAACTGGAAGCAATAGTTTAGTCAGCTGTTCAGGCCTCGAACAGGTTTTGCTGAAACGGATTCTGCCCCGGCAGATCGCCTTCGTAAACTTTGATGATTTCGTAGCCTTTGATCAGGTATTGCTGATAACGGGGATCCCACTTTGAAATCTTTTTCAGGTCTACAATCAGCCGGCTGCCTTTGTGAAAGTTACGGCCCTTATTCACCGCAACCTCAAACCGTTTATCAGTAATTGCAGCCTTAATGGCCTGCCCGTTATGGATAAAATGCCACTCCCAGGGGCGGTTCTTGTCAATAAAGAAGGTAGCCCTTTTTACAAACACCGGTACCTGATAGCTTACTGTTTCCCGGTTCTCACGGTCGGCATAAGGGTTGGGCTGTGCCGCAGCCATAATATCTGCCGCATGCACATTTAACACTTGCCCGTTACTGCCTGTAATGCTGATGCCCGATACCGCCCTGTCCCGCTGCAGCGCTTCAAAGCTTTTGGTGATATGGCCGGTAATTACCGGGTTGCCTTTATATATACTAAGGTGAAAAGATGGCACATTCAGTATCTGGTCATCCTCCAGGTACAAATCAATGGTATGATTATCTTTCGCTACCTCCCTGATTGGTTTCTTGCCATTCAGGGTGGTGCTCATATGAATAAGCGAAAAGAGCGCAGCCAGCGATTTGTAGAATATATCCAGATTATCCTTGTTGAAAATAGGCGACAGCAAGTTTGCGGATGCGGCCACTTCCAGATAATAAGGCACGGTAAAGTTCTCTTCGCTGAACAGGCCAATCTTTAGCTGATAGTCATCATAGGGAAAATATTTTTTCTGGATACCGGTAAAGGCTGCCAGCAAATGACTTTGCGAAGCCAGCAGTGTATCTGAACTGATAAAGTTGTTACCGTTGTAGGTATAATTAAAAAATGCGCTGTAATCGCTGCTGGTAGCTTGCATGTATTGAACTGATATATTTTAAAGTGATAATCTATAACAAGTACGAATGCGGCCGGTAATGCCATACCACAACTGGCTAAATTAACTATTACCTTCGGCTAAATATTGCTGTTGCCACAATTGTTGAGCATGTTGCAGCAGGTGCCAAAAATACTTGTATAGGTTGATAGAAACCTAAAACTCCATAAAAAAGCCGTCCTGCTGTTGCAGGACGGCCTGTTAATAGTTGATTAAGCGCAAATCTAATAACCGAAAATCTGGGTTAGGTTAAGTTTTGTTAACTCGCCGTACTTCTTTAAATCATCATCGCTTACGCGTTTATCTGAAGCTACTACGCAATAAGTGAATGGCTTGTCCTTAATTTCACTTTCATGGAAGGCTTTGATATCGTTAAAGTTCAGTTTATCAATGGAAGCGTAGGTGTTCTTACGATCATCATAATCCAAACCATGGCGCTGGGCGTTCAGGTAGCTGAACAGGATGCCATCCTGAATTACGCGGTCGGTTTCCAGCGATTTGCGGATGTTCTGGCGGGCTACGGTTACTACTTTCTCTGATTCGGGCAGGTCGGTAAGCAGTTCATTCATGCCCTTTATAGCATCATTAAATTTATCGGCCTGGGTACCTACGTAAGCCACAAAGTAATTCGGGTCTTCCTTTTTGGCCGGTGGTGCATAAAAGGCATAAGTTGAATACGCCAGCGCTTTAGATTCACGAATGGTTTGGAAAACGATACCACTCATACCGCCGCCAAAGTAGTTGTTGTATAACTCAATAGTTGGCGTTTTGGCAGCATCGTAGGGCGCTTCATTGCGTACCCAGTTAATTTCGGCCTGCACCATATCAAAGTTGGCAAACAACACCTGTGTTTTTGCAGGGTTAATGCGCTTAAAATTAATAGCGGCAGGGTATGCTGTAAATGCATTTGGCTTACGGTGCAGTATAGCAATGGATGAGGCTGCCGCCTGCGCAGTTTGCGGGCCGTAATACAGCGCTATATGCTTGTAGTTAG
The DNA here is from genome assembly GCF_965200995.1 of Mucilaginibacter sp. Classification (GTDB taxonomy): domain Bacteria; phylum Bacteroidota; class Bacteroidia; order Sphingobacteriales; family Sphingobacteriaceae; genus Mucilaginibacter. The sequence goes on along the minus strand of NZ_OZ241743.1, from coordinate 3,039,551 downwards.
ACAAGCTGTGCAGGATGTTTACCAGATCTTCGGCTTTCAAATTATCCAGTTCTTCGTTGGTAAGCACATTATTGAACGGATTTTGCTGCCCATATTGCGCGTAGCTCATCAAACCTGCCATAATAGCGCCTTTGTTCAGCTTGGCATTATCGCGTGATTTACGTAAACGTGCCTTTAAGCCTTCCAGCGCCTGTGCGTCGGGTTTGCAATTGGCAATCAAATCCTCGTACAAGCCCATGGCTTTGCTGAAATTTTCCTGCAACCCGCTCAGGCTAACAGTTGTTAAATCAGTACCGGTATTAATGTTGTATGATGCTGCCAGCTTATAGAATGCCTTGCTGAAATCCTCAGAACTCATCTTATCGGTACCTAAAAACTGGATATACTGCGCAGCAACAGGCAGCAGCTTATTGTTATAGCTGCCCATATCATAACGGTAATACAGGCGGAACAGGCTGTTATCCTTGTTCTGTACGGCCAGTACATCTACCGGGCCGGCTTTAGCGCGTTGTATGTCGCGGTTATAATCCAGCCACACGGGCTGAACCGGGTTGCTTGGCATGGCATAAATTGATTTCAGAAAATCGGATTGTGCCTCACGGTTTACAGCCACCGGGGTAATGGCAGGCTTATCAACCTTTACAATATTCTTGTCTTCGCCCTGATGCTTGTATACAATTACAAAGTCATTATCTGTTAAGTATTTGTTGGCAAAGGCCATAATTTGCGGCTTGGTCACTTTAGAAAGCTCGTCAACCACAGATACCGAGGTGCGCCAGTCGAGGCCCGAAGTAAAGGCGCTCATCAGGTTACTGGCACGGTCGCCGTAGTTTTCACTTTCCGAGATCACGGTGCGCTTGTTGTTGTTGGCAATCGAAGTGATCAGGTCATCAGAAAAATCACCTTTTCTCAGCTTATCAATCTCGCTCTGCATCAGGCTTCTTACTTCATCTAGTGACTGGCCTTTAACCGGGTTACCCTGCAATAATAAGGCACTGTAATCTTTCAGGTTGTAAGCTACGGCACGCGCACTCAGTAGCTTTTGCTTTTTTGTTAAGTCCAGGTCAAACAAGCCTGCCTTGCCATTGGTAAGTATCTGGCTTACCAGATTCAGCAATTGTGCGTCGTGTGTATTAGCACCCGGAAAGCGATAGGCAATCGTCAGGTTCTCGGGGTTGGGGCCGTATACATCCTTCTGCACAGGAGCCGTAATTGGTTTCTCCGGTGCAAACGTATAAGGCGGCACAGCCTTGCGGGCCATATAGCCAAAACGCTGATCAATCTTCTTGATCATCATATCCGGGTTAAAATCACCGGCCATAATAATGCCCATGTTATTGGGTACATAGTAGTTGTGGTAATAATTGCGGATGGCTTTCAGCGACGGGTTTCTTAAATGTTCCACCGTACCGATGGTAGTTTGCTTACCGTAGTTATTATTCGGAAATAAGGCGGCAAACATGGCTTCCTGTACCTTGTTCGGGTCGCTGTCGAGCGTGCGGTTCTTCTCTTCATACACCGCTTCCAGTTCGGTATGGAAAATACGGAAGACCGGGTTACGGAAACGCTCGGCCTGCACGGCCAAAAACTTATCTACTGCGGTACTTGGGATATCTTCGGTATATACCGTTTGCTCAAACGAGGTAAAGGCATTAGTGCCCTGCGCACCCATGCTGGCCATCATTTTGTCGTACTCGTTGGCAATGGCATATTTAGCGGCCTCGCCGGAGGTCTGGTCAATCTGCTTATAAATTTCTGTGCGTTTGGCCTCATCTTTGGTACTGTTGTATTGCTCGTACAGGTCATCAATCTTGTCCAGCAAAGGTTTTTCCTTAGACCAGTCGAGCGAGCCATACTTATCCGTACCCTTAAACATTACGTGCTCCAGGTAGTGGGCCAAACCGGTATGGTCAGCCGGGTCGGTTTTACTGCCGGCCTTTACGGCAATATAAGCCTGTATGCGTGGCTGTTTAGGTGTTGGGCTCAGGATAACGGTTAAGCCGTTTTTAAGGGTATAAAACCGGGCATGGGTTGGGTCGCCGGTTACGTATTTGTACGGATAACCGGCAGAAGCGGCCGTTTTCCATTCAAATTTTTGCTGGGCGTAGGCAACGGTGCTGCTGATGCCTACCCATGCGGATAGCACTAAAAGTCTAAGTTTCATTCTGGATTGTTTTAATGCTTAAATATAAATATTTAAACAAGCCCGGCAACTAAAAACTTAATTGATGTGATACAAATCTATTGCGCGCCCTGTGCGCGGCTTAAATGTAGTCCTCCATCCACTATCTGGGTAGTTCCGGTAATGTAACCTGCATCATCAGAGGCTAAGAAAACCGCAAGCTTTGCAACATCTAATGGCGTTCCGGAGGTTTTTGCAGGAATACGTTGCTCTAATGCTTTTCGGTAAGTTACATCGTCAACCGCTTTTTGGTTCATTTGTGTAAGAATCATGCCCGGAGCGATATTGTTGACTGTAATTTGCTTATCAGCAACTTCCATAGCCAACGAGCGGCAAAATCCACGCAAAGCCGACTTGGAAGCGCAGTAATCAGTTTTGCCCGGGCTCACTACTTCTTCATGAATTGATGTAACATTAATGATGCGCCCGTAACCGCCCTGCTGCAAGCGATGCCTTACAAAATTCTGGCAGCATAAAAATGTACCGAACAAATTTGTGCTGACTGTATTTTCAAATTCTGCAAAACTAAGTTCGGTAATGTACTTGTCTGCACTTCGTACGCCTGCACTGTTTACCAGTATATCAATGTTAGGAAATTGTGAAAGCGCCGTATCGAATAAAAGCCTTACCGCTTCGGCGTTTCTTACATCTGCCTGTATAGCCATGCTCCGGCAACCGGCATTCTGTATCTGCGATAAAGTACTGTTGGCGCCGGCTTCGTTATGAAGATAAGTGATGATAACATCTGCACCGTTAAGCGCATACTCAATAGCAATGCACTGCCCTATCCCGGATTCGCCTCCGGTAATCAACGCGGTTTTGCCTGAAAGCTTTTTCATTACAAGGTTCTGTCTATGCAATGCTACCAAAGTTTGCTGATATTAGTAAGGCACATGCCCAGGTAGCTGCCCATAAAAGCCAAACTCCTAAACAAGCGCCTTAAAAAACAAGCTGTTACTACTCCCCTCTTAATCCCTTTACCGGATTTATAAAGGCGGCTTTAACAGACTGAAAACTAATGGTAAGCATGGCTATAGCAATAATACCCAGCCCGGCAGCTACCGGTATCCATATTTGAAAATGCTGCCGGTAGGCAAAGCCATGCAGCCACTTTTGCATTACCAGCCAGGCCAGCGGCATGGCTACTACAATGGAGATTATGACCAGGCGGATAAAATCTTTAGACAGCATAGCTACGATAGTACCTATACTAGCGCCCAGTACTTTGCGGATGCTAATTTCTTTGTTGCGCTGTTCGGCAGCATAGGCAGCCAACCCAAACAGCCCCAGGCAGGCAATCAGTATAGCTAAAGCGGTGAAGGTGATGAATATCTGCCCGATCTGCTGCTCGGCGCGGTAGCTGGCCTCAAAGGCGGCATCCATAAAGGTATACTGGAATGGCGTTGCGCTCAGTGCCTTCCACTCGCTTTGCAGGCGGTTAAGCAATCCGGGTACATACTGCGATTGCACACGCAAACTCAGGTTGCCGGCATCCTCACCCAGCGTCATTACCATCGGGGTAATGTTTTCGCGCAGGGAATTGAAATTGAAGTCTTTGATCACGCCGATGATGTGATAAGCTTTCATGTATGGCTTTGAATCGTGAAGTTCAGACTTATATAGTGTTTTGTTTAACGGTTGGCTCATGCCCAGGAAACGGGCCGCAGTTTCATTAATTAAAAGCGCAGTTGAATCGGTAGGCATCTGGGCCGAAAAGCTGCGGCCAGCGGCCATTTTCATACCTAAGGTAGCTATATAATTTTCATCAATAACCCAGTTTTGCGGGAAAATGGACTGCTTGCTGTCGGTTGTGGGGGTTTTGTAATAAATAGTAGTACTGCGCGAGTAGCCGGTGGGCAAAAAGCTGGTAAGTGTAGCATTGGTTACGCCGGGCAATTGCAGTGCTTGCTGTTTAAATGTTTTGGCGTGGCCGCCTAAATCGTTCACATTATTAATGACAAGTACCTGGTTGCGGTCAAAACCCATATCGCGCTTACGGATGAAATCCAGCTGGCTGTATACTACCAGTGTGCCGATAATCAGAAATATAGATACCGAAAACTGGAATATCACTAAAAAGCTGCGCAAACTGCCGCTTTTAAACCCGGCCGACAGCTTGCCCTTTAACACTTGTATAGGCTGAAAGCCAGACAGGTAAAATGCCGGATAAGATCCTGCAAGAAAACCAATGATAGCTACCCCCGCCAATAGTGCAGGCACCAGCCATAACAAACTGTGTGCAGTAATGGAAATGTTTTTACCGGAGAGCTGATTAAATACCGGCAAGGCAACCAGGGCAATAAGCACTGCCAGCAACATGGCACAAAATGTAACTAATGTTGATTCAGTTAAGAACTGACCAATCAGCATATTACGGCCCGAGCCTAACACTTTACGTACACCCACCTCTCGGGCACGGTCGGCAGAGCGGGCGGTGCTCAGGTTCATGAAGTTGATACAGGCGATGAGCAATATAAATACGGCGATGGCCGAAAAGATGTAGATGTACTGCATGGTGCTGTTGCTGCCCAACTCGCCCGACATGTTGGAGTGCAAATGAATATCGGTTACGGGCATCAGGTTCAGTTTAAAAAAGCTGCCGCTGCGTTCAAAGGAGTCGATGTTCATTTTAAGTTCGGTTTGCATCTGGGCTCCGCTATATTTACGCAGCAACTGCGGAAACTGCGCTTCAAGGCGTTTAGCATCCGCATCCTTTTTTAACAATACATAAGTACTGAAATCACTCCGCAGCCATTCCGTTGAGCGGCCTTCTGTGTTGGTGGACATGGATACCAGTACACCCAACTTAAAATGCGATTGCTCGGGCATGTTGGCCATTACACCGGTAACCTTAAGCGGCGGGCCATCCGTATTGAGTGTTTGGTTTAACGCATTTGCACTGCCAAAGTATTTTCCGGCCATAGTGGCATCAAGTACTACACTGTTGGGCTCCTTTAAGGCTGTTTCGGGGTTGCCATACAATAAATGCACAGTGAACACCCTAAAGAATGAAGCATCAACAAAGGCTGAACCATTTTCCAGGAACAGCTCGTTGCCGCGTTTTAAATGCATGCCGTATATGGCTTTTATACGCACGGCATCTTCCACTTCGGGGTAATCGCTTTTTAACACCGGGCCCAGCGGCGGCATGGCTACGGCATACTGCACCCGGTTTTCTCCTAACTTTAGATCTTCATTTACTCGGTAAATACGGCTGGCCTTTTCGTTAAAGCGGTCGTAGCTTAATTCATCAACCACATAAAAAACAATAAGCAGGCAGGTAGCCAGCCCCAGGGCTAACCCCACTATATTAATGAGGGTGAAACCTTTATTTTTTTGCAGGTTGCGAATTGCGGTTTTTAAATAGTTTTTCAGCATAGCGGTTTTTTTAGGTGATAAATGATTTAATAAAGTGCGTCATTGCTGCGAGGATAGGCGACATTTCGTAGCTATGCTTTTTCGCTCTACATACGACGGGATTGCTTCGTTCCTCGCAATGACAAACCTTAATATTTTTTATAGCTTTCCCTGATAGTAATCTAATATCTTAGTGCGGATAGCGTAATCATACTTAGAAATAATTAAACTGGTATTGGCCTGGTCGAGCTTGTTCTTAATCACCACGAAATCAACAGAAGTGAGTACGCCGGCGTTGTAGCGTATCTGCGCTATGCGGAAAGATTCGGTAAAGGCGTTCACCTGGCTTTGCAGCACCTGGTAACGGCTGTAGGCCGAGGTCATGTTTACGTAAGCCTGCTCTATGCTTTGTTTGAGCTGAATTTTAGTGCTCTCTTCCACATACTGGGTGTTAAGCAAATTGATTTTTGAAAGCGAAACCGTATTGCGCCTGCGGAAGTAATTGAACAATGGCAACTGCAAACTCAGCCCAAAGCTTGAACTGTAATTGTTTTTTAATTGACTGCCATAACTTTGCTGCGCACCCGGAAAATCATATTGGTAGGCATAACGCGAGTACAGGCCACTGTAAAGCGACAAGGTGGGAAAGAGTGAACCTTTGGCCACCTGTACCCCTTTTTCAGCACTTTCGCGTTTTAAAGTGGCCGATTTTACCTGGGCAAAATCATTAAGTGCGGTGCTGTATACCTGATCAGCATTATAAGGGTAGTTAGCTAATTCTGCTGCGGTGGAGATCGGCTGTATCTTAAAATTCTTCTGATAAGGAATGTTCAGGAGTTGCAGCAGGGATAACTTAGAAACTTCTAGGGTATTCTGCGCATTAATCACCGCCAATTCGTCAGCAGCCAGCTGGCCCTGTATGTCATATAAATCAGAGGGCTTCACAGCACCGTTCTTGTTCAAAATGGTAGTGCGCTGCAAGGTTTGGCGGGATACTTCTACCTGGGCGTTGGCCTGTTTTACCAGATCAGCATTGTTAAGTACCTGCAGGTAAGCCGTAATCACATTAAGTGTAACGGCATCCTTAGCCTGTTGAAAATCCATCTGCCCGGCCTGGTAAGCCAGCCTGGTTTGCTTAATATTATTAAGCAGCGACAAGCCGTTAAACAAAGTCAAATCACCCTGCAGGTTATAATTGGCCGATAGCAGCTTTTGGTTCACATAAGTATAGGTGGTAGGGTCAAGGCTTCGCCCGCTGTTGAGGTTATGGTCTACACTGCCGTTTACCGCCGGCAGCAGGTTTTCTTTGGCTTGCTGGTAATTGATGCGGGTGCGCTCGGTTTCCAGCCCGGTTTGCCTTACCTGCAGATTGTTGTTTAAAGCTACCGCCACACACTGCTGCAACGTTAAGCTGTCCTGCTGTGCCTGCGCTGCCCATCCTGTACATAAGCCGCCGATGAGGAGTATTAAATATTTATAGTTCATGGCGGTTAGGCGTTGGCAGTATGATCAATTTTACCATCCAGCAGGTGAATAATGCGTGAACCATACTCCGCATTCTTTTCAGAATGCGTAACCTGTACAATGGTTACCTTATCTTCCCGGTTCAGCTTGCTGAACAGCTGCATAATCTCGTCGCCCTGCTTCGAGTTGAGGTTGCCGGTAGGCTCATCGGCTAAAATCAGTTTAGGCTTACTAATAAGCGCCCTCGCTATGCCTACCAACTGCTGCTGCCCGCCGGATAGCTGGGCAGGAAACAAATCCTTTTTACCTACCATCTGAAAACGGTCGAGCGTATCAGCCACCAGCGCTTTGCGCTCTGATGACTTTACATTCTGATAAATGAGCGGTGTTTCGATGTTCTCGAATACCGTAAGTTCATCGATAAGATGATAAGCCTGAAACACAAAGCCGATATTCTCTTTGTATAAAGCCGAGCGCTGCTTCTCTTTCAGCAGGTGCACGGCCTGGCTATCAAAGTAATAGTAGCCTTCGGAAGGTTCATCCAGCATACCAATGATATTGAGCAGTGTAGACTTACCTGAACCCGAAGGCCCCATGATGGACACAAATTCGCCAGCCTCAATATCGATGCTTACATTGTTGAGAATATAATTTTTGTTGCCGCCGGCCTGATAGTATTTTGAAATATTTTTGAGTGATAACATTGTGTTGAGTAATAAATATAAATACAGAGGTTCAATACTGTGCCAGTACCATATGTAGCTTATAATCAAACTATTGATAACAAAAATAGCAAATGCGGGCGTTCGCATTTGCTACTGTGGTGTGCGGTTGCGATACAGTTAATGCTATTCGCTGCGCAGGCTTTTCACCGGGTTTGTTACAGCCGCTTTTATAGAATTTAAGCTTACAGTAAGCAGCGATACAAGCAGCATACCGCCACCGCTAAGCGCAAATATCCACCAGCTTATTGGTGTGCGCACGGCAAAATCCTGCATCCAACGATGCATGGCCCACCAGGCCACCGGGCTGATCAGTACAAAAGCCAGTACTACCAGTGAAATCAATTCAGCAGATAACATGGTAACAATTTGCGTTACTGTTGCACCCAATACCTTGCGCACCCCAATCTCTTTGGTACGCTGGTTGGCAGTATACACAGCCAAACCTAATAAACCCAGGCAGCTGATAAAAACAGACAGGCCGGTGGCCCATTCCAGCAACTGCGAAGTATGCTGCTCGTTTTGATAGTATAAGGCAATCTGCTCATCAAAAAAGCTGTATTTAAAATCTTCATCGGGGTAGAGGCTTTTCCAATTTTGTTCCATTTGGCTTATGGCCTGTTTCCACTCATTCCCACCGGTAGTTTGCGGTTTCAGTGCCAGGTGCAGCATAGTAGCCCCATACTTTTCATCAGGAAAAATAGCCAAAGGCTTAATTGCTGTATGAAGCGAATGCTCATAAAAATCAGCCGTTACACCAACAATCTGTTTATACACCTTCTTTCCTTTTTCATCAAAACCATAATCTATTGCTTTCCCTAAAGCCTGCTGCGGCTTAGTAAAGCCCAGTACCCGTGTATACGTTTCGTTTACCAGCATTCCCGATGAACTATCGCTCATGGCGATGTTGCGGCCGGCCAGCAAAGGGATGTGGTAAAGTTTAATATAGTTTTCGTCGCCATTTTTATACTCCAGGGTGAGCTTTATTTCCTTTTTACCATCGCGGTAAGTAGCATCTGTAGAATTCCAGTTATTGGAGGATGGCACCTCGCCGCCCAAACTTACCAACGCTGCCTGCGGCATAGCTTTGGCCTGGTTAACCAAAAGTTTTTTATGGCCCACATTACGCTCCTTCCAGGGTAAACTAATGGTAAGTATAGCTTCTTTTTTAAAGCCCATGTTTTTGTGCAGCGCAAAGCTGATTTGCTTGCTCACCAGCAGCGTAGCCATAATAAAGAACTGGGCTATAACAAACTGTGTAACCGTTAATGATTTGCGAAGAAATGAATTGCGGGTTTTGTGCGTGCTGTTATACGCCTGGTTTTTGAGCACTGATACCGGCTTGTAGCCCGATAATATAATAGCCGGATAAAAGCCGGATAATAAACTGACGGCCACGGCCAGTAACACTATAAAAATAACTAAATGCGGTTGGTGAAAAATATTGGCATCAATGCCTTCCGGTACAAAATCGGCAAATAACTTTAAAATCAGCGGCACTATACCCATAGCAATTAAAACGGCTATCAGCGTAAGCAGTAACGTTTCACTTAAGTACTGCCCGATTAATTGGCGGCGGGTACTGCCCATTGTTTTACGTATACCTATCTCTTTAGCGCGTTGGGCAGCTTGCGCAGTAGTAAGATTAATATAGTTGATACAGCCCAGCAGCAGCAAAAATGCTGCTATGGCCATAAGCCCGTAAAGCACCGTTATATTGGCCGTGGGGGTATTGTAAACCGCGTATTTTGCATTAAAGTGTATATTGCTGAGCGACTGCAAACGCAAAATCTGCGTGTTACCCTTATCTTCGGGTTTGGGAGGGTGGTGCAGTTTTAATACGCTGTTAATTTGGCCCTCCACATTTTCAGGCAGGGCGCCAGGCATCAACTTTATATATAGTTGCGAATTTGAACCTGTACCTCCCCAGTTGGTTAAGCGGCGTTTCAAGTCAGGTATCGTATTTAATGTTGAATACGAAATAAAGTCATGAAATTTAAGATCTGAGTTTTGCGAAAAATCCCTTACTACTCCGGTTACCACTGTGCTTACAGTATCATCCCGGTAAAGTATTTTTTGCCCGATGATTTGATTTAAAGAAAGCCGGGGAAAGTATTTTTGCGCCTGTGCCTGTGTAAGTACTACCTGATTTGGCCCGCTTAATGCAGTTTTTACAGAACCGGCCAGCCATTGATAGTTAAACATGTTAAAATACCGCTGGTCGGCAAAAGCAATATCAAGTTGCTGCTTAAAAGTGGCCGCCGCTTTGCTGCCGTTTTCAATGACCACGTCAGAACTCCAGGTCATAAAATATGCCGATTGCTGTAAACCGGACACCTCGGTTTTTACAGCCTCGCCCATAGGTGCAGTTACACCACCATTGTTGTTCACCTCTCCGGAAAAAGTGAAATCAGTAACAATCCGGTAAATGCGGTTCCCATCGGTGTGAAACTTATCAAACGTAAAACTGAAATGCACAATCAAATAAATAACTAAAGCAGCAGCCAGGCCGACCGATAATCCCGAAATGTTGATGAGGGTAAACAATTTGTGCTTACTAAAATGGCGCAGGGCAGTTTTCAGATAAGTTTTAAACATAACACTGATCTTTAAATTGTTAATAGTTACTGTACAGTTGTTATTACTCGCTTTTCAAACTCCTTACGGGGTTTACCAGTGCCGCCTTTACTGCCTTATACCCCACCGTAAACCAGGCTATAGCCACAGAGGTTACCATAGCGAACACAAATATGCCCGGACCAAGCCCGATGCGGTAAGTAAAATTGGACAGCCAGCCCGACATGATATACCAGGCGGCCGGCGTGGCAATAATGAACGAAATGCTGATGAGCGCCATAAATTCTTTAGAGAAAAGGTACACAATGCTGGCTACCGAAGCTCCCAGCACCTTGCGCACGCCTACCTCCTTGGTTTTTTGCACCGTCATGAACGATACCAGGCCATATAAGCCCAGGCAGGATATAAAGATAGCAATACCGGCAAACACCTTGTAGACCAAGGCCAGCTGGTTTTCCTGCTGATAAAACTGTGCAATACGCTCGTCTAAAAAAGAGCCGTCATAGGCATAGTCGGGATAGTTTTTTTCCCAAACCGCTTTAATGGCGGCTACCGTTTGGTTAATATGGGCGACATTAAGCTTAACGGCCAGCTGCGATTCCTCTGCCTTTTTGGAACCAAGCAGCACCGGTCTTACTTCATCGCGAAGTGAATTGAGCTTAAAATTTTTAATTACGCCTACCACAGGCACCCACCGGCGTGGACTGCCGGCTTTAATTACCTTGCCAATTATTTGCTGAGGGTTTTGGATGCCAAAACGGTGCATCAAGGCTTCGTTAATCACTACCTCGCGCAGGGTATCACTTTGTGCATATCCATGCCCGGCTACAAAGGTAAAATCGAAGGTTTTAAAATAATCAGCATCGGCATATTTCAGGTTCACATTATAACCATCACCCTGCCCGTTATTGTCGAAGTATACATTCTGCACCCAGTTATTATCTGATGAAGGGGCATCAGAAGCAAACGTAACCGATTTAACCTGTGGGTTAGCCAGCAACTGTTGTTTAACTGAAGCCATTTTTTGCAGGCTTAAACTGTCTGTATAGCCCGGAATGATCAGTACTGCATCTTTGTTAAAACCCAGGTCAGCACTGTTTACATAGTTCATTTGCTTAACGGCTACAATGGTACCAATAAGCAGTACCTGCGATATGGCAAACTGAGCTATTACCAATACCCTGCGCAGCGGTATGCCGCCTACTGAAGCAGCATTAATTTTGTTTTTGAGCGCCAGTACCGGTTTAAAGCCCGATAAGGTAAGGGCGGGATAAATACCCGACAGCAATACAATTGCTACCGTAACTAACAGCAGGAACAGCATACTGCTGATATTGAACAAACCTATATCGGCGGGTACGCTGGCAATATTTTTCAAATATGGCAACGCTATCTTGGCTATCAATAATCCTGATATTACACTGATCACTACAATCAGCAAGGTTTCGCCCAGTATCTGGGCCATCAACTGCCAGCGGCTGCTACCTAATACCTTACGTACCCCTACTTCCTTTGAACGCCCTACCGATTGTGCGGTGGAAAGGTTGATGAAGTTTATAGAAGCCATCACTATAATAAGCGCCGCGATAAACGACAGGGTACGGAGGGTAGACATACTGGTTTGATGATCTCCCACACTGTTACCATACCGCGTGTCAAAATGCAGGATGGATAAGGGCTGAAACTCAAGTTGATTTTTAGTACCGGTACTATTGGGCTTATACACCTTTGCAGCAAAAGCGTTCAATCGAGCCTGAGCTTTTCCAATAGATGCACTGGCAGGAAACTGCATATACACCTGATGGTTACTGCTGGTAGTTCCCCAGTCGTTATTAAAATTAGTGTTGCCCGAGTAATGCTGACTTTGCTGCCAGGTGATGTAAGAAATCACAATCTTGAACTGAAAATCGGTATTGGATGGTGCATCTTCAATAATACCGGCCACCTTGAGGTTTAACAGGTTGTCCATCTTCATGGACTTGCCCATGGCATTGTTCCAGTTACCAAAATACTTGCTGGCGGTTGTTTTATCTAAAACCACCATGTTGGGCTGATTGAGTACCGCCTTATCACCGGCCAGCCACCGGTAAGTAAACATGTCGAAAAACTTTGATTGCACATACAATACACCAAAAGGTTCAATGATTTTCTTGTCCCCTGCGCCGTTGCTGTTACCGGCTACCGTAAACTGGCTGCCGTAACTGGTATTAAAGGCGGCCAGTTTAGCTTCCGGAAATTCAATCTGCAAAGCGTTCACCACAGGCGTAGGTGCACCAGGCGTATTATTTAACCCATCGCTACCAGCAATACGGGTGGTTACCCGGTAAATGTTATTGTAATTGGGATTATAGGTATCGAAACTCAGCTCGTAGTTAACCACCACAAAGATGAGCAGGCACGAAGCAATACCTGCGGCCAAACCGGCTATATTGATCAGTGAGTAACTCTTATGCCTTAACAGGTTACGCCAGGCAATTTTGATATAGTTTTTTAACATAAGGCAGAAATTTGAGTGTTCCCTTATGCCCTGCCTTAATAGTAAGGCAGGGAAACCGGGCAACTAACAACTGAATTGATATGGTTTAAGAACTTAGGGTAAAATTATAGTGAATGCTTTATGCGCTATACCATAATATTCTCTATCACGGCCTGCCCGTCCAGCAGGCGGATGATGCGGTGGCTGTAGCGGGCATCGTGCTCCGAGTGGGTTACCATTACAATGGTGGTGCCCTGCTCGTTCAGGTCGGTCAGCAGTTCCATCACCTCGTTACCATTACTGCTGTCGAGGTTACCTGTAGGCTCATCGGCCAGTATCAGCTTCGGCTTATTTACCACCGCGCGGGCAATGGCCACACGCTGCTGCTGCCCGCCGGATAACTGCTGCGGGTAATGATTACGGCGGTGCATGATCTGCATTTTCTGCAACACCTCCTCTACCCGGCTCTTACGGTCGGCAGCGGCCACGCCGGTATAAATTAAGGGCAGCTCCACATTTTCATACACGGTCAGCTCATCAATAAGGTTAAAGCTCTGAAATACAAATCCGATATTATGCTTCCGCAGATCCGCCCGCTTACGCTCGTTGAAGTGGGCTACCTCAATGTCATTAAACATATAACTGCCGCCATCCGGGTCGTCCAGCATACCCAATATGTTGAGCAGCGTAGATTTACCGCAGCCGGAGGGGCCCATAATGGCTACAAATTCGCCTCGGTTCACCTCCATTGATAATTTGTTAAGCGCTACCGTTTCCACTTCTTCGGTACGGTAAAATTTTTCGAGTTCGGTTATCTTTATCATTTGCCTCCCCAACCCCTCCTGAAGAAGAGGCCTTTATTTTTAATTGTGATTGTTATAGTGAATGGTCAGTTGTGAATTGTGAATGGTCAATTATGAAGTGATTTTTGCCTTGTGTTCTGTATGTATATTATATTTAAACAGATTCTTGTCTCTTGCTTCTTGATTCTTGTCTCTTGCTTCTATTTTTTCAGTACCAGCTCCTGCATATCGCCGTAGGTTTCGTAGCTGGAGGTAACCACCTTGTCGCCGGGTTTCAGGCCCTGCATTACCTCGTAATAGTCGGGGTTTTGGCGGCCCAGCTGGATGTCGGTTTTATAAGCCGTTTTGCCATCGCTGCTCAGCTTGAATATCCAGTTGCCGCCGGTTTGCTGGTAAAAGCCGCCTTTGGGCACCAATACGGCACGGGTTTCATCGCTTAAAGCCAGCCTGATCTGCAACGTTTGTCCGCGGCGTATACCATCGGGCACTTTGCCGGTAAACACCATATCCACCTGGAAGCGGCCATTAGTTACCTGTGTGAACACCTTTTTAATTTTCAGCTTATACGTTTTGTCGCCTACGGTTACATCGCCCACCAGGCCGTTATAAATACGCGATATGTAATGCTCGTCCACATCTACCCGCACTTTATAGCCCGAGGTAACGTCTATCTGCCCCAGGCGTTCGCCCTGGCGTTTGTTCTGGCCTACTTCGGCATCCATCGAGGTAAGCTGCCCGTCAATGGGCGACTTCACCGTTAAATCCTGCACTTTGCGGCGCATCAGGTCAAGCGTGCTTTTCATGTGGTTGTACTGCTCGGCGGCCTGCTGCTCCTGCTGGCGGTTCGATGTTGTGTCCTGACTCAATATCTGGGTGGTTAACCGTTTGCGGCGCAGCTGATACTGGTACATATTTTCTGCCGACTGGTACTCCTGCAAGCCAATCGCCTTCTGCTCATACAGCTTTTTATCCAGTTTGTATACACGCTCAGCTTCTTTGTAGGCATTATCAACATCGGCCATCTGGTTCAATTTGGCTACCGTATTCTGCTGGGCGTTGTTGTGCGAAATCTGCATCTGCGTTTGGGCGGCATATACCGAAGTTTCCTGGTTGGCCAGGTTCAGTTCTTCGTCGGTATTGGATAATTTTAGAATGGGCTGCCCTTTCTTCATCATGGCGCCGTCTTCTACGTACAACTGTTCTACCCGGCCGCCCTCAGAGGCATCCAGGTAAATAGTAGTTACCGGCATCACCACACCATTTACAGGTATAAATTCCTGAAACGGGCCTTTGGTGATTTCGCTTACGGTAATGCGCTCGGCATCCACGTTAAGCTTGCTTTTGCCCGAAGTAAAATAGATGCTTCCGGCTACCAGTGCTACCACGCCTGCGATGCCGGTAATGGTCATGAGGCGTTTGGTGCTCCATTTTTTCTTTTCTATTACTCTATCCACGAAGTTTACAAATTTTCCAGGAGTATATGCAAATACGTGCCACGCTGCAAGACATTGATTAACAGCGTATTAAAAACATAAATCCGCTTGTATACGTACGCTTCCAATACATCAGGTGTACGTAAATGATACAGTGCTGTGATTAATATGTTATTAAAGCCCCTGTATAACAAGGCTTTGAACCTGTGGCCGCTGATTTGCCAATTTTGTAACACCTGGTTGGCGGTAAGCGTCTCACAGGCAACACCTGCCTGTTCAACTGCGATTAAGCATTTGCGGCACCGTTAAAATTCAGGTAGCTTTAACTCAGTACAAAACCAGCTTAAACAACATAACCACCTCATGTTACTCAAAAAGGCAAGCATACTTATTGTTGATGACGATCCGGATGTTCTGACGGCAGTAAAACTGCTGTTAAAAACTGAGGTGGGCGAGATAATCACGGAGAAGAACCCCGAAAACCTGCACGCTATTTTACAGCGCAAACCGGTGGATCTGGTAATGCTGGACATGAACTTTAACAGCTCTATCAACACCGGTAACGAGGGCTTGTACTGGCTGCGCAAGATAAGAGAGTGGAAGCCCGGTGTGTATGTGATTATGATTACGGCCTATGGCGATATTGACCTGGCGGTACGCTCGTTAAAGGAGGGAGCCAACGATTTTATTGTAAAGCCCTGGCACAATGAAAAACTGATCAGCACCATTCGCGACCTGGTGGAAAAGGCCATGGCGGCCAAGCCTAAAGTAACCCTGAAAAGCAGTTCATCGGGCACCACTGCGTTGCTGGGCGAATCGGAGGTAATGCAGCAGATTTTTTATAAGGTGGATAAAATTGCCCCTACCGATGCCAACATTTTATTGTTAGGCGAAAATGGTACAGGTAAGGATTTGGTGGCTAAGCTTATACATGAACGCTCTATGCGGGCCAAACAGCCCTTTGTTAAGGTAGATGTGGGCGCACTTACGGACACACTGTTTGAAAGCGAACTGTTCGGGCATAAAAAGGGCGCCTTTACCGATGCCCGCGAAGACCGGGCCGGCCGGTTTGAGGATGCGCAGGGCGGCACGCTCTTTTTAGATGAGATTGGTAACATCACTTTACAGCAGCAGGCCAAGCTGCTTACCGTGCTGCAAAACCGGCAGGTAACGCGCCTGGGCACCAACAAGCCGGTTGACGTTAATATCCGGCTGATTTGTGCCACCAACCTGCCCTTGCAGGAACTGGCGAATGAGAACAAGTTTCGTAAAGATTTAATTTATCGAATTAATACGGTAGAAGTAAACTTACCTCCGTTACGCAGAAGGGATGATGACGTAGCGCTGCTGGCCAATCATTTTGCCAGGGTATATGCGGATAAGTACCTGAAACCTGCAATTACCTTTGATGCCGGCGCAGTGCAAAAGTTAAAGCAATACCCCTTTCCGGGCAATGTGCGGGAACTGCAGTATGCCATTGAGCGTGCTGTAATTATGGCGGAAGGCGCTGTGCTTAAAGCCGATGAACTTACCTTCTCCTCGTTAGAAATGGCAAAACCCGAACCCGAAGAACAAGACAATGTGCCGCTAAGTATAATGGAAAAAAACGCTATTTTAAGAGTGATTGATAAAAATAACGGCAATATCACCAAAGCTGCCAAAGAGCTTGGCCTTACCCGCACCGCTTTATACCGCCGATTGAGCAAGTATGATATTTAAAGGCTTTGAGTGGAAGATAGTACTATATGTATTGTTCCTGCTGGCTACCTTAACGGTAATCAGCTGGCTTATTAACACGCATCAGTATAATTATTTACTGATAGCCGTTCCGCTGGCGGCTTACCAAACCATGAAGCTGATAAGCATTCAGTTACGCCTGCACAAAGAGGTAAACCAGTTTGTGGAGGCGATGTACTACCGCGATTTTTCCCGCACCTTCAACATCTCGCGTGCACCGGTGGAGTTAAAGCGCCTGCGCGATGGCTTTAACCGCATTATCACCACATTTAAAACGGTAAGCCATGAACGGGAAATTCAGTACCGCTACCTGGAAAGAATACTGGAACTGGTAGATACGGGCATCTTGTCTTATGAACAGGAAACCGGTGAAATTCTTTGGATTAATGAGGCGTTTAAAAAACTAACGGGTGTTCCTTATCTTAAAAATATCCACAGCTTCGAGAAGCGTAACCCCTACATATTTAACGAAATTATTGGCTTAACGCCGGGCAACAGTAAGGTGTTGAATGTGCACCAGCAGGCCCGCAATTTAAAAATATTGGTAAACGCCAGTGTTTTAAAGCAAAACAACCTGCAGTATAAACTCATCGCTTTTCAAAACGTGAGTGAAACCATTGCAGAAACAGAATCGAAGGCCTGGCAGCGGCTGATGAATGTGATGACGCATGAGATTATGAACTCGGTAGCGCCTATCTCCTCACTGGCTGATACCCTGGTGCATCGGTTGCAGAGCGACACAATTACCACCTCTTTGCCTGCTGCCGAACTGGAAGACCTGGAGCTGGGTATCAATACCATTAAAAGCCGCAGCGAGGGCTTACTGAAATTTACAGCCAGTTACCGGAACCTGAACAAGATTACCCGGCTGGATTTACAGCCGGTGCTGGTGCGCGATTTGTTTGAGAACCTGTATACGCTGATGGAACCTACGCTGGAAAAAAAACACATCGAACTGGACATCATCCTGCGCGACCCGACCATCTGCATTGCTGCCGATACCAGCTGGATGGAGCAGTTACTGATTAACCTGCTGCTGAACGCTATAGAAGCGGTAAAGGATGGTGCAGAACCCATGATCAGCCTTTCGGCCGAGGCTGCCGACAGCAAGGTGGTGGTTAAGGTAAACGATAACGGCACCGGCATACCTGAAGATCTGATCGACCAGGTGTTTATCCCCTTTTTCAGTACCCGTAAAAATGGCAGCGGTATAGGGTTAAGTTTATGCAAGCAGATCATGCTGCTGCATAAAGGCGCTATTGAAATACAATCTGTTGCGGGCAAAGGCACCTCATTCCTGCTCACCTTTCAGGCAAATTTACCGTAAGGTTATCCACTAATCAGTAAAGATTTCATGATAAAAAGTTGCAGTGCTGCTGCCCTATACCACAGGTATCAGCAAGAACTGAGACTACTCCAAAACTCACAACTAAAAGCTCTAAAAAGTGTAAACCCTGCTTTTTTTCATCGAACTGATTATCAGCAATTTAAGTGCTATATTTTTTGAAAAGTGTAAACTTTGCCTTTACACTTTTTTAACCCTTTATTGAGCTGATCAGGAAGGCACAATACCCCTGTCAGGGGAACAGAAAATCAGTTTGTCATCTTCTTTCTCAGCCATTCCCGCACAGGCTCGTCATACCATTTCAGGCAGGCCCAGGCCAATGCAATGGCTGAACCCAACGTGAGCAGCGCAACCGGCCATGCCTGCTGAAATTTGATATGGTGATGATTACTTACCCATGCCGTATACATATAAATAAGCGGATAGTGCGTAATGTAAATGGGATACGATAACTCGCCCAAAAACTTGCAGACCCGTGCCGAAAACTTATTTTCAGTAGTGCCGCTTGCCCCCATGTAAACAATCAGCGGAAACAGCAGGATGATGCTGAACGACTCATACAGGCCATTCGCCCATAGCATGTCATCGCCGCCTATGCGTGGCATGGCTAAAACAACCAGCAGCAGCAGGCTGCACCACAAAAATGCATTGTTTATCCGCGTAATATTTACCGTACGCGAAAGCAGCAGCCCGGCAAAAAAGGGATACATCATCCGGGTAAGGCCAACGCGTATCTGCCCCGGCTCCAACGCCCAACCGCCTACCACATCGCCTGTCTCGCTGGTTACGGTATAATACACGAGTGCGGCTCCCGCCAAAACAACCAATACAGTTAGGGCCGTTTTAGAAAACCTTCTCACAAAAAGGGCATACAGTATATTGGCAATATATTCGTAGAACAAAGACCAGCCCGGCCCGTTAAGCGGGTGCATTTCCTGCCAGCCCCTGATGTCGGCCGATATTGGTAACGGAAGCAGGGTAAACCCAACCAGCATCACCAGCAGCATCTTCCAAACGGGCGTTTGTTCTATAGCGGGCCATAAAGCGCAGCCCTGAAAATAAAACAAGGCCGCCCCTACCAGCATTCCCATCACCACCATGGGCTGCAGCCGGGCCAGCCGGCGTTTAAAAAAGCCGCCTAAAGTGAGCTTATGCCAGCGATCATCATACGCATAGCCGATAACAAAGCCCGACAATAAAAAGAAAAAATCTACAGCCAGATACCCATGATTAATAAACAGATCGAGATGACTGGTAGAATGCGTTTCGAAGATATGAAAGACCACTACAGTAATGGCTGCCACGCCACGTAAGCCGTCTAAGATAGGATAATGCGGTTTGGTTGCGGGTTGGGTATAATCGGGCATGGTTAACAGGTTGATTAATTTCGGGTACGCAGCTGATAAGAAATCTGGCGTTTAAAATAAAAGCTAATGTAATCATCGCCGGTTATATTTCAAGGCTGCTGCAATATTTTGTCGGTCTGGGCATGCTTACCCGGTAAATTTAATTATCCACACCTACCTTGCCGGTTGTTGGTTATTTGCTTTGCGTTGTTGTCATAGTAGTTTTAATATAGTAAAGCGCTACCTACTTTGCCGCTTTCCACATAAATTAGCACACTCTAATCTTTACATTCCTGAATATTGGAAATGCATTAATCATTAAGCATAAACCTGTTTATGAAATTAACCACCAAACTCATTACCTCTGCGTTATGTATGTGCCTGTGCGGCGCGGGCAGTAATGCGCAAACCACTGTTAACCGTTTGCCCGCGTGGGCACTGGGTGGCTTTAAGCGGCCTGCAGGCCTCAACCCCATTATTACGCCCGATACCAACGCTACCTTTTTTGACCCGATACAGCAAAAGCAGGTGGCTTGGGAGGCTAATGATACCTTTAACCCCGGCGCTGCCCTTTATAAAGGCAAGGTGGTGGTATTGTACCGGGCCGAAGACCGCTTTGGTATTGGCATTGGCTTTCGTACCTCGCGGCTGGGTTATGCCAGCAGCAGCGATGGCTACCATTTCACCCGCAGCCAAAAACCGGTTTTTTATCCGGCCCATGATAGCCAGAAAAAATACGAATGGCCCGGCGGCTGCGAAGACCCGCGGGTAGCCGTTACTGCCGGTGGTACCTACGTGGTTTTTTACACGCAGTGGAACCGCGATGTGCCCCGCCTGGGTGTTGCCACTTCCAAAGATTTACAGCACTGGACCAAGCACGGGCCGATATTTGAGGATGCCTACCAGGGCAAGTTTGTTAATATTCCGCACAAGTCGGCTTCTATACTGACTAAGATTGACAACGGCAAACAGGTAATTACCAAGATTAACGGCAAGTACTGGATGTACTGGGGCGAGCTGCATGTATATGCAGCTACCTCCGCTAACTTAGTAGATTGGGCCCCGGTGGTAAATGCTGAAGGCTCCTTAAAGGAACTGATGTCGCCACGCAGGGGTTATTTCGACAGCGAACTTACCGAGTGCGGCCCGCCGGCATTGCTAACCCAAAAAGGTATTGTGCTGCTCTACAACGGCAAGAACAAGCCGGGCGATGCAGGCGATAAGCGCTTTAATGCCAATACGTACTGCGCCGGGCAGGCCCTGTTTGATAAGAATGACCCCTCCAGAAACATTACCCGGTTGGATGTACCCTTTATGCGCCCGATGGAAAGCTTTGAAAAAAGCGGCCAGTACCCGGCAGGTACCGTGTTTATTGAGGGTATGGTATACTTTAAAAACAAGTGGCTGCTTTACTATGGCTGTGCCGACTCCCGCGTAGCCGTAGCGGTGTATGACCCCAAACATCCCTCAGCGCCGGATCCGGTTAAATAATTGAACTTTATAGTAAAGCAAAAACCGCTCAGAACATGTATTCTGAGCGGTTTTTGCTTTTATAGACAGGTACTTGTAAAAAAGACGAGATTAATTATTTGCGCTTTTTCTTTTTTAACAAACTCAAAGTTACCGCAACAACGGCAGCGCCTACCGCTATTTTGGTAAGTACACCCTTTGGGTCATGCTTCATTTCCGCTTTCCAGCCTTTTTCGGCAATAATGTTAGGAAAATGGCCCTGCTTAATGTCTTCAATTAAACCTTCCACCACGTTGATACGGTCGGCTAACAAGAGCGGCAGCCAGTGCCCGTAGGCCGATTCGCTAAACTTAAACGCATAGCGCCTTATTTTACCGCTCAGCCCTGAAGGCGGAACCGACGTACCCAGTACAGCCGTCAGGTTTGGCCGTTCATTAGACTTTAATATCTCAACGGTTTCGGCCTGTAACGGCGGCCTGTTCCAGTGAATACGCTTGTGATCATCCCCTGTGTAATTTTTCATGGGGTAAGTAGGTTCATTCTTCGGGTCGGCATCTATGCCCCAGCCTTTTATGTCTTTATAGTCTTCAGGTATGGTTTCCATAGTAGTAATTTATTTAGCGGAGGGCAGTAAAACGGTTTTGATACAGTTATCCAGTTTGTTGTTAAAAATCCGGTAGGCATCTGCGGCTTCTTCCAAAGGCACCCGGTGTGTGATGATGCCTTTAGGGTCAAGGCGGCCGGCCTGTATGTGTTCAATCAGCCTCGGCAGTAAACGCTTTACCGAAGCCTGATTGGCGCGGATGGTTAACCCTTTGTTCAGCACATTACCGATTGGCACTAAGTTGTCCGTTGGCCCGTATACCCCCACTACCGATACAATGCCGCCTTTTTTAACCGAATTAATGGCCCAGTGTAACGCCGTAGCAGAACCGGCCTGTAACAGCAGCTTTTTACCTGTAATGGTTTGCAACGCTGAGCCGGAAGCATCAGCCCCTACCGCATCAATACACACATCGGCGCCAAACCAGTCGGTGGTCTTTTTCAGAAAGAGTACCACATCCCCTATCGACCTGAAGTTGTAAGCTTCACATTGGGCATAATTCTTTACAAATTCAAGCCGGTACTCTATATGGTCAATTACAATTACCCGGCCTGCACCAAACAGCCAAGCACATTTGGCCGCCATAATACCTACCGGGCCGGCACCGAACACCACAACCGTATCGCCGGTTTTGATGCCGCCCATTTCGGCAGCCTGGTAGCCGGTGGGCACTACGTCTGTAAGTAACAAGGCATCATCATGGTCCATACCTTCCGGAATAACGGTAGGGCCTACATCGGCATAAGGTACCCGTACATATTCGGCCTGCCCGCCATCATAGCCTCCGGCAGTATGCGAATAACCAAAGATAGCCCCTACCGCCGTAGCCTGCGCGTTAGACTCGTGGCAATTACCATACAAACCCTGCTTACAAAAGGCGCATTCGCCGCAGGCAATATTAAAAGGCACCAGTACATTATCGCCTACCTTAAGCTTTTGCACCAGAGGGCCAACTTCTTCAACCACGCCAATAAACTCATGGCCAAAGGTAGAGCCTACCCGTGTATCGGGCACCAAACCGTGGTACAAGTGTAAATCAGATCCGCAGATGCAGGAACGCGTTACCCTGATGATGGCATCATTAGGGTGCAGTATCTCGGGCATAGGCTTTTCGCTTACACGAACCCGGCCCGGCCCCCGGTAATTAAGTGCTAACATATTTTTTTATGAATTAAACAGATGTAAAAACAAAAAGCCGGCAATCCGCAGATACCTTACCTGCAGATTACCGGCTTATATAAATTATATTTTAATACCCAGTTTTTTGGCCATGTCGGCAAACATCTGAGGATCGTAATCATCAGCGCCGGGGGCGCTCATCTGGGGTTCCTCCTCCAAATCGGGTGGGGTGAAACCTTCGGGTGCACCAAACACCACCTCAAGCGGTTTGCCATCTTCGGGGTGGTTACCGTTCCAGATCAAACCTGCCTGCTGAAAATCATCCTGGCTGTAGGTATACAGTTTTAAATGCAGGCCCTGCTTCTCGAATTTTTGTGTTTCGGGGAAAGCCTTATTGCTCAACTCAGGGGTAGGCACCAGTTTGGTTACATTTACGCCGGTTAAGTGCTCCAGCGCACGTGCATAGGCCACCACGTGCAGGCCGCCGCGCACCAGCAGGTAACTTATCATTTCACGGGCTGTTGGGTCGGTTACCATTTCGTATACCCGCATTTTGTTACCGCGCGCGCCGCACTCCAAAAAGAAGTTATGCAGCAAATCCAGCTTTAGGTTGCCGCTGTTGAATACATTTTGCCCGCTCCAAAAATTACCCATCGAGTCCATTGGCAAGGCAGTTTGCGCTGATGCGGTATAATGGTAAGTGTTGCGGAAATCGGTAGCCTCCTGCAACGGGCCCGGTACCGGATCTTTACCACGCTTGGTGGCGCCGCTCAGCAGCAGATTGATGGCATAGGTTACCGCCTCAATGTGGCTGTACTCCTCACCTGCAATACTGGCAATCACATCATAAAACGGGCGCAGGCGCTTACGGCCGCGAAAATTAAATGACTGAAAGGTGTAGTTCATCAGCGTTGACATTTCGCCAAACTTGCCGCCCAGCAATTCCTGCAAAGCCGCAGCATCGTTAGGTGAGGGATTTTTAGGAATAGGCAGATCAACCGCCATTTTATCAAGTTTTAAAATCATGGTATAATTTTTTTAGAGCAGTTATTTGGTGTAGTAGAAAATCATATCAGGCAGTGGGTAACGCGCCAAGCATTAATGATCAATTAATAAATAGTAGGGAACGGCTAAGATGGGCTACCAGGAGCAAAAAGGAAATATATAACTTGTGCATTAAACAACCCTGTGCCAATGCTTTTGTTTAATTTATTTAAATATAAGTTAAGCCTATTTTTGGCAAACGTTTTAACTTATAACACAAAAGCAGAACCGGGATACATGCACATCAGCAGATTTTAGAAATTGCAAGCACAAAAAAACGCTTAAGTTTTTTACTTAAGCGTTTTTTTGTGCTCCCGAAGGGATTCGAACCCCTATCGATGGTACCGGAAACCATAATTCTATCCATTGAACTACGGGAGCAGCATTGCAAAGATAGCAGTTAGTATCAAGTATCAAGTAGTTAGTACCAAGATTTTGTTTGTGATAATTGATCTAACTACTTAATACTTGATACTAAATACTTCATACACTCATTACACATTAAACCTGAAGTGCATCACATCCCCATCATTTACTACGTAGGTTTTACCTTCCACACCCAACTTACCGGCCTCCTTTACGGCCGCCTCTGAACCGAATTTAATAAAATCATCATATTTGATTACTTCGGCGCGGATGAAGCCCTTCTCAAAATCAGAGTGGATCACGCCTGCGGCCTGCGGGGCGGTAAAGCCCTGGGTGATGGTCCAGGCACGTACCTCCTGCACACCGGCGGTAAAGTAAGTGGCCAGGTTAAGCAGTTTGTAGGCCGCCTTAATCAGTTTGGCCACACCTGATTCTGTTAACCCCAAATCGTCCAGGAACATCTGGCGCTCCTCGTAGGTTTCCAGCTGCGAAATCTCAGATTCTATCTGTGCGGAGATGACCAGCACCTGCGCATTTTCGTCCTTTACGGCCGCTTTTACCTGCTCCACATAGGCATTGCCGGTATTCACGGCTGCTTCGTCTACATTACACACGTAAAGCACCGGCTTGGCGGTTAGCAGCCACAAATCAGCAATGTATTCCTGATCTTCCTCACTTACCGCAGCCGATCGGGCAGATTTGCCTTCGAGCAAATGGTTACGGTAAATGGTTAGTACCTCGAAAGCTTTTTTAGCTTCCTTATCCCCACCGGTCTTAGCCGCTTTTTCTACCTTTTGTATCTTTTTTTCTATCGAATCCAGATCTTTCAACTGCAATTCGGTGTCGATAATCTCTTTGTCGCGTATCGGGTTCACCGAGCCGTCTACATGTATCACATTATCATCGTCAAAGCAGCGCAGCACATGAATAATGGCATTGGTAGCCCGTATGTTACCCAGAAACTGGTTGCCCAGGCCCTCACCTTTGCTGGCGCCCTTTACCAAACCGGCAATGTCAACAATCTCGATGGTGTTGGGCACTACCTTTTGCGGGTTTACCAGTTCGGCCAGTTGGGTAAGGCGTTCATCGGGCACCGTAATTACGCCTACGTTGGGCTCAATGGTACAAAACGGGAAGTTGGCCGCCTGCGCCTTTGCATTTGATAAACAGTTAAACAGTGTTGACTTGCCTACGTTGGGCAATCCCACAATACCACATTGTAAAGCCATCTCTTTTTTGGTTCATTGTTAATAGTTCATGGTTCATGGCATTAAAGCATGAAGCAGATATACTCAATGGCTTATTGTAATGTTCATTTCTATGAACTATCAACCATGAACAATGAACCCGCCAAAAGGCGTAAATTTCGCGCAAAGATAATATAAAACAACCTTTGTATTCTGGAAAAATAAACGACTTTTGCGGGCGTTAGTCTGAACAGGGACGTTGAATAAAATACCAATGTAAAATAGGGGAAATATACGATGGAAGAAATGGTTGAGCAGATAGAGTTGTTGGTGGAACAACACGACGATCAGCAACTGCAGGAATACCTGAATACCCTGAACATATCAGATGTAGAACAACTGATTGATGAGCTTCCGGAATATGGCCCCCGCTTTATTGAAACCCTTTCGCTTAACCGTGCGGTAAATGTATTCCGCATCTTAGACTTTCCCACCCAGGAACGTATCATTAAGCGGCTGCCCGGCTATAAAATTGCCGAGCTGATGAATGAACTGCCGCCCGACGACCGTACTGCTTTATTTGCGGAACTGCATGGCGATGCGGTGAAAAATCTGATTTTGCACCTGCCGCCTGATGACCGCCGCCAGGCACTGGCCTTGTTAGGTTACCCTGAAGACAGCGTAGGCCGGCTGATGACACCTGATTACATTGCCGTAAAAAGCCACTGGGATGTTGAGCGTGTACTGGCACACATCCGCAGGTTTGGTAAAGACTCTGAAACCATTGATGTGATTTATGTAATTGATGACAGCGGCATATTGCTGGACGATATACGTATCCGCGAAATTTTACTGGTGGACCCTGCTACCAAAGTGAGCGAGTTAATGGACAGCCGCCTGATTGGTTTAAACGTGAACGACCCGCAGGAGGAAGTGATTAACACATTCAGGATGAATAACCGGGTGGCGCTACCGGTTACCGATAATGAGCAGATACTATTGGGTATTGTAACCGTAGATGATATTTTGTGGATCGCCAACGAGGAGTATACGGAGGATATTCAAAAAATTGGTGGCACCGAGGCTTTAGACGAACCTTACCTGGATATTGCCCTGTTCAGGCTGGTGAAAAAGCGGGTAGGCTGGTTGATAATTTTATTTTTGAGCGAAATGCTGACCGCCACCGCGATGGGTTTTTTTGAAGCGCAGATTCAAAAAGCGGTAGTACTGGCCTTGTTTATCCCGTTAATAATTTCCAGCGGCGGCAACAGCGGCTCGCAGGCTTCTACCCTGATTATACAGGCCATGGCATTGGGGGAAGTTACCGTAGCCGACTGGTGGCGGGTAATGCGCCGCGAAATATTATCAGGCCTGATGCTGGGCGGAACGCTGGGCATCATCGGCTTTTTCCGCATTTATGCCTGGACGTTTTTTAGCAATATATACGGCCCGCACTGGCTGCTGGTGGCTTTAACGGTAGGCATTGCATTAGTAGGTATTGTATTGTGGGGCTCCCTGGCCGGCTCTATGCTGCCCCTGCTGCTCAAAAAAGCAGGGCTTGACCCGGCCACTTCTTCGGCCCCGTTTGTGGCAACACTGGTAGATGTAACCGGATTGATTATTTACTTCAGTATTGCTGTTTTAATTATGCGGATATAATATTCTTCTTTAATTGTTCTGTGTTTTAAAGTTTTTATATCTTTAGGCTCAATCAGACATTAAAACACAATGGAAGAAACTACAGAAATTTACAACACCCCTGTTCCCGAACCGGGCAACATGGTACTTACCACACAAGCACAGGATTATTTACGCCAGGCCGGTGGCTGGGCTAAATTTTTAGGCATTATCGGGTTTATCTTTACAGGGTTTATCTTCCTGGGCGCCCTGTCAATAGGCAGTGCAATGACTTCGATGGCAGGCGCATCGCCGATGTTTGCCGTTTTTGCCGGCGCAGGCACTATTATTACCATAATTTATTTATTGGCTGCCGTATTGTGCTTTTTTTTGTCCCTATACGTTTACCAGTTTGGCGATAGGGTTAAGAACGGTGTTTTATATGGCGACAGTCAAAATGTAGCCAGCGGTTTGGGAAAGCTGAAATCGCTCTTTAAGTTATATGGCATATTTATCATTGTTTACCTTGCATTCGTAATATTGATATTTATTGCATTTGCAATAGGTATGGGCATGTCTTCTCACATGAGATAACTTACAATATTTCATAAGTAAAAAGCTCCGGTGAGACACAACCTCACCGGAGCTTTTTTATAGCCGGGTATTTTTTAATAGACAGGTACATCATATGATTATTGATCCATCCTCTACTATGCACATATCAATATTGGTATATTGGTATTGCAGTTGTCTACCAACAAAAAGCCCGTCTCTTGCGGACAGGCTTCATTTGAACAGTATGATGTACAGGTTTACTGCTTATGCATTGTATGAAAAATCATTTTCAGCAGGAACACGTGCATTTGCCCCTGCCTCACCAAACTCATACCGCTTCTCGCTCACGTCCTGATGGGCTTTGATATATTCTACTGTATCTTTCAAGCCTTCAGCAAATTTTTCAAAGTCCTCCTTATACAAGAATATCTTATGCTTGATAAAAGATCCGTCTTCCAAACGTTTCTTGCTTTCGGTAATAGTTATATAATAATCGTTTGAACGGGTTGCCTTTACATCAAAAAAATAAGTGCGTTTGCCTGCCCTTACTTTTTTCGAGTGCACTTCGTCCCGGTCCCTGCTTTCAAAATCTCCCATTGCTTATAAGTGTTGTTTAAGTTTGATTGGCCTAAATATATTAAAATATACCCGCAGTAAATATTTATACCACAATATTTTTCGATGATGTAATATTATTTTACCATTTGTGCAGAACTAAAGGAGTTTAGAGGTTTTCCTGTTCTTCAAGCAATTGCTTTTCATACAAATCAAAATACAGACCTTTCATTTCCATTAAGGCCGTATGGTTACCCTGTTCGGCTATGCAACCTTCATCCATCACCAGTATATGGTCGGCATTTTTAATGGTAGATATACGGTGAGCTATAATAATACTGGTTTTACCCTGCATGATATGCCCCAGGTTATTTAATATTTCCTCTTCGGTACGGGTATCTACGGCTGACAGGCAATCATCAAAAATCAAAATCTGCGGCTGTTTAACAATAGCCCTGGCGATGGATACACGCTGCTTTTGCCCGCCCGACAGGGTAATACCCCGCTCACCAATCATGGTATCAAAACCATCTTCAAACTCAATAATATTCTGATACACTGCTGCATCGCGGGCAGCCTGCTCTACCTTGGGCATATCCAGCACATCAGCACTAAAAGCAATATTACGTGCAATGGTATCCGAGAACAAAAACACCTCCTGCGGCACAAAGCCCAGCTGCGAACGATAGCTGTTTAAGTTTAAACCAGTGAGTAGCTGTCCGTCAATGCTGATTTCACCGCCCGATACGTCATACATCCGCATCAGTAGATTAGCCACCGTAGATTTACCTGAACCGGTACGGCCAATTATGGCCAGCATCTGCCCCGGTTCAACTGAAAAGGATACCTTATTAAGCGCCTGTATACCTGTATCGGGATAAGTAAAGCTTACTTCGTTAAAACTAATCCGCCCCTGTACAGGGTGTGGTGCGGCGGCAGGAGAAATAATTTCAGGCTCCTGCTGCAAAAACTGGTTGATACGCTTTTGCGAGGCCGCTGCCCGCTGAATTAACGAAGTAACCCAGCCCAATGAAAGTACCGGAAAGGTGAGCTGATTAAGGTACACTATAAACTCGGCAATATTACCCGATGTGATGCTGCCCTTCATCACTTCTATGCCGCCGATATAAATGGTGAGGATAATGCTCAGACCCACCAGCAACAGCATCATGGGATAGAACAGGGCCTGCACCTTTACCAGCTTCATTGAATGCATTTTATAGTTTTCGCTCTCCGCCTCAAATTTTTGGTTGATAAAACCTTCGCGCACATAAGATTTAATAACCCTGATACCGGAGATATTTTCCTGCACAAAGCTTGACAGCCCCGAAAGCCGCTCCTGTATACGCTCGCTGCGGTAATTGATAATTCCGTTTACATAATAAATGCCCACCACCAGTATGGGTAACGGCAGCAATGAAAATACAGTGAGGCGCACATTAACGGTGAGCATGGCATAAAACACCAGCACAAACAGTACAAGGGTATTAATGGCATACATAATGCCCGGCCCCAGGTACATGCGCACACGGCTAACATCCTCGGTAGCACGGTTCATTAAATCGCCGGTATTGTGCCTGCGGTAAAAGGCTAAGGAAAGGGCCTGGTAATGCTGGTATATCTCGTTTTTCAGATCATACTCAATATGGCGCGACATCAGGATGATGGTTTGCCGCATAAAAAACAGAAACAGCCCGCGTATAAGCGATAATACCAATACCAACGCGCCGAATAACAGTAAGCTGGCACCAAAAATTTCATAAATAATATGCTGGCGGTTAAAGCCGTTAAACAAACGGTACAGTTTGATATTTTCCACCACCAGATCAAACGCAATACGGATGACCTGCGCGGGCAGCACACTAAAAATGTTGGAGATGACCACAAACAAAATACCCGGTATTAACCGCCAGCGGTATTTGTAAATGAACTTGTTTAAATAGGCTAAGTGTTTCATAGCTGCCTGCAAAGGTAATGGATTAGGTTGACAGGTTTATTTTTCATTCAGGTGCATCTGCTTAAATTAAAAAACAACAGCCTGC
Source organism: Mucilaginibacter sp. (assembly GCF_965200995.1). GTDB lineage: Bacteria > Bacteroidota > Bacteroidia > Sphingobacteriales > Sphingobacteriaceae > Mucilaginibacter. The sequence continues at coordinate 3,009,550 of NZ_OZ241743.1, read as the reverse complement.
AATTTCAATGCAGGGGCGACACACCATTTGCATTGAAATTTTGTACCTTTGCAAAAAATTTCACGAGGCATTTGGCGGCTTCAGACAGTAGAATAGCGCAATTTGTTTTTAAACAAAACTTTAGCTTGTTTAAAGCATTTGTAGTGTTAAACGGCTGTATTTATTTTGCTGCCGCACTAATGAAATTAAGAGTTAAGTATTAATTACCGCATCTACTAATCGTTCTTATACATGTTAAACAGAAGGCATCTTCGCGTAAAAGTATTACAAGCCCTTTACAGCTATCACCAGTCGGATGATAAAGACGTCAGTCTGCATGAAAAAAACCTGCTGACCAGTGTGGACAAGGTTTTTGAAATGTACATCTGGATGCTGTCATTAATTGATGAGGTAGCCGAGTATTCACACCGCGATGCAGAGGAGCGGGCCAACAAGCACCTGCCTACGGCTGATGATCTGGCGCCTAATCTTAAAATTACTCAAAACCGTTTCCTGCTATCACTTGCGCAAAACAAAGATTACATCGCTGCGCTGAAAAAGTACAAAGTATCCTGGGACTTTGATCCTGAACTGGCTAAATCACTGTTTATCATTCTTAAAAACTCGCAGGAATACAAAGATTACCTGGTAAAAACAGACGATACCCTGCATTCAGATAAAGACATTATTAAATTTATCTTTAAGAAGGTAATTCTGAAATCATCGCTGGCCGAGCAGGTATTTGAGGATAAGTTTATCTTCTGGCCGGTTGACAAAGAAATACTGCAGGCGCTGATTGCCAAAACATTCAAAAATTTCTCGTCAGACAATCCGCAGGAAAACAACCTGGCCGAAGTAACGGGGAATTGGGTGGAAGACCGTGAATTTATTGTGAATTTATTTGAGCAAGCCATCAGGTACAACAAAGAATACCAAGAACTGATTAACGGTAAAACCCAGAACTGGGAGCCTGAGCGTATTGCCATGATGGACACCCTGCTGATGAAGATGGCGATTACCGAATTTATTAACTTTGCCTCGGTACCGGTAAAGGTAACGATAAATGAGTACCTCGAAATTGCCAAAGAATTCAGCACGCCTAAAAGCAACTCGTTTATTAATGGTATTTTAGATAAATTGCTTACAGATTTGAAAGAGGCCAACCGCGTGCGCAAAACCGGCAGAGGATTAATTGAATAACCCGATACCATGAAAACCTATTTATTAACATTGTGTGCCGCCGGCCTTTTGCTGGCTGCCTGCCATAACCAACCCAACAAGAGCAGTGTAGTAAGCACTACGCCCGCCGGCGCTGCAGCTGATGCTCCGGTAATGAAGTTTAAAGACATTACCCACGATTTTGGTAAAGTAAAAGCCGGCGCGGTAGTTAGCTATGCCTTTGAATTTACCAATAACGGCAAATCGCCGCTTATTATCAGTAATGCACAGGCATCATGCGGCTGTACCACGCCTGAGTGGCCGCATACCCCGGTAGCACCCGGCAGCACCGGAAAAATTAAAGTAAGTTTTAACAGTGCCGGCCGTGCCGGGTTACAGGACAAACAAATTACCATGACTGCCAATACCAACCCGGCGCAAACCATGGTGCACCTTATTGGCGAGGTAACCACTAAATAATTATTTTAAGCAACATACATGACAGCAACAATTTTTTTAATGCAGCCCACGGGCGGCGGTGGTGGTATCATGGGCTTCCTGCCCATGATTCTGATCGTTATTGTATTTTATTTCTTCATGATCAGGCCACAGATGAAGAAACAAAAAGACCAGAAGAAATATGTGGACGAACTTAAAAAAGGCGACCGCATTATTACCAACTCGGGCATGCATGGCCGCATTTACGAGGTAGGCGACACCACCTTTTTAATAGAAGCAGAAGGCGGCACCCGCATCCGTTTTGATAAGGCGGCTATTTCGCTGGAGGCATCAAAGGCGCTCAATACACCATCTGTTGCAACAAAGGCATAATTAACCAAAAGCTTTAAAAATAAAATGCCGTTCTGCTTGTAAATAGCCGAACGGCATTTTAATTTCAATCCTTCAATATCATTACGCTGCTAATGCCCATTATCAAACTTACCGCCGCCGAGAAGAGACGGGTAACCATCTTTAGCACCTGTTTAGTGCTGGCTATAGTGGCGTGGCTGTTAACGGGATTAAGCAGCAGTTATACCTATAAGGTAACCGGAATACTAACCTATAAGAACGCACCGCAGCGGCGGGCCTTTCATTCCCAACAACCCGATACTGTAGAGGTACTGCAACAAGGCACCGGCTGGCAGATGCTATTTTCGGGCTTAAGCAGTACAAAAACGCATATCCCGGTGGATCTGCACACGCTCGAACATCAGGATTACCTTGTACTTAGCCGCCAGCTACCTGCTATCAATGCTACAAACAGTACAGGACACAAAATCTTACTGATCAGTCCCGATACGTTGTACTATGATTTCAGCAAACGCGTAAGCAGGAAGATTCCGGTTCAGGTGGTGGCTACCATTAATTATCAGCCCCAGTATGCACCCTACAAGCCGGCGGTAATCAGTCCGGCTTATGTAACCGTAAGCGGCCCCGGCAATGTTATTGCCGGGGTAAAGTTCTGGAAAACAGATTCGCTTAAACTTAATAATGTTAATGAAACTGTAAATGCCCGGGTTAAGTTAAGCCCGGTTAAAGAAGGCAACATCAGTGTATACCCAAAAACTGTAGCAGTGCAATTGCCGGTTGATGAATTTACCGAGAAATCGGTATGGGTACCGGTAAAACTGATTAACAACCCCAGATATTATAACATAAAGATTTTTCCGCAAAAGGTAAAGGTTACCTTTACCACGGCACTCAAAAGGTATAGCGAAACAGATGATAATTATTTTGAGGCTACCGCCGATCTGCAGTTATGGACAGATCATCAAACCAGTATATTGCCGGTAAACCTGATCAGGGTACCCGCTTATGGCCGTGTACTGCGTATAGAGCCCCGCACCGTAGATTTTATGATTACCAAATAATGCTGAAGATAGGAATTACAGGCAACATCGGCAGCGGCAAAACCACCATCAGTAAAGTATTTGAACTGCTGGGCGTGCCGGTTTTTTATGCCGATGATGAGGCCAAAAAGGTAATGGTAACAGATACGCTACTCGTTGAAGCCGTAAAATCCGCCTTTGGCAGCGAGGCTTACTTTACCGATGGCGGCCTGAACCGCAAATATATAGCCGGCAAAGTATTTAATGAGCCGGCCGAATTGAGTAAACTTAACGCCATTGTGCATCCGGCCGTGTTCCGCGCGTTCGATGCCTGGGCGGCCTTGCATCCGGCAGCGCCCTATCTAATTAAAGAAGCGGCGCTGCTGTTTGAAAGCGGTTCGTACCAGCTTTGCCATCGTACCATTGCGGTAACCGCCCCTCATGAGCAGCGTCTGCAAAGGGTTATTAAGCGCGACAACATTTCTTATGCCGAGGCCGAAAGCAGGAACGCCCGCCAATGGCCCGAGGAAGATAAAGTAAAACTGGCTGCCTTTACCATTCATAATAACGAAAGCCAGCTCATCATCCCGCAACTTATACAGTTGCATCAAACGTTTCTTACCCTTGCCGCCAGCCATGATTATTGATGATTTTCTGGTCTGCAATCAAAACGGTGTCTATTGTTCGTACGGCGATTTCTATCTCGACCCAAAGCAACCGGTAGATACGGCCCTCATCTCGCATGCCCATGCCGACCATGCCATACCCGGTAACCGCCAGGTATTTTGTACGCCCGGCACCGCTGCCTTTATGCAGTTTAGATATGGTAAAAGCGCAGGCAAACAGTTTACGCTCACCCGCTGGAATGAGGAATATAAGGTGGGTAACGTTACTATAACTTTTATTCCCGCAGGCCATATCTTAGGCTCGGCGCAAATTTTAATGGTATATAAAGGGGTACGTTACCTGTACACCGGTGATTATAAACTGCAGCCCGACCCTACCTGCGAACCATTGCAATACGTGGAAGCCGATGTGCTGATTACGGAAAGCACCTTTGCCAATCCTGCCGTTCAGCACCCCGATCCGGTGGCGGAAATACAAAAGTTAAGCGATATTAAAAGTAATATTCTGCTGGGCGCTTACGCCTTGGGCAAAGCACAGCGCATTACCGCTTTAATTAATACCTATGTACCGCAAAAAAAGGTACTGGTGCATCACCGGATAATGCCTTTACATCAAATTTACCAGAATGCAGGCCGGCAATTAGGCAGTTATCAATTGTATGGCCGCAAACTGATGAAAACGCAGCAGGAGTTTATATATATAGTACCGCCGCTTACCTTCAACAGCTACCGGCAGGCCACGGGCGTAAAGCGCCTGTTTGCTTCGGGCTGGAGTAATTTGCAGGTGAACGCACAGGACACCCTCTATATCTCGGACCATGTAGACTGGGCAGGCATTATTGCTGCTATTGCGCAGGTACAGCCTGCCCAGGTATGGACGCTGCATGGCAACGGCCAGCAACTTAAAGCACATTTTAAAAATAGCATTGTGGTTAAAATACTCAACTGATGCTGCAGGAAAACATTGATTATTATATTAATTCGGATGGCTTGTACGTGTTTACCCGCGAATATCACTTAAAGCGCGGCTATTGTTGTAAGAATAAATGCTTGCACTGCCCCTGGAATTTTGGCCAACCCAAGCCGGGCAAACAAAGAAAAAAATAAGTTAAGCATATTTGTACCTTTGTTTTCCGTTCCAAAACCACATGCAGATAGATAAAGAGATACAGGCCAGTAAGTTTGAGGATGATTACCACAAAGTAGTTATTAATATTGCTTATACCTCTGGCTGGCTGAACAACCTTTTGCGATACGAACTGGAAAAGTACAAGCTTACCGGCCAGCAGTTTAATGTGCTGCGTATTCTGCGCGGCCGCTTCCCGCAGCCGGCTACCGTAAACCTTATCAAGGAGCGCATGGTTGACAAGATGTCTGATGCCTCGCGCATTGTAGACCGCCTGGTGCAGAAAGGCCTGGTATCGCGCTGTACCAATAACAAGGACCGCCGTTCGGTTGATATCCGCATCAGCGATGCAGGGCTTGAGGTTTTAAGCCAGATGGATAATCAGTTCAAAACAAAAGATTTTATTAAAAGCAATCTTACCGAACAGGAAGCTGCCACTTTAAGCGATTTGCTGGATAAATTGCGGGGATAGTCATTCCTTCAATCTCGTTGCTTATTAACACCAACTATACAGCGCCGCACTTCAGTATTTTGGTAATGCTGTTGTAAAGGATTGACCGTTCCCATAGCTTCCGTTAGGTACTTCGGGTAAAAATTCTACCTTTGTTCATTTACAAAAATATAATCCATGGTTCAATTTGAACGGTTTACACTGAGCAACGGCCTCCGGGTACTTGTTCATGAAGATCATACTACGCCCATGGCGGTAGTAAACGTTTTATACGATGTTGGCGCCCGCGATGAACAACCTGACCAAACCGGCTTTGCCCACTTGTTTGAGCACCTGATGTTTGGCGGCTCTGTTAACGTTCCGGTTTATGATGAACCCCTGCAACGGGTAGGCGGCGAAAACAATGCCTTTACCAGCAACGATATTACCAACTATTATATCACCCTGCCATCGGCCAACCTTGAAACCGCCTTCTGGCTGGAGAGCGACCGGATGCTGAACCTCGCTTTCAGTGAAAAAAGCCTGGAAGTACAGCGCAACGTGGTAATTGAGGAATTTAAACAGCGCTACTTAAATCAGCCCTACGGCGATGTATGGTTACGTCTGCGCCCGTTGGTATACAAGCAGCATCCGTATCAATGGGCTACTATTGGTAAAGAAATCAGCCATATAGAAAATGCGAAGATTGAAGATGTAAAGGCCTTCTTCACCAAACACTACAACCCGCAGAATGCCATTATGGTGGTAGGCGGCGATGTTACACTGGCACAGGTAAAGGAGTTAGCCGAAAAATGGTTTGCCCCTATTCCAGCCGGCGAGCGCTATGTACGCCAGCTGCCGCATGAGCCCGAACAGAACGACGAACGCCGCGAAACGGTAACTGCCAAAGTACCGCTGAACGATGTGTATGTAGCCTTCCAAATGCCCGGCCGTACCGATGCAGCGTATTACGCCATTGATCTGCTGTCCGACGTATTATCGCGCGGTCACTCTTCGCGCCTGTACCAGAGTTTGGTAAAGGAGCAGCCGCTGTTCAGCGAGATACATGCGTATATGACCGGTAGTCTGGATAAAGGCATGTTTGTGGTAGAAGGTAAACCGCTGGAAGATGTAAGTATAGAAGATGCCGAAACTGCCATCTGGCGCGAACTGGAAAAGCTGAAAACAGAACCGGTGCCCGACAACGAACTGACCAAGGTAAAGAACAAAACCGAATCAACCATGGTATTTGCCGAAATGGGCTTGCTGGATAAGGCCATGAACCTGGCTTACTTTGAACTGCTGGGCGATGCCGGTTTGCTGAACCACGAAACCGGTCGGTATCTTGCCGTTACCGCCGATGCTATACAAAGCCAGGCCCGGCAACTATTCCGCAGGGATAACTCATCAACATTAATTTATCTGGCCGAAACGGCTTAATTTAAGGTACTGCCTGTGGCAATACAAGTAGTTAATCAACAATGCTAAACAGAACCATAGCCCCTCAGTCGAACGCGATTGAGCAGATACATTTATTAGAGCCGCAGCACAAAACGCTTGGTAACGGCTGTCAGTTGTACTGGTTTGATTCGGGCGGGCAGGAGCTGGTACGTATAGAATGGGTATTTGCCAACCTGCGCTTTGATCCGGCCAGGCCGCTGCTTAACCCGGCAACCAACAGCTTGCTTACCGAAGGTACCAGCCAGCTTACTGCATCGCAGATTGCCGAACAGGTAGATTACTGCGGCGCTTTTTTACAGGCCGATTATGGCTTTGATCATTCGCAGGTAACTCTGTACACCCTCAATAAGCACCTGGGCGCTACCCTGCCTATTATAAAGGATATGCTTACCGATTCTGTTTATCCGGAAAAGGAACTGCAAACTTACATCCGCAATCAGCAGCAAAAGCTGCAGGTGAGCCTGCAGAAAAATGATATGGTAGCCCGCCGCCTGTTCAATAAAGCGGTGTATGGCAATACCTTGTATGGCCTTACCGCCGAGGCGGAAGATTATCAGCAATTAAACCGAGAGCACCTGCTGGCCCACTTTAAACAGATGTATCAGCCCGGCAACTGCACCTTGTTTGTAGCCGGTAAAATTGATAACGGATTACTGGCGCAGTTAGAAACAATGTTCGGCGATGAATGGCCTGCCGCATCTGCCACGGCCGACATTACGCAGCCGGAGGCACAGCCGGCAACTGAGCACTTTTATTTTAAGGAAAAGCCCGATGCCCTGCAATCGGCCATACGCATGGGTACACTTACTGTAAACCGCACACATCCCGACTTCCCGGCACTGCAGGTGTTAAATACGGTATTGGGCGGTTATTTCGGCTCGCGCCTGATGGCCAACATCCGTGAGGATAAAGGTTATACTTATGGTATTGGCTCGGGCGTTACCTCACTAAAGCAGTGCGGGTCGCTGTTCATCGCCTCCGAGGTGGGTGCCGATGTATGCCGCGATGCCGTGAAAGAAATTGAGAAAGAGATAAACCTGCTACGTACGGAACTGATTACGGAGGAAGAATTGTCGCTGGTACGCAATTATATGCTGGGCTCGCTTTTAGGCAGTTTAGAGAATGTGTTTTCACATGCCGATAAGTTCAAGAACGTATTTTATTCCGGCCTGAACAACGCTTATTACAGCCGCTACACCGAGGTGGTAAAAACAGTTACCGCCGAAGAATTACAACGGCTGGCTAATACCTATCTGAATTTTGACGGATTTTACAAGGTAATTGCAGGAAAGTATTGATTTTAAATCAAAATCCGCAGTATCAAGAGCTGCCAGCACAATTTGTGCTGGCTATCAGTTTGCATCATTGTTCATCCCTCTGCCTTATGTTCCCCGCTTCTTGAGAACAAAAGCTTTAAGAGCAGGTATGGCTGTGCTGATAACTATCCGATCCCAGAAATTCAAATCAGGAACGAAGCTTACTGCTGACCTGTACAAAAATATTATCTTTATGCTTATCAACTAACAATAAGACATGAAAACCGCCCTTTTCCCCGGCTCATTCGACCCTATCACCAAAGCGCATGTGGATATTGTGAAGAGGGCCTTGCCCCTGTTTGATGAGGTATACATCAGCGTAGGCGTAAACAGTACAAAAAAAGGGCTGCTCAGTGTTGGTCAGCGCGAACAGATGCTGAGGGCGGTATTTGCCAATGAGCCCAAGATCAGGGTTACCGCTTACGAAGGCTTAACCATTGATTACTGCCGCACCATCAGCGCCGATTATATGATACGCGGCATACGCACGGTATCAGACTTTGAATATGAGAAAGCCATAGCGCAAATGAACCACGCACTGGCTCCCGATGTGGAAAGCATCTTTATTGTAAGCAAGCCGGGCTACTCCTCTATCAGCTCCACTATTGTGCGCGAAATTTTGCGCTATAAAGGCGACATAAGCCAGTTTGTACCTGCCGAGGCGCTTACTTTTCTGCAGTCAGCCGCGCTTTAACCAGCACATCCATTATAGAGGGGAAGGTATTGGCGGGCACGGTTTGGGCAATTTCCTTTTCATCAAACCAGCGCACATCGGTAATACCTTCCTCAGTTTGCGGCTTTAGCTGCCCCTTGCCTTTAAAGCGCATATCAAACCAATAGGTGCGTTTCAGCACTAGTTCATCTTTAAGGATATAGGCATGGTAGGTTTTGCAGATACGCTTGCCGCATTTGCTTATCTTAATACCGCATTCCTCTTCCACTTCACGCACAGCGCCCTGTTTGGGCTTTTCGCCTTTTTCCAGTTTACCTTTGGGTAAATCCCATTTGTTGTTGCGGTAAATAAACAGGTACTGGCTGTCCTTGTGCTGCACCAATCCGCCTGCTGCATCAATTACAAGCATTTGCTTCCTAATGTTCTTCAACTGCTTCCTGGCATCGGCACACACCATAAGGTAAGTATCTGCTTTTTTACGGCGCGCAGCTTCAGCATAAAATTTTTTAAAATCAAAGCCCTGCTGATCAATGAGTTTATGCTTTTCTGCATCGGCAGGCGCAGTTTCTGCAATCAGCAGCACTTTATCGTTGATATAAATTCTGTACTTTTGAGCCATGTTTGATACTAATGAGGTGGAACAGCAGGTGGCTGAGTTTCTTTTGCAAATTAAAGCAATTAAATTACAACCTGCCAATCCTTTTACCTGGGCTTCGGGCTGGAAATCGCCTATTTATTGCGATAACCGGGTAACTTTATCATATCCCGCTATACGTACCTACATCAGGCAGAAACTAAGCACATTGATACAGGAAGAATTTGGCGCGGTAAGCTGCATTGCAGGCGTAGCTACGGCTGGCATTCCGCAGGGCGTACTGGTAGCGCAGGAGTTGGGATTGCCCTTTATTTATGTCCGGTCGAAACCGAAAGAACACGGCACCGGCAAGATGATTGAGGGCGAAATTTTGCCCGGCAAGCGCGTAGCAGTGGTAGAAGACCTGATATCAACTGGTAAAAGCAGCCTGGAAGCCGTTGCCGCCCTGCGTGCCGAGGGTGTGGAAGTAGCCGGCCTGGCTGCCATATTCAGCTACGGTTTTGATGCCAGTGTTGAAAACTTTAAACAGGCCAAATGCCGCTTTGCCACGTTATCTAACTACAACGCGCTTATTAAATTTGCAGAAGACAAGCAATATATCTCAACTGATGCCGCTGCACTGCTGAAACAATGGCGGCAGGATCCTGCCAACTGGGGTAAGCAGGGGTAAAAAGCAGAATTGAATTTAATGCAATTAGCAGGTATGCCTACTTGTTCATTTTGTTTTGCTGCCTGTTCAGTACAGCAATAACGTTGGCAATAATTAATCCGGTGATGGCTATAGTCATGGAATTAATGCTTTGAGGTTGTGCAGTGGTACCAATAATGTTACAACATTTGTTCCATAATATTTTAATCACTGATTTTCAATTCAATAAGGCTTTCAAATTTAATTGGGCTTACTGATGTGTAAAACAGGCCACACCAGTGTAGAAAATAATGGTAGTATTGAGCATAAATTCCGCATTGTCACTCTATCATAAAATCGGTTACATGTTTACTTGTAGCACCTGTTTTAACCGCGTTTTTTAGCTATATTTGCGCCAAAATAGCGGGCAGCATGATTACAGTATCCAATTTATCCCTTCGCTACGGCAAACGCACTTTATTTGAAGAAGTTAACCTAAAGTTTACGCAGGGCAACTGCTATGGCATTATAGGAGCCAACGGTGCAGGGAAATCTACTTTTTTGAAAATTCTTTCCGGCGAAGTTGATCCTACCAGCGGCTCAGTAAGTTTTACCCCCGGCGAGCGTATGGCGGTGCTAAAACAGAACCACTATGAGTTTGATGAGTTTCCGGTGATTGAAACCGTGCTGATGGGCCACCAGCAGCTTTACAGCACCATGAAGGAAAAAGATGCCATCTACCTGAAAGAGGATTTTACTGATGCCGACGGGGAACGTGCCGGGGAACTGGAAACCATATTTGCCGAGATGGATGGCTGGAATGCAGAAAGCAATGCCGCTACCCTGCTGAGTAACCTGGGCATTAAAGAAGACCTGCACTACAAATTACTAAACGAATTAGACGGCAACCAAAAAGTACGTGTACTGCTGGCACAGGCCCTGTTTGGCAAACCCGATATTTTGCTGCTGGATGAGCCGACCAATGACCTGGACATTCATACCATCAGCTGGCTGGAAGACTTTCTGGCCGGTTATGAAGCCATTGTACTGGTGGTATCGCACGACAGGCACTTTTTAGATACCGTGTGTACCCACATTGTGGACATCGACTTTGCCAAGATGACCATCTATACCGGTAATTATACTTTCTGGTACGAATCAAGCCAGCTGGCCCTGAAACAGCGTTCCGATCAGAATAAAAAGACGGAGGACCGGGTAAAGGAACTGCAGGAATTTATCCGCCGCTTTAGCGCTAACGCCTCGAAATCAAAGCAGGCTACCAGTCGTAAAAAAGCACTGGATAAAATTAACCTTGATGAGATCAAGCCTTCTAACCGTAAGTACCCGGCTATTATGTTCAATCAGATGACCCGCGAAGCAGGCGACCAGATTTTACAAATCGAAAAACTGGGTAAAACGCTGAACGGTGAAGTACTGTTTAACGATATTAACCTGATGGTGAATAAAGGGGACAAAGTTGCCGTGCTTTCTCAAAACAGTTTGGCTACCTCTGCCTTTTATGACATTTTAAGCGGCCGCGACAAAGATTACACCGGCAGCTTTAAATGGGGCGTTACCATTAACCCGGCGGATATGCCAATTGATAACGCCGAATACTTTAAAGGGAAGGACATGAACCTGATTGACTGGCTGCGCGAATATTCGCCCGGCGATAAAGACGAGCAATTTGTGCGCGGCTTTTTAGGCCGGATGTTGTTTTCGGGCGAGGAAGTGCTGAAAAAAAGCACTGTACTATCGGGTGGCGAAAAAATGCGCTGTATGTTTAGCCGCATGATGCTGCAGCAGCCCAACCTGCTGCTGTTTGATGAGCCAACCAACCACCTGGACCTGGAATCTATTACGGCCCTGAACAACGGCATGCGCGACTTTAAAGGCACTATTCTGTTCACCTCGCGCGACCATGAGCTGACCCAAACCGTAGCTACACGCGTTATTGAGCTTACCCCCGGCGGCATGATTGACAAGATGATGAACTACGACGATTATATTAACAGCGGCGCCGTACAGAAGCAGCGCGAAGAAATGTATGCGATGGCATAGTTATCAATTCGGCAAAGCCGTATAGCCGGAAGCAGCCTTTCAAGCATCCGGCTTTGCTGAATCTATAAAAAATTATATATTTGCACATCTCAAAAATGACTAGGTAGCTCAGTTGGTAGAGCAACTGACTCTTAATCAGTGGGTCGAGAGTTCGAGCCTCTCCCTGGTCACATATTACAAAAACGTCCTTTTCAATATTGAAAAGGACGTTTTGTTTTGGCAGCAGGTTGAAAATTGGATTTAACTGCTTGGTTTCAAATTGCTTTATAATTCGGGCATGTGTGAGTTACCTTTAAAAAGTATATAGATCCCAACGGTGCAGGATTAATGTTGTGATGGTGTGGCTTGCGAAATGTTGGTTTTCATCTTAACCGGCCTAACCAAGGTAGAAAAAGTAAGAGAGCCCATCTTCCATTTACCGTTCTCTTTCAGATACACTTCAGTTACCATAAAAGCATGAACCACTTCGTTGCCGCCAACCACTGCCAACAGGTCAATGTCGTTGAGCAGAATGGCCGTGTTACCGAAAATGTTAACTGAAGCGCCATAGATGTCAGCCTTTTTATACCAGATAAATCCGTTTTTGATGGTATTTAGCTCCTGCGCTTTGCCCCAACTGCCCCCCATGTGTACAAAAACGCATTTGTCCGCAAATAAGCCGTCTAAGGACGTTACATTTTTGTCGGCCATCCATTGCCACTTGGTTTTTGATAAATCGAGAATCTCCTGTTCTTCTTTGATAGGGCTGGCTGCCGGCGAATTAGGTAGTTTCGCTTGCGCCATTGCAAAATGTACACCGGAGATGCACAAAATTATACCTAATAGTAATGCTTTCATGTTATTGATTTTAATATTGCTGATTAATTATTTAGCTGCACTCTTATACTCCGCTTCGGTAACCCGTTGTAACCATATAGTTTTTCCCTTTTGCGCCGGTGTAACAGCAACATACGCGAAAGCAGTATTTGGTGCTGCCCCATGCCAGTGCGAAACGCCGGGCAGGCACTTAACCACATCTCCTTTATGTACCATCTGGGCTGGCTTTCCTTTCTCCTGGTAGTAGCCTGTTCCATCCGTAATCATCAGGATTTGACCCGCCGGGTGAATGTGCCAGTCCAGCTTAGCCGCTTTCCCGTAGGTAGCGACTGCTACGCTGTAATTGAAAGTGCTGTCCGGCATACTTAATTCATTAAGCCATATAGTGCCGGTATGATTGTCAGTTTTAGAAATCCCGCCTCTGGGAAATATATCACGACTTTGGGCAAACCCCTGGCTTGCCATTATACCCATCAACAGGGCCGTTAAAAGTATCTTTTTCATTGTTTTAATTTATAAATTAGCGGTTTACCATTTTTTGTGCCTGCGCTGAGTAGCGATGGCCTTGTACTTCAAGACTAGCAAGGGCACTATTAATTTTCTTCAGGTCACTTTCTGTGAGTTCTATATCAGCAGCACCTAAGTTCTCCTCTAAACGGTGCAGTTTGGTGGTACCCGGAATCGGTACAATCCAAGGTTTTTGTGCCAGCAACCAAGCTAAGGCAATCTGTGCGGGTGTTGCATTGCTTTCCGCAGCAATATTGCCTAAAAGGTCTACCAGTGCTTGGTTAGCCCTGCGGTTCTCTTCTGAAAAACGGGGAACGGTATTGCGGAAATCAGATTTATCAAAGGTGGTGCTTTCGTTAATCGCCCCTGTTAAAAAGCCTTTCCCCAGCTGACTGAATGGCACAAAGCCGATGCCCAGTTCTTCCAGCGTAGGCAGAATATCCTGTTCCGGCTCGCGCCACCAAAGGGAGTACTCACTTTGCAACGCCGTTACCGGCTGCACGGCATGCGCTTTACGGATAGATGCCGCACCGGCTTCCGAAAGACCGAAATGTTTGACTTTGCCTTCTGTAATCAAATCTTTAACGGTACCCGCAACATCTTCCATGGGCACATTGGGGTCAACGCGGTGCTGGTAGAACAAGTCGATTACATCAGCACTTAAACGCTTCAGGGCAGCTTCGGCCACCTCGCGTATGCGTTCGGGGCGGCTATCAGCACCCAATGCCGGTTTGCCCTCTTTGAACCCAAATTTTGTAGCAATAACAACCTGGTTTCGATAAGGGGCTAAAGCCTCACCTAATAGTTCTTCATTGTCAAACGGGCCATAGGCTTCGGCCGTATCAAAAAAGGTTATGCCGCGTTCTACCGCTGCATGCAGCAACTTAACGGCTTCTGTTTTATCTATTGCGGGTCCGTAGCCAAAGCTTAAACCCATACAGCCTAAGCCCAGAGCAGATACTTCCAGGCCGCTTTTTCCTAATTGTCGCTTTTTCATGTTTTTCTTAGGATAGGTATTTAGTTATTCAGTTTTCGTTCACCCAGCCATTTCACCATTTTCGGATCACGGTGATTAAAGAAACTGCTGGTATTGGTATCCAGTGTTTTGATTTGTTCCATTTCCTCCGTAGTCAATTCAAAATCAAGGCTGTTCAGGTTTTCTGCCATGCGTTCCCTGCGGACTGATTTAGGGATAGCCACCACATCGCGCTGGGTAAGCCAGCGCAGGATCACCTGTGCGATGGACTTGTTGTATTTCTCACCAATCGTTTTTAGCAACTCATTCTTAAAAATGTCGTTCTTGCCTTCAGCAAACGGCCCCCAGGATTCAATCTGTACGTTGTTTTCCTGCATGAACTGCCGGGCATCGTGCTGCTGGTGAAATGGATGTGTTTCCACCTGGTTAACCGCAGGCGTAATCTCGTTATGAATAATCAGGTCAATCAGACGGTCAGGATGAAAATTACTTACTCCAATGGCTCGTACTTTACCTTCTTGGTACAATTCTTCCATGGCCCGCCACTCACCATACACATCACCAAAAGGCTGGTGAATGAGGTAAAGGTCAAGGTAATCCAGTTGCAGTTTCTTCAGCGAATTTTCAAAAGCCCTCTTTGTTCCTTCATACCCGTTCGACTGTATCCAAAGCTTGGTGGTAATAAACAATTCCTCTCGGGCAATACCGCTTTGCTTGATGGCCTTGCCTACGGCTTGCTCGTTCATGTAGGATTGCGCGGTATCAATCAGGCGGTAGCCGGTTTCAATAGCATCCATTACGCTTCTTTCACATTCGGCCAGGTCAGTTACCTGGAATACGCCAAACCCTAAAATGGGCATCTCAACCCCGTTATTTAACGTTACTGTTCTCATAGTTATATTTTAAGTGATGGCTGCAAAGGTCATACCTTTATTCGTGGCAAACAGGATACGCATTACGGACATTTCTACCATTATTACAGGTTAATTCAGGTTGCCCGACGTAACTGCTTTTTCAATCACATCCAACCTTGCTTTTTTAGGGTCAGGCTTACCCACTGCTTTACCATCAGCCTGAATTTCCAGCAATTCATTCTTTTTAGGATTATATACAGGCCATGGTGCTAAGCCTTTTCCATTAGGGTTTCCGGTTTTGGCAAAGTTTGCCCAATAGGTGTTCATCATTTTAGCTACTGCCTCGTCTTTGAGGTCAATAGCTGCATTAGTTCTGCTTCTCAGGTTATCAAATACATAACCAATCTCCGAAGCATGGGCTGCGCCATAATGCATCCATTGCTGTACGGATGGAGAAACATAAGAAAAGAGATAAATATAAGCCGGTGCACCTTTGGCAGCAAAGGCCCTTGCTGTAAATCGTGCTGGCTCTGCCCAAACCTTATCAGTATTTACCTGGGTGAGCATCTTAGGAAATTCCGTATTGCCGTCCGCATCATAAACCGTACTTGCTTCGGCCTTCATTGATCCGAACAAATTCAGCAAGGCTTCTTTCGAATTGGCATTAACAAAGCCTGCAGGAACTTCGGCGCTGTTTGAACCGATGATGAGCGGAACTTTGGCACCTCTGCCTGCTTCATATGCGCTTTGCGCCGTTTCGACCACCAGCTTACCGTCCAGAATAGGCCCTGAATAAATTGGCGCACCGCCTTGCCCGTCTGTCTCCTGCCCGCCGTCTACAATATCAGCAACCGGCAGCGCACGTAGTTTTGCCAATTCCGCAGCATCTGTTCCGGTAATACCATGCCTTTTGGCAAAGTTGATACCTATTGTTTCTGCAGAAATGGGGTAATATTTGTCACCATTCTCTTTACTGATCGGTCGCCCTGTCAATACGCCATTTCTTCCGCCACCAGATTCTACAATTGCCTTTTGGAATAATCCTTTCGCGCTGGGAATGGTCAATAGTGACTGTACAGAAACACCGCCTGCTGACTCTCCAAAAATGGTCACGTTCTTTGGATCTCCACCAAATGCGGCGATATTTTGCTGTACCCATTTAAGCGCCGCAATCTCATCCATATAAGCGTAGTTGCCTTTCGGTTCTTCCGGATGCTCTTTGCTTAGGGCCGGGAAAGCGAAGAATCCCAATCTGCCAACACGGTAGTTAAAAGTGACCAGCATCACACCTTGCTTAGCAAAGTTACCACCGGAATAATCAGGTTGCGAACCGCTCCCTGCCACAAAACCGCCACCGTATATCCAAACCATTACAGGAAGTTTAACACCTGCATTGGCGTTTACTGGCCTCCATATGTTCAGATACAGGCAATCTTCAGACGATGAAGGCGAGATGGCAGTACCATTGCGCGGCCAGCCCATCTGGGCAGGGTCTGCACCAAATCTATCCGCGTCCCGCTCACCTTTCCATGCTATTACTGGCTGTGGTGGGCGCCACCGAAGTTCGCCAACCGGCGGTGCGGCATAAGGGATACCTTTAAAGGTCGATACATCTCCCTCAGTAACGCCACGCAGTGTACCATAAGCTGTTTTCACTGTAGGGCTGTTAGCGGTTTGCTGGGCATGGGCCGATACGGCGATTAGCAATAAAGTTCCTGTTAAAATTCTTTTCATACGTCCTGTAGGTTAATATTTAGGTTAGTGGCAAACGCTGCCGCTATATGCAGATTTACCGATTATACAAAAGTCAGCTGTTTGTCGGATCAGAATAGTATACAGATTACGGATGTTTCTACCATTATTACTGATTTGCCTCTTACCGTATACAATCCGTTAATTTATAATGTAAATTCGAATCAATAAGAATGTGATTATGGATACCATGCGCCGTTTTAACACCATTAGCGAGTACAACGCCTTTAACAATAACGAAACCAAGCACCCGCTGGTTAGCGTGATTGACTTGTCTAAGGCTGACCCAAGACAAGGCTCACAGATGTATTTTGGATTTTACATCGTGTTTTTAAAGGATGTAAAATGCGGGGATCTGGTGTATGGCAGAAACACTTATGATTATCAGGAAGGTACCTTGGTTTTCATGGCACCCGGACAAGTTGCAGGTGTTAACAGTAATGGTGAGTATTACCAGCCCAAGGGCCATGTGCTTGCTTTTCATGCGGACCTGATTCATGGTACATCACTTGGCCGGCACATTCAGGATTATAACTTCTTTGAATATCAATCCAACGAGGCGCTGCATTTATCGGAGAAAGAAAAGACCATTGTACTCGATTGTTTTTCGAAGATCGATTATGAACTCGAACGCGGGGTGGACAAGCACAGCAGGAAACTGATCGTATCTAACATTGAGTTATTTTTGGACTACTGCATTCGCTTTTATGACCGGCAATTTATAACCCGTGACCATATAAGTGCCGGTGTTATCGAAAAGTTTGAAACCATGCTTACCAATTATTTTTTTTCAGATAAACCGCAAACCACTGGTTTACCTTCGGTTGCTTATTGCGCAGATGAGTTAAACCTGTCGCCTAATTATTTTGGCGATCTGGTGAAAAAGGAGGCCGGTAAAACAGCACAGGAATACATCCAGTTCAAACTTATTGACATGGCCAAGGAAAAGATATTCGACGGGGATAAAACCGTAAACCAGATTGCATATGAACTGGGATTCAAATATCCTCAGCATTTTACCCGGTTGTTCAAAAAACGGGTAGGGCAAACACCGCTGGAGTACCGTAACCTGAATTAATGCTGCAATTAACATACTTTTATAAACACAGAAGATAAGTTTACCTCTTACAATCAGTAGTTAGAGCCAAGAAACAACATTAGCAAACCAATC
The DNA here is from genome assembly GCF_965200995.1 of Mucilaginibacter sp. GTDB lineage: Bacteria > Bacteroidota > Bacteroidia > Sphingobacteriales > Sphingobacteriaceae > Mucilaginibacter. The sequence continues at coordinate 2,991,592 of NZ_OZ241743.1, read as the reverse complement.
AACTCAAATGGAGAAGACTAAAACTAATTTCGGCAGGCGTACCTTTCTTAAAGCATCTGCCCTTGCCGGCGGCGGATTGCTGATCCAATTCAGCGCCCTTGCTAAATTGGGGCTTGATGCCAAAAGCGTTACCGCAGATAATTCTGCACAATGGAATGAACTCACCGGTTATATCAAAATAATGGATGATAATGTGGTCAAGATCCTTTGCCCGAACCCGGAGTTTGGCCAGAATGTGATGACTTCGCTCCCTATGATGGTGGCTGAAGAGCTGGATGTGAACTGGAAAGAGGTAGTAGTAGAAATGGGGCCGCACGATAACACCAAATTAGGTCCTCAGTTTACGGGGGGAAGTAACTCGATGCGGATGTACTGGAAACCGCTCCGTGAAGCGGGAGCAGCAGCCCGAAATATGTTAATGCAGGCAGCAGCCCAAAACTGGGGGGTACCAGTAGAGGAACTGAGTACAAAGGCCGGCGTGATTGTACACACAAAAAGCGGCAAAACAGGGAAGTACGGCGATTTTGCCTCCAAGGCCGCTATCATCCCGGTACCTAAAGGCGTTAAATTAAAGGATGTTCAAAGTTTTAAAATAGTCAGGCATCCGCAAAAAAACGTAGAGGGTGCAAAGATTATAAGCGGCAAACCTCTCTTCGGGCTGGATTACAAACAAGAAGGTATGCTGATTGCCATGATTCAGCATCCGCCTGCGTTCGGTATGACTTTTAAGTCTTTTGATGGATCTCAGGCTTTAAAGATGCCCGGTATAACAGATGTTTTTAGTTTTAAATTATATGATGACGGATTTGAACAGGGCGGCTTTGATACGCGTACGTTTAATGATTTGATTGTTGTAGTGGGTAAAACCACTTGGCAGGTAATGCAGGCACGTAAAAAGCTGGTAGTGGAGTGGGTGCCCGCCGGCGATACCAAAGATTATATGGCTGGCAGAGGTGGGAAAAGGGAGGTGATTGTTCCCGGCGAATTGGAAAGCACCGACGCTCAACTGGAGAAAATGAAGCTTTACGCCAGTAAGCCTGCGCAGCAATTACGCAAGGACGGTGACCCGGAAACGGCGTTTAAAAACGCGGCCCAAATTATTGAACGCACCTATAATGCGCCATTCCTGGCCCATAACTGTATGGAGCCGATGAATTTTTTTGCGCATGTTACTGGCGATAAGGCTTTAGTGGCCGGCCCGTTGCAAGCTCCGGGATGGGTAGAGCCGACGCTTTCAAAAATACTGAAGCTCCCTGCTGATAAGATAGAGATTCAAATGACCCGCATGGGTGGTGGCTTTGGTCGCAGGGCCTACGGGCAATATGTAATAGAGGCTGCGCTGATCTCGAAAAAAGCAAAAGCGCCGGTTAAGCTCATTTACAGCCGCGAAGACGACACTACCTATGGCATTTACCGCCCTATGTATACGGCCACCTACCGCGCGGCGTTAGATGCAAATAAGAATGTTATTGCCTTTCATGTGAAAGGCGGCGGTATCCCGGAACATGCCATTGCGGCCAACAGGTTTCCGGCCGGCGCTATAGATAATTACCTGGCTGAGGGATGGGAGATACCATCTAATATTACGATTGGCGCTTTCAGAGCGCCAAGATCCAATTTCAATGCAGCTGCAGAACAATCTTTTTTAGATGAACTGGCCGAAGCAATGGGTAAAGACCCCATTGATTTCCGCTTGGAATTGTTAAACAGGGCTAAAGAAAACCCCGTGGGCAAGAACAATGAATATGATGCTGACCGGTACGCCGGCGTATTGAAACTGGTTAAAGAAAAATCCGGCTGGAACGGCCCGGAGCAAAAAAAGTACAGCCGTGGCGTAGCGGCATACTTTTGCCATAACTCTTATGCGGCGCACGTGGTAGATATGACCTTAAAAGACGGGCAGCCATATGTGGAACGAGTGTTTAGTGCAGTTGATTGCGGTATCGTTATCAATCCGGATGCGGCAGCTAATATGGTGCAGGGTGCGGTAGTTGACGGTATAGGAAACGCATTGTATGGCGGATTGACGCATAAGAACGGTGTGGTTGAGCAAACTAATTTTCACTCCTACCGGATCATCCGTATGCACGAGGCACCTAAAAAGGTGGAGGTTCATTTCGTGCAAAATGATATTGACCCAACCGGTTTGGGAGAACCACCATTTCCTCCGGTATTTGGTGCGGTGGCCAATGCCTTGTATAAAGCTTTAGGCAAGCGTTATTATCAGCAGCCTTATACCTCTCCGCAACCGCAGATACCCATTGTTTGAATTATAAATTATATCCATTAATACATATTAATGATGATTACATTAAACATTAACACAAAAACTTATAACATCGACATTGACCCGGACACACCGCTATTATGGGTGCTCAGAGATACCATTGGTCTTGTTGGCACCAAATATGGCTGCGGGGTAGCGCAATGCGGTGCCTGCACTGTGCACCTTGATGGCGAGGCGGTCCGCTCTTGCGTTACCAGAGTAAGCCGTGCCGCCGGTAAGAAAATAGTCACCATTGAGGGCCTGGCTGAAAAAAATGACCATCCTTTGCAAAAGGCCTGGCTGGAGCTGGATGTTTCGCAATGCGGATATTGCCAGGCAGGGCAAATCATGTCGGCCGCTGTGCTGCTCAGGGAAAATAAAAATCCTACAGACCAGGACATTAATGATGCCATGGCAGGTAACATCTGCCGTTGCGGTACCTACCTGCGCATACGCGATGCTATTCATTTGGCCGCAGAGTTTCAGCGAAAGGAGACTTCAGCAAAATGAAAAAAACATTCGTTGTTATTATTGGCTGCCTTACCCTCATGATTACCATCATGGCCTTTGGTTTAAACAGTCCAAAATTATCGCCTCCGGAACTTGTGGCCAAAAGGGATAGTGCGGCTTCGGTTGCAGCTTTCAAGCAAGTATATACCGTTTTAATGAGTCCGCGCTGTATGAACTGCCATCCTTCGGGCAATGTTCCTTTACAAGGCGAAGACAGCCATTTGCATACCATGCTGCCGAAAAGAGGCATTGATGGTAAAGGCGTGTATGCCATGAAGTGCAGCAATTGCCATCAGCCAACCAATACTCCAGGCTTGCACATGCCGCCCGGCAACCCCAAATGGCATTTACCACCGGCTAATATGAAAATGGTTTTTCAGGGCAGAACGCCACGCCAGCTGGCAAAGCAGCTGGTAGATTTTAAACAAAATGGCAACAAGGATTTCCAAAAGTTGATCAGGCACGTCGATGACACGCTTGTTAAAGCCGGATGGAACCCTGGTGAAGGCCGCAAACTGCCTCCAATGAGTCATGCAGCATTTAAGAAAGTATGGCTTACCTGGCTTAATACCGGGGCTTATGCACCAGCTAAGTAAATGGGATGATAACTATATACTTACCAACAATGTAAAGAACCTCATTAATAATTTGGCCGAGCCAATTTTGGCTATCACTAAAGTAAATTTAGGTACAATTATTTGCTGCATAAAATATTACTACCCTCAAATGCAGTGTGTAATTAACAAGGTTACTTATTTGTGTATTGCAGTAGTTTAAGCAAAGAAACTTATATACTTTTTAAGCTTATCTAAATTAACGTTCATCTGTTTTTTGTATTTGGTTTTACCACATTCTAAATATCTTTTATAAAGGTGGTTGAAATTTGCCTCTGCAGGGCCGTATAATCACAAAAACGTCCTTTCAGTATTGATAAGGACGTTTTAATTTATTACAATCCCGCCAGGTCATAATTATCTGATAGCTGATTAGTTACTGGTTCCAACATCGGCAATTCACCTTTAAAATGTTTATCAAACGAAAAGCATTACAGTTAAACCGATATACAATTCGATTTTAGCTTTATGAAGTAATATAGGTAAATTAAGATAGCTGAATTAACAAGATGTATACAAAACGGACAATCATCAGGCGCCGGAATATTTTTGAGATTTACACCAGGGCATTGTTGAAAAACGCTTATATAAGCTATTGCTATTTGTACCGATTATAAGGCTGCCAATTAAAGAAGCGAATCAAAAATCAGCAGAGCGCCATAAAAAACAGTACCGGTTATCATTTAAAAATAAGGTAATTTTACGCTCCTTGTCATGCCCCTGAAATGAATGATAATGATGTAAAACGGATTTCAAGACTTACGGCAATAGTTACACAACTGCAAACTAAACGCCTGTTAACGGCTACGCAGCTTGCTGATCGCTTTACTGTAAGCATCAGAACTATTTACCGCGACATTAAAGCTTTAGAACAGGCTGGTATACCCATATTAACCTACGAGGGCAAAGGTTATACCCTGATGGAAGGCTACAGGGTTCCTCCGGTGATGTTTACGGAAAGTGAAGCCAGCGCTCTGGTAATTGCAGAACAATTGATTATAAAAAGCCAGGATACTTCACTGATTAAAGAGTATACAGCCGCTATCAGCAAAATAAAAGCGGTGCTCCATTCCCAGGAAAAAGAGAAGATGGAGTTGCTGTCCAACAGAATTGCTGTCAGCCAAATGGTTCCTGCTGCCGGCTCCAGTGATTTACTTACGCTTATTCAGCATGCATTAACCGCTTTTAAAGTTTTGGAGATCACCTACCGGTCAACCGATCAGGCCGTAATACCTGAGCGCCTTGTAGAGCCTTTTGCTTTGTATTACAGCTTACAGGAAAAGTGGTTACTGATTGCTTACTGCAGGTTAAGAAAAGACTTCAGAATGTTCCGGCTGGACAGAATACTTACAATCAAACCGCTTGAGGCAGTGTTCGAACCGCATAAACTCACCCTTGGACAATATTTAAAAGAAAAAAAAGAAAAATTTGTTACCCCTGACATACCCTTGTCATAAGGCTGCCTCATCTTTGCGTTAACAAAATGCAATATTCCATAACATTAAAAGCAGCATTATGAACCTTATATCCATTAGGATCATTACAAACGACGTTAGAAAACTGGTAACGTTCTATGAGCAGGTAACCGGCATAGCAGCCATATTTTACACTGAAGATTTTGCTGAATTGCAAACCCAATGCGCAACGCTGGCTATTGGAAGCACCAGAACCTTACAGCCTTTCGGAGGTGATGAGGTGGCTAAAGCGGCCCAAAACAGAACAGCCATAATAGAATTTTTAGTAAAAGATGTAGAGGCCGATTACAATCGGTTAACTGAATTTCACCATCAGGTGGTGCAGCAGCCTACCTTAATGCCGTGGGGCAATAAATCTCTTTTGCTAAGAGATCCGGATGGTAACCTGGTTAACCTGTTCACCCCTGTTACGCCAGAAGCAATTAATAAGTTTGAAGACAAAATAAGTTAATGCTTATCAGGCGACAGCCACAAAAAACCGCTTGAATGGTTAAGCGGTTTTTTTATTTAAAACTCACAATCACACTACAATCCGGAGGCTTATGGTTTGATACAGGTATTGCCGGCCAAACTTTATGTTTTCTTTAAATGCGGCGTGTTCACCAGCATTTCTATTACCCGCGGCAGGTGGTAATGCTCCAGGTGCTGACCTTTTAGCTTGATTATTTCCAACGTATCATCAGGCTCAATCTTGTACCTGGCCTGGTGGATGTGTTCGCCCTCATCAAAATGCTCGTTCACAAAGTGGATGGTAATACCGCCTTCGGTTTCCCGCGCTGCCAGTACGGCCTTGTACACATGGTCGCCGTACATGCCCTTGCCGCCGTATTTAGGCAGCAGCGAGGGATGAATATTTACAATCCTGTTAGCGAAAGCTTTTAATAACGATTCGGGAATGAGCCATAAAAACCCGGCCAGTACAATCAAATCCACCTGCAAGCCTTTAAGCAGCCGCACTATATCTTCAGTTTGGTAGAACTCCTGCCGGTTAAAGGTGTGCGTTGGAATTTCAAAGTTATCCGCCCGCTGCAGCACATAGGCATTCGGATTATTGGCCAGTACCAGCACCACTTCGGCCTGCGCATGGTGCTGAAAATGCTCCATTACCTTTTGGGCATTGGAGCCTGAACCTGATGCAAATATGGCGATGCGGTTTTTCAAAGTCGCGGGTGATATCTACTGCCAAATATAAGGTTTCAACAATTACTTTGCACTTGCTACGTAAGGGTATATAAAATCAGCCGCAAACTGGCCGGCCTCGGCCCAGCGCTCCTGCGTATCTTTACTGTACCCGAAAAGCGGGTTAAAGTGCTTTTGCAACTGATGCGCATACCCCTGAAATACTTTCAGGTTATTCGGAATCTTTAATGCGGTTGCTTTTTGCTGTATGGCCTTGCTGCCGTAAATGCCGCCGTTTTCGTCTACCTTTTGCGTAAACGGCACATTACCGTCCTCGCTGCCATGTGCGCTTACAATAGGCACCCGGGCGTTTTGCAGGTAATTGATATCAAACAGCGCTCCCCAGAAGTTAATTACCGCCAGCGCCTTTACCCTGCCTTCGGGCCTGATGCCCGGCGTTGTTTCCTGCCCTAATTTAATAAGGTCCGCCGGATTGCAATAGGCGGCCTGCAGGGCCGTCATACCCCCGGCGGAGTTACCGCCCAGGATAATACGGCTGGTATCAATCCGGTAGCGGGCGGCGTTGGCCTTAAAGTAGGCAATGGCCTGCTTCAGGTTCTCGATAGCAACATAGCAGTTCTTCTTGGTACCCGCGTAATTGAACGACAGGCTTTTGTTAAGCGTGTAATTGATAGAGGCGCATACATACCCGCGCTGTGCAAATGTCTGGCTCCACAAGGTAACATCCTTGTCCGCCTTCGACCCGAATTTAAACCCGCCGCCGTGCATCCAGATCACCAGCGGCCGTTTGGCGGCATCATCGCCTTCAGGCTGATAAAAATCATACTGATAGGTTTTATCCTTATCAGAAACGCCATCGGCCGAATAACTTTGGTCTTTATCCACCGTTATACCGGTAAAAATCAAATCCTTGTACCGGCGCCCGGCGGTTTTTTGCGCGTAGGTCAACTGCGTGGCTAAAACCAAAATCAGCAGTAAATTAATATTTAGTATCTTTCTCATCTGCATTAAACTTTTGCCGGCCCGCCCGTCTGTGGCTGTATAAGCCTGCCAAATGATGTTTTTTAGTACATTTGATAGCAGAACACTTTACTTAAGCCATTACCATGATAGCAGGGCTGGGCACCGACATTGTTGAAGTGGAGCGCATTGCTGCCAAGATCAAAAAAGACAACGGTTTCAGGGAATTAGTGTTTTCACAAACCGAAATTGATTATTGCGAGCGGCAGGCCCGCCCGTATGAAAGCTACGCGGCCCGCTTTGCGGCCAAGGAAGCATTTTTTAAAGCTTTGGGTACCGGCTGGCTGAGCGGCACTGCCTTTAACGAGGTGGAAGTGCACCATGATGAGCAGGGAAAGCCACAGCTTAGGTTTTTGGGCGAAACCGGGCAGCTTATGCATACCATTGGTATTACCCAAACCTGGTTGTCGCTCACGCACGTAAAGGAAATGGCTTCGGCTACTGTAATTATTGAAAAATAACCATGCAATTATACCCTACCGACAACTCTATCCTGAATTCCGGCACGGCAGGGCAGGAAAAGCGGCTGCAGCAACTGTTAAGTTACCTGGCCGCCCACTCGCCTTACTACCACCAACTGTTTACACAGCACCAGGTACAGGTTGATCAGATCAAGACCCTTAGCGATTTAACCCGCCTGCCCACCACCACCAAGGAAGATTTGCAGCGCCGCAACTGGGATTTTTTGTGCGTGCCGATGGACAAGGTGGCCGAATACACCTCCACCTCGGGCACGCTGGGCGGCCCGGTAACCATTGCCTTAACGGATAACGACCTGAACCGGCTGGCTTATAATGAGTACCTGTCTTTTACCTGTGCCGATGGCAGGGCAGGCGATGTATACCAGCTGATGCTCACCTTAGACCGCCAGTTTATGGCAGGCATTGCCTACTACATGGGGCTACGCCGAATGGGGGCCGGCATCATCCGCCTGGGGCCGGGCGTGCCCGCCCTGCAATGGGAAACCATTAAGCGGCTGCAACCTACCGCTATTGTGGCGGTACCCTCGTTTATTTTGAAGCTGATGCAGTACGCTAAAGACAATGGCATCGACATCAACCAATCGTCGGTAAAAAAAGCCATCTGCATTGGCGAGAATATCCGCAATACCGATTTCAGCCTGAATATTCTGGGGCGCAAGATTACCGATAGCTGGACCATAAAGCTGTACTCCACCTACGCCTCTACCGAGATGCAAACGGCCTTTACCGAATGCGGACAGGGAAAAGGTGGCCATCATCAGCCCGAACTGGTGATTGCCGAACTGCTGGATGATAACGACCGGCCCGTAGCCCCCGGCACCCCCGGCGAACTTACTATTACCACACTGGGTGTAGAGGGTATGCCCCTGCTGCGCTACAAAACCGGCGACATTTGCCAGTACCTCACCGAGCCATGCGCCTGCGGCCGTACCAGCATGCGCCTGAGCCCCATTATGGGCCGCAAAAAGCAGATGATTAAGTTTAAGGGCACTACGCTGTACCCCCCTGCCCTGTTCGACCTGCTGAACGAGCGCGACGAGATTTTAGATTACGTGGTGGAGGTATACGCCAACGAGGTAGGTTTGGATGAAGTACTGCTGCACATTGTACCCGCCGAAACCACAGAGGAGTGCGACCACCGCATCCGCGCCTACCTGCAGGCCCGCCTGCGTGTGAGTCCGCATATTAAGTATGTAACGATTGAGGAGATTCAAAAGATGCAGTTCCCGGAGATGATGCGGAAAGCGGTGAAGTTTTTGGACAGGCGGAGTTAGACGGTAGTTGTAAATTACGTGTAAACTTCAGCGTTGGGAATTTTGAAGAACAGATAAGCTGGAAGCTTATTGCATGTTAGGTCTAAGTTACGCTGCGCTAAACTTAGACCAGTTTAGGGATTTCTGCCGATATACTGCTTACAAAACTTAAATGAAAGTCACTTAACTCATTTTTGAATTAATAATCAAAAAAGATAGTTTGTAAACAGTTAACTTTATAAATCATTTTTACATATTTAAAATACTGTTTATTAAGAAATAAATTACCCATTCCAAAACGAGGATGTACCTATCACGATTATATATTGAGAACTATCGTTCTATACAAAAAACCGATCTGGAATTTGAGCCAGGTAAAAACGTTATAGTTGGTAGAAATAATAGTGGTAAGAGTAATATTCTAAAAGCTATTGACTTAATATTGGGTGAATATTCACCCACATATGATAAATCTGAAAACATTACCGATAACGACTTTTTTGGTAGTATTACAAGCAAACCAATATTCGTTTGGTGTGAAATACAGCGAGAGAAGATTCAAGATGAAAGTTTAGAAAGCATTGATTTTTCGGGTGTATATAAAACTGTTTTTTCCAAAATATTCGCGGATAAGGACCGAAAACAAGAAATAAGAGTACGAGTAACAAATTTCAACAAGAACGAAAAGTTTGAAATTTTTAAATTCACTACTGATAAAGGACAAGCTCGCATTGATGGTGGAGAGTTTTTTAAAAAGTGGATTGGAGGTAAACCTTATTGTAACGGTTGGACTTTTGATAAAGAGTTTGCTGACAAGTCAAGTTTTGCTTTAGCTTTTGTTGCCTATAAAAATAATGAAAAGCTAAAAAAGGAACTTGTTTTCCTCTACCGTGAAAGAACAGATTTAGATTGGATAGTTGGATTAGGTTGTGGCCTTCGAAACTCTATAATTCAAAGTGCTATCATACCTGCATTCAGAGACCCGAAAGATCAATTGAGGATCAATGCTTATACTTGGTTCGGTAAATTATTAAAGGCCTATGTTAAAACAGACAATGAAGATTTGAATAATGCTTTTTCAACTGTCCAAACTGTATCTAATGAATTGTTTATAGATTTAAAGAAAACAATTACAGAAAAAGAACTTGACATAGCGTTTCCAAATACTTCAATTTCATTTCAATTTAACCCAAATTCTAAGCAAGATATTCATAAAAGTACTTTAATATATGTAAACGATGGGTTTAACAGTGAGTTAAAAGACAAAGGTGCTGGAATACAAAGTGCAGTTATTATTAGTCTGTATGATTTTTACGTTACTTATATTGCGCATACAGGCAGTTCGTTACTCGCTGTTGAAGAACCAGAGTTATACTTACATCCCCACGGAAGGCGAGTAATAGCAAATCGACTTTCGCGCTTCGTTGATGGTGGGAAGAACCAAGTAATCATTACAACTCATACGTCAGAATTTTTATCTAATATTTACGAAACGCAAAATATTATATGCGTTCAAAAAAAACAATCAGCCACAACGGCGAGAAATATATATTTTAATACTCCTAAAAGAAAGCAAATTCTGATTAAGAAACAAAATGCAGAATTATTTTTTGCAGATTCGGTTATTTTAACTGAAGGTGCAGACAAATATTTTATTGAAGAAGCAGCACGATGCTTTGCCAAAGAAAACGTATTTCGAAATAGTAATGGTGTACTGGTAACATTACCCAGCAACTGGATAAATGATTATAACATTTCGATCATTAATTGTGGTGGTAAACATGAATTGTGGAAATACGTTGAGATACTCTCGGAATTGGGAGTTGAATATACAACAACTGCTGACTTTGATTTTTTGCGGACAGGCTTAAGTGAGTATTTCACAAATTTGCAATTTGATAAATCAATAGTTGACAACCTAAATGCTCTTAAATCTAAAATATCCGGTGTGATAAATAACGGGAAGTACAAGAGTATTGGGCAATTGAATAGTGAGGCGTTAATCAACGAAGTTAAGAATTATCTGCAGGATTTATACAAATTTAACCTGTTCATCTTTACAGGAGAACTTGAAAATTTCTATAAAATAAAACCGAACTTAGATAAAGAAGCGGGTGTAATTGAAACCTTAAGCAAGCTAATTGAAGAGAATCGGCCTTTAAGAGACTTCATAGACACCACAGAATATTATAACATGTTTGAGAAATTTATTTTTCAAACTCAGGCTTTAACTAAGGCGGAAGGTGAAAGTTAACAAAGCGGTCGAAAGTATTGTTGAATTTTCAACCCTGTTCTTCGAAGTTTGTAACCTCGAAGCGGTATGCCTTTAGTTTACAACTACATTTTTACTGCCTCAAGTCGATGTTATCACCCTACCCTTGAAAGGAAAACATCTCTGACAACCCATCCAAACCGAAAAATTGACTAATTTGCGTTATGGAAAGATCTGCTATTGTTGACCGCTTATTAACTAACATCAACAACATACATGAGTTAGGCAGGCAGCGTGCATTTGAGCTGGGCAACCCTTTTTATGCCAAGCGTGAGGGCGATGGCGATTACTATCATAAAGAACTTCCTTCGGGTGAGCAGTACCTGGTAAAGGTTGAGATTATAACTGATGAAAATGATATACCCATTGAGGTAAAGGACACCATCATTAAACAGTTACAGCCTTAATGAGAACACCAGAACTGGTATTTGTAACCGGGCCAAACGCAGCCGGTAAATCGAGCTTCATCCGTACCCGTTTAGGCGAACTGACTGATTTCGAAGTTATTATGACTGATGTATACAAAGGCAGAACCAAAGCCATATTTAAAGAGGCTCTGGCTAACGGTAAAGACATCATACTTGAAACGGTTTTTAATGATGTTAGCTTCAAAAGCCTGGTTGATGATGCACGTAACGCAGGCTACCACACTTCACTTGTGGTATTGTTTTTAGATACGCCCCAGCATTCATTAGAGCGCGTAGCGTTCCGCAGCGTTGAACAAAACGGGTTGACCATCAGCGGAAGTAACATCAGAATAAACTTCAATGAAAGCTTTAAAAATGTGTCCGCCTATTATTTTTACTTCGATCAATCGGACTTTATATACACGGGAGTTACAGGCAGTAACATACTGATTATGAGTTTCCAAAGAATGGTACTTACCAACTATGCTGAGAACGAATTACAATATCCGCAGCAATTTGCAGATTATGCATTCCGGCACGATCGTCTGAAAGAGGAAGCTTATGCCATAGTTAAAAACAACAAAACTTATAAGCACCCGGTAACGGAAATACCATTGGCTGATAACCACAACAAAGGATGCCGGTTTAAGCTTTGATGCCTGTGGTTAATGTTGTTACTGCACCAGCCAAAGTATGGGTTAACCAAGCTATGTACTTATCAGGTGGTATGTTGGAACAAGTTTAGCATCCCATCACAATTTCGATCTCCAAACACTAATAGACATGGTACCGCAGCAAGCTTAGATCACCTGTTCTTCAAAGTTTGTAACCCCAAAGCAGTAAGCCTTTAGTTTACAACTACATTAATCTCTCCATTATTCCCTACTAACCTTTCAAGAAAAAGATAAGTACGTTAACTGATGGTCTGCCACCTATTTTCAATCCTTATAGTTGCAAACGAACGGAAGTATCACTAATTTCAACCTGTTATGAAGCCATTTTATTTGCTGTGTTTTTTATTGATTAACGCTTTTACTTTTGCACAAACCAAACCGTATAGCATTGCTGATTATGGCGCCGTTGCTGATGCGCGAACCATTAATACCAAAGCGATACAAAAGGCGATAGATGATTGCACCGCCCACAATGGCGGCACCGTTGTGGTGCCTGCAGGAACGTTTATTACCGGAACGCTGCATTTGAAAAGCAATGTAAACCTGCACCTCGAAAGCGGCGCTGTGCTTAAAGGCAGTGCCAACCTTAAGGATTATGACAGCTTTACCCAGCCGGTTTATGGCTTAACTTATTACGGCATGTTTTATACGGTGGATGCACAAAATGTTTCCATCACCGGGCAGGGCGTCATAGACGGCAACAACGCTGCTTTTCATGATTTTGATCATGCCAAAAAGATAGATGCAAAGTCCACCAGTTTTAGCCGGCAAAAGGGCAACTACCGCCAGGTAGCAAGCGGCATTGGCGACGGCCCGGTGGTACCCCATCAAGACCGGCCTCATCAAATGCTGATCTTCTCCGGCTGTACCCACGTGCAGGTAAGTAATGTTTCGCTGCTGAATTCGCCGTTCTGGACTTTACATTTTGCGGATTGCGATGCCGTACTGGTAAACGGCATCCGCCTGTGGAGCGGAATGCTGATCCCCAATGCTGATGGCATAGATGTAACCAGCTGCAGTAATGTGGTGATTACGGATTGTGATATTCGCGCCGGAGATGATGCGCTTGCCATTGTGGGCTATGATCATCATTTCGAACTTCCCGGCTTTTCGGGTAAAAGGCATCTGTCTGAGAACATCATCGTTTCCAACTGCAACCTGCAATCTTCCTCCAGTGGCATCCGCATCGGATTTTTGGATCAGAACACGGTACGTAACGTACAGGTGAGCAATGTGAACATTACTAATTCGACACGCGGAATCGGCATATTTTTAAGAGATGAGGGGTCATTGGAAAACCTGAGCTTCTCCAACATCAATATTGAAACCCGGTTACATACCGGCGACTGGTGGGGCAACGGCGAGCCGATTCACATCTCTGCAATACGAGGCAAAGAGAAGGTAAAATTAGGAACCATCAGGAACGTAAAATTTGATCATATCACCTGTAAAGGCGAAAATGGCTTATTGGTATATGGCACCGAGGAGAGCCGGATTGACGGCCTTTCCTTTAATGATATAAATTTTGAATTTACCGACAGCAAGTTGAATGAGGTGGCCGGTGGCAATATAGATCTAAGGGGCGTAATGGGTGATGAAAATCAGATCTTTCAGCGCGATATTCCCGGCTTACTCATCCGTTACGCGGATAACGTTTACATCAACAATTTCACCCTGACCTGGGCACACCCGCGAATGCCTTACTTCACCCATGGCATTGAGGCCGACCACTTCAATCATCTGCAGGTAACTAACTTTAATGGCACAGCTTCGCCACTCAACAAAAAAGCAGTGCGTATACATTTAGAAAATGGCACAGGATTCAGAACCGACAATACTGAAGGTGTTTCAAAAAGTGTTTCAAACAGATAGGCAAAGCCAGGCTTTGCCTATCTGAATATTTTCCTGCCTGCGGTTGGTGTGATCATTGCACCACACCTCTTATTCATTGCAGGCAGCAGCTAATATTGCTTTTTATTGCCGTTTATCGCTTTTTATCGCCGTTTATGGATAAATAATCAGCACTTATGAAGTTCTTTTTGCTGTTGATACGCCGTTTTGGCCCTTTTCAAAAGAATGTTAACGGCTGCAAAAAACCATATCAAGAGAGCACTTTACTTTCCAAAACCTGAAAGTGTTCACGCCTTATGGACGTGAACACCCGGTAAATCAGCAGTTATAAACTCAACCCGTCCGACCAGTCTACATGGGTAAATTTGTGCAGGTTAAGCGTGGGGAACACACGGCGTACACGCTGGGTACCGGAGTTAAAGAAGTCGCCCCGCTCACGCCATTCGGTTTGCCGCGCCCCACCGTTGGATTCAGGGTCGCCCATAATGAGCACCTTTTTTGCGCGGTGCAGCAATTCGCCGGCTACCTCAGTGATAATTGCATCATTCTTGCTTATACCGTCAATTTTGCGCAGCCATTTGTTGGTGCTGAGCAAAAAATCAAAGGAGTATAAACCTAACAGGCAGCGGCCAAAAGGCGTGGCTGGCAGGTGATCCCACTGCATGTGGCGGTTAAAGCTCTCCACCTTGCGCCTGAAGCCGGGATACACCTCATTGGTATCATGTATCAGCATGGCATAATCAAACTGCCATCGCAGCGGCGCCTCGTACAGGGCGGTCAGTTCCCAGGCATTGTGCTTACTGAAGGCGTAAGACACGCCATCAATCGTTTCATCATTATCTTCATTGCAACCGTTCACTACCACCTTAATGCGCTCATGCGAAATACCTTCAGCCAGTAGCTCCTTAATCAGTTTGGGTACAATCTTTTTATAAAAGCTAAAGCAGGAGGCAATTACATATACAATTTCTTCGGTGCCGGTAGTTTGGGTGTGCGGTATGAGGCAAAGTTTCTGCGGGAGTTCCGGTTCGCTGCAATAATAGCCAATGGGCATACCGCCCAGCGTTTGCTGCCAGGTAGAACTGGGAATAAATTTGTTATCAGCGCCCACAAAAACAAAGGCTTCATCGGCGTCAACACTGCCATAGGCATAAGGTTTCCAGTAACCTTCGTTGGGATTACTGTAGCCGGTTACCCGCCCGTCGGGCTGCATGGTCATCACACCTATCGGCATAATGGTAAAGCCTTCGCGGGTATCGCAGTAACGGGCAAAAAGGTGTGGCGTGCCAATCAGGGCATCCATATCTACACCAGGCTGTATGATGAGTTCAGTTGATTGTATGTCTGTTTTCTGTTGGGTGGTTGATAAATTTTCAATCATTTGATGTAAAAGAAACACTTAGGGTATTCGCTTACTAAAATATAATTAATTTCATAAATGCCGGTATTTATTATTTAATAATCTATTTATTTAACCAAAATAATACGATTCTTACAATACAATCTTCATTTATACCGAAACATAAAGGCTCCTGCACAGTGGAACATGTTCCATTGTGCAGGAGCCTTATCATTAATATATCGTTCAAAAATATAAACTACGCTTTAGTTTTCACATCAACCGTGTGTATAACCATTGATTGCTTTTCAATTTGCTTTTGGATACGCGGGTTCGTATCCACTTCCTTATGCAAATGCGGGGCGATTACTAAAGACACAATGGACATCAGCTTAATCAGGATATTCATTGACGGGCCGGAAGTATCCTTGAAAGGATCACCCACCGTATCACCGGTTACCGAAGCCTTATGCGGCTCGGATTTTTTATAGAAGATTTCACCATTGATTTCTACCCCTTTTTCAAACGATTTCTTGGCATTATCCCAGGCACCACCGGCATTACTCTGGAAAATGCCCATCAGTACGCCCGATACGGTTACACCGGCTAATAAGCCGCCCAATACTTCGGGGCCAAAGGCGAAACCAATCAGGATCGGTGTAATTAATGCAATAGCACCCGGTGCAATCATTTCACGGATAGAAGCCTGGGTAGAGATAGCAACGCATTTATCATATTCGGGCTTGCCGGTATAATCCATAATACCCGGTATCTCGCGGAACTGCCGCCTTACTTCCTGCACCATTGCCATAGCTGCACGGCCTACAGCGGATATACATAAAGCCGAAAAAATAAACGGAATCATGCCGCCTACAAACAGACCGGCCAGCACATCGGCCTTGTAAATATCAATATGTTCAATACCGGCTACACCTACAAAAGCCGCAAACAGCGCCAGCGAGGTAAGTGCCGCAGAAGCAATAGCAAAACCTTTACCGGTAGCAGCGGTGGTATTACCTACCGCATCCAGGTTATCAGTACGGTGGCGCACTTCTTCGGGCAGTTGGTTCATTTCGGCAATGCCGCCTGCGTTGTCGGCAATTGGCCCGAAAGCATCAATAGCCAGTTGCATGGCCGTAGTGGCCATCATACCTGCGGCGGCAATAGCCACGCCATACAGTCCGGCAAAATGGTAAGAGCCATAAATACCGGCAGCCAATACCAGTATCGGGAACACGGTAGATTCCATGCCTACCGCCAAACCGCCAATAATATTGGTAGCATGACCTGTTGAAGATTGCCGGATGATGCTCATTACCGGGCGCTTGCCCATAGCGGTATAGTATTCCGTAATCAATGACATTAGCGTACCTACAACCAGGCCCACAATAATGGATACAAATACACCGGTTTTAGTGAATACCAAAGCGCCTTCCTTCACTTGCCCGGCAGCGGTTAAATCGCGGCTCAGGTACAGATTGCCTTCGGGTAACATCCAATTGACCAGAAAAAACGTGGCAATGGCAGTTAATACAATCGAAGCCCAGTTGCCAAAGTTCAGCGCCTTCTGTACACTGTCGGTTTCGTTTTTAATGCTTACGAAAGAGGCGCTGATGATGGAAAATATCAGTCCCAATCCAGCTATTACCATTGGTAATAATACCGGTGCAATGCCGCCGAAGGCATCATTCGATTTAATTTCACGCCCTAAAACCATAGTTGCTAAAATGGTAGCTACATAAGAACCAAACAAATCAGCACCCATGCCGGCCACGTCGCCCACATTGTCGCCCACATTATCGGCAATGGTAGCAGGGTTGCGCACATCGTCTTCGGGGATGCCCGCTTCTACCTTACCCACCAAATCGGCACCTACATCAGCAGCTTTGGTGTAGATACCGCCGCCCACACGGGCAAACAGTGCAATGGATTCTGCCCCTAATGAAAATCCGGCGAGCACTTCCAATGCTTTCTGCATGGCTTCACCATTCACATTGCCGCCGGTTTTCACCACATACATCTGGTAAAATACAATAAATAACGAACCTAAACCCAGTACCGCTAAACCGGCAACGCCCAGGCCCATCACGGTGCCGCCGGTAAACGATACTTTTAAGGCTTTGGCTAAACTGGTTTTGGCTGCTTCGGTGGTGCGCACATTGGCTTTGGTGGCAATGCGCATCCCTAAGTAACCGGCAAAAGCGGAGAGAAATGCCCCCACTAAAAATGAAATAGCAATTACCGGACTGGATGCTGCTACCGTAGTGCCGGAATAAGCCAGCAGAACAACGGCAATCACCGCAAAATAGCCCAGTACTTTCCATTCGGCTTTCAGAAAAGCCATAGCCCCGTCAGAGATGTAGCCGGCCAGTTCAGTCATTCGGGCATCACCTGCGGGTTGTTTGTTCACCCAGGCCGATTTTACGGCCATCACCGCAATCCCGATCAGCCCGAATACAGGAATCAGGTAGATTAAATAAGTGTTCAGAAAACTCATAAGAAATTGGTTTAGAATAAATTGGTATAAAACGAATGTTGGAAATTTAATCCGTGTTTACAAGTTTCGGCCCTTTTAATTTATATGCGCCTGTGGCTAATTCATTTTTTTGGTTAGTTTAGGAACTTAAAACCTGCTACTGATGACAGATAACGAAGCACAGCCTAAACTAAAGCACGAACTGGGATTGCTGGACGGCACTATGCTGGTGGCCGGCTCCATGATTGGCTCCGGTATTTTTATTGTAAGCGCCGATATCACCCGCAACGTGGGCTCGGCCGGCTGGCTCATCGTGGTATGGCTCATCACCGGTTTTATGACGCTTACCGCTGCCGTAAGCTACGGCGAGTTAAGCGCCATGTTTCCTAAAGCAGGCGGGCAATATGTGTATCTGAAAGAGGCTTACAATAAGCTCATTGCCTTTTTGTACGGCTGGAGTTTTTTTGCGGTGATACAAACCGGTACCATTGCAGCAGTAGGTGTGGCCTTCTCCAAGTTTACAGCTTATTTTATACCGGCAGTAAGCGAGGATAAGGTGCTGTTTGCCGTAGGCAGTTTTCACATTTCTCCCGCGCAGGTATTATCTATTGCTACCATTATCCTGCTTACTTACATCAATACACGCGGGGTAAAGGGAGGAAAGATTATCCAGACCACCTTTACACTTACCAAGCTTTTGAGCCTGTTTGGATTGATTATCTTCGGACTGATCGCCTTGAAGCCTGAGGTATGGCAGGGCAACTGGAGCAACGCCTGGCACATTCAAAAACTGAACACCGATGGCAGCTTTGCCGCTTACACCACCGCTGCTGCTTTGGGAGCTATTGCGGCCTCTATGGTAGGTTCTATATTTAGCAGCGATGCCTGGAATAACGTAACCTTTATTGCCGGCGAAATGAAGAACCCACAGCGCAATGTGGGTTTAAGCTTATTTTTAGGTACGTTGATTGTAACGCTGATTTATGTATCAGCCAACATGATGTATACGGCGGTATTGCCGCTGCACGATATAGCCACTGCTGAAAAAGACCGGGTGGCGGTGGCCGCCTCCCAGGTAATTTTTGGCAATATAGGCACGGTGGTCATCGCCGTAATGATTATGATTTCCACCTTTGGCTGCAACAACGGGTTGATATTGGCAGGTGCGCGCGTGTACTATACCATGGCCAAAGACGGGCTGTTCTTTAAACATGCAGGCACTTTAAATAAAAACGCGGTTCCCGAATTTGGTTTATGGATACAGTGCCTGGTTGCCTCTATACTATGCCTTAGCGGCAAGTATGGCGATTTGCTGGACATGATATCTTTTGTGGTAGTGATATTCTATGTACTTACCATTTTAGGCATCTACATTTTACGGGCCAAACGCCCGGATGCCGAGCGGCCCTATAAGGCGTTTGGATACCCGGTGCTGCCCGCCATCTATATTCTGATGGGACTGGCATTCTGTACGCTGCTCATCATCTACAAACCGAATTTTACCTGGCCCGGCCTGATTATTGTGCTCATCGGCATTCCTATTTATTATATTTCGCAACGGAACGTAAAAGATGAAGATACGGTACTCCCTCTTTCTTAGCTTACTATTTTTTACCTGTTTATCACAGGCGCAAGATTTAAACCAGCAATTACAAACGGCCATTAACCGGCTGCAGCAGGATAGCAACTGCAAATATGCTTCGCTATCATTAACCGTGCTGGATGCCCGCACCGGCGAAACTGTGTTTGCACTCAACCCCAACATGGGCCTGGCTACGGCTTCTACCCTGAAAGTGATTACTTCGGTTACTGCCTTTAACCTGCTGGGCAGTGATTACACTTATCAAACAAAGGTAGGCTATACCGGCAGCCTGGGCGCTGGGGGTGTGCTCAATGGCGATGTGATCATTAAAGGCGGCGGCGACCCTACGCTGGGCAGCTGGCGCTGGGACAGTACCAAAGAAAACCAGGTATTAACTAACATTGTAACTGCCTTGCGCGGTGCAGGAATCCGCAAAATTAACGGGCGGGTGATTGGTGACGACAGCCTGTTCGGCTCCCAGTCTATCCCCGACGGCTGGATATGGCAGGATTTGGGCAATTATTATGGGGCCGGTACTTCCGCCTTGTGCTGGCGTGAAAATTCTTTTGATCTTAAACTGCGGACCGGCGCTATCGATGGTCCGGTTGAGATTGTAAGGGCCGTTCCGGCGGTTCCCTACCTGAATTTCAGAAGTGAACTGCTTACAGGATCCGCCGGTACCGGCGACCGCTCCTACGCTTACCTGCCGGTGGGCAGCAGGGCCATTTACCTGCGTGGCAGCTACGCCACCGACCAAAGTAAGAAAAGTATCTCTGTAGCCCTGCCCGATGCCGCCTATGATGCCGCTTACCGGCTAACTGATACCCTGAACCGCATTGGCATCATGGTAACCGGGCAGCCGCAATCTGCCACCACACCTGGTGCAGACCGGCAGCCGGTACCACAAGCTACGCAAGCACTAACTACGTTGACTTCGCCCTCTTTGAGCAGTATTGTGTACTGGCTCAACAAAAAGAGTGTAAACCTTTACGCCGAGCAGTTACTGAAAACACTGGCCTGGAAGGCTGGCCGCAAGCCCACTACGCTGAATGGCGTAGATGTGGTGCAGCACTTCTGGCGCGATAAAGGCATCGACATAGCCGCCCTGAACATTTATGATGGCAGCGGCCTCTCCCCCGGCGACCGGGTAACCACCCTGGCGATGGCGCGTGTATTGCAATCAGCCACAGGCCAGCCCTGGTACCATGACCTGTACGACAGTTTGCCGGTATATAACGACATGCACATGAAAAGCGGCACCATTGCCGATGTATTAGCCTACGCCGGTTACCAAACCCACCAGGGCCGGCCGCTGTGCTTCTCTATCATCATCAATAATTACAGCGGTTCTTCCGGTGCCATGCGGCAAAAGTTGTTTAAGGTGCTGGATGAGTTGAAGTAAATTTTCGAGTATTGTTTTTCATGAGGCCGGGGATGTGCTACTATGAAATGTTAGTGGATGTTTCTTTTTCCGCAAAAGAAATAGAATCAAAAAGAAAGCCCGTGGCTGCGCCTTATTCTTTGAAGGGGCTGTGCGTAGGCTAATGCTGTGGTTGCCGAAAAAATCAAGGCCACATTGGGCGGATATGAACGGGCTGGTGATATTTACGGTATGTTTCTTTTTAGTGCAAGAATAACCTCCCTCTCCTCCCGGGGAAGGGCAGGATACTTAAATACTTAATCAGCTAATATTATCCCTCATTCAATCCTTCACTCCTTTCATCGCCATTTCACGTGTTGCGCTGGCCCGGCAGCATAAAAAAAGTGTAAACCCAAAGTTTACACTTTTTTAAAAAAATATCATTCAACCAATTGACTATCAATGTATTGAAAAAACACAGGGTTTACACTTTTTAGAGCTTTTAGTTGTGAAATTTAATGCAATTTTTAGTTCTTCCGAACGCTGATGGGCCCGGCAAAAATAGCGGGCCGTGCGTGGGACAAGCGGGCGGAAGCTTTTTTTCTGCCTTGACTTTTTGGTTCTTTTGCGTCAAGACAAAAAATACACAGGCATACCTAAGCATTACCCTACCAAAGCGGATGGCAGTAAACCCGCAACCAAAAATAAATTTATATCAACCCATACAACGCCCCGCCCTTAACTCCCATAGCATCAACCCGCTTCTCTACGGCGGGGTTGCGCTCCAAAACAGGTGCATGATGAGGCTTGATACGGGCATCAATAATAAGCGGTCCTTTGCAGCCCCAGTGCTTATGTTCGGTAAAGCTGTTGATACCCCAAACGTCATGCGAGGGGTTACTGCGGGTAAAGGTAACCCAAATCAGATTATTGATCTTTTCGGCAGTAAATCCGGTATCATCACACAGTACCATAAGCGGCAGACCGTTTAAGTCTGCGTGTTTCAGGTAAGCGTTCAATATTTCAACCTGCTGTCCGGTTTCAACCTCATCTGTATAACGCGGCGCCTCAACAGCCAACACACCGTGCATAGCCAGCTTAAAGTTAGTGAATGGCCGGGGTAAACTGAAAGCTGCCGGAAGTTCGGCCCAAAGCTGTCGCTTCACCTCACCCGCCACCGTAACAGCCAGTTTGCTGCCCGAGTTAAGGCCGCTGCCACTGTAATCAAGCGTGTCAATGGTAGTTTTAGTATAAAAATGCAGGTCGCGGGTAAGGTCTACCCGTTCTAACACATGTTGCAGGAAACCGGCTATGTCCTGAATGTTTAAAGCCGGGTTATCTTCTTTAGCTGCAATGAAAAGATATTTAGCCAAACTCAGTTGGTTTTTACCCAATATGTGGTTAGCGATGGTAAGAATCTCCTGCGGACGGCGTTCCTTCAAATAAGGCGTATATCGCTCACTGCCAATAGCGAACAGCAGCGGGTGCACACCGGCGGCATCCACAGCGTTCACCGCATGCAAGCCCGGAATTTCTTTGGGCAGTGCCGAACCGGTAATTTCATGAATGAGCGCCCCGAAACTGGTATCTTCCTGCGGCGGGCGGCCCACTACGGTGAACGACCAGATGGCATTTTTACGGTGATACACATTATGCACCTTCAGCAGCGGGAACGGGTGTGTTAAGCTGTAATAGCCCAAATGATCGCCAAACGGCCCTTCCGGCTTGTTCTGGTGGGGCATCACGGTACAGGTAATCACAAAGTCGGCATCGGCAGAAATGCAAAAACCTTCTTTATCATAAAAATACCTAAAACGGCGGTTACCCAGCGCGCCGGCAAAGGTCATTTCAGATAAGCCCTCGGGTAAAGGCATTACCGCCGCTACCGGGTGCGAGGGCGGGCCGCCTACAAATATGCTCACCTTTAGGGGCTGCCCTAAGGCATTGGCTTTGGTTTGATGCACCCCAATGCCGCGGTGCAGCTGGTAATGCAAACCGATCTCATTATTCAACACATACTCATTACCGGCCAGTTGTATGCGGTACATGCCTAAATTGGCACTCATCACGCCGGGACGGTCGGCATCCTCGGTGTATACCTGGGGCATGGTAACAAACGGGCCGCCATCCATCGGCCAGTTTACAATCCGGGGCAACTCACTGATCTGTGTGCGCCCGAAGCTGATGGGGGCATTCCGGCCTACCCGCATTGGCAGTGCCGATAACGCCGTAAATGCTACATTGGCATACCTAAAAGGCCGTTTAACAGCCTTTACCGGATCATTTTTGAGTTCTACCAACGTCTTGATCTTTTCAAGCGTATCCCTGAAAATAAACTCCGAGCGCTGCAGCGTACCAAACAGGTTAGATACCGCCGGGAACTTACTTCCTTTTACATTTTCAAAAAGGATAGCCGGTCCCTGGCGCTCAAATACCCGCAGATGTATAGCGGCCATTTCGAGGTAAGGATCCACTTCCTGCCTGATACGGATGAGATGACCGTGTTTTTCCAGATCGGTAAGGCAGGCTTGTAAACTGTTGTATCCCATGCAGTGTAAATAAGCAAATTACAAAAGTACTTAAAAACACCCGAAAGGCGCAGATGTTAACTTGCCTGAAACTTATTTAACTTCTGTGTGTGATATAAGCAATAAAACAGATACTATGGAAAACCAAGAAACCAAAGTGGGCACTGAAAAGGAATTTTCGGTACCCGTTGAACGACTGTACGCAGCGTGGACTACCCCTGAAGATTTAAAGCAGTGGTGGAAACCATCTGAAAACCACTTAACCAATGTGGAACTGGATAACAAAGAAGGCGGACAAATTAAATATGAATTTGATAATAAAGAAGGGCAGCATGTAGTTACCATTACCGGCCAGTACAAAGAGGTGAAACCGAATGAGAAATTGGTTTACACCTGGAACTGGGATATTGCCAGCGGTAATGTAAAGGAAAGCGACCACCAGCTAACTATTGAATTTTCAGCAGAAGGTAGTGGCAGCAAACTAACCGTATTACAGGAGAACTTTGAAAATGGTGAGGCCGTAAAACCCCATGAAGAAGGCTGGGAAAAAGCGCTGAATGATCTAAGTGATTATCTAAGCAAATAATTTATCTAAGAGTTAAACCTCCGCTTTACACAGCAGTCTAATTAAACAGCAGGCACTAATAAAGCCGGCTTGCCGGCCTTAATTTTTTAAAAAATGTTGTAACTGCTGATTTAGCGCATCAAAATATTAAATCTCTTAATGACGATAAATAAAATACTCATAGCTGATGATGACCCGGGCATTGTGGATGTATTAAGGTTGATGCTGGAACTGGAAGGCTATGAAGTAAGCCATACCTATACCGGCGATATCTTACTCAACCTGATTGGTAATATGCCCGATTTGATACTGCTGGATATTAATCTGGGGCATCATGACGGGAGGTTGCTTTGCCGCGCCTTAAAAAGTGCAGATGAAACCAGGAATATTCCGGTATTAATGATTTCTGCAAATTACAATATTGATGCCTCCGCCCGCGAATCTGGTGCGGATGACTTTGTGCCCAAGCCTTTTGATATGACTGATCTGCTGACCAAGGTTGCTAATCTCTTACACCGTAATGCGGCATAATGTACCTGCCAATAAAAATGCCTGCTCTTTTTTAAAGCAGGCATTTTTATTGGTACAGAGGTACTGATTATACTTTTAACAGCTGTTCGTACAGCTTCATTGCTTCATCCCGGTTAAATAGCTCGGTTCCGGGGTTCATGGTAGTAGCGCTGCCGCAGGCAATACCCATACGCGCCATTTGTTTAATATTCATTCCTTTCTCACAGCCATATACCAAACCGGCAACCATGCTGTCGCCGGCGCCCACGGTGCTTCGTTTAGGCACCTGGGGGGCAGGTATTAGTTCACTATAATCTTTGGTTACAATTACAGCGCCCAGTTCTCCCATCGATACTACAATAATTTCGCATTTACCTCTATCTATAATCTGCCGTGCAGCCTCAGTTACCGATTGCTCATCTTCGGTTTTGATTCCGGTAAGTTTACCCAGTTCATTCTGGTTGGGTTTAAGCAGATATACCCCTTCCTCCACAGCAGATTTAAGCGCTTCGCCCGAGGTATCAACAATCAGCCTGGCATCGTCCTGCCGGGCTATGCGGGCTATTTTTGCAATAAAATCATTGTGCATACCCGGCGGCATACTGCCGCTAATTACAATAAACTTGGGTTTGGGCGATAACTGTTTGATAGCATTCACAATCTCACGTTCCTCTTTCTGGTGCAAGGCTACCGCCGGCATGCCAAAGCGGTATTGCTCACCTACAGAGCGGTCTACCACAATAAAGTTTTGCCGTGTCATATTCTCGGTAAGTACAGGCTGGTAGTTGATGCGTTCCTCTTTCAGTAATTTTTCCAGTAACTGGCCTGTTATGCCGCCGGAAGGGAAAATAGCTACCGAATTTACGTTTAACCTTTTGAGCGCACGTGATACATTAATACCGCCGCCGCCGGGCTCAAATACGGCAGGCTCGCAGGCCAGTTTGTGGTCGGGCATTAACTTTTCAACACTGGTGCTTTTATCAATGGTGGGGCTTAGGGTAATAGTTACAATGTGCTTCATATAATATCTGATGCCGGATCACAAATTCAGTTGAGTGTACGTCTGCCGCTGATAACTATGCGAGATGTTTCTGAGCTGCCGCAGGATACTTTTTACTCAGCGCAATGTTATGCAATATTTTAAATCAAGTGTACAACGTACACAATTTATTATTGTTGCCAATGAATTTAAATTAACACGATAAAAGGGCAGTAATTATAACCAACAACAGCAAATAGGC
This sequence comes from Mucilaginibacter sp., assembly GCF_965200995.1. Taxonomy (GTDB): domain Bacteria; phylum Bacteroidota; class Bacteroidia; order Sphingobacteriales; family Sphingobacteriaceae; genus Mucilaginibacter. The sequence goes on along the minus strand of NZ_OZ241743.1, from coordinate 2,966,027 downwards.
AAAGGAATATTTAATTTAGCAGGCTATAAACAGATAAGGCCATGTCGGTAATTGTATTAACGCTCATCATTATGGCAGGGGCTTACGCTGCAGGACTGTTAGGTTCATTAACCGGCCTTGGCGGCGGTGTGGTCATCATTCCGCTGCTTACCATTGTATTGCATGTAAACATACATTATGCCATAGGCGCGTCCCTTATCTCGGTAATCGCTACTTCATCGGGTTCGGCTGCTGCCTATGTAAGAGAGGGTATTACCAATATCCGCATCGGTATGTTCCTGGAAATTGCCACTACAATGGGTGCATTTGTGGGCGCCATGCTGGCCTTATATGTACATACGGGCTTTATTGCGGTGCTGTTTGGTGCAATCCTCATTTTTTCGGCTGTTATGTCATTAAAAAAGAAGGCAGAGGTAATTAACGGGCAACCTTCCAAAGCAGCGGCTTTACTCAAGTTAAGCGGCAGTTATCCCAACGGTAATGAAACCACAACCTATGGCGTTCAGCGGGTAGGCGGCGGTTTTGCCATGATGCTCTTTGCCGGTATCATCTCCGGGCTGCTGGGTATAGGTTCAGGAGCGCTGAAGGTGATCGCTATGGATACCATTATGCGTATACCCTTCAAGGTATCCACCACCACCAGTAACTTCATGATCGGGGTTACGGCTGCAGCAAGCGCCGTAGTATACCTGCAGCGCGGCTATATTGATCCCGGCCTTTCCATGCCGGTGGTAATCGGGGTATTATTAGGCGCTTTAACCGGCTCAAAAATACTGGTACATACCCAATCTTCCCAATGGCTGCGCTGGATGTTTGCCATAGTAGTTACCTTTCTGGCTGTGCAAATGATGTATAATGGTATTACCGGTAAAATTTAACTATGAAAATGGCTCCTGTAAAATTTAAAGATACCGACATTCAAAGCTTCATAGGCTGGATACTGAGAGCCGGCGTAATGGTATCGATGCTGGTTGTACTGGCAGGTGGCGCCCTATACCTTTACAGGCATGGTGCTGAGCGGATAAGCTATGCAAAATTTAATGGTGTACCCGAGTTTGTACATTCGCCTCGGGGAATATGGAATGGTATATTGGGTTTACGGGGACGTGCCATTATACAAGCCGGTATCTTATTATTAATAATAACACCGGTACTGCGCGTAATAGTTTCGGGTATTGGTTTTATGTTAGAAAAGGATTACCTGTATACTGGCATTTCGGTATTGGTGTTGCTTATTATTATTTTAAGCGCATTAAGCGGCCATGGCGGCTGATTAATACCAATGATATTTATACAGGCAGCAGCATACCAAGCAATGCACCTGCTGTTAAGCTGATATTATTTATAAGTTTGCATAAGAAATTGAATGTATGAAAAAAGCGTTACTGTTCTTTAGTTTTGCCTTATCGGCTTTAACTGCGTATTGCCAAACCGAACCTGTAACTTACCGCACGCAAATCAACCGGCTGATCCACTTTTATAACCAGAACCAGCCCGATAGCATATTCAGGATGTTTGCGGCCAACGTAACCACTAAAATAACGCCGGCGCAAAATAAGGCCAGCATCAGCCAGCTGCAAACCAGCCTGGGCGAGTTTCAGCAGGCTACCTTTGTGAGCATTGACAGTAACGTGGCTACTTATAAAGGCGATTTTAAAAAGGCAGCCGCTACCATGCGCATCAGCCTGAATAACCGCAGCCAGTTAGCGGGCTTGTTCTTTTCCAACTACCAGCCCAAGGTTACCGCCGCGCCCGAAGGAAATCCTTACATTACCGAATCGCCATTTACCTACAAAAGCCTGACCAGTACCATATCCGGAACATTGGGGTTACCCAAAAATGCAACGGGAAAAATACCGGTAGTATTGATTATTGCAGGCTCCGGCCCTACCGACCGTAATGGCAACAGCAGTGCAGGTTTGTCGGCTAATACCTACCAGTTACTGGCTTACGATTTGGCCAAGAATGGCATTGCTACCCTGCGGTATGACAAGCGGACTATTGGCGGCCAGTACAGTAGCCTGGCAAGCGAAAAAAATCTGCGCTTCGATAATTTTGTAGATGATGCCGTGGGCCTGATTACCCAGTTGCATGATGATCCCCGCTTTTCGAAAGTTGTTATCTTCGGGCACAGCGAAGGCTCATTGGTGGGTATGCTGGCAGCAGACGGCGAACCGGCTGACGGCTTTATTTCGGTAGCCGGTGCCGGGATAATGGCAGATAAGATCATGACGGACCAGATGAAATCGCAGCCTGAGTTTATTCGTAATAACTTTAAAGCCGTGTTGGATACCATGCGCAAAGGCAAACTGAATGAAAAGGTAGACCCGGCATTGTACAGTATAATCCGCCCAAGTATTCAACCCTATTTAGGCTCATGGTTCCGGCATGATCCGGCGAAAGACATTAAAAAACTGCGCATCCCGATATTGATAATTCAAGGCACTAATGATTTGCAGGTAAGCGTAGATAATGCCGAAAAGCTGAAGAAAGCAAAATCAGATGCACAACTGGTGCTGATTACCGGCATGAACCATATCCTGAAACAGGCACCGCTTACGCGCGACCAGAATCTGGCTACATACGGAAACCCCGACCTGCCGGTAGACCCAACGCTGGTAAGTACGGTAGTATCCTTTGTAAATAAGTTGAAATAACCCGAAGAATTACAAGCGGAACACCCTTCATAATGCAACTATGAAGGGCGTTGCGCTTTTGGCAGGTTCATGATTTCCAGCAGCCCAACAACCGCCGCAACACAATAATTTCGGCGGTGTGGTAGGCATTGTGGTCGGCTAGCTGCAAGGCCTCACGCAACAAGGTTTGCCCTTGCCCATGCGGTATCTTCGTAAACAGATCGCCTTGTTGTATCAGGCTGATAAATTCTTCTTTATCTTTCCCAATCTGCACTAACGTTTGGTTCCAGGCTTCCGGGTCAGCAGGGGCGGCTTCCTTCGGCCAGTAATCATCGGGCCATTTGGGCGATTGATGGCTGCCATCCTTACTAAATTCAAGCATATCCCATTGCGCAATGCGGATGTGTTCGGCCAGTTGCCATATACTATAAGGTAAACCATAAGGTCGTTCTCCAATAGCTGTTGGAGGTATATCAGCCAGTGCATCTTCCAGCGTGGCGTGGGCGCCTCCGCCGTTAATCAGCTTAAGCAGTTCTTCAGTCAACAATGCGGTATTATCCATAGGTAAAAACGTAAAAGGTAATGGTTAATTAATTCAGATATGGTGCAAAAGTTTTATGTTTATGCATCTTAATTATCCTGATAACGTGTTAAAAAAACTAATACCCCTGGCAGCGGTAGTATGCCTGCTTTCGGCCTGCAAAAAAGACAGCATGGGCGGCCAGGCCCAGCTTACTTATGACGATACCGCCTTTGCCCGGTATGAAAATCATTTTTTGGAAGCTTTATGGAAGCTGGAACCTATGCGGGCTACCGAAACCGGCTATCATCAGTATGACAGCCTGCTGGCAGTACCTGACGGCGCTTACTATAAAAAGTATGTCAACTTCGCCAAGGCAAATGCCGATTCACTGAGCCATTATGAGGCCGGCAAACTCTCCGATGCCAACAAAACAGATTTTAAGCTGATACAAAACGAAACCGACCGCATGTTGTGGAGCGCACAAAGCCTCAAAGAGCGGGAATGGAATCCGGCCAGCTTCAATATCATCAGCACCTTCGCTTATATGCTGAACGAGAAGTATGCACCGCTCAGTAAACGTTTAACGGCCATGTACCAGCGGATGGCCTTTGTGCCGGCTTACTACAAGGAGGCACAAAAACAGTTGAAGACCCCGGTAAGCGAATATACACAGTTGGCTACTGACCAGCTGAACGGCAGCCTGGATGTGCTGGACAAGGACTTTGCCGACTCGCTAAAAAAATCGAAGATCCCAGCACCCGAGCAAACCAAAATGCTGGAACGGGCCAGGTTGGCAGTACAAGCTGTAAAAGGCTATACCGGCTGGCTGCAAACGCTGAAGAGCGATAAAAGCCGAAGTTTCAGGTTAGGCAGGGAATTATATACAGAAAAATTCAAGTTTGATATACAGTCGGCCAGCACGCCGCAGCAGGTATATAATGCAGCTGTGGAGCGCAAAAAGTACCTGCACCGCGAGATGGTGAAAATAAGCCGCAAGCTATGGCCCCAATATTTTGGCAAGACCGCTATGCCGCAGGATAGTTTGACCATGATAACTAAACTGATTGATACCATTGCGGGCAAACATGCAAAACAAAGCGAATTTCAATCGGCTATTGAGCAGCAGATACCCAAGCTTACCGCTTTTGTAAAGGCAAAAAATCTGTTAACACTCGATCCTTCCAAGCCGCTCATCATCCGGCGCGAGCCGGCCTACATGGCTGGTGTAGCGGTTGCCTCTGTAGGTGCGCCCGGCCCTTATGATAAGGGCGGCAACACTTACTTTAATGTGGGCAACATCAGCGGATACAGCGCCGCTAAAGCCGAAAGCTTTTTACGCGAATATAATAACTACACGCTGCAAATTTTATGTATACACGAGGCCATACCAGGCCATTACACACAGTTAGTGTATGCCAACCAGTCGCCCAGCCTTATTAAATCGGTATTGGGCAACGGGGCCATGATTGAAGGCTGGGCGGTATATACGGAGCAGATGATGCTGGAAAGCGGTTATGGCAATAACGAACCTGAACTGTGGCTGATGTGGTATAAATGGAATTTACGCTCGGTAGCCAACATGATATTGGATTACAGCGTACATACGCAAAATATGAGTAGAGGCGATGCCTTGGCGCTGCTCACCCGCGAGGCATTTCAGGAACAGGCCGAGGCCGAAGGCAAATGGAAAAGGGTTACCCTAAGCAGTGTGCAGCTTAGCAGTTACTACACCGGCTATAAAGAGATTATTGATTTGCGAGAGGCTTACAAGAAAAAGCAAGCCGACAAATATAAAATAAAAGACTTTAACGAAAAGTTTTTAAGCTATGGCAGCGCACCGGTGCCTTATATACGCGAACTGATGCTGAATAAACAAGGCGGATAAAACACATCATACACTAAAGAGCCATACAGCCGGTACCCGGATGGTAACGGCTGTATGGTTTAAGGTAAATTGAATTGCGTATTAATTTTTCCCGATAAAGAAATTATCATTCTCTGTGGTACTTTGTACCTGGTTAATCAGTTTATCTAAATCGAAAGGCTTGGCAATAAAGCCATCAGCCCGTGCTTCTTCCGCAATTTTACGGCCATCGGTACTGGCCGATATAACAAGCACAGGCAAAAACTGAGTATCCGGGTTTTGCTTCAATTGCTTTACCACCTGATCGCCGGATAATACCGGCATCCACAGATCTATCAGCAGCAGATCGGGCTGGTGCGTTTCAATTTGCTGATATACATTCAAACTATTTGATTCGGCTATCACTTCAAAGCCGCTGTCTTCAAGCACCAGGGTCAGCATATCTAATATGCCCTCATCATCATCGCAAATCAATATCTTTTTAGCGCTCATTCTGCTTTCCCTTCTTCTAAAGGTAATGTAAAACTAAATGTTGATCCTTTTGCTATCTCGCTGTCTACCCAAAGCGAACCGCCGTGATTTTTTATAATCTGGTCACAAACATATAAACCGATACCCATACCGGGGAACCGCTGCTGCACATTGCCTACGCGGTAAAAGCGGTCAAATATACGTTTCTGGTCATCTGTGTTAATGCCCATGCCATAATCGGTTACCGAAACCTTGATATAATTACTTACCAGCGAAGTATATACCAAAATTTCTTTCGAGTCGGGCGCATATTTTATAGCGTTTGACAGCAGGTTGCTAACTACCTGTATGATATGCGACTCATCGCCGTTATAAGTTGTAATTGCCCTGCTCTTAACCGTTATATGATGTGATGGTGTAGCTGCCTGAATACCTTCAACAGTATCCTTTATCATCTTATCAAAATCAAAAGCCTCTTTATGCAAGCTTATTAAACCGGATTGCAGGCGAGATACATCCAGTAACTCACTGATTAAATCATTCAGCCGGTTTATGTGTATCGTAGTTTTGTCTACAATGCTTTTAAACTTATCACTGGCATCTGCAGGCATAAATTTAGACATCATCTGCACAAAACCCTTAACCGTGGTAAGCGGGGTTTTTAATTCGTGGCTGGCAATGGAAAGAAAATCATCCTTGCGCTTCTCAATATCTCTGCGCTCGGTAATATCTTCAATAGCAATAAGAATGCGGTCTTTATGGCTGCCTTCAAATTCTACCCGGTAAGCATTTACCAGCATTAGTTTTTTACCGATGTGCGGAAAATCATGTTCCACCTCAAAATCCAGCACGGGGTTGCTGGTAGGTAATACCTGCTCCAGCATGGAGCGTAATTTTCCTATGCTCCATTGGCCGTTACCCAATTCAAAAAGCAGTTTACCCTCAGTTTCCTCACGGGATACTTTGAATATGCGTAAAAAGTGCTCATTTACACTTAATATGTTACTCTGGGCATCCAGCACAATCAGGCTCTCACGTACGGTTTCAACAATACTGCTCAGGTACTCTTCACTTTCACGCAGGCTTTTGGTACGCTCGGCGATCTTCTTTTCCATCTGGTCCTGTTGCTGCTTCAACTCGCGCTCTGCCTGCTTACGGCGGCTGATGTCATTCTGTACCCCTATAAAATGGGTAACTGTTCCCGCTTCATCTTTAATAGGCGACATATACAGCTCGTTCCAGAACAACGTACCATTCTTTTTATAATTTCTGATCTCCACCACGCAGGATTCGCCCTGCTCTACCGCATCGCGTATAATTTTCCGCTCAGGTTGATTGCGGTCGTCTTTTTGCAGAAAACGGCAGTTATGCCCTATAATCTCTTTACGGGTGTAGCCGGTTAATCTTTCAAAAGCGGCGTTGGAGTAAATAATAGGATTATCCGGAAGCTGATTATCGGTAATAATAATACCGGTGATGCTGGCATCCAGCGCTTTGGTCAGCAATTCAAAATCCTGCCTTATAGAATTGTTAGAGAATGAAAATTCTCCGGTATTTGAGATGCTCAATGTAAATGCCCTGTATATATTGTTGTATACTGCTATTATTATAACACGCAAAGATTATAGCTGTAATAAATTACAACGCCAATTGCGCGCTACGATGCATTAACCAATAATTTTAGGGGAGGTTTCAAATATATAAAAAAGCCGTTATGCATAACAACACTGCGCCTGCTAAAAGAAATTTACTTTACCACTAAAAGTTTTGCGCAAAAGCAGCGGCTTGCGCAGTATTGCACAACTAAGTATAAAGGCGAATACAGATATTTCGTTATGTTTGTAAAAGAATAACGAAACAGCCCATTACACCCATTCACTTTTATTTCTATGGCAAAACATTTACCCTGTATTATTATGTGCACACTGCTGATAAGTGCAGCCTTGCCGTTAACGGCACTTTCCCAGCAAAAGGCTAAAAGAGATACTGCCCGGCGCGATACTTCCAAAAATCAAAACTTGCAGGAGGTAGTGGTATCGGCTTCCCGTACTGCCGAAAGCATCTTGAAATCGCCGGTAAGTATTGAAAACGTAAGCGGGTTGTATTTCCGCAAATCCGCCTCTCCTTCGTTCTTTGATGCGCTCGAAAATGTAAAGGGCGTACAGCTGCTTACGCCCAGCCTGGGCTTTAAAATTATCAACACCCGTGGGTTTGCCAACACTACCAATGTGCGCTTTACCCAGCTGGTGGATGGCATTGATAACCAGGCACCGCATATTGGCGCCCCTATCGGCAATGCGATGGGCCCAAGCGACCTGGATATTGACCGGGTAGAAATCATTCCCGGCACGGCATCTGCCCTGTACGGCTTGAACGCCATTAACGGGCTGGCTAACATTATCACCAAAAACCCGTTCACCAGCACCGGGGTTACCTTACAGCAAAAAACAGGCGTTAACCACATCAGCGATCCTAACTCACCGGCTAAATTATTTTCTGAAAGCAGTTTCCTGATTGCTGAAAAGCTGTCGGACAGGTTTGCCTTCAAACTGAATGGCACTTACACTAAAGGTTACGATTGGATTGCCAATAACCATACGGACCTGAATGGCAGCGCCAATACCGGTGTAGGCATTTCCGGCGGTATCAATAACCCCGGCTATGACCCGGTGAATGGTTATGGCAATGAATCATCAGACCGCCGTACCATTACCCTCGGCGGCAAGCAGTATTCGGTAGCCCGTACCGGTTATGATGAAAAAGATGTAACCGATTATAATATTCAAAACATCAAGGCTGATGTAGGTTTATATTACAAATTCAGCCCGAAGACGACTATCAGCTACACATACCGTTTTGCCGATCTGGACAATGTATACCAACGCGCCAACCGCTTTGCTTTAAAAGATTATATCCTGCAGCAACATGCGGTAGAGGTAAAGAACGACATCTTTCAGGCCCGCGCCTTTGTAACGAGTGAAAATACCGGCAAATCCTATAACCTGCGTTCGGCTGCCGAGAACCAGGACCGTAATTTTAAGACCGATGATAAATGGTATGCCGATTATACTTCGGCCTACAACAGTTCCATTGCCGTACCGGGTACTACCACCATACAGGCGCTTAACCAGGCCCGCCAAACGGCTGATGCTGGCCGCTACCAGCCCGGTACTGCCGCTTTTGCCAGCAAATTAAAAGAACTGGCCGATGTAAATAACTGGGATATCGGCTCGGCGCTGCGTGTAAAGGATGATCTGTTTCATGTGGAGGGGCAGGTAGACATTACCAAAGCATTCGGCGCTGGTTTTAAACAAAAGACAGGTTTAGAATTGCTGGCCGGTGCCGACTTTCAGACATATATCATTCAGCCCGATGGTAACTACTTTATCAACCCGGCACCCGGTAAAACCTTTGATACCTTTACCTATGGTAAAACCGGCGGCTTTGTGCAGGCAGGTAAAAACCTGTTTAACGGTTTGCTACGCCTTACTGCCACGCTACGGGCAGACAAAAATGATTACTTTAAAATCAGGTATAACCCGCGCTTTACTGCGGTAATTACGCCGGGCACCGGGCAAAGCATCCGGTTCTCCTACCAAAGCGGCTCACGCTTTCCGAGCATATTCGAGGCGTTTTCCAACGTAAACAGCGGCGGCGTTAAACGCGTGGGCGGTTTAAAAGTAATGTCGAACGGTATATTTGAAAACGCTTATCTCCGAAGCTCGATTGACCGTTTCCAGGCAGCCGTTAAAAACGACTTTAATGCAGGCATGACTACCAACGCCGCCATTGAAAAGGAAAAAGGGCTGTTGATTAAAAACTATTACAGCTACGTAACCCCCGAACATATCAATTCCTTTGAAATGGGTTACAAGGGCTTATTCCTGAACCGCAACCTGCGGATAGATGCGGATTTTTACTACAACAAGTATAACAACTTTATTGCGCAGGTAGAGATGAATGTACCTAACACGGCCAAACCGGATTCCATCCCCTATTATTTGAACAACAAAAACCTGCAAAGCCGCTACCGCCTGTACACCAACTCACGTAGTGTAATCTACAATTACGGCGGTAGTTTCGGTGCCAGTTACTTCTTCTTAAACAAATATACCATCGGTGGTAATGTATCTTATGCCAAGCTGAGCCGTACTGAAAATTCGGATGGTTTTGAGGATGGATTCAATACGCCGGAGTGGCTCACCAACGTATCATTCGGCGGCGAACATGTGGTAAGTAACCTGAGTTTTAATGTTACTTACAAGCACCAGAGCAGCTATTACTGGCAATCGTTTTTAGTAAACGGTAATGTAAAGGCTTATGGCAACGTAGATGCACAGGTTAATTACGACTTTCTGCAAAGCAAACTGAACGCTAAATTAGGGGCCACCAACATCTTGAATAAATTTTACTATTCTTATTTAGGCGGACCGTCCATCGGCGGATTGTATTACCTGACCCTTACTTACCATTTGTAGTTTGTATTGGGTTATGCCAAAGCCCATATAGTTTAGGTGATTACATACGTCATTTAGACTGCATGGGCTTTTTGTTGAGAATTTCATGCAACAAATCACCCGTCATTTCTCCCTACGGTCGAAATGACGGGTTTTTATCGCTGGAACTTATCTGTACAATCCCTGAAACTTGAAATATATACTTTCGCCACTTAAGGAGGCAGCTACTTTGAGTAATTGCTCAGGCGTTGAAGTGTAAGTGATTTGCATCGACAGCACTTGCCCGGTTTTGGGTATTACCGGCACCATAAACTTCAAGTAGTCCGCTTTGATTAACTGTAATTCTTGCCGCAAGGCGGTTTGCAGTACATCTCTCACCAGTTGCAGCAGGCAGGCGCCGGGCACAATAGGCTGACCGGGATAATGTCCCTTAAAAATGGGATGCTGCGGATCAAACGAAACATCAGCCTGTATCTTGCCTTCGCTGCTTTTCAGTTTGGGAATATGATAAAAGCTGCCGTTTAACATGCCTTTAATAACATTAAAGTATGATACCTGTGCTGGTAATGATTGTAAATAAGCACCTGTTTTACCGGCAATGCAGGAGCCGGATTTATGTTCAGGGAAGGCGGTACATTACCCTCCTTTAACATAACCGCTGCCAACCATAAGGCAAAGGAAATAGAGGTAGGGTACTCCCCGCACAAGTGCTTGTATCCTGCAACAGGCACACCCGAAAAAATTCCTTGTTGCAATTGCTCATATATTTTATCATTTTCGGTATCACCGTTGTAGCCTGATATGATAAGGCCGATAGCTTCCGGCCGTAAATTTTGCTGTTCAAGAAAAGCTTTAATTTTTTCCTGAACCTCACTCCCGCTATCCATATTATAAAATGTTTCCATGGCATGTAATTCAGCCATGTTTTTCGTATCTGTAGCTGTAGTTAGGGTAAAGAAGGCGGTACCCTCACCGGCTATGGTGCCTTTCTGCCGGGTTTGCAATAATTGCAGGCTATTCCCTGCCGAACGGCGGTACAAACCAAAACGGTTTAAAATATCAAAGCTGATGTCGGTCAGTTCGTCGGCGCTGCCTACCAGGGCATTGCAAATTTCCTGTTCTTTGAATAGCAGCAGTGCATCCAGCAAAGCGCTCTCGAACGAGTGCCCCTGCTGGGTAAACGTATTGTTATAGTTATGGCACTGCAGACTAAGCGCTATCTGCGCCCCGATGGTATTATGAGTAGACTGTATGAACGAAGTTGGCGACAGCATTTGTTCTTCCTGCTCCACAATGCGGGTCAGGAAGATGCCGGTATCTTCGAGGCAGCCGTAGGCGGTGCCGGTAATAATGGCATCGGGCATATCTATACCGGCATCGCGCAGGCATTGCAGTGCGGCCGCTACGCCCAGTTTAATAACGCGGCTCATGCGGCGAATCAGCTTCGCATCAATATAGGACTTGTAATCCGGCGTTATAACTTTCAAGCGGTTGGTGGCATAGCCAACGGGTTGGGTGAGTAAGCCGGTGAAATTAAAGGTAGGCTGTGGCGAAATGCAGGCGGCAGAACGGATATAAATTTTCATCAGCCTAAATTTTAGAAAAGATTAAGGATGAACAGTTACCGCCAAAGCCAAAGGAGTTAGATAGTACGTGTGCTACCGGCTGGTGCTGAAAAGAAGTTTCGGGCACAATGTCCAAGCCTTCAATCGGGTCATTAAAACGCAGGTTAGGGTAGATAACGCTGTTGCGTATCGCCATCACCGAAAATACCGCCTCTACCCCGCCGCAGGCCCCCAGCGTATGCCCCGTAAATGATTTGGTGGAACTGAGCTTTGGCAGCATATCGCCGAACACGCGGCGTATGGCTGTACCCTCGGCCTGGTCGTTATTTTGGGTACCGGTGCCATGCAGGTTGATATAGCTGATATCGGCTGGCTGCAGCCCGGCACGCTGGAGCGCCCCGGTCATGGCCATATAAGAGCCGTTGCCATCGGGCGAGGAAGCCGTTTGATGATAGGCATCATTGGCATTAGCATAACCGCTTAATTGTGCGTACACCGGCTTGCTTAACGTTTGGGCTACGCGTTCTGATACCAGCACCATATAGCCCGCCCCCTCGCCTAAGTTCAGCCCGTTGCGGTGATCGTCAAAAGGCTTGCAGTACTGTCGGTCTAAAATCATCAGGGTATTAAAACCATTGAGGGTAAAGCGTGTCAGCGCGTCGGTGCCACCGGCTACGGCTACATCCAGCATCCCCTGCCGTATCATCCGCGCCGCCAGAAATATGGCATTGGCCGATGAAGAGCAGGCAGTGTTGATGGTTGTGATATAATCTTCAATGCCCAAGGCATTGGCCACGGCATAACTCACCGCGCCGCATTCGTGGTTCACCACATTGGCCAGCCGGCCTTTCTGGTGGTCGGGCATAAAGGCGTTATAAAACTGCTCCGTCTTATCCATCCCGCCCACGGTATTGGCCGATATAAAACCGGTACGCAGTTCGCCCCTGTTTGCAATACCCGCATCGGCCAGGGCTTCTTGTGCCGCCTTCAGGCTGAGCAGTGCGGTACGTGTAAGGTTAGCCGGAGCGCCGGTTTGCACAGCCAGTTCCTCGTTGCTTAGTTTCACTTCGGCCACCGGTATTACATTTTTATGGGCCGTTTCAAGGTAACGGATATCTGCCATACCGGCTTCGCCTTTGGCAAAGGCGGCCATACATTCGGCCACATTGTTGCCAATGGCCGTTACCGCACCCACACCGGCGATATATACCGGCGCTTTATTCATGGCTGTTATTCATTAAGGCAGTTAACTGCTTAGCCGTAAAAACCGCAGGGGTATAATCTCCGGCTTGCTCAACTAAAAACAGGCCCGACTGGTAATTTTGCCCCAGCGCCTCTACCCACCCGCAGATACAAGCCTGCAAAATATGGGCATCTAACAGCAGGTTTACCTGGGTTTCCAGTAATCCAACATTAAACTGTTCAGTTATAAAAAAAGCGTTCTCACCCTTGAATTTATGGCGGATGCAAATCTCGCCAATCACAATGTTAGGCAGGGTATACACAAACAGGGCCGGACTGGCGGCTTCGTTCATCGTATCCGAATACCGCAAATCGGCATCCAAACTGGAACTGGCGTTGCTCAATACTAACCCCACTTTTTCGGCTGTATATTTTTCTAAAAGCGGTTTGCCTTGCAGCAGCAGTTCGGCCGTAAGCCAGCCCAGCTTACTGAGGTTATCCATTTTGTAAAACTTGGGATAACTGAATTGAAAGTGCTGGTAAACCGACAGCAGAAAAGCGGACAGCTCAGTTTCGGCTGAACGATAAATCTGTACCCCATTCAAATGAACAGTGTAATTACTGATGATGCAGCTGCCGGTAATGAAATGTGGTTGGGCCAATGGCGTAAACGGTTTAAACGTGAACGTTCAAAAGTATCATTTTATTTGCTGAGCACCAGCGCCGCATTGCAGCCACCAAAACCCGATGCAGTTTTGAGCGCATGGCGCAGCGGCGCTGCAGTTAACCGGGTGTTTACATTAAGCGGCTGGGTAGTGCCTTGCGCTTCAAAACCTAATGAAGGCAGGATCACGTTTTCCTGCAGGCACCGGATTGCTGCCACCGTTTCAATCAGTCCGGCGGCACCTAATGTATGCCCGTAATTCGGTTTCAGGCTGAAAAGCGGCGCCTGGCTTAAGCCAGCTATGCCGATGGCGCTGGCTTCCATTTCATCATTGTAAGGGGTAGCCGTACCATGCGCCGAAATCAGGCTGATGTCTTGGGGCCCGATACCGGCCACCCTAACCGCCTCACTGATGGCGAAGCCCAGTTCCTGCCCCGTGCGCGACGGGCCCGAAATATGATTAGCATCGTTACTGGTAGTGCCGCCTGTTACACGTACATCGTCCTCCTGCTGCCGCTGGGTGCTCAGTACTATTGTACCTGCACCCTCGCCTAAGTTGAGGCCGTTGCGGGCTTTATCAAACGGCTTGCACTGCTCGCTGCTGAGTGCCTGAAAGGATTGAAAACCGGTAACCACAAACCGGGATACTTCATCGGCCCCGGTAACCACCGCCTGCCGGTACTTGCCGCTTTGCAGCAGGCGCATTCCGGTTAGGATGCCCAGCACTCCCGAAATACAGGCGTTGGAAACGATCAGCGGTTCGTTAACGAACCCGAAGTGTTGCTGAACCAACCGGCCCGAAGTATGCAGCGCTACCCGCTGCTGCAGGTTGGGGCGGTGAGGCTCCTGTTCCAGTAAACTGATATTACCTTTAGTGGAACAGATAATCAGGATGGTTTCCGGCCCGGTAATATCAATAGTACAATGCTGCAATGCCTCGTTAACGGAACCAATAAGCAACTGCTCATATTTGGTATAAGTGCCTTGCAGCGCAAATGCCCATTGCGTATTCGCTTCAAACAATGACGCCGCTACCGGCTGTGCAGACAGTGATGGCTGATGATGAACCTTAACGCCGGATGCACCTGCCTTGAGCTGCTCAAAATTTACAGCCGTAGTGGCACCCAGCGGTGACAGAATATTATCTGCAATGATAAAAACATCTGGCTTTGATACAATTGGTGCCTCACTCATGCTTCGCTCTCCTCTCCTGCTGATGCAATTACCACATTCATTTCACAACCGGCAATCAATATTTCATTGCACCATACCTTAGCAGATATGATGGTGGTATTAAAAATCTCGTCTTCAATGGTAATCTCCGTCAGCAGTTCGCTGCCAGCTTCGGGCAATTGAGTAATTTCCAGTTTTTTTATGGTGGTGATAAAGCCGTTGGCTACCACCCGGTTTTCCAATTTTGCCTGATACCCTGCCCTCACTGCGGCTGTCTGCGCCATGTTTTCTACCAGCCCGGCTTCGGTGAGTATACCGTTTTCCACCAGTACATGGTTTTCATCGATATAGAAACGTGTGCGGGCAGTTGCCCCTTCTACCGAGAGCAGTTCGCTCACCAGGACGAAAGGCGGCTTTTGCGGTATCAGTTGGGTGATGGATTGATCGGGCAGCATCATATAATTTATCAGGAATACAGTCCACCATTTACAGACAAGACCTGACCGGTGATATAAGCTGCTTTATCTGATGCCAGAAAGGCGACAGCGTAAGCCACTTCTTCCGGCTTGCCGAACCGACGGGCCGGTACCAGGTTACGCAACTCTTTCTCGTCCATACCTTCGGTCATATCGGTTTTAATGAAACCCGGCGCTATGGCATTTACGGTGATGCCGCTGCGGGCCACTTCCTGCGCCAGCGCCTTGGTGGCACCAATTACCCCGGCCTTAGCTGCCGAATAATTGGTTTGCCCCGGCAAGCCTTTCAACCCGGATAATGATACCACATTAATGATGCGGCCATAGCGTTTCTCCTGCATTTGGCCCAGCACCAGGCGGGTGGTATAAAAAAAGCCGTTGAGGTTGGTATCCACTACGCTGCTCCACTGCTCATCTTCCATCCAGCCAAACAGGGCATCATTGCGGATGCCTGCGTTGTTGACCAGCACCTCGATGGTTTTATCGGTATTATTAGTTAGCCACGTGCCTAACACCTGTCGTGTTGCCTCTTTATCAGCTACATCAAAGGGCAGCAGTTCGCCGCTCTCACCTTCCATTTGTACCAAATTCAGCGTTTGTTCGGCTTCCGTTTGGTTGCTTTTATAATTAATAAGTAGATAGTAGCCCTGCCGGGCCAGCTCCACACAAATGGCGCGGCCTATTCCGCGCGAACCTCCGGTTACTAATGCACACTTCATGGCTGTATGACTAAAATTTTAAGGTCGGCTCTGCTGTTTCCAAATATTCACGTACCTTTTTCAAATCCGGGTAGCGGGGCTGGTCTTCCACAAATTTAGGGAAGATGATACGCGCTTCGTCAAATAACGTTTTTGAGGCGGATGATAGTCTGTCCCGGCAACCTAAATAATCTACGGCCTGCAATAAGGTCATTAACTGAATGGTCAGTACCTCAAATGAGTTTTGAATCACCTTACTGGTCATCAGCGCCGCATTGCAGCCCATGCTTACAATATCCTGGTTATCGTTATTGTTCGGGATGGTATGCACATACATCGGAAACGACAGGGTTTGGTTTTCGGCCACGGTAGACACCGCAGTAAACTGCACACCCTGCATCCCAAAATTAAGCCCCAGCACACCCAGGTTCAAAAAGGGCGGAAATTTACCGTTCAGTTTTTGGTTCAGCAGATAATTCAACTGCCGTTCTGAAAGTTGAGATAGCCGGGTAATGGCAATCTTTAGCTTATCCATTTCCAGCGAAACATAATCGCCATGAAAATTGCCGCCGTGGTACACATGCTGATTTTCCACATCCACCACCGGGTTATCATTGGCCGAGTTCAGCTCATTCACCAACACCTCGCGCGTTTGCACAATGGTATCGTACACCGGCCCCAGTATCTGGGTAACGCAGCGCAGTGAGTAATATTCCTGCACCTTATCTTCAAATACTTCCTTGTCCAGCTTATCCGGATTGTACAGGTGCTCCGAGCGGTCGCGGATCATGCCGCTGTCCTGCAGCGACTTCTGCATCATGGCGGCAATGCGTTGCTGACCGGGGTGCAGCTTCACCCGGTTCAGCTCATGCGAAAAGTGATCATTATAGGCCTCCACCACCTCATTGGTTAGTGCCGAAAGCAGCACCTGCCATACCAATAACTTCTGCGCCTGTATCACATTGATCAGCCCGATACCCGTCATGGCCGATGTGCCGTTCAGGATAGCCAGCCCTTCGCGCAGGCGTATGGTGAGCGGCTGTATGCCCTGCTGTTTAAACAGTTCGGCAGCCGGGTAAATCTCTCCTTCAAACGCTACATCTCCTTCGCCAATCAGCATTAACCCGAGGTGGGCCAGTTGAACTAAATCGCCGCTGGCACCTACGCCGCCATGCTCGTAAATACAGGGGGTGATGTTTTTGTTGATGAGGGTGGTGAGCAAATCTATCACCTCAGTATGCACACCGGAAAAACCCTGTAAAAAGCTGTTCAGCCGGGCCACCATCAGCGCCTTAGCCAGGTGGACGGGTATCAGCTTGCCGCTGCCGGATGAATGGCTGCGGATGAGGTTGTACTGTAGTTGAAGCAAATTTTCGTCACTCACCTTATATTGCGCCATCGGCCCGAAGCCGGTATTGATGCCATATATCAGTTTGTTGGATGAAAAGCCGGTAAGAAAATCATAACTGGCAGCCACTTTTTCTACGGCAGCCGCATCAAGCGTTAACGTTTCGTTATGGTAAAGAATATTAAAAAAAGTTTCTAATGAAAGCGTGTTTTTGCCAACACTTGCCATAGGCCCGGATGTTTATTAAATAAATACTCTTGTTGCAGGCGGTAAAAATAGTAAATAATTTAAGACCCCTCCCAACCCTTTCAGCCCCCTCTAAATCTCCCCCTGAAAGGGAGACTTTTAACTTGCTTTAACTTTTTCAGAAGCCCTCCCTGCCGGGGAGGGTTTGAGTGGGGCTTGCAGGCTTGACTTGTTTAGATTTTATTCTTTTACCAACACGCACTTATCCGCTATCTTAGCGGCTATGTTATTCCCGGATGTTCAACGCCAGATAGCCGATTTAACGGCAGAACTAAAACAGCACAATTATAACTATTATGTGCTGGCCCAGCCCACCATCAGTGATTATGATTTCGACCGGAAACTGCAGGAACTGGCCCGGCTGGAAAAGGAACACCCGGAATTAGCCGATCCCTCCTCGCCTACCCAGCGTGTGGGCGGTGAGGTTACCAAGGAATTTCAGACCGTTAAACATCGCTGGCCGATGCTGTCGCTGGGTAATACGTACAATGCGGATGAATTGCATGATTTTGATCAGCGTATACGCAAGGCCATAGGTGATAACTTTGAGTATGTGTGTGAACTGAAGTTCGATGGCCTGTCCATGAGCATGACCTACGAGAACGGCAAACTGGCCAGGGCCGTAACCCGCGGTAACGGCACTGAGGGCGACGATGTAACCACCAATGTGCGCACCATTCACAGCGTGCCCAAGCAGTTGGGGAGCGGCAATTACCCCGACCTGTTCGAAATAAGAGGCGAAGTACTGATGCACCGAAAAGCTTTCGAACGGCTGAATAATGAGCGCATTGAGAGTGGAGAGATGGCCTATGCCAACCCGCGCAACTTCGCCTCGGGGACAATGAAGCTACAGGATTCTGCCGAGGTGGCCCGCCGCCCGCTGGACTGCTTTCTATATTTTTTGTACACACCTAAACCACTATTCAAAACGCATTGGGAAAGCCTGCAGGCGGTTAAAAGCTGGGGTTTCCATGTAAGCGAACATACCCGGCTTTGCAAAAATCTGGATGAGGTATCGGCCTTTATTAACGAGTGGGACGAAAAACGTTTCGACTTGAGTTTTGATATCGACGGTATTGTGCTGAAAGTGAATAATTATGCCCAGCAAGAGGAATTGGGCTTCACGGCCAAAGTACCCCGTTGGGCCATTGCCTACAAATACAAAGCCGACCGGGTGGAAACTGTATTGGAAGATGTGGAGTACAACGTAGGCCGCACCGGCGCGGTAACCCCGGTAGCCCATTTAAAGCCGGTACTGCTGGCCGGCACTACCGTAAAGCGGGCCACCCTGCATAATGCCAATGAAATATTACGACTGGATTTGCACGAGGGCGATTCGGTTTATGTAGAAAAGGGCGGTGAAATTATCCCTAAAATTATTAGCGTAAATCCGGATAAGCGCAAGCCGGGTGCACCGCCGGTAACCTACCGTACCACCTGCCCTGTCTGTAAAACTCCACTGGAACGTAAAGAAGGTGAAGCAGCCTTCTACTGCCCCAATGATGAGGGCTGCCCGCCGCAGATTGTAAGCCGGATGCAGCACTTTGTAAGCCGAAGAGCCATGAACATTGATGGCTTGGGCGATGAAACCATTGAAACCCTGTACCAGCGGGGCTTCCTCAAACACATCAGCGACATGTATAACTTGCACCTGCACCGTGAAGCATTGATGCAGATGGACAGGTTTGGTGAGAAATCCATCATCAATATGCTGGACGGTATTGAAAAATCAAAGCAGATGCCGTTTGAAAAGGTGCTGTTTGGTTTGGGTATACGCTATGCAGGCGAAACCGTTGCCCGCAAACTGGTAGCCTATTTTAAAAATATCGACCGCCTGAAAGCCGCCACTTTAGAAGAACTGACCGCCGTGGATGAAATTGGCGGCCGCATTGCCGAAAGCCTGATTACATATTTTAGCGGTGAGGTGCACTGGCAGGAAATTGAGAAACTGCGCAGCGCCGGCCTGCAGTTGATAACCGAAGAAAAAGAAGTAACCTTAGCCAGCGACAAGCTAAGCGGTAAAACCTTTCTGATTTCCGGCACCTTCGAAAAGCATTCCCGCGAGGAACTAAAGGAACTGATTGAGCAGAATGGCGGCAAAATGTTGAGTAGTATTTCGGCCAAACTCAACTATCTGGTGGCCGGCGATAATATGGGGCCATCGAAATTAGAAAAAGCTAATAAACTGAACATTCCGTTAATTAGCGAGGATGAGCTGGCGGCAATGTTGTAGAAAATAAGTTATTATTTTCTACAACATTTTCTTTATAAACACGTCATTTCGACCGTAGGGAGAAATCTTCTTCGGGCGACTCGTTTACGGCAGAAGATTTCGGCATTTATGTATAAAGATACCCTTACATATATGTATAGAATAGTGTATAAATACCAGTTGTCATAGCGAGGGACGAAGCAATCTCGTCGTAAATTAAGCGAACAAGCATAGCGACAGGATTGCTTCGTTCCTCTCAATGACACGGTTAGGTTAAATTATACCTGAATACTGAAATCTTCTTTGAGCAGCCGGTCTGCAGCAGAAGATTTCTCCCTGCGGTCGAAATGACTTAATAAAAAGCCAATTCTGATCAAGTCTTCTGTTTTTTCTTGTGCGCGGCCGGGAAAAGCACATTATTCAAAATCAGCCGGTAGCCGGGCGAGTTGGGGTGCAGCTTCAGGTCAGTAGGCGGGTCGCCTATGGCATGCTGGTAATCCTCCGGGTCATGGCCGCCGTAAAAGGTCCACTGCCCCTTGCCATATTCGCCATGAAGGTAGCGGGCTTCGTTGGCGGTTTTCAATTCGCCCATCACCGTTACATCAGGCTTCAGGTAGTTTTTGTTGAAGGCCGTAGTTAAGCCCATGAAGCCTTTAATAATTTTGTCATGGTTTTGGGTAAGCATACTGGGCACCACATCCCACTTGGCCGAAAAATCAAACAAGCTGAAAAAATCCTGTGAGCGGTCTACCTGCCGGGTAGGCGTAACATCAATACTGCTGAACTGGTGCGAGTAGGGGCTACGGTCGAGTGTAAATTTCTGAAAGGCGAAGGTCTGGCTAAAATCCAGTTTGGCCTGCGCATCAGGGTCGGCGCCGTCGCCGTCAAATATACTTTCACAAATATCGGTATTCCCGGCGGCCAGTGCTATGTCCAGGGTTTCGGTGCCCGAACACATGGCGAACATAAAGCCGCCGCCGGCACAAAAATCGCGGATGTGCTGCGCCACGGCCAGTTTCATTTTTGATACTTTGGTAAAGCCTAACTTACGGGCTGTTGCTTCCTGATTTCTTACGTCCTCAACATACCAGGGCGCATAGCGGTAAGTACCGTAAAATTTACTGTATTGCCCGGTAAAATCCTCGTGGTGCAGGTGCAGCCAATCGTATTTAGGCAGTTCGCCCTTAATCACTTCCTCATCGTAAATTACCATGTAGGGTATTTCTGCGTACTTCAGTACCAGCGTAACGGCATCATCCCAGGGCAGTTTGCTTTTGGGCGAATACACCGCCATTTTGGGCGCTTTCTGCAGTTTTACCACATCCATATTTACGGAAGGGTCAGTAATTTCGGCAATGATGGCGGTAGCTCTGGCATCGGCAATCACCTCGTAGCTTACACCGCGTATCTTGCATTCGTTCTCGGTTTGCTGGTCATAGGTGGTCATGAAACTGCCGCCCCGGTAGTTGAGCAGCCAGCTGACCTCTGCATTTTTTTGCAGCGCCCAGTAGGCAATGCCGTAAGCC
Source organism: Mucilaginibacter sp. (assembly GCF_965200995.1). Taxonomy (GTDB): domain Bacteria; phylum Bacteroidota; class Bacteroidia; order Sphingobacteriales; family Sphingobacteriaceae; genus Mucilaginibacter. The sequence continues at coordinate 2,944,986 of NZ_OZ241743.1, read as the reverse complement.
TTCAGGTGGTCTTTCTGCGCCTCGTCCATCGGGATCAATAGTGATGCCGCCCGGCTGAGGATTGGCAGCAGCAGTAATATCCAGGCGAAAGCAATTTTAACGGACAGTTTTGGCGGCACGTATGAAGATTGAGTATGTATTTCAAAGGTAACGATTAATTGGCTAAGCTATTATCGGCCCGAAAAGTTTAAGGTATGCGGGCAAATGGTTACCTTTGCATTCTTAAAAATTAAAATTTACCATGAGCAAAGCCATCATAAAAACTGATAAAGGCGACATGACCGTTCAGTTTTACGACAAAGATGCCCCTAACACCGTAGCTAACTTTTTAAAGCTGGCCAAATCCGGCTTTTATAACAATGTAGCGTTCCACCGCGTAATCCCGAATTTTGTGGTACAGGGCGGCGACCCAACCGGTACCGGCGCTGGCGGCCCCGGCTATAAAATTGATTGCGAACTGACCGGCGAAAACCAGTATCACGACCGTGGCGTACTCTCTATGGCGCATGCCGGCCGCAATACCGGCGGTTCACAGTTCTTCATCTGCCACAGCCGTGCCAATACTGCCCACTTGGACCGTAACCATACCTGCTTTGGCAAAGTTGTGGAAAATGTAGATGTAGTAGACGACATCCGCCAGGGCGACAAGATTTTAGGCGTAGAAGTAATAGAGGAATAATTAATGAGCGGAGCGTAAGGAGCAAAGAGCGGATATGTTTTTTTAATTAAACAATTCCGCTCTTCGCTCTTTCCTCCCCGCTCTACAACAAAAAAGATGAATTTACAAGCAATAGTAGCCGTTTCGGGCAAGCCGGGATTGTGGCGCGCATTGTCGCAAAATAAGACCGGGTTTATCTTAGAGAGCCTGGATGCGCAAAAAACCAAGCTGGTAGCTAATCTGGCCACGTCAAAGTTGGCCGCATTAGATGAAATTACCGTTTTTGGTAACGATGAAGACCTGAAGCTGACCGGCATATTCGAGGCCATGAAGGAAATTGGTAACGTGCCCGATGCTAAGGCTGACGGCAAGGCATTACGCGCCTACTTCCGCGAAGTAGCGCCAGAACATGACGAGGATAAGGTATATGCTTCGGATATGAAAAAAATTGTATCCTGGTACCACATCCTGAAAGATTTGACTTCGTTTAATGAGGTTGAGCCTGAAAGCGGCACGCCCGAAACCGTTGGTACAGAAACAAAAGAAGCTGAGTAATTACTCAGCTTCTTTTGTTTTGAAGCAGGGTGCAGTGACATTAAGTTCCTACCCTCAACTTATCTCGATACCGGCGCTGGCTTCACACTCATTACTTAATAAAAAAAACATAATTTCGCTGCCATTAGTTACTCTTACCTATGGCTAAAATTGCACTTATTACAGGCGCAACCGCCGGCATTGGCGAAGCTTGCGCACACCTGTTTGCCCGCGAAGGTTACCACCTGATTTTAACCGGCCGCCGGCATGACCGGCTTGACCGCCTTGCGCAGACATTAAATACCCAATACAACGTTGAAATAGCCGTTTCTCCCTTTGATGTGCGCAACCGCACGCAGGTGGTAAACGCACTCAATAGTTTGCCTGAGCAGTGGAAACGTGTTGATGTGCTCATCAACAACGCCGGGCTGAGTCAGGGGCTTGATCCGATCCATAAAGGTGATTATGATGATTGGGATACCATGATTGACACCAATGTAAAGGGCCTGCTGTATGTAAGCAAGCTGGTAGCCAACTGGATGATTGACAGTAAAGGCGGCCATATTGTAAATGTGAGTTCCATAGCGGCCAAAAACGTGTATGCCAACGGCAGCGTTTACTGTGCCAGCAAAGCCGCGGTAGATGCCCTTAACCAGGGCATGCGTATAGATTTGCTGCCTTATGGTATACGGGTATCGGGCATTTTCCCCGGAGCGGTAGATACCGAATTTTCTGAAGTGCGGTTCAAAGGCGACAAGGAGCGGGCAAAAAAGGTATACGAAGGTTTTAAGCCATTGGCAGCAGCAGATGTGGCCGATGCTGTATACTATATGGTAAGCCGCCCTGCCCATATCAATATAAACGAATTGATACTGATGCCAACCGCACAGGCCAACGCCACTACCATTCACCGTAAATAACCGGATAAACTGAATTTAAAAGCAACATGTCATTAATTACAATCATAGACCAGGATATTAAAAAAGCCATGCTGGCAAAGCAGGAGGCGCGCCTGCGCGGTTTGCGGGCCATAAAATCGGCGCTGCTGCTGGCACGTACCGAAAAGGGCGCTGCTGATGAAGTAAGCGGGGAAGCCGAAATTAAAGTATTGCAGCGGCTGGTTAAACAGCGTAAGGAATCGGCTGATATTTATAAAACGCAAAACCGCCAGGACCTGTACCAGATTGAAATAGAAGAGCAGCAGGTAATTGAAGAGTACCTGCCTAAACAAATGGACCGCGCCGGGGTGGAAAGCTACCTGAAGGAACTAATTGGCCGGGTAGGGGCAAAATCAGTAAAAGATATGGGCAAGGTAATGGGGGCGGCCAACAAAGAGCTGGCCGGTAAGGCCGATGGCAAAACCATATCAGAAGTGGTGAAACAATTATTGGCCTGAAAAACCGGTATGCATTGTAACTCGTTAACAAACATTTAAATTTATACCTACTACTAATGCCGTATACCTATATTGCGGCTGTAGTACACATCAAACACGACCTTAGATACAGGATATGAGTTATTTGCTTAAAGAGGAGCATGGGTTTAAATACATCGATGAAGGCGAAGGCAGCGTTTTACTGTTGTTGCATGGCCTGATGGGCGCTTTAAGCAATTGGGAGGATGTGATTAATGAGTTTAAAGCAGAGTACCGGGTAATTATTCCTATACTGCCTATTTACGAATTGCCGCTGCTTACCACCGGGGTAAAAACCTTATCAAAGTTTGTACACAAGTTTGTGAAGTTTAAAAAACTCGACAGCTTTGTTCTGCTCGGTAACTCATTGGGCGGCCACGTAGCCTTAATTTACTGCCTGGCACACCTGGAACGGGTGAAGGCGCTTGTGCTTACCGGCAGTTCAGGCCTGTACGAGAATGCTTTTGGCGGTTCATTTCCCCGCCGCGAGAACTACGATTTTGTGAAGGAAAAAGTAGAATACACTTTTTACGATCCGGCAACGGCTACCAAGGAATTAGTGGATGATGTGTACCAGACCATTAATGACCGCACAAAGGTGATTCGTATACTGGCTATGGCCAAATCAGCCATCAGGCATAATATGGCTAAGGATGTACATAAGATAAAAATTCCGGTCTCACTGATTTGGGGCAAGAACGATAAGATTACCCCGCCCGATGTGGCCGAAGAGTTTAATGTTCTACTGCCCGACTCAGAACTGCACTGGATAGACCAATGCGGGCATGCAGCCATGATGGAGCAGCCTGCCGAGTTTAACCGGGTAGTGCGCGCATTTCTGGAAAAGTTGAAACTTAAAATGTAAGGTATGCTGGCTATTGAATTAGTTACCGACGCTGTATTGCCTGTCCATCTTGAGGATACGGTGCAAAAAGTATTGGACCGTATGGTGGAATTTCGGGTACGGCACATGCCGGTGACTAATGAACAGCAGTTTACAGGCATGATTACCGAAAGCGACTTATTTCAACATGGTCCCCAGGAACTGGTAAGTTCTCTTACTATAGGCCTGATGACGGCTTATGTAACCGAAGACCAGCACATCTACGATGTTATACGCTTGTTTCATGAACAACAGCTTACCTTAGTGCCGGTATTAAGTGCAGCCAAAAACTATTTAGGTGTGGTAAGCCTTAACCGCATGAACGATTACTTTGCCGAAATTACAGCTGCGGATGCACCCGGCGGAGTAGTAGTGCTGGAGGTGGACAGCCGTAATAATTCGCTGGCCCACATGGCCCAGATTGTAGAATCGGACAATGCGCAGGTGCTAAGTTCCTACGTGCGCTCTTTTGCTGACTCTACCCGGATGGAAGTTACCTTAAAATTGAATAAAACCGATTTATCGGCCATTAATGCTGCTTTTTTGCGGTATGATTACGATGTAAAAGCACTATTCAATGGCGAAAATAATGACGATGACACCTTCGACCGTTATAACTCTTTCATGAATTATCTTGATTTTTAACCATGAGAGTAGCAGTATACGGCAGGCAGTTTAATGATTCGGGATTGCCGTTTGTGCAGGAACTGTTTGATAGCCTGGCATCGCATCAGGTAGAAATTTGTGTGCACCGGCAACTTTACGGTTTCCTTCAGGATAAAATTAATACGGTTACCTACACAAACCTCAGCGCCGACCAGCAGCTTAAAGGCTATATCGACCTGTTTATCAGCGTGGGCGGTGATGGTACCCTGCTGGACACAGTAAGCATTATACGCGACAGCGGCATACCGGTAGTGGGTATAAACTTTGGCCGCTTAGGCTTTTTGGCCAGTGTAAACAAAAATGATATTGCTGCCGCGGTTCATGCCTTGGTTACTAACCAGTATACGTTAGACAGCCGTACATTACTCCAGGTTAAATCAGAACCGCAGTTGTTCGGCGACTGTAATTTTGCCCTTAACGATGTTACCATTCATAAGCGGGATGATGCCGCCATGATTACCATGCATGCTTATCTTAACGGCGAATTTCTGAATTCATATTGGGGCGATGGCATTATCATTTCTACGGCTACCGGTTCTACCGCTTACTCGCTTAGTTGCGGGGGGCCTATCATATATCCGCAAGCCAACAGCATTGCGGTAACACCGGTGTCGCCCCACAATCTTAATGTAAGGCCAATCATCTTGCCGGATGATGCCGTGCTATCCTTTGAGGTAGAAACCCGCAGTGCCAATTACCTGGTATCCTGCGATTCGCATACGGAGGTGATTGAGGATTCTATCAAGCTGGATGTTTGTAAAGCTAATTTTAAACTGAATTTGATCCGCCTGAATAATGAAAGTTACCTGGCAACGTTAAGAAGCAAATTATTGTGGGGTTTAGATGCCCGCAATTACTAAATTTGCTTGATGCCCAAACTCTGGTTAGCTGCAATTTTACTGTTCATTAACTTTAACGCAAAAGCCCAAACCTGGGAAATTGGCTTTATGGGCGGAGGTGCAGGCTATATTGGCGATTTAAACCCCACCAATCCGGTAAAGTTTAGCGGTGCCAGTGCCGGAGGTTATATTAAGCGCAATTTTAACGGTTATTTATCTTTAAAGGCCAATGCAGCAGTGGGGCGTATTGGCGCAGATGACCGCGAATCTGATAATGCACAATTATACAACCGTAACCTTAGCTTTTACAGTCGGCTGGACGAAATAAGCCTGATTGGCGAACTGAACTTTTTTAAGTACATTCCTGACGTAAGCAAAAGCCGCTTTACCCCTTATATATATGCCGGCATAGGCATGGTACATTTTAATCCGCGTACCGTTTATCAGGGAGATATGTACTATTTGCGCCCACTTACCACCGAAGGGCAAAGCCGGCAATACAACAATAAGGTGCTTACTATACCCTACGGTGCAGGTGTTAAATACAACATTGCCGGTAAAATTACTTTAGGTGCCGATATTGGCTACCGCAGGCCCAATACCGACTACCTGGATGATGTAAGCGGTTTGTATGCCGACAGAACTTTACTAAATAACAACGTATCACGTGCACTGGCCGACCGTTCGGGTGAGCGCACAGGCGTATACACTGGTGTGGCCGGTACCCAGCGTGGCGACTTACGCCGTTACGACCAATATTTTTTTATGCACCTTACCGTTGCCTTTACTTTTGTAACTCAACGCTGTTATTTTGAGAATTAAATTCTGATAAATAAATTTTTTCAAAATTAAATTCTTATTAAGTAAATCAATTACATATTTTAGTGGTTATATTGATATTAAACCAAATAATCATCTAAAATTTATTGTTATGGCCGAATTAGTTGCATCTGAAAAGCCAGGCAGAAACAGCGCCTCGCTACGGGTTGACCTTACCGCAATGGTTGACCTTGCCTTTCTATTAGTTACTTTCTTTATGCTGACCACCACACTGTCTAAACCTAAGGCGATGGATTTGGCGATGCCTGTAGGTGATGAGCCTGATCCGGTAGCAGCATACAGAACGCTTACCTTATGCCTGGGCAGCAAAAATCAGGCTTACGTGTTTAGGGGAATGGCCGATAAGCCGCTGGCCGAACCGCAGATAGTAGATGTAAGCGGCAAATCGTTGCGGCACCTGCTGTTGCAGTTGAAGCAGCAAGTACGCCAAGCTACCGGCAAAAATTTAATCGTTGTGGTAAAGCCTTCCGATCATTCTAAGTACGGTAACCTGGTAACGGCGATTGATGAACTGAACATCACCGGAAATTACAATTATGCCGTAGCTGCCTTAACCGGTAAGGAAACGGATTTGATGAAAGAGCGGCATTTGGATTGAAATGTGGTTGAGAAAGTCTGTCTTAATTTAGTTATTCCGACCGCAGAGAGAAATCTTGGGCATTTACTATAAAGCTAACCCAACCGTGTCATTGCCAGGGACGAAGCAATATTGTAGTAAACTAAGCGAACAAGGACAGCTACGGGATGGCGCCCGTTCCTTGCAATATCGCGCGGCGGTTATATTTCGTCATGTTGTCGATTTCACATATAATTCCTCCACCTTCTTCCTCGCCCACTCTGTTTTACGCAAAAACTTAAGGCTGGAATTTACCGAAGGATTATCCAGAAAGCAGTTGATACGGATGCGGTAACCCAGTTCGGCCCAGCCGTATCTGGCTACCAGTTCGTTTAAAATGGCGTCCAGTGTTTTGCCGTGCAGGGGGTTATTGGGTTGGCTCATACAGGCAAATATAAGCAGATTTGCCTACAACGCTTATCAGTTAAATGACTGCCGGAAATCCAAAGGCGACTGGCTGGTTTTGGTTTTGAACAATTTGCTGAAGGATTGCAGATGCTCAAAGCCCATCGCATAGGCAATCTCGCTTACTGACAGGCTGGTGGTTGACAACTTTTCTTTGGCCTTTTCAATCAGCTTTTCGTGAATATGCTGCTGGGTGTTTTGCCCGGTAAGCACTTTTAGCAAACTGCTCAGGTAACCTGGGGTTAAGTTTAATGCCTGTGCCACGCTTCCAACTGTAGGGATACCCTTCGACATTAATTCATCACTGTTAAAATGCGCATCCAGCAGGTGCGCCAAACGTTCGAGTACCTGGTGATTGGCTTTCTCGCGGGTAATAAACTGGCGATGATAATAGCGGTCGGCATAGTTGAGCAGGGTTTCGATATGCGAAATGATAATGCCCTTACTAAACTTATCGATATTAGCATGGCTTTCCTGCCGGATGTTTTTAATGATGTCTACCAGCACACCTTCCTCTTTTTCAGACACAAACAAAGCTTCATTTACCGAGTAATCCCAGAAGTTATAGTGCTTTATGGTACTGGCCAGGGGCGTGTTCCACAGAAAATCAGGATGGATGAACAGCATCCATCCTGATTGCTTAAGTTGTGCCGCGTTTTTATTAACAGAGAGACTCATTACCTGATTGGGGGCCACAAATGATAAGACACCCTCATCATAATCATACGTTTGCTGCCCGTACTTAAGCTTAATCTCTTGTACATTAGCTACCTTCTTGAGGCCGATACAATAAAAGTCATAAACCCACGATGCAGGTTCGCTTAATCGCAGCGCTTCAACTGTTTCCAGTTTGAGTACACTGATAAGCGGATGCCCGGGTTTAGGCATTTGCCTGAACTGATAAAACTCGCTGATGGCTTTAAAACGCGTTACCTGCATTAGCTTTCTTTTCTTATCTCCAGTACAATTTTACCGCGCACGTGTTTGGTTTCACTTTCGCGGTGTGCATCGGCCACCTTTGCCAGCGGGTACACTTTGCTTACTATCGCTTTTAGCTTACCCTCGTTTATGAGTTGGGTAGTACCGCTCAGTGATGAAGTATAGGTGGTTATGCTTCCGCCGCCCACCATTGTTCCGGTAGCATTCTTTTTGGCTAAGGCATCTAAAAACTCCTGCTCAAGAGGCTGGTCCAAATGGGTACATACATAAATACCGCCCTCTTTAATTACGTCAACTGATTTAAACCTGATGCTGCTGTCGCGAACGGGAGAGGCGTTAAATACCAAATCAACATTGCGCAGCAGTTCCTCAAAACGCTGGTGATTATAATCAATTACCTCATCGGCACCTAACTCTTTCAAAAAATCATGGTTAGAGGCTGATGCCGTGCCAATTACATAGGCGCCTTTGGCTTTGGCTATCTGTACCGCCAGGTTGCCTACGCCGCCTGCCGCGCCATGAATAAGCACCCGCTGGCCCGGTTGTATCTTACCCATATCTACAATACCGTTCCAGGCAATCAGCGCACAGGAAGGCAGCGCACCGGCCTCGTTAAAGGTAATGTTTTGCGGCATTACATCAAACTGGCTGGCCTTTGCAACAATGTATTCGGCATAACCGCCATCGCCGGGAAAATTAGGCACCCCGTATACCTTGTCGCCTTTTTTAAATTGGGTAACCTCGCTGCCGGTTTCTTCCACTATACCTGCGGCATCTAAACCCAGGCCCAGCGGCAGCTTCAAAAAAGACCGCAACGCCTCATTGCCACCCTCGCGGATAATGTAATCGGCAGGGTTAACACTGCTGGCATACATTTTCACTAAAATCTCATCGGCTGCCGGAACCGGGCATTCCACTTCTTCCAGTTGCATTACTTCCGGGCCTCCAAATTCATTAACTCTAATCGCTTTCATAGTTTCTGTTATTTTGTTTATACAAAACTCAGCATTAACCTCACAACAGATTTAGCCTGAATACGGTTTGTGTTAGCCGAAAATGCGGATCGTATGCAACAAAGGTTTAGTTTATCCGTGGCGCGGCGATACCACCACCAGTGTTCAGAAGGCTTTTAAGCTTAGATGCCCCTCCTCACATTATGCTGAAACAAGTTTAGTAATTCCTGATCGCTGCCTTCCGGCTAAGGGTAATGTACCTCCTTTATCGACGCTGAAAAGTGTAAAGGCAAAGTTTACACTTTTCAAAAAAATTAGCATTTAAACCTCTCATAGTCAATATTTTAAAAAAAAGCAGGGTTTACACTTTTTAGAGCTTTTAGTTGTACCATTTAATGCCCTTTTGTGCTGCCGGACACTGGTGTTATTATCACCGTGCCACAGGCAACAGAATTTCTAATCTTTCTGCTTCCTGGTCACTGCTGCAAGTGTCCCGTGGCTGTTGCTGATGGCAGCAAACGATAGCTGCTGCCTAACGTATTTGCCTTTGTGCAGCAGATCATGTAACTTTAATTAACAAATTTTAATAACATTTAGTTAGCTATGGGAAGCACCGACTCGCTGCCTGAGAACTTTAGCCAGAATAACCAGCTGCCGATAAGGATCGTTTCGCCTGATTTTGGTCACTTATCGCCGGAAGGTGCAGAAAAGTATGGCCTCACCCACCGCTTGCCTTACTACTTTTTTCTCTTTGTGCTGGATGGCTGCACCCGGCACAGCGTTGATCTGGAGAAGTTTGACGTTGAAAAGCACGATTTGCTTTTCTGCTTACCTAACCAAATTCAGCAATTGCCGGCTGCCTTGCATGGCAACGATTATTACAAATTGGGTTTTGATGAAGAATGCCTTTCCCGTTTGCCAAAACAATATCCTTTTCTTCTTAACCCGCTCAACCAGCACAAAATCAGCTTTGCACCTGTTGCCGCCGGCAGGCTCAAAGCAATCTTTGAGCTGCTTTCGGGTTTATTAAGCACGCCTGAAACTGAGCCTGAACTCATCCTGGCCCACCTCAACAGCCTGCTTACTGAAATTAATACTGCTTATTTTACAGCGCAGCAAAAACCGGCGGATGACAAACTCACCAAGTACATCGGCTTCAAGGTATTTGTAGAGAATAACCTCATCAATCATCCTTCCATTAAAGATATTGCAGAGCAGCTGGCACTCAGCACCGATAGCCTGTACCAGATTGTAAAACAGTTTTCTGGCCGGTCGCCTAAGGAGTTTATCACCAACCGCCTCATCTTAGAAGCAAGGCGGCGCCTGTACTACGGCGAACGATCTACCGTTAAGGAGCTTGCCTTTGAGCTGGGTTTTAATGATCCCGATTACTTCTCAAGATTATTTAAAAAGGTTACCGGTAAAACTGTTGCTGATTTTTTTCAGGATTTGTCCGGAAATTAACAGTTTTCGTCCGGCATTAGCTGTGTGGTTATCCTGAACTTTGCTTATAGTTAAAATCACATAAGCGATGAACAGAACATTAGGAAAAAACGGCCCTTCAGTTTCAGCGGTAGGCTTAGGCTGCATGGGCATGTCGGGCGCATACGGGCAATCGGATGATCAGCAATCCATTGCTACCATACAGCGGGCGCTTGAACTGGGGCATAACTTTTTAGATACTGCTGATTATTATTTATCGGGCCACAACGAATTGCTGATCGGACAGGCGATTCATGACAGACGCGATCAGGCTTTCCTCTCCGTAAAGAGCGGACAAATGGTTGCCCCCGGCCCTAATGGCACCATGGGGCGCGGACCAACAAATGGCCATCCGGATTACCTGCGCAATGCCGTTATGCATAGCTTGCAACGCCTTAAAACCGACTACATAGACCTTTATACGCCTGCCCGTGTAGACCCTGATGTGCCGGTGGAGGAAACGGTAGGCGCCCTGGCAGATATGGTGCAGAAAGGCGTTATCCGCTATATAGGCTTATCTGAGGCCTCTGCCGAAAGCATGCGGAGAGCCGCGGCCGTTCACCCTGTTACGGCGCTGCAGATAGAGTACTCGTTATGGTCGCGCGATATTGAAGCGGAGGTACTGCCCGCCCTGCGGGAACTGGGTATTGGTTTGGTGGCTTACGCGCCATTGAGCCGGGGATTCTTGAGCGGGGAGTACAAAAAGCCGGAGGACATTAAAGACAGCAGAGCCGCTATGCCGCGCTACCAGGGTGAAAACTTTTACAAAAATTTAGAACTGGTAGAAAAGATAGGCACACTTGCGGCAGAAAAAGGCTGTACGCCTTCGCAACTGGCCATTGCCTGGGTGCTGGCTCAGGGCGACGATGTGATTACCATACCCGGCACCCGGCGAATCAAGAACCTGGAAGCCAACATTGCGGCTGAACAGGTGCAGCTTACCCAAGAAGATCTGCAACGTATTGAAGCCATGATGCCGGCCGGAAGCGCATCGGGTACCCGGTACCCGGAGCAATTTATGAACAGCCTGAACCAGTGATGATTTAACATCTGCCTGCGGGTGATAACATCACCCGCAGGCAGATAAAGCAAAACTTTATTTGGCAGCTTTACTTTTAAGATAAGCATCAGAAAAATCACCTGTAGCGTGCCGGGTTTGGTAATTGTAGATTGACCAGTCTTCTATGTCTTTTGCCGCTATACTTACCTGATCTCCCTTTTTTATATTCTTGAGCACAAAAGCAGAATCAACAAAAACACCAAAGAACCGGCCATTTTTGTACCCGGTGATCTGCGACCACATGTGCTCGTGCTTACCATGTTCTACATAATCAGACTTGGCAGCAAACCGGTAATTTTGAATGTCCTCACCATGTTGTGCCAGGCTATCAACAAACATGGATAAGTGATGCTGAGCCGTATCTTTTAATGCCAGAAATTCGCTGTCATCCGTCTTTAATTGAGCTATACCAAAATTTGCACTTTTTTTAATGTGCGGTTTAGGCTTACATGCGCCAAAGCAGAGTATAAGCGCACAACAAATAAGATTTCTACAAGAGATGTACATTGATGTTGGGATTTTTGGTTATTTAATTGTTTAGTGCCTGCCCGCTGCCGCTTGTGATTTATATAATAAAGCTGTTAACCACAAGCGGGACGCTTGCAGTAGCACTATGGATATATTTGATTTAAGTGATTACATTTACTACTTATTACAGATAGTGTAAAAGTAATGAGCTTATACATTTATAAATTATTAAAACGTTACCAAATTTTTCTTCATGACCTTACATGATGCCATTGAGAAAGTATTAAAACAAGAGCAGCGAAGTATAACTACGCAGCAAATCGCTACTTTTTTAAATTGTAATAAGTGGTATAAAAAAGCCGATGGTTCTCTAATTACCGCATTTCAGATACACCGAAGAACAAAAAAATACTCGCGTTTGTTTATTCGAAGCGGAGCACTTGTGGCATTGGCAGGATCAAGTGTGGATAAACTATTGCCAAAAACAACAAATACTGTAAAAATTAAGTGTAAGCAAAATAGCAGTTACAAAGACGAGCTTTATATTTTAGATATTTGTGATAAAGTTTTAGGTCTAAAATCGTCCAAGCAGCATAAGTTTGATTATTTGGTTGGCGATCCAAATGAAAAGGGAAGTGTACGTAAGCTTCCAGTTGATGCATACTATAAAGAACTAAATCTTGTTATAGAATACCACGAAAAGCAACACACTGAAAGTGTAAGTTTTTTTGACAAATCCAATATATTAACAGTAAGCGGAGTAGATAGAGGTAAACAAAGAATTATTTACGACAAACGCAAAAAGGACCTCTTAATGGCAAACAATGTAACTCTAATTGTCATCTCATACTCGTCTTTTCAACACAATAAACAAAAGCGTTTAATACGCACACCTGAAGACGAAGATGTAGTTATAAAATATCTGAAGCACTTAACTTTTTGTCGGTAGTTTATACCCCCCCACCCAGTATGCCTGTAGTCTGTGGCTATCGCCAACAAAAAATGCTTAAAAAGTAACACCCATATTTCAAAAGTGTCCCACCTTTCCCACAGCGGGACAGTAGCCAAAAACGCACTTTACAATCAGCTAAGGTGCTTTCGGTCAAAAATCCTGAGATACTTTTGGGACAAACATAGGACAGTAAACTGTCCCATACCCATACGATTACATCACCCTCACCTTCAAAAAGCTCGGATGCATTTTTGAAGTATATACCCGCTCAATTTCCTTCTTAAAATCTTCCGTCTTAGCCTTCATCAAATCCTGAAACTGCTGGGTGTTGCGGTCAATCAGCGGGAACCAGGTGCTTTGTACCTGCACCATAATGCGGTGGCCTTTTTTGAAGGTGTGCAGCACATCCTGCAACTCAAAGTTTACGGGCGTTACCTGGTTAGGCACAAAGGCCTGCGGCTTGTCAAACCCGTTGCGGAACTTCCCGCGCATAGCCTCGCTACGCACCATTTGCTGGTAGCCGCTTAGCTGCTGGTTTTTGGAAGTCCATTTGTTGTTCCGGGTAGAGTCAGGGTATACGTCAATTACCTTTACCACGTAATCGGCATCGGTGCCGGTGGTGGCTACCTTCAGGTTGGCCCAGATGTTTCCGGCTAAGGTCATGTCCTTATCCAGTACATCGGTCTGGTAGGTCAGCACATCGGGGCGGCGGGCGGCAAAGCGCTGGTCGCCGGTCATGTACTCGCGGGTCATGTCGTTATCCACACCCTCATAGAAAGGCACCGGGTGCGCCGGGTCTGATACATACTGGTCGAAGCCGTTACCGCCAGCCGCAGGCGCGGTGAACGACAGCCTGCCGCCGGGCAGCAGGTACAGGTTCTTTTCCTCCGCCTCTCTTGGCGGCCAGGTATTGTACTGTTTCCACTGGTTGGCACCGGTTTCAAAGGTAGACACCTTAGGCAGTTCCTTCAAAGGTGTACCCTTCAGGTAATGGCTGAAAAAATTAAACTCAATATTTTCACGATAGTGCGGCCCGGTAGCCCCGCCAAAGTCCACATCGCCCAGGTGGTCGCCTGCGCCGCGTGCCCAGCCGCCATGCACCCAGGGGCCCATCGCAAAGTAGACCGGCGTTTGCGGGTTCTTGGCTACTAATGTTTTGTAGGTGTTAATGGCACCATACAAATCCTCTGCATCGTACCAGCCGCCGGTTACCAGCGTTGGCGTTTTGATGTCGTGCAGGTGTGTCAGCACATTACGGTCCTTCCAGTGCTGGTCATAATTGGGGTGGTCCAGCATTTCGTTCCACAGGCGGATGGTATCTTTAAAATACAGCTTGTTGGTGTTGGACATGGTGGCCATACGCAAGAAAAATTCATAACCATCATTGGTGCCGGCATCAAAGCGGCCGCCGCGGCGCTGGGTAGGCTTATCATCCTGCCGGTTGGTAAAACCGGGATAAAAGCCGAAGTTGGCCACCAGCATAAAAGCACCGTTATGGAAGGCATCATCGCGGTATAAATCGGCAATGGGCGCCTGCGGCGATGCGGCAGCCAGTGCCGGGTGGCGGCTCAGCAGCGAGGTAGTGGTGTAAAAGCCGGGATAAGAAATACCCCATACGCCTACCTTGCCATTGTTATTGGGCAGGTTCTTGATCAGCCAGTCAATGGTGTCATAGGTGTCGGTGCCTTCGTCTGTATCCTGCCTGGTTTTATGCACTTCCCTTTCCGGGGTCATTTCCTCGTAGATGCCTTCGCTCATCCAGCGGCCGCGCACATCCTGGTAAACGAAGATATAGCCATCGTGCAGAAACAGCGGCGACGGCCCCAGGCTGCCCTTGTACTTATCGGCCCCATACGGCGCTACGCTGTAGCAGGTACGGTCCATCATGATGGGGTATTTCTTCGACTGGTCTTTGGGCACATATACCGAGGTAAAGAGCTTCTTACCATCGCGCATGGGTACCTGGTATTCGTATTTGGTATAGTTTTCCTTTACATAAGCCGCATCAGGATTACTGGGCTGGGCCTGAACGCTGATGGTAAGTACAAAAAGTAATAGGGTGTAGATATATTTCATAGTGAGAAAATTTAATAGTTGTAAAGCTGAAGATTTTTGATAAACCGGTAGTCATTTATATTGTAAGTCAACAGCGGCATTCAGGCGATTATTTCTGTAGCAGCTATAATTTCATAGTTTGCATTAAAAATTACTTCTTTCTACGCCAGGCTTCTTTTCTTAGCTGCACAGCATCAATGTTCCTGCCCGTAAATATTTTTCTTACATCATCGAGACTGGCACTTTCATCCGCAGGCAGTACCGACACGCCATTAATGCAGTCCGGCTGCTTTTTCATTTTTCCTTTAGCAGCGATATTGAACCCTAAATATTTTGCCAGGCTTTTTAACAGTTTCAGCGTTTCGGGCTTTTCGTAGGTGAGTACAATTTGAGGCATAACAGTTTAAAGTTAGCTTTAAAAATAAAAAAAGGCAAGTTAATACTTGCCTTTCAAATGTATTAAATAACGCTTGTTATTCATTAATGGCCTTTACCCCGGGCAATTCCTTGCCTTCCATATATTCCAGCAATGCGCCACCGCCGGTGGAAACATAGCTTACGTCATCCACCAAACCGAATTTGGCTACGGCAGCAGCCGAGTCGCCGCCGCCGATGAGCGAGAACGCACCGTTTTGGGTGGCTTTTACTACGGCATCGGCAATGGCTTTGGTGCCTTTTTCAAATTTTTCCATCTCGAACACGCCCATCGGGCCGTTCCATAAAATGGTCTTTGATTCTTCTACCACCTTGCTGAACGCCTTAATGGTATCCGGGCCGATATCCAGCCCCATCCATCCTTCTTTAATGTTGTCATTCGGTGCGGTAGCCGTATTGGCCTCGTTAGAAAAATTATCGGCAATTATAGAGTCCGTTGGTAATAACAAGTTTACCCCTTTATCCTTCGCTTTCTGGATTAAACTTTTCGCCAGATCCAGTTTATCTTCTTCTACCAGTGATTTACCAATCTGGCCGCCCTGCGCCTTGGCGAAGGTATAAGCCATGCCGCCGCCTACAATCAGGTTATCCACCTTTTCCAGCAGGCTTTCAATCAGCTCAATTTTGTCGGATACCTTAGCGCCGCCCATGATAGCGGTAAAAGGTTTGGCCGCGCCGTTCAACACTTTTTCCGCATTTTCCAATTCGGAAGCCATCAGGTAACCAAAATATTTTTCAGCAGGGAAGAATTGTGCAATAATAGCCGTTGAAGCATGGGCGCGGTGCGCGGTGCCAAAGGCATCGTTTACATATACATCACCTAATTTGGCCAGCTTTTCGGCAAATGCTTTATCGCCTTTTTCTTCTTCTTTATAAAAACGCAGGTTTTCCAGCAGTAATACCTGGCCGCCTTGCAAGGCCGCTGCCTTTTGAACGGCCTGCTCACCAATACAATCATCTGCAAACTGCACATCCTGGCCTAATAATTCAGACAGGTGCGGCACCAGGTGCTTCAGCGAGTATTTTTCGGTCGGGCCTTCTTTCGGCCTGCCCAGGTGCGACATCAGAATTACAGCGCCGCCATCCTTCAGTATCTTCTGAATAGTAGGCAGAGCGGCGGTAATGCGCTTGTCGTCGGTAATATGGTATGCCGCATCCAGCGGTACGTTAAAATCTACCCGTACTACGGCTTTCTTTCCGGCAAAATTGGTTTGATCAATTGTTTTCATGGTGCTTATTGAAGTCGGTAAACATTGAGGCCGCCAAATTCATAAAAATAAATGTAAATTCATGAATGTTGAGGCATAAAGCTATATGACAGTGCCCGGCGTGGTTTGTTTGAGCTGCAGGCACATCGCGAAATGCGGCCCGATACCCGGCACCTCAAACTCATCAGACATTACGCTAAAGCCCAGCCGTTCGTAAAATGGCATAGCCTTTTTACGCGCGTTGCACCATACATGATCCGCCTGCTGCTGCTTTAGATAGTTAATGGCATAATCAACCAGTTGTGTACCAATACCCTTGCCCTGATACTCAGGCAGTGATGCCATTCCCCTGAGCTGATAACCGGTGCCGGCTATGTTGGGGTAGTTTTGCAGGTGAAAAGATACAATACATACCAGCGCCTCCTGATTAAAATAGCCCAAATGAAAACTGCCCGGCAACGTATCAGTGGCAAACCGGCATTCGTTTAAGGGAAGGTGGCCTTCGCGTAATACCTGGTTACGTATGGCCAGCACCTCATCTGCTGTAATAAACTTTATCATAAGTTGAGTAACATTTTCCACAGTAAAAATTTTTTTTGTCCTTATACCGTATGTATAGCCAACACACAGCAGTAAAATACGATTAAAAGCTATATTGTATAGCAAGGCATAAATATTGCAGTAACAGTTAATTGCTTTTTGTAATAGTTGAAGATAATGATTAGATATATACTTACAGGCGTGGTTTTATGCTTAATTGCTGCGGGCTGTCATAAAACCACCGGTGGCGACGGCGATATGCCCGCTACCCAAAGTTTTGAGCCTACTAAACAGTATGATGTCCGTTTCCGCGCCGATGCACAGAAAGTAGTGGTGGACAGGTACAAGGACTATCAGACCAACCAGGTATTGGATTCGGTATTATTGATGACTTATTACGAACGCATAACGCTGATTGTGCGCAGTGACGATTATGCCCAGGCATGGGGTATACGTTTTAACGAGAGCTTTAAAGGCACTGCACTGGATGGCGTATTGATGAGTACCTATAACAAAGAGGGCATGCAGGTGTATGATTATCTGGAATCAAACCTGAACAACCTTACACTGCAATCAAAAACCGATACGGTAATTAACGGCTCTAATTATACCAACTTAAAAATTAACCGGGTACTGTATTTTTACCAGTATTATTTAGGCGGCAAAACCGCTGCCGACCAGGCACTGAACGCCCTGCTTAAACGTAGGGATGTAATTACCCATAGCGCCTACTTTACCTACAACGACCAAAATTCTGTACCGGTTACAGGTACCACCGATATTGTTTATACCAAACCTTAAGCAAGGCTTGGTATGCTTTTCCGCACCTGCTGCAATCGCAGCACCAAGTCAGTTAACCGGCTGGCGTAGCCCATCTCGTTATCATACCAGCCCACTACTTTAACCAGGCCCCCCACCACAGAGGTAAGCTGTGCATCAAATATGCAGCTGTGCGGGTTGTCCAGAATATCGGTAGACACAATCGGGTCTTCGGTATATTCCAATATGTTGTGCATTGCCCCTGTTGACGTGGTTTTAAAGGCTGCGTTAATATCCTGCACGGTTGCGGGCCTTAACAGTGTGCAGGTAAAATCTGTTAATGAGCCGTTAAGCACCGGCACGCGTATGCCCGCGCCGCCCAATCTGCCTTCCAGGTGCGGAAAGATAGAGGTAATGGCTTTGGCTGCCCCCGTAGTAGTGGGTATAATAGAGGCCGAGGCCGCCCGTGCGCGCCTTAGATCCTTATGCGGCGCATCGTGCAGGTTCTGGTCGCCGGTCATGGAGTGTACGGTGGTAATGTAACCATCCTTAATTCCCCATCCGTCATTTAACACCTTTACCATAGTGGCCACATTGTTGGTGGTGCAGGATGCGTTGGACAATAGCGGCGAGGTAAAATCCACCCGGTCATCGTTTACGCCCAATACCACAGCAGGTATATCCTTGTCAGCGCTGGGTGCCGAAATAATTACCTGTGCTGCCCCGGCCCGCAAATGCCCGGATGCCCCCTCGCGAGACGTAAATTTACCGGTACATTCAATCACCAGCTCCACACCCAGACGCTTCCAGGGCAACCGGGCCGGATCTTTTTCGGCTAATACCTGTATGGCTTTACCGTTAACATACAAATGCCTTTCATCGGCGTTAACCGTACCCTTAAAACTGCGGTGTACCGAGTCATATTTGAATAAATGCGCCAGGGTATAACTGTCGGTTACATCATTAATGGCAACCACTTCAATTTCGTGCTGCACAATAATATTCCGGAGAAAGATACGGCCGATACGGCCAAATCCGTTAATGGCAATTTTCATAAAGCAAAGGTAAGTAATACCCCGTTAACCAGGTGCTGGCGTTAAGCCAGCCGGCTGTCATGAAAAACTACACGAAAAGGTTACGCAGGGCAAGGTTTTCCCGCTTTTTTGATCTTAACAAAAATACCAGTAACCAGTTTAGCAGCGAGTATACGCCCACTATACCCGTTACAGCGACCAGTGTATTGCTGATACCGGAAAATACCACCAATACTATAACTGCAATATTGATGGCTATCAGCAAAAAGGTGGCCTGCAAGTGCGAAAACCGGAGCTTTAACAAGCGGTGATGTATATGATTGCGATCTGCCCTGAAAGGGGATGTGCCATTAGTTAACCTGATAACTATTACACAGGCCGTATCAAACAGGGGTGTTATTAAAGCCGCCGCCACCAACGCCGGAACGGAGAATGAAACCTGAAAATCTGCAGGCACATGCCGGCTGTAATTTATGGCCTCGATACCCAGAATAACTGAAATCAAGCCGATAAGCATCGAACCTGTATCGCCCATAAATAATTTTGCAGGCGTAATGTTATACTTCAAAAAACCAAACACGGCCCCTACCATGGCTAAAGCCAGTGCCGCCAGCTGGTACTGCCCGATGTGAATAAAGAATACGGCGAAAGTAACATTGGCCATCAGGCTTAGTGAACCGGCAAGCCCGTTTATACCATCAATCAGGTTAAAGGCATTCATCACCAGTATGATACTAAAAATGGAAAGTACTGCACTTATAAGGTAAGGCAACTGGTGTAAGCCTAAAAAGCCAAGCAGGTCAGTTAAGCGGATATCGCCGCCAATCACCAAAATAAAAGCGATGACCGATTGAACCAAAAATTTAGTAGACGGGTTAACCCCATGCAGATCGTCTTTTAAACCCAGGGCCAAAAGCACAATACAGGCGGATATCAGGTAATTTACGGATAAACTGTTACTGCCAACGCCCAGCATCAGCACGGTAATGATGAAACCTGCAAACATGGCCACCCCGCCCAAACGGGGTATACCGTGGTCGTGCTGCTTCCTGAAATGGCCCAGATCATCGTACAAATGGCGCTTGCGGGCCACATGCAAAATAGAAGGAATAATTATGAGTGCTATACTTGCCGAAAGAAGCAGAACAAGGCAATAGTAAAGCAGCTGGTGGGCGTACAGGTAACCAAGCATAATTATCAGGGGGAAAATTGAACGTTATCACACTAATTATTTATCCGAAAAAAATCCGGGTAAATACTGCCGTATCTTTCTTAAAGGCTTTAATAAAAGTGTAATACGAGGATATGTTATCTGATTATCTTTCATCGCCTTCAGATCGAACTTGTAGATGTTTACGCGATTGATTAAGCTTTTGTTACTGATTCCACCGGTTAACATGTGCAGCAATGTCATATTCAGGTAAAATACATTAACCCGGTGTACATGTATCATCCGCATCATCAGCTCATAATCTGCAGCGCTTCCATAATCAAGCCTATAAGCCCCATGCTGTTCAAATAAACTTTTCTTTGCATAAAAGGCAGGATGCGCCGGCATCCAGCCCCGGTTAAACGCCCCGGCAACATAACTTCCCGATCTCCACCTGCGAACTATCCTGCCCAGCGGATTTACAAAGTTCAGGTTCGCGTAAACCACATCGGCCCCGGATTGCTGAAACGCCTGCGCCACCGCGCTGATTACTGTGTTACTGATAAAATAATCATCGGCATTTAATATGCCGATGACCTGCCCGGTAGCCAGGCCGATGCCTTTGTTCATGGCATCGTATAAACCATTATCAGGTTCTGAAATAAAATGATCAATGCGGCTGCCGTATCCGCTTATAAGAGCCGGGGTGCCGTCTGTAGAGGCACCATCTATTATAATGTATTCGAGGTTACCATAGCTTTGCGCCAGCACAGAATCA
The DNA here is from genome assembly GCF_965200995.1 of Mucilaginibacter sp. Lineage (GTDB taxonomy): Bacteria > Bacteroidota > Bacteroidia > Sphingobacteriales > Sphingobacteriaceae > Mucilaginibacter. Next base: position 2,924,318 of record NZ_OZ241743.1, on the reverse strand, counting down.
ATACACTTGCTTAGTGTTGCAGCAGCGTTGTAACAAACGGTAATCAGACTAATTTTCAGCAAGTTGATGATCAAATAGGGTTATATTGCAAAGGTGATAAAATTTGCGCCGCGTTACCAACCCAAATACGTTAAAGAACTTTGCCGGAGATTGGTATAAATGTGAGGCCAAATAATTAATTTTGATTTCTTAATTATAAACCTGTTGGTGAGCTGCGGTATGCGTGTTTTTAATGGTGTGCATTTTATTGTATTATTTTTAACAGGCGTGCTCCTGTTAAGCGCCTGTGCCACCAGGCAACACCAGCTGCTTTTTCAAAGCAGCACACCAACGGCCGACAGTGCTGCCATTGCGCCGCCGGGGCCTGTAAGCTACCATATTTTGCCCCAGGATTTGCTGCAGGTAAGAAACCTGCAAAGCCTTAGCGCCATATCAGGCGAGGTAACTAATACAGGCGGCGGCCAAACCACCGCTGCAGTGCAAACCTATCAGGTAGAAGAAGACGGAACGGTAGCCCTGCCCGCCGTAGGCCATGTTAAGGTAGCCGGCCTTACCCGCTTTGAGGCCGAGAAACAAATTGAAGCGCTTTACCGTAAAACTTTACTGAGAGATCCTATTATCGAGCTGAAAATAACAAACTTGAAGGTAACATTGTTGGGCGAAGTAAGGGCGCAGGGTAACTATCCGCTGCTAAAGGAGCAAACCACACTGGTGGATATGATTGGCGCAGCCGGTGGCTTAACCGACAGGGCTAACGAAAAGAACATCAAGATCATCAGGGGTGATAAGATGCACCCGCAGATTATACTGCTTGATTTAAGCAATTTAAAAACACTGGCCGACCCTCGGATATTGCTGCAAAACAACGATATTGTATATGTGGCGCAAAGCAGGAGGGCAACAAGTACTGAAAACCTTCAATATATCTCTACGCTGGTGCAGCCGGCCCTGCTGCTCATTAACACGGCATTGTTAATTATTTCTTTCAGCCGATAGATGCAGGAGATTACCAAACAGGAGCATAAACTGCCGCACCAGGAGATTGACTATTTTAAGATCATCAGGATTTTGGCAAGCCGCTGGTACTGGATTGCGCTGGCTGTACTGATATGTTATACCACGGCACGGGTATACGTGTGGTATACGCCAAAAACCTATGCTACCTCGGCCACGCTTAAGTTAGAGGATAAAAAAGCCGACTTCTCTGAATTTAACAGTACAATAGCCGCACCGGAACGTGGCATGTCGAAATTGCAAAGCGAAAGTTTTGTGATACAAAGCCGGCAGGTAATATTAAATGCGATTAAGGATCTGGATTATCGTATCAGCTTTTACCTGGAGGGCCGCATACGCACCACTGAACTTTACCCCAATAAACCGCTTGACGTTGAACTGCTGAAATTTGACAGCCTGAACTTCTACCGCGACCTGATTAAGTTTCAGGGTCTGGACAACGGGCATTACCGGTTAACTTATAAACATGCCGGCAAGGAAATAAAGCATGATTACGCCTATAACGCCCCGGCTATGGCAGGGCCAACGGCATTCAGCATAAAAAATGCAGGCCAGGTGAGCAGCAAGGCCGTATACCTGTTCAAGTTCAACAATCCGGAAGACTTTATAGGGCGCGTGCAGGGCGGCCTGCACACTGCCGAGGTCATCAAAAACTCCAACATCCTTTCGCTGCAGCAAACAGATTCGAACCCGCAGTTTGCTGCCGACATCATCAACGCCATTATGCTGGAATACCTGAACTTTGACAGGAGCCAGAAAACACGCTCGGCCACGCAGATGATCAGCTTTATTGATAATCAGCTCAATTACCTGACGGATAAGGTAAACGGCTCGGCCAAATCGCTTACCGATTATCAGCAAAAAAACAAAATTATTGACGTTAACGCATCGGCCGAGAACATAACGGCTAAGGTGAGCAGCTTAGACGAACAACGCTCGCTGCTGAACATGCAGCTAATCGGGATAGACCAGCTGAAGCAGCAGGTATTGCGTGAGCGCGAAAACACTAACCTTAACCTGAACCTGGAAGGTTCGCTTGATCCGCTGCTGGGCGGCCTGATCAACAGCCTGAATAGCCTGATTGCGCAAAAAAGCACCTTGCTTAAAACTTTTAATCCCAACTCGCAGCCGGTGCTGGATATTAACCAGCAGATTTTACAGATAAAGAATGCGGTACTCACTAACATTGAGGCTACCCGGCAGCGCCTGCTCAAAAACAAAAACTACCTGGACACTCAGCTGACCCAGGCCAACCAAAAGGTAGCGCAGCTGCCTACGGCCCAGCGCGACCTGGTAACCATTACCCGTAATTACGACATCAACCAAAAGGTATATTCCTTTCTGTCTGAAAGAAAGTTAGGGGCGCAGATCAGCCGCTCGGCCATACTGCCGGGCGCTACCATTATAGAGCCGGCACAAGCCAACTTCGGCCCTATTGCCCCTGATGAGCACGATATATACCGCAACGCTATATTGCTTGGCTTGGCTGCGGGCTTTGGCATTATCGTTCTTATCCGTGTCCTCAATCCTTACATTTATGATAAGGAAACCATAGAAAGCCTTACTACTACCCCGATTATCGGCGTAGTGCGTAAGTTTCCGCACGCTATTGACGATAATAACACGCAGGTACTGGCACTGGCCGAGCCTAAATCGGTGTTTGCAGAGTCCATACGTTCGGTGCGTACCAACCTTAACTTCCTGGCATTTGAAAAGCAGAGCAAAGTAATTTGTATCACCTCCGAGGTAGCCGGTGAGGGCAAGTCATTTGTAGCCGTTAACCTGTCGAGCACACTGTCATTGATTGACAAGAAGGTTATTCTTATCGCGGCCGATCTTCGCCGCTCCAAGCTGCACCATGCCTTTCGTACGCCTAATGACAAGGGCTTAAGCACCTACCTGTCTGACCAGAACACTTTGGAGGAAGTGGTGTTCCGGGTAGAGAATAACAATTTCGACTTCATCCCTTCAGGGCCGGTGCCGCCAAATCCGTCGGAGCTGCTGCACAATGAGCGCATGACTGGCCTGCTGGCGCATCTGCGCAATACCTATGATATCATTATGGTAGACACCGCACCTATCGGCCTGGTATCTGATTCTGTGCCGCTCATCCGATTGAGTGACATCAACGTGTTTGTGATCCGTTCGGGTAAATCCAAATATTATGCGGCCACTATCCCTCAGCGCGTAGGTTCGGAATATAATTTGACCAACAGTGTCATCATCCTGAATGCCTACGAAGAGGATTTGCTGCACTCCAGGTACTATACCACCAAATTCACCGGCGAAAATTACGGCTCGCGGTACTATTACTACTCCGATTATAGCGGCTACAGCGGTTCGGGGTATTATGTGGATGATAAAAAATCCAAATGGTGGGATATCAGGCGCTGGTTAAAGTAATGGTAATGGCAGTTACAAAAACCAATACAGGTAAACAATGGTTCCCGGTATATACAAACCCGAGGGCCGAAAAAAAAGGGTATGAGGCGCTCACCCAAAAAGGTATTGAGGCGTACCTGCCACTGCAAAAACAACTAAAGCAATGGAGCGACCGTAAGAAATGGGTAGAGGAACCGCTCATTAAATCGTATTTATTTGTGCACATTACCGAGCAGCAGAAAACAGAAGTGCTGATGACAAAGGGCATTGTGCGCTTCATTTATTTTTCGGGCAAAACGGCTACTATGCCAGAGCGGCAGATCACCGATTTAAAGTTGCTGCTGGCCAGTTCCTATGAGCTTGAAATTACCGAGCAGGAACTGCAGCCCGGCGAACCGGTTAAAATTAAGGCCGGCCCGTTAAAGGGGTTTAGCGGTGAGGTAGTGGCTTACCGCTCGCAAAAGCAACTGGCGTTGCGGCTGGGCGATTTAGGCTCGGTGATTATTTATATCGCGGCATCCTACCTGGAGCGGTTATAATAAATGAGGTTAAGCGTTTCACATTGAATTTGAATGAGTTGTTATACGCCACTGTAACTCACGGGGCGAAGCTGTGAACCGCAGCCATTATATATGTGCAGAATAGCAGGCATCATCAGTAAACAATTACCGGTACAGGAGCTAACCCGTAAGGTAAGCGCCATGTGCCATGTGCTGCAACATGGCGGCCCCGATGATGAAGGCTTATATACCGATGCGGATGCCGGTATATGCCTGGGCCACCGCCGCCTGGCCATAATTGACCTGAGCGCTAACGGGCACCAGCCAATGGCCGACAGACAGAAACGGATATGGCTTACCTTCAACGGCGAGATTTATAACTACCTGGAACTAAAGGCAACGCTGCTAAAATTAGGCGCCCGCTTTTACACCGCAACGGATACGGAGGTAATTATCCAGGCGTACCTGCATTGGGGTACCGCCGCTTTTGCACAGTTAAAGGGCATGTTTGCCTTTGCCTTGTATGATACCGATACCCTGCACCAGCGCACTTACCTGGTGCGCGACCGCAGCGGCATTAAACCGCTGTATTATTGCACCCGCAACGGAGCCCTCAGCTTTGCCTCAGAAGTAAAGGCGCTTAAGGCAGCCGGTATAGCCCAGGGTGATAATACCGCCTGGCAGATACGCTTTCTCACCTACGGCCACCTCCCCGAGCCTTACACTACCTTAAAAGAGGTATTCAGCCTGCCTAAGGGAAGCTACCTTTGCTGGGAAAATGCGTCGGCTCAATTTCAAATTATGGCTTATGCGGCCGCAGTACCTGCAGCCACCATCAGTAATGCAGCACAGGCGCAGGAATTAATTTATCATAGTTTAAAAAGCGCGGTAAAGCGCCAGCTGGTGGCCGATGCGCCACTGGGCATATTTTTAAGCGGCGGGATAGATTCAAGCCTGCTGGCCTTGCTGGCCAACCGGTTGGAACATCAACAGTTGCAATATATTTCCATCTACTTTAACGAGGGCGCCTATAACGAGCGCCGCTACCAGGAAATGATTACCCGGCAGCTTTCGGGGCAGCAGCACGCCTGCCTGGTTACCTACCGGGATTTTGAAACCTGCCTGCCCGAAATTTTGCAGCGCATGGATATGCCCACTACCGATGGCATCAACTCCTGGTTCATCAGTAAATATGCCAGCCAGAACGGATTGAAGGCCGTACTTTCCGGCCTGGGCGCCGATGAGCTTTTTGGGGGCTACCCCTCCTTCCGGCGCATACATGCCGTTAATTTTTTAAAGCGCCTGCCGGTACAGTTACTTGCCCGGCTCGGGGCCTTTTACAATACAGGATATGCGCGCCTGGCCTTTCTGAAACGTGATCATCCGTTGGCCCAATATTTCTTTTTAAGGGGAATGTTTACACCGGCCGAAGTGGCGGATTTGCTGAACACCACACCGGCAGCGGTTGAAGAGGTGATCTATCAGAACGTACCTGCCCTGCCCGAACATTTAACCGGGGCCGAAAAAGCCGGCTGGCTGGAAACCCACCTGTATATGCAAAACCAGCTGCTGCGCGATACCGATGTAATGAGCATGAGCCACGGCCTGGAAGTAAGGGTGCCGTTTCTGGATGAAGACTTTACCGATGCCGTTAACCAGGTTACGCCTGCGCTGCGGTTTGCCGCACCGCCCGTAAAGCAGCTTTTATTGAATAGCTTTAAACACCTGCTGCCGGAAGCCATAAGCAACCGGCCTAAAATGGGTTTTACGTTTCCGTTGCAGCAATGGATGCAAACGTATGCGCCCATCAGCAATACCGGTAACTACCGCACCAAAGCAGCCCGTACTGTTGTAAACAACTTTAAAGCGGGCAGAATACACTGGTCAAAAATATTTGCTTTATACCAGCTACAGCAACATGCCTGAACACGTACGCCTGCTTACCCTGCAAACCTTCAGTACCACGGGCGGCATCCAGAAAATGACCCGTACACTTGGTTACGCCCTGCAGCAGTTGGCCGGTACGCATCAGTTCCATTTCGAGTGCTGGTCTTTATACGATGCGCCATTTGCCCTGATGCCCCAATACTTGCCACCCCAAAGTTTCAGGGGCTTTGCTAATGCCAGAATACGGTTTGTATGGGCGAATATAAAGGCAGGCCGCCGTACACAGGTACTGATATTAAGCCATATTAATTTAGCGATGGTAGGCCTGCTGATAAAACTGGTTAACCCGCGTTGCCGCATCTACCTTATTGCGCATGGAATTGAGGTTTGGCGGCCGTTAAGCTTCGTGCAAAAGCGTTTGCTTAAGCTATGCACCCGAATTTTATGCGTGAGCCATTTTACCCAACAGCAGGTACAGCAGCTGCACCAGTTGCCTGCGGGTAGAACGCAGGTGCTTAACAACGCGCTCGACCCGTATATGCACCTGCCCGACCGCCTGGAAAAACCGGATTATCTGTTACAACGTTACGGACTTGATGCACAGCATCAGCTGTTGTTTACCCTTACCCGCCTGGCCTCAACCGAGCAGTACAAGGGCTATGAGCAGGTGATAAAGGCCGTTGCGCAGTTGAAGGATGCCTATCCTCAGCTCCGGTATATGCTGGCCGGGCAGTATGATGCTGCCGAAGAAAAACGTATTACCCGGCTTATCGAAACCCATAACCTGCAACGCCACGTAATAGTAACCGGCTTTATAGCGGATAAAGAGCTGACCGACCATTTTTTATTGGCTGACTTGTTTGTACTGCCCAGTAAGAAGGAAGGTTTCGGACTGGTATTTATAGAAGCGCTGGCCTGCGGCCTGCCCGTTATCAGCGGTAATGCCGATGGCAGCGCCGATGCGGTTAGGAACGGCGAGCTTGGCCACAGCATTAATGCCGACAGTGCAGAAGAGCTGGAACAAGCCATAGCCCGGTGCCTGGCACAGCCGCCGGCAGTAGAAAAACGAAAAGAGTTGCAAACCAAATGCGTGCATTATTTTAACGAGGCGCAATACCGAACCCAACTGTGGAATATTTTACATGAGCGAACTACCGCCTGATTACTGGGATTACGAAATAAAGGCGGATACCCGAACTTTCGACCTGAAACTTAAGGAAACCTGGGCCTACCGCGATTTGCTTACCCTGCTGGTACGGCGCGATTTTGTTTCGTTTTACAAGCAGACCATTTTAGGGCCTATCTGGTTTTTTGTGCAGCCGGTGGTTACCATTATAGTATACACCATTGTATTCGGTACCCTGGCCGGCATTTCTACCGATGGCCTGCCCAAGCCGCTGTTTTACCTGGCCGGTACCATTTTGTGGAACTATTTTTCCGACTGCCTTTCAAAAACCTCCACCGTGTTCAGGGATAATGCCGGGATGATGGGTAAAGTTTACTTTCCGCGGCTGATTATGCCATTGAGCATTGTATGTTCCAGCCTGCTGAAACTGGGGGTACAGCTGGTGCTGTTCATCTGCCTGCAGGTATACTTTAAACTTACCGGCTATCATTTTATGCCTAATGCTTATCTGCTATTGCTTCCTCTACTGATTATCTTACTGGCAGGTATGGGCCTGGGCGCCGGGATGATTTTATCGGCGGCAACCATCAAGTACCGCGATTTATCTTTTATAATATCCTTCGGTATTCCGCTGCTGATGTATACCACTACGGTAATTTACCCCTTGTCCGAAATCCAGCATAAGTACTCGGCCTACAAGTGGCTGATTTTATACAACCCGCTTACGCCGGTGATTGAAACCTTCAGGTACGGCTTTTTGGGCACGGCCAGCTTTAGCTGGGCTATGCTGCTGTATACCTGTGTATTTACGGTTGTGGTACTGCTAACAGGCACCTTCATTTTTAACAAGGCAGAACGTAATTTTATCGATACGATATAGGCTGTTCTGAAAGGTGCGATGTTACGGCGCTTAGCCTATAATGTATAGAAACACCTCCCTGCCCTCCCGAGGGCGGGACAATTTGAAAGTGGCTTTTCGAAAAAAGTGTGATTTAATCCCTCCCTCGGGACGGTAGGCAGGGGTTTCTGCGAGAGAACAGGTAATCGCCAAGATAAATAACCCATTACTTCACGCTGCAAAAGCAATGAAGTAGATACATAGCCGGTCTTCAACATAAGAATTTCCCTTTAGTGCAGCCGCCCTTTTCCTTCATTGTACTTACCTATAACGAGGAAATACACCTGCCCCGCCTGCTGCAATCCATAGCCGGGCTTCAGGCACCTCTGTTTGTATTAGATTCCGGCAGTATGGATGATACCCTGACTATAGCGCAAAGCTATAATGCCACCATTGCCCGGCATCCGTTTGTAAACCATCCGCAGCAATGGCACCATGCGCTCACCTGCTTTAATATAACCACGCCCTGGGTAGTTTGCCTGGATGCCGACCATACCGTTACCCCGGAATTGTACCAGTTGCTGGCCGATTTTAACCCTGATGGTTATGCAGGCATAAACGGTATTTATTTTAACCGCAAAAACTATTTTAAGGGCAAATGGATAAAGCATGGAGGATATTATCCGTTCTACTTGCTGAAAATGTTCAGGTATGGCATTGGTTATTCGGATCTGAACGAGAACATGGATCACCGCTTTGTGGTGAACGGGGCAACTACCATCTGGAAGCAGGGCTGGCTGCTGGAGGAAAACCTGAAAGAGAACCAGATTGCCTTCTGGATTGACAAGCACAACCGCTACAGCGATCAGCTGGCGATGGAAGAGGTGGAACGTATGCAGCAATTGCGCATTCAAACAATTAAGCCCAGGCTAACCGGCAACCCTGATGAGCGCACTGCCCAGCTCAAGCAATGGTGGTGGAAATTGCCGCGCTACGTAAGGCCGGCTGTCTATTTCTCTTACCGCCTGATATTCAAGTTAGGTATTTTGGATGGCCGAACCGGCATCATCTTCCACTTCTTGCAAGGGTTTTGGTTCAGGCTGATGGTAGATATTAAGATTGATGAATTATTGAAAAAACAACATGAAGGTAGGTCTAAACGCCCTTAACCCGGCTTTGCGCTTCGCCATTACCTTTGTAGTACTGTTTGCATTGTTGTATGGCTTTTACCTGTTTTACCTGGGCATTACGGTTCCCGGTAATTTGTACTCCCCATTCTTAGACCACCACTTGAATTTTATCAGCGGTTTGCGTTTTATACTTATTCAAAGCAGCTCAGCTGTTTTGCAGGCTTGCGGCTATCCAACCAAAACCACCGAATTTCAACTGATGGTACCGGCCCATAACATCATCATCATCGGCTACGATTGCCTGGGCTTCGGCGTAATGTGCTTTTTTACTGCCTTTGTATTAGCCTACCCTAAGCCGCTGCTGCAAAAACTTATATTTTTGGGCGCAGGGCTGTTAATTATTCAACTGCTCAACATCCTGCGCTTTATATTGCTTACCCTGCACTGGCACCGCTCTAAAGTATATATTGCCGACCAGCATACGGTATTTAACATCGTTATTTATGTACTGATTATGGCAAGTATATTTATATGGATCAGAACAAGTCCGCCTGCCTCCGGTATTCATGAAAACTGATCTTTCAGCCTATAATAATGCCCCCTATCATCCGGGCGGCAACGCGGTTAAACGGCTGGTGTGGTTTTATATTAATGCGCTGTTTTTTAAAACCAGCCTGCTGCCTTTTAGCCGGATCAAATGCATGGTGCTGCGCTGGTTTGGCGCTGCCGTAGGCAAGGGTGTGGTAATTAAGCCGGGCGTAAACATCAAATACCCCTGGCACCTTGTTATCGGCAACCATTGCTGGATAGGCGAAGGCGTGTGGATTGACAACCTGGTGAGAGTTACCCTGGGCAGCCATGTTTGCCTTTCACAGGGGGCGCTGCTGCTTACCGGCAACCACAATTACAGCAAACCCGGCTTCGATCTCATTACCGGCACCATCACGCTTGCCGATGGCGCCTGGATTGGGGCACGGGCTACCGTTTGCCCCGGCACAGTTGTATACAGCCATGCGGTGCTCACCGCAGGCTCTATAGCCACCTCTGCTCTTGCCGCTTATGGCATTCATCAGGGCAATCCGGCAACCTTAATCCGCAAGCGGGTCATCGGCTGAGCAGTTAATTAAATTCAGGAGGACATGAACCACCGGTTAACCCACCTGCTACTTTTGCTGACACTTTACAGCATTTAATGGCGGTTTATGGCTTTTTATGGAAGTTTATCGCCGTTTATACCGCTTTTTTAACTACGCCTGCTGATTTATGGCCTGCCATAATTTATCCTTTAATTCAGATAATCCCTTTTGCGCTACCGAGGAAATAAATACCGCCGGAATGTCAGCCGGTAATTCGCGGCTCATTTCCTGCTGCAATTCCTCATCCAGCAAATCGGCCTTGGTAACGGCCAGTAGGCGGGGCTTGTGCATCAGTTCGGGGTTGTAGGCCTGCAACTCATTCAGCAGAATATCATACTCCTGCTGCAGGGTACGGTTGGTATCGGCCGGTATCATGAACAGCAGCACCGAATTTCGCTCGATATGCCGTAAAAACCTGATGCCCAAACCTTTACCCTGAGAAGCCCCCTCAATAATGCCTGGTATATCGGCCATCACAAAGGATTTATTATCACGATAGGCAACAATGCCCAGGTTAGGTACCAGCGTAGTAAACGCATAATCGGCAATTTCGGGCTTGGCAGCCGATAGCACCGACAGCAACGTGGATTTACCGGCGTTGGGGAAGCCTACCAAGCCTACATCGGCCAATATCTTGAGTTCCAGTATATTCCAGTCTTCCTTACCCGCTTCACCGGGCTGTGCAAAGCGCGGGGTTTGCTGTGTGGCCGACTTAAAATGCCAGTTACCCAGGCCGCCACGGCCGCCTTCGGTTAAAATGCGGGTTTCACCGTCTTTAGTAATTTCAAATATCACTTCGCCTGTTTCGGCATCCCTGGCTATGGTGCCCAATGGCACTTCCAGTATATCATCCTCGCCGGTTTTGCCGCTGCGCAGAGAACTGCCGCCGCTATCGCCGTTACCGGCAATTACATGCTTGCGGTATTTCAGGTGCAGTAATGTCCACAACTGGGCATTGCCTTTTACTATAACATGGCCGCCACGGCCGCCATCGCCGCCATCGGGGCCGCCTTTAGCAGTGTGCTTATCCCGGTGCAAATGTGCAGAACCGGCCCCGCCATGCCCCGAGCGGCAACATATTTTTACGTAATCAACAAAATTTGAACCCTGCGACATGGATTTTTGTAAGAAGTTGGGAAAGTCAGAGAGTCAGGGAGTTAATAAAGTTTGAGAGTTCGCAATTGTCTGTAATCATATATGTTACTAATACAATTTTGACCTACCGACTTTCGGATTTTTAGACTTTACTGACTTCGCGACTAAATTTAATATTTTTCTATAACCTCGTTCAGCGCAGTAAAAATTTCTTCTACCGTGCCGATGCCGTTAATGCTCTTGTATTTATTTTGCTCCTTATAGTAGCTGGCTACAGGCGCTGTTTTATTATTATACTCGGTAATGCGCTTGCCAATTACTTCAGGGTTAGCGTCATCCGGCCGGCCCGACTCCTTACCACGCAGTAAAAGGCGGGTTTGGAGTTCTTCATCTTTTACTTCAAGGGCTATCATACCTGAAATACCTGCCCCTTTGCTTTCCAGTAAGGTATCAAGGGCAGCAGCCTGCGCTACGGTGCGCGGAAATCCATCAAAAATAAACCCCCTGGCATCTTTTTCAGCATCAAGTTTATTACTGATCATACTAATCACCACCTCATCAGGCACCAGCAGGCCGGCATCCATCAGCTTTTTGGCTTCAAGGCCCAGCTCAGTACCTTTAGCAATTTCGTTACGCAGCAAATCACCTGTAGACAAGTGAATTAAAGCGTGTTTCTGTATTAAATTTTGAGATTGTGTACCTTTTCCGGCTCCGGGCGGACCAAATAATACCAGGTTGAGCATCTGTTTAAAATTTAAAAAGCCTTTCTGTAAAAAAACGGAAAGGCTTAAACTATGTGCACTCGAAGGGAGTCGAACCCCTAACCTTCTGATCCGTAGTCAGACGCTCTATCCAATTGAGCTACGAGTGCTTTCTTTAACGGTTTGCAAAGATAGTATTACTTTTTTAACCGCTAAATTTTTTTTTAATTACTTTACTGCTGCTTCAATCGCCGAAAAGTCGGGCAAATCACCGGCCGATTCCAGCACTTCGGCATAAATTACCTGCTGGTTCTCATCCAATACAAAGGCGGCTCTTTTAGATACGCCTTTCAGGCCAAAGGCAAACTCCTCATACAAAGCGCCATAGGCAGCAGAAGCGGTTTTATTAAAGTCGGACAATAACGGAAACTGATAGCCATTCTCCTCCTTAAACTTAGCCAGCGTAAAAGGCGAATCTACTGAGATGCCCAGCACCTGCGCATTCAAGCCGTCGTAGTAAGACAGGTTATCGCGCATAGCACATAATTGTGCAGTACATACGCCGGTAAATGCCATCGGGAAGAAATGGATGATCACTTTTTGTCCTTTAAAATCACTTAGGGACACCTCTTTTAAATCTGATGAAATCAGTGTAAAATCGGGTGCCTGCGCGCCTTGCTGAATAGCCATATTACTTTGTTATAATGAGCTGCAAAACAAGCATAAAAAAATTATAATGCCTATAGCTGAGTTTTAATTATTTACTATTTTAAGTACAAAACAGTTAATTACAGTGCATGGAGCACAGTTGTCTGACATAATAGAAACTACAATATTGGATTAATAAAATCATCAATCTTTGCCAATCCAGATAATTTATAAATTATTGATTATAAGGTACTTAACAAAATATATTTTCGAATTGTTTTAACCTTTGTTAACCGTTTTGCAGCGTTGGTAAAGGGCAGTATAGTACTACTGCATCACTAAACGGGGAACAGCACAGGCCAGACTTGTTTTGGTTGCAGCGCCACTGCTTATGGGTACCGGGATGAGTACGGCGGCGTGTAAGTATGGCTACCCTGATGCCAAAAACTTACGGATATCTAAGGCGCGTGGAATGCCCCGGTTTTTAACCTGAAGTACATCTACCATCTTAAATTTAAAAACATAAGTAATGCTCCTGCCGTTATTCAGCCAGCATTTAATACATGAAAGCAGTAACTATTACTCAGCCCGGCGGCCCCGAAGTGCTGAAAATGAGCGAGTATGAACAGCCCTATCCCGGCACAGGAGAGGTGCTGATACGGGTGGAAGCAGCAGGCGTTAACCGGCCTGATGCAGCCCAGCGTAAAGGCGTTTACCCCGCTCCGTTTGGCGTACCCGAAGACATTCCCGGCCTGGAAGTGGCCGGTATTATCAGCTATGTGGATGAAAGCGTTACCCGCTGGAAGGTAGGCGATGAGGTTTGTGCACTGGTGGCCGGCGGCGGCTACGCCCAATACTGTGTTGCTCCGCAGGAGCAATGCCTGCCGAGGCTAAAAAACCTCAGCTTTGCCGAAGCGGCTGCCTTACCCGAAACTTTTTTTACCGTTTGGAGCAATATATTTGACAGGGCTGGCCTTAAACCAGGCGAAAAATTGCTGGTACATGGGGGCAGCAGTGGTATTGGTGTAACCGCTATACAGTTGGCTGTGGCCATGGGAGCTACCATTTATGTAACGGCGGGAACAGACGAGAAGTGCCGCTTTTGTGAAAATTTGGGAGCCGCAAAAGCCATCAATTATAATACGCAGAACTTTGAGCAGGAATTGCAGGAAATAACCGGCTATAAAGGTGTTAATGTAATATTGGATATGATAGGCGGCAACTATTATAAATCCAATTTGAATCTATTGGCTGAGGATGGACGGCTGGTAATGATTAACACCACCAATGGTAAAGACGCAGTGACTGATCTTTCACTGGTGATGCGCAAGAGGCTTACCATTACCGGCTCCACTTTGCGCAGCAGAGATGCCGAATTTAAAGGTAAAATTGCACAGGCGCTTGAGGATAAGGTTTGGCCGCTGCTGGCCTCCGGGCAAATTAAGCCTGTTATAGAAAAGGTGTTTAACGCCTATGATGCCGAAGGTGCCCATCACCTGTTGGAAAGCAGTAACCATAAAGGTAAAATCGTACTCGATTTTAGCCCTGTAAAATAAAAGGGGCCGTTTGATGATGCGGCCCCTTTTATATTGATATATCAGCAATAGATATTAAGGTAACTTTACGCCATTGTAATTAGTAATGTTTACTGATGGTATGGTAGAACTATATTTAAAGTTAATGGCCTTGATCATCTCATTGGCTTCAATGGCATAACCGCGCGGGGTAAGGTGAACACCATCTAAAGAAAACAGGCCGCCGGATATATACGCTGTACTTAGGTTAGCTCCGTTTACAGTAATACCCTTAATGGCCTGGTTTAAATAGGTATAAGCATCAAAAACAGCCAGGTCTTTCGTCATCGCGATACTTTTAATGGTAACGTTATAAGCGTTGATGTAGTCGCGCACTAAAGCTACTTCGTTTTTATCCAGTATATATTGGTTTTCAACAGGTGCCCGCGGGTCAAGACCGTAAGGAAAAGTACCTGCAGCATTGGTTACCGGTTGCCCTATACGGCTGGTTGGAAAGGTAAGCACTACCAGATCTTCGGCTGTTGCTGCACGCGGTGTATAGGTTGTACTGCCTATATCGGCAGAAGCTTTTGCATTGATGTAAATTGCTTGTACAGCGGCGTTGGCTTTTTGCACGTTAGCTAATATAGCTCCTGTAGTTACTGTATTAAAATAAGGGATAGCGCTTACATCAGGTATGGTAGCCACCAAGCCTTTCTGCCCTTTTTCGGTAAGTTTATTAAGCAGCACTGTATATAACTGGGCAAACTGCGTTTTATCAGTCAGTGCATCACTGGCACCGCCCGAAGTTGCATAGCCCAGAGCATCATTATTACCCAGCCAGCAGGTAAAAAAGGTATAAGGCTTCGTAGTGGCGTAATCCAAGTAAGTAGTAGTGTTGGCTGGCGAATTACCCGGCAGCAACCGCTCGAAATAGCCGTTTAGGTTACCATAAGGTGCATAGGTAATTTGTTGCAGTTTGATTCCCGGCACCCCATAATTATTATTATCGCCTGTATATTTGGTGTATAAGGTAACATTACCAAAGCCTGGTACGGCCTGCTGCCCCCGGATAGCTAAATTAGTAGTAACAGCAGCAGTTACCGGCGAGCCATTGGTAAAACCGGTTAATTGTATATAACCAGAACCATTGGCCTGTGCCTCTGAAAATAAAGGCTGGCTGAAATCGCCGCTGCCTACTGCTTTCATCTGCCCCGCAATAATGGCGGGAAAAGAGTTCAGCTGCCCCTCGCGGTACAATCCACCATCGGCATAACCGGCCGTTTGCGAGTCGCCAATGGCAACGTAAGTTGAAAAATCAGCCGTGCCTTTGCTGAGCGTTGGCATGGCTATATCTGGCCGGCAAGCCGTTAACAGCAGCAAGCCGGCTATAAAACTTTTATGTATTCTTGATTTCATTATTGTTAACTGTTCAAATGTTACCAGCGGTAGCTGAAGCCTATACCGGGAATATATACATTGGATTTAAAGGTACCTGAAAGCTGAGTTTCAATATTAGTTTGGGTACGGCTCATGAGATGCTCATATTCAAAGGAAACATCAATGTTAAAGTGGCTTGCCACATTAAAGCCGAGGCCGCCGGTAAAATAATACCGGTTGGCATCCGGCACTTCAGGCGTTACATAACCATCGCGTACAGCAGTGGTTACATAGCCGCCGCCTGCACGCAACGCCAGTTTTTCGGTAGCCTGGTACTGGGTGCCCCCCCTTACCGACACGGCGTTTTTATAATTGCGCGGCGAGCGGGTATCCTGCAGCGCGGCCGTGTTATTGGTATAATCAAAAGCCAGTACTTTGTATACATTCCAGTTTACCATGCTGCCGTCTAACGCAAACAACCACTGGTTGTTTAAGCGATACCCCAGGCCAATATTTGTACTTGCGGGCAACGGTATACTGGCATAAAAGGTATTAGGCTGCGGAAAGCTGGCTTGCCCTGAAGACGGTACTGTAAATGTGGCATCCCCATTCTTTACTACTGTATTAACTTTTGAACGGTACGAAACACCCACAGTAAAGTTGGTAGCCGGTTTTAAATAAACACCGGCATTCCACCCCAAACCGTGGCCGTTGCCGTTAAGTTCGGCCTGCCCCGAGGGGCTGCTTGCACTGGCCAGCGGGATAGCGCGGGTTAAGTCCACACTACCGTGCGTATATACGAAACCTGCTCCGATACTTATAAAATCAGCCAGTTTATAGCTTACCGTTGGTTGAAAGGAAATGGCTTTTAAATCTAACTTTTCAACTGCATACTTGCCCACCCAATTGTTACCCCAATCGTTGAGGCCGCCAAAAGGGGTGTATACACCAAAGCCTGCCTTCCAGCGGGCATTGTGCGGGCCGTAAACTGCATAAGCGCTAAAAGGTGTAGCTACTTTGTTTTTATTGTAAGCTATATTGCTGGTACCGGCATCATTAAAAGCCGATTTGAAAAAAAGCGGACTAATACCAGCCTGCACGTAATTCTGAGGCAGATCGGCCATGGCGCCGGGATTAAAAAATACCGATGCTCCATCCTGAGCCAACCCCGTACCGGTGTGCCCCATTCCTATCTGCTGCTGCCCCTGCAGGTTCACCTGGAAACCCTGGGCAAAAGCGAGCGCAGGAAGGCACGACAATACCAAAAGTAAAATTTTTTGCATATAGAAATTAAAGGTTAACTAATTGGTCAAAAAGCAGACGCAAAAGTAATATTCGGTTTCAATATTATAATAAAAATGTTTTGATTCTACATTAAAATATCCGTAATAAAGCATAGCTTTGCACCTTTGTAAAGTTGCTTATCAACAGGCATACTTTTCTACTGTAAACTATTAAACTATACCAGGTTATATATGCCAAACATTGGAAAAATATCACAAATCATTGGTCCGGTAGTTGACGTAAACTTTAGCGATGATGCGCATCTGCCCCGGATTTACGACGCTTTAGAGATTACAAGAGATAACGGACAAAAGGTTGTTTTAGAAGTACAACAGCACTTGGGTGAAGACCGTGTGCGGGCCATTGCCATGGATTCTACCGACGGCTTACTGCGCGGTATGCCGGTTACTGATTTGGAATCTCCTATCCGTATGCCTATTGGTGATGATATTAAAGGCCGCGTGTTTAACGTGGTTGGCCAGGCTATTGATGGCATTGCGCCATTAGATACTATCAACGGTCGCCCCATACACGCAACTCCGCCCCGCTTTGAAGATTTATCTACTGAAACTGAAGTACTGTTTACCGGTATCAAAGTAATTGACCTTTTGGAGCCATATGCTAAAGGCGGTAAGATTGGTTTATTTGGTGGTGCAGGTGTAGGTAAAACGGTACTCATTCAAGAACTGATCAACAATATTGCTAAAGCTTACTCCGGCTTATCTGTATTTGCCGGTGTAGGTGAGCGTACCCGTGAAGGAAACGACCTGCTGCGCGAAATGCTGGAATCAGGCATCATTAAGTACGGTGATGAGTTCATGCACTCTATGGAAAGCGGCGGTTGGGATTTGAGCAAAGTAGATAAAAACGAACTGAAAGAATCCAAGGCTACCTTTGTGTTCGGCCAGATGAACGAGCCACCGGGTGCACGCGCACGTGTGGCGCTATCAGGCTTAACCATTGCTGAATACTTCCGCGATGGCGACAGCGAAGGCAAAGGCCGCGATATATTGTTCTTTATTGATAATATCTTCCGTTTCACCCAGGCAGGCTCTGAAGTATCTGCACTGTTAGGCCGTATGCCTTCAGCCGTAGGTTACCAGCCAACACTGGCTACGGAAATGGGTATGATGCAGGAGCGTATCACTTCAACCAAACGTGGTTCCATCACTTCTGTACAGGCCGTTTACGTACCTGCGGATGACTTGACTGACCCTGCGCCGGCCACAACATTTGCTCACTTAGATGCTACTACCGTACTATCACGTAAGATTGCCGAATTGGGTATATATCCTGCGGTAGATCCACTGGATTCTACCTCACGTATTCTGAGTGCAGCCGTTTTGGGCGACGAGCATTATAACACCGCCCAACGGGTGAAAGAAACATTGCAGCGCTATAAGGAACTACAGGATATTATTGCGATTCTGGGTATGGATGAGTTATCTGAAGAAGATAAATTAACCGTATCACGTGCCCGCCGTGTACAGCGCTTCTTATCGCAGCCATTCCACGTAGCCGAGCAATTTACCGGCTTAAAAGGTGTATTGGTAGACATTAAGGAAACCATTAAAGGCTTCAACATGATTATGGATGGCGAGGTAGATGAATATCCTGAAGGCGCCTTTAACCTGGTGGGCAGCATCGAAGATGCCATTGAAAAAGGTAAAAAATTGTTAGCAGAAGCAAACGCATAATATAGACATGAGATGTGAAATTTGAGAGATGAGGTAACGAAATATTAAAACAATTATCTCATATCTCAAATCTCATATCTCAAATCTGTTTCCACACATGACATTAGAAATTCTTACTCCGGATAAAAAAGTTTTTGAGGGCGAAGTAACATCAGTTACCGTACCAGGCACACAAGGTTCGTTCGAGATATTGAACAATCACGCCCCAATCATTTCTACCCTTGAAGACGGAAAGTTAACCGTTCGTTCGAATGGCAAGCAAGATGTGTTTCTGATTAAAGGAGGAGTAGTAGAAATGTCGGATAATAAAATAATGGTTTTAGCCGAAGGCATCACCCACCGGTAAACTTTAAAATAAAGAGACCTTTAAGATTGAGAAGCCCGAACAATTGTTCGGGCTTTTTTTATGCAGTAAATTTTAATTTTCTACTTAATTATGGTGCTATTGCAACCCCAAACTATGCAAGCATAGCATTTATACTAAAAACCAATTTCAACTTCGGTATACCTAACAAATTATATAGTTTCAATTAAATACCACATCACGGTATATTAGCATTAAAAATATTTAAAAATCAAATTAAAATTTTGTTAAAATTATTTTACTATTTATATTACTTTATAATTTACTGTGTCTAACTTACAAATAGCAACTGGCTTAAAAAAAGTAAGCACTATATTTTAAGCTAACAACAATACAGTTGGTTATATATAAACCGATTAAAACAGCATGAACTACACAGCTGATCAAACGCAAACATCTGAGCTTAATAAATATAGCAGAACGCTCACACAGGACCCTACCCAACCTGCGGCTCAGGCAATGCTGTACGGTATTGGCCTGAGTGATGATGACATGCAAAAAGCACAGGTAGGCGTAGCCAGTATGGGCTATGATGGAAATACCTGCAACATGCACCTGAATGATCTGGCCAAAATTGTAAAGCAAAGTATCTGGGAGGAGGAACTGGTAGGGCTGATATTTAACACCATTGGTGTAAGCGATGGCATGAGTAACGGCACCGACGGTATGCGCTATTCGCTGGTAAGCCGCGATGTTATTGCCGACTCTATTGAAGCGGTTTGTGGTGCACAATATTATGATGGCTTGATTACGCTGCCCGGATGCGACAAGAATATGCCGGGATCGCTCATTGCTATGGGGCGTTTGAACCGGCCGTCTATCATGGTATATGGGGGTACTATCAAGCCTGGCCATTATAAGGGTGAAGATTTGAACATTGTATCGGCTTTTGAAGCTTTGGGTAAAAAGATTGCCGGCCAAATTGATGATATTGATTTTAAAGAAATCATTAAACATTCTTGTCCCGGCGCTGGTGCCTGCGGGGGTATTTATACCGCCAATACCATGGCAGCGGCTATTGAGGCACTGGGCATGAGCCTGCCCTACTCCTCTTCAAACCCTGCACTGAGCAGTGAAAAGCAGGAAGAATGCAGGGCGGCGGGGAAAGCCATCAAGGTTTTGCTGGAGCGCGATATAAAGCCCGGCGACATCATGACGCGGGAAGCTTTTGAGAATGCCATTACCATAATCATGGTGTTAGGCGGTTCAACCAATGCCGTGCTGCACCTGATTGCGATGGCTAAAAGCGTGAACGTGCCGCTAACGCAGGATGATTTTCAAACCATCAGTAACCGCGTACCCGTACTGGCCGATATGAAACCGAGCGGTAAGTACATGATGGAAGATTTACACAAAGTAGGCGGCGTACCTGCCGTAATGAAATACTTGCTGAACGAAGGTTTACTGCATGGTAACTGCCTCACGGTAACCGGCAAAACATTAGCTGAGAATTTAGCAGATGTTGATGTGATTGATTTTGAAACACAAAAGGTGCTGCTGCCGATTGAGCGGCCCATTAAGGCCACCGGGCACCTTCAGATATTATACGGCAATCTGGCCGAGGGCGGCAGCGTAGCTAAAATTACCGGCAAAGAAGGTGAACGCTTTGAAGGCCCCGCCCGTGTGTTCGATGGCGAGCAGGAACTGATTGCCGGCATTACCAGCGGCCGGGTGCAGCAAGGTGATGTGGTGGTAATACGTCAGGTAGGCCCTAAAGGTGCACCAGGCATGCCGGAAATGCTGAAACCTACCTCGGCTATTTTTGGCGCTGGTTTGGGCAGCTCCGTAGCGTTAATTACCGATGGCAGGTTTTCGGGCGGTACGCATGGCTTTGTGGTAGGCCATATTACTCCTGAAGCTTTTGACGGCGGCCTGATTGCTTTGGTAAAAGATGAAGACCGCATTGAAATTGATGCCATAAGCAGGCGCATGAACCTGATGGTGAGCGAAGAGGAAATTGCTTCCCGCCATGCGGCGTGGCAGCAGCCGGCACTTAAAGTAACCAGGGGGTTGTTATATAAATATGCTAAACAGGTAAAAACCGCAGCCGAGGGCTGTGTAACAGATGAGATGTAGCCTGAAAAAGCATTTATAGTATTGAATAAATAGTAACCTACATTGAAGCAGCACTTAATTGTGTAATCAGTGAACTAAAAAATAACAGTGTGATGGAACAGGAGGTATTAAACGCACCGGAAATTAAAAAGGCAACCGCAGAGGTTTCAGGTTCAGTTGCTTTGCTGGAGGCTTTACTGGCCGAAGGCACCGATACTATCTTCGGTTACCCTGGCGGCGCCATCATGCCCATTTATGACGCCCTGTATGATTATAATGATAAGCTAAATCACGTACTGGTACGCCATGAGCAGGGGGGCATCCATGCCGGCCAGGGTTATGCGCGATCCTCCGGTAAGGTAGGTGTAGTGTTTGCGACCAGCGGCCCCGGCGCCACTAATTTAGTTACCGGTTTGGCCGACGCACAGATAGACAGTACACCTTTGGTATGCATCACCGGCCAGGTATTTGCGCATTTGCTGGGCACCGATGCTTTTCAGGAAACTGATGTTATCAATATTACTACGCCTGTAACCAAATGGAATTATCAGGTTACTGATGCCTGTGAAATTCCGGAAGTTATTGCCAAGGCATTTTATATTGCCCGCAGCGGCAGGCCTGGCCCGGTGCTGATTGACATTACTAAAAACGCACAGATACAAAAATTTGATTATGCAGGTTATACGCCCTGTAACCATATCCGCAGCTATCGCCCAAAACCGGTAGTGCGCGTTAAGTATATTGAGCAGGCTTCAGCATTAATTAACCAAGCCAAAAAGCCGTTCATTATATGGGGGCAAGGCATACTATTAGGCAAAGCTGAACAGGAATTTAAAGCATTTGTAGAAAAAAGCGGCATTCCGGCAGCGTGGACCATTTTAGGGGTGGATGCTTTACCTACCGCTCACCCGTTGAATGTAGGGATGCTGGGTATGCATGGCAATTACGGCCCTAATGTAATGACCAATGAGTGCGATGTACTGATTGCCATTGGTATGCGGTTTGATGACCGGGTAACCGGCCGGTTGGATAAATATGCCAAACAAGCTAAAATTATTCATTTAGACATTGACCCGGCCGAGATTGACAAAAACGTGCAAACCACAGTAGCCGTATGGGGCGACTGTAAAGAAACCCTGCCCCTGCTCACCCGCCTGGTAGATCAAAAAACACACACAGACTGGCTCAACCAGTTTCACGATTATGGACAGAAAGAACTTGAAGCGGTAATTGATCCTGAACTGCACCCGCAAACTGGCGAAATGACGATGGGCGAGGTAATCAACCAGCTAAACGAATTAACCGGCGGCAACGCCATTATCGTATCTGATGTAGGCCAGCACCAAATGGTAGCTTGCCGTTATGCTAAATTTAATCAGAGCCGCAGCAACATTACCAGTGGTGGCTTAGGTACCATGGGCTTTGCCCTGCCTGCGGCGATAGGCGCTAAATTTGGGGCGCAGCAACGGACCGTTGCGGCCGTAATTGGCGACGGCGGTTTCCAGATGACCATTCAGGAACTGGGCACTGTTATGCAAAGCGGCGTGGATGTAAAAATCATCATTCTTAATAATCGCTTTTTAGGCATGGTACGCCAGTGGCAGGAATTGTTTAACGAACGGCGTTACTCCTTTGTAGATATTCAAAGCCCTGATTTTGTACAGGTAGCCAAAGGTTATGGCATAGCCGGGCAAAGCATCAGCGAGCGGAGCGATCTGCAAGGCGCATTATCAACCATGCTTAACCATAATGGCTCCTACCTGCTCGAAGTGATGGTAACCAAAGAGAACAACGTATTCCCGATGGTGCCGCAGGGATGCAGCGTAAGTGAAATCAGGTTGAAGTAAACCCCTCCAACCTCCCCAAAGGGAGGCTTAAAGAAGAACAAGATGGAAATCAAAGACAATAACCTTCCTGCCTCCCTCTCCTTTGGAGAGGGTCGGGGTGAGGTTCGGCAGGAATACAACATCACGGTTTATACTGAAAACCAGATTGGTTTATTAAACCGGATTGCCATTATATTCACGCGCCGGAAGATCAATATCGACAGCCTGAACACCTCGCCTTCGGAGATTGAAAGCATTCACCGTTTCAATATCGTAATTACAGAAACCGAAGATGTAGTGCGCAAACTTTCCCGGCAGATTGAAAAGCAGGTAGAGGTGCTAAAAGTATATTACCATACCAATGCCGATGTCATTTGGCAGGAAATGGCCCTATATAAAGTACCTACCGATGTAATTGCTGAAAAAGCCAGTGTTGAGCGCCTGCTACGTGAAAACGGTGCCCGTGCAGTAGTTATCCGCAAGGATTATATCGTATTTGAAACCACCGGCCATCGTGAGGAAACGGACAACCTGATTAGAGTACTGCAGCCTTACGGCCTGATTGAATTTGTACGCAGCGCCCGTGTAGCCATTATTAAAGACAGTGAAGGATTTAACAGTAAGCTGCGCGAGTTTGAACAGGAAGACCCGGGTGAAGATGTAAACGAAAATAAATATTTAAACCAAGGGCAAAAAGTATTTACTATGTAAAGGCCTCCTAACCCCTGAAAGGGAACCGGAGTTCAGTAATCGACAGACTAAATCAACAATAGTAAAAAAGTGCAGTTCCAAATTCAAGCCCAACCTGTAGCCTATGCGGCTATTCAAGCAGCTACCGAGCAGCAGGGCTTTACCATGCCTTCTGAGTTGGGAACATGCGCATTGCTTTGCACGCTGGCTGCATCAAAACCGGGCGGGCACTTTTTAGAACTGGGTACCGGAACGGGATTGTCCACTTCGTGGATTTTACACGGTATGGATGCTACCGCTAACTTAATCTCAATTGATAACGACGAACAGGTGCTTAACATCGCGCAGGCGCATTTGGGTGCAGACCACCACCTGCAATTGATAAATGCTGACGGTGCTGAATGGATTAAGGCCAACATGCACCTCCGGTTCAGCTACATTTTTGCGGATACTTGGGCAGGCAAATATAACACGTTAGACGAAACGCTGAACATGCTAGTAAGCGGCGGCTTCTACATCATCGATGATATGCTGCCGCAATCCAACTGGCCTGACGGCCGTGCAGAAAAGGCGGAACAGCTAACCACCACATTGAAGAAAAGAGAAGATTTAACGATAACCAGGCTTGATTGGGCATCGGGAATAATAATCGCAGTTAAAAAGTAAATCATACAATACGCATCGGTGCAATCAAAACGAAATCGGTGCAATCAGAAAAATAAAAACACATGGCAACACTAAATTTTGGCGGTACCGAAGAGAATGTAGTTACCCGCGAAGAATTTCCGCTTTCGAGAGCACAGGAAGTTTTAAAGAATGAAACCATAGCAGTAATTGGCTATGGTGTACAAGGCCCCGGCCAGGCGCTTAATCAAAAAGATAATGGTATTAACGTTATTGTAGGGCAGCGTAAAAATTCTAAAACCTGGGACAAGGCGGTAAGCGATGGCTTTATACCCGGCGAAACACTGTTTGAAATTGAGGAAGCTTTAGAGCGTGGTACCATTATTTGCTACCTTTTAAGTGATGCCGCACAGATTGAATTATGGCCAACGGTGCAAAAGCACTTAACACCGGGTAAAGCGCTGTATTTCTCACACGGTTTTGGCATAACCTTTAACGAGCAAACAGGCATCGTACCGCCAGAAGGTGTAGATGTATTTTTGGTGGCCCCTAAAGGTTCAGGCACTTCATTACGCCGCATGTTTTTACAAGGTCGGGGTTTAAATTCCAGCTTCGCCATTTTTCAGGATGCAACTGGTAAGGCATGGGATCGTGTGGTTGCCTTAGGTATCGCCGTGGGTAGCGGTTACCTGTTCGAAACTAACTTTAAAAAAGAAGTGTACAGCGATTTAACCGGTGAGCGCGGTACACTGATGGGCTGTATACAAGGCATTTTTGCGGCACAATATGACGTATTACGCAGCAAGGGCCATACCCCATCTGAAGCCTTTAACGAAACGGTAGAGGAACTCACCCAATCATTAATGCCACTGGTAGCCGAAAACGGTATGGACTGGATGTATGCCAACTGCTCTACTACCGCACAACGCGGCGCTTTGGATTGGTGGAAGAAGTTCCGTGATGCTACTAAACCGGTATTCGAGGAATTATATGAGAGCGTAGCCACCGGCAAAGAATCACAGCGCTCCATCGACTCTAACAGCCAGCCGGATTACCGTGAAAAGTTGAACGAGGAACTGAAAGAACTACGTGAAAGTGAAATCTGGCAGGCCGGTAAAACGGTGAGGAGCCTGAGGCCGGAAAATCAATCGGTAGAAGCGTAAATTTTTTAGTATCAGGTAGCGAGTAGTTAGTATAAAGACAGATTCTGTTTAGCTGATTACTTTATACTTGATACTAACGACTTGATACTAAAAACAATGGGACAAACATTATTTGATAAAGTCTGGGATGCGCACGTGGTGAGCAGCAAGGAAGGATTTCCGGACATTTTATACATCGACACCCACTTTATACATGAAGTAACCAGTCCGCAGGCATTTGACGGATTGCGCCAGCGTGGCTTGCCGGTATTGCGCCCGAAGCAAACGGTAGCTACGGCCGACCATAATGTACCTACCTGGGAGCAGCACCTGCCTATCAAAGAAGAGTTATCGCGCTATCAGGTAGACATGCTGACCAAGAATTGTGCGGAGTTTGGAATTGAGTTGTTTGGCTTAGGTCACCCCTATCAGGGCATTGTGCATGTGATTGGCCCGGAACTGGGCATCACCCGCCCCGGCTGTACTTATGTGTGTGGTGATAGCCATACTTCAACGCATGGCGCGTTTGGTGCCATAGCCTTTGGCATCGGCACCTCACAGGTAGAACAGGTATTGGCTACGCAATGCCTGTTACAGCAACGCCCCAAGCGCATGAAGATTGAAGTGAACGGTCAGCTGCAAAAGGGCGTGGGTGCTAAGGATATCATTTTGTATATCATCTCAAAAATATCCGCTGCTGGCGGCACCGGATATTTTGTGGAGTATGCTGGTGATACCATCTGCTCCCTGAGCATGGAGGGGCGCATGACGATTTGCAATATGAGCATCGAAATGGGTGCCCGCGGCGGCTTGATTGCACCCGACGAAACGACCATCAATTATGTAAAAGGCCGTGAGTTTGCCCCTAAAGGCGAAGAATGGGACAAGGCCGTTGCCTACTGGCAAACTTTGTATTCGGACGCCGATGCAGAGTTCGACAAGGAACTTTATTTTGATGCCGCCGACATTGAGCCCATGATCACCTATGGCACCAACCCCGGCATGGGCATCGGCATCACGCTGCATGTACCCGAAACGCAATCATTTGATTTCAAGGAGCAGGAATCATATCAGAAGGCACTTAATTACATGGGATTGCACGACGATGAGCAGTTGTTGGGCAAAGCCGTAGATTACGTGTTCATCGGCAGCTGCACCAACTCCCGCATTGAGGATTTACGCGAAGTAGCTGCCTTTGTACAAGGCAAGCAAAAAGCGGACAATGTAACGGTATGGGTGGTGCCTGGTTCTAAACAGGTTCAACTGCAAGCTATTGCCGAAGGTTTGGACAAAGTGTTCGAACAAGCCGGTTTTCCATTGCGCGAACCGGGCTGCAGCGCCTGCCTGGGGATGAATGAAGATAAGATCCCGGCCGGGAAATACTGCGTATCCACCTCGAACCGGAACTTTGAAGGGCGGCAGGGGCCAAACTCGCGCACGTTTTTGGCCAGTCCGCTTACGGCAGCAGCGGCGGCTATAGCGGGGAAGATTGTAGACATCCGAACAGAATTAGCAGAACCTGAACTGGTATAAATTAGTATGAATGAAGTAATCTATTTTTTAGGATTTATCCTTGTTGGTTACATGATTTTCAAATTATACCAAAATTACGCTTTTAAGATAGAAAATAAGTTTAATCAAAGAGCACTGTTAAGCCTTATAATTTTTCGTTTCAAACCATTACAACTCACGACAGAAATTAAAAAAGATATACCTAATATTAATTATATACTGTCTAACATAATTTCGGTAACTAATGACGAAACCTCAAGAATCATAAAGGAACAATATTATAATTACTATACTAAATATGTTGAAACGGCTATTATAAAAATTAAAGATATTTTGAAAACTAGTGATGGTCACAAATTGATAGAAAATAAAATAAATAACTACAAAATTGAATTAGACAGCGAATTAAAAAGAAAACAACTTATTGACTTACAATTAAAACAAAATAGGCTTAAATACTTGGATGTGTTAATGCCAGTTTTTGGTAATGAACCTATGGGGTTATCAAAATTAGAATTTATCAATTTAATGGGGACTAAGCTTAGCATATGTAAAGCCACTGCTGATGAAATATTAATCAATCTTAGTGATAAAGATTGTGGGCTAATATATAGTTATGAGGGATTGATACACTTAAAAGCAGATGCAAGTGGCGACACTATTTCAAATTTGGAAAAAGAAATATTTGTTATTAAAAATGAATTATCTATTCTAAATGGGATAGCTGTAGATAAGCTATAATGAATATAAAAATTTATAAATAAAGATCATTCCCAGCATGACCAAGATATTTAAACACCTTCAATCATCAGTAGTACCACTGCCGATTGAAAATATAGACACCGATCAAATCATCCCGGCCCGGTTCCTGAAAGCTACCACCCGTGAGGGGTTTGGTAACAACCTTTTCCGCGATTGGCGTTTTGATGATAATGATCAGCCTAAGCCTGATTTTGTATTGAACCATCCTACCTATTCAGGCAAGATACTGGTAGCCGGTAAGAATTTTGGCTGCGGCAGCAGCCGGGAACATGCAGCCTGGGCTATAGCTGATTATGGTTTCGATGCTGTGGTGAGCAGCTTTTTTGCCGATATTTTTAAAGGCAATGCGCTCAACAATGGCCTGCTGCCGGTACAGGTAAGCGATGAGTTCCTGAAAAAAATATTTGATGCGGTGTATGCTAATGTACATGCCGAAATAGAAATTGATCTGGAAAACCAGTGCATCCGCATCGCAGCAACCAGCGAACAGGAAAACTTCGAAATCAATTCTTATAAGAAAGCATGCCTGACAAATGGCTATGATGATATTGATTACATCCTGAGCAATAAGCAATTGGTTGAACAATTTGAGAAACGCCCCCCCAACCCTCTAAAGGAGGAGCAGAGGATTACGTTCTTAACCGATAGAAAACTCAAATAATTAGACAACAAGTAAAACTTTAATTCCCCCTTTAGGGGGTTATGGGGCCTATGAAAAAACACATATTAGTAATACCCGGTGATGGCATTGGCCCCGAGGTAACCACCTGGGGTAAAGCCGTGCTGGAACATATCGGCCAAACCTACGGCCATGAATTTACATTTGACGAGGCACTAATGGGCCATGTGGCTATTGAAGCAACCGGCACCCCGTTGCCTGATGAAACTTTAGAGAAGGCCAAAACCAGCGATGCGATTCTATTTGGTGCTGTGGGTCATGCTAAATATGATAATGACCCATCGGCTAAAGTGCGGCCGGAGCAGGGCTTGCTAAAGATACGCAAGGGGTTAGGCTTGTATGCCAACCTGCGCCCCATCATCTTGTTTGACGAGCTGCTGGATGCATCGAGCCTGAAACCGGAAGTGTTAAGGGGAACCGACATTCTGTTCTTCCGCGAACTGACCGGCGATGTGTACTTCGGCGAAAAGCAGCGCAGCGAAGATCGCAATACGGCTTCGGATCTGATGATTTATCATCGCTACGAAGTAGAACGCATTGCCAAAAAGGCGTTTGAGGCGGCGCGGACACGCGGCAAAAAGCTGTGTTCAGTAGATAAAGCCAATGTACTGGAAAGTTCACGCCTGTGGCGCGAGGTAGTGCAGGAACTGGCTAAGCAACATCCTGATGTAGAAACCGAGCACATGTTTATCGATAATGCCGCCATGCAATTAGTCAAAAACCCTAAAAAGTTTGATGTGGTATTAACTGCCAACCTGTTTGGGGATATTTTGACCGATGAGGCCTCCCAGATTGCAGGCTCGATGGGTATGCTGGCTTCGGCCTCTATAGGCGATGGCACTGGCTTCTTTGAACCGATACACGGTTCGGCACACGATATCGCCGGGCAGGATAAAGCTAATCCACTGGCCTCAATTCTATCTGTTGCCCTGATGCTGGAAATTAGTTTCGGCTTTAAAGAGGAAGCTACACGCATTACCGATGCCATTAAGAAAACGCTGAAAGAAGGTTATCGTACCGGCGACATTGCCGATGGACAAACTGACACCCAAAAAATATTAGGCACTAAAGCGATGGGGCAAAAGGTGTTAGAATATCTGTCTGAATCAGGATTAACAGAATTGAAAAATTAACAGGATTAGGATAGCTTAACTAATTATTATAACTGCCCGAATCAGTGAAATCAACCTTAATCGGTGTAATCAAAAGTAATCATGAACTGGAACGCTGAATTATACGACCAAAACCACGCCTTTGTATTTCAATATGGTGAAAGCCTGCTGAATCCATTGGATGTGAAGCCCGGCGAAACCATTTTAGATCTGGGCTGCGGTACCGGTCACCTAACACAGCAGATTCAGAACCTTGGAGCTGAGGTAATCGGGCTGGATGCCTCACCAAGCATGATCAAGCAGGCTAAGGAAAACTTTCCGGATACCTGTTTCGCTGTGGGCGATGCTACCAGTCTGCACTTTAATGAGCCTTTTGATGCCATCTTTTCAAACGCCACCCTGCACTGGATTTTAAACCAGGATGCCCTGCTGCACGGTGTATACCATAGCCTGAAACCCGGTGGCCGCTTTGTAGCAGAGATGGGCGGCAAAGGCAACGTGCAATTGATGTTGGATGCTACCCGGCAGGTATTGTTAAAACATGGTTATTACCGGCAGGCGCAGGTGCAAACTTTTCATTTCCCATCATTGGGTGAATACACCCACCGGCTGGAACAGCAGGGTTTTAAAGTAACCTTTGCGGCATTGTATGACCGGCCAACGCTGTTACAGGAAGGTAGGCAAGGCGTAGCCAAATGGCTCACCATGTTTGCCGGTAACTACTTTGCCGGCATTGGTGAAGAAGAGAAACAGGAGATGCTACAGGAAATTACCAGTCTGCTGGAGCCGCATTACAACGATAACGGCCAATGGTATGCAGATTACAAAAGATTAAGATTTAAAGCAGTAAAAATCCAGATATAAGATTTCAGATGTGATCCGAGGGATAGCTCCGATCCATATCTGAATAAAATAATACAAAAATTAAAAACCAGATGACAGCCTTGAAAACAAGGTCTCATATCTCAAATCTAAATAAGCATGTTACACAATCCCAACCGCGTTTACGTATTTGACACCACCCTGCGCGATGGCGAGCAGGTACCCGGCTGCCAGTTAACCACACCGGAAAAAATTGAGATTGCCCGTGAGCTGGAAGCGCTGGGTGTAGATATTATCGAAGCCGGGTTCCCGGTATCCAGTCCGGGAGATTTTCAGAGCGTAGTAGAGATTTCAAAAGCCGTAAAGGAGCCAACGGTTTGTGCGCTTACGCGTGCTCATAAAGGCGACATTGATGCGGCAGCCGAGGCATTACAATATGCCAAACACCCGCGTATACATACGGGTATAGGGGCATCAGACATGCATATCAAACACAAATTCAACAGCACACGCGAAGAAATACTGGCGCGGGGTGTGGATGCAGTGAAATACGCCAAAAAATTTGTAGAAGATGTAGAATTTTATGCGGAAGATGCAGGCCGGGCAGATATTGAGTTCCTGGCCAGAATGATTGAGGCGGTTATTGCAGCGGGTGCCACAGTGGTTAATATTCCTGACACCAACGGCTATTGCCTGCCTGACACCTATGGCAGCAAGATCAGGTTCCTGAAAGAAAACGTCAAAAATATTGATCAGGCCATCATCTCGGTACATTGCCACAATGATTTGGGTTTAGCCACCGCCAATTCCGTCGCCGGTTTACAAAATGGTGCACGGCAGTTTGAAGGTACCATTAACGGCATCGGCGAACGTGCAGGTAATACTTCCATTGAAGAAGTAGTAATGATTCTGAAAACGCATCAGCAGCTAAACCTGCATACCAACATCCGCACCCAGTCTATATATGAGTTGAGCCGGATAATAAGCACCCAAATGCGCATGCCGGTACAGCCCAATAAGGCCATTGTAGGCAGCAACGCTTTTGCGCATAGTTCAGGTATTCATCAGGACGGGTTTCTTAAAAACCGTGAAAACTACGAGATTATCAGGCCTGAAGATGTGGGCGTACCCAGTGCCAGCATTGTGCTTACTGCCCGCAGTGGCCGCCATGCCCTTAACTTTCATTTAGACCGTTTAGGCCACCGTTTGGAAAAGCCGGAGCTGGACATAGCTTATAAGAGTTTTCTGGTATTGGCCGATAATAAATTAAACATTAACGATGATGACCTGCTGAGCCTTGTAGTGCCGCGTATGGTAAAGTAACATTGCATGGAAACAGACACACAATTAAAATTTGATTTTGAAGCCGCTTACCAGCGGCTGGATAAGGTAATTCGCCATACGCCGCTTGAATACAACCTTGGTTTATCAGAAAAATACAATTGTGAGTTGTACCTCAAACGTGAGGACATGCAGATAGTACGTTCGTACAAATTACGCGGCGCTTACAATATGATCAGTCAGCTACCAAACGAACAGCTGAGTAAGGGTGTGGTATGTGCCAGTGCAGGCAATCATGCACAGGGAGTAGCATTTTCCTGTAAAAAAATGAATATCAAAGGCGTGATATTTATGCCCGAAATTACGCCCAACCAAAAGGTAAAGCAAACTAAAATGTTCGGTAATGGCAACATTGAGGTGGTACTGGTGGGTGACACCTTTGATGATTGCCTGAAAGAAGCATTAGCCTACACTGAAATGCATTGCCTTACTTTTATTCCGCCTTTTGATGACTACCGCGTAATGGAAGGCCAGGGAACCGTAGGCATGGAGATAGTTCAAAAACTGCCCGATGTTGATGTAGTAATTATGCCTGTTGGCGGCGGCGGCTTGGCAGCCGGAACGGGTACTTACTTAAAACAATACAACCCCAATATTACACTGATTGGTGCAGAGCCAGAAGGTGCGCCTTCCATGACCGAAGCCCTGCGTGCCGGCCAACCTGTAGCTTTGCCTGACATTAACCGATTTGTGGATGGGGCGGCAGTAAAGCGGGTAGGACAGTTAACCTACGAAGTTTGTGCCGGTGTACTGGATGACATGCGCCTCGTGCCCGAAGGCAAGGTTTGTTCTACTATTTTAAAGCTGTACAATGAAGATGCCATTGTGGTTGAACCTGCAGGCGCCCTTTCAGTAGCAGTGCTTGATTTGTGCCGCGAGCAGATTGCTGGCAAGAAGGTAGTATGCGTAATCAGCGGTGGCAATAATGATATTGACCGTATGCAGGAAATAAAAGAGCAATCACTGTTGTACGAGGGCCTGAAACATTATTTCATTGTACGTTTTCCGCAAAGGCCGGGCGCTTTAAAATTGTTTGTAAACGAGGTACTAGGCCCCGGCGATGATATTACCCGTTTTGAATTTATCAAAAAAACCGAACGAGAGCGCGGCCCTGCATTGGTAGGCATCGAGCTGCGCAACGCCGAAGATTACGCCCCTCTGCGCAAACGTATGGATGAACAACGATTTGAAATTATCGAGTTAAACGAGAATCCGACCTTGTTTGAATACCTGGTTTAAAATTGTAATCAATAATCCAGATGATGCCTAATTTTAATATTAAAGGTGTCGTCTATTGTATACTTTCCGGGCAGATGATTGAACAGCCGAAGGCACAGTCCACTTTCATTTTGAATGGTTAGCTGCTCATAAAAACCTTTAAAAAGTACTGCCGTTACTTTCCACTTTTTGGCAGTAAAACTGGTAACAATCTCAATCCATTCCGGATAGATAATTACTTTGTCCTTTTCAGCTTTTAAACCGATTACTGATGCTTCATCATTACTCAATATATTACAGTTACTCAATAAACGCGCTGTGTACAATTGTATTGGATGTTGGTATAATTCCTGCGGCTTCCCTTTTTCTGCTATCCTGCCATCTCTGATCACAATCAACTCATCAGCCATTGACAATACTTCGGCAGGATCATGTGATACCATTATTACGGTGATGCCCGTTTGCTGCACGATGGCTCGAATGTCCTGTTGCAAACTCTCCCTAAACGAAGTATCTACTTGGTTAAAGGGTTCATCAAGCAACAACACTTTAGGCAGGGTTATTAAGGCACGGGCAATAGCGACGCGTTGTTTTTCGCCGCCGCTCAAATCAACAACGCGCTTTTCGGCCAGGTGCAGCATATTAAGTTGCTGCAATACCTTTTCCGTCCTTTCGCGCTTGGCTTTCAGGTTAGTGTTCGAAAGCAGTGCAGCCACGTTTTCCCAGGCGGTGGCGTGCAGGTTCAGGTCGTTGGTATGCTGGGTCACCATTTTCATGGCATCATGGCCCGGTATCAGCTTTTCTTCAGGTCCCCATAGGCGTTCGCCTTCAAAATAAACGGTTCCTTCATCGGGCGACAACAAACCATATAACAGGCGTAGTAAAGTACTTTTACCACTGCCACTCTCCCCTATGATGGCTGTAATCTTTCCGGCCTCAATGTGCAGGTTGATATTGTGTACACCTGCCGCCTGCTTGCCGGGATACTGTTTACTAACGGCTACGGCTTGAAGGAAGTTATTAAGATCTGCCATCGGGCTAAAGATACGGCAAGATATAGCAAGATACAGCGCAAGGCAAGATAGAAGATGAATAGTTATCAAATAAAGCCAATGGCATTAAAACTTTATTGCGAGGTACGAAGCAATCTCTCTGTACCCTGTTTCAATTAGGTGTAGAGAGATTGCTTCGTACCTCGCAATGACGCGTTGAGAAGTTTATTTAAAAATTAAATTAAAAACCGAACATAAACCCGAACGACAGATTCTTCAAGCCATCCTGTGCAGGGGTATCAAACATATCATTGAAGTAGTATTTACCGAATACTCCCCAGCTGCCATGCCCTACCCGGGCAAATACGCCGTAACGCAGTTTGGTGTAGTGGTAATCATCGTTGAATTTCTGCTTGCCATTCTCATCGCTGATTTGTTTAACGCGGCCGTTGAGCAGTATGCCGATGTCCGGGCCGAAAACGAAGTGGTAATATTTGCCGTTCTCATCACCACGTGTGCGAAAATCGAAGGATAGCGGAATGCGCAGATAACTTGATGAGAAGCGGTTTTTACTATAATCTATATTATCCTGTGTATACGTTAACGTAGGCTGATTCTTCTGAATGGTAATATCTTCGCGCAGGCGGATAAGTGTCCAGTCAAACCCGGCCGACAGATACATTTTAAACCCGGGAGTAAAGCGGTAACCAGCCTGTAATACATCAAAACCTACATTCAAAGTTTTCCAGGAACGGTAACGCAAAAAGTTGTTTTGCGGCGATAATTTGAAGCTGCCATTATCCAGCAAGGTAGCCAGGCCCAGGTCGAACCTCGAAAAGGTAAGTCCCCAAGAGAAACCGGGCGCTTTGTGCACGGTTTTGCTGCTGTCGGGCGCGGAGGTAAAGCCGTTTCCCAGTTTGAAGCGGTATACCCTCCTCTTCACTTTTTTAGTGGTGTCTGCGGATACTTTCCGTATACTGTCTGTTCTGAGGCTGTCGGCAGCGGTACTTTGTGCGAATACACCGGTAGCTGCCGCACATAATAAGGCGGTAAATAATAAACGTTTCATGGTAATTATACTCTATAATGGATGGATATGATTATTGTTCTTTCTTAATGCTGAATAAACCCAGATTGATGCCGGTAATTACAGCTTCATCATCGTCGGTATCCGTAAACTCTATCAGCTTGTCGCTCCGCTTGTCTACCTTGGCCACTACCAGGTTCACTACATCGCCCAGGCTATGTATACCGTGTTTTTTAGCTTTGGTTTTGGCGGCAGGCGCAGATACCAGCGTTTGCACTATTGGCAAGGCGGTTATAGATTTAAATATGGGTTTATCTTCAACCGGCTGCGCCGCGATAATTTCATCAGGCACTACCGCCTGCTTAATCAGGGTATGAGCAGGTACAGTAAGTGAAGCTAACTGAGTTTGTTCAGCCTGTTGCTGAACCACATCATCGTTACTGTTGTGCTGAACAATGTTATGCGACTGATGCTTTACGGGTGAACCTTTTACAGCTGCAATTATTACCGGTTGCTCCTGCCTAACTGTTATAGGTATATGAGTATCTATCTGTTGTGTATTAACCGGCTTCCTGCTTACACGCGCTGTAATTTGGGTACGTTTGCCACGCTTTACGGCTGTTTCCGTTTGCTTAAGCAGCAACCAGGTACCTGCGCCAAGTAATATCAATACGCTGGCTGCAATACGCAGGTAGGGCATTAAACCTTTTCTTGAAGCAGACTGGTTAAGGCCCGCTGCAATCTTATCCCATGTACCGGCAGACGGCTCTGCTTCTAAATCCTGTAACCTATTGCTAAACAGGAGATCAATATCTTTATCGTTCAATTCCATAAGTCGTTTTCTCTAACAATTCAATTTGCTGCTTTAACAGCGTACGTGCTCTTGACAATTGTGATTTCGAAGCCCCTTCGCTTATCCCCATCGTTTCGGCAATCTCCTTGTGCGAATAACCTTCAATAGCATACATGTTAAACACCATCCGGTAACCCGGCGAAAGCTGCTGTATCAGGTTCATCAGGTCTCTGGCGCTTAAATTAGCGGGCGCTATAGCACTTACTCCTTCATCATATCCGCTTTCAGTAATATCTACTACCTGCATCATTTTATGGTGCTTGCGGTAATACTCAATAGAACTATGCACCATAATGCGCCTCACCCAGCCCTCAAAAGCACCCTCGCCCCGGTAATCACTAATTTTTTGAAATACCCTGATGAAACCATTCTGCATCATATCCTCCGCCTCCATCTTGTCGGTGGCATAGCGCAGGCATACCCCCAGCATTTTTGAGGCGTACTGCTTATACAGCAGTTCCTGTGCTTTCCGGTCGTTCACCTTGCAACGCTGTATAAGTTCTTCAGTGGTATAGATCCTTTTTAGTAACATGTGCTATATGCAAGATGAAGCATTGGCGGCAATGGTTGCAAGGCGTTGCAAATATTTTTTAAAAAGTACACAAAAGATTTTATGCAGTGATGCGGCGCTAACTTTTATCTTTATCCGACATGAAAAACCGGATACTTTTTTACCTGATTTTTTTAGTAATTACGCTGAACGTAAAAGCCCAGCCAACGTCTAACCTGCAATACACCCTTTTAAAACCCGACCGCGTATTTGATGGCCATGACCTGCACACCGGCTGGATAGTACTGGTAAACCGTAACCGGATTGAGTATGCAGGTACACCTGCCGGTGCAAAGCTGCCCACAGATGTTAAAACAATAGAGCTGAAAGGCCAAACCCTGATGCCCGGCCTGATTGAGGGCCACTCTCATTTATTTTTGCACCCTTACAACGAAACCAACTGGAATGATCAGGTACTTACCGAAAGCCGGGCCGAGCGGCTGGCCCGTGCCGTGAACCATGCCCATGCTACGCTGATGGCCGGTTTTACTACCGTGCGCGATTTAGGTACTGAAGGGGCGATGTATGATGATGCCGGTTTAAAACAGGCTATTCAAAAAGGCATCGTTCCCGGTCCGCGAATACTTGCGGCCACACGGGCCATAGTGGCTACTGGCAGCTACGGCCCAAAAGGTTACAATGAAGCTGTTGAGCACGGCCTGCCGCAGGGTGCCGAGGAAGCCGACGGCATTGACGGATTAACACGGGCAGTGCGCTCGCAGATTGGGCACGGCGCTGATGTAATTAAATTATATGCCGATTACCGCTGGGGCTTCAACAATACCGCCGCCCCTACTTTCACCTTGGATGAATTGAAACTGACAGTGCAGGTGGCAGGCAGCAGCGGCCGGTATGTGGTGGTACATTCGGGCACTGAGGAAGGCATGCGCCGAGCCATTGCAGCCGGTGTGCGTACAATTGAGCACGGCGATGGTGGCACCCCCGAAATCTTTAAAATGATGAAAGCGAAATGTGTGGCTCTTTGCCCTACCCTTGCCGCTACCGAAGCCATTACCAGTTACCGTGGCTGGAAGAAAGGCGTTGACCCTGATCCTGAAGGTGTGAAGCAGAAGCACCGCATGTTTAGTGATGCGCTTAAGGCTGGGGTTACCATTTGCATGGGCGGCGACGTGGGCGTATTTACGCACGGAGACAATGCCCGCGAAATGCTGCTGATGGCAGAATACGGCATGAAGCCTCTGGAGGTGCTGCGCTCGGCAACTTCTGTAAATGCGGAAGTATTTGGATTAAATAACCTGGGAAATGTTAAACCCGGTTATCTGGCCGATTTGACAGCGGTAACCGGCAATCCGGTTGAAGATATGAAAACTGTTAAACGGGTTGCTTTTGTAATGAAGGATGGCGTTATTTATAAGCAGTAAAAGTAATTGGTTTCACTTGTTTCTCATCCGGTAATACTTGTAAATCTTTACTGCCGACATCACAATAATGGCAAAGGCTACTAACCCTAATAATCCGTAAATCCAGCTTACCGCATTTTTTAACACCGCCAGAAAGACGATAGCAAACAGGAAGATGGTTGCCACTTCGTTCCAAATGCGCAGCTGGGTAGAAGTCCAGGTATAGATACCCCCGCGCATTTGCTGCATTTTGCGGTAGCAGATATAGTGATAAACGATTAGCCCCACAACAAAGCCTAATTTTACCTGCAGCCAGCCCTGACTTAGCCAGTAAGGGTTGACAATCACCATCGCTATACCGGCCAGTAAGGTGAGCAGCATGGCCGGCGTGGTAATAATGTTCATCAGTTTGCGCTCCATGATTTCAAACTGTGCAGATATGATGCGCCGCTCTTGCTCCGGTTTCTCCTGCGCTTCAGTATGATAGATGAACAAGCGCACAATGTAAAACAGCCCCGCCATCCAGCTGACTACAAAAATGATATGTATGGACTTAAGGTATAAATACATAATGGGACGCCCCCAAACCCCTTGAAGGGGGAACAGAAGCATTGCTTTATTGAAATGCTGTGAATAAGCACGTTATTGCTTCAATCCTGCAATGACGTACAATCTCCTAAATTAATGATTCCACTTTTCCCCATTCAGGGGGTCGGGGAGTTAATATTTAAATTCCTTAATCACCTCAACTGCATACTTCACATTATCGAAAGGAATGTCGGGCATAATACCGTGACCCAAATTGAAGATATAGCCATCTTGTCCGCGCATGCGCTCAAACAAGCGGTGAATACGCTCTTTAATTACTTTTTTATCTGCATACAGGATGTGCGGGTCTAAGTTACCCTGCACGGCAATGTGAGCCGGTAAACGCTGCTTCATATCCAGCAGGTCCACATTCCAGTCGATGGAAATCACATCCGGTTTGGCTTCGGCCATTAGCGGTGCAAACACCGAACTGCCTTTACAGAACGAGATAACCGGTATATCTTTACGGTTCAGGTTGCTGATGATCTCGGTGATATAGCGGTGCGAAAACTCCTTATAATCATCCCAGGCCAGTGCCATCGCCCAACTGTCGAAAATTTGTACGGCGTTTACACCGGCTTCAATCTGCAGGTTGAGGTAACCAGCCGTTACCTTAGCTATCTTGGCTAACAGTGCATGCGCCAGTTCCGGCTCGTTGTGCATCAGCAGCTTGGTACGCTTAAAATCCTTTGAAGAACCACCTTCAACCAGGTAACTCATTACGGTAAATGGCGCCCCGGCAAAGCCAATCAGCGGTATCTTACCATTCAGGCGCTGCTGTATCACTTTAATGGCATCGGCAACATATTGCAGCTTGTGTACTACGTCGGTATCCAAACGCTCTATATCAGCAGCGGTACGCACCGGGTTAGCGAAGCGTGGGCCTATGCCCTGGGTAAAACTTAAATCGCCGCCCATGGCTTCGCCGGTAACCAGAATATCAGAGAATAGGATAGCCGCATCAATGTCTAGCAAATCAACCGGCAGCATGGTTACATCAGCCGCCAGTTCGGGGGTTTTGCACATTTCCAGGAACGAGTGCTTGTTTTTGATGTCCCAGTACTCCTTCATGAAGCGACCTGCCTGGCGCATCATCCATACGGGTGGGCGTTCATGCGGTTGCGAAAATGCAGCTTTGATAAATAAAGAATCTTTCATGTTCAATCTAAGGCAATCCCTGCCTTACTGAGGTTTATAGTTTTTCAGGTTTTGCTGTATATCAGCTATTACCGCCTTCATTTTGGCAGTTAATTTATCCTGATGCTGATTAGCCAGTTGCAGGTAAGCGTCCGTTTTTTCGGGCTTGCCATTGCGCAGGGCAATATTGGCCACCGCCACCAGCGCGGCAATATGGTCATTTACGGTGCGCAACGGGTACTTGGCGGCCTGTTCGTAATGATATTCGGCACTTTCAAAATCAGGCTTATGCATGCTGATGCCACCCATCATGTACTCATAAAAACCCCGGCGCTTTTTGCTCAGCCAGTCAGGCTTGCTCACTTGATGAAGTAAGGCTTCGGCTTTGGCATAATTTTTTAAATGAAACTGCCTGGCCGCCAAAACCAATGTGCCTTGTCTAAAGTACTCTACTAGCAGTGCAACCAGCAATAATGCTACTACCGCTACCAGCTCATAGGTATGGTAATATGCAAAGGCAACACCCAATAAAATTAATATCCCGCCTACAATCAGGCGGACATTGATGGTAAACATTTAGTGCTGATCAGTAAACTTATAGCCTACCCCACGTATAGAGTGAAAATAAACCGGATTTTTAGGATCAGGCTCAAAATACTTGCGGAAGGTCAGAATAAAGTTATCAATGGTACGGGTAGACGGATACACATCATAATTCCAAACGGTTTCCAATATCTGCTCACGCGATACCGCCTCATTACGGCGCTCTATCAGCAGTTTTAGCAGCATGGTTTCTTTTTTGGTAAGTGCGGTGATTGAACCATCCTCATTCACCAGCTCAAAAGAATTAAAGTGAATTACCTTGTCGCCGATCTTGTAGCTATTAAACTCTTTCAGGTCGTCGCCCTTCAGGCTGCGCTTTACCAGATTGTTTACGCGCAAAATTAATTCTTCCAGATTGAACGGCTTGGTCAGGTAATCATCAGCGCCTTTTTTAAGGCCTGCTATTTTATCCTCATTGGTATTCTTGGCGGTGAGGAACATGATAGGTACTTCGGAGTTTTCCAGCCGGATGGTTTCAGCCACCACAAAGCCGTCTACTTCGGGCATCATTACATCCAGTATCACCAGATTAAAGCGCTCCTCTTTAAATATATTTAAAGCTTTTTTACCGTTATTGGCCGTACTTACTTTGTAGCCTTCCAGCTCCAGGTTCAGTTTAATGGCTTCGAGCAGGTGCTCTTCGTCTTCGGCCAGCAGGATTCGTTTTTTGTTAGGCATAGTTTTGAATGATATGTCAAAAGGTTAAGAGAAAACAACTTCAAAAACACTTCCGGCAGGCTCGTTATCTTTTACCTGTATAGAAGCCCGGTGCTTATCCAGCACCTGTTTTACAATGTATAAACCTAAACCTGTGCCTTTTGTGTTACGGGTATCCTCACTTCCTACCCGGTAAAACTTTTCAAAGATGCGGTTCTTCTCCTCATCAGCTATCCCAATGCCATGATCGGCCACCTGGAAGCAAACCTTGTTATTCTTGCTGTACAGCTTTACCTCTACCGTTTCGCAGGGTTTGGAATACTTTACGGCGTTCTCAACCAAGTTGGTAATTACCGAAGTAAGCGCAAATTTATCGCCGGTAATTTGAACCTGCGGCTCAATCTCGGCATTAATCAATTGCTGCTGCTGATCGCATTTATTGATTTGCAGGCGGTTCACGATGCTGTCTACTACTACTGACAGGTTAAATTCCTGCTTGGGAAAGTTATAGGAGTGGTTTTCAATTTTTGAAGCCAGCAGCATATTTTCTACCATATCATTCAGGCGGTCTACATCCAGCAAGCATTTGCCAATAAAATCTCCAATTTGCTCTTGGCTCAGGCTCCTTCGCTTTTGGATGGTTTCAAGGTATAATTTGATGGAAGCCAGAGGCGACTTCAGCTCATGCGTTACCGAAAGCAGGAAGTTCTTCTTCTGGTCGTGCAGTTTACGTTCTTTGTTGATAGCCCGGTGAAACTGGTAGGCACCAATCAGGATGACGCTGATAAACATCAGGCCCTCGCCCAAAATCATGCCGGTACGGGCCGGCTGGAGGGTAACCAGCATATAGCCCCACCACAGCAGTTCGGCAATAGCGTAAATTATTACGGCGTAAAAGATTACAAAAGGGCGCTTCATCATAACCATTAACTTAAATTTGGCTGTCAAATATCAATGATAAACTATGAAATATAGCTTGTTGTGTTTTTTCTAAATCAGCAGCCGTATGTGCCGAGGATACAAAGCCAACTTCATACCCGGATGGCCCCAAGTAGATGCCTCTGTTCAGCAATTCACGATGCATCAATTTAAAGTTATCCATACTGGCCGGATTGATTTCATCCGCACGGCGGATGGCTTCCTGCTCGGTAAACGCGAACCAGAAGACAGAACCAATAGCGAACACTTTTACCGGGTAGTTATGCTCCGCGATGTAACTGCGCACTGCGTTTACAAATCCCTCTGTCTTATCATGCAACTGCTTATAAAAGCCGGGTTGCAGTAACTGACTTAACTGTGCAATACCGGCTGACATAGCCACCGGATTACCCGACAAGGTACCGGCCTGATAAACTGCACCATCCGGCGAAATCTGGCTCATAATGGCAGCCGAAGCGCCGTAAGCACCCACTGGCAAGCCACCGCCAATAATTTTACCATAAGTAATGATATCCGGCTGGATATTGTAGTAACCGGCTGCTCCTTCAAAACCAACACGGAAGCCGGAGATTACTTCATCAAAAATTAACAATGAACCATTAGCAGTACATATATCGCGCAGAAATTGTAAAAATTCCGGTTCCTGCAACAGCAGGCCATTGTTGGCTGGTATTGGTTCAATGATGATAGCAGCAATCTGATCTTTAAACTCTTCAAACGCCTGTGC
Organism: Mucilaginibacter sp.; assembly: GCF_965200995.1. Lineage (GTDB taxonomy): Bacteria > Bacteroidota > Bacteroidia > Sphingobacteriales > Sphingobacteriaceae > Mucilaginibacter. The sequence continues at coordinate 2,882,405 of NZ_OZ241743.1, read as the reverse complement.
AACTGCTGTTTTGTCGTTCAATGCAACCACAACAGTTTCATCAGCAAAAGATTGTGGTATACCTGCCGATGAAGTTTCACCGAAGGTAACTAAACCTGAACCGGCTTTTACCAGCAATGCATCCACATGGCCATGATAGCAGCCTTCAAACTTTAGTATTTTATTGCGCTTGGTATAGCCGCGGGCCAACCTAATGGCCGACATTACCGCCTCGGTACCTGAACTTACAAAACGTATTTTTTCGATGAAGCGATTGTTAGAAAGAATCAGCTCAGCCAACTCATTCTCTAACGCAGTTGGCGCACCGAATGACATACCGTACTGCATTACTTCGATTACCTTTTCGCGCACGGCCGGATGATTGTGCCCCAAAATCAGCGGCCCCCAGGAGCAGCAGTAATCCACAAATTCATTGCCGTCGGCATCCCACAAGTGGCTGCCATCACCTTTTTGTATAAACAATGGCGTACCGTATACCGATTTAAAAGCCCGCACCGGTGAATTCACCCCGCCGGGGAAGTAGGTTTTGGCTTTGGTATATAACTCAGCTGATTTCTCACGGCTGATCTCTGCCGCCGGTTCAGCCAGGTTAATGTTTACGATATGATTGGTCGCGTCTTTCATTTTTTATATTAAAAAATTTGCCCTTTTTATATCCACTTATTCAACAATACTTCCTTAGCATGATAAGTCAAAATAGCCGTTGCCCCTGCCCTGCGAATGCTCATCAGCACCTCGGTGATGGCCCGTTGCTCATTGAGCCAGCCATTTTGTACTGCTGCTTTTACCATCGCATATTCGCCACTTACATTATAGGCTGCTATCGGCAATTCAGTGCTATCCTTCAATAGTTTAATTACATCCAGATACGGTAAGGCGGGTTTTACCATCAGGAAATCGGCGCCTTCGTCTTCATCCATTCGTGCCTCTATCAGCGCCTCGCGCTGGTTGGCCGGGTTCATCTGGTAGCTTTTCTTATCACCAAACTTCGGTGCCGATTGTAAGGCATCCCGGAACGGTCCGTAAAATGCGCTGGCATATTTGGCCGAATAAGACATGATAGAGACATTGCTGAACCCATGCTCATCCAGGTATTTACGGATATACCCCACGCGGCCATCCATCATATCTGAGGGAGCAATAATATCGGCACCGGCACGGGCGTGGGCCAAAGCCATCTTACCTAATACTTCCAGCGTTTCATCGTTTAGTATCTGCCCGTTCTCTACAATACCGTCGTGCCCGTCAATGCTGTAAGGGTCCATCGCTACATCCGTGATGACGCAAGCTTCAGGAAAATGCTTTTTTACTTCAGAGATGGCCCGCAGGTACAAGCTGCCTTCGCGATGACTTTCGGTAGCGTACTTATCCTTTAACTGCTCCTCGATATTCGGAAAAAGATCGAAGCTTTTCAACCCTAACGCCATGCAGCTCTCCACCTCGCGCAGCAAGTTATCAACACTGTAGCGATAGATGCCGGGCATAGAAGAAACCTCAGTTTTCTGCTGATTGCCCTCTACTATAAATAACGGAAAAATAAGATTAGCGGCGCTGAGATGGGTTTCCTGTACCATCTGGCGTATTACTTCGCTTTTCCGATTTCTTCTTGGTCGTTGTAGCATGTTTTTGGTTGATAGTTCATGGTTGATAGTTCATGGCAAATTGATTCCGGTTATGAACCATGAACTATCAATCATGAACTAATTACACATTTATTCCAAACACAGCCTCGGCCAGCCCTACTTCGTCGGGCGAAAAAGGCAGCTTGTAAGGCATATTCAACTCATCCAGCTTTTTACCGGTTGATTTACCAATGGCGATAATCTGCTGATGATTTTCCAACAGGTGATGCTCGAAGTATACCGCCACATTCGACGGGCTGGTGAACACCAATACTTCGGCACAAGAACCGGCCACCTGCTCAGCAGGCAGGGTTTCGTATACTGGCAGATCAACTATTTTAGTTTCCGCATCAAGGCAGCGTTGTATACTGCGCATCGGGCTATCAGCACCCGGAAACAGCACAGTACAGCCCTGGCATAGTGCAGAAAATTCTTTACCAACTACAGCGGTATCGGTGTTGTCACCCACAAAATCAGCGAAATAGCCGTTGCGGCGCAGCATATCTTCAGATCCGCTGCCTATAACACCGAATTTAGGTTTTTGCACGAATTTGGGTTGTAACTGAAAGAAATGCTCTACCGCGTTTTTGCTGGTAAAAAAGACCCAGTCGACATCCTTTAAAATATGCGGATTAAGGATGGTCATGATAGGCACTGTGCGAATCAGAGAACGATCCTCAATCTCAATCTTATGCTTTTCCAACACCCGGCGAAAATAGCTGTGTGCTGATATGTCCCTGGAAATGAACACCTTATCAGGAAATTTACGCTCCGGCTGGTAGTAACTTACAATTTTTTCGGGCAACCCGTTGGAAGTGCCGGCGGTAATAAAAAGGCGGTCGGGGAGTTCCTCGCCGCTATCGGCTTTAGAGGTGAATACCCGGTAGATGCCATCCTGCTTGCGGCAATAACAGCCCAACGGCATGTGGCAGCCGCCCCCAAACTGCTTGAGCACATTACGCTCAACAGCCAGTTCTTCAGCTACTTGCGGGTAGTGCAGGTACTGCTGCAGAAAGTTATACAACCCGGTATCGTTCTCCCGTATCTGTATGGCCAAAGCGCCCTGCGCCGGCGCCGGTACAAACTCGGTAGGCTTCAATTCCTCTACATGAAACTCACTTAAATCAATCTTTAAGCGACTTACACCGGCTTTTGCCAGCATAATGGCATCATAGCTTTCGCCGCGTAACTTGTTGATACGGGTAGGCACATTACCACGTAAGTCCTTGATTTCCAGATCAGGACGTAATGCCAGCAACTGTGCTTTACGGCGATTGGAGGAGGTGCCTACTGTAGCACCGTACTTAACCGATAATTTATGACGAACATCTACGCAGTCCTTCAAAATCAGCAACAGTTCAGAGGGATCTTCCCGTTCTGAAACCGCTGCGATGATGAGCCCCGGCGGATGCTCTGTAGGCAGATCCTTGTGCGAATGTACCGCCAAGTCTATTTTTCCTGCCTGCAATTCTTCTTCTAACTCTTTGGTAAAGAAGCCCTTACCCTCCAGCTTATCAAAACTCAGGTTTAAAATACGGTCGCCCTGAGTTTTAATAATCTTCAGTTCGGCGGTTACACCATGATCGGCCAGCTGCTGTTTCACAAAGTTGGCCTGCCATAAGGCCAGTTCGCTGCCCCGGGTTCCTATAATTAATTTCCTGTCCAAAAGCTTGTAAAAATTTCCAGTCCAAATTTACATTTTAAACCCCTCTTTCAGGAATATTATTGACTGATAACTGCATTCTGACCTGTAAATTACAGAGTATAACTACCAGTAAAATGCCATTAAAATCCATAAAAGTCGATAAACCGCCATAAACGGTAAAAAAAGTATCTTTTAATCTGGCTGCGATGCCGCAGTACCGGGATTTTGCATCGTGTTTAACCTCCGGTAATCTTCCGGTGTATCTACATCAACCGCGCCCTCTTTGAAAGGAATAGTTACCACTGCCCCGCTAAATTTCATCAGTAGCTTTTTAGCCCCTTCCTGCCCGGTTAACAACAGCAATTGGTTGAAGTACCGGCGATGGAACAGCACCGGCGCACCAACGGTGTCCTGATAAGCGCAGGCCACGATGCCTGCCTGCTGCTGCCCGGCCCGCATCAGCTGATTGAGCAACTGCGGGGTTACCAAAGGCTGATCGCACAGCATCAGCAATACCTGCTCCATTACCGGGTGTGCATGTAACAACCATTGCAAGCCTTCCTTTATACTGGACGACATGCCCTCCTGCCAGTGCGCATTATAACATACAGAACATTGCTGATTATCTGTTGAGGCAGATACCACTTCGGCATTAGCCCCCAATACCACAACGGTGGTATGTGCTAACGACTCACCTGCAACCCGTATAGACCGCTGTAGCAAGGTTTCGCCTTGAAACTGCAATTCCTGCTTGGGCTGCCCCATACGGGTGGATGCCCCGGCGGCTAAGATGATGATACCGATCATGATGCCTTGGTCTTACTCCACACCGGTAATTTCGGCCACAGGGCTGTGTATCATGGTGGCTTTGTTGCGCAAAGGCGTACCCGCCCTGCCTTGCAGTACCGCCTGCATCTCAGACAACATGGATAAGGCTATCTCTTCGGCCGTTTCGGCACCAATATCTAATCCGGTGGGGCCATAAACGCATTGTAATTGCTGCGGATCGATACCCCTATTCTCCAGATGCAGTTCTTCCAGCATACGATCCAGCTTCTTTTTGGGGCCGAGGCTGCCGATATAAGGCAGGTTCAGGGGCAATATTCCGCGCAGCATGGCTAAATCATAATTGTAATTATGCGTCATAAGTATGGCCAGCGTACGGCTGTCAAACCGTAGCGTTAACAAGGCCTGCTCAGGTTTGGCCAACAGTACCTTACGGGCCTGCGGAAAACGTTCAGGCACAGCATAATTGGTACGGCCATCCACTACGGTAACATGCCAGCCCAGCACGGCGGCCATTTGCACCACCGGCATCGCATCATTGCCGGCCCCGAACACCAGCAGGTTTACGGGCGGCTTCAGCAATTCGATAAAGCCGGTCAGTTCACTTTCGCCTGCTATATAATTGCGGATGCCGGAGCGGCCAATCGCTAGAGCTTCGGCAGCATCGGTGTTGATTTGCTGCTGCAAATCGGGCATATTACATTTTTCAACCTGCTCTTCTTCAGTAAGCAGCAAACAGGTGCCGGGCTGTATGCCTTTACGGTTATGTAACGAAAACAGCGTAACCAGCACCGCATTACGCCTTTTACTCAATATTTTTTTGAACAGGGCAATCGGGTTATGCTCATCCTCCGGATGTATAGGCTCTATCAAAATATGGATAATACCGTTGCAGCCCAGGCCTACGCCTAACTTGGCATCATCATCGTCGGTAGTGTCATAGGTAGCCAGCATGGGCTGCTGCTGCGCCATTACCAAACGCGCCTTGCGCAGCGCATCGCCTTCCAGGCAACCGCCGCTAATGGCGCCGGTAAGCTGCCCGTCTTCGGTAACCAGCATACGGGCGCCTGCCCGGCGGTAGGACGAGCCTTCTACCTTTACCACCGTAGCCAGTGCCGTTTGCCTGCCCTGCTGCTGTGCAGCATCAAACGCTTTAATAATGTCTTCAATCTCTTTCATGCTTGCCTTATACATTACAACAGTAAAATGCTGATTGTAGTTTTGGAGTTGACCTTCTGCTTTTAAAAGTATTTACAAACATAATCTCACAGGCTGCTGGAAAAATTAATTTATCATTTCAACGGATTATGAAAGAAAATCTTTTGGCGTAAGTCCGCTCTCCAAAGAAATTTTTCCAATGGTTGAAATAGAAAGCAAGACGTTTTTATAGTTTAATACAACGTCAAACAGCTTTATCACGCGATGATTGTATTTTAGAGTCTAAATGATACATTTACCGTAAAATCAATTACCATGCAAAAAACTTACTACGTGCTGTTATTTGTACTGCTGTTATCGGCGGCGGCTAAAGCTCAAACCGGTTGGGTAACCCAAAAACTGGACGAAACCGTGTCGGTAAAGTTTCCGACTACCCCTCAAAAGATCACCAAGAATGGTGGTGATAGCTATAGCGTTAAAGGAAAAGACAGTATACAATACGTTGCGGCTGTGGTAGATTTTGCCGCAGCAACCCATATGGATGCAAACGCGCTGGCAGAAATGGTAGACAAGCCAGAGTTTGCTGAAGGATTAAAGCAAGGTTTTACAGAGAAAAAGCTGAATTACAGCTTTGGAGATATGACCGTAGATAAATGGAAGACCTATAATATTTATAATATTACGGGAACTGAAAATACCAACAAAAGTAAGCTGTTTACGCACATGCTGTTTGTTGGAACCAAAATGTATATATTATCTTGTATGGTGCCAGCCAGTCTCAATACCAAACTCAACGAGGTATTTTTAAGTTCGGCCGATTTGTTGAAATAGAAGAGCCTCTTTATCAGCAGGATTAAATTTTTTTGTAAAAAGTCCTTCGCTAACGCTCAGGATGACAAAGTTTATCAGAGTGGCAGCACCTCCACCAGTTCATCTTCTGCCCATTGCTGGCGGTCGGCAGGCAGGCTGATGAGGGCATTGGCCTGCAAGAGTACCGTCATATCGCCCGAAGTAGACATCAGCATCGGGGTTACCCAGGCTTCGCCCTCGTGCCAGGTGAGTTGGGCAGGGATGTGGTAGGTAAGTTCGGGCTTAAAGATAACCGGCTGCGTTAAATGCGCTTTGATGGGTATGCGTTGCTGGTGCAACTGCTGTTGCAGCCAGGCCTTAAAGTATATTTCGAAGCACACAAAGGTAGAAACCGGATTGCCCGGAAAGGCGAACACCAGCGCCTGGTCAGGAAAGGTGCCGAACAGGAAGGGCTTGCCCGGCCGCTGTGCAATGCTGTGAAACAACTGCTGCATCCCCATCTCCTGCAATACCCCCGGCAGGTAATCAAACTTGCCCTTAGATACCGCGCCCGAAAACAGGATGGCATCGTACTGGCTGATGATGTTTTCCAGCTGAAGGCGCATTTCGTTGGGCTCGTCAATCAGGTGGTAACGGTCGGCCACTATACCCTGCTGTGCCAGGGCTGCAGCCAGCATATAGCTGTTGGATTGCCGTATCTGGTGCGGCAGGGGCAGCTGGTCAACCTCCACCAGTTCATCGCCGGTAGCACAAACGGCAATGCCGGGCAAGCGGTATACCTGTGCACGGCTGATGCCAACGCTTGCCAGGGCTGCAATTACACCGGGAGTTATGTACTGGCCCTGGGGTACCAATACCGCACCGGCGGCCATATCGGTACCTTGCTGATGTACATTCTGCATCAGGTCAACCGTTGCTAAGTGTACCGTAGCCACTCCGTTTTCAATCGTGCAGTCTTCATACCTGATTACCGCATCCGCATATCCGGGCAGCACAGCGCCGGTCATTACCTCCAGGCATTGCTCAGCACTGTTTAAATTTTGCGCCGGCCGACCGGCAGCCTGTACACCCTGAACACTAAAGGTGCGCCGGCCACCTGCAAAAGCTTCCTTCTGTATGGCAATACCATCCATGGTTACCCGGTTATAGGGCGGAAAGTCGCGGTCGGCCAATACCTCCTGGGCCAGCGTTCGGCCTGTACATTGCAGCAGGGGCAGTTCTTCGGTACCCAGGTTTTTGGCTTGCTGCAGGATAATCCGGAGCGCTTCGGTTACAGAGATCATGGAAAGGAGCATTTTTAAAACAGGTGGAATAAGCAATAATACAATATTACTCATCCCGCCTTATGAAAAGAAGATTATTAAAAGTTGTTTGCCGGATAATCTGTTAAAGTAGCAAATAACTTTTTAAGGGCATCATCTGTAACACGTTTATACAAATGTATTGCTTCTGCGAAATTTTTAACTTACCTGCAAAACGAATTGAGATGCATGACTTGTTAATCTGCGCCGCAGTAATTACCTGTTTGCAGCAAAACTGTAATGATTAGCAGTCCATAGTTTACAGGTAAGCGTATATCCCAAGGGAATTTCGGTATAAAGCTAACCTAACCATGTCATTGCGAGGTACGAAGCAATCTCGTCATATACAGGGCGAAGATGTATGGCTACGGAATTGCTTCGTACCCCGCAATGACAACTGGTGGTATTTATACACTGTTCTGCACAAATATTTAGGGGGCAGCTTTATTCCTAAATGCCGAAGATTTCTCCCTCCGGTCGAAATGACAATTTATTTATTTATTTATTTAAACAGTATATAAGCATTATATCACTTTTAAAACAGCCCCAATTGCGTGCTGTCCTCATCGGTTACCGCTTCGGGGTTGGTAATTTCTAAGGTTACCGGCTTTGGCGGTTTTGCGGGGGCTACGTCAATGCTTCGCTTATCTTCCGGGGTTTGCACGGCTTCCGTATCTTCTACCGAGTCGGGTGCAGGGTCGGGCACATCGGTTTCATCGTCGTGCTCGGCCAATAGTTCTACCGTTTGTACGGCATGTACCGATAAGCGGTTGCCCATCGCCTTCATGCCTTTTACCTCAATCAGGTCGGCAAGGTTCAGTTCCACCAGTTCCTGCTGCTGGGCTTTACCCTTTAGCTGCTCTACCTTTACTACCGGCTGGGCAGCACCGGAGATCACCACTAATTTTGAACCCGCCTCCTCGCTGATCAAACTGGTTTGCCGGCCCGGTACCATGTTTTCGAATACAAAACGCTTCACCAGGTAGTTTTTCGATTTGCCATCGTAATGGATTACAGAGAATACCTTTTCGGCATCATATTTTTCCATTAACAGCAGTTTGTCGTCAAAGTGGTTGTTCAGGTCGAAAGTGCTCAATTCATACATACCACCGGGATGCACCATCAGTATCTTATCATCACCGTCAAATTCGCCCAGGTAAGCCCCTCTGCCATCTACGTTCAAACGTTTTAAAGTCGGGTCGAACCATATTTTGCGGCCGGCCAGTGTGGATACGCCTTTCGATTTAAATACAACCTTTTTAACCGGATACTTTGTTACCACATTACCAATAGAACTGCGCCCCTTAATGGCAATGGCGGCAAAGTCTTCATCGAACTGCAGCTTTTTCAGCTTGGAGTGCGCCCTCAACTGTACATTCACCAACTCAGCTTCGCCGTTGGGGTTGGCAGAGAAATACAGCACCCGGCTGCCTTTAGTGCCCTTGGTAAGGTCATACTCCTTATCGCGCGTAATGCCCAAAACAGAAAAGCGTTTAATGAATGCGGTACCGCTTTCGCCATCCTTATAAATCAGGTTGTACACCGTGCGCTCGTCGTTCTTTTTAAACACCGCCACATGGATGATGTCCTTACCCACAAAAATCTTGTCCTGCATACGGGTAATGATGCAGCGGCCATCGCCCCTGAACACAATGATATCATCAATATCAGAGCAGTCGCCCACGTACTCTACTGCCTCGTCTTTCTTTAAACCGCTGCCAATGAAACCATCCTGACGGTTTACGTAGAGCTTTATATTGGCCAGCGCCACCTGCGAGGCCTCTACCCTGTCGAAGGCCCGCAGTTCGGTCTTGCGTTCCCGGCCCTTGCCGTATTTTTCCTTTAATTTTTCAAACCAGGCAATCGTATAATCAGTAAGGTGCTTTAAATGGTGTTTTACATCTTTGATCTCATTGTTCAGCGCCTTCATCTGCTCGTCCGCCTTCTTTACATCAAAGCGGGTAATGCTGCTCATGGGCTTATCAATCAGCCGTTTATAGTCTTCGGGCTGTATGGGCCGGTAAAACTGGTCTAAAAACGGGGCGAACAAGTTATTAAGCACCTGTACCACCACCTCGAAGTTGCCGGAATTTTCATAGTCCGGGTGCTTGTACATGCCTTGCTGAATAAAGATCTTGAGCAGGGAACTGAAAAATATCCTTTCCATCAATTCGTTCAGCCGTATCTGCAATTCCTGCTTCAGCAGGCCGCGGGTATGGTTGGCGCTTTCGGTCAGGATGTCGTTCACGCTTACAAAGCGCGGCTTATCATCCTGTATCACACAAGTATTGGGCGATATGGAAACCTCACAATCGGTAAAGGCATACAGCGCATCAATGGTTACATCGGGCGATATGCCCGGCGCCAGGTGCACTACAATCTCTACGTTCTTGGCAGTGTTGTCCTCAATCTTTTTAATTTTGATCTTGCCTTTATCGTTGGCGCTGATCACGCTTTCAATCAGGCCGCCGGTGGTAGTGGTAAACGGCACCTCGGTAATCACCAGCGTTTTCTTGTCGCGCTCGCTGATCTTGGCCCGCACCCTGATCTTGCCACCGCGCTGCCCTTCATTATACAGAGTGGCATCGGCCGAGCCGCCGGTCGGAAAGTCGGGCATCAGATTAGGCCGGGTTCCATTCAGCACCTCAACGGCTGCATCCAGCAGTTCAATAAAGTTATGGGGCATTATCTTGGTGGCCAGCCCAACCGCAATACCATCGGCGCCCTGTGCCAGCAGCAGCGGGAACTTTACCGGCAGCGTAATCGGCTCACGGTTACGGCCGTCATAGCTGGCCTGCCAGTCGGTGGTATCAGGGTTGAACACCACATCGTTGGCAAATTTGGATAACCGTGCCTCAATATAACGCGGCGCGGCAGCCGAATCGCCGGTGATGGGGTCGCCCCAGTTGCCCTGGCAATCAATCAGTAAATTCTTCTGCCCGATCTGCACCATGGCATCACCAATAGAGGCATCCCCGTGCGGGTGATACTTCATGGTGTTACCAATTACGTTGGCCGCTTTATTAAACCGCCCGTCGTCCATTTCCTTCAGCGAGTGCAGGATGCGGCGCTGTACGGGTTTCAACCCGTCGAAGATATGCGGCACGGCCCGGTCCAGAATTACGTAGGAGGCATAATCTAAAAACCAGTTTTCGTAAAGGCCGTCGAGCGGGATGATGTTATGCAGGGTTTCGTTGCTATCGGGTGTATCTGACATGGTAAACTACTTTTCCTGCCGGCGGTTGGGCGACAGGAAAATTGCTAAAATTCTTAGACAAATATAATGAAAATACAGCTAAATTTAAGCTGTAAACCGCCAAATATACAGTTAAAATTCAGGCTTTTTAAGCGAGCGTATCATCTGTGCATAATCCATTTTGCGGCTCAGTGCATTCAGCGTATGCACTATACGGCTGGCCCGCGTGGGCGCGGTTTTGGCACCGTCTATCCACTTGATAAAGTAGCCCCGGTGCGCCTCGGCCAAACTGCCGAAGTAAGCCTGCGCCCCCGGCTCGTCGGCAAAGCATTCCAGCAATTCGGCAGGCACAATAAATTTAAAGGTGTCGTTCACTTCCAGTTGCACCTTCAGCATGGCACCGGGCCGCCTGCCCATCGCCTTCATCAAACCGGCGTTTAAGGACAGTATAAAATTGCCTTCGCCCATCGGCACCAGCGCCAGCCCGTCAATGGAATGGTTGTCCAGCTTCCCCTTTACCCGGAAAGATTTTTTGTTGCCGGGTTTCAATTGCTGGGCCAGGTCGGCAGGTACATCAATATACGTCCAGCCGGTTTTTTCGCCCTGCTCACCAAACTTTAAAATGATGGCTGTAAACTCAATCACTGATATAAATACTTAATTGTCAGATATTTAATTAAAATTTATTGCAAAAAATCTGTTAAGATATGTTAAATCATAAATAAAAACAAATTTCTTGTAACGTTTCGTATCAGGGCAGTGTCTTATGGGTATAAATAACAAAAACATATTTAACCACCTTAACTAACAATAAGATGAAAACCTTAAAAGTATTTTTAACCGCCTTAGTTTTATTCACCACTTTCGCCGCTGCCAAAGCCGACAATACCACCGTACTCCCGTTGAATGATTACGCTATCTACACTTATGTAGATGCCATGTGCCACGGCAACCTTAAAGGCATTGAGGATGTGCTGGATAACAATGTACAATTCAGCATGGTGCACGGCAACCAGGTGATCACCTCTGATAAAAGCTCCATCATGGCTTTCCTGAAGGAGAACAAGAACATTCAGCAGCAATGCACCGTAACTACCTCAGTGGTAGAAAGCAGCGACGATATAACCGTGGTAAAAGTGAACATGAAGTACGCCGACTTTACCCGCACCAACTATGTAACCCTGGCCAACACCACTGCCGGCTGGAAGATTACCAACGTACACTCTGTTTTTAAATCATAGTGTTTTATTTTGTTTGATGTAAAAAGGCCGCTCGTGCGGCCTTTTTGCGTTGTATTATTTTTTCACATCCTTTTTAAGCACCCGCTCCCACCTGTCATACCCTTTGTGGTTAAGGTGCAGGTAATCAGATTCGAACAGGGAAGAATCCGGGATGGAAGTCTTTTTATTGAGCAGCGTAGTATTTACATCCATATAATGGCTGCGCGGCCTGCCGGTGAGGTAACCGCGGATCAGGTTATCGGCCAGCAAAACCTCAGTATAATTTTTTGCACGTACCGGGCTTTGCTTTATTGACATGAAGTAGATTTCGGTTTGCGGCAAATGCTGCCGTATCATGGCCCACAACTTTTTAAAATCGGCGGTTACCTGCAGGGCGGTGCAGCCGCCGGCAATATCATTTTCGCCTGCATATAAAAACAGTTTGGCCGGCTTGTACGGGTAGGCCACATAAGGCATATAATATTTCACCCACTGCCACAGCTCGGAGCCGCCTACGCCGCGCATAATTACCGGCGCCCCGGCAAACCGCTCCGGCGCATCCGTCCACTTGCGGATGGAGGAACTGCCGATAAACAGGATGCCGCCGGGGGCAGGCTTATGCAAACTGTCCTGGTGCTGGTAAGCACGGATCTCATCGTCAAACGGGAAGCCTTTTTGGGCAGATGCGGCGCTGAACCAAAGCAGGCCGGCCATCAGCATAGCAAATTTCGCTTTCATAATTTCGGTATCAAACGGTCTTCAAAAAACAAAAATGGTAAAAAACTTTCAATGCCTGCGGCCACCCACACCGGGCCACCCTGGCAATGCAGGATGATGCGAACAGGCTGCTGCTGCTGCTTTTCATATTCGGCCAGTACCTGCAGGCAGGAGCCGCATGGAGTAACCGGCTGTGTAATGGCAAATGAGTTTGTATGGGCGGTTACAGCCATAGTATCAATAGGATCATCGGGATAATTAGCGCCCCAATAAAACAGCGCCACGCGCTCGGCACACAGCCCGGAGGGATAGGCTTGCATTCTCTTGATTACTGCCCGACACCACACGGCCGCTTTGCAACTGCAGGGCCGCCCCTACCTTAAAATTAGAGTAGGGCGAATGGGAGTTGCCCAGCGCCTTTTCCGCTTCAAGGCAGATGCGCCGGTCGGCGGGGCGGAGTTCATCTATTGAAGCATATTCCTCAAAAGCTATCTTGATTTCGTGTTTGATCATTTTGCAGCGCCTTCATCAAAAGAAGGGCGAACAAGATAAGCAATTTCGGGCAATGCGTAAAGAAGCCACTCATGATAGCAATCGCCCCTTAGTGAGATAGCCCTGATTCAGATACAATTCCGCCAGAGAAATTACCCCTTAATATACACTTCGCCTTTGTAGGGATGAATGGTAGAATAAAACGTATAACCGGCCACATGCAGCAGGTAATAGGTCATGATATCGCACCAGCAAAACTCATCATGAAACATGGGCACTTTAGGGAAGTGGCCCTCCTGTTTGCTTTCTTCCTTGTTGTATTTGTATTCGCCCTCATGGTCGGTTATCCACTGTTTAAACAGGTCCATTTCGGCAGGTTCCGAGAAAACGATCTTAAAATGCGTGTCTTCTGTTACAGATTTCAGGTCATCATTCATGTAATGATGAAATTTATGGCGATGGCGGATAATTTTTGCAGTAAACATAGCTTTGAGTGTACGATAGACATATCCGTAACAAAAAAACGGTGGTGGCGTTTGAAATAAAGCAGCAAACTATTAAACTATTTGTATTTATATTTGACTATGAGCAAAGTGAAGGGACTACATCAGGATAATTACACATCTCCAAGCTTGCCATTAACGTTACCACAGGTCAAGGAGATGATTATAAAAGCTGAAGAAGGCAGGTTTATCTATATCCATGATTTGAAAGATAGAATTACTTCTTGGAAGGGAAAATTTAAAAGCATTTAGTTTAAATAACAATGGGCCTCGTTTTAATTATTGCTGCCGCGCTTTTTACATATCCCATCTTAGCTTTATTCTTTATCCGGTTAACCAAAAACCATAAAAAGCTACGCAAAACATGGATAATAGTATTATTCATTTTGAGTGCTATCATTCTATTTTGCATATCAGTCAAAATTTCAACAGTTTCAGAAAACTTTAATTTTTTTCTCTGTACAATTATATACCTCACTATTTCTGTCATTCTTTTTTGGGCCTACACTGTTAAAAATATTATCCTTAAAATCACTGCGGCTTTAACAATGCTCATGGTCTTCGGAATAGGTTATTTATCATCAACCATAGGTTTATTAGGATTAGGTTTTATCATTGCTGACTTAGATGCAGACCGTACGATTCAAATTTCTGATGATATAATTTTCAGACAATATAATTTGGGTAATGCACTTTCTGATAACCGTGATGCCCGGGTTTCAGTATACAAGCTATATAAGTGGCTGCCTGGAATTCAAAGAAATATTTTCAGTCGTCAATATCAGGTATGGAATGCAAGAAGGTACACTCCATCCATAAAAGGTTCTCAAAACAAATTGGATACTTACGATTTCCAAATCAAATACAATGCATTAAAGCATGAGCTTCTCATTTCAGACCACACCAACACCAACGTACTGAAGTTACCCTGAAATCTACTTCCGCCCGCTTACCACGGCCCACATGATATTTTTCCAAATCACATCCACCTCCTTAAACCCTGCGGCTTCCAGTTGTTGCAGGTGCCAGTATACCGGGGCATGGTAATCATGCGCTTCCTGGTGTGCCATCCAGAGTTGCCAGTCGGCCTCAGTTGAACCTAATTTACAGGCCTCCTGCTGCCAGCGGGCAATGTGTTTCTGGTAAATTTCTCCGGTAGCGCCTCGGGTCTGGTCGGCAAAGGTGAATACGCCGCCCGGTTTTAGTAAGTCATACACCTGCCGGTATACATCCGCCTTCTTTGCATCGGGCACATGGTGGATGGCAATGCTGGAGATTACCAGGTCAAAGCTTTCGGGCGCAAACTGCAATTGGCTAAAATCCTGCTGGTAGTACTGCAAATTGGGGTGGGCGGCAAAGCGTTGTTTGCACCCGGCTAAAATATCAGCCGATAAATCCAGCGCGTGTATCCTGGCCTCCGGGAAGTGTTGCAGCGCCGCAGCCGTTAAGTTGCCAGTACCGCAACCCAGATCTAATAGCTGCTTGGGCTGCAAATTATCGGGCAGGTAATAAAAAAGGTTATCAAACATTTCCTGGTAACGCGGTACACAGCGGCTGATCAGGTCGGTGTAACGGCCGCTCAGTTCATCGTAAAAGTTTTCTACCGTTTGGGGCATTAGGCATTGGTTCATTTGTCATTGGTCATTGGTTCATTTGTCATTGGGCATTTGTCCATTGAGCAGGAGTTTTTGGGGCTTAAAGTAAAATTTTTATTGCCGGTAGCTTTGTGCATCTGTAATGTATTAATAAATATTAAGACAACGCCAAATTTACCAATGACTAATGACCCAATAACTAATGCCTAATGCCCAATGCCCAATGAACCAATGAACAATGACCAATGAACTAATGCCCAATGAACTAATGCCCAATGAACTAATGCCCAATGAACTAATGCCCAATGAACAAAAAATTCCTATCTTCACGCCGCTAAAATAAAGCCCGAGGAACGGAATGAAACTGTTAGAAGGAAAAACGGCACTGATTACCGGTGCATCAAAAGGAATAGGCCGCACCATAGCGGCAAAGTTTGTTGAACATGGCGCCAATGTAGCTTTCACTTACCTGTCATCGGTAGAAAAAGGCCAGGCGCTGGAGCAGGAATTACAGGCCGATGGCCTTAAGGTAAAGGGTTACCGCTCTGATGCCTCGAAGTTTAACGAAGCCGACCAACTGATTACCGATATTATGGCTGATTTCGGCACACTGGACATTGTGGTGAACAATGCCGGCATCACCAAAGATGGTCTACTTATCCGCATGACGGAGGAAAACTGGGACGATGTGCTGGAAGTGAACCTGAAATCGGTATTCAACATTACCAAGGCGGCTTCCAAGCCGATGATGAAGGCCCGCGCAGGGGTGTTTATCAACATGAGTTCGGTAGTGGGCGTAAAGGGCAATCCCGGCCAGGCCAACTATGCCGCCTCTAAGGCGGGTATCATCGGCTTTACCAAATCCATTGCCAAAGAGTTGGGCTCGCGTAATATCCGCGCCAACGTGGTTGCCCCCGGCTTTATTAAAACCGAAATGACCGAGGTGCTTGACCCTAAAGTAGTAGAGGGCTGGACGCAGGACATCCCGCTGAAACGTGCCGGCGAAACTGAAGACGTAGCCAATGCCTGCATCTTCCTGGCCTCTGATATGGCTACTTACATTACCGGGCAGGTCATCCCGGTAGATGGCGGTATGCTGTAAAAGCTGCTGACTTAGTAAAATTTGTACTAACTTATAACTCAAATGTACAAGACGTCATTGCAAGGAAGCCCCACCCAACCCTCCCCGGTAGGGAGGGCTACAAAATAAGCAAATCGAAAGTCTCCCCTGCCGGGGGAGATTTAGAGGGGGCCTATGCTTCGTTCCTCGCAACGACGCGCTTTTTTACTCGTTTTAAACAGCCTCTCTATACAACACTTCTACCTGTATATTGCATAGAAATGGCGCCCGTACCTCGCAATGACGCTGCTTCTTGCCTTATAATGAGTAAAGTCATTTTTACAAAAACCAGAATGGTTTTTTTGCGATTTAACGATGCATGATTCAACTATTGAACAAAGCATACTGCAAATGGCGGCCAGCCGGGGCGCGGATAAAACCATTTGCCCGTCTGAAGTAGCCCGGGCGCTTTTTCCGGCCGACTGGCGCAACCACATGGAAGAGGTGCGGCAATCGGCTTTTCAATTACAGCAGGAGGGCAAAGTATCAGTTACCCAAAAAGGACAGCCGGTGCACAGCCATGAAGTAAAGGGGCCCATCCGTATAAAAATCAGCAGATAATCTAAAAGGCGTAATCCCCTTTACTTTCGGCTAAAAACAGCATATTTGATATACAGATATGCTGTTTCTATTTTCAATAACCTGGGGGGCGGCTTCGGGGTGGTGGTCGCTCTTGTGTGTACTGGCCGGTGCGCTGTATGCCTGGCTGCTGTACCGTAACCCTTTACAACTGAGCCGCCCGTACCGCACCGCGCTTGCTATGGCACGGGCAGTAACCGTAAGCCTGATCGGCTTGCTTTTGGTAGGGCCGATGGTAAAAACTACGGCTTACCGGCCGCAAAAGCCGCTTATCTTAATAGCGCAGGATAATTCGGCCTCCATTCACCTGTTTCACACGCCGGGCTTTAATCCGCAACAATTAACCGGTGCGCTGGCCGGCCTGCAGCAGCAGTTAGGCAATGATTATGAGGTGCATAACTTTCATTTTAACCAGCAGCTCCATCCTGATATTTCTGCTGCCTTTAACGGCAAACAAACCAACATCAGCGCAGCTCTGCAGCAATTGAACGAGCGGTATGTGAACCAGAACGTTGGAGCAGTGATACTGGCTACCGACGGGCTGTATACCATAGGGGCCGACCCTGAAGCTGCCGCACAGCAGTTAAAAACCGCCGTATATACCATTGCAATGGGCGATACCACGTTGCGGCGCGATGCCCGCATCAATAACGTCAACTACAACAAAACGGCTTTATCGGGTAACGATTTTATAATGGAGGTACTCACTGAAGCCGACCAGTGCCGGGGGCAAACCCTGCGGCTAACGGTAGCAGAAGACGGCCGCGCTGTGCAAACGCAAAACCTGCCTGTTACTGCTGATAGTTACCATAAAACAGTTGCCATAAAATTACATGCCGGCCGCAAAGGCCTGCACCGCTTCACCATCAGCCTTTCGCCGCTGGTTAATGAGGCTACGTACGCCAACAATACACAAACCGTGTACATAGAGGTGCTGGATGCCCGGCAAAAAGTGTTACTGGTATATGCCAGCCCCCACCCCGATGTAAGCGTAATTAAGCAGGCCATTGAGCAAAACAAAAATTATGAAGTAAAAGCGGTATCAGCCGCCCAGCTGAACACGGTTAAACCGGCAGATTACAATCTGGTCATATTGCACCAAACAACGCTGATCGATAATGCTGTTTTAAAAAACACTTTTGGCAGCAGCAGCACCCCCATCTGGTATGTGCTGGGTGCGCAGGGTAACCTGGCGGCATTTAACAGCGAGCAGCAGGTATTGCAGATTAACAGCGCCCGGCAAGACTGGCAGGAAGTTTTTGCCGCCGCCGTGCCTGATTTCACTGCATTTACCGTAACAGATTCTACCCTAAAAAAGGTTACTGCGTTGCCGCCTTTACTGGCGCCATTTGGTAATTATAGTGCAACAGCTAACGCGCAGGTATTACTGAAACAGAAAATCGGCAATGTAGCTTCTCCTTACCCCTTGCTGTTGTTCGGCAAGGCAGGCAGCCGCCCCGTTGCAGTACTTACCGGCGAGGGCCTGTGGCGATGGCAGTTGAGCGAATATGCCACATATGGCAATCACCATGCGATAGAAGAACTGATAGGCCAGAGTGTACAGTTCTTAACCGCCAATGCCAGCCGGCAGCGATTCCGGGTGTACCCGGCCAAGAATGTATTTAATGAGGGTGAGGAAATCAACCTTAATGCCGAACTGTATAATGAAGCCCTGGAACTGGTGAACACGCCGGAAGTAAGCTTAACACTGAAAAGCAATAGTGGCAAGCTATACAGTTACCAGTTCAGCCGCACAGACCAAAGTTATCAGCTTGGCATGGCTGCCTTACCGCCGGGCGAGTATACGTATATCAGTAACACGCGGCTGGGCAATACGCCGTTTACCGCCAGCGGCAGGTTTAGTGTGCAGCCCTTAAATGCAGAGAGCCTGCAGAGCGCGGCTAATCATGCGCTGCTAAAGCGTGTTGCCCGGCAATCGGGCGGCGTAATGCTGTTGCCTGGTCAGGTAAACCGGCTGGCCGCCCTGATTAAACAGAATGAGAACATTAAAACGATTGAATATGCCGATCAGCATTATGCGGAAGCCATAGAATTGAACTGGGTACTGGGCTTAATTTTGCTTTTGCTTTCAGTGGAGTGGATTTTGCGCAAACGCGAGGGCGAACTATAAGCCAATGGGATTACCGGCAGCTTGCTGCCTATACCACGCTTTCCTTTTTTCTCCGCAATAATCCAGATATCACCAAACGTGCTTCTTTGAGGCCCAGTTTGTAAATACTCAGGAACGAGAATTTGTAATACCGGTTCAGGGTAAAGTAACCCATTATTACCCCTACCAGCACTGGGAATATGGTGGCGAAGGCTACCCCGTATACGTTGTGGGTAATGTAGATGCCTATTAAATCTGTTACCACGTTGGCTACCAGCATGGCCAGTATTTTGTAGAGGTTGATGCGGGGTTTGTTAATGGCATCAATGGTTACCCCAAAAAAGCGGTCGGCAGGGTAAAGCAGTGCAAAGGTCATAAACAGGCGGAATACGTTGGCCGCCTCGGTATGCACATACTTGCCGCCGCCAATCAGCCGGATGCCGAAATCGGCCAAGCCCACAGCAACCAGCACCATCGGGATGAAGGCAACAGTAAGCAGTCCGATATACTTCTTCATGGTATAAATTACCTGCTTGCGGTCGCCCTGGTTGTAGGCTTCAGAAAGTGCCGGCATACCGGTAGCCACAAAGCTGCGCAGCGGTATTTCTACCACCTGCATCAGGCTCTGGCCCAAATTATAGATGGCAATTACCGCCGGCCCGGTTGCGCCTAATGCAAAGTTGATGATATACACATCAGAAACCTTAAACAAATTAGCGCTCAGCGTAGAGGTAACGCTGAACTTGCCGAAATCATAAATTTCCTTTGTTGCCTTTTTGCTTCGCTTCGCAAAGCTTTTTATCCCTGTCCAGCCCATAAAAAGACAATAAATGCCGGCAAACAGGTTGGAGCCTAAAAACGCATACATTAAGGTTGGCAGGCTTAAGCGGTGAAAAATAACCAGCAGAACGATTACCACCAGCATGGTACCCTGCGTAGCAATACGGATATACAAAATACGGTCGAACCGCTGGTTGCCCTGCTGTATACAGGCCGCCAGGAATGCAGGCAAGGTAATCAGGTAGGTAATGCCAAACCATTTTAGAAAAAAACTAATACTTACATCGTTAATCAGCTTCAGCAGAAACAGCATCGGGATATTAAGCAGCACAAACCCGATGGTAATTAAAGTGGCAATATACCAGGTAGACCCGGTTACTTCATCGGCGCGCTCTTTATCCGTACCGGCATAATACTTTATAAACGGAACAATTAAAAAGCCCGACCGGAAAGTATCTACCAATACAAACGAAGCCTGAAAGAATACATAGATGCCTACGGTAGCCAGCGGAAGCTGATGGCTGATGATGGCCATTGTAACCATGGCTACCACGGCCATAATACCATTACCGGCCAAGGATAAAAAGTGCTTGTTCTGTATAGCGGTAATGATTTTTGAGAACATAGAAAGCGCCCGGGAGCGGGTTATTGTATAGTTTTAATGATTTTAGATACTATGTTACTGTTATGTTACAAGTGCTACAACAACTATACGACAAAAATTGGACAATGTTAGCCTCACTTACAAATTTATGAGGCGGTTAACTGCGGTTTTACAGCGGCAATGGCTTCATAAATTGCCTTCACACTGTTTTCCCACGAATGGGTTTGGGCAAAGGCTATGCGCTGCTGCTGCAGTGCTGCACTGTCTTCCTGTAATGCCTGCCGTATCAAGCTTACGTAATCATCGCCGGTTACCGCTAAGTAAGTATGCTGCTCAAAAATGCGCATCCCCTCAGTGCGGGTAGCCACTACGGGTTTGCCCATAGCCAGGTATTCATCTATTTTGCGCGGGTAATTGCCGATGGTAACCTCATTAAGCGCCTGCGGATTTAAACATACATCAAAGCTGCTGATGTAAGCGGGCACTTCCACCCCGGCCTTTGCCCCTAAAAACTTGATGTTGTGGATATGGTGCAACTCGCTGGCCTTGAATGCCTCATCTTCGGGGCCAACCAGTACAATGGTCCACTCCGGTTGCCGGCGGGCAATATGGGCCAGCAACGCAATATCCAAACGTATGCTTTGCAGTGCGCCCACATAACCTATTAAAGGCCTATTCAATCCGGCCACATCTGCAGGCCGAGGCTGGGTTTGATCATAGCCGGTAAATATATCCAGATCGCAGCCCTGCCCCACGTAGTAAGAATGCGGGTTGTGCTTATGGCAGTAATCGGCTAAGTAAGTAGAGTTTGCTGTGCACACATCACTTTTGGCAATCAGCTGCGGCTCCAGCACCGTGCCGTGAAACTTCCAGTAATCCACCGTGAGCAGGTAATCGCGCGAGTAATACATACTTACTGCCGGTTTCAGCAGTTCGGGCAGGTAAAAACTCTTGAAGATATCGCTATCATTAAACAACACATAATCTTTAAAGCCAAGCGCCGTAATGGCTTTTTTTATAGAACCGGCAAAACGCCGGTTGTTCATCTTATTAAAAAAGTTGAACAGCGGGCGGTTATGCAGCCAATTAATAGATTCCAGCAGCGTATCGGGGTAATAAGTCCACAGGTTATCATGCACTTTTACTAAACCGTTCTGCCGGTGCTTAATCACTTCCTTACGAAATCTGATACGCTCCTCATGCCCGCGCTTGAATTGGGTGATGCGGTCGAGCGCTGAGTTAACATATAGTACCCGGTTGTACCGGCTGAATTCTTCGGCTATGTTTTTACAGTTACTGCCAATTTCCACATCCCAGGGCTGCTGGCCCACAATGATGATGTCCTTATTTTTAATAAGAGGTTCACTGCTCATAAAGAAGATGCCGGAAATGAAGCGGTTTTGGTGGAATGAACGTTGGCGCCGGCCAGCCGTTCGCGGTCGAGGCGGTAAGTGATATTGATAAGGGCCAGCAAAAGATAAAATATTACGTTAGACGGATATTGTACGATGGCCTCCTGCGGAAAGTTGCCGACGTTATACGCAAACACCATCAGCACTGCGGCCAGGCAATAACTCTTTAGCTCCGGATCTTTTATCTGGTAATAGTTGTTGATGCCCGTTTTGAGGGTAACAAACATCAGGGTGCAAAAGGCAATCAGCCCCAGCCAGCCCAGCTCTACCGCAACACGTATATAACCGCTATCGGGCGGAAAGTTTGCCAGAAACGAGCCCGGCGCAAAACGCTGCCCCCAAACACCGGTAGCACCCAAACCGCCGCCCATCGGGTGGGTAAGTATGTAGGGCTGTATACGCTTCTGGTTGCCCTTTCTTACCAGGTAAGATGCATCATTATTGGGTTTGAAGGTGCTTTGGAAACGTACAATGGTAGGGTTACCTGTAGGGATGAATATCAACACCATTAAAGCCAGTGCAAACGCAATGGCTGCAGCCAGTATGTACCTGTTAAACTTCATTACTGCAAACAGGAACATAGCTACCGGCAGCAGTATATTGGCGCCCCGCGTACCGGAATAAAGCATGCAATTTAAAAAAAACAGGGTTAAAAAACCCAGCAGTATCTTTTTCCAGCGGGCTATATTACCTGTAATTAAACTGATGCAAAGTATACTCGATATTACGGCATTATATGAATAGGCCACAGGATCTGAATAGATGGAGAATTTGCGCCAGTGCCCGCCGATAAACAACAGTTCGCGCAAAATAACTTTAGAATTAAGATAAGCTTCCTCGGCTGCCGAAAAGCCGAAATACTCCTGCTTAAAGGCATAAAGCGCCGCAAACGTACTAATGCACAACCATATTTTAATAATCAGCCTGATGTACTTAACGGTGCGTATCTGGTACATAAACACAAAATAGGTAAGCGCTATAATGGCCACAGAGCGTACCGTGTATACCCAGGCCAGCCTCGATTCGGCCACCGGGTTGCCTGCTTCGAGCAAATTATAGCCTATCCATATCAACAGCACTGTACTGATGGGGCTTTTGAGGATAGCCCAGTTGCGCTCATTGCGCTGCTTAATCAGCATACCTAAAATCAGCAGCGCCTGCAAGCCATCCAATGCTGTTCCCAGCGGGCCGGGCACCCCCAAACGGGCTATGTAAAACAGAAAATTGGCCGCTATAAAAAGTATAATCATGCCAAACTCAGGGTACACCACTATCGCATAAATGCAGGGCAAACCTATCAGCACAACTAAAAACAGTATGCCAAACAACATGCCCTCATAAGCTACCCCAGCTGCTATAAACAAAGCAACTATAGCTGTAAGCCATGCCACACCTGTTATGTTAAGCAGTTTACCGGTAATGAAAAATTTTCTTAGCGTTTGCACTGCTTATAAAAATAAAATTTTTATAATAAAAAAATAGGTGCTTATGGCTGCTACCGCAATGGCTACCTGCCGGGTAATCTTATCAATTTTGGCCTGCCTTACCGGATCGGCCTTATTGCCCCGCATGGCCTTTTCCGTAGGGTCAAATCTCATAGCTGGTTGCGGTTAAGTTTATTATTACTGCTGTTATAAGTATGTGTGGTAGCCACCGAATGCTGGTTGGCCCTGCGCACCTTTAACAGGGAAAGCACCTGGAAAAATATAAATTTTGGAATATTGATTAAGGATTGATAGATGCGCCTGTCGGTATCTGATTTGGCCAGGGCAATATAAAACCCAAGTGTAAATATGATAAAGCCCAACAGCCAGAGGCATACCGCTGTAAAGCTGATGAATACATTTACCAGCATACATACCACGGCCAGCAGCAGGAAGATAAAAAGCGGCGGCCGCAGTAAAATAAGCCCGAACAAAAACTGGTTGCGGTTAAAGCGGGTAAGGCCCTTAAAGAACAAGCCAAAGCCGTATTTAAAATACCTGAACCAGGTATTGATCCACCGCGAACGCTGCTTTACCAACTGGTCTGAATGGGTAGTTTTCTCGTCATAAACAATTGCTTTATCCGTAAAGGCAATGCGCTGGTTACGGTTTAAAATGGCCGACTGCAACACCTTATCAAACCCGGCGCCGGTTACATCCAGGTGCTCCAGGCTGTCGCGGTACAATTGTACAGTAAAGGCCATGCCCGAACCCGACAGCGTGGCCGACGAGCCTAAATTAAAAAGCAGTTTACCATCGTAGTAATGGTAATAAATATCCCTGGCCGCATCCAGGCAGGCGTAGGCGGTATTCAGGTTCTTCGCTTCGCGGATGCCTTGTACGGCAGTAAAGCCCAAATTAAAGCATACATTCAACTGGTTCAGGTAATCGGGTTTTACCAGGTTATCACTGTCAATTATGGTAAGGTATTGATGCGGGCGCCTGAACCGGTTAATGGCATAAAAATGAGAACGCGTATTACTGGATAAAGTAGTTTCGGGCCGTAAAACAACCACACGCTCATCCTCAAAATGCAGGCTGCTTACATCACAGTTATCGGCCACTATATAAATCAGGTAATTGCTGTAGTTAAGTTCCAGCAGCGAAGCTACCACATCGGGTATACCGCTCACCTGCTGGTAGGCGGTTACAATAATGGCATAGTCGGCTTCCTTAACTGCATTGTTATCTGTAGCCGGATAGGCTTTAGGCTTCTTTAATGTATACCATACAAAAAGCAAAAAGGGTAAAAATAAATTATACCCTATAATTGCCTGAAACAGTATCCATATTGTGTTAACTATTACCATTACACGCGGTTTAGATAAAACGCCTTATTCCTGCACATCTGTTACTACCTGGTCGGGCTCTACCTGGTTCATCATCCACCCGGCAAAACGCTTGTTTAACGCTTTCAGGTAGCCAAGATTGGGTTTCTGCCTGTCTGATAATTCATTACCGGCTTTAAATACCGTTAACACCTTGTCGGCAAACAGGGCCCATTCCTTTGATTTGTTAAGTGTGTTTAAGGCCGAAGCTTCAATGATGATTACATCAAATATTTCGCGCAGCCGGTTAAGCTTCTCCCTTATGCTTTTCTCATCACTTACTTCCAATATAGAAATATCACTGTTCCTGTTGCCAAAAATGGTGATTTTTGAAGGCGAGGTGAGGCTGGTTTCAGGGATAAGGCCTTTCAGGTAATCCTCCACAAACAGCTTGGAATTTACCATGCGTGTAATGCCGCTATTGGCAAAATTGCCATCAATCAGCAGCACACGTTTGTTAATCAGCGAATAGGCGTAAGCCAGGTTCATGGCTAAAAAAGTTTTGCCTTCGCCCTGCAACAGGCTGTTAATCACCATCACTTTTTTACCGGCCAGCACATTATCCATCTCAAACCTGATGGATTGCAGCAAATTACGAAACAACCTGGTTTCGCCCTCGCTGTGGCCGTCATTCCATACCTTGCGCAGGTCAACCGTATCACCGCTTAATTTGTACAAAAAGCCCAGCACCGGCACCTTGGTGCGGTTGGCCAGTTCGCGCGGACTGTGCACACTGCGATCCAGGAAGAAGATAATGAACAGGACAACCAAACAAAAGATAAAGCTGATGATACCGCTGATAATAACCAGCAGCATTTTCTTGGAAGGCTGCGCCTGCCCCGGCATACCGGTTTCAATCTGGCGTAACTGAATAGAAAAATCAGCCTCCATACGGCTTTGGTTATACCGCTGCAAAATATTCACATACTCATCACGTGCAAGTGCAATGGAGCTTTCGTATGCCTGTATTACCGCCTCGTTGGGTACCAGTACCGTAAGTTTGCGGTTGAGCTTATCCAACTCATTACCAATAGTGCCTATACTGTT
The DNA here is from genome assembly GCF_965200995.1 of Mucilaginibacter sp. Lineage (GTDB taxonomy): Bacteria > Bacteroidota > Bacteroidia > Sphingobacteriales > Sphingobacteriaceae > Mucilaginibacter. The sequence continues at coordinate 2,856,896 of NZ_OZ241743.1, read as the reverse complement.
CTTTGACAGGTCATATTGTATCTGCAGGTTTAACTTTTGCTGTATAAGGTTGGCTTTGGTATTCAGCGGGTTAACAATATATTTATCGCCGGCCTGGTTGATCTGATTACTGATGACCCGCGTCAGGGAGTCGATACGCGGACGATAACCTTCCTCAAAACCGCTTTCGATGTATTGCTGGTTTAAGTTTTCCAGCTGGCTGCGGCTGTTCAGTATCTGCTGATTGATACGCACCAGTGAAGCCTCCAGATAGCGGCGGTCGTTCGGCCTGAACTGCTTGTCGATATCGCGCATGGCAGCGTTATTAGAAACTTCCTCACGCCTGGCCTGAGCCAGCCTCGTTTCAAAATCGGCAATCTGCCCGTATAAGGTACGGGCTTCTTCTTCCAGGTTAAGCACCCGGTTTTTAATTTTATAATTTTTAAGTGCTTCAGTGCGGTGGTTCAGGGTATCAAGCCGGGTTTGCACCAGATCGCCTAAAAAGGTAACCGCTTTAACCTGGTTGTTCTTTACCAGTGAGGTATAATAGCTGATAAACTCGCTGGTAAGTGTATTTACAACCGCTGCCGACAACTGGGGGTTTTCTGAAGCATACTGGATATTTATAAAGTCGCTGGCATCGGCACGGTAAGCATTCAGCTTTTTCTTTAATGACTCTTCATCATACCCCATAGAGATCATTACCTTCTGCAATCCGTTTTCGTCGGTGCTGAACAGCGATAACGACTCCCGCTTATTGTGTTTGTCGGTATATACATCAACGGCGTGGTCGCGGGCATCCTCATTAAGCTGCATCAGCAGTTTACTGGGTTTGCGGTAAGGATGATCGCTTTTCAGATCGTGCAGCATCAGCTCATAGGATACCTGGTCAAGCATCTTTTTTGATTGCAGTATCTGTATCAGGTTACTGAACTCCTGCGTAACCTGCGAATCCTGAATGAGGTTGGCCGCCGCTTCGCCAACATTACTGCCGGATTGTGCCTGGGTTTGATCAATAATGCCGGTAGCAATCTGCGATTGCGAGGAATAAACGTCGGCCTGGTTACGCACCAGAAAAAAAGTAACAATAACCGCAATAACCGGAACAATTACAAGGGTGAGCCTGTACCTGTTTAGTAGTTTAAAAAAATTTCGCAGCTCCATGTTATTTAATATTTTCCAGCTTGTCGCCCACTAATGCCTCCAGCTGCGCCTTTGCCGTAAGCAGTGCGGCTTCCGCTACCAGTTTTAAATCATTCTGCTGGTAATAAGCGGTGTTGGCCCGGTTCAGGTTATCAAAAGTATCTTCGCCTCTCTGGTAACGGCGCTTTAATTCCTGCACAGAGCTGCTGGCATCTACAGAAGCCTGCGTAAATCCCTTAACAGAGGCTAACCGCTGTACATAGGTATAATAGCGGGTTTTTACCTCAAGCTCAAGATTGATCAGGTATTCGTCGCGCTCGCGCGAGGCCACCACCAGTTCTTCCTTAGCCTGCCTTACGCCATAGGGCTTCTGTAAAAAGTTGCCCAGGTTAAAGAACAGGCCGGTTTGTATACCGTTAAAATAGCTATAAGTGGGCTGCTGTGCATTTATCACCGTATTTTTGTTGGGCTGATAGATGTAAGAGAAGGTAAACGCATCAAACCATGATACTTTTGCTTTACCAATATTACTGAGGGCAATGTTAACCCGGGCATTGTTGGCCTTTACGCGCGGATAGTTGGCCTTGGCAGCAGCAATCAGCCGGTCCAGGTACTCTTCAGAGATGTCGGGTATGATGGAACTGGGGGCAACAGTATTCTGTGCAACTGCACTGCCCGGAACAGCCAGTACAGTGAACATCAAAAAAAACAGCAGGTAAAGTTTATTCATTTAAATTCAGTATCTTAACTAAGCAAGTAACCAGTTGTACCTTGCCTGTAAATATGATAAGCTGGCATTATGCCCACATATTGGATGCCTGCTAAAATAAGGATAACTATTGCAAACTGTAAACTATTGTTGATAAAACGTTGCCAAATGCAGGCAGGCAGGCCATATTTAAGGCATGGTTAAATTATGGTTTAACTGCCGGTATTACAAAGCATCCAAAGCGTCAAAAAGCTCGCCCTCACCATCAGCAATAAATTTACGGCCAAACAGATCGGTAGAGTTTTTCATTTTTTCAAAATCCTCAAAACCTAACGTTTTGGGATGCCCGCTGCCTGCTTCAGACCAGTCTATATAACGGTAATCGTTATTGACCACTTCATTTTTATACGGAGAATTAAGGAGCAAGGTTTGAAAAACGATCTCATCTCCCCCCCAGGTAAATGCGAAAAACCTCGACAGCTTCTTGCTGCTTTCCACATAGTTTACCACATAGGCAGCGCGCTCGGGGGTCAGCATCCAGAACATCCCCCGGCCATAGGGCTTCATGCCGAAAGGCACTTTACGGTCAGGAAGCAGTTTGTTTACAATCCGCTGCAACAGGTGCTTTCCGGGTATGTTAAAATTAGCCAGATCATATCGCCTGAGCCGTATCTGCGCCTCTACCCAGTCTTCATTGATATCTGAATATTCAATATATTGCTTCCCTAAATTCTCCTTCAAGAAAGCGATGATGCGCTCCGGCGGCTTAATCGGGTAATCCTGCCCGCTCAGCAGGTTCAGGTACTGGTATTCACGGCCGCTCGCCAACGCCTCCTTTACACAACTGAACACGGCCCGCGTAGTATTATAACCGGCCCAGCGTACATCAATGCGTTTCTTTACTAAAAATACATTGGGATATTTGGTAAGGTGCCGGTAATCCTCAATATTCTTTTTTTTGTCTACATGTATATAGTAGTCAAAATATTCGCAGCCCAATCTGTTGATCATCCGTTCGGTTAACTGCGGATTGGTGTAAGTGATTATAAGATTGGCAACTTTCATCCGGCAATCGCGATAAGCTTGATAAAGACAGGGGCAATATATGGGGCATATATATTACAACTATGCTGTGTATGATGTATTTATGAAAATTTTAATCTTGGTTTTATAATATTTAAATAAACCAATATTATTGTTCTAAAATCACATGTAATAACAATTTTACAAACTTAACTTATAATTAAATATGTGAATGCAATCACAAATACTATAGTACAAAATAAATATTATTATTTGCCAAGGGTTGTTACGTTAACTGTATTGAAAGTATGTTTTTCACATTTTTCCGGTAATATTAGGTTCATGCGCCTATACCCTTTACATTGTATTCAATAGACAATTAACCGGTTGAAAAGCTTCATCCGGCTTAAACAGTACTAATTTATTTAGTATATTTGAGTACATGTAATTATAAGCTGAATATACTATTTTTGGCAACCGGAACATTCATTTATGGTTGCTTACCCAATTAATTTTAACAATATACATGGCAGAAAATATTAATTATAGCGAAGACAGTATACGCTCGTTAGACTGGAAGGAGCACATCCGGCTCAGGCCCGGCATGTATATCGGTAAGTTGGGCGACGGATCTGCCTATGATGATGGCATTTATGTGTTGCTCAAAGAAATTATAGATAACTGTATAGATGAATTTGTAATGGGTGCCGGCCGTACCATTGAAGTGAGCCTGAGCGATCAGAAAGCAAGTGTGCGCGATTACGGGCGGGGCATTCCGCTGGGTAAGGTGATCGACTGCGTTTCAAAAATCAATACCGGCGGTAAATATGACAGTAAGGCGTTCCAAAAATCGGTAGGGTTGAATGGTGTGGGCAGCAAGGCCGTTAATGCCTTGTCTACGCAATTCATTGTACAGTCCTACCGCGATGGCCGCACCAAGATTGCCGAGTTTGCCAAAGGCGAAATTACGCGTGATGAGCCTGAAAAGGAAACCACCCAGCGCAACGGTACGGCTATTCAGTTTTTCCCTGATGATTCTATCTTCCGCAACTACCGGTTCATCCCGGAGTTTGTGCAGAACATGATCTGGAACTACGTATTTCTGAACGCCGGGCTGACCATTAATTTTAACGGGCAAAAGTTTTTCTCCGAAAACGGCCTGAAAGATTTGCTGTTGCGTAACACTGATGCCGAGAACCTGCGCTACCCGATTATTCACCTTAAAGGCGAAGATATTGAAATTGCCATGTCGCACGGGCAGCAATACGGCGAAGAGTATTATTCCTTTGTTAATGGACAAAATACCACACAGGGCGGTACCCACCAGGCGGCCTTCCGGGAGGCGGTGGTAGATACCGTTCGCGATCACTTTAAAAAGCAGTTTGATGCTGCGGATATACGGGCATCCATTGTTGGGGCCATTGCCATAAAGGTGCAGGAGCCGGTATTTGAATCACAAACCAAAACCAAGTTAGGCTCTATCAACATCGGGCCCGAAGGGCCAACCGTGCGCACCTTTGTAAAGGATTTTATAAAGGCCGAACTGGATAATTACCTACATAAAAATAAAGCAACCGCAGATGCACTGGAGAAGCGCATCCTGCAATCAGAACGCGAACGCAAGGATATTGCCGGTATTAAAAAGCTGGCTAATGAGCGGGCTAAAAAAGCATCGCTGCACAACCGTAAACTGCGCGACTGCAAGCTGCACTTTGAGGATAACCATGAGCGCAAGCAGGATACCACCCTGTTTATTACCGAGGGCGACAGCGCCAGCGGCTCCATCACCAAATCGCGCGATGTGCTAACGCAGGCAGTATTCAGTTTGAAGGGTAAACCGTTGAACTGCTTCGGGCTTACCAAGAAAGTGGTATACGAGAACGAGGAGTTTAACCTGCTGCAGCACGCCCTGAATATTGAGGACGGGCTGGATGGTTTACGTTACAACAACATTGTGGTAGCTACCGATGCCGATGTGGACGGTATGCACATCCGCCTGCTGCTCATGACTTTTTTCCTGCAGTTCTTCCCCGACCTGGTTAAGGCAGGGCATGTGTCTATCCTGCAAACGCCGCTATTCAGGGTGCGCAACAAAAAGGAAACTATTTACTGCTACAGCGATGAGGAACGCCGCAATGCCATTGCCAAACTTGGCAATAAGCCCGAAATTACCCGGTTTAAAGGTTTGGGCGAAATATCCCCGGAGGAGTTCGGCCTGTTCATTGGCAAAGACATGCGCCTTGACCCGGTAATTTTAAAGGATGCCAACATTAAAGGCCTGCTGGAATACTTTATGGGTAAGAATACCCCTACCCGCCAGCAGCATATTGTAAATAACCTGCGCGTGGAGAAGGATGATGAAAAGGTTAATCCGCTTTTAGCTGCAACCGATCCCACTGAGGTAGCTTTGGAAGTGGCTTAAACAACCTTGGGCCTTGTAAACTTAACCAGTCATTTCTACCGCAGGGAGAAATCTTCTTCAGGCGACTGATCTGCGGCAGAAGGTTTCTCTCTACGGTAGAAATGACGAGTTGCGTGTTAGTATGGTTTTAAGTTTTTAAATATCTTTTAGCAACTTAACGGGCTATACCAAAATGCTTAATCAAGTATTGTTTATTACAATCCCATTTCCTCCCTGTACTCCTGCTGTAGTTCCAGCAGGCATTTGGCGCACAGGCAGCCTTCGTATAACTCGCTTACATACTGCACTTCATTAATGGTGAGCTGCACCTGGCTGCACTGGCATTTGGTGTAGGCATTGGCCTTGCACTCAAAGCTGGCGCTGCAGCGGTCGCAGTAAATAATTTCGTGCTTGGTGTATTCGGGCATCGGTACAAAAATAGAAAGCCCCGAAGTACGAAACTTCAGGGCTTTGCAATTTAATTAACTATTTAGAGAGGTTGATGTGCCATTATCCGGAGCAGCTGATGCAGCCTTCTTCCATAGAACAGGTAGGGCCGGCAGGTACATCATCTGCCATTTGCGCTACCTCGTTAGGAATAACCGGCTCCATATTTTTGCCGCCCTGGTTCTCGATAGTAAATTTCACCGCCTGCGATGCTGCCTGGGTACGCAGGTAGTACATACCGGTTTTCAGGCCCTTCTTCCATGCATAGAAGTGCATCGAGGTGAGCTTAGACGCGTTTGGCGAATTGATGAACAGGTTAAGCGATTGCGACTGGCAGATATAAGCACCGCGGTCGGCCGCCATATCAATAATGCTGCGCATCTTGATCTCCCAAACCGTTTTGTACAGCTCCTTAATATCCTGCGGAATCTCAGCAATATCCTGAATAGAACCGTTGGCGCTGATGATCTGGTTTTTCATCTGGCTGTTCCACAAGCCTAACTCTACCAGATCGCGCAGCAGGTGCTTGTTCACAATCACAAACTCGCCACTCAGTACCCGGCGGGTATAAATGTTAGAGGTATACGGCTCAAAACATTCGTTGTTACCCAATATCTGCGAAGTAGAGGCGGTTGGCATCGGCGCTACCAGCAGCGAGTTACGTACACCGTGGTTCATTACATCCAGGCGCAGGTTATCCCAATCCCAGCGGCCGCTATCCGGGGTAACATTCCACAGATCGAACTGGAACTTACCTTTCGACAATGGTGAACCCTGGAAGGTTTCGTAAGCACCATCTTTAATAGCCAGGTCCTTAGAGGCCGTCATGGCCGCAAAGTAGATGGTTTCAAAAATCTCCTTATTCAACTGACGAGCTTCATCGCTTTCAAACGGCATACGCAGGCAGATAAAGGTATCGGCCAGGCCCTGCACACCCAAACCAATCGGGCGGTGGCGCAGATTAGAATATTCTGCTTCAGGTACCGGATAAAAGTTATTGTCGATGATCTTGTTCAGGTTTAATGTAGCCTGATAAGTTACCTCATAGAGCTTGTTATGGTCGAAGGTTCCTTCTTTAACATAGCGTGGCAGCGCTAATGATGCCAAGTTACATACCGCTACTTCATCCTTAGAAGTGTACTCCATAATTTCGGTACACAGGTTCGAGCTTTTGATGGTACCTAAATTTTGCTGATTAGACTTGCTGTTTGCCGCATCCTTATACAGCAGATACGGGGTACCGGTTTCCACCTGGGCATCCAGTACGGCAAACCATAAATCCTGCGCTTTTACGGTTTTGCGGGCACGGCCTTCTTTCTCATAACGCTCATACAAAGCTTCAAACTCTGCACCGAAGCAATCGGCCAGGCCGGGCGCCTCGTTAGGACAGAACAGGCTCCAGCTGCCGTTTTCTTCTACGCGGCGCATAAACAAGTCGGATACCCACAGGGCGTAGAACAAATCGCGGGCACGCATTTCTTCCTTACCGTGGTTTTTACGCAAATCCAAGAACTCGAAAATATCAGCGTGCCATGGTTCCAGGTAGATGGCGAAGGCGCCTTTGCGCTTGCCGCCGCCCTGATCTACATAACGGGCCGTATCATTAAACACACGCAGCATTGGGATGATACCGTTGCTGGTACCATTGGTACCGCCAATGTAAGAGCCGGTTGCACGGATGTTGTGAATGCTTAAACCAATACCGCCTGCACTTTGCGAAATCTGTGCGGTTTGCTTCAGCGTATCATAAATACCTTCAATGCTATCGTCCTTCATGGTAAGCAGGAAGCACGAAGACATTTGCGGCTTAGGCGTACCGGCGTTGAATAACGTTGGCGTGGCATGGGTGAACCAGCGCTCACTCATCAGGTTGTAGGTAGCAATGGCGCTCTCCACATCCTGCTTGTGTATACCTACGGCCACGCGCATAAACAGGTGCTGCGGGCGCTCGGCTATACGGCCGTCAATCTTCAGCAGATACGATTTTTCCAGGGTCTTGAAACCAAAGTAATCAAAGCCGAAATCGCGGTCATAAATAATGGTGCTGTCCAGTAATTCGGCGTTAGCTTCAATTACATCCCATACATCATCCGCAATCAGCGGTGCAGGCTTGCCGTTCTTGGAGTCGCGGTAGTTATACAGCTTCTTCATCGTTTCAGAAAACGACTTAATGGTATTCTTGTGCAGGTTAGATACCGCAATGCGTGAAGCCAGCAAGGCATAATCCGGGTGCTTGGTGGTTAATGAAGCTGCTGTTTCAGCTGCAAGGTTATCCAGTTCCGAGGTAGTTACTCCATCGTATAAGCCTTCAATTACTTTTTTGGCTACATCGATAGAATCCACCAGGTGCGGGTTCAAACCATAGCACAGTTTTTCTACACGTGCGGTAATTTTATCAAACTTTACCGTTTCTGTTTTTCCGTCTCTTTTTATTACAAACATGTTTGCCCCCTCCTTACTCCCCCGGAGGGGGAGAGATTATAATTATTGATAATTATTATATATGATTGAATTTGTATTGCTATATACTTTTAAAGCCCTTTCCTTTGGAGAGGGTTGGGTGAGGTTTTTAAAAATCCTCATCCAGTGAAAACGAAGTTTGTCCGGCGCCCTGGGCGTTCAATACACCGCTTTTCTGATAATCGCCTACACGTTTCTCGAAGAAATTGGTTTTACCCTGTAGTGAGATCATTTCCATAAAGTCGAAAGGATTGCTGGCGTTATAAAATTTATCGTAACCCAGTTCTACCAGCCAGCGGTCGGCCACAAATTCAATGTACTGGCTCATCAGCTTGGCGTTCATACCAATCAGGTTTACCGGCAATGCATCGTTTACAAATTCCTTTTCTATTTCAACTGCGTCAGTAATAATGCCCGTAACCTGTTCTTTTGATAAACGGTTCTTCAACATTTTGTATAGCAGGCAGGCAAATTCGCAATGCAGGCCTTCATCACGGGAGATCAACTCATTGCTAAAGGTTAGGCCCGGCATCAGGCCGCGCTTTTTAAGCCAGAAGATAGAACAGAAACTACCGGAGAAGAAGATACCTTCCACTGCGGCAAAAGCCACCAAACGCTCGGCAAAGTTGCCATTGTCAATCCAGCGCAGGGCCCATTCTGCCTTTTTCTTTACGCAAGGCACAGTATCAATAGCGTGGAACAAACGGTCTTTTTCTACGGTATCTTTAATATAGGTATCAATTAATAAGGCATAGGTTTCGGAGTGGATGTTTTCCATCATGATCTGGAAACCGTAAAAGCAACGGGCTTCGGGCACTTGTACTTCGCTCATGAAATTGACGGCCAGATTCTCATTCACAATACCGTCGCTGGCTGCAAAGAAAGCCAGTACATGGCTTACGAAGTGGCGTTCGCCATCATTCATGCTGTCCCAGTGCTTCTGGTCGTCAGAAAGGTCAATTTCTTCGGCCGTCCAAAAGCTGGCTTCATGCTTTTTATACATCTCCCAAATCTGGGGATAGTTAATGGGGAGAATAACAAACCGGTCTTTGTTTTCCCTTAACAATACTTCTTCTTCCTGTAATAACACGTCTTCCTGATTCATATCAATACCTTATATCTTAGTTTCCTGTCGTTGAGTTCCTTTTATTTTACCGGCCGACAATCCCTCAGCTGAATTTTCATTCAGCTTTATTGGAACTGTAATCGCTTGTGTGTTGTGATTTTTGAAGGCCAGCCTGCACCGTGTCTTTAGTATTAAAACGATTACTATATTACTAATAGTTTTAGCAATCATTTGTTTTAAAGAAAGAACTTACCGATACATTAAAAGAACTTGCTTAACAAATGTACATCAATAAGGCAGCCGTGTGCCACTGTGGAAACCTGGAGTTTTCCACCCTCCGGAAATAGTTATTAACATTCTTGTCAGTAAAATTTCGGATAAAAAAGTTATCCACATCTATAACTATTGTTTCACAGCATTTTACCTCCATAATAGTATACACTGTGGAAAACGTGGATAAAAAAATTAAACAAGCGATTAAATTATTTACCTGCTGCCAGTATCGAAAGCATGGAATTTAGCACCACAGGGTTAGAATGATGTCAAGCGATTGTTATCCGGTGAAGTACGGTTTTCTGAACATCTGTACAGCTGCGTTATGAAATACAATACACAGTTCATCTGTTTTTCAAGACAGCAATTTGGTAAGGCGTTATTATGCAGGTAACACTGTGCAGCCCCCCCTGCTCTCCCGGGGAGAGGATAACTTTCACAAAATATTATTGATACTTTTTTTTCTTTCTGCCATTATACCTGAGGGGCATAGATGTGGAACAAGCAGCACTAAATAAAAAAGGGCCTGCATAATTGCAGGCCCTTCAATATTATTTCCTAAAGCAGTTTATCCCCTTTGCTTCATCTGCTCATCAGCTTGTTTGTTCAGCTCATCTAAAGAAACGAAGTTCATAGAAACTGAATTAACGCAATGGCGGGTGTTTTTTGAAGTGAAACGCTCGCCTACAAAAACATGCCCTAAGTGCGCCCCGCAGTTACTGCAAAGGATTTCGGTACGGCTGCCGTCGGCATCAGTTTCCTTATGTACAGCACCCTGTATCTCATCATCAAAGCTGGGCCAGCCGCAAAAAGATTCAAACTTGTCTGCTGATTTGTACAGCGGGTTATTGCATCGTTTGCACAGGTAAACGCCTTCAACCTTGTTATTAAGCAAGGCACCGGTGAAAGGACGTTCAGTGCCTTTGTATAATATTACCCGTTCTTCTTCGGGCGTGAGTTTATTGTATTCCATAACGGGGAAAGTACAAATGGCGTTCCAACAGGCAGTTAACGGTCAATACGGCAGCTTTTACAGCATATCTGTTAACCTGCTAACTCCCAGGCTTCTTTTATTTCTTGTTTAAGTTTATTGATTGCCTCATCCAGTCCGTCATACCAATCTAAATGAGGATTCCAGCAATGGCATTCCAAACATTGTGTATCTTTCCATATCTTACTGCATTGCGGACAACGCCCTGCGGTATCAAAGGTATTCCATAGGTGCTTGCAACTGCATTGCCAGCGCGAATACTGCATGGGTTGCCAGTCGCATTTTGGACACCGGATTTTAATGTCAGCCATATTAGATAAGATAGTTAATAAACAGATAAAGCTATTTATTTCCATTAAAAAGAAGAAGTCTTGGACCAACAGCCAAGACTTCTTTATATCTCGAATTGAAAATCGAAAATCCGACTTCCGAAATCAATAAATTATTTGCTCAATTCTTCTGCCATAGCAGCGCCGATTTCGGCAGGTGATTCTACCACACGGATGCCGCATTCGGTCATGATCTTCATTTTGGCAGCAGCGGTATCATCGGCACCGCCTACTATGGCACCGGCATGGCCCATACGGCGGCCCGGAGGCGCGGTCTGGCCGGCAATAAAACCTACTACCGGTTTGGTGCCATGCTCCTGTATCCAGCGGGCAGCCTCGGCTTCCATACCGCCGCCAATTTCACCAATCATGATGATGCCATGCGTTTCAGGATCATTCATCAGCAGTTCTACGGCTTGCTTAGTGGTGGTACCAATAATCGGATCGCCACCGATACCGATAGCGGTAGTGATACCATAGCCGGCCTTTACTACCTGGTCTACCGCCTCATAAGTTAAGGTACCTGATTTAGAAACTACACCCACGTTACCCTTTTTGAAGATAAAGCCGGGCATGATACCAATCTTGGCCTCGTCGGCCGTGATAACGCCGGGGCAGTTGGGGCCAATTAAGCGCGACTCCTTACCTACCAGATATTCTTTAACCGCAATCATATCCTTTGTCGGGATACCTTCGGTGATACATACAATTACTTTGATGCCGGCTTCGGCTGCTTCCATAATGGCATCGGCTGCAAAGGCCGGAGGTACGAAGATGATAGATACATCAGCGCCGGTTTGGTCTACCGCATCTTTAACGGTATTAAACACCGGGCGCTCCAGGTGCTGCTGACCGCCCTTGCCTGGCGTAACACCGCCAACAAGCTGCGTACCGTAGGCAATCATCTGCTGTGCATGGTAAGTGCCTTCGTTACCTGTAAAACCCTGAACTATAACTTTTGAATCTTTATTTACGAGAACACTCATGGTTTTTGCTTTAGTACGGCAAAGCTAAAGTTATTGCCGTGATTGTCAAATTATTTTTAAGTATACCCTTGCCAGGGGTTAATGCAATTATACAGGGCCTGTAAAGCAAAAGGGCACGGTAGTTTACCATGCCCTTTTGCTTTTATGTTATAATCATAAAGTTAATTATTGATCATGATCTCCTTAGCCATTACCATAGGTACGCTGATGTACTTCTTCTCCATATAGTTAATCACCTTTTCCAGTACCAGGCGCGATTGCTCATCCATGCCCTGCACTTCATCAGCAAAAACGGTGTTTAATGCGGTGTGCTTAATGGCCTTTATTTTTTCGGGTACCTGGCGCATGGCCACTTCAATGCGGCGCTGCTTAAGCTGCGGTAAAAAATCACTTAAATTTTGCTCAATAATCTTCTGGGCATGCACCAGCTCATGGTAGCGCTCCTGCAGGTTCTTTTTGGCTATCTCGTTTAATGAGGTTACCTCAATGTAATGTACCGGAAACTGCTCCAGCACTTCTGCCGCTATATCATTAGGAATAGCCAGATCCACAATCGTTTTCTTGTCTGTCTCTCCGTTTAACAACGTGGTGTAAATTTCGGGTGTAACTACCGGCTCGGTGGCCGATGTACAGGTAATAATCACATCAAACCCTTTGGTATAGGTTTTTAGTTCTTCTAAGCTGTAAGCTTCGCCATTAAGGTCGGCCGCTAACTGCTGCGCTTTTTCCAGCGTGCGGTTAAACACCACAAAATTAGAGAAACGGTGCTTTTGCAGGTACTTGGAAATGTTACGGTTAGTTTCGCCCGCACCTATAATTAATACCCTGGCGTTAGCCGCACACTGGTTTAAATCTTTCAGTTTGCGGTAAGCCAGTGATACTACAGAGATAGGATTTTTAGAAATATTGGTATGGGTGTATACCTCTTTAGCTGTTTTTACCGTACAGCTCATAATCATGCGCAGATAATCGCCGGTAAGCCCTGCCGTTTTACAATTTTCGTAGGCTTTGCGTACCTGTGCTAAAATCTCCTTCTCTCCCACTACCAAACTTTCCATTGAGCATGAAGTACGCAGCAGGTGGGTTAAGGCATCATGCTCTTCATATATGGATACACCATCTAACAGGGTATCCATATAATAGGGACATAAGCCCATATTGAGCGCCAGCAGAAATTTTTTGGCAAAGGCACGGTCTACCTGCTGCGAGGTAGCCATTATAAACTCTACCCGGTTACAGGTAGCCAGGTAAAATATCTCCGGGATTTGAAACTCATCACGTAACTGCTGAAGTTTGGGTAATATGTTCTCCTGGCAAATCACCAACTTCCCTAATTCCTTAAGCTCAATTTGTTTATGAGTAAACGCAATAACCTTTAAGTACTTCAACGCAGTTTATATTTAGCACAACAAAAGTAGGTGGTAAGGCAGGGTTGCATTGTCAAACCTTTGTCAAACACCTTAATTTAGAATGTTTACAAATTAGCTTGATTTAGCTTCAAATCAACTTTTTATTCTGCAATTGTGTTATCCGGCTATGTCATTAATAAAAAGAATCAGCCTGACCTTACTTATTATATTGTTTTTAGCAGCCGGTATAAATCATTTCTGGCATCCGGCAGGTTACCTCAGAATTATACCTGCCTACCTGCCTTTTCCGGCTTTGCTTAACTATGTATCAGGTAGTTGCGAAATACTGTTTGCAGTGCTGCTGCTATTTAAATCCACCCGCAAAACAGGGGCCTGGCTGATTGTGCTGATGCTGGCTGCATTTTTACCGGTTCACGTTGATATGCTGCTGCATGCACCTATGCAGTTGGGTAATTTAAAAGTTACGCCTTTAGTGGCCTGGATACGTTTACTTTTACAACCGGTATTAATGCTGTGGGCCTGGTGGCATACGAAAGACTGATAACCGGTAATTTACACAAATCAGTTATTTGAGTTCACGCTATTAACCATGATTAAAAAAGAACAGTTTACCATTACAGGCGCTCAGGGGAAACCCATGCTGGCCGACCTTACTTATGACGATGCGTTTACAGATGCACCGCTCATTGTATTTGCACATGGCTTTAAAGGTTTTAAAGATTGGGGCACACACCAGCTAGTGGCCGGTTACTTTGCAGCACAAGGTTACCGCTATTTAAAATTCAATTTTTCGCACAACGGTACGACGGTTGAGCAGCCGCAGGATTTTGCAGACCTGATCGCGTTCAGTGAAAACACCTTTTCTATGGAGCTGGAGGATTTAGATCATATCCTTACCTTTATTTATAGCGGCTCCGCGTTTAAGGTGCCGCCTTCGGTAACCTTAATAGGCCATAGTATGGGTGGCGGCATCAGCATTATCAAAGCTGCGGAGGATAACCGGATCACCCGGCTGGTTACGATGGCAGCCGTAGCCGATTTCAGAAATCTTTGGCCCAAAGAACTGGAAGAGCAATGGAAACTGGCAGGTGTATTGTATTTCCCTAACCACCGCACCGGGCAGGATATGCCCATTAAAGCTACTTTGCTTGAGGATTTAGAACGCCATGCTGCACTGTTAAATATTACCGCACAGGCCGCTTATGTAAAGCAGCCCTGGCTGCTGCTGCACGGCACCGCCGACCCTACGGTGGCCTTAAGCCATGCACACCAATTGAAGGCAGCACAACCTAACGCCCTGCTTTCCATATTAGCTAATGCCGACCATGTATTTGGCGGACGGCATCCTTATACCGAAACTGATTTGCCACTTGCCTTGGCTGATGTTTGCCGCCAAACACTTAACTTTTTACAAACCACTTAGCCGATACTATGGATTTAAACAAATCCCTTAAAAAGGGTAAAAAATATATCAACTCCGAACCGACTTCGGAACCGGGTTTCCGCGAATTTTTATCAATTACAAAGGAGTATTTATATCATTCGTCTAACAATACTCCCAAAAAGCCGCTGGGGCCTTTTCATACGGATGCCGGTCTCTATCGGCACCCCCCGCAAAACGGATTGCGGGTTACCTGGCTGGGCCACGCCACCTTACTGATCGAGATAGATGGCTGCCGCTTTTTAACAGATCCGGTTTGGAGCAAGCGGGTATCGTTCTCGCAATTCTTCGGGCCAAAGCGGTTCTTTCAGCCGCCACTGGCATTGAGGAACTTGCCGCCACTGGATGCCATTATTATTTCGCATGACCATTACGACCATCTGGATAAAGCCACCATCAAATATTTTGCAGGCACCGATATACCATTCTTATGTTCGGTGGGCGTTGGGCAGTACCTTAAACGCTGGGGCATAGCACCCGGCCGGATTACAGAAATGGATTGGGGCAACAGTGTTGTTATAGGCCAGAATTGCAAAATAACCGCTACGCCTGCCCGGCATTTTTCGGGCAGGGGCATTACGCACCGTAATGAAACCCTATGGTCGTCATTCGTAATTAAAGGCAACCGGCATAATATTTATTTCGGTGCAGATTCGGGTTGGTTTGAAGGCTATCATGACATTGGCAATGCCTTTGGCCCCTTTGATTTAACCATGCTGGGTATTGGTGCCTACGGCAAGTACTGGCCGGATATTCACACCACACCGGCGGATGCATTAAGGGCGAACAAAGCGCTTAATGGAAGGCTGATGCTTCCATTTCACTGGGGGACCTTCCCGTTAGCCCCCCATGCCTGGTATGAACCGGTAGAAGAACTGGTTACGCTGGCACAGCAACAGCACCAGGATATACTGGTACCCACACCCGGCCAGCCGGAAGACATTACCGGCAATAAAATTTCGGAATGGTGGAAGCCCTACAAATAATATTAAATTACAAAAAGCGCATAAATAACAAGTATGCGCTTTTGTAATTATAATACGTCAATAGCCCGCTTTACTAAAGCAGCTCCTTTATATGTTTATAATTGGATTTAATGGTGTCCAGCACTTCGCCCATCTCTCCGTTCAGCATTAGTTTGGTCATGGATAGCGCCATGCCTTTTACCTGCTCAAACTCTACCTTTGGCGGCATAGCCAGCGCGTTAGGGTCGGTAAATACATGCACCAGCACCGGGCCATTATGCACAAAGGCTTCTCGCAGGGCCTGCTCTACGTCTTCAGGTTTGGTTACACTAATGCCCTTCATGCCCATCGCCTGGGCTACCAGGGCAAAATCAGGGTTGTGCATATCGGTTTGCCAGTCGGGCAGGCCGGCTACTTCCATTTCCAGCTTTACCATACCTAATGAGCGGTTATCGAACACCACAATCTTAACAGGCAGCTTGTACTGCACAATGGTGGCCAGGTCGCCCATCATCATGGATAAGCCACCATCGCCGGCAAAGCAGATCACCTGCCTATCCGGATGGGCCAGCGCTGCACCTATGGCCTGCGGCATGGCATTAGCCATTGAGCCATGATTGAATGACCCTAACATTTCACGCTTACCGGTAGAATGAATATAGCGTGCGCCCCATACACAGCACATCCCGGTATCTACCGTAAAGATGGCGTTGTGGTCGGCCAGGCGGTCAATGGTATCGGCCACATACTCCGGGTGTATTTTGTGTTCTTCGCCCTTGTCATCTACATAAGTTTGCAGGCGTTCCTTTACCTTGCCGTAAAACTCCAACTGTGTTTTTAAAAATTCATCATCCGTTTTCTGGCTGATGAGCGGCAACAAGGCCGCTATGGTATCCTTGATATCGCCGCAGTAACCGGCATCTACCTTGGCACGCCGGCCCAGGCGCTCGGCACGGGTATCTACCTGTACAATCTTGCAATCGGGCGGCATAAACTGGGTGTAGGGAAAATCGGTGCCCAACAGAATCAGCAAATCAGACTGGTGCATACTATGGTAAGCCGAAGGCAGTCCCAGCAGACCGGTCATACCCACCTCATTAGGGTTATCATACTGTATAGCCATTTTTCCGCGGAAGGAATAGCCGACCGGTGCCTGCAAACGCTGCGAAAGCTCCACCACTTCATCATGTGCATTGGCACAGCCGATGCCGCAGAAGATGGTGACCTTTTCGTGCCCGTTAATCAGGGCGGCCAGTTCCTGCAGGGCGCGGTCTGACGGGCGCACCACCGAATCTGTATGATAGTTAATTTCGGAGGTTACAATCTCCTGTGCATCCAACCTGGTAACATCGCCGGGCAGGCCGATGACTGACACCCCTTTTTTGCTGATGGCATACTGAATGCCCGACTGCATCATGCGGGCAAACTGCCCCGGCGTGCAGGCCATCTGGTTAAAATAACTGCAATCGTCAAACAGTTTAATAGGGTTGGTTTCCTGAAAGTATTCGGTGCCAAACTCATACGTAGCACAGGTAGAGGCTATGGCAATAACCGGCGCCCCGGAGCGGTGCGCATCATATAAGCCATTAATCAAATGCACATGGCCCGGCCCGCTGCTGCCGGCACAGCACGCTATGCCGTTAAGCTGTGCCTCTGCACCAGCAGCAAAAGCGCCGGTTTCCTCGTGCCGAACGTGCACCCACTGCAAGCGGCCATCGCGGCGCACGGCATCATTTACCTCGTTGAGGCTGTCGCCGGTAACGGCGTATATTCTCTTTACTCCCGCCGCTACCAGCATTTCTACCAGTTGGTCGGATACGTTTTTGGCCATAATTGTTGATTTTTCTGCAATTGATAACCCCTTGTACTATGAAACTGTTTATCAATGCCTATCTTTATTACCTTATGGCGACGGAAATCAACAACATCAAACTCAAATTTAATTGCCCGGCCAACTGGGAGGAGATGCAGCAATTGGATGGCTGCCGCTTTTGCAGCCATTGCCAGAAAAAGGTGTATGATTTTACAGGAAGTACTCAGGCTGAATTTAAAAGAGTGTTAAGTGAAAACCGCAACCGGGTTTGCGGGCGGTTTACATTGGAGCAGGCCAAAGCAAACCTGCATAAAACAGATGTTTGGAGGAGGCTGCTGTCCGCAGCAGTAATGGTATTAGGGCTTGGTTTATTTACAAATCAGGCTGTAGCACAAAAGACAAAGCCGAAGCTAAAACACAAAAAAGTTCGTCAGATAAAATTCTTACCGCCACAAGTAATTATGGGTGACGTAGATTCATTAGCGTATAATGACGACGACGAGACGCTTCCTACATTTCCTGGCGGTCAGGACGCGATGACGAATTATTTTAAAAACACTATTCACTATCCTAAGAATATTTCTGAAGTACGCGTAATAGTTCAATTTACAGTTAGCCCTATAGGAAAACTTGAAGATATAAAACTAATAAAGGGATTAGTTCCAGACGCAAATCAAGAAGTAATTAAAGCTTTAAAAGCCTCGCCAAAATGGATACCGGGAACACGCCATAATAAACCGGTTTCTGTTGTATATACGCTTCCTATAAAGTTTGAAAAGTAGTTATATTCCTTAAATAAGGTTCAACTTATTATACTATGGCTGGCTCAACCCAGTTACCATCTTCCTGTATAATGCCAATCAGTTCATCCAGGGCATTAACGGTGTTCACATTCTTCTTCACCACTTCCTTACCCCGGTATAGGGTGATTTTGCCGGGGCCGGCACCTACGTAGCCGTAATCGGCATCGGCCATTTCGCCGGGGCCGTTTACAATGCAGCCCATAATGCCGATTTTCAATCCTTTTAAATGACTGGTGCGGCTGCGTATCATCTGGGTGGTTTCCTGCAAATCGAACAGGGTACGGCCGCAGCTGGGGCAGGAGATGTACTCAGTTTTAGAAATGCGCGAACGCGTGGCTTGTAAGATACCAAAAGCCGTAGAGGTAATTACATTCACCGGCAGTTCGGGCGCTTCAATCCAGATGCCGTCGCCAAAACCATCTACCAGCAGGGCGCCCATATCGGTGGCGGCGTGGAGCTGGAGCAAGGTAGGCACATCTGTTTGAGCGAGGTGGCCGGTGGCCGGTTGCGGGTGGCCGGAACCTAATCCACCATCATCGCCATTTTGAATTTCGAATTTTGAATTTTCACTTTCCTCAAATTGATAACTGCGCTTTACTATCACCGGCACTTGCAGGCCGAACTCCTGCAATTTGACAAAGAAGCTGCGCTGGTCGGCCATGCCATGCAATTCGTGGGTTTCCAGTACAAACACTAAGTTGTGGTCAAGCGGCATTTGGCCGAAGGTATCGGTTTCTAAATCGGCATGGCTAATGCGCACTAAATTTAAAGCCGAACTGCGGTTAGCGTCAGGCTGTATGTATTCATTGAGTGTAAATACCGGGTGACAATTGGTTTGGTTAGCCAGTTCCTTCCAGGTATTGTAATCGTACAACTGCTTTAAGTTGCCCGGAAAGGTGAAAGATGGCAGTTGGTCGGCTAAATACACAAAATCAACCGACTGGTCGGCCATGTTATATTTATCCAGCAACGATGAATACAAATATCCCGCGGCATTCAGCACTGCCGGGTCTTTCAGATTTTGCTGTGATAGATCAACCACCACGCGCGGCACCATGTGCCCGCCGATGAAGGCGTTGGCTTCGTAGGTTTCGCGTTTCTGGTATATATATGGAGACCTCTCCCCGGCCCTCTCCGAAGGAGAGGGAGCAGTAAAATCATTTTGAATTTTGAATTTTGAATTTTGACTTCGCTTAGCGTAGCGCTCTACCAGCGCAATGGCTACGGGGGCCTCGGCTTCGGGTTCTTCGGTGAGGGAAACGCGGACGGTATCGCCAAGGCCATCTTCCAGCAAGGTACCGATGCCCACGGCTGATTTAATGCGGCCGTCCTCGCCGTCGCCGGCTTCGGTAACGCCTAAGTGCAACGGGTAGTTCATGCCTTCGGCCACCATGGTTTCTACCAGTAAGCGATAGGCCTGCACCATTACCTGCGGGTTGCTGGATTTCATGGAAATGACCAGATTATAGTAATTCAGCGCCTCGCACATGCGCATAAACTCCATGGCCGATTCCACCATGCCCTGCGGCGTATCGCCGTAACGGCTCATGATACGGTCGGAAAGGGAGCCGTGGTTGGTACCGATGCGCATAGCCGTGCCATACTCTTTACAGATGTTAACCAGCGGGGTAAATTTTTGAAAGATACGGTCTAATTCACCCTGGTATTCGCTGTCGGTATACTCAATCTCGTCGAACCGTTTTTTGTCGGCATAGTTACCGGGGTTCACCCGCACCTTTTCTACAATGCGGGCGGCCACTTCGGCAGCATTGGGCGTAAAATGAATATCGGCCACCAGCGGAACGGTATAGCCCCGGCTGCGCAATTGCCTCTTGATTTCGGCCAGGTTGTTGGCTTCCTTAATACTGGGCGCGGTGATGCGCACATATTCGCAGCCGGCATCTACCATGCGTATGGTTTGCTCCACCGTACCCCGGGTGTCCATGGTATCGGTAGTGGTCATGCTCTGGATGCGGATGGGGTTGTTGCCTCCCATCGGCACATCGCCAATCTGTACCTCACGGGTCACAAAACGCGAATAATCGGTAAGAGAGTTACAGTAACGGCCGGGCAGCGCTTTCAGGAAGTCAGCATTCATATGTATACAAAATTACAAATTTACCGGCAATGCCGGGTAACTGTATTACTTAGCGCCCGGTATATGGCTTGCGTATGATATAGGTTTTAGCCAATTTATCATGCAGGGCCTGGCGGTAAGGGTTCAGGAAGATGTACAGATAGCCAAAGCCAAAAGCCAAACCCGATGCGATCTTGGCAATATTACGCAAAAGAGCCTGCCCGAATGTCAACCGCCGCCCGTCCTCATTTACTACCTGCAGGCCGATCAGCAGCTTGCCTACACTGCCCTGCAGCGGCGTAGCTTCCAGTACAGCGTTATAAACAGTAAGGATGAGCGTACCTAAAAGCTGTATCAGTTCCCTATGCTTTTGTACATCGGCTTCGGTAATTTTGGCGTTGGGTACTGAACTGGCGTAGATGATAGCCAGAATCATAATCAGGAAGAAGAACACCACCAGATCTAAAACATAGGCCGCCAGGCGCAGCCAAAAGCTGGCCAGACTATCTTCATTCACAATGGCAACGCCCTGTGCATGAAAATAACCGGCAAGTTCGGGTACATCTATGGCGGCCATCCATTTACCGTTTACAGTAGCTGAAACCTGCGTATCCAAGTCAATGGACTGCTGTATCAGTTCGTTGAAGGTAAACGGGCCGGCGGGCTGGCCGTTATCCAGTAAATAATATTCTTTGTTCAAAATTTGCTTATCAACTTTGCCGGCAAAGGTAAGGCTTTATAATGCTAAGAATTAATTGCATACATGATAATATTCACCCCGAACTTTGTGTTATCCTCAGCCAGAAAACGCTTATTCCTGAAATCATAATCCCACTCGCAGCCGTAATCCTTATTGCTGTACAGTACCGCAATGCGGCCGTTTATTTCTATAGCTTTCAGGTAATCATGCACCAGGTCATCGCCCCAGCCGTTCAGCTCGAATGACGTTGTAGGCGGCCCTTTCTCAAACTTGAAAAAAGAATGATACAGCTGATGGGTATTCGGAATTTTCTTCAATGCACCGGTGCCAAACAGCGAAGCCATCTGCGCCTCGAAAGATTTCGCGAACAGGCCGTCGATGTCATGGTTGCAATCATCCACAAACACAAAGCCGCCGTTTTGTACATATTTCTTGAAATTGATACGTTCCTGCGTATCAAACTGCACCAGCTTATGACCGCTGAGGTAGGCAAAGGGCGAGGTGAAAATATCCGGACTGCTCAATGGCACTACCTTTTCCTTTTCCTCAATGGGTATGGTGGTGTATTCCAGCAGCGAGTTCAGAATATTGGAGGGCATACGCTGGTCGGTATCCCAATCGCCGGAGTGATAGCTGAAACGGGTAAACGTAAACTTAGAACTCAATGCCATTATTAATTAAACCTTAAAATTAACAGAAAATTTCAGCTCTCTGGCTTTAAATTAGTTGCCAGCCTTGTAATTTTTCGGATACTTAATTCAAAAGTTGACAGAATTTGCTGCAAGCTATTAGAAACTATAATATCTTAGGAAACGAAAAGAGCTATTGAGCACCCTAAAATTGCTAAACCATTTGGAACTTACCGAAACCGAAGTAAAAAGCCTGCTGGCCAAACTGCCGCAGCTAAAAACCGAGATACAGAAAGTGATTGTAGGCCAGGAACATATTCTGGATGAATTGCTGGTGGCTTTTCTGGCCGGCGGCCACTGCCTGCTGGAAGGAGTACCCGGCCTGGCCAAAACGCTGCTGGTAAAAACTATGTCGCAGGCCCTGCACCTGCCTTTCAGGCGCATACAGTTCACACCGGATCTGATGCCGACCGATATTATTGGTACCGAAGTTTTGGAGGAAGACCATGTAACCGGCAAGCGTTTTTTTAAGTTCAACAAGGGGCCGCTGTTTGCCAATATTATTTTGGCGGATGAAATTAACCGCACGCCGCCCAAAACACAATCGGCCCTGCTGGAAGCCATGCAGGAGTTTGAGGTAACTTATGGCGGGCAAACCTATCCGCTGGAAAAGCCCTTTTTCATCTTGGCTACGCAAAACCCCATTGAGCAGGCAGGCACCTACCCTCTGCCCGAAGCGCAATTAGACCGCTTTTTGTTGCTGGTACGCATCGGCTACCCCACCGAGCAGGAGGAGTTTGAAGTACTGAACCGCACCACCGGCACCAAAAGCGCCCAGGTAAACGCAGTAATTACTGCCGCCGAAATACAGCAGGCACAGGCGCTGGTAAGGCAGGTAGCCATCAGCGAGGACTTAATCAGATATGTAAGCCTGCTCATCCGCGCCACACGGCCCGATACCAGCAACTTGGGCTATGTTAAAGAATGGGTGCGCTGGGGTGCCGGGCCCCGGGCCGGGCAGGCGCTTATACTTACTGCCAAAGCACGTGCCTTATTAAAAGGCCGCTATGCCGTATTAATGGAAGACATACATGCCATGGCGGTGCCGGTATTGCGCCACAGAATGCTCATGAATTTCAGGGCGGAAGCCGAAGGCATAACTTCGGACAAAGCAACAACAGAGTTATTAAAACTGGTAGAAAGACCTAAAATTTAGATGAGTGGGGATTGAGTATAAAGCGGAGAGCGGGGTAAGAGGAGCGAAAAATTATAGTTTTAATATGGAGAAACTTCTTAAATTAATAAACGCCTCTACTTCTTTAAATCCCGCTCCCGCTCCCAAAATTTCGCTCCTTTAATCGCACCTCGCTTCCCAATGCCATGACACTCGACCCCAAAATACTGCTCACCATTAAGAATTTGCCGCTGCTGGCGAAAACGGTAGTAGATGGCTTTATGAACGGGTTTAACAAGAGCACCGTGAAGGGGCCGGGATTAGAGTTTAGCCAGTACCGCAGCTACCAGCCCGGCGATGATTTGCGCTGGATGGACTGGCGCATGTACGCCCGCTCGGACCGGTATTATATCCGCGAATCGGAAGTGGAAACCAGCATTTCGGTAAAATTTCTGGTGGATGCCAGCGCATCGATGAACCATAATGACGGCACCATCAGCAAGATAGATTATGCCCGGTACTTGACGGCTTCGCTGGCTTACCTGGCCAATTCACAGGGCGATGCAGTGGGTTTGGCATTGTTTAATGATGGCGGCTTGCAGGCACTGGATTCGCGCTATGATCCGCAGCATTTGCAGCGGTTATATTACCAGCTGGAGCAGTTAAAACCGGCCGGATCTTTTACCGGGCCGGGGCATTATAAAGAACTGTTCAGCGGCAGGCAGCGGCGCGAACTGCTGGTGTTTGTTACCGATATGTACGAGGCGGGCAATGAGATCAGCCACCTGCTGAATACGTTAAGCGCCTTGCGGCATGAAGTGATCGTATTTCACCTGATGGGTGAAGACGAGCTGAACTTTGATTTTAAAGGGTATAGCAGCCTGCAGGATATGGAAACCGGTGAAATTATCGCCATTAATACGCAAACAAAGAAGCAGTACCAGGAAAAGTTAGCGGCGCATTTATCCCGGTTGAAAAAGGAAATGCTGGAAAAGCATATCACTTACCGGATGCTGAGTACCGCCGAGCCGCTGGATAAGGCGCTGCGCGATTTTTTAGTTCAGCGGAATAAAGGGTATTAGTCATTGGGCATTAGTCATTAGTCATTAGTCATTAGTCATTAGTCATTAGTCATTAATCATTAGTCATTAGTCATTAGTCATTAGTATAAATTAAAAGGACACAGCTTGTTTCAGTTAGTTAATAGTTTATGGTTATGGGGATTGGCGGCCTTGAGTGTGCCGCTGCTGATACACCTGTGGAACATCCGGCAGGGAAAGGTATTAAAGGTGGGCAGCATTGCGCTTATGGCCGCTGCATCTAAAAAAATCAGCCGCAGCTTCAAACTTACTGATTGGCTGCTGTTGATTATCCGCGGCCTGCTGTTAGCATTGGTTGCCTTATTATTAGCCCGGCCGGTATGGCAGCAGCGCGTGGCCGTTGCCAAAACCAAAGGCTGGGTGCTTATTCCTAAAGAATTAATTGCAGAAGTTTATCAGCACTACAAGCCGCAACTGGATTCCCTGCACAAAGCTGGTTTTGAGTTGCATGAGTTTAACGCCGGGTTTAAGGCGATTGATTCACTGCAATTTCAGAAATTAGTACATACTTCCAATATACCTTCGCCGTCACCCCCTGCTAATTACTGGATGCTGCTGAACCGTTTAAACAGTAAACTGGCTGCTGCAACGCCTGTCTACCTGTTCAGCACGGCGCAGTTGAAACATTTTGACGGCCCCAGGCCGCAGACCGCGCTTCACCTGCACTGGCAGACCTTTACCCCTGCCGACTCAGCAACTACCTGGATTCACCAGGCATGGTTTACGCCGGAAGATCATATCCGTGTAGTTACCGGCACCAGCAGGGCGGCCAGTACTACCTACGCCTATCATTCCATTAACGCTGCACCATCGGCCAACTCTCCGTTTCGTTTACAAACCGAGAACGGCAGGTTAATCCTACAGCTCAAGAACAAAGGAGGCAATGCCATAACCGTTAATTCCTTGGTACAGCATTTTGCCATTTATACTGATAAATACAACGCAGATGCGGGTTATATAAAGGCTGCCCTGCAAACGGTAATTCAATTTAATCAGCGCAAAGCAGTGATACAGCAGTACCATAACAGTACCGCAATCCCCGAACATCAGGACTGGTTATTCTGGCTGTCCGAGCAGCCTTTACCTGCTGCTGTTTTACAAAGGGCGAAACAGGTATTCAGGTATGCGCCCGGTAAAGCCGCAGCTACCAGTTCATGGATCAATTTTACGCCTGAACACCTGCTGGCCGACCAGGGGCCTGCCTTGAATCTGTATAAATCTATACCGGTTGGTCAAACCAAAGGTCAACCCGTATGGACGGATGGCTTCGGCCAGCCTCTATTGAGCCGCAATCCATTAAGCCCAACTACGCAGTATAATTTTTATAGCCGCTTCAATCCGGCCTGGAGCGATTTGGTATGGGACGAGCGTTTTCCGCAGGTATTGTTGCAATTGATTACACCCCCTGTTCAGCCTGAAAACGTACATGACCGGCGCGTATTAAGCCGAAGCCAGTTAATGCCGGCCACTGGTAGCAGCACTTTTACTGGCAGTGCCGTTAATACCAAACAAACCGATTTGCGCCTGCCGGTATGGTTACTGCTGGCATTGCTTTTTTTAACAGAGCGGTTGCTGGCGCATCGTACTAAAACTAATCCGTCTCATGGTTGAGCAGCAAGGCCTACATACCATTCAGCAGCTACGCCGCCGGTGGAGGCTGCACCAACTGCTGGCGCATGCTTTGGTGGCTTTGGCGGTGGCTTTGCTGCTTAGTTATATTTTGCATGTTGCCCTGCAACTGTCATTCGGGTGGGCGTTGGTGTTCTTTGTAATCATGCTGGCGGGATTGATCTGGTGGCGCAATCCCCGGCGGTTTACCCACCAGGCCGTTGCCCGTTTTCTGGATCAGCATTATCCCGAACTGGAAGAAAGCAGCACATTGATGCTACAACCTTCGCAGCAATTAACATTATTAGAACGGTTACAGCAGCACAAAGTGGAAACCGCCCTGCAAACGCTACCTGTAAAAACTTCTCCATTTAACCGGCAATTACGCTTTGCGCTGATAGCGTTGGCAGCAGCTATGGTATTGAGTTTAATAATAGTGCATTTGCCGTTTAATTCTCTCCCTGGCGGGCAAAAATCCAATACGGCATTCAGCCAGACAAGCGGGCCGGAAGAAAATATACTGCCCCAGATAGATGAAGTGAACATCACCATAACACCTCCGGCCTATACCGGCAAATCAGTAAGGCAGCAGGAGAAATTTACCCTGAATGCTGAGGATGGCGCTATGGTGAAATGGCTGCTGCATACCAACGTAGCCATACATCAGGCCTATCTGTTACTCAACGGCAAAACCCGGTTGCCCTTGCACACAGGCAACAGCAGGCACACCCGATGGAATGCACAACTTACCATTACAACCGCCGGCTTTTACCAGGTGGGCATAGATGACAAACTATCTGATTTATACCCCATACACGTAGTAAAAGATGCGCTGCCGGTAATTCATATCAAAACACCCAAGCCTTACACCTACATTGATGCAGGTGAAACGCCTAAGGTTTTGATGAATGCCCTGGTAAGTGATGACTACGGCATTGCCGATGCTTTGCTGGTGGCTACCGTAGCCAAAGGCAGCGGCGAGGGGGTTAAATTCAAAGAATACAAAATGCCATTTGCGGGTATATTCGGCGGACATCACCGCCAGTATCAGCTTCAAAAATTATTCGATTTGCCTGCCCTGCAAATGGAACCGGGTGATGAGCTTTACTTTTATCTGCAGGCACAGGATACCCGCAGGCAGCAAAGCCGTACGGACATATTTAAAATCACCTTACAGGATACCGCCCAGCTGTTGAGCATGGACGGTGTGGTAACGGGCAGCACTTTAAAGCCGGAGTTTTTCCGCAGTGAGCGGCAGATCATTATTGATACCGAAGGCTTGCTGAAAGCCAGGGACAGTATCAATGCCAATGAGTTTAACAACCGCTGCAACAACATCGCTACCGACCAAAAACTACTGCGCCTGCGCTACGGCAAATTTTTGGGCGAGGAAGATGAAGGCAAGGTAGGCGAAGCCGAAGAAGGCAGCGACCTGGGTAAGGTGGAAAACTTTAACAACGCCGAAAAGATAATAGATGCCTATACCGATAAGCACGACAAAGCGGAAGATGCCACATTTTTTGAACCGGCCATCAAGGCACAACTGAAAGCAACGCTTAACGAAATGTGGCGGGCCGAACTGCAATTGCGCTTGTATAAACCCGGCCAGGCATTGCCTTATGAGTATAAGGCATTACGTTTGCTGAAAGACTTGCAGCAAAAATCTCGCGCTTACGTAGCCAAAACCAATTACAACCCGCCGCCTATTAAACCGGAGAAACGACTGAGCGGCGATCTGTCTAAAATCAATACTCCGGCCAGCCAGTATAACCAAAAGCCGCCTGCAGATGTGGCAGCAACGGTAAAACGGGCAATAGCCGTACTGGTACAATTGCACGACCGGCCTGCGTTAACTGTTGCAGATAAACAGGCGCTGCAGGCCGTAGCGCCTCAGTTAAACCAATTTGCCGCGGAACAGGGCGGCAGATATTTAAAGGCGGTAACCGCACTTCGCCAGCTGCTAAGCACCTCAAAACCAATCGCGGCCGATAAGGCTATTGTAGAAGCCGCCTTACTGCGCATGCTGCCGCCGGTTAAACCGCTGCCCAACCAGGCCGCTTCAGCAGCAGACATGAGTCTGGGCAAAAGCTATTATCAACATTTAAACCGGATGAACCGATAAATTATGCAGCAAACATTGGTCATAGCTGTCTGCCTGATTTTAGCCGCTGTTGGATTGTGGCAGGAATGGCAACGCCCTGCCAAAACGCATTTATGGCTGCGGGTGTTAGCCTTAGTTGTTGCGGTAACTGCGCTGGCCTGCCTGATTTTACCTGTAAGCTATACCCTAAATAACCGCCGGAATGCAGGACTTGAAGCGGTATTGCTGACTGAAGGGTTCCATAAAGACAGTATCTCTGCTTATCCCGGCCTCAACGTTTACACGCTCGATACCATTATCCGGCAACGCATACCTAAAGCGCATTTGATAAGCGATGCCGGAATTTTAAGCGAGCAACAACCCGTTATTTCCCTGCTGCATATTCTTGGTAACGGGCTGAACGCTTACCAGCTGCAACAATTAAAGGGATTACCGGTACGCTTTCATCCGTTAGCGCCCGCCGATGGTGTTACTTCTGCAAATTACACTACGCAAATCAACTTCGGGCAGTTGTTTAAGGTGCAGGGGCAATACCATAACGTTTTAAGCAAACCGGTAAAACTACAGTTGCTGGAACTGAATACCGTGCAAGATTCAATCACCTTAACGGCTAACAAGCAAACGATATTCAGCTTAACCGCCCGGCCAAAGCACACCGGAAAAGCCCTGTATCGTGTACTTGTTTCAAACGGTACCGATACCCTAAGCAATGAGCCGCTTCCGGCAACGGTGCATCCGGCTGAACCGTTAAAAATCTTATTATTATCGGCTGCGCCAGATTTTGAGAACAAGTTTTTGAAAAACTGGCTGTCGGCCAATGGTTACGGGGTTGCGGTACGCTCTGCCATCAGTAAGGGTAAGATCAGTACCGAATTTGCAAACATGGATAAGCAAACTTTAGACCGCCTTACCGCAGCCGCCCTCTCCCGCTTTGATGTGGTAACGGCCGATGCCGCCGCCTTGCAGGTACTCACACCCACAGAAAGCGGCGCCTTATACCAGCAGGTAAGCCAGCATGGGCTGGGTTTAATTGTACGGGCCGATAGCAGTAAAGCCGGCTGGTGGCAACGCGGCTTTTCGGTAAATAAACCTGCAACACAAAAACCGGCGCTTGTTAAATTAATGATTACGGATGCAGCGGCTCCTTCGGCAGCACTGCCTTTAACCCCGCGTTACGTCAGTACAACAACAGATGCACAGCAGGTGATTACGGATGTACAGCATCATGTATTAGCAGCCAACCGGCTGGCAGGCGAAGGCCATATTATCTTCACCACACTTACACAAACCTATCCCTGGGCCTTAGCCGGAAACCAGAAAGATTATGCCTCCGTTTGGACGGCCCTGGTTAATAAAGCCGCACGCAGGCAGCAACCTGCCAGCCGCTGGTTAATCAGTTCATTCCTGCCGTTTACAGGCGAACCGGTTACCCTGCAATTGCAAACCGGTTTGGTATTGCCGGTGATTCAAATCAATCAGTCGGTCACTGTGCAAAGCCAGGGGGCTGCCCTTCCCTTTTTGCATGAAGTTATTTACTGGCCAAGATCATCCGGCTGGCAGCAGGCAAATACTTCAGGCAGTACCTACGGCTGGTACGCTTACGCAGAAAACCAGTGGCAATGGCTGAAAAATCAGCAAAAGACAGAAGCTACACTTCATTATGCTGCAACTCATCCTCAAAATAGCCCGGCAACAAAAATAATTGGGCAAAAAATTAGGATTGAGGTACCGAAATTCTATTTTTATATCCTGTTACTGCTGGCCTTTGTCTATTTATGGACCGAAAGCCGGTGGTTAAGCTAAATTTTAAACTATTCTAAACTAAAACTATTCACACACACCTACCAAAAGGAGGATTACTTTGAAAAGAAGAGACTTTATTTACCTCTCGGGCATGAGCGCCAGCGCCATGATGCTGGCCCGGATGCAAGCCACAGGCCGGCCCATTGAGCAGGAAATGGCGCTGTACAATGCTATTGATGCCAAAGCCAAAAAAGAGTTAGCCGATGTAGCCCTGAATGCCGCTAAATCCAAAGGCGCCACGTATGCCGATGTGCGCATTGGCCGTTACCTGAACCAGGCCATCATCACCCGCGAAAACCGGGTGCAGAATGTGGCCAACACCGAGTCTTACGGCGTAGGTATCCGTGTAATTGCCAATGGCTGCTGGGGCTTTGCCGCTACTAATGATGTAACCCGCGATGGTATGGCCAAAACCGCCGAGCGTGCCGTAGCTGTAGCTAAGGCTAATGCCATATTAGGCGGGGCGCCGGTGCAGTTAGCGCCGCAAAAAGGTTACGGTGAGGTAAGCTGGAAAACGCCGATGGAGCGTAACTCTTTTGAAGTGCCGATTAAGGAAAAGGTGGATTTGCTGCTGAGCTGCAACGCCGCAGCCATGACGGGCGGCGCCAGCTTTGTAAACTCCAGTTTGTTTTCGGTAAATGAACAGAAATATTTTGCCTCAACTGATGGCTCGTATATTGATCAGGATGTGCACCGTATTTATCCCAACTTCGGGGTAACCAAAATAGATGCCGCCTCGGGCGATTTTGAAACCCGCAGTTCGCTGGCCTCCCCCCGCGGCATGGGTTACGAATACGTGATACCCAAAGCCGAAGAGAAGGTAACCGGCGTGGTAACCCGCTATAAAGACCGGTATGATATGCTGGAGGATATAAAGGCCGCTACTGAGAACGCCAAACAAAAGTTAAGCGCCAAAACAGTAGAGCCGGGTAAATACGATTTAGTACTTGACCCCTCACACCTGTGGCTTACCATTCACGAATCGGTAGGGCACCCTACCGAGTTAGACCGTGTGCTGGGTTATGAAGCTAATTTTGCCGGCACCAGCTTTCTGACTTTGGATAAATGGAAAACCGGCAAGTTCAATTTTGGCAGCAAGAATGTGAATGTAACCGGCGATAAGCTGCAACCCGGCTCTTTAGGCGCCGTAGGGTACGATGATGAAGGGGTAAAAACCGGAAAGTGGGATATTATAAAAGACGGCATACTGGTAAACTACCAGGCCACCCGCGACCAGGCGCATGTAATAGGTTTAGACCATTCACAAGGTTGCTGCTATGCCGACAGCTGGGATTCGGTACAGTTTCAGCGTATGCCGAATGTGAGTTTGCAACCCGGCAAAACGCCGCTGAGTGTAGACAATATGATTAAGAATGTAGAGAAAGGCATCTACATCATCGGCGACGGGTCTTTCTCTATCGACCAGCAACGGTATAACTTCCAGTTTGGCGGGCAGCTGTTTTACAAAATTGAGAACGGCAAGATTGCCGGTATGCTCAATGATGTGGCTTACCAGGCCAATACCCAGGAGTTTTGGAACTCCTGCGCTGCAGTATGTGATAAGAATGACTTTAGGCTGGGCGGGTCTTTCAGCGATGGCAAGGGCCAGCCGCAGCAGGTAAGCGCCGTATCGCATGGTTCCTCTACCGCATTGTTTAAAGGAGTAAATGTAATTAACACCAAACGTAAAATCGGATAATCGCTGCACAATGACAATATATAGCAAAGAAGAAGCACAGGCGTTATTAAAAAAAGTGCTTAGTTATTCAAAAGCCGATGAGTGTGAGGTAAGCCTGAACGGCCGTGACGGCGGCAATATCCGTACGGCATTAAATGCTGTATCTACCGCAGCCGATACCAGCAGCACCGGGCTGGCCGTAAGCTCCACCTTCGGTAAAAAGACAGGTACCGCTACCATTAATGAGTTTGACGATGCCTCGCTGCAAAAGGTAGTACAGCGTGCCGAAGAGCTGGCGCAGCTGGCCCCCGAAAACCCGGAGCACATGCCGCTGTTGGGCCCGCAAACCTTTAAAGAATCGATTACTTTTAATGCCGATACGGCGGCCATGACGCCCGAAAGCCGGGCCGAACTGATGAAGAAAAGCCTGGATGTTACCAAAGCCGCCGGTTTAACAGCGGCAGGCTTCCTCGAAAACTCATCCGGTTTTTTTGCCATCATGAACTCGAAAGGCCTGTTCGCCTATAACAAATCATCTAATGTTACCTTTTCGGTAACCACCCGCAACCAGGCAGGTACCGCATCGGGCTATGCAGCACGCGGCTTTACGGATATTAAAAAGCTGGATACCTTTGGTGCTACTAAAATTGCGGCGCAAAAAGCAGCGGGCAGCGTGGGCGCACGCGCCATTGAACCAGGTAAATACACCGTAATACTGGAACCTACCGCCGGTGCCTACATGCTGGAAAACATGTTCAGGTTTGATGCCCGCAGCGCCGACGAGGGCCGCAGCTTTTTGAGCAAGAAAGGCGGAGGCACCCGCTTAGGCGAAAAACTGATGGATGAGAAGGTAAACATCTACTCAGACCCATTTAACACCGACCTGCCCGGCAGTACCTGGAACGGCGATGGCATACCGCTGGAAAAAACCTACTGGATACAGAACGGCACAGTAAAAAATCTGAGCTACTCGCGCTACTGGGCGCAAAAGAAAGGCGTGCAACCGGTACCCGGCCCCAGCAATATCATTATGGAGGGCGGCAACACCAGCATTGAGGATATGATCAAGAGCACCGAGCGGGGCATACTGGTTTCGCGCCTGTGGTACATCCGCATGGTAGACCCAAAATCGCTGCTGCTCACCGGCCTTACGCGTGATGGCACGTTTTACATTGAGAACGGCAAGATCAAGTTCCCGGTGAAGAACTTCAGGTTCAATGAAAGCCCGGTAATTATGCTGAACAACCTGGAGGCGCTGGGCAAATCAGAACGTGCCATCAGCGTGGAAAGCTACCGCAGCTACATGATTCCGCCGATGAAGATCAGGGACTTTACGTTCAGTTCTTTATCAGACGCGGTTTAAATACAGCTTGTTCTAAAATTCAAAGCCACCTTATCCGTAAGGTGGCTTTTTTGTATGCATCGCTCCCGGTACGTATCATTCACAGGTACGGGCCTGAACCGTTTCATTACACTTTATACGCATGACCCGGCAATATATTTCAATCTGCTTTCTTATCTTCAAAACAGTGATCAGCAATTTATCAGTGTTTTGCCCTGAGTGCCCGCAATATTTTAAGCCGGCATTACCGCATCCATATTGCGCTTAACTTGTTTTGGCACCCCAAATGTACACTAATGACTTTTTAGCCACTCCAGCCTGCGCTGGTCTGGCAAATGTTTTACAGAAAAGCTCTCAAACTTGGCTTCAAAACCATTTCCGTCAGGGCATGCAGCCATTAAACCTATCATTACCGGGGCATTATCCTGCAAGGGAGCGTTGCGTGTCATGATGTACGTTTTGTCGTCTAAAGAATAGAAAATCTCAACGGCATCCAACCTGCGCACCACCTTTATCCAGATAAAATCCGGAACACTGTTCAACGTGGTTACACTCCAATCACTTTTCTCATGTGTAACAACTGTACTCACGTTAAACTTTCCATCTACAAACTCAACGCCCGCTTTAATATAATTCTTGTAATCTGTACGTACCATAATGCCCATTTGATCAAAACGGGCTTTGTAGGCACCTGTAAGCTTTACTTTGGCTTCAAATTCGCCGCCATAATTTGCATAATAAAAAGGGGCATCATCAACAGTAAATCCATAGTGAGAAATACGCCAGTAATCACTTTTTGGTGTAACCTGCATAATCAAAGCGTTGTTGCGGATTTCCCAGCTTTTGGGTTCATTGTACCATTGCATCTTTTGCAGGCTCTGCGCTTTTAAGCCAAGGGTACAAATAATAAAACTCAGGATTAAAAATGCTTTTTCCATTGGCGTACTTTGTTATTTAATAAGGGCAATATGACAATATAACTTTAATAAGTTTGCAAACATATCAACTGTAATGTTCATATTCAATGGTGAATAATAGCCATACTTCAGCGGGCACAGCTATCCGGGAGCTGCTTGATGCCAGGTTACTGCTGCAACCGTTTACCGGCAATGTCCGGCTTTGCCCGGGGTTAGAACAGGCAAAACTTATGGCGCATTTCTATGCAAAATTTGACAACTGTATAAGTGTGCTCAGTGATTTAAAAGCAAGAAAAAGCTATATCTTTTATAGTTCGCTTGCCGAACGGCTGGGTATTTCTCAGCAAAAGGAAGAAATCAATTCCATTTGGGAGGATGAACTGCTGCGCCGGATATATGCAGAGGACCTGCAACAAAAGTACCGGCTCGAATTGCAGTTCTTTAAACTGTTAAACTCAACCGAGACAACAGAGCGGTACAATTATGAAGCAGTTATTAACCTGAGGGTTGAAGGGCGTAATGGCCAACCCATATTGTTGAAGCATCGTTTACGCTACATCAGCAGTGCCGGTGATGGAAATATTGCGCTGGCCCTTTGCCTGTACAGCGCGGATCATGCTCCCGGCTTTCCTGCTTACGGAGGAATGATTGTTAACCATAGCACAGGCACCTTCCTTGATTACAGCAACCATCCGCACCCCCCTATCCTGTCTAAACGCGAGAAGGAAATTTTACGGTTGATTAAGCAGGGGCACAGGAGTAAGGAAATTGCGCTCCGGCTGCGGTTGAGCATCCATACCATAAACCGGCACCGGCAAAACATTTTCCAGAAATTGAATGCAACCAGCGCCATTGAAGCCTGCAGTATTGCCGAGGCAGCAGGTTTACTATAACAATTTTTTGCCTGTGGCTGGTGGTATCACCGCATTGCTACCTGCGTTGCCTCAACCTGCATTGCAAACACCACTCTACCAAATCAACTGTTGCTGATGATACCATGAGTGTTCGGAAGACTTTTTAAGTTGAAATGACTGCATCTACATCATCCTAAAACTGATCTCTGCGCCTCACAGGCAGCACCGGCACAGAAGTAAAGCATCTGGCAGAACAAGCCGTATACCTGCCTGCCAGATGCTGAAAACAAGTTGAGTATAACCCGATTCCTGCCTTTCGGCTAAGGTGATGTACCTCCAATATTTACGCTGTAAAAGTGTAAACCCAAAGTTTACACAATTTAAAAAATACATCATTTAAATAATTGATAGTCAATACATTGAGAAAATACCGGGTTTACACTTTTTAGAGCTTTTAGTTGTACATTTCTATGCAGTTTCAGTTCTTCCAAACACTGATGTATTATCACCGTATCACAGGCAAAAATCCTTTCTGTTTTGCAATCCATAAAACGACCGTTTAGTGGTAAAAGCCCACATTGTGACTAATGAACTTTGTTGGAACCTAATTTAAAAACCAATACAAGGATTGCCCAGATCAACAATACCATAAATAAGCAACCAAAGCCTGTCACTACTTTTCCTGCAATTGAAGTTAAGAAAAGCTTTTGAGATGATAACGACGACAATCGCTGTGTGTAGAATTTTGTAAAAAGAAAATAAATGATACTTGCGGGTATTATATAGAAAACCAAGGGAATTAGAACTACATAATAGAGATAGGCCCACATAACGGTATCAGATAATTAAAATATAACAGAACATCGGCCATGAAGTTTTTCTTGTCATAGGTGCATTCACCAATCCAGTAAACGTGGGCTTACTGAACCATAAAACGCTCCTTTAATAAGAAACTTCACCTGCTTATAAAAGCCCTCTACACGCTGTATGTGCGGCTTTCTCTCAAACCCATATCACATCAATTTCCTTATTTAACCCTTTTAAAGGATAAATGAGAGCATTATAAAGCGCTGTACAACCGCATACTTTAAAGTTGCACCCTGCGCTTAATTTATCACTGAACGAATTGATTAAACGTAGCTGCTACGCCACCGCCTCCGGCATCTGTATCCTGAACGTAGAGCCTTGCTTTTCCTCGCTTTGCACCTCGATGGTGCCGCGGTGGCGCTCTACAATCTGGCGGGCAATGCTGAGGCCCAGGCCGGTGGATTGCTCGCCGCGCAGGCCCCGGCGGCCGGCTTTGGAGAACCGCTCGAAGATGTGCGGCAGTATATCTTTGGGGATGCCCAGCCCGTAATCGCGCACCTCAATTATTACTTTACCGGCAATTTTGCTTAATATCACATCTACCTTGTCTTCGTCATTCGAAAATTTTACCGCGTTACTGATCAGGTTATCTACCACCCGGTGAAATTTTTCGGGGTTGATATCGGCATACAACGGGTAAGCAGTGCCCTGGTACCTCACCTCATTGCGAATGTCCTGGTGCTTCCAGTCGTTCACAATATGCTGCAGCACCTGGTTTAAATCCAGCTTATTGGTGATGATAACGTTACTGTTATCGTTCCGGGCTACTTCCAGCAGGTCATCTACAATGGTACGCGCCTTTACGCAGGAGGCTTTAATCATATTGATATTGTCCTGCATATCTTCATCCATATCGCTTAATTCGGCTATCATGGCGATAGATTCAATGGCGCCGATAGGGTTGCGCAAATCATGCGCCACCATGCCCAGCACATCGTTTTTAAAAGCGCTCCCCTTTTCAATCTCGATGTTCTTTTCCTGTATCTGCATCAGCTGCACATAATGTGTGGCCTTGTACGAGAACACATACCTCGATATAAAGAAAAACCCGGTGAGTATAATTACCGATACAATCTGGTTGTAAACCACTTCGGTAGGATCGGTTTTAAACACAAACAGCAGCACGGTAAACAGCACTGCCGTAAACAGGGTAAGCATCAGGCTGTCTTCGTACTCAAATGTACAAAGCACGGCTATAGTGATCAGCGCTATTAAATATGCGGTTAGCGAGTTGCGCGGGTCATACATGGCCATAAAGCTGGCCATCATGCCGCTAACTATAATGTACAGGCTGAACGCCATTACCAGTACCTGCGTACCGGCCGGAACGCGCCGATGCTTTTTAAACAGGTGCACATACTGCAGGCCTGCAAAATAAAACAAGGGCGTAACCGCGATAAACACCCAATTGATGATGTTATACTCAGGGTAGTTGGCAGCACGCAGAATGTACTCCGGAAAAATAGTGCAGAGCGCCCGAAGACTAAAGTTGAGCAGGAAAAAGACAAGGCTGCCCGTTTTAATGGCCTGCAGGTTTTGCAGGGTATAATAATCCCTGAAACCAGACCGGTACGTCTGCGGTATGTTCCTGAAAAAGTAAGTTGTCAAAACCGTAAAACGTTGAATGATTACTGATAATCAAAGCTAACAAAATCACGCCACATTAGCCATAAACTTACCGCCCTCATAAAATTACACAACGGCGCTAACCCGTTGCTGTGCGCAAACAGATTTTTACTGATCAGCTGTTCGCTTCCTTAAAAGTAAACAGCCAGGCAATAATGCAAAAAATCAGTACAAAGAATGAAACTATGCTCAAGAATGTTGTTTTCATAATAAATGTATTTTCAGCAGGTGATGTAAATGATATACGCACAAGATTTCGAGTTTGTTTTAGCGAGTATTACATCAGACAAAAAGTCGGTTAATTTTAAAACCGGCTGTCAATATTTCTTATTAGGGTACATGGCAGGTAAATTGAATAATACGTAATATGAATTTTAACAACTTCACCATTAAAGCTCAAGAAGCCGTACAAAAGGCTTCGGAGATTACCACCGGTAATCAGCAGCAAGCCGTTGAAACGGCGCATTTGCTGAAAGGCTTATTACTGGCTGATGAAAACGTAATCAACTATTTATTACAAAAACTAAGCGTAAACCTCAACCGCCTCAACCAGCAGCTGGATGAGCAGATTGCCGGCTTCCCGAAGGTGAGCGGCAGCAATGTTTACCTGTCGGGCAATAGCAACAGTGCGCTGCAAAAGGCGCAGGGCTATGCCAAAGAACTGAAAGACGAATTTGTATCGGTAGAGCACATCCTGATGGGTGTACTGGCCGTAAACGATAAGGTAAGCGGCTTGCTGAAAGACTATGGCGTTACCGAGAAAGACCTGAAAAAAGCGGTGCACGACCTGCGCGGCGACAGCAAGGTAACCGACCAGAATGCCGAGGCTACCTACAACGCCCTCAACAAATACGCCCGCAACCTGAACGAATATGCCGAATCGGGCAAATTAGACCCGGTGATTGGCCGAGACGACGAGATACGCCGCGTGATACAAATCCTGTCCCGACGTACCAAGAACAATCCGGTATTGGTAGGCGAGCCGGGCGTGGGTAAAACGGCCATTGCCGAAGGTATTGCCATCCGCATTATTAAAGGCGATGCACCCGGAAACCTGAAAACCAAAACGCTCTATTCTTTGGATATGGGAGCACTGGTGGCAGGTGCCAAATACAAAGGCGAGTTTGAAGAACGGTTAAAAGCCGTAGTGAACGAGGTGATCAAGAGCGATGGCGAGATCATCCTTTTTATTGATGAGATACATACGCTGGTAGGCGCTGGCGGCGGCGAAGGCGCGATGGATGCGGCCAACATTCTGAAACCGGCCTTAGCCCGCGGCGAACTACGCGCTATAGGTGCCACTACCCTGAACGAGTACCAGAAATATATAGAAAAAGACAAAGCCTTAGAGCGCCGCTTTCAGCGGGTGATGGTAGAGGAGCCGGATGCGGCCGATGCCATCTCGATTTTGCGCGGCTTAAAGGAGCGTTACGAATCGCACCACAAGGTGCATATTAAGGATGAGGCCATTATTGCCTCGGTAGAAATGTCGCAACGGTATATCTCCGACCGCTTTTTACCCGATAAGGCCATCGACCTGATGGACGAGGCTGCTTCCAAACTACGCCTGGAAATGGATTCGGTACCCGAAGCAGTAGATGAACTGGAGCGCCGCATTATGCAGCTGGAAATTGAGCGCGAAGCCATTAAACGTGAGAACAACGATAAAAAGGTAGCCGAACTAAGCGAAGAAATTGCCAACCTGAGCACCGACCGCGATTCGTTACGGGCCAAATGGCAGGGCGAGAAGGATCTGGTAGATGGTATTAACCTGAAAGTGGAAGCCATTGAAAACTATAAGCTGGAAGCCGAGCAGGCCGAACGTGCCGGTGATTATGGCAAGGTAGCCGAGATACGCTACGGCCGCATCCGCGAGGCACAGGAAGAGGTGAACAAGCTGAAGGCTGCCTTGCTGGAAAACCAGTCGGAAAGCCGGATGCTGAAGGAGGAAGTTACGGCCGATGATATTGCCGGCGTGGTAAGCCGCTGGACCGGCATCCCGGTAAGCAAAATGATACAAAGCGAGCGCGAAAAGCTGCTGCACCTGGAAGGTGAACTGCACAAGCGCGTAGCCGGGCAGGAAGAAGCCATTGAGGCTATCAGCGATGCCATACGCCGTAGCCGGGCCGGCTTGCAGGATAAGCGCCGCCCTATCGGTTCGTTCATATTTTTAGGCACCTCCGGGGTAGGAAAAACTGAACTGGCCAAAGCCTTGGCCGAGTTTCTGTTCAATGATGAACAATCGCTGGTGCGTATTGATATGAGCGAGTACCAGGAACGCCATTCAGTATCAAGGCTGATTGGTGCGCCTCCTGGCTATGTGGGTTACGATGAAGGCGGACAGCTGACCGAAGCCGTGCGCCGCAAGCCTTACAGCGTAGTATTGCTGGACGAGATTGAGAAGGCGCACCCGGATGTGTTCAACATCCTGCTGCAGGTGCTGGATGATGGCCGTTTGACCGATAATAAGGGCCGTGTGGTGAACTTTAAGAACACCATTATCATCATGACCTCCAACATTGGTTCCAGCATTATTCAGGAGAATTTTCAGGGATATGATGAGATCAACAAGGATGAGGTGATTGCCAAAACCAAGAACGAGTTGTTCGAGCTGCTGCGCAAAACCATCAGGCCGGAGTTTTTGAACCGTATTGATGAGATCATTATGTTTACGCCGCTGGGCCGAAACGAGATACACGATATTGTGAAATTGCAGTTTGCCCAGTTGCAGGATACGCTGCAGGAAATGGGCATCCACATGGAAGCCTCGGACGAGGCCCTGGACTGGCTGGCCCAGCTGGGTTACGACCCGCAGTTTGGCGCCCGCCCGCTGAAACGGGTGATCCAGAAAAAGATTCTCAACGAGCTATCCAAGCAGATACTGGCCGGCAAGGTGGATAAGGACAGCACCATCCGTTTGGATGTATTCGACCACCAGTTTGTGTTCTTGAACCCGCAGGAAGCGGTGAATGTGTAACTTGAGTTAACTGATATGAAAGGGCTATGAACTTCAATGTTCATAGCCCTTTTCATGCGATGTTCCGCAATACGGCAATTGCTAACTACAAGCACAAGCCTGCGAAACAGAACTTGCTACAACTGATAATGATCTCTTTCTTAAATTACCAGGGGGTTAACAAAGGTTAGCATAAATTTAATAGTAAATTTATAAATGACTATTAGTCAATAATTTATAAACAACCATAGTTAAAGAAACTGCTCAATTCTATCTGCCTTTTGACATAACTTGCTTCCTTTGGCGCTGTCATAATACCGTACCAAAGGCAAATTGATTTCTGCTATCATTATTTGGACTCTGCTACACAATGAAAGCACTTTTTACTTAATTAATCCTTCCTAAAGTGCTGTAAGGCAGAGGTTCCCACCGGTAGCCCTGAGAACTGTCGGTAATTCTGCCCAAGCCTGGAAACGATATATGATCTCCTGCAATTAAACAACCCTGTTTAGCAAATTCTGCATAGCTTTCTTCCCGTTGCTGTGCAGCCTGCGCCTGGTCAAAGTCAAATTCGTTTGGCATCAGGGGATCTGCGAACTGCACCTGCTCAATATGTGCCAAATCACCCCAGAATACCATCTTTTGGTTTCCGGTGCTTAAAACAAACAGCGTATGCCCGGCTGTATGTCCAGGCTTTTCTATGGTTCTGATACCAGGCAGAACTTCCATATCTCCTTCAAAAGGCTTCACCTTGCCTGCAGCAAGGTAAGGCTTTACGGCTAAGTACGAAGGCCTGTTAGATGTAATTCCCCGCGTGTCATCAGAACTTGCCAGTTCATGTTTGAGCCAAAAATCCAGGTCCTTTTGGTTAACGTGTATAATTGCATGCGGAAACATAACTTTCCCTTTGACGGTAAGGCCGCCAGTGTGATCACGGTGGATATGCGTAACTAAAATGTCGGTGATCTGGCTGGCACTGTACCCCGCAGCTTTCAGACTTGCTGGCAGCAGTCCTGCATTGGGGCTGAAAAGACTTCCTGCTCCAGTATCCACCAGGATTATTTTTTGCCCGGAAACGATCAGATACGTGTTGATCGAAATCTCTACCGGGGAACTCAGATTATTTTCCTGTAACGCTTCATCCAGAACCGTCGTATCTTTAGGTATCAGCAGTTTGTGAGCGTCAATAGGAACGGTACCGTCGGACAGTGCGATAATCTGATATTTTCCAAATAGCACCCTGTAATAGCCGGGTTGGGAAATTTTAGGCTGCGCCCGCAAGCTAACTGTAAAAGCGAATGTAAAAGCAACGAGTATCCAAGTTTTTAAAATATTCATTATTTGTCTTTCTGGTTACGATTAGTAACTATTTTTATGTTACGCAAAGTTACTTTTATGCTGTTACTTTGTACTGTTGATGTGCCAATACCGGTAACATTTTCGTAACCGTAATGAGCAACGAAATCTTTATATGTCATAATTGTCCGATGACACGTACCATGGCAACCATTGGTACTAAATGGAAACCCATCATCATTTATACCATCGGAAAAAAGCCAAACCGCTTTGGTCAGGTTCATGCCAAAATGGGCATTATCAGTAAAAAGGTATTAACTGAACAACTAAAAGAACTGGTAGAAGACGGGATTGTAAAGCGACAAGAGTTTAATGAAGTTCCCTACCGGGTTGAATACGCTCTTACGCCAAAGGGATTGGAACTACTGCCGATTTTAAATATGCTTACCCGTTGGAACCAAAAGCATCATCCGAACCGGCCCAGTATAAACTTCACTGAAAATAAGGCAACTTAAAAGCGCCGCATACCGGCTCCCATTTTAAAAACTCAAACAACCGTAGTTGCACACCTCAACCATTACGGTATATTCGCTTGTAACTTTAAAAGCAGCAATCAAATAAATGATGAATCACCTTAAACCGATTTGGCTGTGTATGTTAACCGGCTTTCTATTACTATTAGAGAGCCTGCGCTGCTGTGCAAATACAGACTATAAAGTGCAAACGTTAATGACAAATTCGCCCATCCTAACCGATTCACCTGCGGCTCAATCCCATCAACCTAAATTCATGTACAAGGTAACGCTTGGTAGATCGGAAATGTACTTTCAGGAGGCTGCCGGGCTTGGCAACGAAACCCGGGTGATTGAATACCGGGCCGGTAAAAGCAAAGTGTTTACGCCCGTAAAGATACCGGGGCTGGCTAAAACGGGTAATATAACGCTCAAAAAAGGGTTTTTAAAAAATAATGCCGCCCTTTGGAACTGGTTTAACCGTATAAAGATGAACACTGTTAAACGCGTTACTGTGGTTATTCA
The DNA here is from genome assembly GCF_965200995.1 of Mucilaginibacter sp. Classification (GTDB taxonomy): domain Bacteria; phylum Bacteroidota; class Bacteroidia; order Sphingobacteriales; family Sphingobacteriaceae; genus Mucilaginibacter. The sequence continues at coordinate 2,814,932 of NZ_OZ241743.1, read as the reverse complement.
ACTTGTAGATGAAACCGGCACCGCAGTTATCACCTGGAGGTTAAACAACGCCTTTCCTACAAAGGTGAGCAGCACAAACCTGAAAGGAAATAATAAGGATGTAGCCATAGAAACATTGGAACTGGCTTGTGAAACGCTTGTTATAACGCATTAGCAATTGCTGATGTAACCGTACCTGCACCCTATGCGGGTTTAAGTTATGCAGTAATATTCTTCGAGTAACCTGCAAGCGCAGTATACAGGGTGTTGCCCAAATTATTTTTAAATAGCGCAGTTGCTTCACTGTCCTGCTCCTTGCTTTACTCACAGGCCGGTTTACCGCCCTGCGCAAATATGGGCAGTTCGTGCAAGCTACCGCATAAATGGCTGTTAACAAATGCTTACTTGAAAATACAGAAATAGCCGGTGGTAGCTTCCTCCAGCGCCTCAAAGCGGCAGGGCACGTCAGAGTTAAAAAAGATTAGCGTGGTGCCGTCTGCCTCAATATTTTTATCGGCATAAAAATTCTTCCAGCGTATCGGTGTTTTTTCATAAAAAGTTAATATGAATACTTTGAATTACAAAGCATTCATATTAACTTTGGAAAACAAAGAACTTTCAAGTATTAAAAATCATGACGACACAAAATACCCTCCCCTCACCTTTTATTCAGCCGGCTTTGTTACGCAAAAACATACTGGCAGGTGCAGGCATTGGCCTGGTGGTTATTTCATTTTTTGTACTACCTTTTCCACAGCATCCCAATCCAGCCTGGGGCAAATTGTGGATGGTGCGGCCGCTTATAGTTACCCCGCTGGCTGGCGCAGTGGCCGGCGCCTGCTTTTATGCAGCAATCCGCTTAGGTTCCCGGGGCGGATGGCAGAAGATACTTTTTACCGCTCTGGGCATATTCGGTTATATCATTGCCATTTGGATGGGTATCATTTTAGGCCTGGCCGATACCATGTGGCATTAGGTATCAGCTAACTATCAGTTTACTGCTAAACACCACCATCCGTTTACTACTAAATTCCAGGTATGAACCTCCTGCTCTTTGCATTTATAATTCTGATTGTGGTTTCGCCCCCTGCTATAATTTATCAGGCGGTATCCTTGCTTATTGTATATAGATTACCGTATTCGCCAACCCGTTTGTTTCTGGAAACTACCGGCGGGAAGATGTTAACCTTTACATGCAGCACCCTGATAGGTGCAGCGGGAGAATATTGCTTTTTAATCTGGGCATTCGGAGCGGGATGATGACCACTCTCTTGGATATGCAAACCCCATAACAAATTATACACATGCCAAACAACACACCTTGTTTTCGGGTTTACCAATTACATCAGCTCACCTAAATCCTGGTGCCTGATACTTAAATAACCAACCATGACAAATTACGAAACCCTGGTAGATTGCACTAACGATTTACTGAAACGCGGCTACACTGCCAACCTGAGCTTTGAAGATAACGGCGAAACCATTGATGATAAATCAAACAACATAGCCATGGGGGCAGACGATTTTGAAATTGACGAATTTTACCGCTTTGAAGGCGCCAGCAACCCCTCAGATATGTCAATCGTGTTTGCCATATCATCGGCTAAATATAATTTACGCGGCGTGCTGGTAGATGCCTACGGCACTTATGCCAATACCTCTTCGTCTGCCATTGAAGCCAAGCTGCACCACCATCAGGTAGGCGATAACCTGAAGGGTGCCGACAGGCCACAGGCGGAGAATTAACAGGTGATAATTCAAAATTAAAGGGTCAAAATTCAAAAAATGTACTTAAGCCATTTGGCTCATTTTTTTGAATTTTGACCTTTTAATTTTGAATTTAAGTCTCTTAAAATGGCAACCCTATCCCAAAATTGAGTTGCAGAAAGTTGTACCGCTCAGTGTTTCTGGCCGGGTCAATGGAGTTGGAATTGGCAATCCTGTAATTCTCCTTAAAGCTGCCTTCGTGGAACAATTCGTTAAAATGCTTGATCAGTACAAACTGATCGCTTCCCTGAAACTGCGGGTCTTTAAATTTAAGGGCGGCATCCAGCCGGAATATAAAATAGCTTAAATCGAACCGCAGGCCGGTACCAATGCCTACCGCCGTAGATTGCAGCAGGTTATCCAGCCTGAATTTTCCGCCCGGATTTTCAACCGTATTGTGCAGGCGCCAGATATTGCCAAAATCTACAAAGGTTGCGCCTTTCAGCTTAGTACCGAAAAAGTTGTTGGCAATGGTATAGCGGTATTCGGCATTACCGATAATCTTAATTTCTCCAAACTGATCCAGGTATTTTACGCGCGAGCGGATGATATTGGCCGTATCGCCTACACCATAAGAGGCGCGGTTAAACTGCCCCGGCCCCAGCGTGCGGGGCAGCCAGGCACGAATATCATTAGCGCCGCCTGCATAAAATTCTTTTTCAAATATGAGCTGATTACTGTTGCCGTATGGCACCCCAATGCCCGGATTGATACGGAATATGAACTGCCGCTCGCCGCCAATGTGGTGGTAAAAGCGCAGGTCTATCTCACCTTTTGTGTACTGGGCAAACGCATACCCGAACAAGGTGCGGTTACCGGCATCATCGCGCCTGGCATCCAGCAGGTTACTGATGGCTGCGAGCGAATTGCCGCCCACATCAACCGAACCCCTGAAATAAGTAAAATTATCGTAGCTGTTCAGCCGGTTGGCATTGAGCTGATAGGTGTACTGTGTACCTATCGTAAAAATAGTACGCCCGATCAGGAACACATAAGAGTACCGGTTGGAGTCGATCAGCAGCCGCCGGGCTACCGGGTCGATATTTCCTCTCGAAAACTCAATATTGATGGGGGTTAGCGTATGCAGCTTACGGCTGGTTTCGGCCCATTCATAAGTAATGGCATTAATGAAACTTTGCCGCTTTACCAGCCCGCGCTGATAGAATAATGAATAGTTGGATGAAAACGTAGTATGCGGCACCCCATATTTACCGAGCGTTGGAAAATCAAAAGGCGATATGATGCGCGGGTAAGTCAGACTCACGCCTGCCCTGAAATCCTGATTTTCAACCAAGCCCGGATTTAAATCGCTGCTGCGGGCATTGAACAATACACTGTAATTAAACTTTACCTGCAAAACCGCAGCCTGCCTGAACATATTACGGTTGGTATAGGTATTACCGATATTGAACCCGTAACGGCCGGAATTGAACAGCACCTCGCCCTCTACCCGGTCGCTTTTCTGCTTCAGCGGCACCAGATCCAGCTCGGTATTCAGCCGGTGCGTACTGTCGGCCAGTTTAACATACTGCGGGTTGGGCACATTCCTGAACACATTAAGCTCCGACAGGCGCGAGGTAGTTAAATTCTGCTGGTCGATATTATAGATATCGCCCTTACGCTGAAAGATGTAACGGGTTAAGATGTAGGGCTTAAACTTATGGGAATAGTCTACAAACCTGAACTGCGAATCCACTTGCAGGGTATCAGGCTTGCCGGGCTTGCGGCCATTGCTGTTGGCGATGGAGATCAAGGTATTGTTGATGGTATACACCGGGTGCGCCGATTTACCTTCGGGATTGGCTATCAGCATTTTAATATCCACTACCCCGTTGTTGAAAGTAGAATCGTAGTTAAAGCTGATGTACTGCCTGAAAAAATCATAATAGCCATTACGCTTCATGATCTGGTAAAACTGATCGCGGTCAAATGCCAGGCTGTCCAGGTCAAACCGCCCGCCCGGCTGCAAATGCGAGAAACGGTGGCGGTTCACCCGGTAAAGGGCCTGCACTTTTTTATCCAGGATGCTATCCTGAAACTTCCGTATCCTGAACATCGACCCTTCGGCAGCGGTAAAATACAGGTGGGCCTTTTTCTTTTTTACCGTAATGCTATCGCTTACCCTCGCTTTCAGGTAGCCCTTGTTCTGCAAAAATTTCTCGATCTGTAAGCGCGAAAACTCTACCAGGTCACTGTCTAACAGGGCAGGCGGCTCCCCGATATTGCGTTTTCCGTTCTTGCTGAACAGGTAATAAAGCTGCAGGTTGATATAATTATTGGGTTGTATCTCCTTATCTACATACAGGGCAGCCGCTTCATTAAACTCCTTATCTACCCCGCTGATGGTTACTTTGCGTACCAGCGCCTGGTTATCTTTTAACCGGCGGGTAACGCTGCAGCCCACTGCTGTAAACAGCAAAAGAATACTTAATATTGCAAGGGGAAAATTCGGCTTCAGCAATGCTTTCAAAATCTCAAATCGGTTTATTAAAATCCTTACAACAAAAAAAGTTTCGCAGGGAATATGGCTTATTTTTGGTAGAAGGCTACAAATCGGTAACCGAATTTGCCGGCTCTGCCTACCAGATTGAAAGCGTTTACCATACACCCGGCGCAGCAACATTGCTGAATAAACTACCAAAGGAACTAAATTTTCAGGAGATTTCGGACAGCGAGCTTCAAAAAATAAGCAGCCTTGCCGCACCGCAGCAGGTAGCCGCGCTTGTAAAAATACCCCACTGGCCTGCCCTGAACGTGCAGGAACTTCAGGGCCGCTTTTCGATTATACTGGACGGTATACAGGATCCCGGCAACCTGGGCACCATCATCCGCACGGCCGACTGGTTTGGTATCAGCCACCTCATTTGCTCCGAAGATACGGTAGAAGCCTATAACCCTAAAGTGGTGCAGGCTACTATGGGTTCGCTGGCAAGGGTGAGGGTGTACTATACCCGCCTGCCCAAAATATTGCCTGCCCTGCAGTTACCTGTATATGGCGCCCTGCTGCATGGCAGCAGCATTTATCATACCGATTTTGGCAACGAAGGGCTGATTGTAATGGGCAACGAAGGTAACGGCCTGCGCCCCGAGGTAGAACGGCTGGTTACCCATGCCGTTACCATACCCCGCATGGGCGAAGCCGAATCATTAAACGTGGCTGTAGCTACGGCTATCTTTTGCTCAGAGCTTTCCAGAAAAACTTGAAATAAATTAGGCTCGATTAAAATTAATTTATAGTTTTGCTTTCCTGAAAAATGGTCGGGTGGCCGAGTGGCTAGGCAGAGGTCTGCAAAACCTTTTACAGCGGTTCGAATCCGCTCTCGACCTCATTAGGTTTTTATAAAATCAAATATCTGACACCATGGGCGTTACTCGTTTAAAAAGAAAAGACAGAAGAAATAAAACCGTATCGCGGTTAGAAGTACAAGGCTTAAAAATGGCGACTAATCTGCAGCCAGGCAGCCGCTCAAAAGAGTCTAAAACCAGCCAGTTAGCTAAAAACCTTGCCGTTTTAGCGCAGTTGACCGAGAGCAAGTAATATCTTTCCGGCTCTCTCCGAAGGAGAGGGAGGTAAAATAGATACTTAGCTTACTATTTTAAAGATTTAAAATCCTGTCGATTTATATCGACAGGATTTTTTTATTAATACGGCCGATGAGCGCCGGGCCTTCATAAATAAAACCGGTATATAATTGCACCAGCGAGGCGCCGGCTTCCAGCTTTTCAATGGCATCCTCTGCTGAATGTATGCCCCCCACGCCTATTACCGGAAAGGCATTGCCGGATTGCTGTACCAGATATTTAATTACCTCAGTTGATCGTTGTGTAAGTGGTTTACCGCTCAGCCCGCCGGTTTGGTTTTGCAGGCTTTGCGATGAATGCAGGGCCTCGCGGCTAATGGTGGTATTGGTGGCAATTACCCCGGCAATACCGCTTAGCTTTATAATGTCAATAATGTCATCCAATTGCTCATTGGTTAGGTCGGGCGCAATTTTGAGCAGGATAGGCTTGGTTGCCGGTTGCTGCCGGTTGAGGTGCTGTAACGTATTCAGTATATCCAGCAACGGCCCTTTCTCCTGTAAGGCCCGCAGGCCGGGCGTATTTGGCGAGCTTACATTAACCACAAAGTAGTCCACCACCTCAAACAGCCGGTTAAAGCATTTCACATAATCATCGGTAGCCTGCTCATTAGGCGTATTTTTATTTTTTCCGATGTTGCCGCCGATAATCACCGGGTTTTTCTTAAACGCTTCGCTTTTACGGTAGGCGGCAATGCGTGCCGCCAGCACATCTGCCCCCTTGTTGTTAAAGCCCATACGGTTGATCAGGGCGCTGTCGGCAGGCAGCCTGAACATGCGGGGCTTTTCGTTGCCGGGCTGCGGCAGGGGCGTTACCGTGCCCAGCTCCACAAAGCTAAAACCCAGGTTAGCCATTTCGGCAATTAGCTCCCCATTCTTGTCGAAACCGGCAGCCAGGCCCACCGGGTTTTTAAACTTTAAGCCAAACACCCCACGCTCCAGCCGCTTATCAGCCTGGTTCCACAAGCTGCGGCTTAACGCCGCCCCGCCGGGTATGCGGTTCAGTAACTGCAACCCGCTGGTAACGGCATAATGTATTTTTTCGGGATCGAACTGAAACAGAACAGGCTTGAGTAAAGAATACATAACGCGAAGTTAAAACTTACAGCCGGGTTTTGCATAAACGATTCAAACACTATATCTTGCCTGCACCAATATATAATTTACCATGACTAACCGCCGAAGTTTTATCAAAGGTGCTGCCCTTACCGCCGCCGCCTCTTTAACCATACCTGAAATTGCCGCTGCTGCATTTACCGCCGCAAATACTAAAAAAGTTGCGCTTAAACAGGGAGATGTGGTATTATTTCAGGGTGATTCTATTACCGATTGGGGACGCGATAAAAATAAAACCGTTGCCAATGATTTTGGCGCCCTGGGTACCGGCTATGCCTACCTGAGCACCGCCGAACTGCTGTATAAATATCCTGCTTATCAACTGCAGATTTATAACAAAGGTATTAGCGGCAATAAAGTTTACCAGTTGGCCGAGCGCTGGGACACGGATGCGCTGAACCTGAAGCCCACCGTATTGAGCATTATGGTTGGCGTAAACGACTTTTGGCATACCCTTACCTCCGGTTATAACGGCACCCTGCAAACCTACCGCGACGATTACCGCAAACTGCTGGACCGTACCCAAAAAACCCTGCCCGGCGTACGCTTTATTATTGGCGAGCCGTTTGCCATAAAAGGCGTGAAAGCGGTAGATGAAAAATGGTACCCGGCCTTTGACGGCTACCGCCAGGCCTCCCGCCTGGTAGCGGATGAATACGGCGCTGCCTTTGTGCCCTACCAGGCGGTGATGGACAAGGCCTTATCTTCAGCACCGGCGGCCTACTGGTCACTGGATGGCGTGCATCCGTCCATTGCCGGAGCAAAGCTGATGGCCCATGCCTGGGTGGAAGCGGTGAAGTAAATCTTTTAAGCGAATATATACTAATTAAAAAACTGTCATTCTGAGCGATAGCGAAGAACCTGTACTTAAGGCAACAAGTGTACAGGTTCTTCGCTATCGCTCAGAATGACATGAATGTGTTCAGCATTGATTTCTAATTTTAACTCCTGCCTCTGACAATGCGTTAGCGATTGCAGCGAAAAACCCACAGCGAGGTACGAGCGGGGATTTGCAGCGGATAGCCCGGGCCGCAAGGTAACGCCCTCATTTGGTTAATTAGTTGATTAGTTCATCAGGTGAGTGGTTCATGGGTTTAATTATTGGTATCTTGGCCTCTATGAAACAAATAATGACCTTCAGCATCATACTTGTTATGCTGGGCATCGTTAAAAGCACTGCAGCGCAGCATAAAGAGCATATTGTAAGAATTGCAAAAATTGAGATTGACCCTGTGCAACTTGAGCAATACAAAGCTGCCCTGCGGGAGCAGATGACGGCTGCGGTTCGCCTGGAACCGGGCGTGTTGAGCTACTATGCCGCTGCCGACAAAAAGAATCCGTCGCACATTACTATTTTCGAAATATACGCCGATTCAGCAGCCTATAAATTACATATTGAAACACTGCACTTTAAAAAGTACAAAAATACGGTGCAGCACATGGTAAAATCGCTTGAGCTTACTGATGTTGATTTGATCGGGGTGGCAAAAAAGCCGGAAATGTAAGCCTGAACTATTTACACAACCTGTATAAATCCCTGCAATGCACAAACGGGTTATTCCCTTCAAAAATTGTATCTTCGCGTGAAATGATTTCGATAAATAACCTCACGTTTGAAATTGGTGCGCGGGCCTTGTATGATGAAGCTAACTGGCATATTAAACCAGGAGAAAAGATTGGCTTAATTGGCGCCAACGGTACCGGCAAGACCACCCTGCTTAAAATTATTGTAGGCGATTATAAGCCTACCGCCGGCACCATTTCCATGTCGAAAGACCTGACGCTGGGTTACCTGAACCAGGATTTGCTGTCGTATGCCTCAGACAAAAGCATACTGCATGTGGCCATGGAAGCCTTTGAGCGCCAGAACCAGCTGCATACCGAAATTGAAAACCTGCTGAAAAAGCTGGAAACCGATTATGATGAGGACATTCTGAACAAACTGAGCGATAAGCAAAGTGAGTTTGAAGCCTTAGACGGTTATAATATTGAGTACAAGGCCCACGAAATTTTAGCCGGCTTAGGCTTTAGCGATGTGGACCAGGAACGCAAGCTGAGCACCTTTTCGGGTGGCTGGCGGATGCGGGTAATGCTGGCTAAAATTCTGTTGCAGGCCCCTGATATTTTGTTGCTGGATGAGCCCACCAACCACCTGGACTTACCTTCCATACAGTGGCTGGAAGAATATTTGAAGAACTTTGAAGGTGCCATCGTTATCGTATCGCATGACCGCTGGTTTCTGGATAAGGTGATTAACCGCACGGTGGAATCGCGTAAGGGTAAGCTCACCGTGTATTCGGGCAATTACAGCTTTTATTTAGAGGAAAAGGCGCTGCGCGAGGAAATACAGCGTGGTGAATTTAAAAATCAGCAGGCGAAAATTAAGCAGGAAGAACGCCTGATCGAGCGTTTCAGGGCTAAAGCTTCCAAAGCTAAAATGGCACAATCCCGCATTAAGGCATTAGACCGCATGGAGCGTGTGGATGATGTGGATGATGATAACCCAACCGTAAATTTCAGCTTTAAGTTCAGCAAGCAGTCGGGCCGGCATGTGGTGAGTATTGAGAACTTGGACAAGAGCTACCCCAACCTGCCTATTTTAAAGCAGGCCAGCGCGATTATTGAAAAAGGTGACAAGATAGCCCTGATCGGTGCCAATGGCCGGGGTAAATCTACCCTGCTGCGCATTATTGCCAATGCCGATAAGGAGTTTACCGGCAAAAGCGATACCGGCTATAATGTATCTACTACCTTTTTCGCCCAGCACCAGCTGGAATCATTGCACCTGGAAAGCGAAATCTTACAGGAGTTACAGCACTTTGCCCCCCGGCATAACGAAACTGAATTGCGCTCCATTTTAGGCTCGTTCCTGTTCACCGGCGATGATGTGTTTAAGAAGATCAAGGTTTTATCGGGCGGCGAGAAATCGCGCGTGGCTTTAGCCAAAGCCTTAACCGCCGATGCCAATTTTTTAATACTGGATGAGCCGACCAACCACCTGGATATGCAATCGGTAAATATCCTGATACAGGCCCTGCAGCAATACGAGGGTACATTTATCAGCGTATCGCATGACCGTTTCTTTCTGGATAACATTGCCAACAAGATATGGTATATCGAAGACCAGCAGATCAAGGAATATCCCGGCACCTATGCCGAGTACGAGGAGTGGCAGGCTAAGCGTAAGCAGCAGGCCAGGCTTACTACTGCCCCAATACCCGCCCCTAAAAAGGAGGAAAAACCGGCACCTGTAAAGCAACAGCTTACTGACGACAAATCAAAACAGATAAAAAAGCTGAACCAGGATTTGCAGCGCATGGAGCAGCAGATCGCCGACCTTGAAAAATCGGTAAAAGATGTGGAGGCTAAATTAGCGGATACCCGCATTTATAATGACCAGGCCAGGCTGAAGGAAACCAACACGCAATATCAGCACAAGCAATCCGAGTTGAAGCAGGTACAGCAGCGCTGGGAAGCGCTGGCCGAGCAGATTTTGGAAATGGAAGCATAAGTGCGAATAGTCGAAATTTATTAATGCCAAGTTTGTCATTGCGAGGAACGAAGCAATCCCGTCGTATACAGAGCGAAGATGCACGGCTACGAGATTGCTTCGTACCTCGCAATGACAAAAAGTATGTTTTATATTTTTTAACCGTTTGGCTGTGGGTGCTTATCCCATCACCCACAAAGGCCCAATCCATCAATCCCGACGTTACCTACCGCCCCGAAATTAAAAGCATCCGATGCTATAACAGCGTACAGGAGGGTTCATTCCCGGTAATCACTTTAGGTTCGGCGGAGCAGTGGCAGCTGGCGTTTGATGATTTGAGCAGCAACCCGCGGCAATATTATTATACCTTGCAGCATTGCGAGGCAGACTGGTCGCCTTCTAACATTTCGCCTGTGGAGTACCTGCAAGGTTTTACCGAAGACCATATTTTAAATTATAGCTATTCTACGGCCACACTGCAAAAGTACATTCATTACGAGGTAAAGCTGCCTAATCGAAATCTGTCGCCAAAGGTTTCGGGTAATTACCTGCTCAAAGTTTATGAAGATGGTGACCAGTCCAGGCTGCTGTTCACCCGCCGGGTTTACGTGGTAAGTCCGAGGGTAAACGTTTTGGCGCAAGCCGTGCCTTCCAATAACATCCTGCTCAGGCCAGCCAACCAGAAGATTAACTTCCAGCTCGACTACGGTAATCTGCCGGTGCAAAATCCTTATACCGATATACAAGCAGTGCTGATGCAGAACGCCCGGCCTGAAACCGCCATCACCAATGCACAGCCTTACCAGATACGCGGCAACCAGCTATTCTATACGGATTTGAATACCAATGATTTTCCCGGCGGCAATGAGTTCCGGCTGCTGGATCTGCGCAGCCTGAAACTCAACTCGCAGCAGGTATTTAAAATTTACCGCGACACCGCCAATACCGCGATACTGATCAACGATTATCCGCGTAACCAGCCGGCCTATGTGTTTCAGTATGATGATAACGGCAATTATTTTATCCGCAACCAGGATGGCAGCAACCCGGCTACCGATGCTGATTATGTGCATGTATACTTTACATTGCTGGCCAACCGTACCAACCAGCAGGGCGATGTTTACATTGTAGGCAAATTCAACAATTACCAGTTGAATGAAAACAGCAAGCTGGAATATGATGCTGCGCGTAACCGCTTTTCCACCAACTTATTTTTGAAGCAGGGTATCATCGATTATCAATACGTCTGGGTAGACAAAGCCACCCGAAAGCCAGACTATACCTTGCTGGAAGGCAGCCATTTTGAAACCGGGAACGATTATCAGTTACTCATCTACTACCATCCGCCCGGTTCCCGCTTTACTGAGCTGGCCGGTTACCGGCAAATCAACACCGCCAAGCCATAACCATTGCCTTATGGCTAATATGCCGCCGGGGTAGTTTGGGATGCTGCAAACAATATTATCTTTGCAGCTTAATTGCTGTATATGCTCAAGAAAACGCCCCAGGATTCGCACACGATAATGAATGAAATGGTATTGCCTAATGATACCAATACGTTAGGCAACCTGATGGGCGGGCGACTGCTGTACTGGATGGATATCGGCGCGGCTATGGCTGCCCAAAAGCATTGCAACCGCATTGTGGTAACCGCTTCGGTAGATAATGTTTCTTTCAAGCACCCCATTAAGCTGGGCGATACCATTACCATTGAGTCTAAGGTAACACGGGCGTTTAATACCTCGGTGGAGGTGCGGCTGGATGTTTGGGCACAGAATATTCCATCAGGCACCAAAGTAAAAAGTAACGAGGCTTACTATACCTTTGTGGCCCTGGATAAAGACAACCATACTATCCCTATTTCAGAACTCACGCCCGAAACTGAAGAAGATATCGCTTTGTATGACGGTGCCCTGCGCCGCCGGCAGCTTCGCCTTGTGTTAGGCGGCAAAATGAAGCCGGATGATGCAACAGAACTTAAAGCGCTGTTCTTTAGCGCATCGAAGGAACAGGAATAAAACCACCTGACCTGCTTGTGCGTTCTGTTTATTATGGACAAGCGGATTTCTTTGCAACAAGGCGATATTACCAAACTGCACGTGGATGCTATAGTAAACGCTGCCAACAGCAGCCTGCTGGGCGGCGGCGGTGTGGATGGTGCCATACACCGGGCGGGCGGCAAGCAAATACTGGAGGAGTGTATGCAGATACGCAACCGGCAGGGTAAGTGCCCAACCGGCGAAGCGGTGATTACCAGTGGCGGCAAACTGCCGGCCCGGCACGTGATACACACGGTGGGACCGGTTTGGAACGGCGGCAAGCGCAACGAGGCCAGTTTACTGGCCAACTGTTACACTAACAGTTTGCAGCTGGCGGTTCACAACGGTTCACATTCCATTGCCTTTCCCAACATCAGCACCGGTATCTATCATTTTCCAAAGCCGGAGGCAGCGCGAATAGCCGCAGACACGGTGGAAGCATTTTTAAAGCAAGATGATACGCTGCAGCAAGTGATTTTTATTTGTTACGATGCAGAGAATATGGAATTGTATCAAAAATTATTAGTTTAGGGACTCAACCTGAGTTACATAAAAAAGTTACATCCCATTTTAATTGTAGCGCTTGCCTCCATATTATGGCTGAGTGCGTGTGCAACAAAAAAACAAGTTACCGGCAGTACATCAGGCGGTACGCCTGATGGTTCCACTTATGAAAAAGCCATTGTAATTAATGAGCAGCACGAACGCCAGGGCATCAGGGCTGAATATGCCTGGATAGATGCACATTACCCCAGTTATAAATCGCGCGGGCAGGCGTTGCTTAACCACCATAAGCGTTCGTATGACCTTATCCACATTACTACCGAACAAGGGGAGCAGAAAGATATTTATTTTGATATCAGTGAGTTTTATGGAAAGTTGTAGTAACGGCAGCCTGACACAAATTTTATATCAATACTGAGCAGTAGCGAAGGACCTGTAATATATCAGAGCGAGCATACAGCTCCTTCGCTATCGCTCAGGATGACAACTGTTGGCTTTTTAATAATGTCCCCTAATTTCTCCTTTTATTTCACTGTCATACAATTCCCGTAACTGCTTAAACGTTTCGGCAGGCAGCGGCGGCAGTTCTGATGCGGCATTGTTAGCATTTACCTGTGCTACTTTAGAAGCGCCGGGAATTACCGTAGTTACTTCCGGATGATCCAATATCCAGCGGATAGCCCAATGGGCGGTACGGTTATCCGGCATTAAACCCACCATACGCCGGGCAATTTGAATGCCCTGCTTAAATTCGATACCCGAAAAGGTTTCACCAGCGTTAAAAGACTCGCCGTTGGCATTAAAGTTACGGTGGTCGTTCTGCCCGAATTGGGTATGTTCATCAAACTTGCCGGTAAGCAATCCGCTGGCTAAGGGCACCCGCACAATGATGGCTACCCCTTTCTCTTTGGCTTTGGCAAACAGTTCATCGGCCACATGCTGCCTGAACAGGTTGAAGATGATCTGTAAGGAGGCCAGCCCTTCCTGCTCCAGGCATACCAGCGCTTCTTCGGTGGTTTCCACACTGGCGCCAAAGTATCGGATCAGGCCTTCCTGCTGTAAACGGCGCAGGTGGTCAAACACTTCACCCCTTTTCAGCTCTTCGGGCGGCACACAGTGCAATTGCTCCAAAAATAGCTTATGGAAACCCAAATTTTCCAGCGAGGCTTCCACCTGGCGTTTCATGCTATCGTAGGTAAAGTTCTGCGGCCAGCCGAAATCGCCGTCGCTGCGGCGGCCCAGCTTGGTAGCCACGTGTATTTCGCCCGGTACGGTTTTCATCAGCCTGCCGATGGTTTTCTCGCTTAGGCCCATGCCGTAAATATCGGCGGTATCAATAAAGTTGCCGCCGGCCATCAGGTAAGCCTGCAATATACGGGTGGCTTCCTGCTCATCTACATTGCCCCACTCGGCGCTGCCCAACTGCCAGGTGCCCAGGCCTACCTCGGCAATGTCAACATCCTTAAATTTTCTGTATTTCATGTTGTTTAGTTATTCGCTAACTCCACAACACGGTCAAACTCCTCCGGTTTTAATTCCATTACTGATAAACGGCCCTGTTTCACCAAACCTATATTTTGCAGGCGTTCATCCGCCTTGATCTGCGTTAAGGTTACCGGCTTCGGCAGCGTTTCCAGTGGCACCAAATCTACTACCACCCAGTTGGTATCCTTAGTAGTAGGGTCCTGATAGGCTTCCTTTACTACCTTAGCTACGCCCACCACTTCTTTACCCTCATTGCTGTGATAGTAGAGCACCAGATCTCCTTTTTGCATGGCTTTCAGATTATTGCGCGCCTGATAGTTACGTACGCCATCCCAAAAGGTACGCCCTTCCTGGTTAAATTTTTCCCAACTGTACTTATGCGGCTCCGATTTAATCAGCCAGTGCTGTATCTTACTCATAATAATTTCCTGATGATTCACTTAAATTTCAGGGATACCAGTTACAGCGATCAGCGTTGCTGACAGGCTGTAATGAAACCCATCGCGAATATAAGGGCTTTATCCTTTATAAGTAGCCAGTTGCCAGCTGTGCTTAATAATGCGGTAAAAAAAGCGCGGAATGGTAACAAGCGCATTATTGGTGTATGACATCTTTTTACGGCTTACCGTACTGGGTTCGGCCTCAGTATTGGCCTGGGTGAACAGGACTTTGGGGTCATTGTAGATCAGCGCCTTGCCTTTATGCTTCAGAAAGGACAGGGCCATCATAAATTCCCCTTTGTCTGACGGGATGCCTTCCCTGTACCGGCCAAACTTTTGCAGGAAATTTGAGCGCCGCAAATGCGGGTGATCGCTGTACTGGTGAAATTTGCGGTCGTCCAATGCTAAAGCATTAAACTTCATCAAGCTATAGCCATCCCGGTAGACTTGCAGGTTGGGATATTTAAAATAGGCATAGAAACGTACCATATCTAAACTGCTGTCTTGCTGCATAAATGCTACTGCCGATTGCAGATGGGCGCCATACCCGGCGTTGGGGGTAAAATCCTCCTGCACATACAGGGTATAAGGTGTGGTTACCGCATCCTGCCCTTTGTTAATGTTATTGGCCAGGCCCTTGTTTACCGGGGCAGTTATCAATTGAAACTGGTATTGCCGGCTCATCTCCTGCAATTCAGGCAGGTAATCAGCGCCGCTGTTATCATCAGACACCACCACCTGGCCGAAAGAAATTTGCTGGCCGGCAAACGCCTGTAACAGTTTTTCTAAAGATGCAGTACGCTTGTAATGCGTAATCAGCAGGGCAACGTCAGCAAAATGGGGCATTTAAATATTATGATATATAACTACCGGACTAATATACAAAACAAACCAGTATCCGTAAACAGGGGCCGAACCTTTATACGCAGCTATTGTTGTATCGGATATAAATACACAGATTATGATTAACGGATTATTTGAATACGGCGACCGCGTGATCATCAGCGGTACTGATGAGAAAGGCACCATCAACGCTGCCCAGGTGAATAACGGCGATACGGTTGAAGTAGAACTGGACAACGGAAAGGTAAATCAGTACAACGAGGATGAGTTGGAGTATGATGAAGACTTCAGGCCCGATACCGGCGCTTAAATCTATGTTGTTTTAAGAAAATCATTTCAGGCTGTGTTAAAAACTGCCTTTATCACCGCTTAGTTTGTTACATTTACTGCTAATAACCTGGTTAGCAGTAAATGCGAATTATCTATGGCTTTGTTTCTTTAATGCTTATCCTGCTTGCAGATACGCTGTATATTAAAGCGCAGTGCCTGCCCAATGTAGGCTTTGAGGATGGTAAATTTACCAATTGGGAGTGCAAGGCCGGAACCATTAACTTAACAACCAAACAAGCACTACTAACCGTTACCGAACCTATACCCGGGCGGCATAGTATGCTTACTAATACCTCGCCTCAGCAAATAGATGAATTAGGCGGGTTCCCGGTTAATTGCCCTAATGGCAGCGGGCATTCCATAAAATTAGGAAATGCCATAGGTGGCTCTGAAGCCGAGAGTGTTACTTACACTTACAACGTGCCAGCCAATACTGCCGATTTTACACTTACTTATTATTATGCTATCGTACTGCAGAACAACTCTCAGCATAACGAAGCCGAGCAGGCCAAATTTCAGGCGCAGATTTATAACGTTACCGATAACAGATATGAGGCATGCGGAACTTTTCAGTTTTCAGCCCTGGCCGGTAACAACGGGTTTATACAGGGTTCAACAACAGTAAACGGCAACAATAACTCAGGCACAAACACCATATATTATAAGCCCTGGACACCTATCACCGTGAACCTTAAAAATTACCAGGGCAAAACCATCAGGCTTGAATTTATTACCAGGGATTGCGCCCCAGAACAGATAGGCAACCATTATGCATATGCCTACATTGATGTGGCCGAAAACTGCAAGCCGTTTCAAACCCCTATTACCGGGAACAATTACTGCCTGAATGAGCCGGGCATCGTATTGAAAGCCCCGCCGGGCTTTGCAGGTTACCAGTGGTTTAACAGTTCGGATTTAACTACGCCGATAGGTACAGGTGCAAACCTGCCTGTAAGCCCTGTGCCGGCCGATGGTACCGGCTATACGGTAAAGCTTACCCCCTTCCCCGGTTATGGCTGCGAGAGTACGCTTACTGCCACGGCCCACGCCAATGATGCAGCCTATGTGTTTGCAGTTACCGGCCAGCAACTGCGCGCCTGCGAAAGCGACGGATACGATATTACCCGAAAGGAAGTAACCGAAGGCAGCAGTTCTGATCTGGTTTATGAGTACTTTACCGATGCCGAAGGGCAAAATTACCTTTCTGACCCCAAGAGGGTAACCCAAAGCGGTACTTACTATATAAGAGCAACCAATGCCTTTGGATGTGCTGAAACCAAAAGTGTACAGGTAGTTATTGAACCCAATCCGCCGCTTACCATAGTTACCCTTCAGCCAGTATGTGAACCCGAAAAAATTGACGTTACCAAAGCTATAAGAGATCGTAACGATGCATTTATTGATTACACCTACTGGACCAACGCCGCTGCTACCCAACCGCTTATCAATCCGCAGTCTGTTAGCAAAAGCGGAATCTACTACATTAAGGCTACTTATAAACTTTCGGCCAACCGCAAAGAAAGTTGCAGTACCATGAGGCAGGCTGAAGTTATTATCGGCCCGAAACCACAAGTGTTTACCCACGATTTTTCCACTTGCCCTCCCGCTAATCTTACCAATACGGAGGTTATCCGCAACAGCACACCGGGTTTAT
This sequence comes from Mucilaginibacter sp., assembly GCF_965200995.1. Classification (GTDB taxonomy): domain Bacteria; phylum Bacteroidota; class Bacteroidia; order Sphingobacteriales; family Sphingobacteriaceae; genus Mucilaginibacter. The sequence continues at coordinate 2,797,707 of NZ_OZ241743.1, read as the reverse complement.
CTTATACTTACTGGCTGGATGCAGCAGGCACACAGCAGGTATCCAACCCGGATAAGGTAACGGTAAGCGGCACCTATTACATTAAAGGCACCACCGACCTGGGGTGTTCGCCTGACGCATTAGCACCGGTAAATGTAACTGTATACCCTGTACCGGTGCTGGAAGTAAATGACCCGAACCCGGTAACGTACCCGGCAACTGTAAACATAGGCCGCAGTTTTATACCGGCGGCAGGCAACACTTACAGCTTCTGGAAAGATGCCGCAACTACCGTTGCATTAGCCAACTATACAGAAATAGCTGAAAGCGGAAAGTTTTATATTAAGGCCACCAATGGCTACGGCTGCGAACTCATTGAGCCGGTAACGGTAATTATATATCCGCCGCCGCTGCCGCAGGTCATCGGGCCCAATACGTTTACGCCCAACGGCGATGGCATCAACGATTTGTTTAAGCCCGCAGTGGAGGGCATTGCCAGTATTAACAAACTCACCATTTATAACCGCTGGGGGCAGCAGGTATATGAGAGCAAGGCAAGCGCCCCTCAATGGAACGGCCAATACAACGGCCAGCTGCAAGCCACCGGCACTTATTACTGGGTAATAGAAGCCACAGATATTTATCGTAAAATTAATTTTACCCGCTCGGGCTATATTGCTATTGTGAAGTAGTGGAAATGGAAGGGGTGATTAAAGGTCTTGAAAAGCAACCCGCATCAAAAGACAGTAATACAAATCTGCCACACATCATTCCTGTAAAGGCCAGCTAATTTCAACAGCAAAACCGGCTTTATACAATTCAGCTATGCAAAAAGCGGTAAGGCAGGGGTTACTTCGTTACTTGCCCTACCGCATTTGTTTACCCTAATGCAGTATCTTAAATACCAATTCCTTCATCAGTTCGCCGTGTGTGGCGCCCGATTCTACGCCTTTACTTTTCAGGTCGTATTCCTTCAGCCAGCTGATGATCTGCATTAGCTTCCACTGGTCAAAGGTACGGGAGGCCAGTTCATAATCCTTCATAAAATAAGGGTTAACCCCCATTTCGCGGGCTACATCGGGCGCCGGTTTGTTGCGTAAGTAATGGAAAAGCAGCACCTTGCTGAAATAACTGTACAGGTTAGACAGGATAAGCACAATGGGGTTAGCTTTCGGATTGGCCTCAAAGTAATTAATAATCTGGTTGGCCTTCAGCACATCGCGGCGGGTGAGCGCCGCCTGCAGCTCGAACACATTGTACTCTTTACTGATGCCGATATTATCCTGGATGTCCTTCAGCGTAATTTCCTTACCGGCAGTAATGTTCAGCATCAGCTTATCCAGCTCGTTGGCTATCTTCTGCAAATCATTTCCTAAATACTCAGCCATCATGGTGGCAGCCTGCGTATTGATGCGGTATTTTTTATCGTTCACATAGCCTTCCACCCACGCCGGTATCTTATTATCATATAAGGTACCCGATTCAAATATAAGCCCGGTTCTGGCAATGGCCTTGTACGTTTTTTTTCGCTTATCAAATTTGCCATGCTTGTAGCAAAAGACCAATATGGTGCTTAACAGTGGCTTTTCCAGATAACTTAAAAAAGGGTTGATGCCCTTTTTATCGTCATCATCCTTTCCCCACTTCATGTCCTGCGCTTCCTTTACAATTACCACCTGGCAGTTGGCCATCATGGGGTAACGCTTGGCGGCGTTCAGTACGGTAACTATATCCGTATCCTTGCCATATACCACGGTTTGGTTAAAGCCTTTTTCTGCATCGGTAAGCAGGTGGTCTTCAATGTAATTGCTGATCTCGTCTATAAAATAAGGCTCATCGCCATGCAGCAAATAAACCGGCCGGTACTTGCCGGCCTTTATATCTTTTATAATTTCCTGGGCAGTCATTTAACAGGCGGGCAAAATACGAAATCTATCATTAGGAGTTGGCAGATATTATTATCACTTTAGCCCGATGGATTTGCTGCAGCCGCTTAACCTGCCCCCCTATCCCTTCAGGCTGAACGAGGAGGAAGGCCGTTTGTATATATTTGATGAGCTACGCAAAAAGAAGCTGCTGCTTACTCCTGAAGAATGGGTACGGCAGCATTTTGTACAATACCTGATTACAGAAAAAGGCTACCCTAAAATGCTGATTAAACTGGAAGGCGGCCTGCGGGTAAACCACATGCCCCGCCGTACCGATATTGTGATACATAACCGGAATGGCGAGAAAATTTTACTGGTAGAATGCAAAGCGCCCGGCGTAACCATTACCCAGAAAGTATTTGACCAGGTTGCCCGGTACAATACCGTTCATCAGGTGCCTTTAATGGCCGTAAGCAATGGCTTGCAGCACTACTACTGCAAAATAAACGTGAGCAGTAAAACCTATACGTTTATTGAAGATCTGCCTGCATACCAGGCTACCGTTTAGCTTTTAGGTTCGGGCAAATGCGGAGCGATCAGGGAAAGCATCTTGCCCTTAAGTTCTTCGGGCTTGAAAGGCTTGGAGATATAATCATTCATACCGGCAGCAAAAACCTTGTCGCGTATGTCTACCAGCGCTGATGCCGTTAAGGCAATAATAGGTGTTACCGATTTTTGGGTATCAGCCATTTTACGTATTTCAATAGCAGCCTCAAACCCGCTCATTACCGGCATCTGCAGGTCCATCAGTATAATATCAAAGTTGCCGTACTGCATTTTCTCTACTGCCCGCTCGCCATTTTCAGCAAACACCGGTGCAAGGTTCCATTTGGAGAACAGCTTTTTCATCAGCATTACATTTACCGGGTTATCTTCGGCAATCAATACTTTTAAATCTTTCAGCAAATCGGTATCAATGGCCGTGGGCTGGGCAACCTGCGCTGCAGGTTCTACATATTTTTCGGTAGAAACCGTAAGTTCTAAATTGAAGGAGAACTCAGAACCTTCGCCCGGTTTACTCTTTACCTCCATGTGCACATTTTGCATTTCAAGCAACCTTTTCACAATAGCCAAACCCAGGCCTGTGCCGCCGTATTGCCGCGTAGTGGTAATAGATTCCTGTGTGAAGGGTTCAAATATAGCCTCCAGGTTGTCCTTATCAATACCAATACCAGTGTCGCGTATCTTAAAATTTACGGTAATAGTATTATAACGGTCTTCAATCTGGCTTACTTCCACATTTATACCGCCTTCTCTTGTAAACTTGATGGCATTACTGATAAGATTGAAAATAATTTGCGTAATGCGGGTAGGATCGCCGAAAACCAGTTTACGCTTCAGGGCCTCGTCAACGGAAAGATTAAACCTGAGCCCCTTGTCCTGCGCTTTTAAGATCTGCCCGCCGCAAATATTGCCCATCAGTTCGGGCAGGTTAAATTTGATGTTTTCAAATACCAGTTTACCCGATTCTATCTTGTTAAAATCGAGCACATCATTTACAATGGCCAGCAGGTTGCTGCCCGAGAACTTCAGTATGTCGAGGTTTTCCTTCTGGTCGGGCCTCGGGTTGCTCATCAGCAGCAGGTTGCTCATCCCGATCACCGCATTAAGCGGCGTACGAATCTCGTGCGACATGGTAGATAAGAAATCTGATTTGGCGTTGGAAGATTTTTCTGCCCGCTCAATGGCGGCTTCCAGTTTAATGTTCAGCCGGCTCTGCTCATCAGTAGTTTTTTTAAGCTGCTGTATACTTTTCACAAAGGCAATATAAAACTGGCTGTGAATGAACATCACCATTACAAACAGCGTAAATGCGCTGATAATAACAGTAGAACTGTCCAAATCTTCAGGCTTCAGGTCAATAAAGTAGCTGTTATCATACTGTATCACCATAAAGGCCATTACCGGTATGATATTGAACAGCGAATATACCAGCCCGAACTTTGAGCCCAGCATATAATAACTGTACAGGATGATCAGGATGATAAACAATACGGTAACAATATTTACCGATTGCATAACAACAAATACATCGAGCAGGTTAATCACCGTAGAAAAACCCAGCAATACGTGCGAGGTAGACCGCCAGTCACCTTTCCAGGTATAAAACTTAAACAGCACCAGGATAATGGCAGTGCAGCTGCCGGCAATAAATGTAAGCATAGGCTCATGCAGCAGGTAGACATTAACCCACAAGAACATAATTGCCAGTATACCCAGGCACAACGTATAGTACAGCAGGCGTACCCGTGCCTGGTCAAGTATGGTTTGTTGCTTATGAAGTAGTTTACTTACAGATAAGTTAAAGAAACTTACAGGTTTACTCATGAACGTATTGGCTGCATTATCATCGTTAAAAAGTGTTGGTTACACCATCATATAACCTACACTTTTCAATTTATATTGTACAAAATACAATTAGTTTGCCAAATCGTCCAGATTGCCTTCAATGGTTTTTAATTTTGCCTCCGCATCCGCCTGTTTTTTGCGCTCGTTTTCTATAACCTCGGGTTTGGCATTATTCACAAAGCGCTCATTGTTCAGCTTTGTGTTTACCGCTTTTAAAAAGCCCTGCAGGTAATCACGTTCCTTAAGCAAACGTTCGGTTTCAGCCGCTGTATCAAGCTTGCCGCCCAAATGCAGGTAAAATTCATCCGTTCTTACCAGAAAACTAATGCTGCCTGCCGCTTTGCCTTCCTTTGCAGTTTCAAAACTGTTGAGGTTTGCCATTTTTATTAACAATGCGGCATAGCGGTTGAAATTAACTGCCGGGTCCGGCTTAACCGTTAAGGTAAGCGCTTCTTTAGGCGAAACCTGTTTGGCTTGCCGAATATTCCTGATCTCGGTAATAACCTGCTGAACAGCCACAACATCGGTTAACAGCTGTGTATCGGCTTGCTCAATACTGGGCATTTGCGCCACAATACAGCAGTCATTTTCGCTGCGAACGCCAAACACTTCATCATGCCACAGCTCCTCGGTCAAAAAAGGCATAAAAGGGTGCAGCAGCTTCATGATTTTTTCAAAAAAGCCGAGCGTTTGCCGGTAAGTTTCGCTGTCTATCGGCTCCTGCCAGGCCTCGCCACCGGCAGGCTGATGGTATGCCGGCTTAACGGCTTCCAGGTAGAAGGCACAAAAATCGTCCCACACCAGTTTATAGGCCTTCATTAGTGCATCGTTAAGGCGGTAGGTGTTAAAATCGTCATCCATACCGGCCAGCGCCTGGTTAAGCCGGCTGCTAAACCAGCTTACTACGGTTTGGTTGCCATCGCTCTGCGCCTGTTCCGGGTTAACCGTCCAGCCCTTAATCAGCCTGAACGCGTTCCATATCTTATTGGTAAAGTTGCGGCCCTGCTCACAATCCTTCTCATCGAACATCAGATCGTTACCTGCCGGTGAAGATAACAGCATACCTACCCGCACTCCATCCGCGCTGTATTTATCAATCAGTTCCAGCGGATCAGGTGAGTTACCCAATTGTTTTGACATCTTGCGGCCCAGCTTATCGCGTACGATACCGGTAAGGTATACATTGGTAAACGGCTTTTCATTCCTGAACTCGTGCCCCGCCATAATCATACGTGCTACCCAGAAAAACAGAATTTCGGGAGCGGTTACCAGGTCATTGGTAGGATAATAATAACTAATATCGGCATTGTTAGGGTCTTTAAAGCCATCAAACACCGAGATGGGCCACAGCCAGGAGGAGAACCAGGTATCTACCACGTCTTCATCCTGCTTCAAATCTTCCGGAACAAGTTTTGAGGAGCGGGAAGCGATTTTTTGGGCTTCTTCAAACGCTTCCTCACGGGTTCTGGCTACCACGTGCTGGCCGTCGGGCAGGTACCACGCCGGTATCTGCTGCCCCCACCACAGCTGGCGGCTGATACACCAATCCTGCACGTTCTCCATCCAGTGGCGGTAGGTGTTTACAAATTTTTCGGGAATGAGCTTTACTTCGCCGCTCAATACATCGTTAAGCGCCGGGCCGGCCATTTCCTTCATTTTGCAAAACCATTGCATGGATAGTTTCGGCTCAATCACGGCATCGGTACGCTCAGAAAAACCGATCTGTGATTTGTTGTCCTCTACCTTTTCCAACGCACCGGCTTCCTCCAGCAGTTTGGCTATCTTCTTACGGGCGATGAAACGATCTTCGCCTACCAATATCTGCGCCTTTTCGTTCAGGGTGCCGTCATCATTTAAAATATCGATGACCGGCAGGCGGTGCTTCTGGCCCAGCTCGTAATCATTCAAATCATGCGCCGGGGTTACCTTTAAGCAGCCGGTACCAAAGGCCATATCCACATACTCATCCAGTATCACCGGTATTTGGCGGTTAATGAGCGGAATATAAACGCTTTTGCCATGCAGGTGCAGATACCGCTCATCGTTCGGGTTAACGCAGATCGCACAATCGGCCATAATGGTTTCGGGCCGGGTGGTGGCGATGGTTAAGTAATTAGTATCAAGATGCAAGTCGTTAGACTGACTTGCATCTTGATACTTGGTACTTGATACTTGATACTTGATATAATACAGTTTCTGATCAACCTCTTTACGGATAACCTCTTCATCAGAAACGGCAGTTTTACCCTGCGGGTCCCAGTTTACCATGCGCACGCCACGGTAGATCCAGCCCTTTTTGTACAGGTGGATGAAGGTATCGATCACCGCCTCAGAAAGCGACTCGTCCATCGTGAAACGGGTACGGCCCCAGTCGCAGCTGGCGCCTAACTTTTTCAACTGGCTGAGTATGATGCCACCGTATTTCTCTTTCCACTCCCAGGCGTAATCTAAAAATTCGGCCCGGGTTAAATCTTTTTTATTGATGCCGCGCTCCTTTAGCATGGCTACCACCTTTGCTTCGGTGGCAATGCTGGCATGGTCGGTTCCGGGTACCCAGCAGGCGTTTTTGCCTTTCATACGGGCACGGCGGATGAGTACATCCTGTATGGTATTATTGAGCATGTGGCCCATGTGCAGAACGCCGGTAACATTAGGCGGCGGTATTACAATGGTATACGGCTCGCGCTCATCAGGCACCGACCTGAAAAAACCCTGCTGCATCCAGTAATCATACCACTTTTGCTCCACCTCATGAAACGCATACGTTTTGGAAATACTCATAGTCGGCAAATTTACTAAAATAGAAGCAAGCGCCAAGATGCTAAGTGTTGATTGAGTGAAGAGTAAGGCGAAACTTTGACAGGGGGGCACCTCGCGTTGTACTTCCCCTTTTATCCTTCCTGATATTCCCGCGTTAGCGATTGCAGCGTAAAACCCGCAGCGAGGTACGAGCGTGGATTTGCAGCGGATAGCGCGGGCTTGAAAGGCAACGCCCTCATTTAGTTATTGGTTCATTGGGTGAGTGGTTGATTGAATTTTTAGGTTGAAGTAGGTAGTTTTAGTTTTTAAAAACCTGTATATGCAAGGCAGTAAAAAACTATGATGACTGCAATCGCTCAATAAGCTGTGCTATGCCTTGTCGCCAGGCCGGGTAATCTTCTTCATTTTCAGCCCACAATTCATTTAATTCAGACTGGTCACTTAAAACCACCTGCAAGGCGTTAACGGCCTGTTCTTTAAGCTCTGCAAAGTCTTGCCCGGGATGCCGTTCAGGAAAAGTGTCAACGTCCAACGGCTCATCACCGGCTCCGGAAAACCGGGTACCATTGGTTTGCCTGTCTACATAAGCGGCAGCAACAATAACTGCGTTTGCAACATCAGCATCTAAATCATGCGTATGAACTGCAGTGCTAAATGCAGCTATCAAAACTTCTCTGGCATTATCAGCATATTCTATTTCTGCCATAAAATCTAAAGCGGCATCATCTTCAAAATGTCCATGTCCCCAAGCTCCCATATTATTATTTTTGGTTTAACAACGTTAAAACTAAGCAGCAATAACTACATAATCAATTTTTGCAGCTGATTATGTAAATGATTTTGGCAATAGTTTCATAACTCTGTATTTTTACTTTACTTTCAGCATTTAGAAAAAACAAAAAAGCATGAATATAAAGTTAAGCAGTTGGATGCTGGCCGGGGCAGTTTGCCTGTCGGCCGGTGTTTTTGCAGCCGATGGCGGCAAGCCGGGTAAGCCCCTGCCCGCCCCGCCCCGCAAGTTTATTGACCCGGCCAATATGGACTTGTCGGTTAAACCCGGCGATGATTTTTTTGAGTACGCCAACGGCGCGTGGGTAAAGCAAAACGCTATACCCGCGAAAGAAACACGCTGGGGCAGTTTCAACATCCTGCGTGATGAGAATACTAAAAAGCTGTTGGGCCTGCTCAACGAAGCCAGCAACGCCAAAGGCCAGCCCAAAGGCAGCCTGAAGCAGCGCGTGGGCGACCTGTATGCCAGCGGCATGGACAGCCTGACCATTGAGCGCCGCAGCTACGACCCCATTAAGCCTGACCTGGCCCGCATCAGCAGCATCACCACCCTTGATGGCGTACTGAATGAGATGGCCTATGAGCGGGTGAACGGCGAGGGCGGCCCGCTGTTTGGCTTTGGCGTGGGCGCCGATGCCAAGCACCCTACCCGCACCATTGTAAGCCTGAGCCAGGGCGGCACCTCCCTGCCCGACCGGGATTATTACCTGAAGAATGATGCCCGTACTACCAAGATACAGGATGCATACAAGCAATACATTGTTAACCTGTTTACGCTAACGGGCACCAGCCCTAAAGAGGCAGAGAAAAATGCCAATACCATTTTCAGCCTCGAAACCCGCCTGGCCGAAGCACAAACCAGCCGCGTGGCCATGCGCGACCCGAACAAGAGCTATAATAAGTTTACCGTTGCCGGTTTTAACGAAACCACACCCCACATTAAATGGGCGGATCTGATGGCCAAAATGAAGGTGCCGCAAACCGACTCCATTATTGTAGCGCAGCCGGATTTCTTTAAAAAAGCCGACGGTATGCTGAACAGCGTTTCGGTAGAAGATTGGAAAACGTATCTGAAATGGGGTATCCTCCGCGGTTCGGCTTCGGCCTTGAGCTCACCGTTCGTGAAGGCCAGCTTTGCCTATAGCAGCGTACTGAGCGGCCAGCAGGTGCAAACCCCGCGCAACGAGCGCATGTCTGGCCTGGTGGATGGCAGCCTGGGCGAGTTACTGGGCCAGCTGTACGTAGAGAAATACTTTACTCCGGCCGCCAAGCAGTACATGGTAGGTTTGGTAAACAACCTTAAAATTACCCTGGGCGACCGCATTAAGCGCCTGGACTGGATGAGCGATGAAACCAAGGCCCGTGCCCTGCGCAAGCTGAACGCCTTCAGCGTAAAGATCGGGTACCCTGATGTATGGCAGAAGTATGCCGGCTTGAACATTGTACGTAACGACTTCATTGGCAACCAGCGCCGCATTGCCACCTGGCGTTATAATTATAACATCAGCCAGCTGGGCAAACCGGTGGACAGAAAACGCTGGGGCTTTACGCCGCCAACCGTAAATGCCTCTTACAGCCCCAACAATAATGAGATTACCTTCCCGGCGGGTATCCTGCAGTTTCCGTTCTTTGATTTTAAGGCGGATGATGCCGTGAACTATGGCGGCATTGGCGCCGTTATCGGCCACGAGATGACCCACGGTTTTGATGACCAGGGCCGTCAGTTTGATGCCGACGGCAGCCTGCGCGACTGGTGGACCAAGGCCGATGCCGACAAGTTTAAATCCCGTGCCGACCAGGTAGTAAACCAGTATAACGCCTTTACCGTGCTGGATACCATCCACGTGAACGGAAAACTTACTTTAGGCGAAAACCTTGCCGATTTAGGCGGCTTGAATGTGGCTTACGAAGCGTTTAAGAAAACCAGGCAGGGCCAGAGCATGACCAAGACTGACGGCTTTACACCCGACCAGCGCTTCTTTCTCTCCTGGGCACAGGTATGGCGTGGTTCGCAGCGCCCGGAATCGGCCGCTTCGCGCATCCTCACTGACCCGCACTCGCCGGAGCAGTACCGTACCAACGCCCCCATCACCAACATGGATGCCTGGTACAATGCTTTCAACGTTCAACCCGGCGACAAGCTGTACAAGAAACCGGAGGACAGGATTAAGGTTTGGTAAAATATAGTCAAGAGAATACTTAGTGAACAAGCCCGGCGAGTGCCGGGCTTGTTTTGTTTTATAATTTTCCGATGTCATTCTGAGCGGTAGCGAAGAACCTGTAGTGATGCAGAACCAAGTGTACAAGTTCTTTGCTACCGCTCAGAATGACAAGCTTTATATTTATTGGTCTACTGCTATCAAAATCACAGCCCCGCCGCCCTCCGGTGTCGTTCCCGGATGCGATCTCGCAGATATTCGGGTTGTAGCACCTGCACATCCTCACCGTAAGAAAGTAGTTCCTTCTCAAAATCGAAGGTGATTTGCATGGTGAGCCGCACAATGATGCTATCCTCATTTTCAAAAACCTGCTGTGTATGGTGTAGCGGAAAGCCGATGATATACCGGCCCTGTTGCAGGGTAAACCGCAACTCAATTTCTTCGGGCGGCTGGCCTTCGGGATTGATGATGCCGAAACTGTGGATGAAAAGTGCGCTCACATCCAATCCGTTGGGGCGGATGAATTTGCGGGGCGTTACATAGAGGTCGCTCATGCGGTCGAGCCCGAAGGTTTTCAGCTTTTTGCCGTACAGATCATTAGCCAGCAGGTACCAGCGCCCCTGCGCTTCTTTGAGGGCGTAGGGTTCTACAGTGCGTTTGGCCGCGCTGTCTTCCCAGTATTTTTGATAATAAAACCGCACATTCACCCGCTGCTTAATGGCTTCCAGCAGGGCAGTAAGGTGTTGGGTATTGAGCGGCCGGCGGCTTTCAAAATGCAGGTAAGGCGCATTTTCGGCCAGCTGCAGGTTGCTCACCAGTTCCAGGCTTTCGAGCATGCGATTGTTGAGGTCGGCAAGGCTGTTTACAAAATCGTAGCCGTTGGCCGAGCGGTCGTATTCAATGCAGATGCCCTGCCGCTGCTCAATCTGCCGGATGTCGCGGTTGAGGGTAGAGCGGCAATCCTGGGTATCTTCAAAAAAGCCCTCCATACGCAGGTGCCACGCTATCTGCACCAGGCTGGCCGCCCCGTGGTTACGCAGGAAACGAATGAGCGCCTGCTGTCGCAGAAGGGGTTGGGCGGCGGGCATGGGGGGGATTATGCAATTTTACTTTCTTCAGTATTGCTCTTTTGCTCAATAAGTTGAGCAAACTTTTGCTGGAATTCTTTTACAAATAAATACAAGTCCCCCTCTTGCTCAGGAAAAGAAAATGTCCTTTGCAGTCTATCACCAATCGGTGTGAAAAATTCTTCATAGTTCAGGTCTGATATAATTTGTTTTATAGTAACTTGCTCTGTAACATTTTCTACAAATTGGACTGCATAGTTTCTTTCCCCGGGAACTATATCTATTTTATAGCTTTTTCCATTATATCGAGCACCACTTAGCACAGCAGCTTTGTTTTGCCAATTCCAAGCTCCCTCAAATGGATGAGTGTTTCCTTTATAAGTATCAACCAAGCGTTCAATGCGATAATGTGATAACTGATTTATCATATCACGGACAGAAAGCGCTGTTTCGTAATCGTTATTATCCAAAAGCTGTCCATAAAAATTTTTCATAATTTGCTTGTTCATAGCTAACTCTCCTAATTTTTGCAATAAATGTATATATTGGTTTATGACGAATTGATTTTCTAAATTCTGAGATACATTAACACATTGTTGTAACCAGCCTACTACTAAGTCTTGAGATGTATCATTGCTCGCACTAATCACTATTAACTTTGGCAATATCAAATGACGATCAGCGTCAGACCAAGTATTTGTATTTGGCTTGGCATGATAATTTAACAGAAGATATATGACTATATCAACAATATAACCTTGTGATACTAAATAGTCATGATAATTTGGAATTTGCCGTATCTGATCACCTGCTTTATTTATTTTATTCTCAATAATAATCGCATGTTTAGATACTGGGTCGCTGATTAAAATATCAATCCGTCCGAGTTCACGCTTTACCTCTGCATGTTGATAATGATCCGAATTTATATTAAGTGGCGCGGGTAAAGTGCCGTTTAGATATTTAATAAATTGAAACAAATAGTTATTACCTTCATCATGCATTTCTGTTGGATCCAAAAAAGCTTTTAGAATATCACTATGAAAATTCTCTCGGTAATAAATATCTGAAACCAAGCGGAAAATATTAAAACTACGCGCAGGCACTCTGTTTTTGAATTCATCAAATTTCTTAGTTGCATTTTTTACATAATCTTTTTTTAGATATTCATTGATATTAGAATTAAATGATTCTAATAACTTCCGATGTTTATCAATAAACATATTGTAGTTTCTCGCTACACTGGTTTCTACCATAGATGTCTCAAAAATTTTAATTAATAAACTTGAGTGTGTTTAAACAGGAATGGGTATAATATTTTTCAAGCTGATTGCATATTCAATTCAATGATCAGTTGCATTACTTTTTGATTATCAAATAAGTAGCTTGATATAGTATTGTCCATAAGATTTAGTTACTGCTACAATATACGGTTTGGATGGTATTGATTGAGCAAACTTTTTAAAGAAGTTATCAACATCTTATCCATTTCCGCATAACATTTATTCAAATTTAATTTCCAAGATTTAATATCCGTTTCAAAATTATGAATGGTCATTTTTACACCCGTTTTCGTAATTTCATCTAAACATTGGTGAGCCAAATTATATTTAAACTTACCTGATGCAAATTTAAAGGGCAGCGTACCTACAAATTCTATTCTATCAACTGGTATCCGTTTCAGCAATTCTTTAATCAACTGTACCGATACATAACTGCCGGTGGTGCGCCCTAAACCCGCCACTACAATTACCCGGTTTTGAATATGCCACAGATTAGCCTGAAAATAGGGGCTGTTCATATTATATGCCCAGTCCTCGGCCATCAGCTTTTCGTAATTATCCGTGTCGGCCAAAAAGTGGGATTGCAGCTGGGTTTGGTACCAGCAGTTCACAATATTTTTGCCTTGCAACTCGGTACTGTTCTCGCTGGCAATGGTATGGTGGTTTACCTGGTAAGGCAGTTCTCCGGCAACCGCTTTAGCAAGCCGGGCACCGCTGGCACCGATGCCGACGATGCTGGTTTTAACTGCGGTGTCTCCGGCCGTTAGTTTTACCGGCTTCGTGATGCCGCCACTAACTATTATGGATGCAGATTGAATAAAATGTCGTCTTTTCATCTATTATGCGCTTATTTTCAACCAAAAGTCGCTCACATACTGTGTCAAAACATGACACAGTGAACTGTTTTTATTCATTTTTAAAATTATCTACTAAATGGCACCTATATCTTGCAATCACATCGCAACACAGGAAATCAGCCCTGTGCCTGTTTTTGACTTGCCGCTTACCGCCATATAAAAGGTGTTCATTACTTTTGCACCTAAATGCTGATTCATCAATTTTATGATACGGGGCTGGCCCATGCTTCGTATGCAGTTATCAGGGCAGGCCAGATGGTGGTCATCGATCCGGGGCGCAACCCGCAGCCTTATTATGATTTTGCCACCCTGCACGAAGCCGACCTGGTGGGCATAATTGAAACTCACCCCCATGCCGATTTTGTAAGTTCGCACTTCGAAATCCATCAAACCACAGGTGCTGCCATATATGTAAGCCGCCTGGTGGGCGCTGCCTACCCGCACCAAACCTTTGATGATGGCGACATATTGCAACTTGCTGATATTCAGTTAAGAGCAATTAATACGCCAGGCCATTCCCCCGATTCGATCTGCATTTTGGTGGAAGATGAAAACGGCAAAGCCACCACCTTGTTTACCGGTGACACGTTGTTTGTGGGCGATGTAGGCCGCCCCGACCTGCGCGAAAAGGCAGGCCGCATTACCGCCAGCCGTGATGAACTGGCCCGGCAGCTGTACCATTCTACCCGGGAAAAAATCATGACCTTGCCCGGGGATGTGGTGGTATACCCGGCACATGGCCCCGGCTCGCTGTGCGGCAAAAATATCAGTGCCGATTTGAGCACCACCATTGGCCGCGAGCTGCGCGAAAACTACGCCCTGCAACTGATGGATGAACTGCAGTTTATGCAGGCCATCGGCAGCACCGCACATTTTACCCCGCGTTATTTCAGTTACGATGTAGAACTGAACCGGCAGGGCGCCCCGGCACTGGCGGAAAGCCTGCGGCAGGTGCCACGGCTGCATAATGCAAATGAGCTACTGCCGGGCATACTGCTGATTGATACCCGCCCTAATGCTGACTTTACTGCCGGTCATATTCCCGGAGCCATCAACCTGCAAAGCAGCGGCAAATTTGAAACCTGGCTGGGGTCTGTTGTTAGTCCGGATGAACCGTTTTACCTTTTGGCAGCATCGGCCATACAGTTAGAATCGGTGCTTGAAAAAGCAGCTAAAATCGGGTATGAAAAGAACATAAAAGGCTCATTAGCAACTCCGGCTGGCGGTAATGAAACTACAGCAGAACTGGATTTGCAGCATTTCAGGCATCATCCGGCCCAGTATACGGTAGTGGATGTACGCAATACCGCTGAGGTAAATGAAGGCAAGCACTTTTCACAGGCCATTGCCATTCCCTTGCCTGAACTGCGTGAGCGGCTGAACGAAATACCAACGGATAAACCCATCGTTGTGCATTGCGCCGCCGGTTACCGTTCGGCAGCGGCCAGCAGCATTATACAACACCATTTCAAGGCCAAAGTACCGGTGTATGATCTGGGCGAAGCCATTTATCAATTTGTAGCTCAACCAGTTTAACACATGGCAAAGCTTGAACTTGTAAGCACGGGCGACGGTTCTAAAACCTTATTCAATGCTGATATAGGCGAAAACTATCACTCCAGGCACGGTGCGTTACAGGAAAGCCAGCATGTATTTTTAAGTGCAGGCTTGCGCTACTTCTTAGCAGGCAAAACTGAAGAGAAAATAAGCATATTAGAAGTAGGCTTCGGTACCGGTCTTAATTTTTTGCTGAGCGCTGATTTTTGCATAGCCAAACAGTTATCACTTAATTATGCAGGTATCGAAGCCTACCCGCTCGGCGAAACGCTATTGGCTTCCACCGGTTATGATGCCTATATTTCTCCTGCATTATGGCGTAGCTTTTTGGAGCAGTATACACCGGCTTTGCAGCAACAGGCGACAGTAAATAAATATATCTCTTTGTACATTGCTCCTATTCAACTACTGCAATTCAGTACGCCCCAACAGTTTGATATCATCTACTTTGATGCTTTTGCTGTTGCTCATCAGCCCGATATGTGGGATTTGCAGGCCATAACACATACCCTGAGCTTTTTAAAACCCGGCGGCGTATTTGTTACCTATGCTATTACAGGTAATTTAAAACGCATCATCAAATCATTAGGCCTTAAAGTGGAAAAGGCGCCCGGGGCGCCCGGCAAACGCGAAATGCTGCGGGCGGTAAAACCCATCTAACCGGTTACATAAAACAAGTAATAATGTCGGGACATGCTATCCCGTGTATCAGTCATTGTCCTCAACTTAACTTTTACAACAAAGTATTATCCTTAACTTTAGCGCAAATTATATTGTTATGTCTATTACTGCCCCCATAACTGCCGGTTCCCCTGCTACCGCCTTCGAACGCCTGCTTACGATTATGAGCGATTTGCGGGAAAATTGCCCCTGGGATAAGAAGCAAACGCTGGAAAGCCTCCGGCACCTTACGATTGAGGAAACCTATGAACTGTCGGATGCAATATTGGGTGCAGATATGCAGGAAATTAAAAAGGAATTAGGCGATATTATGCTACACCTCGTATTTTATGCCCGCATCGCTTCTGAAACCAACAGCTTTACCATTACCGATGTGCTGAATGGTATCTGCGATAAGCTCATCAACCGCCATCCGCATATTTATGGCGATGTAACGGTACAGAATGATGAGGATGTAAAGCGCAACTGGGAGCAGATTAAATTAAAAGAGGGCAATAAATCGGTTTTGGGTGGTGTGCCTAATTCGCTTCCGGCGCTGGTAAAGGCCGCCCGCATACAGGAAAAGGCGCGTGGTGTAGGCTTCGACTGGGAAAACAAAGAGCAGGTTTGGGAAAAGGTTGAAGAAGAGATGCAAGAGTTTAAAGCTGAATTGGATGATGCCAATACAGAGGATGCAGAAGCCGAATTTGGCGATTTGCTGTTCTCGCTCATTAATTATGCCCGCTTTGTAAACATCAACCCCGAGAATGCGCTGGAAAAAACCAACCGTAAATTTATTAAGCGCTTTCAGTATCTCGAAAGCAAGGCCGCAGCACAAGGCAAGCAATTGCATGATATGACACTGGCTGAAATGGATATATTTTGGAACGAGGCAAAAAGAAAATAATTATCAGGTCAGTTGTAGCGTTTGCCAGGTATCATGCGTAATACAATTATCAAAGATGAAAATATGAATAAAAAACTATTGCTATTATTGGCTATTCCTGTAACATTGGCAGCAAGTTGTATTAATAAAACGGCAGACACAGTAGCGCCTGTTGCACCAGATGGCACCTTTACCGGACAGTTCATGCGCCTGCGTAAACGTGTAGTAAACGCAGCTGTAAAAACAGATACCTTAAAAACCAATTTAACCCTTACCGTAAGCAGCAACGGCTACACTTATAAAATTACCAGTGATACTACCATTCATTCGGGTAGTAACGGCACGTACCTCTATGATGCTAATGGATACATCCGCTTTAATGATGCCACAGCCCCTAATTTAATTTCCGAGCCTGTTAAGCCTCACCTGGCAGGTACATACCAGTATGGTTACAATAGTACCCGGTTCATTATTCAGCGTGCTTATTCTGATACGCTGATTTTCAGGTACGATTTAACACGGGTGCCTTAATCGCGCTTTAACGCGGTGCTACAATACAGGTACACTGCTATAGGTTTCATAGCACAATTTCATGTATGGCAGTATAAAAATTAATAGGCTGCCATGCCTACCTTCTTATCCAGGCTTATTCATGCGCTTTAAGGCTCCTGTTAATGAGCAGCTAATTATCAGCGAATGTAAACGAGGCAATTTAAAACATCAGGAATTGCTTTACAAGCATTTCTATGGATTCGCCAAAGGAATCTGCCTGCGTTACAGCCTAAGTGAGGATGACGCATTTGAGGCGGTAAACGATGCCTTTATCAAAGTATTCAATGCCATATCCGGCTACAACGAGGCAAACCCGTTTAAAGCCTGGCTGCGCAGTATTATGGTAAACACCGCCATTGACCGTCGGCGTAAGGAGATGAAATATCACTTACAGGCGGATATTAACGATACAGCGCCCCTTATTGCCCCTGACCTGGTAATAAGCCAACTAAATGCACAGGATATACTTAGGCTGATGGAAACGCTGCCGCCGTTGCACCGTACAATTTTCAACCTGTATGAAATTGACGGTTACAGTCATGATGAGATCAGCGCTATGCTTAATGTACCGGCCAGCTCCTCGCGTGTTTACCTGAGCCGGGCGAAAGAGAAATTAAAAAACGCTTTACTATCAGAAACGCAAAAGCATGGATAAGCAGCCGGATAGAGATTTAAGCAATCACATCCAGCGGGTGTTTGATGAATTTGAAGTGCCGCAAGGCGCGGCTGATGCAGGCTGGGCTGCACTGCGCAAGCGTTACCCGGCACGTAAGCATCGGCCTGCCGCCTGGTGGTGGAGCAGTGCAGCGGCCATCCTGCTGCTTATCGGCCTGTGTATTTGGTTAAGTGAGCCTATGCGGCCATATCAAGATCAGCAAACAGGCAAGACGCCGGTTACAAGGAAGGTTATGCCGCCAAATACGCTAATTACCTATAGCAGGATCGACAAGATCCAACGCAGTGCCGGTTCCCTTTTAACAATTGTACATCCTGCCAACCCTGTTCCTGCACAGGGCGGGAAACCTGTTCTGTTATACAAAAAGACGCAGCCATCGCTGCCAACCGATACCGGCCGTGTAGTTACCGCCAATCCTTCTTTAAGTACAAATTCAAGTATACCTGCAATCCTCCCGGCAGACAGCAGTATACAACACAAAAACCTGTTTAATGCTTCACCTGTGCTAACGGATGTTCAATCAAGTAATATAACAAAAGAACAGCCGCTATATCAGGGTATGGAAAGAGTGTTTGCACGCGAGGCTGCAACAGCCGCCACCGGGACTGCCAATCCTTCCATAAAAACAGCAACATCCGCTCATAAGCGCATGGTGCTTAGTATTTATGCCGGCACCCACTTTAACTATGCCAGCGGCAGCAGTAATCAGCTCAATGCAGGTGCAGGGCTTAACTCGGATATCCGGCTGGTGAAAAAAATCTCTTTGGTAACCGGGATAGCCATAGCACAAAACCGGCTGCATTATGCCAATGAACCTGCACAGGGCAATATTTACGCCTCGGCCATAGCTGCGGCCACAGGGCAGCAAGGATTAAGCGACCTGGCGGTGAGCGCCTTTTTTTCCGGCTTTGCGCCACGTGCTGCAAGTACTACCCAACTCAAAGGGTACAATGCCAGTTTTACCGGGTTAGACATTCCGCTCAATATTAAATATGAATTTGATCCGGGTAAAAGCGACAGCTATATAGTGGCCGGTGTAAGCTCAGGTACGTTCATTAATGAAACATACAGATACGATTACAGCACTAACCTGCTTCCTTCGGAAAACCATACGGCCGAAACACAGGCCCGCTTTAGTACTTTTGATTTTGCCCGTACATTAAATGTAGCCCTTGGTATAGGCACGCCTGTAGGTAAAAGCAACCGCCTGATTATTGAACCGTTTCTTAAGTACCCGCTCAGTGGCCTGGGTTCGCAACAAATCAAGTTCGGGGCCACCGGTATAAATCTGAAATTCAGATTTTCATCAGGCAGACAGGCTGCATTTCAATAGGAGGTTAGCTTATTGTGGCCATATCTTTTCACGTAATAAGCTGTTGAAAAACACACTGATACAGTACAGATTAGCAGTAAGCTATTGTATTGGAAACACTTATTACTTACCTATTTAAATCTTATGGCCCTTACGGGTGAGATACGGGTAACCAGTGCAGATGGTATAAGCAGCACCAGCAGGCAAATCACCAGCGTACCAATGTTAAGTAAAATAACATCAACTACTTCCAGATCGATGGGTACAAACGTCATATAATAAGAAGCCTGATCCAGCTTTAATAAATGCGTGCTGGCCTGCAGATAGCCAAATCCCAGGCCCAGCAGGTTGCCCAGTACCATCCCCACACTAATCAGGAACAGGGCATTGTATAAAAAAATCTTCTGTATGCTCCAGTTGTCGGCACCCATAGCCTTAAACATACCGATCATGCTGGTACGCTCCAGTATCATGATCAGCAGTGCCGATACCATGTTTATTACGGCTACTACCAACATCAGAATCAGCATTACCTGGGTGTTAACATCCAGCCGCTTCAGCCACTCAAAAATGGTAGGATAACTATCTTCTACGGTAACAGAACGCAGCTGGGGCGGCATAAATTTACCCAGGGCATCATTTCCCTCATCCATATCCCTGAACTGGTCTACCTGCACTTCGTAGCCCCCTGTGCTGTTGATATTCCAGTTGTTCAGGTTCCTGACTACCGGCAGTTCACCGATTACAAATGTGCGGTCTACCTCATCTACACCTACATTAAAAATACCGCAGATGTGAAATTTACGGCGCTTTAAAGGTTCCTGCACAAAGTACATCAAAAAATCGTCTCCCAGTTTAAGTTTAAGCCGGGCAGCCGTGTAATTTGAGATCATAATTTCGTGCCTGGCCGGATTTTTAAAACTCAATACCTGGCCTTGCACCAGCGCCTGCCTGAAAAAGTTCCAGTTGTAGGTAGAGTCCACACCCTTAAGCACCACCCCCTCAATCTCGCCGTTTGCCTTCATAATACCTGCTTTAGTGGCATAAGGCATTACATGAGTAATGATGCTATTAGATTTTGCTCTTTTAACGAACTTCGGATCAATATCAAAAGGCGAGTTTTCGTAGGAATTATTAGAATCGAATTTAATGATCTGGATGTCGCCCGAAAAACCTCTTACCTTCTCCCTGATCTCCTGCTTAAAGCCTTTTACAATAGCTACCGAAACAATCATTACACCCAAACCCAGCATGATACCAATGATGGCAATACGTACAATCAGCTTGGAGAAGGTACGCTTGGAGTGGAGGGTAATGCGCCCGGCGATAAAGGAAGAAAAGCTCAAAGCTACAGGATTAGTGGTTTACCAAATATGATGATTTACCGGGGATTTTATTTGTTGCCCGGCACAAAAATAGTTTTCGCTACTGTGCCAGAAAACCCATACGGCTCGAATCCAGCTTTATCAGGATAAACAACAGTGCTGTAAAACTCCATAACGAGGAGCCGCCATAGCTGATAAACGGCAGCGGGATGCCAATTACCGGTACCAGCCCTATCGTCATACCGATGTTGATTACCACGTGAAAAAAAATGACGGAAGCGACGCCATAACCGTAGATACGGGTAAACGGCGCACGTTGACGCTCAGCTACCATAATAATGCGCATCAACAGAAACAGGTATAACCCTGTTACTACCACTGCCCCAGCGAAGCCCCACTCCTCGCCTACCGTACAAAAGATAAAATCGGTACTTTGTGCAGGTACAAAAGAATACTTGGTCTGCGTGCCCTGCAGATAGCCCTTACCCCATAATTTACCGGAGCCAATAGCAATTTTTGATTGATTTACATTATACCCGGCCCCGCGCAAATCTGATTTAATGCCTAACAATTCATCAATACGTGATTTCTGATGTTCTTTCAGTATATTATTGTAAATAAAGTTTACACTAAAAATAAAGGCTACACATAGCACCAAACCGCCCAGTGTAACCAGTATGAGCTGCCGGTAGCGGCGCAACAGATACATAACCACCAATGCTACCGCTACTAAACCTAAAATAAGGTATAACTGATTGACCAGCAAGGCGGCAATGAACAGCACTATAAACACTGCAATACCGATCAGAAAGTAAGGCGATATGCCCTCCCGGTAAAGCACAAAGATCAGTGAGCAGAATACCAGTGTAGAGCCGGTATCAGGCTGCAGCATAATGAGCAGCATAGGCAGGCCAATGATAGCTGCCGAAGTTAAAAACGATTTAAATTCTGTTACCTTGATGTTAGTACTGCTCAGGTAGCGGGCCAGCAGCAAACAAGTAGTAAACTTGGCAAATTCTGATGGCTGCAACCTAAAGCTGCCGATGGGTATCCAGGCCTGGTTACCGCCCACGTTGCGCCCTACCACCAAAACCACCAGTAACAACAGTACCGTGGCTACATAAAAGCCGGGGGCTAAGGCAACAAAAAAGCGGCTGTCGAGCAGGATAATGACCAAGCCTAATACCAGTGCAGATATAATAAAGATAAACTGCTTGCCATAATTGGTATCCATATCCAAAATGCTGGGATGCGCTTCGTCGAACACAGCTGCATGAATATTAAACCAGCCGATGGTACATAAAGCCAGGTACAGCAGCACCATCAACCAGTCGACATTAAAAAACAGGCTCCGCTGCGGATGATTATTCATCCCCTGTCCTTTCCAGCTTTGCGGTTAGCAGCCTGCGTTTATTGGTATCCGTTTTGCTTTTAGGTATGGCCGGTTTTAATGGTGCAGCGCCTTTAACTGAAGTATCTTTATTCTTCTGGTTGCTGTCAGTTGCATTAAGCGGGCCTCTTGCTCTTACCGGCGGTTTCCATCCCGGGGGAGGCGGCAACAGGTTGGCATTCATGATGTACTGAACTTGTGCTGCCGGTTTTGTAATTGTGTTACGTAAATATTTTTCTATAATATAACTGGCAATTGGTGCAGCCCAAGATGCCCCGTATCCGGCATTCTCTACCACCACTGCAATAGCAATTTTAGGATTAACCCTCGGTGCGAAGGCTACAAATACAGAGTGATTTTTGCCATGACTGTTTTGCACCGTACCGGTTTTGCCGCACATCACAATTCCGGGTATGGCAGCTTCACTCGCGGTACCGCGTTCTACTACCTGCTGCATACCATCAATTACCGGTTCAAAGTAATTGGAATCTATGCCCACATAATTCTTTTTTATATATTCAGTGCGGATAACATTTTTATCGCCGATGGCTTTAATTAAATGCGGTTTGTAAAAATATCCCCGGTTTGCAATAGTACACTCAATATTAGCCATCTGCAAAGGCGTGGCATTTAACTCTCCTTGTCCGATAGCTAATGACATTATAGTAGCGGCACGCCACTTGCTTTTGCCAAAGCGGTTATCGTAAAATAATGGATTTGGCACCAAGCCGCGGCGTTCGCTTGGTAAATCTACGTCCAGTTTTACGCCGAAGCCAAATTTGTTCACCCTTTGCTTCCAGGCCGCATAGGTAGCTTCTGTTTGTTTAGCACCATTGTGATTGATGAGCTGACTGAACACATTACAAAAATAAGTGTTACAGGATTGTGCAATTCCTTTTCTCAGATCGGTATTACCGTCAAAGTGCTCACATTTTACCCGGCTGCGGCCGTTTTGATAATAATGCGGGCAGAAGAAGGTAGTTTGTGGTGTAATGATACCTTCCTGCAGGGCAATAAGCGCATCCAAGGGCTTAAATGATGAACCAGGCGAATAATAAGCCTGTATAGGCCGTATAAACAGCGGATTATACGGATTTTTATACATTGCCGCCATGTTATTGCCACGCTCGCGCCCTACCAGTATATTAGGGTCATACGTGGGGCTGCTTACAAAGCAAAGTATCTCACCGGTAGAAGGCTCGATGGCTACGATACTGCCCACTTTATTTTGCATCAACTTTTCGCCCAGTTTTTGTATGCGGATATCCAACGATGATATCAGCCGCTCACCGGCCACCGCGGAGGTGTCAAAAGCGCCGTTGGCAAAACGCCCTTTGGTAACGTTCCGCGAGTTAACCATTACATTTTGTACGCCGCGCTGCCCCCTTAATACCGATTCGTAAGACTTTTCTACGCCCGAAACCCCAATCTGGTCACCGGGGTGATAATAGCCGCCCGACCGTTCAATGGCTTGCGGGCTGGCTTCACCTACATAGCCAAGAAATTGCGCCGCTATCGAATCGGGATAAACACGTTTGGTATTTGGCTGTACATAAAAGCCGGGAAATTCAAACAGCCTTTCCTGAAAGGCAGCATAGGTTTCCAACGACAATTGTTTTTCAAATACAGAAGGCCTTACCCGCGAGTTGGCAGCGGCCTTTGCAAATTGCTTGTGAAAACGCGCGGTATCAATATTCAGTAGCTTGCAGAACTCAAGCGTATCAAAGGGTTTTACCTGCCGCGGAACCACCATAATGTCATAAACCGGCTCGTTTTGTACCAGCACCTTGCCGTACCGGTCTAATATCGGTCCGCGGGCAGGATACAGAATAAATTGCCGCACCACATTATTCTTGGCATACTGGGAGTACTTATCATCCACAATCTGTATGTAGAACAGGCGGGATAACAACACTAAGACTATCGTAATAAATATACCGGCGATTACATAGCGCCTGATAAAAAAACTGTTCATTTACGTTCTTTTCTTCTATAAAACAAGAAGCTGGTAATCAATATCAAAAATATGGTAAAAACCGAACTCAGCAGAAAACGGATAAGCGTATATTGTATTTCAGAGAAACGAAATACTTCGAGGTTGAACAAGGCAAAATGGTGGAATAAGGTAAGCACCAGCACATAAGTAAAAAACCAGCGAAACCCCATATTACTCAGCGAGGGATTAGGCTCATTATCAAACCCGTCTTTTTGCACCGTAATACCAATAAACAGCACCCGCACCAATGCCAGCAGCGTACAAGCCGCAGCATGTAACCCCGGCGTATTGTAAAACATATCTATTGTTATACCCAGCAAAAAAGACAGCAGGAACAGCATAACATTGGGTGTTTCAAAAGGCAGCAGCAAAATAAACAGAATGTACAGGTATGGCGTTGTTAAGTTATATAACGCTATGTTTTTAAGCAGCAATACCTGCAAAAAAACCACTACCACGAACCGCAGTACATTATTCAGCAGAATTCTGGTCATTTTTTTGTTTTTGCGCTTCCAATGTTTGCTGTTCTAAGGCAAACTTGTTATTTATTACATATACATACTGCAGCTTGCTGAAATCAACAGCCAAGTTTACTTCCATATTTAAAAAGAATCCGCCCCCTTTTGCATGCAGGTTACTGATTTTACCAATTGGTATGCCTACAGGATATAAGGAGGTATTGGACGTAACCACAAGCTGGCCCAAACGCGGCCTGGCATGGTTAGGCACATCAATCAGCATTCCCCTGGTAGGGTTTAAATCATCACCCCATTGATAAAAGCCGGGATCGCGGCTGTCAGCCAGCATAGCGCTTACACGGGCATCTTTGTGCAGAAGGGTTTGAATAATAGCATAGTGGGCAGATACATACCGTACCAGGCCAACAACACCCACACTGCTGATAACGCCCATATCCTTCTGGATACCATCATTTGTACCCCGGCTAATGGTAATGTAATTATTACGCATGTTTACCGTGCTGTTAATTACTTTAGCGGGTATATAAGTATACTGCTGCCTGTAGTTGGTATCAATCACCGTTTGGCGGGTGCCGGTATCAACCAGAAAAGAGCTTTTCAACTGACCGCGTAAGCGGGCATTTTCAAGGGCAAGGCTATCATTTACTTGTTTTAAGGAAAGATAGCTATCCAACCGGTCGGCCTGGGTATAAATGTGGCTGGTTACCGTATTGGTAGTATTTATAAAAGTAGCTTTCTGAAACGAATTGTACTTTACATATATAATTAAGGCAACTACCTCAAAAATTACGAACAAAAAAAATGCGTTGTACTTGCTGATGAAAATTAACAGGTTACGCATGTGATGCTAATGATTGAATGATAGAAGTATTGAATGAATGAATGAATGATGAAATTACTGACGGCTATTCCTTCATTCACTCATTTCATCCTTCAATCATTACTGATTATTGCATTAAAAATTTATAGCTGCCAATGTTTTTAAGTGCAGTACCGGTACCGCGCACAACCGCACGCAACGGGTCTTCGGCCACATGTACAGGTAACTTGGTTTTAGCGGCCACACGTTTATCCAGCCCGCGCAGCAACGCACCGCCGCCGGTTAAATATATACCGGTCTGATAAATATCAGCCGACAATTCCGGCGGTGTAATTTCCAGCGCCTTTAATATTGCTTCCTCAATTTTAGAAATAGATTTGTCCAGGCAATGGGCTATCTCAGTATATGATACGGTGATCTGCTTGGGTACACCCGTCATCAGATCACGGCCCTGCACAGCAAAATCAGCCGGCGGGTCTACCAGTTCAGGTAAGGCAGCCCCCACTTCGATCTTAATTTTCTCGGCCGTACGGTCGCCTATCATGATATTATGCTGGCGGCGTATGTATTGCACAATGTCGGAGTCGAAATTGTCACCCGCTACACGGATGGATTGGTCGCACACAATACCGGATAGGGCAATTACAGCAATCTCGGTAGTACCACCGCCAATATCGATGATCATATTACCCATCGGCTCCTCTACATCAATGCCGATACCTACCGCAGCGGCCATAGGCTCATGGATGAGGTAAACTTCCTTAGCGCCTGCAATTTCCGCCGAATCGCGTACCGCACGTTTTTCCACCTCTGTTATACCGGAAGGAATACAGATCACCATGCGCAACGAAGGGAAGAACCAGCCCTTGCCCTTATTAATCATCTTGATCATGCCGCGTATCATGTGCTCGGCAGCATTAAAATCGGCAATTACGCCATCCTTGAGGGGGCGGATGGTTTTAATATTATCGTGTGTTTTACCTTCCATCTGCATGGCCTGCCGCCCAATGGCAATTACTTTGCCGGTGGTACGGTCAATGGCTACGATGGAGGGCTCGTCAACCACCACTTTATCATTATGTATAATGAGGGTATTTGCGGTACCTAAGTCAATAGCAATCTCTTGTGTGAAAAAGTTAAATAAACCCATTGAATGCGTTTTGGGGGATAATCTGCAAAGTTTATAAAAAATAAGTGTATTTATATAATACGCAACTGCTTTTAAAGCGATGGATTGCCGGTTTTATTGCATCAGCTTTAAAACATTAATGTTTAAAGTGCCTAACCCCTGTAGCTACCATAGCTATTCCTTTTTGGTTAGACATATCTACCGAATCCTGATCCTTGATAGAACCACCGGGCTGCAATACAGCCGTTATACCGGCATTGGCAGCAATCTCCACACAATCAGGGAAAGGGAAAAAGGCATCTGAAGCCATTACCGCACCATTTAAGTTAAATCCAAAAGCATTAGCCTTTTCAATGGCCTGCCGCAAGGCGTCCACCCGCGAGGTTTGGCCCACACCGCTGGCCAAGAGCTGGTTGTTTTTAGCCAGTACTACCGTATTAGATTTGGTATGTTTTACCACTTTATTAGCGAAAAATAAATCCTTCAACTCAGCTGCGGTAGGCTGCTTCTCGGTTACCGGTTTCATTTGCTCCGGGCCTTCTATTACATTATCCTTATCTTGTTCTATTACACCGTTCAGCAGCATTTTAAACTGCTTCACCGGCAGCTCTACTCCCTGCCGGATCAGAATAATACGGTTCTTTTTTTGCTGCAGTACCGCCAGCGCCTCATTAGTGTAAGCCGGTGCAATTAATACCTCAAAGAAAATCTTACTGATTTCAATTGCCGTTTCCTCATTGATCTCATCATTGGCTATGATTACGCCGCCAAAGGCCGAAACAGGGTCGCAGGCCAGCGCATCTACCCAAGCCTCTTTAATAAAGGAACGTGAGGCAATACCGCAGGCGTTGGTATGCTTCAATATAGCTACGGTAGGTTCAGTAAATTCGTCAATAAGCGCTACGGCAGCATCTACGTCTACTAAATTATTGTATGACAATTCTTTGCCATGTAATTTGGTAAACATTTCGTTCAAATCACCATAGAATACCCCTTTCTGGTGCGGGTTTTCGCCATAGCGCAACACCTGGCTGGTTTGTATGCTTTGCTTAAATACAGGCAGCTCTTCATCCTGGTTAAAGTAGTTGAAAATAGCCGTATCATAATTGGAACTGATATTGAATGCCTTTTGCGCAAAGCGGCGGCGTTGCTCCACCTTTATCTCACCGTTTTGTTGCTGCAACATCTGGGTAAGCTCCGGGTAATCATCCTTAGAAGCCACAATAGTTACATCCTTATAGTTTTTGGCCGCAGCGCGGATGAGGGATATGCCGCCGATGTCTATCTTTTCAATTACATCATCGTGCCCGGCACCAGATTTTACCGTTTCTTCAAACGGGTACAGATCCACAATTACCAGGTCAATCTGCGGAATATCGTACTGGTCGAGCTGCTGCTCGTCGCTTTCGAAATTTCGGCGCGCTAAAATACCGCCAAACACCTTTGGGTGCAGGGTTTTTACCCGCCCGCCCAATATGGAAGGATAGCCGGTTAAATCTTCTACCGCCACTACATCGGCACCCAAACTGCGTAAAAAGGTTTCGGTACCACCGGTAGAATAGATGCGTACGCCCAGGCGCATTAGTTCCTGAATAACAGGCGCTAAGTTGTCTTTATAATAGACTGAAACGAGGGCATTTTTTAATTGAACAGGCTGGCTCATGGGCGGCTTGATTTTAAGGCGCAAAGGTAGGCATTTATGCCGAAGGTTGAAAGTATTATAGGCGATGTACCGATTTGAGGTATAATATAGTTTTGAATAAAAACTTACCGGCTCTTTGTATACCTTTGCCCTGAATGTTAAACCGTTTATTAGCCATAAGCTTACTTTTAGCGCTGATCAGCTCCAACTGTTCGCGCTACTTTGTCTATGCCGGTTTTGAAGTCAACCAGGGCTATATTGCCAAAACGCTTTGCGAAAATAAGGCACGCCCCTGGATGCATTGTAACGGCCGCTGCTACCTGATAAAAAAGCTGAAGGAAGCCGGTGAAAAAGAAAAAAAGCAGGGGCGAGAGGATCAGAAGAACCAATATCAGGATGCTTTAATGCAGCCTTCCTTTACGCTGTGCTTTTATTCAGCATCCATTATCCTTCCCTATCAGCAAATCAGCGGTGCTGCCATTGTGCAGCGTTCGCTTACTATCTTTCAACCACCACGGGTAAACGCTTAATCTTTAATTCTTACATCCTGCCTTGCTCAGTCCTGAACCTGCGTTCAGTGCCGGGTGTTGTGATGTTTTTGTTACCGGCCTTACAGCCGGACAAATAGTTAAGCAAAAATTCAAGGCTGTGCTTATGGCATCGCCTGTTAATTTATTACCCCCTTATTTATGAAATCATTTTTACTACTGTCTTTTACGCTGCTGGGCATCAGCGCTGCAGCCCGGCACAGCACTGTACTTAAAACAGATACCTCCTTAAAAAAAGATACCACGCACACACTAAAGGAAGTTACTGTTTCCTCTAAATATTATAAACACTATAAGCATGACAAAACTTCAAACACACTTAAAGTAAATCACCCGCTGCTTACTTTCCCGCAAAACATTCAGGTGGTAGATCAAAGCATCATTGCCGACCAGCAAGCCATTAATATTAACGAGAGCGTAGTACGCAATGTAAGCGGCGCCTTCCGTAACAATACGGCCGATTATTACAGTTCGTTGATTTATATGAGAGGTGCAAGTATCAACCCGCTTCGCAACGGGCTTGATCTGTCTACCATCTATTACAACCCGATGCCCGAAGATGCTGCACTGATTGACAGGGGTGAATTTATTAAGGGCCCGGCAGGATTTATCAATTCTGTAGGCGATGCAGCCGGAAGCTATAACGTGCTAACCAAACAGCCTGACAGTATGCGTTTTAATCAGGTTGCCTTTACAACAGGCAGCTTTAACCTGTACCGCCTTACCGGCGACTTTGCCGGAACCGCCGGTAAAACCAGGCAATGGGAATACCGCCTGAACGTGGCAGGGCAAAAGTCCAAATCATTTCAACGTTATGCCTTTAATGATAAGCTGGTAGCAGACCCTGTGCTGCGATACAACATCAACAGCCATTCCTCTGTAACCAGCGAATATATCTACCAGGCGCAAAGCTTTGAGCAGTATCTGCTTACCGTGTTCTCGCCCTATGGTTTTGCCTCGCTGCCACGTGATTTCAGCATTGTTGACCCTAATAAAAAGCCGGTACATGCCAATGAGCACAACGCCTTTCTAACGTATTTTAACCAGCTGAACAGCAAATGGCAATTTACAGCCAAGGGTGGTTACCTGCGCGACCATGTGGATGGCAACTATTTTTTTGTATCCAGTTATAAGGTTAATGCACCTGCTGCTTTGCAGCGCAGGGTAACCTACGAGCGGTTTAATACAGATGCCTTAGCCTTACAAGCCTTTTTGAACGGTGAGATTAATACCGGTAAACTGACACATAAATTGTTGATCAGCGCAGATTTTAATGATAAAAATCTGCTGGCTTACTCTGGTTATAACGACAAAACGGCCAACCCGGCACTTTACCCGCTCGATGTGAACAACCCAATATATGGTATCAGTTTTGATGCTAACGAGCGTAGCGGAAAGCTGGATGATATAGCCACCAATCAATCATACATCAGATACTATGCGGCTTACCTGCAGGATGAGCTTAATTTGCTCAATGACAGGTTGAGGGTTACCATAGCTGCACGTTTAACCGGAGCCAACAGCACTGTAAAACTACCTGCGGCCAGCAGCGTAAAAAATACGGTAGTTACCCCACGCATCGGTTTAAGCTATTCATTGCTGAGCACGATGGCAGTGTATGCACTGTTTGATAATACCTTTACGCCGCAAAGCGGTATCAGCGCTGCCGGAGGTGCATTCTTACCATTACGCGGGCGCAATATCGAAGCCGGGATTAAAAAGGACTGGCTTGGCGGAAAGTGGAATACCACCGTATCTGTTTATACCATTAACCGCCGCAATTCTATTGTAACAGACCCAGCTACCCTACTGCAATCGCAGTTGGGTAAAACCCGCTCCAAAGGCATTGAGTTTGACCTGAAAGGTGAGGTAGTTAAAGGTCTGAATGCGGTTATCAATTACGCCTATACCGATTCTTATATAACCAAGGATGCAAACCAGGCACTGGTTGGGCTCCCTACACCCTACCGGATTAAGCATTTGCAAAACACCTGGTTAAATTACCGGCTGCCGCTGCAACGCCTCCACGGTTTCAGCGTTTCGGGCGGCTATCAGTTGCAGGCCGGGCGTTACGGGCGTTATCCGCAGGAAACCAATGTACGCCCGGCGCCGGTGTTCCGCCTGGATGGTGGCATAGGCTGGACGAACGGGCGGCTTGCGGTAAACGGCATCGTTAACAATATCCTGAACCGCTTCAATTATGGCAGCGCCTGGATTACACCGGTTGCCGCCAACCCAACCACCGGCGATTATGCCTATGTGCCTTACCCGCCGCGCGAGTTCAGGGCAACTGTAGCCTGCAGTTTTTAATATACACCGCAATGAGGTTAAAACGCAACTTTACCAAACTTGCCTTTCGGCTGCATGGCTGGCTGGGCCTTACGGCAGGATTCTTCTTCCTGCTGTTTGGCCTCACCGGCAGTATGCTGATGTTCCGGCATGAACTGGACCGCTGCTTCAACCCGGAAGTCCACCAGCTTAAGCCAGGCCGCCACCAGGTAACAGCAGATGAGATTTACCGGATGATTGTATGTACACATCCCAACCTGAAAAAGATCGTGCTCCATGATTTTCCTGCCGACCGGTATGACAGCTATGAGTTTATGGTTTATAAAAACCAGCAGCAGCTTACAGAAAATCATCTGTATTACATTGCAGTAAACCCCTATACCGGAACCATTATTAAGGAAGGGAACTACAGTGATATTTCACCGTCTTTCTTCCGATGGCTGTATTCATTTCATTATAGCCTGCAGGCCGGCACACCGGGAAAGGCTTTTACGGCCTTTGTTGGTTTATTGATGCTGTTTTCCCTGTTGACAGGCATCATTATTTACCGAAAGCATTTTTGGGATGCGCTGCGTTTTAAGGCCGGGCTGAACTTTAAAAACGGCAGGACAACCCTATCATCGCTGCACCGGATCATCGGGGTGTGGTCGATGCTGTTTACGGGTGCCTTGTTCTTTACCGGCTTTTGGATGAACAGAGAAAGCTTTGCGTCATCCGCATGGAAGCTTAACAAACCGCACAAGAACTATCTGGTGCCGGTAAATATCAACAGCCTGGTAAGCCATTCTGTGCGCACCGTAAAAGGCTTCAGGCCGATTGCGGTGGATATTCCGGCAGTGCAGGGGCAGGACGTTTTAGTAAAAGGCCAGATGCCCTCCACCACATTTGCGCTGCTACGGGGTAAAGCCAGTAGCTTTGCTTATGATGCCAAAACCGGAAGATTGAAGGCGATTACCATTGCCGACCAGCTACCATTTTCAAAACGGTTTGACCGCGAGGTTTACCAGCTACACATTGGCGGCTATGGCGGTACGGCATTGAAATGCCTTTATGTTTTGCTGGGCCTGCTGCCAGGTGTGCTTTCCGTTACCGGGGCTTGTTTATGGATGAAAAGGAAAAAAGTACATTTTAACCGTTAATAATTTATGATATACTTCGCTTGGCTCTACTTTGCAGGTTTAAATACCGGCGTACCGGAACATCATAAATAATCATCACCAGGTAAGCAAACACAGTTAATAACACTACGCCTGAAATCACAATGATAGTCAGCTGACCGTTGCCTGGC
This sequence comes from Mucilaginibacter sp., assembly GCF_965200995.1. Taxonomy (GTDB): domain Bacteria; phylum Bacteroidota; class Bacteroidia; order Sphingobacteriales; family Sphingobacteriaceae; genus Mucilaginibacter. The sequence goes on along the minus strand of NZ_OZ241743.1, from coordinate 2,765,987 downwards.
TTATAACTGCTGTAATAGTTTGCGAACATCCAGATTACGGCGTAATGCGTCATATAAAGCGGATAAGAAAGATTACCGGATAAGTTGCAAATCTTTTCAGCCCTTGCACCAACCGAAGCGCCTGCTCCTAAAGCTACCAGCAATGGAAAGTAGATGATGACCACCAAAGGCTCAGTCAGCCAGTTCCAGGTTGAGAACGGCATCAGAAAAGCCATGCACAGCATTACGGCTAATGCCGTAAAATTGAGTTTTGTATGAATAATCAGCTTGTACCTGTAAACCAGCATACCGGCAATAAATGAGTAGGCAACACGTACGCCACCATCCCAAAATGTAGAGCCGCCCCAGCCGCCCACTATGGAGCCCGAACGGTAAGTTACAACGCATATTCCCGCTGCGGCAGGCAGCAGCAATAAAGCAAGCCAGCGCCGGCCTAAACGGTACAACAGCAATGCATACACTATATTAGCTATATACTCCCAGAATAACGACCATGCAGGAGCATTTAACCCGAAAAGATTAAAGGCGCGGTCTGGCATTACCGGGAAGGGAATAAGCAGCACGGTGCAAAGCCAGAGGAGGGCAACCCTGCCGGCGCTGTACACTTCCGGATGGCCGCCAAAAGGATCGAACAAAAAGGCGATAAGGCCCAGCACTGCGCCCAGCACAATTAACGGATGCAGGCGTATCAGCCGTGCCTTAAAGAAACCGGACAGCCGCATCTGCCCAAGACGGTTATCATAGGCGTAGGCAATAACAAACCCGGAAAGGCAGAAAAAGAAATCAACAGCCAGAAAACCGTGGCCTATAAAATTCTTGCTGGAGTCAGTAATAGCTACCTCCATAAAGTGAAATACCACAACAGCCAATGCTGCTATACCCCGCATTCCATCCAAAATTTCAAAATGAGGTTTTGCTGCAAGTGGCGATGAGCTTGTATTTACTTGTAAAACAGGTACTTTCATATAAATAGCTTACGGCATTGTGTATTGCAACGGCTTTAGAAAGAACTGCAATAACAAACAGATCAAATGTATGGGTTTCTGATAAACTAAAAAATTACCTGCCTGGCCTGTCGTTCCGGCAGTTACTATCCGTTTGCCGTAATAGCCGTGTAACCGGCTACTTGTATAGCAGATATTTAAGCCGCATCTTTTTGTACTGGCTCAGGCCCGGCTCCCATGTTTTCCTGATGGCTTCCTCGCTCAGGCCACCGGCAAGTTGTTTGGTAAATACATCGTTGCCTATCAGTCTTTCAATACGCCCCATAGCTGTGCTTTGGGTGTAATCAAAAAACTTTCCCTTGTCGGGATAGGCGTTATATAATTCTATCATCCATTTTAGATTGACACGCCCGGCAGCATGCAGGGCCTTTACATTGTAGTTGCGTAAATCAAGCCCGTAACAGGCCCTATCCTGGTGCAGCGGCGCTTCAGACATCCCCTTGATGCTTACCGGCGTAAAGTTGAAATCGTATTTTCCTTTCAAGGCAGGCGCCCCTAATACCGTAAACGGCATGTAGGTGCCGCGCCCCTGGCTGATGATGGTACCTTCGAACAGGCACAAAGAAGGATACAGCATTACCGAAGCCTGGGTATTCAAGTTGGGGGATGGATTTACGGGCAGCTCGTAGTACATATTATGGGTATAATTAAGTACCTGGATAACCTTTATCTTACACTGCAAGCCGTTAGGCAGCCAGTGCTGGCCATTAATCATGCGTGCAAATTCACCAATGGTCATGCCATGCGTAACTGGTACCGGGAAGCGGCCGATACCCGATTTAAAACGCATATCCAGCACCGGGCCGTCCACATAAGCATTAGGGTTGGGGCGGTCCAAGATGATCAGTTCCTTATTATTTTCGGCACAGGCTTCCATTACATCGGCCAGTGTATTAATGTGGGTATAAAAGCGGCAACCCACATCCTGAAGGTCAAAAACCATTACATCGAGGCTATCCATATCCGCTTTGGATGGCTTCCTTTTACTGCCGTAAAGGGATATAACGGGTATACCGGTTTGTGCATCTGTATCATCCTTTACCACCGCCCCGTTACTGGCATTGCCCCGGAAGCCATGCTCGGGGCCGAAAACGGTTTTGATGCGGATACCAAGCGATTGCAGGCTGTCTATACTCGCCTTTTTGCCAATAACAGAAGTTGGATTTACCACCATACCTACGCGTTTGCCACGCAGATAAGGCAGGTAAGCCGGGAGCTGGTCTGCACCGGTAACTATTCTTTGGGGTTTGGCGTTACCTGTATTTTTTGAAGCGCCATGAGGGGGTACACCTATGCAGCGGCTAACTGCCAATAGTACCAGCAGGCTCAGCAATCTTATCATATCATTTAACTTTTTAACAGCAAGTATAAAGTTTAATTGGTACAACCTGAAACTTAAAGCACCGGCCGGGCCTGTATGTACTTAGTAAGCTGGCTTATACTGGTAAATAATAATTGGTTAAATGCGTGTTTTGCTGCAATCAGGCGCCATGCAGTGCAATAAAATGCAATATTTTGCGATGAAGCTCATCGGGCATGAAAGGCTTAACCAGCACATCGTTTATGCCGGCTTCTCTGGCCCGCCCGGCCACCTCATCGGGTAAATTGGCAGTAAGCGCAATAACAGGAAGTGTAATACCGGCTTCCCTTATGCGGCGGGTAGCCTCATAACCATCCATCACCGGCATACTCAAATCCATCAGTACCAGTTGCTGCCGGCCGGGGTCTATCTTGCGGAGCGCTACTTCGCCGTTTTCGGCTACGTCTACTACAGCTCCCCAACGCTTCAGGTATGTTTGTGCCACCAGTACGTTCATCAGGTTATCTTCTACCAGTAAAATAGTAATGCCGGTGAGCGGCTGGTATTTTTCAACGGGCGTTTCCGGCACCGCCGGTTGCGGCGCAGCCGGTGTGCTTTTTTCAAAAGTTTGCGTAAAATAAAAATCAGCGCCCTCGCCTTCCTTGCTGCTTACCTGTAGGCGCGACTGCTGCAACTGCAAAATACGCTGACTAATGGCCAGCCCTAAACCTGTACCGCCAAAGCCGCGTGATATAGAAGAATCGGCCTGGGTAAACCGTTCAAAGATGAGTTTTTGCTTTTCCTCCGGTATACCAATGCCCGTATCTTTAATACTGAACAACAGCGTTACTGTAGCTGCCGCCTGCTCTTTTACTTTTACCGATACCTGCACCCTGCCGCTTGCCGTAAACTTAATGGCGTTATGCACCAGGTTGTTAATCACCTGCGATAGCCGCGTGGGGTCGCCCGTTACACGGGCCGGCATTGCTTCATCAATATCAGTTTCCAAAACAATACCCTTATCATGAGCCGAACTGCGCATACCGCTCACCACATTTTTCACAATGGTAGATACGCTCATTTCAATATGCTCGAAGGTGATTTTTCCGGCCTCAATCTTGTTATAGTCCAGTACATCATTTACAATGGCCAGCAGGTTGTTTGCCGAAAACAGCATCACATCCAGCTGCTCCACCTGATCTTCGCGCGGGGTACTCCTAAGCAGCACATTGGTCATGCCGATCACTGCGTTCAGCGGCGTGCGTATCTCATGGCTCATGTTACTTAAAAACTCGCTTTTGGCAACCAAACCCTGTTCAGCCTGCACACGGGCCTGGTTAAGAATAAAAGATACCCGGTGCGACAGCACCAGCGACTGCAGAAAGAAGAAAGTAACATAGCCTGCAAAGCTCAGCCCCTGCAATGGCGGGATAAGCACCCAGTAGTGCAGCAAGGTAATGGTAAACAGCGTCATCAGCACGGCCGAACTGCAAAGAGAGTAAACAGCGCCCGGCCGCTGCCTGCGGTAAGCCTTAATGTAGATATAAGGCACATAAACAATGCAAAATACGGTAATTACCAGAAAGGGATTGATTAATTGCGTAAACCATACAGGCGGCAGCAGCAGGCTGATAAGCGAAAACAGCACACATATTGACGTAATGGTGTACACCACAGCTTTATGCACATCCTTGGGGTACAGGTACATGGTATATAACCCAAACAGGCCTATACCCAAAAACAGGCTTATATACTCCAACCTTACGGTGATATACCAGTTAAGATGCGGCAAAATATCGTGCAGGGCATAATTATTAGTACCGCAAATACGATAGCTGTACACCATTGAGTATAAGGCAAACAGCAGGATGGCCTTATCACGGTAACCCAAAAGGTACAACCCTAAAAAGAACAGCCCGCCCATAAAAAGGCACCCGGTAAGCAGCAGATCAATCCCTGTAGCCTGCGTACGGTGAAGCCCCACCACAGCTTTAGGCCCGATGACGAGCGGCTCCCTGATACCGCCTTTGCTGTGCGCAAAATTGGCAATCTGCAGGTTGAGCTGCAGCGTATCCGCCCGGGCCGGAATATCAACCGCCTGATACTGCCAGTAAGGCATAAAATGCACTGCATTACTACTTACCACGCCATTACCGGCTACCATCTTTCCGTTCAGGTATAAACGGTAAGCCGAGTAGCCATCAGGCATGGCCAGGCGCAACAGGCCGTGGCTACGGGGCAACAATACAGTAACCTGATAGGTAGCATATCCGTACGACGATAAACGCCTGCCATTGATGGTACGGCCCGTCCAGACGAATGGGAAATTAACCAGTTGCCCTTGACCGGCATTGCCTGGCTTTGCAAGCAGCCGGTGCCAGTAAAACAGCCATTCGCCATCTAAATTTATTTCTGAGGCAAGGGTACTGGTTCGTAAATCGAGCACACCATGTTTGGCCAGCGGCGGGACTGGTTGAGAAGACAAGGTTGTACAACTGTTAAAACAAAACCCGCACAGGCTTAATATCAGCAGGTAAAAAATCTTAACATTATTCATTTTAGAATAGTGATATGCAAGGGCAAAAACAGGTTGTGTGTAAGGATGCCAAAGTAAACGTATAAATTTTTTTAATGTTACGGGAACCCGTTTTTTTGAATTAAAAAATTTATAGTCCTTTATGCTGTTCTGGCTGATTACAGACATCCGGTGTTGCGATCGACAGTCAGGATTTATATACCGATACTTACTGTTTTCCGCTTAATCAATTTCAGCAGATGTAAACACATTATATGCCTATTAAGTAAACTGGTTACCCATAAGGAAACAAAACAGTTACTCATGCTTAATTGTATTCTTAAAATCTCTAATTTGCACGGCTTAATTCTAAAGTATTGTAAAGCTGCCTGCACACCATCAGAATGAACTTTATTACCCTCAGCTACGCCGGTTTCCTTGTTGCAACCTTTACTATTTATTGGGCGCTTCAGTCGAAATTAAAAGTTCAAAACCTGTTTATTCTGGTTGCCAATTATGTATTTTATGGCTGGTGGGATTACCGCTTTCTGCTGCTGCTTTTCTCTTTTGCCACATTCGATTATTTTATCGGCATTGCCATGCATAAAGCCCGGCAACCGCAGCGTAAGCAGCTGTTGGCCCTAAGCATCACGCTTAACATTGGTACTTTATTTATCTGTAAGTACCTTAACTTTTTTATCGACTCCCTGCACACTGGCCTGCTTAGTGCTGGTGTAAACAACAGCCTGCATACCTTAAACATTATATTACCTGTTGGGCTTAGCTTCTTTACGTTTCAAACCCTCAGCTATTCGCTGGATATTTACAAGGGGAAAATTCAGCCCACTACTGATTACGTAGTGTTTTTAGGTTTTACCAGCTTTTTTCCGCAATTGCTGGCCGGCCCTATTGAACGGGCATCGCAGTTGATTCCGCAACTGGCCAGCAAAAGGGTATTTAATTATGAGCAGGCAGTGGATGGGGCAAGGCAAATTACTTATGGTATTTTCAAAAAAGTAGTGATTGCCGATCATCTTGCTGTGTTTGTTGAGCAAGTCTTCAGCAACTACCAGCACGCCGGCAGCGGCGAACTGCTAAAGGGTACCATATTTTTTGCGATACAATTGTATGCAGATTTTTCAGGGTACTCGGATATTGCCATTGGAACGGGTAAACTATTAGGATTTCAGCTGACCACAAATTTTAAAACGCCTTTTTTTGCGCGTTCCATACCCGAAAGCTGGTCCCGCTGGCATATTTCGCTAACCACTTGGTTTAGAGATTATGTGTTCATCCCGCTGGTTCGTAAAAACAAATCCAGCATTCTATGGCGTATTTACTGCACAGTACTGCTCTTTGTGCTGATTGGCTTTTGGCATGGCGCCAACTCCACGTTTATTGTTTTTGGTGTATTGCATGGCCTTTACTTTATACCTAACATTCTTTCTAAAAGAATTACAGCCTTAAAAGAAGTGATTACATTTTTAAAAGAAAACGTTTTATTTTCGAAAATATCCATTGCAGTAAACTTTCTGATAGTCGCGCTTACCATTGTGCTTTTCAGGGCACCTGATATGAAGGTAGCTATAGTATATTACCAGCGCATGTTTGGTCTGCATTCATTTTCAGTACCTGATCAGGAAACCATCAACTGGATATTAATATTAACCGCATTTTTTGCCTTTGAGTGGATACAGCAGGATAAAAAACAACTGTTTGATATCCGCAGCTTTTACCCGCCGGTTAGGGTGGCCCTTCAGTTGAGCCTGATGCTGGTCATATTATATTATGGCTTTTTCGGGATGGCCGGATTTATCTATTTTAAATTTTAGCGGATGAAGAAGTTTCTGACTAAATTATTGATTTACAGCAGTCCGGCTATCATCTACCTGCTGTTGGGTGAGGTGCTGTTGTATAAGTATAAAGAAACCGTTCCTTTAAATACCGTAGTACAGCAGCAGGCCGGCAGCAAGCAGGAACTCTACTTCTTCAGAAAATGCTTTAATACGCCTACCGCCTTGTATAAAAGGAAGATGGTAGAAATTAAGAAGCCCGACATCTTAGCATTGGGGGTTTCCATATCGCTGCAATTCCGCAGTCTGCTCTTTTATCCTTATGAAAACCGCTTTTACAATGCAGGCTTTATGGTAAACAATCTGCAAGACTTTGAATCATATATAGACCTGCTGCACACAAATGCGCTGCACAAGCCCAGGCTTATTATCTTTACGCTTGACCCCTCATGGATTCAGCATCTCGGCTTCTATGATTTCAGGAACAACATCACCAACCCGGTTCTTGACGAAATCAAACATCCTAACCTGCATGTAAAAGCGGTACAGGAGGCCATGCAGTTTACTTTCAATACTTATCCGAATGTTCGGTTTAACGGACCGGGTTTTGGTGCACCCGCTATGCAGAGAAACGGGTACCGCAGGGATGGCAGCCTGAATAACCGTGTGCAGATTGATACTTATTTAGCAAAGCGCCACTACATGGATTATGATTACAAGCAGCACCTTAAAAACTCAACCTTTGTTTTTGCACACCCGCTTCAGGTTGACAATGAGAAAATCAAATCACTTATGCACTGCTTTGAAGCGCTCAGAGCCATGAACATTCAGCTCATTATCTACTTTCCGCCCATAGCCGATGATTTTTACCAATATACCAGGCATAACGTTAGCTATACACGCGTGTTCTCTGCGTATCTGCAATTGCAAGCTGAATTGCAGCGCCGCCGTTATCAGGTTATTCCTTTTGCTACGCCCGGCCAGCTTGGCTTAACCGATGATTATATGCTGGATGCTATCCATCCGGGTGAGGTAATCATGAGCAGGCAGTTCTATCAATACATGGCCGGCCATCCCGAAGCCTTGAAAACCATACTAGGCCTCGATCTTGCCCACCTGAAGCAGGTGGCTTATCAGCACACTTTATGTCCACTGTCATTTAACGGCGAGTAACAGCAAACACATCGGCAATATATAAAGCCTGCGACAGCCAATCGCAGGCTGTACCTGTCAAATCCTTACCGTTTGTAAACCTGGCTTGCAGGGTTAGCGAAACCTCTATTGTTCCGTATCCGGATAGTCGGCACTCAGCGACAGTTCTTTTAAGGTTGTAAAATTTTCTTTCAGTTCATCTGCTTTCTGCACTGCCATATCATAGGCCATTTTTCCTAAAACAAGGCGCAGTTGCGGCTGCCTGCTTTCTACAGCCTTAATAATGGCTTCGCAGCCACGCACCGGATCGCCTTTCTGCCTGCCGCTGCCTTCCAGGCTCGCCTGCATCCGTTTGCCTACCACCTCCTTATAATCGTCAGCCTGCACTTCTGTGCGGCTGGCAGAGCGGCCGGCCATATCGGTACGGAAAGATCCCGGCTCAACCAGCAGTACCTTGATGCCCAGCGGCTCCACTTCTTTTGACAGCGATTCTGACAAACCCTCCACAGCAAACTTAGTGGCATGGTAATACCCTGTTGACGGAAAGCCAACCAATCCGCCGATGGAAGAGAAATTGATGATGTAACCGCTGCGCTGCCTGCGCATTCCGGGCAGTACCTGCTTAATCATTTTCACCAACCCAAAAAAGTTAGTTTCAAATTGCGCCCTGATCTTATCTTCCTCTCCTTCCTCAATGGCTGTAAAGTATCCGTAACCGGCGTTATTAACCAGTACATCAATTTTACCGAACTTTTCCTGCGCTTGCTTAACCGCTGAAGCCACCTGCCGCTCACTGGTTACATCAAGTGCCAATACCAGTGCTGCCTGATCATAACCCTCAGCCAAATCCGCAACTTTATCAGTGTCGCGGGCTGTAATTACGGCATTCCATCCCCGGCTTAGTACCATCCTGGCAAGTTCGCGGCCAAAGCCCGTAGAGCATCCGGTGATAAACCATACCGGCTGAGTTGATTTTTCCATAAGAGCTTAAAAAATTTGACTCATATCAATACAGTTGATAAAATAATTTGTGCGGCACAGTATGCCCAAATGATATTCGCATTACAATAAGGTACTTATTACTACCCTGCCCACTACCATTATGCTGCTAAAACAAGCAGATAAGGCTACCTTTTTATTATGCCGGATCATATCTTATTGTATTTTATACACTAAGCTACAGACCGAATTATTAGCATATTGTAAATTATACACTACCAAAAACAACTAATTTTAATTTTATTAAATTAATTCATGATATTTAATAAATATTATATAATAATTTCAATAAATTTTTCATTTTAATAACATATGGCCAACTTTGCTGACATACTTTAACAAAAGAAAAATGAAAAATTTAGTATTGATTGGTTTAATCGTCGCACTATTCTCTTTCAACGTAAAAGCCGCTGGCATCAACAAAATTGCTGATAATGCGGTTGAAGCAAATGATGTAACTACACGCCAGTTTGCCAACGATTTTACCGGTGCTACCGAAGTAAAATGGAGCAAAAACAAATACCTGCAGCAAGTTGACTTTGTATTTAACGGTGAACCGGCAAGCGCCTTTTACAATTACAATGGCGAGTTTTTAGGCCTTATATATAATTTAGATTTCAAAACTCTTCCTGCGAAAGCCATGAAGCAAATTGAAAAAAACTACAAAGGCTATACCTTAAATAAGGTAATTTTATTGCAAGCCCCTGAAAATATGAGCGGTGATGCCGATCAGGTAGCTTACTTTGCCGACCTGAAAAAGAACAACAGCGAAGTATTGGTACGAATTACACCACAAGCCAACGTGGAGCTTTTCCAGCAGATACGCTAATCCCCTGTTAACATTCCTATGTAAGTGAGCCATGTATAATGCATGGCTTTTTTGTTTAGCGTTGCCCGAACCTGGATCTCAAAAAATTTCAGGATGAGCGGGAGAACCAGTTGGCACCCATAACAAAGGATCAACCAGTGCCGGCATGGGGCTATTAACGGTGTCTTGTGCGTGTACAACTAATGATTATAGCTATAATAACCAGCAACGAATCTGCACTTTGATGAATTCTTTTTACAGATTGATTGCTGGTTACAGCTTGCCTGAAACTATTGCGCTGCTGCTTTTATAAAAACTCGCGGACTATTTATAGTCGGTAGACAACGTTGTTTCCTTGTTGGCTTCAATACCGCTTTGCAGCATTTGAATTTTGTAGTTGGCAAATTGCAGTGCATCAGAACCCAGCAGCAACCGCAAGGGCGCCTCACTTAACCGGGCAGTTTTAATGATAACTTCGGCAATTTTTTGAGGATCGCCGATTTGTGTACCGGGTACGTCTTCTTTATGCTTGCGTTTTTCTTCGGCAACAGCGGTATAGGCCGGTACAGGGTGCCGGGGCGTAACTACGGAGCCGCTGCTTAAGAAATTGGTGCGTACATAACCGGGTTCTATGATGGTTGTTTTAATGCCAAAAGGCTGCACTTCCTGTGCTAATGCTTCAGACAGGCCCTCTACCGCAAATTTTGTTGCGCAGTAAATGCCCCAGCCTGCACCGGCAATAAGGCCGAACACCGAAGATAGGTTAAAGATATGGCCGGATGATGCCGCACGCATGTGCGGCAATATAGCCCGGGTTACATTCAGCAGGCCAAAAACGTTAATGTCAAAACTCTCCTGTACCTCTTTGGCCGATGCTTCCTCAATACCGCCGATTAAGCCAAAACCGGCGTTATTCACCAGTACATCAATGGTTTTAAAATGCGTTATAGCTGATTTTACCGCTTCGGCAATACTTGCCTCACTTGTAATATCAACCTGTAAGGGCAAAAACTGCGAAGAATCAGTATTTACTGCACTTTTAAGCGCCTCCAAACTACGGGCGGTTGCCGCTACATTGCAGCCTTCGGCAAGTAAACTTTTCACTAAAACCAGCCCTATACCCTGGGAGCAGCCGGTGACGAACCATGTTTTGCTTTGATTTTCCATTACATTTAAATTTGATAATGCAAAGGAACCAACTGTAGCTCAACCGGCGTTTATTTAAACCACAGGTATTATTGTGAGTTTCAAATATGAAGTGCAATGGCAGCAGTTTCCCTGAACAATGAGGGTGTCATCTGCTCCTTTTTGCTGAAGAACGAAGTAAAAGCAGCCTGTTCAGCAAATCCTAAAGCGTGGCTTATCGCCTTTATATCCCAGTCGGTTTGTATAAGCAAGGTTTTTGCTTCATAAAGCAGCCGCTCTTGTATGTGCTCCCGCAGGGTTTTGCCGGTTTGCTGCTTTACCAATGCGTTCAGGTAATTGGGATGCAGGTGCAGCTGGCCGGCAAACTCTGCTGCCGTTCTCGTCTTTACCATACCGGCAGGGCCTTGTACCTGAAAAGCCGCCTCCAGCAAATTTAAAAACCCATATATATAACGATAATTTTCAGGCACTTCCACATCAGCTAAATTTCTGCCTGCCCGCCTGGCTTCCAGCAGTATCATCTGCAGGTGCAGTAATATGGCATGTTTCCGGTCGTGATTATCGCTTGCATCTTCCTGCAGCATCAGCCTGAAAAACTGGTCGGTTCTGGCCGACTGCGCTTCATCTAACTGAATTACCGCTTTTGATGCCTTGAAGTAAGGATAATTTCTGAATAGCTGCAGCAGGTGTGCCGCATCATTAAAATAATGAGGGTGAACAAGGCAAAAGTGACCGCCGGTAGCTTTAGAAGTTACCTGCCACGACATGATCTCGTCCGGATGCAGAAAGGCAATATCACCTGCACTCATCAAATACCGGTGCAAGCCCACCGTAAGCACACCTGTACCCGAAGTAATATGGAATATTTTATAGAACTGTCTCCTGTTAGGCGAAATGTAGTCTTTAACCGGATATTCATCCCTGTTTCTGATTACAAAATAATTAGCATCCGGCGGATAATGCTCAACATTTAAAAACGGTTCCTTAAAGCTGTTTTGTGTAAAGGTATCTAAGCCAAAGCGCGGAATTTCTGCTTTATCCATACACAAAGTTACCAATAATTAGAGGGTTGAGTTGTTGGCATAAGGTAATGATTGCGGCAACCCATTTAGCTGATGATTGCCGCAATTGCTTATACCAGCAGGCGGGGACTTTGACGGTAGGTTTTCCAGAGCAATTCGCCAAACAGCGTATTGGCCCAGGCAAACCAGGCGCGGGTAAACTTGGTGGCATCGTTCTTATTAAATGATTCGTGCATAAAGCCGGTGCCGCCATGCGTAGCCTGCAGCATCTTTATACAGTTATGTATTTCGGCATCATCCACGCTGGTAAGCGCCCTGATGATGATGCTGATAGGCCATATCATATCCTTACCTACGTGCGGCCCGCCAATACCTTCGCCTGCCGTACCCTTAAAGAAGAACGGGTTCCCGGTTGAAAGCAACAGCTTACGGGTATTTTGATATACCGCATCAGTAACCGGTACGGCATCCAGGTAAGGCAACCCCAGCAAGCTGGGTACGTTGGCATCATCCATCAGGTTATAGCTGCCAAAGCCATTTACCTCGTAAGCATACACCTTACCATACTGCGGGTGGCTAACGGTAGCATGGGTGTCCAGTGCCTGTTTTACCTCATCGGCCAATGCGGTAAGCTGGCTGCTTAAAGTGCTGTCTTTACTGATTTGCTGCACCATCTCTGCCGCCTGCCGTAAGCTTACCACCGCAAAAAAGTTGGAAGGGATGAGGAAAGAATAGATGGTGGCATCATCACTGGGGCGAAAGGTGGAGCAGATAAGCCCTACCGGTTTTACGGGGTAACCATAACCTGCCATCGGCACCCCATCGGTAGCCCAGGCAGTATTGCGCTGAAACGAGTACGGCCCGTCGCCATCCTTGCGCTGCTGCTCCTTAAAGGTTTGCAGCGTTAGCGCAATACCCTGCTTCCAGCTGGCATCAAAGGGGGCAATATCGCCGGTATCCTTCCAGTAGCGGTAAGCCAGGCGGATGGGGTAACAAAGCGAGTCGATCTCCCATTTACGCTCGTGCAGGCCGGGCTTCATCTTGGTCAGGTCGTTTTTCCATTCGCCTACCTGGGTAGGGCTGTTATAAAAGGCGTTGGCATACGGGTCGCGCAGTATGCAGGCGGTTTGCCGGCGTACCACACCGGCTACCAGGTGCTGTAACTGTGGATCCGCTTTTATTAAACTCAGATAGGGCCATACCTGCGCACTGCTGTCGCGCAGCCACATGGCATCTATATCGCCGGTAATCACATACGTATCGGGCTTGCCGTTTTGCTGCGTATAGGTAACGGTAGTATCCAACGTGTTCGGAAAGCAGTTGTTGAACAGCCAGCCCAGTTCGGGGTTATTGATGTTCTTTTGAAACTCGGCAATAGCCCGTTCCACTGCCGGACTGGCAAAACGCCGCTGACCTGCCGCTTTCCTTACTTCTGGGTAAGCGGTGTTGCTTAATGCTAACGCTTTAAAATCAGGCACAAGTAACCCTGCACTTAAAGTAGCAGTACATTGTATAAAAGATCTTCTTTTCATAGGAGCTTATTGAATGGTATGCAATTGCAAGTGTACAGGTTTTGAGAGGATTATTCAACTATTAAGAAATGAGCAGGTATGGTTATGTATTGACGATAGCATTAAAAGAAAATATCAAAGATACTATGCCGCCGCCTTTTTTTGGGTCGTTGTTGTACCGGAGGCGAATAACGCCTTTTCGCAGCACGCGCCGCGGCTGCTTTTTTAGCCGCGGCCTGTACAGCTGGGTCAATAAAGGGCTTGATACCAGGTAAGGCCGAATGCAACGCCGTTGTATACGAAACGTTATAGGATACCGGGGCCGGGGCCGTATTGAGCTGCCCTCTGTGGCGGGCATAGCGAATAGCAAGAGCAAAAGCCGCAGTTATGCCAATGGCGAGCAATACCACTACGTAACGTTTCAGGTGCAGTATGGAACTCTTTAATTCAAAATTGCCTCTTGCTGCGTTAAAGGTACCCCCTGCCCTTACCAGCATCAACTTTAAATCACCTATCTGCTTATCCTGCAGCTGGTGTTGCTGCTGGTATTGGTTTACCAGTTCCTGCAAACGTTCATTCTCGCTTTGCAGCACCGGCACCCCTGCGGCAGAGGCGATATCATCAGGCTGAACGGTATCCTTTACCGGGGCCTGCATTACCGGCGCCGCGGCTGCAAGGCTGCCCAGCCCTACAACTTCCTGCAGGGCTACGCCATCGGCAAAGCGGTCGCCCGGGTCTTTGCTCAGGCATCGGTTCACCACGCTTAACAGCCAGGCGGGTACGGCCATTTCACGCTCCTGCTGCTCTGCGCTCCATTCAGCAGGCAGCCGCTCTTGCCGGAAAGGCAGCAGATCGGGCACCGGGGCTTCTAAGTGCGAGATCATCACCTGGTTGCGCGAGGTTTCACTGTAAGTGTCCATCACGAAGGGCACCCGCCCGGCCAGCAGTTCGTACAGCACTACGCCGTAGCTGTAAATATCGGTCTGCGGCAGCATGGTGCCCTGGTTTTGCTCGGGTGCCATAAACTCAATAGCCCCGGCATGGCGCAGGCTGGTGCGGCGCTGCTCCTCGCTCATCAGCGCCAGCCCGAAATCCAGCAGCACATAATTGCCGCTGCGGGTGTTGTAGCGCACATTGTTGCTTTTAATGTCGCCGTGCTGCACGCCTATCCGGTGGCAATGCGCCAGCGCCGAGGCCAGCTGGTCGGCTACCTTGATCACTTCCCGAACCGGAAACACCGGCGGGTGCGGGGTTTGCAGTAAATCGTACAAATCAGGCCCCTCAATGTACTCCATCTCAATATAGGGAAAAGAGCCGCTCTCGGTTAAACCTGATGACAGTATCTTTACCACATAAGGCGAAGCCTGTTCATTTACCTTGTACAGCTTTTCTACCTCGTTTAAAAAGCTGCGGTAGTTTTTATCCTCTGTGCTTTCATTAAAAATGGGCGTAGGCAGCAGCTTCACTGCGGTATAAATATCAGCTTTGCGCCGCCCCTTATATACTGATCCCTGGCCGCCGGTTTTCATGGCGCCCAGGTTTTCCAATCCTTCAACTATGGTAAATACTTTAGCCATCTATACCGGCTCCGAATGATAGCTGAATTCGATTACGGCGGATTCGCCCAGAATGATCTGATCGCCTTCAGCTAAGTGATGCCCGATTTCCGCCGAGTGCAGCTTTACAGGCTCGTCTCCGCCGGCCGGGCGTATTTTAATTTTGTTGCGGGGCGGTACACCGCCCTCATCGGCATACAGCACAAAGCAGGCCGCCTCGTTGTTCCACTCCACATGCGCATGTTGCCTGCTGATGTATTTATTGGCAGGATGAGCAGCCTCAGACGGAAAAGCAATCTGGTTGGTACGAAAAAAGCCGTCGGCAGCCTGCGCCTTTTTGTCGCGGCCGATGTTTACTTTTTTAATACCCGAAGTTAAGGTATACTCCTGCTGAACGGCCTCCCCGTTCAGCACACGAATGTAGGCCGTAGCCGTATGCTGTATGAAATGCTTATTGGTTTTTATAAACAAGGCCGCATCCAGGTGAGGGGCCTTTACCGCTTCGGGCGGGCAATCGTTCTCAGCATCAATTTCCAGTGTCCAGCTATCGGGCAAGCCCAAAGCATAATCATCTGCTATCTTTTGTATCTCTTCCTTAAACCGGTCCGGCTCTTCTGCATAAACGGCAGCCTCGTATAAATGCTTGTCCTCATCGGGCGCAGTGATGAACAGCAGCAATCCTTTAATATAACTGCCCTCGCCGCCTTCCGCCTTTTGCAGTTCATCTTTTACAAAACGCAGCAAAGCATGGCGTATGCCCTTAATATCATCGGGCCGTTCGCTGGCTTTGCCCTTAAAAAAATCAAACATGGTGCTAATTTAAACCGGTTGTTAAGTTACGCAAGATATTTTATTATGTTTTTTTAAAATGAGCAGTATTAGTGATGAAGAGAAGTTGATGTAGCAATATGATTAAATACTTCATTGTACTTTTTTTGTTATTCTATCATTCAACGCTTCTGTCATTCAATCACCGGTTTTCAGGGCGTTGCCTCGCGGCCCGCGCTTTCCGCTGCAAATCCTCGCTCGTACCTCGCTGTGGGTTTTCCGCTGCAATCGCTAACGCAAAAAGTAACGCAGAATTTCCGGCTGTTATCAGTTAAAGGCGGCACCTGATGACAAATTTGTGTCAGCGTTCACGGTGTTCACAGGTGTTCACACCATCGTGAACGTGAACACCGTGAACGCTGAATGTATCACTATACCAAGGCTCAAAATACAATCCAAAACTCGCTTTTTATAGCCGTTTACAGCCGTTTACAGCCGTTTATGAACACTTTATTGCTGTTTATTGCCATAAAATAGCGGCAAAATCAATGCTATAACTGTTATGCCTTTACTCCACAACTGTCTTAGCCGCCTCGCCATTAATACTCTTAATATACCCCTTTTTCAGCAAAAACGGAATCACGTGCTGGCCTGCCAGTTTCACGGCATCAGATGAGCCTTTGGTCTGCTCTATGCGCACGCATACCACCAGATTGCCTTTTCCATCCGGTTTGGGAGCAAAGAACACATACCAGCCATCGTTGATCTCACGCCCTTTCCATATACGTTCAGGCGTGCCCGTTTTGCCGGCTACGGCGATGCCTAAAGTATAGGTTTTGGCGGCGCTCTGCTCAATCATATATTTGCGCATCAGTGCGGCGTATTGTGCGTCGTTAGCCAGTTTAATGCCGGGTTTTACCGCCACTGCCGAATCACTTATCTTCAACACATAGCGGTTAGGCACCAGTACACCATTGTTGGCAATACCGGCAGCCACCCGCGCCACGGCAGCAGGTGTGGCAATTAACGCCCCCTGCCCCCAGGCCATGCCGGATATACCTTTGGCGCGTGTTTTACGAATGTTATCCGGGTTATAACGCGGCCGGGTGTTGAACTCGGTTTTGCGCCATAAGGTTCGCCATTTATCTTCCTGCGCTTCGCTTAAACTTTCCCGGCCAAAATAATAGCCGCCTACCCCGTGCAGAAACATGCCGGTTTTCAGGTAAACGGTAGCCATGTCCTCCTGCAAATGCTGCTGGTTAGCCAGTTTAATAAAGTAGACGTTGTTGGATTTAGCTACTGCACGCTCCATGGTAATCAGTCCTGTTTCATCCGGCTCTAGGCCTTTGGTACGTATACGCTCGGCCACGCTTACATTATATTTCTGGTCGGCTGCCGCTATACCCAACTTATTAAAAGCGGCCAGGGCCGTTACCAGTTTGGCGGTTGAGCCCGGCTGGGTAGCATAGGTAAAACCTAAGTCGGCCGTGGTCATCCAGCCGGCCAGCGTGTTCTGTTCGGCGGTGGTCATGGTCAGTTGCTCCCAGTTGTGCACGGGCGGCAGCGGGTACACCGAGGAAGCCAGCACATCGCCGGTTTGCGATTCCATCACCACTACCGATACCCGGTTATCCTGCAAGGCCGTATCTGCCGCAATGGAATTTTGTATCTGCGTTTGTAACCCGGCATCTACCGATAACCGCACATCACGGTTACGCCTTCGGAAAGAATCAACCTGCGCACTATTGATGCCAGACAGCAGCAATGAGGCAATGGCGCTATAATCCTTTTTTACCACCGTCATTTCGTGTACGCCGCGAGGCAGGAAGCGGTTTTCCTTAAAGCGGTTAGCCGTAACGTCGTAATTGGTGGTGGGCATTTTGAAGCCCCGCAAATCGGCCACGTGCTCATACTCGCCAAAATAGCCGTTGGTGCTGCCGTTGAACACACCGGTATTGGCATCGCCCGTCCAGAAGAAGGCCTGTTCCTCGAACGGATAGTAACGATCAAGCCGCTTGTGTTGCGCCGAATCCAGATCATAAGCCGGTACGCCGGCGTTTTTGAGTTTGCTCAACTGCTGCCGAACCAGTTCGGGTTTACTCGTCGCTAATATTAGGCCCTCGCGGTCATACAAAGTACCGGCCTGCAAGCGGTTCATCAAGATGGCAATGCGGGGATTGTAGCTGAACATCCGCGCCCCGCTGCGGTCAGCCACCAAAGCGGGCTGCACCACCCATTTCTTATTGTTGAACAGGTAACGCGATACGTTTACTGTAAGCAGCGCGATGCCGACACAGGCGGCCAGCAAGGCCGGCACCAGGTTACGGTCCTGCTGTTTGGTGAGATAACTCATCTGCACCGGTGTACCCTTTACCATAGAGGCCGACAGCAGAAAGCCGGAAGCCAGCAGGTTGGCCACCAGAGAAGAGCCGCCATAACTTTGGAACGGCAAAGATACCCCTGATAGCGGCAGCGCCCCTGTTGAACCGCCTGCGATCAATAGAAACTGCACGAAGGTAGACACGCCTACACCGGCACATAAATAGAATAAAAATGGCGTACCCGTACCGCGCCCTATAATGATACTGCGGTTGAGGTATAACAGGAATAAGAGAAAAATGCAGACAATACCCGTCCAGCCGAAATCCTCGCCCATGGAGGGCAGTATCATATCGGTGTGCGCTTCGGGAATGGTTTTGGCGAAGCCCTGCCCGATGCCCTGGCCGGATACGCCACCGCTTGACATGGCCCATAAGCCATTGGCCACCTGGTCGCCGCCGTATACTTCATTATTCCAGGCATTCTGCCAAATGGCCTTGCGGTCGGTTAACCGCTGCACCGGGCCGGGGAATGCTTTATCGAGGTAAGGAATCTGGTCGATGGTGACAAAGGCCGCCATGATAATCAGCGCTGCCACAGCCGATTCGCTTAACTGGCGGCGCTGAAAAAGCATCAGCAGGCCTACTACTACCGCCGTTGCCAGTGCGGATAGCCAAACATTCTTTAATACCCACGAAGCGATTATGTAGATAACTACCGCAGCAACCATAAACATAAAATCGCCCCGTGAAAAAGAGAACAGCACAATGAAGGTAAAACAGACCACCATAGCTGGCCCCAAATCACCCAGTAATAGGAACAGCAACAGGGTAAATACAATAGCTATCAGTGCAAAACCGAAAAAAGACCAGCGTTTGTTATAACTGGTGTACTCGCTGATCAGGCGCTCGTTGGCTGCGAAGAAACCGGCCAGGAAAAGAATGATGAGGTATTTAACAATTTCGCTCGGCTGAAAGCCCAGCAAGTTCACCTTTACGCCGCTACCCTCAGGACCGGTGCCAAAAACAATGGTCAGCACTAATAAACCTGCTGCAATAACCACCCAGGGCCAGCCGTTGGCTGCGGTGCGGCTTTGGGTAAACAGCAGTAAACGGTAAAACCGCGAATCGGGCGTAAAACGCCGCAGGCTGATAAACAGCATTATGCACATACCCAGCAAGCCGATACCCAGGTACATCAGCGAATCACGGGCCAGAAAGCGGTCGCGCAGGGGATCTTGCAGGCTTAATAATGTGAGAAAAGATAGGCCGGTAAGCAGCATAAGTACCGGCAGTATCAACTGGTCGGCAGTTTTAAACTTTGCGGACAGCAGCAGATGCACAACAAAAAAACCGGCAAAAAAGCAACCGGCAATCAGCCAGAAACCTTTGTTAAATTCTTCGGGCGTACGCACAATCAGCGATTTCTCTTTCTTCAGAATATTAAAATCGCGGGTGGAAAGCAGGCGTATCGTATGCGGCGATTGGTAAAAAGTCAGCTCTGCATCCTCGTCCAACTGCTCTGTACCTTGCGAGGCGCCGAATTGATAACCGGGTTGCAGCGGCAATACCTTGTACGCCTTACCATCGGGCAAATGGCTAAAGTTAAACTGACCTTCAGCATCTGTGCGGGCAAGCCCGATAAAAGCTTGCAGATGGGGGCGGCCGCTGCTGTCGGGCACATAAGTACGCTTAAAGGCAGCAGTGTTGTGGTAGGTTACCTTTAGCTCGCTTTCCGGGTCATCTGTATACAGGCTGTCTTGCGGCAATATCATTTCCAGGCGCACCAGCACACCGCTAACAGGTGCTTCTTCGTGCGTAATTTTACCGGCAATACTGTATTTACCGGCAGCTGCATCAGCATTGGCAGGCAATTGCGGCGGCCCCTGCTGTTCCTGCTGAAACCGCACAGAATCCGTCCCGGTATACCCTAACAGAGAACGTGAAGCCAGCACCCGCTTTTTAAAAGAATCGCCCCCCTTTACAAAAGCCTCACCGGCATTTACCTCATAGCGGCGTTTGTTCAGTTCGCCAATATTATCAATCTTTTGGCCGGTATTTATTTTAGCAGCTACGGTAGCTTCAATCAGGCTGATGTCGCGTTTATCGTCAAAATAATAACCTTTTTGCAGCAAGGTTTTTAAATGCCCTGCCGGGTCGGCAGCATTCAGGTTCACCATGGTTCCTTCCTGCAAACGTTTGGGCACATCGGCAAAACGCTGCTGCAAAACAATGTGTAATTTTACGAACAGGCTGCCCAGCAGCAAGGCAATCAATAACAGAAACAGGCGTTCTTTCCCCCTGCCGGGATTAACGGTTTTAGCGGGCTCCATGTGGCGGCACAGGTTTGGTAACGGTTGAAGTATCGGTTTGGTAACGCAGCATGGGAACCCGTATGGATACAGGTACAGCCGAATTAATGACGTAAGCCACCTGCACCGGGTAAGTACAGTTTACAAAACGCACCTGCTGCAACTGCAGGGCATCATTTATAGAGGCAATACCTGTGCGGAAACCATCAAAGCTAACGCCGTTTAATACCACTTTTCTACATGCCGGGCCCAGCGCAATAGCCGGCCCGGTATAACCTGTACCCGCTTTAAATATAAGTCTGCCCTTTATGTACAAAGTATCTTTGTTTATTTTTAACGTATCGTTAAGTATTAATGGCACAGCAAAGCTTTCGCCTGTTAACTGCAGGGTGTTCCCTTTGAGTTTATTAATGGTATCCTGTAATTTTAACAGCTGAGTACTTTGCTGCTGTTGCTGTGCTGCTGCAGGTATGGTTGCCGGAACTGCTGCCAGCGGCTTTTGCTGATGCGCCTGCCAGTAAAACCATGCAGCGGCAGCTAAAAACGCCAGGCATAACAAGGAGAGCAGTATAACAATCTTATAGTTACTCTTGTAAATGGGCTCAGGCGCTGGATTGCTTTCAGGCGGCATTTCCTGCGTTTGCGGCACAACTTTATTTAAAACTGCCGGTTGCTGTATTTCTGTGTTTACCGGCTTAGTGGCAATATGCTGCTGCGGCTGCTTGTAATTATGCACTAACACTACGGTTACATTATCGCGCCCGCCATTGCGGTTGGCGGCTTCAATTAACTGCTGCGCTTTTTGTGCAAGGCCGGCATCACTTAATAATACGGCAGTTATCTGCTGCCTGTCCACCATATCGGTAAGGCCGTCGCTGCAAAGCAGCAATAAATCGCCAGGCAGGAACGGCGAATGTCCGGTTTCTATGTAATCCTTTTCGCTGGTAAGTGAATTACCAAAGCCCAGCGCCTTATTGATCTCATTGCGTTTGGGATGTTGCATAGCTGCAGCTTCACTCAACCGGCCGGAATCTTCCAGGAAACCAACAAACGATTGATCATTGGTAATTTTTATCAGCGAATGGTCCCGGAACAGGTATAGCCGCGTATCGCCTACATGGACATAATAAAACTGGTTATTCTCAATATCCACTAACGCCGCCGTGGCCACGCAGGCCATACTGTCTAAATCACGCTCCTGTTGTTTACGCGCGTATATTTGTGCATTGCCCTGCCCAAAGGCGTTTACCAGTGCCTGCAACGGTTCGGTATGGGCGGATAAAAATTGGTTTTCCAGCTGCTCC
Organism: Mucilaginibacter sp.; assembly: GCF_965200995.1. Taxonomy (GTDB): domain Bacteria; phylum Bacteroidota; class Bacteroidia; order Sphingobacteriales; family Sphingobacteriaceae; genus Mucilaginibacter. The sequence continues at coordinate 2,744,479 of NZ_OZ241743.1, read as the reverse complement.
CGTGCAATTTCGGCGGCAATTTCGCCGCCATTGTAGCCGCCTACCCCATCAATAGCGGCAGCCAGTATATAGCGGCCATCCTGAACAGGCTGAGCCATAAAGGTATCTTCGTTGTTAGTACGAACGCGCCCCACGTCGGTTAGCCCGAAATAATGTTCATCCATTACGTTTACCTGATTGTTTAACATCGATAAAATGCGTTAATAACAGCGGTACAGCAATTACCAACAGGCCGGTAGATAAGAGTTGCGAAGTCATGAGCTCAGGCTTTAAATAAGTTAACGCCAATTATACCATTGAGCAGGATGCGTGAATTAACCGGCAGTTCGGTCCACCTGGGGGCATTTACATCGCTACGCTCAATTACATTTTCATTCAGGGTAGTCATCTCGCCGAAGGAGGCCAGATAAAACTTACCGTCTGCCTTATTGAACCGAATGCGCAGGTGTGGCACATTAACCCACTCAGTAGGTATCCTGAAAATGTGCGCCTCGTGCCGGGTTTCCTCCTTGCCGGATACTATAATCTCTTCATCTTTCATCAGGTACTCCATTTTGAGGCCGCTACGCTGCTGCTCCGGAAAGATGGTTTCCAGCCTTGCATACCCCTCCTCCGGCTTAGCGCCTTTTGCAGCATCGGCATTCAGCATATCTTCATACGGAAGTTCATAATACCCTTCACTGTAATAAGTAAACCCTTTCAGTACCTCGTGGTTCACATCAAACGTTTGGGCAATACCGGTTTGGCGCGGAATAAAGGTTACCCTCAGGTTATCGTCTTTCTGCATGTCGTTATCAGGCAGCAATTTTCCGATGAAGCCTTTATCGCCCCGTGCATAATCCGGGTGCGATACCAGCCGGAACACCCATTTTGAACCTGAAGGCACTACATTTTTACCTTGTTCGCGGTACCCGCGCAAAATCTCATAGAACTTATTTACCGATTCCTGCACGATAAGGCCGAAGATGCCCTGCTTATTCTGCATAAACTCGTGGTAATCCTCAGCATTAAAGCTGATGATGAACTCATGGTAAAAAACCACCCGTTGCGCGAATGACAACTGCTTGATGGATTCTTCAAATTTCTCTACAATGTACTGGTAGATACCCTCGGGCGTTAAACCGGCCGGGGCTTTGGCTTTCGCCTGGGTTTCATTGGTTAAAAACCAGTCCTGTATGCCTATGCGCTGCCAGAAGTTAGGTTTGGATTCCATTTAATGGTTTGTGGTATGGATGGTGCCTGTGATTAATCTTCCTCTTCGCGCTGCGACCGGTCTGACGGCGGGGAGATAGTGGTGGTATCAGTTTCTTCCCTTTTTACGCTATCGGCTGCCTCGCGCCGTTTGCGTTCCTGCTCGTTTCTTTCCGCCTGCTTGGCTTCCTCAATAACTTTTTGTACGGTATCAGAAGCTGCCTGCCGCATTGCTTCACGATCCGGTGTACTGTAATTACTTTCTGCCTGTATGGTCGTATCTGTTGTAGTAGATGGCCGCCGGGCAGATGAAGTATCTATATTATTGGCGCCGGGAGTAACAGACGGGCCCTTGAAAAATAAGGCATAGCTGGAAAACAGCATAAAAACCAGCAACAATGTTACCAGCCCTGCAAATACAGGTTTAGACATTGATACTTTTGAAGTATCAAAATCAGCAATGCGTTGCTGCTCGGCATCTGCCTTCTCCTGTTTAAACTGGCTTATCTGTGTTTGCAGCCTGCCGTTTTCCTGCTGCAAGGCAAGCAATCCGGCCGGAGTTGCCGCTGCGGGCAGTGATGCGGATGATTGCGGCACGGCCACGGTTCCGCTCAATGCCGCTTCGGCAGCAGCCAGGTTGCCGTTCATAACTGCTTCCTGCAACTCTATACCGTTGGCGTAGCGTTCCTTTGGGTCTTTTCTTAAACACTTACCAATTACGGCAAGCAACCAACCGGGCACCCTCGCCTCCTTAAGCTGCTGTATTTTGTTGATATGGTTTTCCCGTAAAGCGGTTAACTCAGGTACGGGCATTTCCATGTGTGCCAGCATTACCTGGTTGCGTGCGGCCTCGCTATGGTCGGCCAGCGGAAAAGGAACCTGGCCGGCCAGCAGTTCGTATAAAATAATGCCGTAGCTATAAATATCAGTTTGCGGCAGCATTTCGCCCCGGCTCTGCTCGGGTGCCATAAACTCAATGGCACCGGCATGGCGCAAACTGGTACGACGCTGCTCCTCGCTCATCAGCGCCAGCCCGAAATCCAGCAGCACATAATTGCCGCTGCGGGTGTTGTAGCGCACATTGTTGCTTTTAATGTCGCCGTGCTGCACGCCTATCCGGTGGCAATGCGCCAGCGCCGAGGCCAGCTGGTCGGCCAGTTTGATTACCTCTCTTACAGAAAAGACTTTGGGGTGCGGGTCCTGAAGCAGTTCAGACAAATCAGGCCCCTCAATATACTCCATCTCGATGTAAGGGAAGGAGCCGCTCTCGGTTAGACCTGATGACAGAATCTTTACTACGTAAGGTGAGCCCTGCTCATTTACCTTACGCAGCTTATCTACCTCATTCTGAAAATTGCTGTAGTTCTTATCCTGCATATCCTGGTTCAGTACCGGGGTAGGCAGCAGTTTTACAGCGGTATATATTTCCGCTTTGCGCCGCCCTTTGTATACGGAACCCTGGCCGCCGGTTTTCATGGCACCCAGATTTTCTAAACCCTCCGCTATGGTGAATACTCTGCTCATGGCTTTGTTTAACTGCTTTTAACAGGTAATGATTAAGTTGATAAATGTAGTATATACAAACGGCGCAACATTTATTGGTGACCAAATTAAATATTCAATGCAACACCTGTAGCATACGGTTTGTAATTATATGAAATGTAAGCAATATTTACAGCAGGCAGCACAACCTGTACCCAATAAAAAACGCCTTGATTATTCAAGGCGTACAGTTAGGCGATACTTTTTTTAAGGACTTAACTGGCAATAGGTATGCTATCGTGGTTACGGCGGGTGGCCTGCATCAGGCTTTGCATCTGCTGGTAAGTATTGTCCCAGGAGTTGTTTTTTAGAAAAGCATCTGCCTTTTTAAGCCATTCCTTATTACCTTTTTGCGCTAATGCCTTTTCAATACACACAATAAATTCAGTATGCGTTCTGCCGATATGTACCAGCTTTTCTACACCGTAGGGATGTACCACATCCCGTATAGGTGTGGAAACCACGGGAACACCGCCTGCCAGATATTCCGGCGTTTTGGTAGGGCTGATAAAACGCGTAGATTCATTTAGTAAAAATGGGATCAGCGCCACATCCCAGCCAGAAAGATAAGCCGGTAAATCCTGATAATTTTTACCGCCCAGGTAGTGAATATTAGCTAACTGCGGAAGTGTGGCCGGGTCAACCTTTACCACCGGACCTAACAACATCAGGTGCCATTCGGGATGTGCCTCTGCAATAGCCTTAATTAGGCTGATATCAAAGCGCTCATCAATTACTCCATAAAAGCCCAGTTTGATACCGGTAACTGCGGCTTGGTCCTGCGGTTGCGCAACCGGTTTACGCGCCACCGAAAAATGAGCTTTATCAATACTGCTTGGAAAAGGATGTATGTTTTCGTGCTGATGTTTCTTAGCTTCGTAAAGTGAGTGGCCGCCGGTAAACACGATGTCGGCTTTGGCCAGTAATTTACGCTCCAGCTCTTTAAGTTCAGCGGGTGCAAACTTAAATGCCGAAAGCTCGTCCATACAATCAAAAACAGTTAAGCCAGGCGTATATTTTTCTGAAAAAGCAAGTGCCATAGGCGTATAATACCAAAAGGTAAAATTCTGCAAATCCCGGTCCTTTAAAAACCCATCCAGCAAATGCTGAAGGGAGGCAATCACTTCTTCATGAGAAAGACCGGAAGGCAGATGGGGCACAGCCACAACTACACCTTCAGACTGCTTTTCGAACTGAAGCTTCGGTATACTGCTATTATTATCAAACACAGGCTCTTCTAAAAAATATACTTCAGCCTTTCCCATTTCGGCAAAGCGGGTCAACAAGTGCTGAGGGCGCTGGTATACAAACTTCCAGCGTAAGTGTGAGAAGCACAAAATACTGTTTGTAGCTTCTCCTCTGTGTTTATTCATGAAGTAAGACGTTTTATTTTATATAAATTTTTCAAAAAATTACGAAACCAATAAACCATAGATTTACATGATACCGCCACACAGATTACAGAAAAAATCTTTTATATGTATATCAGCAGCAAGTATCTTCACTCAAATGTTAATATATCTTCGCCTTCAATTAAAAATAATTGCCGGTTTATAGTAATAACTTCACGTTAAACATTTTGTTTAAGGTAAATTTATATCTTATTATTATAAACTATATACAGAAAACAGGTAACGAGCCTCAAAAAACAGTTTAATCCTCATTAATCACCCTGCTTACACCAAAAAGTTACAATTGTGCTTAACATATAGGGCGCAGTAAACGTATTATATATGATTATGTATACAACTACAAGAATAAAATAATTCTGTTTTACTGATATGTACAATAGCAATGCGTACAATTACAGCTTAGTTGATAATAAATTATTGCTTATACTGCATATATAACAAAAACCGTTAACTTTTTTGCATGATACCGCAATTTAAGTATTCATCATTACTACCCTGGTAATATGGGTTTATTATAACACAATTGGATTATAACACAGCACCACCCGCCCAACCCAACTATATTGTGCAAGAATTACCACCACTATACACTTTACCCGATGCGGGCCTGGATAACCTGATAGCGTTGACTGCAACCCTATGCCAGGTACCGGCGGCCGCCTTACTGTTCACTAACGGACATCAATTATGCATCAAAGCGGTTTTGGGCTTATCAGTTAATGATATAGCAGACGCTGATACTTTAGGGGCGGCAGTATACCGGCAAAAAGCCGTCCCCGGTCAGCTAAACAGTTTAATTGTTGAACACCGGATATTTGCATCACTCGGGCATAATAGCCTGATTGCTTATCCCCTGCCCTGGCAGGATAATGATATAAACGGCTATGTATGTATACCCTGCAGGGATGGGCACTATTTAACCGGGCAGCAACAGGAAATGTTATCCCCGTTAGCCAAGCAGTTTGCTTTGGATATTACAAGCCGCCAGCAACAATTAAACATTAATACAAATGTAGCGCAACACATTAGCCGTGAACAAATAAAATATATTTTTGAACGTACGGTAGATGCGGTGGTAATTACCGACCAGTACGGCACCATTACGCAATGGAACCCAAGAGCAGAAAATACCTTTGGCTGGAAGGAAGAAGAAGCCATGGGGCAAAATTTTGAAACGTTGTGCTTGCCTGCCGAAAGCAACGCCCGGTTTTTGCAATATAAAGAAAGCTGCGGTAACAGTAATCAACTTACAGAACTGATTGCACTGCACAAAAACGGCTCCGAACTGATCATCAGGCTGGGCTTATCCTGCCTCAATTATAACGCTGTTAATTATTGCATTATGTTTATGGGCGATGTTACCGAACATCAGCAAATTACCAACCGCCTGGATAAGCAAAAAGCGTTTTACGAAAACATCCTTAACAAACTGCCTACCGATATTGCGGTGTTTGATGCCAATCACCGGTACTTGTTTGTGAACCCCGGCGCCATAGGTAACCCTGAATACAGGAAAGCTATTATTGGAAAGGATGATTATGAGTATGCCGCTTACCGCGGGCGTGATGCTACCGTTGCAGACAAACGCCGCTCGCAGTTTCTCGAAGTTAAAAAAACCGGACAGGAAATCAGGTGGGAAGACGGGCTGCGTGCACCCGATGGTAAATTGATTACGCATTTGCGGCGTATGTTTCCGGTACACAACAAGCAGGGCGAACTGAAGTTTGTAATTGGCTTTGGCATGGATATTACCGACCGTATCGCCCTGGAAGAAAAGCAGTCCATGATGGTGAAGCAGCTTTCGGCTCAAAATACGCAACTGGTTGATTTTTGCAACATCGTATCGCATAACCTGCGCGGCCCGCTGGTCAACATGTCTATGCTGGTACAGTTCATTAAAGATGCTGACGATGCTGAAGAGCAGCAATTTCTGATCAGTAAATTACAGCCGGTGATTGACAATCTGCATACTACCTTTAATGAACTGGTAGAATCTATTCAGATAAAGCAGGATGTTGGAATTATATCTGAAAACATAAACCTTGATGATTGCGTGCAGCGTACGCTTGCCGGTTTTGAAATGGAGATTAAAAAAACGGGCGCTGTGATTGAAACCAACTTTAAAGAAGCCGGCACCTTATATTACCCTTCTAAATACCTCTTCAGTATATTTTACAACCTGATAGATAATGCTTTAAAATACAGTGCCCCGGCTCGGCAGCCGCATATCTGCATTACCACTACACGCAATGATGATAACGTGCTTTTGTCGGTTGCCGATAATGGGCTTGGCCTTGATACCAACAAACACAAAGACAGCTTATTTAAGATAGGCAAGGTATTTCACCGGCACCCCAATGCCAAAGGCTTTGGATTATTTATGACTAAAACCCAGGTGGAGGCCATGGATGGCCGTATATGGGTAGAAAGCACGCCGGGCGAGGGAACCACATTCTTTGTTGAATTTAAAAAACAGCCGCTATAATGAAAAAAGCCACTGTTTTTTTAATTGACGATGATCAAACCTTCGTGTTCCTAACCAAAAAGATAATGCAATCATTACCCTATACTTTGCAGATAAGGGAATTTACCGATGGTTTACAGGCCATCGAATACTTAAAGGCCCATGTGCAGCAACGCGATCTATTGCCCGACCTGATATTTCTGGATTTAAGCATGCCGGTAATGGATGGCTGGGAGTTTATTGATGGATACAATCATTTGCAGCCGCTGCTGGTAAAAGGGGCGCAGTTGTATATTGTATCCTCGTCTATTTCGCCGCATGACATTGAGCGCTCTAAAGGCATAAGCAGTGTAGCTGACTTTATTGTTAAGCCGCTTGGTAAAAGTAAGTTTGCCGAAATAGCAGAAAACCTACCCTTATAATTCGTATAATCCAACAACTTCAACAACCTCCTTATCATGTTTGGCCCCGAATCTGTTAACCTTGATTTGTTAAGACAAAGAGCTTACAACCTTCGATGGGCCACTGTGCCGGAAGATGTGATACCGCTTACCGCTGCCGATCCTGATTTCCCTTGTGCGCCTGAAATTGCTGAAGCCATTACCAGCTTTGTTAGCGGCCGTTATTTGTGCTACGGGCCGCCGCAGGGCTTGCCCGACTTTAAGAAGACCGTTGCCAACTTTTTTACCGGCAAACGGAATGTACCGGCAAAACCGGAGTACACCATGCCGGTAGACAGTGCTGCGTTTGGCATCTACCTCACCTGCAAAGCGTTTTTAAACGCAGGCGATGAAGCCATCATATTTGATCCTGTAGATTTTTTATTCCGCTATTCGGTTGAGGCAGTGGGCGCAACGGCCATACCATTTGCCATTCCTCCGGGAACCGGTCAAATTGATATAGAAGCCTTCGAGCGGTTAATTAGCCCGCGCACCAGGTTAATTTGCCTGTGCAATCCGCTAAACCCTACCGGTAAGGTTTTTTCTGCAGATGAACTTATGCTGATCGGCGAGCTGGCCTGCAGGTATAACCTGATGATTCTGTCGGACGAGATATGGAGCGATATCATATTTGAACCGGCCGCATATACCAGTATTGCCTCACTTGGTGATGAAATCAGAAACCGTACCATACTGGTTACCGGGTACAGTAAATCTTACGGGCTGGCAGGCCTGCGCATTGGTACCGTTGCCGCTTTTACCCAACAAGTGTTTGACAGGGTGTATGATGCCTCTCTGCATTATTCTACCATACATGGGGCAAACGTACTGGGGCAAATAGCCGTAGTAGCTGCTTTAACCCGATGCGATTACTGGCTGAAAGGTTTTGTTACCCATTTGCAGCGCATGCGCGATATTACGGTTAAACAATTAAATAACATACCGGGCATTAGCTGCATTGCACCTGATGGCTGTTATGTAGCCTTTGCCAATATTAAAGGTACCGGTAAAACCAGTACCGAAATGCAGCAATTGTTATTTAATGATGCCCGAGTAGCTATAGTACCCGGCTTGAAGCAATGGTTTGGCGATGGTGCGGAAGGCTATATACGCCTTTGCTTTGCAACCTCAGAACCCATATTAACCGAAGCCCTTTCCAGGATAACCGATACCCTTACCCGCTGAACATGAAAGTTGTAATTATTGGAGGCGGCATTGCCGGCCTTACCCTTGGCGCACTGCTTCACGAGAAGAATATTGAGTTTGTTATTAATGAACGCAATGTGGGCAGCCCTTCGCACGGCCATGCGTTTTTAATGCATACTGATGGTTTGGCTATACTAAATGAATTAAGTGCTGACAACCAAATCCGCCTGCCCGGTAATAACGTTGACACCTACAGCCTAAACCGGCCCGATGGGCAGGAAATTAAGCGCGTACCGCTTAATTCATGGAAGTGTATCAGGCGGCAGGATATGCTGTTCTTTTTAACTTCGCTGCTGCCTGTAAACTGCGTAAAAACCGGCAGGCAGTTCTCACACTTCAATTATGATAAAGGCAAAGCCATAGAAGCCGTTTTTGAAAACGGCGAAACTGAGCAGGGCGACCTGTTTATAGGCGCCGATGGCAGCCATTCAAAAGTAAGGCAAACGCTTTTCGGCAACACCAGGTATTCGGCCACCACGGTTAAAGAATTTGTTGGCATCTCCCCCATTACCGCATCTGTACAATACAACCCAACGGTGTTCAATAAATATCAATGCAGAGACAGGGGGCTGTCTTTTGGTTACATACCTGTTTCTATGCACAAGATGGTTTGGTTTATGCAATATAACAGCCTTGAGCAGGATATTGATACCTACACGCCGGAAGCCATAAAGGCATTTTGCAAAGCGCAATTCGAGGGCTTTCCGCAAGAGGTACACCATATCTTGCAGGCAAACGATTTTTCTACCACCTATCTCTGGAAAACTACAGACTTCGATCTGCTGCCTGCCTTTCATCAGCATAACGTAGCCATTATAGGCGATGCAGCCCACCTGGCGCTTCCTTTTACCAGTTCTGGTACCACCAATGCAGTTATTGACGCCAAAGTGCTGGTACAATGCCTCGAAAATAATACAAGCCACGAAAGTGCCTTTAAACAGTTTTACAAGCTGCGTGCAGATGAAGTAGCCAACCACACCGAGCTGGGCCGCCAGTTGCAGCAATCCTTCCTTAGTCCACTTCAGGAAATTGATATGCCGCTGCCCCTTATTTCGCGCCAGCGCAACAAAGCAGGCAGTAACGCACTGCATCATCCTATCCAGGTGCTGTATTTTACTGATCCTATTTGCTCTACCTGCTGGGTTATACAGCCGCAACTGCGCAAGTTAAAGTTAGAATACGGCTCCTACCTTAATATAAAGTATTGCATGGGCGGCTTGCTTTCATGCTGGGAAGACGGCAATACCGGCAGCATCAAAACGCCCGACGATGCTGCACGCCACTGGGATGAAGCCTGCCAAATTTTTGAAATGCCAATGGATGGCGATGTATGGATAGAAGATCCGCTCTACTCCTCTTATCCGCCCTCCATTGCGTTTAAAGCTGCACAGTTACAGGATGAAAATAAGGCGATGCTGTTTTTAAGGCGTATTCAGGAAATGGTATTCATGGAAAAAAAGAACATTATTAAGTGGAAGCATATTGAAAATGCGGCCTTTGCTGCCGGGCTTGATTGTGTGAAGCTACTGGCCGATTTCAAGACGGATGGGCAAGAGCACTTTAAAAGCGACCTGGCTTTGGCAAAACAATATGGCGTTACCGGCTTCCCTACGCTGTTCTTCTCAGATAGCGCCGGCAAGCAATTTATGTTGCGCGGCAATCAGCCCTATGAGCAATTTGAGAATATCATTGCCGGTTTGTTGCCTGAGGTACGCAAAAAAGATATTACCTGCAGTGCAACGGAGCTTTTTAACCATTTTCCTACACTTACAGATAAAGAATTTTCGGTGCTTACCGGAAAAACAAAAGAAGACACCTCGGCACTGCTGAATGAGCTGATGCAAGGCGGCCATATTGAACAGTATAAAAGCAAAAATGGTATCATCTGGAAAAGTAAGGCAATGGTAAATAAGTAGGCGAATCAATGGGTGCACCTTACAAGTATCCGGAGTATCTGTTTTTAAGTTGAGCATATCGCACTCACAGCAGGCTAAGCTGTGAGTGCTCCCTACCGGCAGCACCGGCCAAAGGCAAAAGCATACGTTCATACCAGTGGTATGCCTGCCCGGTGCAGTTCCAAAACAACATCAGCACTAACCTGGTTACTGCCTGCCGGACAGGGGTGCTGTGCTGCCCTGATCAGCTCAAAAAAGTGTAAACCCAAAGTTTACACTTTTTTTAAAAAATACCATTCAACTAATTGACAATCAATATATTGTAAAAATGCAGGGTTTACACTTTTTAGAGCTTTTAGTTGTACGTTTTAATGCGGTTTCAGTTCTTTAAAACGCTTATAAATTTTATGCTATACCAAAGGCTCTGGCGGGCGCATTAACCCTTAAACAATAATGTTTCCATATTAACGCAAATCAGCAGCCGGGTGAAACCCCGGAGCCGGGTTTCAGTTAAGTATGGGCCGGTACATTAATTGCCGGCATAAATATCAATTATTATGGGATTTGATCAATATCATGAACCGGCACATGAACTGCCGGAAGAAACACGCACCTTCGCACGCATGATTGCCTCATTAGGTGAAGAAGCCGAAGCCATTAACTGGTACGAGCAGCGTATTTCCGTTGAAAAGAATGAGCAGGCCAAAGCCATTATGCAAAATGCGCAAAAGGAAGAATTTAAGCATTTTGGCATGGACCTGGAGTTTCTGCTGCGCCAAAAACCCTTATGGCGCGATACCATCAAGGAAATCTTATTTAAAGAGGGTGATATTGTTGACCTTGGTGAAAAAGGCGAACACGCAACGGAGTAAATTACCATAGCTTACCCCGGTAAAGGCTGGCAGTTTACCAGACCGTACACTAAAGATAAAATCCGGAAATGCTGCCAAAGGGGCTTCATTAGCTTATTAAAACCGGCAAATGAGTGGTTATTATTGAATCAAAACAGCGCAGCGCCTGCATCACTCGTTGTAAAGCAGGCGCTGCGCTGTTTTTGCTGTTGGTGCTACTAAATGAACCCCTTAGTATCTTTTTACGGTAAAATCTGATATGCCACCACTAAAGTGCACATATATTTTTTGAGCGGCAGAGCCGAAATTAGCGGTTTCATAATGATTACTGCTGATTTTGTTGAACCCTTCAATCTCATTAGACGACAAGCCAGTACTGGTGGTTACCTGGCAGGCCGCCCCGGTGGGCACTTCAATGGTAATGTCTGATACGCCTGCCGAAATATTTACATGGGTTTCGGCCTGTGGTATACCCATTTTTACTTTATAGTCGGTTGCGCCGCCGCTCAGCTGCAGGTTGCGCACTTTAAATTTACTCAAATCAAACCGCAGTTCATCAGCCCCGCCTTTGATGCTGATATCCCATACCGGTTTGGAGTTCAGCCTGATTTCGGTTTTGTTTGATTGATCACTGTCGCTGTTGCCAAACCTTACATTCACATTCTTTTTATGCAGGCTGATTTCGGCTGTAGAATCAGTAATGGTATGGTCGAAAATATAGCGGCCATTGTACTCCTGCGCCTGGGCAGACAGCAAATCGGCAGAGGTATCGCGCAGTACGTAGCTGGTTACGCCACCTGATATATTGAGCTTTGCTATTTTAACACGTGTATCAAAGGGCTCGCTGTAAGTGCTGCTACTTTTAATGCCATGGCTACTGTTGTCACTGTCGTTATCAAAGGAAAGATCATCACGGCCCTGATTGCGCGAGTGGTTAAAATGCCATTTTCCCCAGCGGGGGCTGAAATTGAAATTACCGAAGAACAGGATGCCCAGGCAGCTTACCGCTACCACAACACGCACCAATGTTGCCCAGGGTGCCCGGTTGTGGCTCAATAGCAGGTTAACGCCTGCAATTACTAAAATCAGCGGCCAAAGGTACAGTAGGTTACTCCAGTTAAAATGCACTACGCCCAGGCGGTTGAGCAAAAATGCCAACCCAATGCATATTAAAATGATGCCGGGATATAATCTGTTATTTTTCATGACAGGTAAGGTTAAAGTTGTGAAGGATTATCATTAAACGGATCATTCTTGTTGATCAAAGGCCTCTCCTGACGGTCGGCAAATATGAACACCATACCCGCTGCAATCAGCAGCACCGGCCAAAAATAATCAAAATCGAAATCCGGTATCAGGTTAAGCTGGTTCAGCAGAAACAGCAAGCCTGTAAGAATGAGCGCCATGCCCGCAATGTAACGCCCGGCCGAAGGCTTACGGCCATAGTTGGCTGCATAACCGGGTTCCCCATCGTTAGGTGTGTGCATATAGTCTACACCCGGCGTAAACGTTGCAGCGTATGGGTTTTTGGGCAGCACTATCCATAGTATAACATATACCAGCAGCCCTGTTCCCTTCAGAACGAAGAATAGCAGAAAAGCTACCCTGATAACAGACACATCTAAATTAAGATACTCAGCCAGGCCGGCGCATACACCGCCTATTTGTTTGTGCTGCTCATCTTTATACAATCTCTTGCTCATGGTGATTAAAATTTTAAGGTTATTTACAACTGGCCAAACACAGGCTTAATAATCACTTGTTCGGGGTTGGCGCCCGGGCTCATCAGGTAACAGCTGATGATGGCCGATGCCACATCCTCAGGCTGCACAAAACGCTGCTGATCCACCGTTGTGCCCTGCCAGGATGAGGTATAGGTTGAGCCCGGCACTATTGCCGTTACTTTAATACCATATGCCTGTGTTTCTAACCGCATTACATCATTAAGACTTAGCTGCGCCGCCTTTGTTACAGAATAACTTCCGGCTTTTACTACTGGCCCCAGCGCCGCTGCCGAACAGATGTTAAAGATGTGGCCGCTCCTGTCCTCAACCATTTTTTTACCCAGTATACGGTAAAGCTCGTAGCCGCAAATCAGGTTGGTATTTAACTGCTGCTGCAGCGTATCATCTTCTTCATCATCCAGTATGGCACGCTGCTCAAACTGGCCCACGTTATTTACCAGCACTTTAATAAAACCAAGCTGCTGCATGGCCTCGCGGGCAAACTGCTGCACATCGCGCTTATCAGCACAATCAGTAACCCGCGTAAAAATTTTCAGTGCCGGATATTGCTGTTGCAGATCCCGCTTAAATTGAAGTAAATCTTCACTATTGCGAGAACAAATTGCAAGGTTCAATCCTTGTTTAGCAAATGAAGTGGCAATTGCTTTGCCTATACCTTTAGTGGCTCCTGTAATTAAGGCGTTTTCCATAACGGTAAATATAGCAATACGCTGCTCATTCAATTAAAAGTGTATTTTTATCACGGTTTCATTTAATAGATTTAGCAATACATGTTTACAAGTCTTGGCAGATACATTTTGCTGTTACGCCTGAGTTTTAAAAAACCCGAAAAATTTACAGTTTACTGGAATGAGGTCATGCGCGAAATGGTTTCCATCGGCATTGGTTCATTGGGTATCATCAGTATTATTTCTGTATTTATTGGGGCGGTGGCTACTATTCAGGTAGCCTTTCAGCTATCAAGCCCGCTGGTACCGCGCAGTATTGCCGGCAGCATCGCGCGCGACTCTACCATTCTGGAGTTCAGTCCTACCATTTCGTCATTAGTGCTGGCTGGCCGTGTAGGCTCCAGCATCGCCTCTGAAATTGGCACCATGAGGGTAACCGAGCAAATTGATGCGCTGGAGATTATGGGGGTAAACGCACCGGGCTATCTCATTGCGCCTAAAGTAGTTTCAGGGATGATTATGGTGCCGTTACTGGTCATCATGTCTATCGCTTTGGGTATTTTAGGTGGTTACATTGCCACGGCTACCTCGGGTGATATTTCCCCTGCCGATTACATTGCCGGTTTGCATGATGGCTTTATGCCCATTACTATTCAGGTGGCTATGGTTAAAGCAATAGCATTTGGTTTTCTTATTACCTCTATTTGCGCTTATCAGGGTTTTTACACTTCGGGCGGTGCGCTTGAGGTAGGCCAGTCGGCTACCAGTGGTGTGGTTTATAGCTGCGTAGGGATTTTATTTGCTGATTTGGTGATTACGCGCTTAATGTTATGATAGAGATTAAGGACATTGAAAAAACCTTCGGAGAGAATACAGTTTTAAAAGGCATATCAGCCATATTTGAAGCCGGTAAAAACAACCTGATCATCGGGGGATCCGGCTCAGGTAAAACTACCTTGCTGAAATGTATTGTGGGCTTGCATGAGCCTACCAAAGGACAGGTTTTTTTTGACAAGCAAAACTTTACAGAACTGACCTTTGAACAGCGCGTACCCATCCGTACACAGATTGGTATGCTGTTTCAAAACTCCGCCTTATTCGACTCCATGACGGTGGAAGAGAATATTATGTTCCCGATGAATTTATTTACCGATAAAACAAAGGAAGAAAAGCTGGAACGTGTCAATTTCTGTTTGGAACGGGTAAACCTGGCTGGCAAGAACAAGCTGTTTCCTTCTGAGCTATCAGGCGGTATGAAGAAGCGTGTGGGTATTGCAAGGGCCATTGTGATGGACCCAAAATACTTGTTTGTGGATGAGCCCAACTCCGGCCTCGACCCCAAAACCTCTGTATTGATTGACCAGCTGATCAACGAGATTACACAGGAGTATAAGATTACCACCATCATTGTAACGCATGATATGAACTCTGTGATGGGCATTGGCGACCATATCCTGTTTTTGCACGAGGGTAAAAAATGGTGGGAAGGCTCAAACAAGAAAATAGCCCATACCGACAACAGCGAACTGAACGACTTTATATTCGCCAGTAAATTTATGGCGGCGGCTAAAGATCAGTTGTAGATATCAGCTTATTGCAGAGCAATAACGTATAAAAAACGCCTTTATTAGCTAATAAAGGCGTTTTTTTGTTAATAATGACGATAATGCCTGTAATGCGGACGGTGATAGCTTCTGCGATATACCCGCCTGGTAATTACTGTACGGCGCGGGCCTCTGCGTATTACAACTGTACGACGCTGAACAGGTGAAACAACACTGATGGTTGTTTTTGCGCTGGCTGTTTCGGCATAACTAAAGCTGGTTGCCATAACCAGTGCAATTACTAAATACTTCAAAACTTTCATGTTTTTATGATTTATAAGTTTAACTGTTTGTGATTTATGCCGGGCAATTAGCAAACCGCCCTTTATAAATGCTCATTTGTAACTTATGACTGCTGCGTTTAGTTTCCGTTTAGCCGTAACAGGTAAGTTACAAAGAGAGGAAACCGGATAACTTTACAGCTCAAAACAGGGCAAGCATCTTGATTCTTGGCTCTTGTTTCTTAATTCTATCTCATTCGCCCTATCTTTGCCATTGATGATCCAACTCCTTACCCCTGCGCACTGGAAAGACTATGAACTGATAGACTGCGGCAATTTTGAAAAGCTGGAACGCTTTGGCAGTGTTACCCTCATCAGGCCCGAACCACAGGCGGTATGGAACAAGGCACTGCCCGAAGCTGAGTGGCAGCAGCGGCATGACATCCGCTTCAGGGGCCGCTCGGCTACCGCAGGCGATTGGGTAAAGAAGAACCCCAAAACGCCCGACCGCTGGCATATTACCTATCAGAACAACCAGGGCGGTTTCAAACTACGAATGGCTTTAACGTCTTTTAAGCACGTGGGCGTTTTCCCGGAGCAGGCCGTAAACTGGGATTATATTTCAGATACGGTGAAGCAATTTAAAACATCATCGCCTAAAGTACTGAACCTGTTTGCCTACACCGGGGGCGCTTCGCTGATAGCTAAGGCCGCTGGTGCCGATACCACCCATGTGGATTCAATCAAGCAGGTGGTGAGCTGGGCTAACGAAAATCAGGAAATATCTGGTTTAAAAGATATACGCTGGGTAGTAGAAGACGCCTTAAAATTTGTAAAACGGGAAATTAAACGCGGCAAAAAGTACAACGGCATCATCCTCGATCCCCCCGCTTACGGCCACGGCCCCAACGGCGAAAAGTGGAAACTGGAAGATCACATCACCGAGATGATGCAGGACGTGGTGCAGTTGCTGGATGAAAAAGAACACTTTTTAATCCTGAACACTTACTCGCTGGGGTTTTCATCGGTTATTGTAGAAAATTTAATTAAAGGCGCGTTTCCTAAAGCTGAAAACTTAGAAACCGGCGAACTATACCTGCAAGCCACCGCCGGGCCAAAACTTCCGCTTGGCGTGTTCGGGAAGTTTCGGAAGGTATAAAACAATCATCCACTGTGTCATTTCGACCGCAGGGAGAAATTTTCTCCAGGCGACTGGTCTGCGGCAGAAGATTTCTCCCTGCGGTCGAAATGACCGGGTGTTTAATTCAAATATGCAATCTTACTTTAGCCTTATGCGCAAACCCTCACTCTGGTTAATCATCTGCCTGTTCCCCCTGCAACTGCTGGCACAAGCCAAATATGATGTACTCCTTAAAAACGGTAAAATCATTGATGGCACCGGCAACCCCTGGTTTTACGGCGATATAGGTATAACCGGTAATAAAATTGCCGCTATAGGCAACCTGATAAACGGCAGGGCCACAAAGGTAATTAATGCCAAAGGCCTGATAATAGCACCTGGCTTTATTGATGTGCATACCCACATTGAGGGCGACGAAAAAGCTACGCCTACTGCCGACAATTTTATTTATGATGGTGTAACCACCGTTATTACCGGCAACTGCGGCGAATCTAACATCAATATAAAATCTTATCTCCATTTTTTGGATAGCTTGAAGCTATCGGTTAATACGGCCACATTAATTGGCCACAACGATGTACGCAAAGCGGTACTGGGTGCGGCTGCCGTAACCCCTACCCCGGCACAATTGAACCGCATGACCGGCTTAGTGGAGCAGGCCATGCGCGATGGCGCTTTCGGTTTTTCCACCGGGCTGATTTATACGCCCGGCATTTACTCCAAAACGCCGGAAGTAATTGCGCTGGCTAAAGCGGCAGCAAAATACAAGGGCTTATACGCCTCGCACATGCGCAATGAAACCGATAAGATATTTGAAGCCATTACCGAGGCCATTGATGTTGGGCGGCAGGCACAAATGCCCGTAGAAATTTCACATTATAAAGTGGGGCGCCCCAACTGGGGCTGTGCGCCCGAAATGCTGCAAATGGTAGACAATGCCCGAAAGGAAGGCCTGGATGTAACGGTTGACCAGTACCCCTACACCGCAAGCAGCACCACGCTGAGCGTATTATTACCCGACTGGCTGCAGGCTGGCGGACGTGATTCTTTATTGCAACGCCTGGCCGACCCAACTTTGCACCAGAAGGCAGTTAACGAAATGGCAGCCGACATGCAGCGCCGCCAACTGCCGCATTTTGATTATGCTGTGGTAGCTAACTGCAGTGCCAGGCCTGCCTTAAATGGCAAAAGCATCACCCAAATCAACATAACTAACGGCCAGCCATCCACCATACCCGATGAGATAGAAACCATACTCAACATTATAAAGCTGGGCGGCGCCGATATGGTGTTTCATGGCCTGAGTGAAGCTGATGTTGCGCTGATTATGAGCTACCCGCTTACCATGGTCGCTTCCGATTCTGGCATCAGGCGGTTTGGCAAAGGGGTGCCTCACCCGCGTGGTTATGGCAGCAATGCGCGTGTATTGGGTTTATATGTTCGCCATAAAGGTTTGCTAAGGCTGGAAGACGCCGTACGCAAAATGACATCGCTGCCCGCTCAAAAATTTCACCTGCAAGGCAGGGGGTTGCTCCGGCCCGGCATGTATGCGGATATTGCGGTGTTTGATGCCGGGCAGGTAACCGATCTGTCTACATTTGAACGCCCGCATGCTTATTCGGCCGGATTTAAATATATTTTAGTGAACGGCAAATTAACTGTTAATAATTTTAAGCATATTGGCACCCGCAATGGCACCGTGTTGTACGGGCCGGGTTACCATCAGATACCAAATACCTTATGAGGACTTTAAAATCCGTTGTTCTAACGTCGGGCCTGTTAGTGGGTTCACTTGTACTATTTTCTAACTGTACCGAAAGTACGAAGGCCGGCAAGGGCGGAGCATCCGGCAGCGACACTACTAAAAAAGGGGCTGATACCACCGCCTCGGTAAATGCCAAAGGTAACTACCCGCCTCTGGATAAAGCCAAATACGATAGCCTGACCAAACGTTTGGCTAACGGCGACACCACCGGCCACTGGCCGGTTAAAGGCGCACCTTACCCTGTGAATGGCGCTATACTGCCGTTCAAGCGTGTGGTGGCTTTTTATGGCAACCTGTACTCAAAAAAGATGGGCATTTTGGGCGAATTACCGCCTAAGGAGATGCTGGCTAAGTTAAAAACCGAAGTAAAAAGCTGGGAGCGTGCCGACCCTAAAACACCGGTACAACCCGCTTTGCACTATATAGCCGTTGTGGCCCAAGGCGACGGCGGAAAAGACGGTAAATACCGTTACCGGATGCCGTTTAAGCAAATTGACTCGGTATTATCACTTGCTAAACAGGCCAATGCCATTGTATTCTTAGATGTACAGGTGGCACTAAGCAATATTCGAGATGAACTGCCTTTGTTTGAAAAATATTTAGCCATGCCACAGGTACACTTCGGTATGGACCCCGAGTTTTCCATGAAAGATGGTACCAAGCCCGGTAAAAAGATTGGTACTTATGATGCCGCCGATGTTAATTATGTATCTGATTATTTGTCGGGCATTGTACGTAAATACGGCCTGCCGCCTAAAATTTTAATTGTGCACCGCTTTACCCGTAAAATGGTAACCAATTACAAGAACATCAAGCTGCACAAGGAAACCCAGATTGTAATTGATATGGATGGCTGGGGCGAACCGGAACTGAAGCTGGGCACTTACCGCAACCATATCTTCCCTGAACCTGTGCAGTTTACCGGCTTTAAGCTGTTTTATAAGAACGACCTGAAGAAAGCGCCGCACCATATGCTTACGCCTGAGGAAGTACTGAAATACAAGCCGCAGCCAATTTATATACAGTACCAGTAGGTTACCTCCTAACCCCCTAAAGGGGAATAGAACTTTAAAAAAGAAGGCAGGATATTACCTGTCCTTCTTTTTTATATCATTATCATTTTTGCTCCTATATATAAATACCACCTCTGCTCCCCCTTTAGGGGGTTAGGGGGCGGCTACTCGAAATACAAGCTGAAACTCAGCGTACGCAAAAACAACTTGCTTAGTGGCGCTGAATAGGGATGGTTTTCAGCGACCAGCACATTGCCAAATGAATTGCTGAGTTTCAGTTCGGGCGAAAGCTTGAAGTATTCAAAGTAAATATCAAAACCTACGCCTACCTCGTACGAGCCAAAACCGGCTTTGTTCTTTACTAATTTGTCCAGCGGTGCGGCATCGGCGTCTTTTCTGGCTTGCGAACCTAAGGAAGCGGTGTATTTTACGCCGCCCAGCAGGTAAGCCCTGAAATCGCCCAGGCGGTCGGATTTCAGTTTGATGGAAAGCGGCAAGTCTATCGAGGTGGTTTGTATCTGCTTATCGGTATTCTGCGAAGCTGTTTTGTAGGTATAGCTTAAGGTACGGTCGGCAAAAACCAAAGCCGGCGTGGTACGTACCTCTAAGTGATCAGTAAGGCGGTAACGGGTAATAAAGCCCACTGCAAAGCCGGGCGTACCGTGTGAGCTGATGCTGGTAAGTGAGTCGGTCAGATACCGGCGGGTATCGGTATCATAATAGGGCCGCCGCCAATCGGCATTTTTCAACACTTTAAAATCCTGGTTTACATATTGAAACAGGAAGCCAAAACTGAAATCCTCCAGGTCCGCATTGCCGCCCCATGCCGGTACATGCTGGGCCAGCACCGGCCGGCAGCATAAGCCCAACACCAACAACAGCCATACTTTTTTCAATACCTATGATGCTTTTATACCTGTATATATGGAACAGATACCAAACGCCAGCGGGCGGCTTTTGGTATTTTGGAAGCCTACCTTGTCCATCAACTGTGTAAACCGGCTGCCGTCAGGAAACGCCGCTACCGATTCGGGCAGATAACTGTAAGCCCGGCTGTCCTTTGAAAAAAGCTTGCCGATACCGGGGGTAATATAGTGGAAATAGAAATGATAAAGCTGCTTTATCGGAAAGGCTTTGGGTTTGGAAAATTCCAGAACCACCGCTTTGCCGCCGGGCTTCAGTACCCGGTACATATCGGCCAGCCCCTTTTCCAGGTTTTCAAAGTTACGCACGCCATAGGCAACAGTAATAGCATCAAATTCATCAGGTTGAAAAGGCAACTGCTCCGAATCTCCTAACTTCACACTAAACTTATTGCTCAACCCACGCTTAGCAATCTTCTGCTCAGCAATATTCAACATCCCGCGCGAAATATCTACACCGGTAATATGCTGCGGCTTCAAAATCTTTAACGCCTCAAAGGCAAAGTCGCCGGTGCCGGTAGCTACATCCAATATATGCTGCGGCCGCTCCTGCTTCAGCTCATTGATCGCCTTTTTACGCCAGATGATATCAATCCCCAATGACATGAAATGATTCAGAAAATCATACGTTTTGGAGATATTGTTAAACATATCGGCTACCTGCTCTTTCTTGGTAGCCTGCTGGTTATTATAAGGGGTTATTGTTTTACTCATGCGTTGCTGCAAAGATAGGCATTTATTGATGCGATAGGATGCATAGCATCCAAACCTAACCTCCTTACCTGCCACATCCATACATCACTATTGCATTGATTTGATTATATTTATACCGTATGCCGCTGGCATATATAAACCCGGATGCGCTCCTTAGCTGTTATTTTTATTGCTTCTCTGCTTCTGCTGGCCCGGCCTGTACACGCACAACTGTGCGCCGGCAGTGCAGGAGCAGCCGTATGGGTGGAAACTTTTGGTAAAGGCGATAATGACGATACAGGCCCGGCGTTGCCGGGCAGCGTAACTTCTCTTACTTATGCACCTGATATTTGCGGCGGTGATGAAGGCACTTATACCTTAATGACAGAAATAGGCACCAGCTGCAAAGATGGTATATGGCAGAGCTATACGTATGACCATACCCGTAACGGGCATGGTTATATGATGGTGATTAATGCCGGCCGGCGGCCGGCCTTATTTTACACGCATCAGCTTAAAGGCACTGATTTAAGCGCCGGAACCACTTATCAACTATCGGGATATATTTCCAATATATTGCGTGAATTACCGCGCACACGAGGGTTTATTCAACCGCAAATTAAGTTTCGGGTGGAAACCACCAATGGAATGTTACTTGCAGAATATACTACTCCGGCCATACCGGCTACAGATAATCCTGGTTTTTTCGAGCAGTACGGCACCTGCTTTACTGCTCCTGCCGATGGCTCAGATGTGATTATCAGCCTGCTGAGTGCAGTGCCCGGCGGTGACGGTAATGATTTTGCCATAGATGACATCAGCGTAAGCCCTGTAGGGCAAACCATTTTGGTTGGCTTTAACGTACCCGGCGATACGCGGCCGCAGCATGGCTGCCAGGGCGAAAACTTAACTTACAATTTGCTGAGCAATACGGATAACTACAAAAACCCGGATATACAATGGCAGCAAAATTTAAATGATGGCCTGGGCTGGGTAAACATTCCGGGTAGCGCGGCCCGGCAGAAAAACTATCTTTTGAACCTGCCCAATGCTTCACCGGGCGTTTATCAGTACCGGGTGGGATTGCTGGACGAATTGCAACGGGGAAAAGAAAGTAACCGGATCTACTCAGCCCCTTTAACGGTAACGGTTACGGCAGCGCCTGTAATTACGCTGCCTGCCACCCTTAACTTTTGCGAAGGGCAGCCGCTGCAACTGAGCGCCACCGGCGGCAGTAAATACCGCTGGGCGGGGCCTGATGGATGGACTTCAGCAGAGAGCAGCCCGGTGGTAACCACCGCAGCTACAGCCCTCTATTCAGGTCGCTATGTTTTGGAGGTAATCAGTGAAGATGGTTGTAGTTCGGCAGGCAGCACATTGGTTACAGTGCATCCGGCAGCAAAAATTATAACCTTTACACCCGGCAGCAGTATCTGTGCCGGGGATGCCGTTCAGTTAGACGTTACAGCTGCTAACGCTTTAACATACAAATGGTCGCCGGCGGCCGGGCTCAGCAACCCCAATATAGCCAACCCGGTTGCCAGCCCGTCTGTTACTACTACTTATACCGTAGAGGTAACCGCTGCAGGATGTGCGGAAGTTACCGACTACAGGCAGATTACAATTACGGTAAACCAGCGCCCGATGGCTGATGCCGGCTCTGCGGTAGCCATTTTTGCCGGCCAGCAGGGCCGGCTGCACGGAAAATCTTCGGGCGATAATGTTAGCATACATTGGGAACCGGCCGATTATCTTGACGATGCTGCCTCGCTTACACCAATTACCTCGGCTCCCCGGGATATGGTATATACGCTTCATGTATCGAACATAAGCTGCGGCGAACAAACCAGTTTGGTAACCGTACGCGTATATCAACAATTATCCTTGCCTAACAGCTTTACCCCCAATGGCGATGGCATTAATGACCTGTGGATAATTGGCAACCTGGATACTTATGCCAATGCCGAAGTAAGCATATATAACAGGCTGGGGCAGCAGCTGTATTACAGCCGGGGTTACCCCAGGCCCTGGGATGGCACCCTGCAAGGTAAATTTTTACCTGCAGGCAGCTATTACTACCTCATCAATTTGCATGAAGACCATTTGCCACCCTTATCCGGCTGGCTGCTAATTATCCGGTAAACCGTTATCAGGTAACTTTTCATTAATGAATTGCGGTCATTTCGGCCTTTCTTAAATAAGAAATCCAGCTTGCAATAAAATTAATTCAATAGAGTTGGTCACAAAATTGTTACGTTCCTGATAACATTTCCCCCACTTGTAACGTACAATAGCTGTACAGGATTTACAGTTCAAATTCAATAGAAGATTACGTACAATTAACAAAATTGTTAAGAAAGCTTAATCCGGTTATACCCACTGATTGCCCTAATGATCAGTAAGTATTTTGGATTATTATCCTGACCATTAATTTAAACTTAGTTACTAAATGAAGATTAAACTCATTGGTTCTATCAGCCTGCTATGGCTAACCGCTGTTGCCGTACAGGCGCAGCAGCGTACGGCCACAACCTCCGCAAAAACGGCATACCATCCGCAGTCGGTACAGTTAAACGTTGGTACGGTTGGTATTGGTGCTGCTTACAATTATGGCTTCAACGCTAAACTGGCGTTACAGGCCGGGCTGGATGTGATACCGATCAAAGCGAAGAACGTGCTCGATTTCAGCGATTTTAATTCGAAATCTGATCTGAAAGCCCGGTTTACTGATATATATGCACGGTTGTATTATACACCTTTTAAGAATGCAGCCGGCTTCCGGCTGGCAGGCGGATTGGCTTATTTTGCCAAGGCCAAAGGCACGCTTGACGTTCAGCCATCAGACAGCTATAAGTATGGCGATATCCAGCTTACTCCGGACCAGGTAGGGCACCTCACTTTTACAGCCGACTGGCAGGGCGTAGCGCCATACGCAGGCATCGCATTATTTCCAATGTTCCCAAAGCACAAATTTAATGTGAACCTCGATTTGGGCAGCTACTACCTGAAGCAGCCTGAAGCCACAATTACGGGTACCGGAAACTTGCAGGGCAATGCTTCGCAAAATGCTCAGTTTCAGGAAAATATTAAAGGTTACCGCTGGCTACCGGTGATACAGCTTAATTTCAATTATAAATTCTAATCAAATCTACTGCATATGACTAACATTAAAAAGATGGCGTTTGCGCTACTCCTGTTGTTGCCGCTGGCCTGTAAAAAGCCCACCGAAAATTTGAAAATTGTGGTAGATACCAATATTATCAAATACACTGCCCTTATACGGATTACTGATGCCGCCAATCCTTCGGTAACGCCTGCCAATGCAGCTATCACGATAAGCGGTCCTGCAGCAAATGACGTATATGAAGTATCGGGGAAAAAGAACCTTACTGTGGTTAATGGCATCATCACGATTGGCCTGGGCCCTTCTATAACACCCGAAGCGAATAGTCCGATTAGCTGTACAGCACAAATCAGTGCACCTGGTTATGTTACCCAAACACAAACCATTACTTTTACGTCGGGGCAAATGCAGCAGGTACTTAACATGGGCTTGGCAAAACCCGGCAGTACAGCCCCGGTGGCTACCCCGCCGCCGCCGCCAACAACCAATCCTGCGGTTACGCTGGATTTTACCGGCACCTGCGCCAACAAAAAAGATCTCCAGATTAAACCCAGCCTGTACGTCTTCTATAAGGTAAACGGCACAAATGCTGCTTACCAGTATCTGGGTTACATCAGCTCCGGAAAAATCACCACCCAGGCGCTGGCCTCAGGCACCATTTATGATTTTCAGATCACTTATGGCGGGCATGCTTATACCGCAACGCAGCGTATACAGCAAGCTAATTACGCCATTAACATTGATATGGGCACGGCCTGTAATAATTTTTAGCAGTAGCCGTTTCAAAATATAATCGCCAGTGCTATTTTTTTAGCACTGGCGATTTTTGTGAATTACAGACGGTTATGGAAGCATCACCGCAAAAAACCATTGCTTATCCTGACGGCGAAACAACGCAATAGTATGATCCGTTTTTAACCGTGCTTTTTCTTTTTGCTCATTTTTGCTTTTACGCCGGCCCGGTAATTATAGGTTTTTGCATTACTGGCCTTTTTTTCGTGAAAAGCTTCACCTTTAACCGGTTCAGTATTTTTGTGTTTAGATGGCTTTGCTTCATCGGCTCCCGGCTTTTTATCGGTTTGAATAACCAAATTTTCCGGCAACTCTGTTGTGGCCATTTTCTGGCCGCTAACCTGCTCTATTTTTTTTACGGCGGCCAGCTCTAAATCAGTAGCAAAGGTAAGGGCCAAAGTTTCGTCATCAGTTATGGCTGAACCTTTGACTACCCGGTTTAAATAAGCTTCAGGCGTTGCCGGTAACTCAAAGTGAATCAGGAACGGAACTTTTTGCAGTGCATGCGCCGCTATTTCTTCGTCTGCTACAATCAATACCTGCTTACTGCTATCCGCCATAAAATCGCCGATACTGTTTGATCCGTCCATTTCAAAGTGCCACGAATTGAACACTGTTACCGCATTTTTAAGGTGCAGTTTCAGGGTTTGGTACAACTTTTCGGCGGTTGGGCGGGTGTTTACAAACACCACGGCTTTGGTAAAAATGTCGGCATCCTGCACAAACAGCCGCAGCAGGTTAAGCTTTGTGCCGAAATTTGGCAGGCGGTAAAGCAGCTGCGGATGCAGCTCCATAGCAACGGCGCTTTCTTCCTCTACCTCAACTACGGTTGGCTGCTTCATAAACGGGCCGATCATTTTTTCCAGTTTATCGTGCATTACCTCGGTAAATACCAGGCGCTGGCATTTGATCAGGGCCTGGTTGAGTTCGGCCACAGGCAACTGCAAGCCCTGCTTCACCAGCAGTTCAGCATCATCCATTACCAGCAGTTCTACCTTGTTAAGGTTAAGCCCTAATTTAAGGTAAATGGCACGGGCACGATCCGGCGTAGCCACCACAATATCAGCGCCTTCGGCCATAGCATCCATCTGAGCCTCGGTACCCGGCGCAGCATACAAGCCAACAATGGAAATAGATCTGTTGTGATTTATTTCCTCAAACCGGCTGATAACTGATAACACCTTATCCCTGTTGTGTACCAATACCAGCGCCTTGGTGATACCATCGGCCGTATATGTAAAGCGGTTGAGTACAGCTAAAACAGCGGTGGTGGTTTTACCGCAGCCTTCCGGCCCTACGGCTATCACATCCTGCCCGCCGTTAATGCGCGAAAGAGTTTTGAGCTGCAGTTCTTTAGGCGTTTGATAACCGGCCTGGCTTAATGATAAGATGAGCCCTTTTTTCAGTTTCAGTTTTTCCGGCCACGCCATACAGATATAGTTTTGATAACTGCAAAGCTACACTTTTGCGGGGAATTTGACTTTTTGGTTGCTGCGTTCAATTGAGTTCCGCCAGTAAGCCTGCTGCATCCAGCCGCTGGGTAAACATCGTTAGTTTACCTTCGGCATCCAGCGGCCATTGCTCACGCGGGCGGTCCCAGTAAAGCTCCACCCCGTTCTGGTCAGGGTCGTTCAGGTAGATAGCCTCTGATACGCCATGATTAGAGGCGCCGGTAATGGCCGGATAACCGGCATCCAGCAACCGTTTAAAAATAGCAGCAAGGTCTTTCCGCTCCGGGTACAGAATAGCGGTATGGTATAAACCTGCGGCATACTCAAGTGCCGGCCCTGCCCCTTTGCTGTGCCAGGTATTCAGCCCGATATGATGGTGGTACCCGCCGGCCGAAATGAAGGCCGCCTGATCGCCGTACATCATCATCAATTCAAAACCCAGCAAACCGCAGTAAAAATCGAGCGAACGCTGCAGGTTGCTCACCTTCAGGTGCACATGGCCGATACGGGTTTGTGCAGGAATATGATACGCATCCATAAATTATATGTTTAAACATCAAATATCAATACAATACCTCGTATCTTTGTACCATGATTGTAAAAACTGCCGAATTTATATGCAGTAATACCAAAATTTCCAAACTGCCGCCTCCCTTAAAACCTGAGTATGCCTTCATCGGCCGTTCCAACGTAGGTAAATCTTCGCTGATCAATATGCTTACGCATAAGAAAGGCTTGGCTAAAACCTCGCAAACGCCGGGAAAAACGCAGCTGATTAATCATTTCTACATTAATGATGCCTGGTACATTGTGGATTTGCCTGGCTATGGATATGCACGTACCTCCAAAAGTAATAAGGAAACGTGGGACAAGTTTATCCGTACCTACCTGGACAAGCGCGAAAGCCTGCAATGTGTGCTGGTATTGATTGACAGCAGGCTTACCCCGCAAAAGATTGATGTAGAGTTTTGCAACTGGCTTGGCGAAAAAGGCTTATCCTTCGTACTGGTTTTCACTAAAGCCGACAAGCAATCCACCCTGAAAACAGAACAGAATGTTGAACTGTTTAAGCAGGCGCTGCTGGCTACGTTTGAGGAAGTGCCCGAATGTTTCATCACCTCCGCAGAAAAGCGTTCCGGCCGCGATGAAGTATTGAACTTTATTGATGGCGTAAACCAAAACTTTGAAGTGCCGGAGTTTACGCCGCCAGGTAGCGATTCTATCGGTTCCTTTCTTGACAGTGATTAATTAAGTATAAATGAAAAAATACTTCTCTCTGGTTACCTTTTCGCATACCATATTTGCAATGCCGTTTGCCTTCATCGGCTTTTTTTTGGCGGTAACCACCACCGATAATACTTTTACATGGCTTCAGCTGCTGCCCATGCTGCTACTGATGCTGGTGTGCATGGTATGCGCCCGCAACGCCGCCATGGCCTTTAACCGCTACCTCGACCGTGAGATTGATGCTAAAAACCCGCGCACCAAAGTGCGCGATATACCGGCCGGCCGCATTACACCCGGTGCTGCCCTTGCATTTACCATTGTTAACTGTGTGCTGTTTATGGCGGCTACCTTTTTCATCAATTTGCTTTGCTTCTACCTGTCGCCGGTAGCTTTGCTGGTAGTGTTGGGTTACAGCGCCACTAAACGATTTACCGCATTGTGCCATTTGGTGCTGGGCTTGGGCTTGTCACTGGCTCCAATAGGCGCTTATCTGGTGGTGGCCGGGCAATTCAGTTTGTTGCCTATCTTTTACTCTTTGGCGGTATTGTGCTGGGTAAGCGGCTTTGATATCATTTATGCCCTGCAGGATGAAGAGTTTGACCGCAGCCAGAATTTGCATTCCATTCCCCGGCATCTGGGTACGGCCACCGCACTCGATTTATCTACCGCATTACATGTGCTGTCGGCTGTTTTTGTGGTGCTACCTATATTTTTTACCCCGGTGGGCTGGCCCTATTATGCCGGATTGGCGGTGTTTTGTACCATGCTGGTCTACCAGCACCGGCTGGTAAAACCGCATGATTTGAGCCGGGTAAACTTTGCCTTTATGACTACCAATGGCATTGCCAGTGTAGTATTTGCTTTATGTTTTCTGTTAGATAGGGCATGGATACATTACCACTTTATTTAAACCGATACCGGCAGGCCTTGCACAAGTTTGTAGGCTTTACTGATGAAGAATGGCAGCTATTTAGCCAGGGGCTTTATATTGAACAAATAAAAAAGAAAAAATTTTTTGTTGAAGCAGGCGATGTTTGCAAAAAAGTGAGCCTGATCATAACTGGTTCGGTACGGTTTTATGTGGTAAAAGATGGTGAAGAAATCACCAACTACTTCTGCTTCGAGAATGAATGGGTGAGCGCCTATTCCAGCTTTCTGAAACAACGGCCCAGCCCGGTGTATATTGAAGCTTTGCAGGATACGGTGCTGGTTACTTTTACTTATCAGTTTTTGCAGCAGTGCTACGCCTCGCCGCAACTGGCCTACAAATCGGAGCGTTTTGGCCGGCTCATTGCCGAGTATCTGATCGGCTGTTATGAGGACCGGCTGGCCTCATTCCTTTACCAATCGCCCGAGGAGCGGTACCTGCAATTATTAAAAACCAATATAACCCTCATGCAATATGTGCCCCAGCATTACATTGCCAATTATCTGGGCATTACACCGGTTTCATTGTCGCGCATCCGCAAACGCATCATGCATACCAACTAATCCGCACCGCTTAAATTACTGCTGGTTTTATTATCTTAAGTTAACGTTTCGGGCGCTCCGCCCGGCGTAGGTTTGCTATAACAAAAACACAGAATTATGCATACCGTATTAGGAGCCGGCGGGCCGGTAGCCAATTCCCTTACCCGTGAGTTAATCAATCATCATCAACAGGTACGTTTGGTGAGCCGCCGCGAAGTAAAGGTTAACGCACCCAACGTAAGCTGGCAAAAAGCAGATTTGCTCAACTACCAGGAACTGAAACCGGCGGCTCAGGGCTCAACGGTAATTTATTTATGCGCCGGTTTGGTTTACAACCACCAGATATGGCAGCAGCAATGGCCTGTTATCATGCAAAACGTCATCCGCCTGGCTAAAGAAACGCAGGCCCGTCTTATTTTCTTTGATAATGTTTACATGTATGGCCTGGCAGATGGCCCCATGACAGAAACCGCACCTTATAACCCTGCCAGCAGTAAAGGAGAAGTAAGGGCGAAGATAGCAACCACACTAATGGATGAGGTTAAGGCCGGTAACCTAACTGCTACCATAGCACGTGCCCCTGATTTTTACGGCTCCGAAAGTATGAACAGCTTTGTTGATGGTATGGTAATAGCTAAGTTTGCTAAAGGTGACCGGGCGTTGTGGATGGGTAAGCCTGAAAGGCTGCACAACTTTATTTATTTGCCTGATGCCGGCAAAGCCGTTTACATTTTAGGGCAGCACCCGGAAAGCGATAACCAGATTTGGCATTTACCTACCGCTGCACCGGTTACAGGCGTAGATTTTATACAAACCGCGGCCCGGGCCTTCAATGTGCACGCAAAATATTTTACTGTTAACAAGCTGATGCTGCGCATGATCGGCTTGTTTGATAAAGCAGTTAGAGATACCGTAGAAATGTATTACCAGTACGACCATGATTACCTGTTCAGCTCCAGTAAATTTGAGCAAGCCTTTAACTATACGCCGGTGAGTTATCAGCAGGGATTAACTGAACTCAGGCAAACGCTGTTTAAGCCATAAACCTTTACTTTATCCTGATGTTGATTTAGCTAACTTCGCCATAGTATTTAATCTGTTAAACATCATGATACAGCCTAAAGAGAAAAAATACATACCGGCCAACCTGGAGATCAAATGGGAAAATTTAGAACCCATTTATCAGGAACTGCAAAACCGTCCCATTAATTCGGTAACTGAACTGGAACAATGGCTGCGCAACCGCAGCGAACTGGAGGCGGCACTGGAAGAAGATTTTGCCTGGCGCTACATCCGCATGACCTGCGATACGGCAAATGAGGAACTGCTGCAAAACTTTCAGTATTTTGCTACGGAGATTGAGCCGAAGATTGCACCTTACAATAATGAACTGAACCAAAAACTGGCCGCCAGCGAATATACCAATCAACTGGATGAGCGCAAGTATTTTGTATACCTGCGCAGTGTAAAGAAAGCGCTGGAACTGTTCAGGGAAGAAAACATCCCGGTGCAAACCGAAATTCAGCTGGAGCAGCAGAAGTATCAATCGATCACCAGCGCCATGTCGGTACATATTGGCGATAAGGAGTTTACGCTGGAGCAGGCCGGCGCGATACTGAAAGATACCGACCGCAGCAAGCGGAAGGAAGCCTGGGAAAAAATTACTGCCCGCCGCCTGCAGGATAAGGATAAGCTGAATGAGCTGTTTGATATCCTGATGGTGCTGCGCCACAAAGTAGCACTGAACGCTAATTTTAACAACTTCCGCGATTACATGTTCCAGGCGCTGGGCAGGTTTGATTATACCCCGCAGGACTGCTACAATTTTCATGAAGCGATTGAAAAGGAAATAGTGCCTATCCTGCGAGAGCAGGCCGAGAAACGCAAAGCCGCATTACAGCTAGATGAACTGCGCCCCTGGGATACGGAGGTAGACATCACCGGCAAAGCCCCTTTAAAACCCTTTACCAGCGGTGAGGATTTGATTGAAAAATCAATTCAATGCTTCAACGCCATTAATCCGTATTTGGGTGAGCGCCTGCAGTTGATGAAGGATAACGGCCTGTTTGATGTGGAAAGCCGCAAAGGCAAAGCGCCCGGCGGGTACAATTATCCGCTGGCCGAAACCGGTGCGCCTTTCATTTTCATGAACTCGGCCAACACCTTCCGCGATTTAACCACGATGGTGCACGAAGGCGGCCATGCGGTGCATACCTTTCTGACGGCTGACTTAGAACTAAATGACTTTAAGCACACGCCATCCGAGGTGGCCGAACTGGCATCCATGTCGATGGAACTGATCTCGATGGATCAGTGGCAGGTATATTTTGATAACGAGGAAGAATTGAAACGTGCCAAGCGCGACCAGCTGATTGATGTATTGAAAACCCTGCCCTGGGTAGCCGTAGTTGACCAGTTTCAGCACTGGCTATACACCAACCCCGACCATACCGATGTGCAGCGCGCCGATGCCTGGCTGCAAATTTATGAGCGCTTTGGCGCCGGCTTTGTGGATTGGAACGGCCTGGAAGAAGCTAAGGCTAATCTTTGGCAAAAACAACTGCACATATTCGAAGTACCCTTTTACTATATTGAATACGGCATGGCCCAGTTGGGCGCCATAGCGGTGTGGAAGAATTACAAAGAGAATCCGGAGAAAGGGTTGCAGCAATATTTAGAGGCTTTAAAGTTAGGCTATACCAAAACCATCAAGGAAATTTACGAAACGGCCGGTATTAAATTTAATTTCAGTGCTGATTATGTAAAGGAACTGGCTGAATTTGTGCAGCAGGAGCTGGAAAAGATTTAGCATAACGTAATTAAATAATTCAACAAAAGGGCGGCGTATACTATGGTGTACGCCGCCATTTTGCCTGTCAGCTAACCAGCACCTCAACCCCGTCATTCAAACAATCTGTAAAAATGCAGGGTTATTGTATCTGTATGAGAAAGATACTCCCCCTTATTTTAATGCTGATGGGCAGCCTTTCAGCATTAAGCCAGGTACTGATTCCGGTAAAGTTAGACAGCAGTGTTACCGTTTCTCTTCCTAAAGAGTACCGCAAGCAAGATACCCTGGGCCAGCAGGTATTTACTGCCAATGCGTTGTATGGCTATATCATTATTACAAGGGCTGCCAATCCGCCGGGCAAGCCACTTAAACGTGAAAAGGATTTAAAGAAAGAACTTAAGAACTACCAGAACAAGATACTGTCGGGCACATTAAAAAGCACCGTTGACAATGATAAAGATACGGTGATTGCTAACAGCCTGCTTGCACGGGATTTTACCTTGAAGGTAGATACCGGCGCGGGTGTGCAGGACCGTCAGTTCAGGGTTGTTTATACTAAGAACTTTACCTACACCTTTCAGTATCTGATGAACGAATCTCAGCGCGAGGTAGCCATAAAGGAAGTAAAGGCATTCTTCAGTTCGATGAAATTCGCACCGGATGTAAATCGCGAAGATCAATATTCTATAATCGGCCAGTTTACCGGTATGCACAAAGGCCTCAGAATGGGGCTTATTGCCGGTGGTATTGTAATCATCCTGCTTATTGTTGCGGTTATCAGGCGCCGGAAAAAACAGGTGTAACAGGTTAACAGATCTCAACTATAACAAGGGCCTACCTTTTAAACAGGCCCTTGTTCCATTTCATGCTGCGCAGAAACGGCCGGCTATCCATCCAGGTAAGCCACATCAGGGTAGATATAACGCCGATAATGGAGCCGGCCATTACATCTTCCAAAAAATGCTGGCTCAGGTACATGCGCGAATAGGCAACTGAAACAGCAACCAGCAAAAAGAGAAAACCCCAGCGCTTGCTTACAGATAAGTAAGCCAGCACAGTTGCAGCAGCAAATGCAGTAACTGTATGTCCTGAAGGGAAGCTGTTATTCGTTAGTATGGCCTGCCCTTTTACAAAATAGATTTTGGCTAACTGGCCGGCAAAGTAAGCCTTAGGTCGCGGCGCATGTACAATATGCTTGGCTAACTGCACAATTAAGCCGCTAATGGCAAAACTGGTTACAAACAGCAGCATTTTACGGTAACTGGTGCATATACAATAAATAAAAACAGGCACCAGCATCCAGCCTGTTCCCATTTGGGTTATATATGGAAACACCGCATCGCCCCAATTGCTGTGCCGTGCATTGATGGCAAAATAAATCTCCGGGCGTGTATAGGTCAGCTTTATAATAAAGCAGCAAATAATTACAATAAGGTAAGGCACAAAAAACAGCCGGCTTTGGCGCAATACATCCAGCAAACGGGTTTCCATGCTGCAAATAAACAGTTTTTAAGGCATCAGGCTCAAAAAAATTGGCTATGTTTGGGAGTTGAGGCAATTTTTTTAAACTAAATGTCGAAAAGTATACTCCGCAGAAAGTCTGTTGATAAAATTTTGGCTGATGTAGCCAGCGGTTTTAGTGATGGTGAGCATTCAGGCTCGGGCAACCAGCTCAAAAAGGAACTGAAAGTTAAAGATTTAACGTTAATGGGCATTGCCGCTGTGGTAGGCGCAGGTATTTTTTCTACCATCGGCGTTGCCTCGTTCAATGGCGGCCCGGGTGTAACCATCCTGTTTATTATTACGGCCATTACCTGCGGCTTTTCGGCCATGTGCTATGCTGAATTTGCCTCGCGCATACCAGTAGCGGGCAGCGCCTATACTTATGCCTATGCTTCCTTTGGCGAACTGATAGCCTGGATTATCGGCTGGGATTTACTGATGGAGTATGCCATTGGTAACATTGCGGTAGCCATATCATGGAGTGAATATTTTGTTAACCTGCTGGAAGGCTTTAAACTTCATGTGCCCCGGTATTTAACCATGGACTATTTCAGCGCCTTTAAAGCGCACAACCAGTTACTGGAATTTACCCGTACCGGCCACCTGAAGGAAATAACCGACAAGATTAAGCTAAGTGCCCAGGCATGGAATACAGCCCCTGGATTTGGTAACCTTAAGCTGATTGCCAATATACCGGCACTGCTGATTGTAATTGTAATTACTTACCTGGTTTACATTGGCATACGCGAAACCAAGAAGGTAACCAACGCCATGGTAATACTTAAAATTGCCATTGTTATTGCGGTTATTATACTGGGTTGTTTTTACGTAACCCCGGCGCACTGGCACCCTTTTTTACCGAACGGCTTTAGCGGCGTAATGAAGGGCGTATCGGGGGTATTCTTTGCCTACATTGGCTTTGATGCAATCTCTACCACGGCCGAGGAATGCGAAAACCCGCAGCGCGATTTACCGCGCGGCATGATTTATTCGCTTATTATCTGTACGGTACTATATGTGCTGATTGCGCTGGTACTTACCGGCATGGTAGATTACCGTAAGCTGGACGTAGGCGACCCGCTGGCATTCGTATTCGCCAATGTTGGCCTCAAAAAGATCAGTTATATTATTTCTATCAGCGCTGTAATTGCAACAGCCAGTGTGTTGCTTATCTTTCAGATGGGGCAGCCCCGCATCTGGATGAGTATGAGCCGCGACGGATTGCTGCCCAAGGCATTCTCCCGCATCCATCCTAAGTTTCATACCCCTTCTTTTGCTACCGTTGTTACAGGTTTTGTAGTAGCCATACCTGCGTTGTTCATGAACTTAACTGAGGTAACCGATTTAACCAGCATTGGCACCTTGTTTGCCTTTGTACTGGTATGCGGCGGTGTGTTGCTGCTGCCAAAAGACGATACGGTGAGCAGCCGCTTCCGTATTCCGTATATCAATTCGCAATGGATAGCTCCGGCGCTTTTTATTGCAGGTATCATTGTTTTTTGGAAACCAATGCTTGGCTTGTTTGCTGCCGAGAATGCGCACGAGCGATTCCCTTTCTTTTTGTTCATCATTTTATCAGCCGCACTTACCACACTGGCATTTATCAAAAAACTGTCGCTGATACCTGTTTTAGGCTTGCTGAGCTGCTTTTACCTCATGACCGAGTTAGGTTACCTTAACTGGCTGCGCTTTCTGATATGGCTGGCTATCGGGCTGGTGGTATACGCCACTTATGGCTACAAACACAGCGTACTTGGCAAGGCAGATAAAGTTGCGCTATCCAATTTTTAAAGCACTGCTTCCGCATCAAACTATTTGAGCTATAGCTACAAAAAGGAACAGCCTGCTTTGCTGAAGCAGGCTGTTCCTTTTTGTAGTAAATGAAATTATTCAATCCGGTGTATCTGCACAGTTTCGGGGTCTGATAACATGAGCGGCACCTTTTCTACCGTTACAAAGCTTAGATCAAGCCCGAAACCGCGCTCCTCAGAGATGCTCAAATGCTTCAAATAATCATGCAATTTCATAATTATAGATTCGTAGAATGATAATGCATGTGAGCGGGAAACTATTTTTTCGATCACTACAAACCTGAAGTCGCCCACAATTTTACGGTTGTTAAGCGATTTGTAGGTGCTGATAATGTCTATCTCACCGTTTTTCACCAAATCTTCTACCACCTTACGGAACAGCAAACTGATTTGCTGCTCTACCCTAAACCCTAATTTAAAATCAATACGTATCAGTTTTCCTGGTACCAGAAAATCAACCTCGTAATCGCGGGTGTAGGGCTCATCCATTACATCCACATGCACCAGCCAGTATACATCGGCCCGTTTGGGCTGCTTCTGTAAAATGGAGTACATAATCTTAGATTCTACCTCGGAGTTAAAGTTGGCGCTGGTAAGATACACCAGCTGCGAAGCGTATTTGGGTACCGTTTCATCTTCGCTTAACTCCTTTATAATTTCGTAATAATCTTCAACGTCTACAAACTTAATATACCGGTTGCGTATCTTACGGGCACTGTGCCAGCTCCACATAATGCAGAATAATACGGAGCCTATGGTTACAGTAAACCAGCCGCCATCAACAAACTTACCCAGGTTACCTAACAGGAATGTACCTTCCAGAAGTATGTAAACCAGCAAAAATATATTGATAAGATAACGCGGCACTTTACGGCGGCGCAAGAAGCGCGATACCAAAATAGTGGTCATCAGCATAGCGATGGTGATACTCAAGCCATAAGCTGCGCCCATTTTGCTCGACTCTTTGAAAAGCAGCACAACACCGATACAACCCAGCATCAGTAACCAGTTAATACTGGGTACATATAACTGTCCCTTTTGCTCAGATGGGTAATTGATTTTAACTTTAGGCCATAGATTTAACCTCACCGCCTCGGCAATAAGTGTAAATGAGCCCGAAATAAGCGCCTGGCTGGCAATTACGGCAGCAACAGTGGCTAAGGAAATGCCGTAAATTAAAAATCCCGGCGGCATCAGTTCATAAAAGGGGTTATGTTTATCTAAGGCCAACACCTGCCCCTTGTGTTGCAGCAACCATACGGCCTGCCCAAGATAGTTTAAAACCAGGCAGCTTTTAACATATATCCAGCTGATGCGGATATTGGTACGCCCGCAGTGGCCCAAATCAGAATATAAAGCTTCGGCCCCGGTAGTACATAAGAATACGGCACCTAAAATGGCAAATGCCGAAACAGGAACAGTATGGCTGGTAAGCAAGGCATAGGCATAATATGGATTGAGCGCTTTAAGCACATAAGGCATTTTCACCAGGTACAATATGCCCAATACGCCGATCATGGTAAACCAGAGAAACATAATGGGCCCGAAGGCTTTACCAACGGTAGACGAGCCGAACTGCTGTATAAAGAATAAACCGGCAATGATGCCGATTACAATATACATGGTAGGTTCGTGCGGATAAAAGATTTGCAGTCCTTCTACGGCTGAAGAAATTGTAATTGGCGGAGTAATGATACCATCGGCCAGCAAAGCGCAACCGCCTACAATAGCCGGAACAATGAGCCACTTGGCCCGCCGCCTTACCAGGGAAAAAAGTGAGAATATGCCGCCTTCCCCCTTGTTATCGGCCTGAAGCGTAATTATTACATACTTTATGGTAGTTTGCAGCGTGAGCGTCCAGAATATGCAGGAAACGCCGCCAAGTATGAGTGTTTCTGAAATTTGGGTTTTACCAATGATTTCCTTAAACACATAGAGCGGTGAAGTACCAATATCACCATAGATAATGCCTAAGCTGATTAACAGCCCGGAAAAGGTTAGTTTTTGAAGATCTTTGTGGTGTGACACTTTAGAAGTATAAGTTATCCATATAAAAAAACATAAATTGTAACTTTAACACTATACGCACGTATGCACCAAACAACAGCGCACATTTGAGAAGGCAAACAAATAATTGTTAAATTGTGTTAAATGCAGCAGGCAAAAATACAAAACCTACTGTTCATAAACGCTTTATTTATATTTTTGCGGTTAAAGTAAAATATGGGGCAAATTTCTACTATTAAACATTCGTGGTTCATCTTATTTGCTATGGCAGTAGGGATGAATCTTGCCTTTTCCGTTCCGCTTAGGGCTGATACCATCTACCGGTTGCACCTTAATTCTAAGACCGGCGCTAAGACTACGTTGCTTCATAATGGCATAAAAGCCACCCTGCCGCCCTTTAAACCGGCTGCTGTAATTATTAAACCTGCACCCAAAACAGAGGATGACCGCCTGCTGAGCAACGTACAGGTATACCCTACCCCGGTAACTGACCAAATCAACCTTAAGTACACTGTTTCGCGCAATACCAATGTTACCATCCGTATAATGGATGTACTGGGCAACAACGTAGCCACCCTTTTTTCGCAGCGTGTTGAACCCGGCGACCAGAAATTCACCTATTACCTGAACAATAAGCTTACCAGCGGATTTTATTTTGTACGTGTGGTGGTAGGCACCGAATCGGTTATCAAGCGCATCTCTATCCTGTAATTTTTGTAACACTTTAGCTGTTGGAGATAGCCGCCGCAAACTATTTATTAGCTTTGAGGTTGCTAAACTTACCATTATGAAAATTATTGCCATTGGCCGCAACTACGCCGAACACGCCAAAGAACTCAATAACCCGGTGCCTGCTACGCCGGTAATATTTATGAAGCCCGATACGGCTTTGCTGAAAGATAACAAGCCGTTTTACCTGCCCGATTTTTCGCAGGACATTCATCATGAAATTGAGTTAGTGCTGAAAATCAGTAAGGAAGGCAAGCATATTGAAGAAAAATATGCGGCTGATTATTACGATGAAATTGGCCTGGGGGTTGATTTTACCGCCCGTGATATCCAGAGCCGGCATAAGGAAAAAGGCCTTCCCTGGGAATTAGCGAAGGCTTTTGACAATTCTGCCCCCATCAGCGCCAAATTTATTTCAAAAACTGAGTTTCAGGATTTGAACAACATCAGCTTCAAACTGGAGGTGAACGGCGAAACCAGGCAGGCCGGTAATACCAAAGACCTGCTCTTCTCTTTTGAACGTATCATTACCTTTGTTTCCGGGTACATTACCCTTAAAAAAGGCGACCTTATTTTTACCGGTACCCCTGAGGGTGTAGGCCGGGTTAACATTGGCGACCACCTGAAAGGGTATATAGAGGATGAGCAATTGCTGAATTTTTATGTGAAATAAATTTGACGAAAACAGGGCAGGTACAAAGGGTCGCCCCGCTTTATGTTGGTTTATGCTCCCTTTAAATGTTTATAATATTCCATAAACTTCCATAAACGGCGATAAAAGTTCATAAACGGTAATAAAAGCTACCAATGAAACCGGTGTGCCGACAGGAACGCGGTGAGGAAGCCGTGAAATTTTATAATTATAATTTTGCCTTAATATCAACCCACGGGGCATCCATTGTTGGAAATTACCAATCGCTTTCATCCCTAAATTTAAACGCAGCCGCTTAGCATGGTTAGATTTTATATTTGCCTTTTGATTTCAATTTTCAGCGTATGCCGGGCAGGCCTCGCCCAAAACCGCATCCAATCCAAAACTTACCCGCAAACCGATTTTATCTACCCGATGGAGTTAGCCCCATCTACCGCAGGCGCGTTTGCCGAACTGCGGCCCAACCACTTCCATGCCGGGCTTGACTTTCGCAGTAACCAGCGCACGGGTTACCCGGTACATGCGGTGATGTACGGCTATGTATCGCGGGTAAAGGTGCAGTTAGGCGGCTTCGGCAATGCGGTATACCTTACCCACCCGGACGGTTACACTACCGTCTACGGCCACCTGGAACGTTTCAGCCCTGAGATTCTGAAAGCCCTGCGCTATCAGCAAACCAAAACCGAAAGCTTCGATGCTGATTTTAAGCTGCAGCCTTTCCAGATACCGGTGTACAAGGGGCAGGTGATTGCCTGGTCGGGCAATACGGGCGCATCCGGAGGGCCGCACCTGCACTTTGAGGTACGCGATTCGGCCACCGAGGAAACCATCAACCCGCAGTTATTCGGTTTCCTGATCCCCGACCGTATTCCGCCCGCATTACAGGGTATGTGTGTGTACCACCTTAATGGTGCGCCGTTCAGCGAAAAAACATTAAGGCAGATACACAGCCTGACCGGCACAGGCGGCAATTACCGGCTGGCCGGCCCGCAAACGCTGGAACTGAGCGGCAGCATTGGCTTTGGCATTATGGCCAATGACATGAACAGCAGTTCGGCCAGCCGCAACGGTGTGTATTCGGTAGAGCTAAAGATGGATGGTAACACAATATTCACCTACGCCGCCGAGCGCTTTGCCTTCGACCAGACCCATGCCATTAACGCCCTTATCGATTATCCGCAGCAGGTGCTCACCCACCGCTTCATTCAAAAATCGTTTATTTTACCCGGCAGCCGCATCAGCCTGTATCCGCAATCGGTAAACCGGGGCGTAATCGAGTTTAGGGACACTGCCCTGCACGAGATGGAATACCTGGTAAAAGACCTTGCCGGTAACGTGTCTACCCTCAAATTCAATGTAAGATCGAGCATTCCTAAAGACCGCCCGGTGTTTAAGCCGGCCGGTTATCTAATGCATTATAACCAGGTGAACGAGTTTACCGCAGATAAATTAAAATTAACAATCCCGGCAGGTAACCTGTACGATGATGTGGACTTTATGTACACCACCCTGCCGCGCCGCGCCGGCCTGCAATCGGCCATTTACCGGCTGCATAACAAGCTAACGCCCATACACGATGGTTTCAGCATCTGGATAAAGCCGGAGGAGGACTTAGGGGTATATGGCGATAAGGCAATGATCGTAGCTTCGAACGGCGGCACGGACGGTAACGTATATGAAGATGGGTATGTAAAGGCTACGGCCCATGCCTTCGGCGATTTCTTTATCAAACTGGATACCGTAGCGCCGGTGATTACCCCGGTGAACATCCATAACGGCGCTAACCTGCACGCGGCCAGAAACATTGCTGTGCGCATGAGCGACAACCTGTCGGGCATTAAAACCTGGAAGGGCAGCATTGATGGTAAATGGGTACTGATGGAGTGGAGCTACCGCAACCGTGTGCCCAGATATACTTTTGACGATACCCTAACGCCCGGCAGGCACACTTTTGAGTTTACCGCTACCGATTTTAAGAACAATACGGCTACCTTTACCGCCGAATTTTACCGTTAAACTTTTGAAAAATGGCTTCACTTACCGCAGGCGCTAAAGCGCCTGAATTTACC
Source organism: Mucilaginibacter sp. (assembly GCF_965200995.1). Lineage (GTDB taxonomy): Bacteria > Bacteroidota > Bacteroidia > Sphingobacteriales > Sphingobacteriaceae > Mucilaginibacter. Next base: position 2,704,079 of record NZ_OZ241743.1, on the reverse strand, counting down.
TCGACTGACCAGAATGGCAAGCCGGTTTCGCTGGCTGATTATAAAGGCAAAACTGTCATCCTTTATTTTTATCCGAAGGATGATACGCCCGGCTGCACGGCACAGGCCTGCAACCTGCGCGATAATTACGAGATGCTTACCAGCCAGGGCTATGAGGTGATTGGCGTAAGCACAGACGATGAAAAATCGCACAAGAAGTTTGAAAGCAAGTACCAGCTGCCGTTTACCCTGATTGCCGATAATGACAAAAGCATCAACGGGCTTTATGATGTGTGGAAGGAAAAAAACATGTACGGTAAAAAGTTTATGGGTACTGCCCGTACCACCTTCATCATCAATCCCGAAGGTACCATTGCCCACATTATTGAAAAGGTAGACACCCAAAACGCATCAGAACAGGTGCTCAGGCTGTTGCAGCCCTAAGCGTAACCAACAATTTTAATACCTTTGCGCAGCAAAGCGGCAACGCAATACTTTATCATTTCATGGAAATTACACCAACTATTACCTCCACTACAGCTATTGCCGAACTGGAAGCGGTGGCCTCGCAGGTGAGGCGCGATGTGGTGCGCATGGTACATGGCTGCCAGAGCGGGCATCCCGGCGGCTCCTTAGGCTGTACCGATTACCTTGTGGCGCTATACTTCAGCATTATGCAGCACACGCCGCAACCCTTTGATATGGACGGCAAAGGCCAGGATCTGTTCTTTCTTTCCAACGGTCATATCTCGCCGGTGTTTTACTCGGTGCTGGCCCGCAGCGGGTATTTTGATGCGGCGGAGTTAGCTACCTTCCGTAAACTTAACTCGCGCCTGCAGGGGCACCCTACCACGCACGAGCATCTGCCGGGTGTGCGTATCGCCTCCGGCTCATTGGGCCAGGGCCTGTCGGTAGCCATTGGCGCAGCCTTATCTAAAAAGCTGAACGGCGATGACCGCCTGGTATTCTCGCTGCATGGCGACGGCGAACTGCAGGAAGGCCAGATATGGGAAGCGGCCATGTTTGCCCCGCACAACAAGGTGGATAACCTGATTGCCACCGTAGATTACAACGGCCAGCAGATTGACGGCTCTACCAACCAGGTACTATCCTTAGGCGATTTAGCGGCAAAATGGCGCGCCTTCGGCTGGGAAGTGATGGAAGTAGCCAAAGGTAATGATATGGCTGCCGTAGTAGCCGCCCTGAACGAGGCCAAAGAGAAAACCGGTAACGGTAAACCCATTATCATACTGCTGAAAACAGATATGGGCGCCGGTGTAGACTTTATGATGGGCAGCCACAAATGGCACGGCGTAGCGCCAAACGATGCCCAGCTGGAACTTGCCCTTAACCAGTTAAAGGAAACGCTGGGGGATTATTAAGGATGTTGATTGGTTCATTAGTTCACTGGTTCATTGGTCATTAGTCATTGGGGAACACACACCATTTTCAAACCAGTGAACCAGTGAACTAATGACTAATCAACCAATGAACCAGTGAACTAATGACTAATCAACCAATGACTAATGACCAATAAACCAATGACCAAATACACTTACACAGATAAAAAAGATACCCGTTCGGGCTTTGGTGCGGGCTTGCTGGAAGCCGGTAAGCGTAATGATAAGGTGGTGGCCCTGTGCGCCGACCTGATCGGCTCGCTGAAGATGCAGGATTTCATCAACAACTTTCCTGAGCGTTTTGTACAGGTAGGCATAGCCGAAGCCAACATGATCGGCATTGCCGCCGGTTTAACCATCGGCGGGCATATTCCTTTTACCGGCACGTTTGCCAATTTTTCTACCGGCCGGGTGTATGACCAGATTCGCCAGTCGGTAGCCTATTCGGATAAGAATGTAAAAATCTGCGCCTCACATGCAGGCTTAACCTTAGGTGAGGATGGCGCCACCCACCAGATCTTAGAAGATATCGGCCTGATGAAGATGCTGCCGGGTATGACGGTGATCAACCCCTGCGACTATAACCAAACCAAGGCCGCTACATTAGCCATTGCTGAACATGAAGGCCCGGTATACCTGCGCTTTGGCCGCCCCGTAGTACCGGTATTTACACCTGCCGACCAGAACTTTGATATTGGCAAAGCCTGGATGGTAAGCGAAGGAACCGATGTGTCTGTTTTTGCCACCGGCCACCTGGTATGGGAAGCTATACAAGCCTGTGAGCAGTTAGAAGCCGAAGGAATTTCGGCAGAGGTTATAAATATTCATACCATAAAACCGTTAGATGCAGAGGCGGTACTAAGATCAGTTGCTAAAACCCGCTGCGTGGTTACTGCCGAGGAGCATAACCGCTTAGGCGGCCTGGGCGACTCGATAGCGCAACTGCTGGCGGTAAATAGCCCTACTCCGCAAGAGTACGTGGCGGTTAATGATTCTTTCGGAGAGTCGGGTACGCCAGAACAATTAATGGATAAATATGGTTTAAATGCCAAAAGCATTGTGGCCGCTGCCAAAAAAGCCATACAGCGTAAAGGATAATCTGCCTTTTATATAATTTATACAAATGCCTACACACCCGGAAGATGCGGAGATTTTAAGTAAGTTTCAGGAGGAACGTACCCGGAACGAAGCTTTTAACCTGCTGCTGAAAAAGTACCAGCAAAAAATATACTGGCATGTGCGCCGCATGGTAATTGACCATGACGATGCAGATGACATTGTGCAGGATGTATTTGTAAAGATATGGAAAAGCCTGGGCGGTTTTCGTAATGATGCCCAGCTGTACACCTGGATGTACCGCATTGCCACCAACGAGTGCATTACGTTTCTGAACAAAAAGAAGCAGAAGAACAATGTTTCGCTGGATGATATGAACTATGACCTGGCCGATACCCTTGCTGCTTCTACCTACTTTGACGGCGACAAGGCACAGTACAAATTGCAGCAGGCTTTACTTACCCTGCCCGAAAAGCAACGCCTGGTATTTAACATGAAGTATTATGACGATATGAAATACGAGGAGATATCTGATGTGCTGGGCACCAGCGTGGGTGCGCTTAAAGCGTCTTTTCATTTGGCAGTAAAGAAAATTGAAGCATTTTTGCTGTCGAAAGATTAATTTCAAATAATTGTTAAACCTTTTAGGTTAAATTCATCTAACGTGTATTATGGCAAGCGATAACGAGAAAATGGAGTGGCCTGACGAAGAAATGTCAATTAAACGGTTTAATTTACAAAACCCGTTTACTGTACCGTCCGGTTACTTTGATGAACTGGGTGAGCGCATCATGTCATCTGTGTATTTGAGTGAACTACAGGAGCGTGTACCTGCTGGCGGGCTTACGCTGCCTGATGATTATTTTGAAACTTCGGCGGCGCAGATAACCAGCCGCATACATATAGAGGAACTGGCTTCAAGTGAAAGCAAAGGCTTTACCGTTCCTGCAGATGATTATTTTGAGCGTTTACAGCAGCAGATTACCAGCCGCATAGCAATTGAGGAAGCGGCGCCTGCACAGGAGCAATCTTTTGCAGTGCCCGAAGGCTATTTTGAAAAGCTGAACAAAAGCATCCTGAACCAAACGATTAACCAGGATCTGGTGGTACGCAAAACCGGGGTGATCAGAAAGCTGGTGAGCACGGCGGCATTTAAGTATGCCTCGGCAGCCTGCTTTGCGCTGATTATTGGGGGCAGTATATTTCTGTCGCAAAGCAATAGTGTAACCAACTCTGCGCACGGCGCTTCTTATCTGCACAAACAATTATCAGAAATTCCGGCTGATGAGATACAACAATATCTTCAAACGCATGTAGACGGTAATGATGTGCAAAGCACCATGATGTCTGAAGATGCGCCTATAGATTACAAAACACTTGATAATTCGCTGGGCGACGATCCGGCTCAAAAACAATAGTACTGATGAAAGCAATAACCCAATTTCTTTTTGCCCTTACGCTGTTCGTTAGCGGGGCTACTGTAAGGGCGCAATCCTTTCGCGATAACAGGCAGGGATTTAGTAATGATAACCGAGGTGAAAGGCAATCTCAGTACGCAAGCAAGATTGAGTCGACCAAGGAGAATTATATCATTTCGCAGTTGCAGCTCAGCCCTGATGAAGCAGATCGTTTTATGCCGGTTTACCGCCAGTACCAGCAGGAAGTGATAAGTATACGCCGGCAAAAACGGAAAAATAATTCCAGCGAACAAAGCAACGGCAATGACCAGATCAACCGCGAACTGTACCTTGACCAGCAACTGCTGGAAGTAAAAAAGCGGTACAACGGGGAATTTCTGAAAATCTTATCTCCGCAAAAAGTAAGCATGCTGTACAAAAGCGAACGCCAGTTTAACGATGAACTGATACGCCAGATGGGCGAACGCCGCGGACAACCCGATTAAATTAAAGATTTATTATAACAACAAAGGCTTACCTGTAATTAGGCAAGCCTTTGTTATTTTTGCACCATGCCTACCCTCCGCCAGCTTTTTCTGAACCATAATGCGCAAACCACGCGTTTTCCGCTGCTGCTTGAGTTTGAACGGGCGGAGGGCATCTACCTGTACAACCGGGAAGGCCGGGCGTTTATGGATCTGATCTCCGGTATCGGTGTCAGCTCCATCGGGCATGGTAACCCAAAGGTAAAGGAGGCCATTAAACAACAGGTAGACAGCTATATGCACCTGATGGTATACGGCGAATATGTGCAGGCCCCGCAGGTGCGCTTTGCCGAAAAACTGGCTTCGGTGTTACCCTCCAACCTGCAATCGGTATACTTTGTTAACTCCGGCACCGAGGCGGTTGAGGGCGCCCTGAAACTGGCTAAGCGGTATACCGGCCGGCATGAGATCATCGCCTTCAACAACTCCTATCATGGCAGCACGCATGGCGCTTTAAGCGTAATGGGCAATGAAGCATACAAGCAGGCTTACCGCCCGTTGCTGCCCGGCGTTAAATTCTTAAACTTTAATCAATCGGAGGAACTTGAACAAATTACCCGGGTTACAGCCTGCGTAATTGTGGAAACCATCCAGGGCGAAGCGGGTATACGCGTACCTGATGCTGCATATTTACAGGCCCTGCGCCAGCGTTGTACTCAAACAGGCACGCTGCTGATTTTGGATGAAATACAGGCCGCCTTTGGCCGTACCGGCAAACTCTTCGCCTTTCAGCATTTTAACATACAGCCTGATGTTCTGCTGCTGGCCAAGGCGCTGGGCGGCGGAATGCCAATCGGCGCTTTTATTTCATCGGCCGAAATCATGTCGGCCTTAACCGAAAACCCGCTCTTAGGGCATATTACCACCTTTGGCGGGCACCCGGTTTGCTGCGCGGCAGGCTTAGCTGCGCTCGAAGTATTGCTTGATGCCCATCTTGCAGATGAGGCAGCCACAAAGGAACACCTCTTCCGGCAGCACCTTACCCATCCGGCCATACGGCAAATCAGGGGCAAGGGATTGTTACTGGCCCTTGAGCTGGACAGCTTCGATCTCAACAAAAAGGTAATTGACCGTTGTATTGAAAACGGGGTAATTACCGACTGGTTCCTGCATTGCAGCAACTCCATGCGCATTGCGCCCCCGCTGATTATTACCCCCGAAGAAATTGTACAGGCTTGCAAAGTAATTACAGCAGCCATTGATGGTACGCTTTGTGCACCATTATAGCTGTTATTAATAAAAAGGTGTCCTAATGGGCCTGTAGCCCATTCCCTGCCAATCGCTGCACATTAAAGTGTCCATTTAGGTGTAGCATTTTTATACATCTTCTGCTTATTAGTACAATTTATCCGTTGCTATCAAAGGCACTAAACTTTAAAATGAAAATAGCTTATATCTCTACTTACCCTCCCCGCGAATGCGGACTGGCTACCTTTAATCAAAACTTGATGCGCGCTATCAACGCTAACTTTCCCGGCCAGAAATCGCCGCTGGAAAACGGTTATGTGGTAGCGATGAATGACTCTGATACAACAGACGGTTATGAATACCCGGAAGAGGTGAAATATGTAATTCGCCAGAACCATCAAAAGGATTATATACGTGCGGCCAACTACATTAACACCAGCGATGCTGATGCCTGTATCATGGAGCATGAGTTTGGTATTTATGGCGGTGAGAGCGGTATATATGTATTGCCTTTAATCAACCGGCTGGAAAAACCGCTCATCTCAATTCTGCACACCATCCTGCGCGAACCCAGCTATGTGCAGCGCATCATCATCCGCGAGATTGCGGAGCAATCGGCCAAAATTGTGGTGATGAGCCAGCGGGCGGTAGAGTTCCTGACCACCATATATGACATTCCTGCCGAAAAGATACAAATTATTGAGCATGGCGTACCCGACCTGGAGGCGCCCGAAAATAACCCGGTAAAAAGCCTTACTGCATTTAAGAACCGCCGCGTATTGCTTACCTTCGGTTTAATCAGCCGCAACAAGGGCCTGGAAACCGTAATCAAGGCGTTGCCCAAAATTGTAGCCAAGCACCCCGATGTTATGTATGTGATATTGGGTAATACCCACCCCGGTATTGTAAAGCATTCGGGCGAGGAATACCGCGATTACCTGAAAACGCTTGCAGCGCAGCTTAATGTTTCCAACAACTTAACCTTCATTAACAAGTTTGTGGAGGAGAACGAGTTGATTAATTATTTAACCGCCTGTGAAGCCTACGTTACGCCTTACCACAACGAGGCGCAAATTACCAGCGGTACCTTGTCTTACGCTGTAGGCGCAGGCGCAGCCGTAGTGTCTACCCCTTACTGGCATGCTACTGAACTATTGGCCGGCAACCGTGGCCGCTTATTCGGTTTTAAAGACTCGGATGCACTGGCCGACATCATCAATGAGTTATTTGATAGCGACAAAGCGCTGTCTGCCTTAAAAAGTAACGCTTACCAGTATGGCCTGCAACTACGCTGGCCAAACATTGGCAACGAATTTATTAAGCTGGCCCGCGAAGCTGCGCGTGCGCATGATTTCAGCGATAAAATCTTACGCAACAGCATTGTAGACCCTGAGGTGATGCCAACCTTCAGTTTAACGCACGTACAACGCTTAACTGATGATACCGGCATTGTGCAACACGCCAAATACGGCATACCCAATTTAAAGGAGGGATACTGTTTGGATGATAACGCACGTGCACTGATTATGGCCCTGATGGCTTACCAGCGCAATAAAAGCCAGGAAGCATTCGACCTGTTGCCGATCTACCTGAGCTATATCCACTACATGCAGCGCGATGATGGTAACTTCCGTAACTTTCTGAGCTTTGACCGCCGCTACCTGGATGAAGTAGGCTCTGAAGATTCATTTGGCCGTACAGTCTGGTCATTAGGTTACTTAATTGGCTGCGGGGCCAGCAACTCTTACCAGGAGTTTGCCATGGAACTGTTTCAGCGTTCCATCCCGCACTTTAAGGCGCTTAAGCACATCCGCGGCATGGCCAACACACTTATCGGCGTAGCCCTGTATTTAAGGGCTAACCCTGCCGATGAGGGGATGATGACCGAACTGATTAACCTGACCACCCCACTGGTAGAAGCTTATGAAAAAACCGCTTCGCCAGACTGGCAATGGTTTGAGGAGGGCATGACCTATGATAATGCCATATTGCCTTTATCACTGCTCTACTCTTCGCAGATTACCGGTAACGAGCGGGTGAAGGAAATTGCCATGGTAACGATGGGCTTCTTAGACAAGCTCACTTTATCGAACGGTTATTTAAGCCCGGTAGGTAATGACGGCTGGTATTACCGCGGCGGCACCTTCCCTACGTTTGACCAGCAGGCCATTGAAACCATGGCGATGGTACTGATGCACTTTCAGGCTTATGAATTGTTCCGTGAGCCGGAATACATTGAAAAGATGTTCCTGAGCTATAAATGGTTCTTAGGTGAGAATACGCTGCGTGCGCCGTTGTACGACCATGAAACCAAAGGCTGCTGCGACGGCCTACTGCCTACGGGCATCAACCGCAACCAGGGCGCCGAAAGTACGCTGGCTTATATGATATCGCACCTTACCGTACTGAAAGCCTTTGAACTGGAATATGAATATAAGAAATACAGCAAAAGCCTCGAAGTTTGCTAAATGAAGGTAGCTGTATTATCGCCTGTTGCCTGGCGCACACCGCCCCGGCATTATGGCCCCTGGGAGCAGGTAGCCTCCAACATTGCCGAAGGGCTTATTGATTTAGGCGCCGAAGTAACCGTATTTGCCACGGGCGATTCTATCACCCGTGGTTCTTTACAATCGGTATGCGCCACCGGTTACGAAGAAGACCGCAGCCAGGATGCCAAGGTATTGGAATGCCTGCACATCAGTAACCTGATGGAGCAGGCCGGGCAGTTTGATATCATCCATAATAATTTCGATTTTCTGCCGCTTACGTATACCGGCTTGATTGATACGCCGGTAGTTACTACCATACACGGCTTTTCATCGCAGCGCATTATACCGGTTTATAAGAAGTATAATAAGCGTAATAATTATTATGTATCCATCAGTAATGCCGACCGCAGCCCCGAGCTGGACTATTTGGCTACGGTATACAACGGCTTAAATGCTGCCGACTTTAACCTGAATTTACAGCCCGAAGACTACCTGTTGTATTTTGGCCGCATCCACCATGATAAGGGCTGTGCAGAGGCCATTGAAATTGCACAAAAATGCGGCAGGAAGTTACTGATTGCAGGTATTATACAGGATGAAGGCTACTACAAAAGTAAGGTAGAACCTTTTTTGAATGACCAGATACAGTACATTGGCCACGCCGGCCCCGAGAAGCGCAATGAATTACTGAGCAGTGCAGCTGCCTTATTGCATCCCATTAACTTTAATGAACCCTTTGGCATGAGCGTAGCCGAGGCGATGCTATGCGGTACGCCGGTAATTGCATTTAACCGCGGCTCGATGCCGGAACTTATAAAGGATAAACAAACCGGCTTTTTAATAAACACTGTAGATGAAGCCGTAAACGCTGTTGGTCAGTTAGCCGGCATCAACCGCCGGCAATGCCACGAATGGGCTAAGTCGCAGTTCTCTGCGGAGAAGATGGCAGGAGATTATTACCGGCTATACCAGCAGATACTGAATAAATAGTGCCTGTTGTTAGTGTCCGTTTGAGCAGCAGCGGCAGCATTTTACCACCAAGCCGTCCTGTGCCCGTCATTGCGAGGTACGAAGCAATCTCTCAACGCCTTATGTCTTAACTAAGTGCAGAGAGATTGCTTCGTACCTCGCAATGACGGGCGATATCAGGCAAGAATTTGGCTAACAACCATTAATGATAGCTAAGTGATTAAATGCCGCTATCGTACAGCATAACAGATGCTGCACTATTTTTTTCCCTCTTTCAATTTATCTAACAGCGACTGCAGATCAACTTCAGCAAATGAGGTGGAGGAATCAGATATTCCGTAAGGAACAATCAGTTTACCGTTGTGTACCAGCGCCCCGCACGAATATAGAACGTTGGGTACATAACCTTCACGTTCATCGCTGTTGGGCATCAGCAAGGGTTCATCCAAACGGCCAATCTCAATGGTAGGATCATCCAGTTGAAGCAAACTGGCGCCTAACACATACTTACGCATCGGGCCTACACCGTGAGTGATCATCAGCCAGCCTTCTTCGGTCTCTATCGGCGAACCGCAGTTACCAATCTGGATAAACTCCCAGGGAAACTCTGGCGACTGCAATTTGATCGGCTTTTCCCAGATATTGATCTTGTCGGAATACATGATGTAGTTATTCCAGCCATCAATACGCGAGATCATGGCGTACTTGCCATTTATCTTACGGGGAAACAGGGCTAAATTTTTGTTTTGCGCACCATCGCCGTATAAGGGCATGATCTTGAAATCAACAAAATCATCGGTTTGCAGCAGTTTGGGCATAATCAGCGCACCATCGTAAGCCGTGTAGGTGGCATAATATTTTGTGGAGCCATCCTCATACCTGAATTTTACAAACCGGGCATCCTCAATCCCTTTACGCTCATACTCAGATATAGGGAAGATGACACGGTCGGAGATATCAGTATCCAGCGAAAACAGAATTTCGTAATAAGAATCGGCCAGCCACAATATCTTGTCGTACTCCAGCTTGGCCATATCATTTTCCTGTAGCTTTTGCGAGTCCAGTATTACGCGGCGCAGGTTAGAGTACTCAAAATGATAATCGAGCTGCTGCTCTATTTCCTTCAGTACATCCACATTAATCTGCGTAACTACCGCCTTATCAAAAAACAGCTTTTTGTTATATACGGCGTTCCGCACAATTTCGGCCTCATCAATATAATTACCGGCAGGTATAACGGTGATGTTATTAAACTTATCAATAAGTGCACGGCGGAAAGTAATAGAGGAGATGTGCCCCTCGCCTACCGCCCTGAAACTCAATATCACCCGGCGTTCGCCTTCCTCCAGATCGCTCTGATCAGGATCATCCACAATGGACGGATTGAAGAAAGCGGCCGACTCTATGGAATATTCGTGGGTGAAATAAGAGCCGATGAGCAATTTGCGGTAAGAAGAAAGTGAATCATAATCGATATTCATTTCTTCAAACAGATGCTTTAGTTTAGCGCAGTGCCGGTTAAGCACCCGGGTAATGTTACGGTGGCGTTTGGAATACTCCTGCAACAGCGGCGAAATGAGGTCGAACACCTTGCCTTCGTCCAGCGCGGTAACTTTTTGGATCACCTGCGTGGCACGGTCATTACCATTAAAAAAGAACCTTGCAATTACGCGTCTCGAATCGGGATTAACTCTAATAGCTTTACGCTCAATAGAAAGTCTCATAGAAAAAATAACAATTTTAGCATTAACGTGAGCAGCTGCAAATTGATTGCCGCTAATTCATTAAAGTGTAAACCTACTTAATTATTATACGATACAAATACCTAATTTAAATTTGTGGTTAACTGTACATAACGGGTGGTTTTTGCTGAGTAAAAATTGCCGCTGCTGTATAAATGCAGAAACCCCGCCCTCCCGGGGGAGGGATAAAAGCTTACATGGACGATAGCCAGGCAGACGGACACTTCCCCCTCCCCACGTGAGGGCAGGGAGGGGTTGCTGCATATAACATTCTAAACCATCTTGTTGCGCTTAACCAGGTAACTTTTAAGCAAGCTGTAGTAGCCTTCCGCAATACCGGCATCTACCCAGTTGATGCCAAACCGGGCACATTTAAGTTCCAGCTGCCGGCGGTAGTTGCGGTAAGCCGCCTGGTAACTTTCGCGTACCTGCCCCGGATGCAGGTTCACCTGCTGCCCGGTTTCGGCATCAGTGAACTGGTGCGGCCGGTTATCAAAGTTAAACTCATGCTCGTGCGCCCGGTCGTTCACATTAAAGATGAGCACTTCGTGCTTATTATATTTCAGATGCTGCAGCGCGGCAAACAAGGCATCGGCTTTAGCCGGGTTACTGCTGTTCTCCATCATATCGCTAAAGATAATTACCAGCGAGCGCTGGTGCGCCTCCTGCGCTATATAATGGATGGCTTTGGTAATATCCGTTTGGCTGCGGCCTTTGGGCTGCTGCCAGGCTTTTTCTAACTGCGCGAACAGGTAGAACAGGTGTGCCCCGGTTGAGCGAACCGCACTTATCCATTCCACCTCAGTGGCAAACAGGCACAAGCCAAAGGCATCGCGCTGCTTTTTAAACAGGTACATCAGTGAAGCAATGGCATAAATTGAAAACTGGAGTTTGCTTATGCCTTTTTCCGGGTAGTTCATGGACGAGGAAGTGTCCAGCATCAGGTAGCAGCGCAGGTTGGTTTCCTCCTCATACTGCTTTACAAACATCTTGTCGGTTTTGGCCATTAGCTTCCAGTCGATGTTTTTTACCGATTCGCCGCTGTTATACAAACGGTGCTCGGCAAACTCTACCGAAAAGCCGTGAAAGGGGCTTTGGTGCAGCCCCGTAATAAACCCTTCTACCACCTGGCGGGCCAGCAGATCTAAATCGGCCAGTTGCCGTAGCTCGTTATTGGAATGCAATGCTGCCATAACCTGAAGTAAGATAGCATAAAAAAAGCGCTGCAAAAGTGCAACGCTTTTTATTTAATATTATTGAGTGAACTGATTATACCAGTTGTTTATCCAGCTTACCGGCCAGTACCGATTTTGGCACAGCGCCAATCTGCTTGTCTACAATCTCACCGTCTTTGAAGAACAATAAGGCAGGAATGTTGCGGATACCAAATTTCATGGATACGCCGGGGTTATGGTCAACGTTTACCTTGCCTACCACTACCTTATCGCCGTAATCTTTTGAAATTTCTTCAACTACAGGGCCTACCATACGGCAGGGGCCGCACCACTCTGCCCAAAAGTCAACCAATACCGGTTTATCTGATTTCAGCACCACTTCATCGAAGTTTGCGTCAGTAATTTCTAAAGCCATAGTTTTAATTTTTATTGTATGAACAAATATAAAGTATTCAAATAGCTTGCCACAAGTAGCGGCATGACATCTTGACAAACAGATTACCCATAATGTTTACACCGCGTTGATATTTTGACGGAACTGCACAAAACGCCATAATTATTTTAAAAGAGGTTGGATATTGGTGAGCTGGTATACCGCCTCCAGCAAATCATCACTTGGGTTTACCCTAATATCTTTTGCCGATAAATCGGTAGTGATATAATCCTTATTATCAAACGGCTCGTTGTCGATCACCTTAAATTTGAGCATACAGTTTTTTGCTGGGTACTTATTATGATTAATTTCAATAATGCCTTGCAAACCCGCTAAAAATTCGCTGTTGATCATGTGTATGCCAACAGGTACTACCAAAGCCTTGGTATTTTTATCCCGCATTTCGGATAACAGCTCAATTACCGCGATGCGCATATCCCAGTTGTTTACCTGGCGGTATTTTTCCTCCACGTTGCCTTTTACCCTGATGAAGTAGCCATCCACCAGCAGGTTACGGAATTTGATATAATCATCGCCGAACAAGGCAAATTCATAAGAATCATTATAGTCTTCCAGTACAAACGTACCGAAAGGCTTACCCATCTTGGTGGTTTTGTGCTGCACGTTAGCCATCAAACCGCCCACGGTGAGTTCGCCCTGGCGGCGCAGGTGGTTGAACCGCTCGGTAGATTCGTCATCGGCCTCTCCGTTGCGCATTTTAACCAGCAGCTTTAAATCGCTCACCTTGTTTTGGCAGTACCGTTCCAGTTCCAGTTTATAATTGTCCAGCGGGTGGCCGGTCAGGTAAATGCCGATCACATCCTTTTCGTACTTCAGCTTTTCAATCAGCGGCCACTCATCACATTCGGGTAAGGTAGGTTCGGGTATATAGGCAGCTACGCTACCGCCGAACAAAGAGGCCTGTGAACTGCTTTGGGTATTCTGGTAATCGTTAGAATACTTAGTTAACCGTTCCAGTCCGCTTAGTAAACCGTTCTCAGTTTTGGCAAAGAAGCGGGCACGGTTAAAGCCGAAGCTGTCGAAAGCGCCGCAGTACACCAGATTTTCGTACACCTTTTTGGTAACCGAACGCCCGTTGGAGCGCTGGGCAAATTCATATATCGTTTTATAGGAGCCATTAGCGGCACGCTCTTCTATAATGCTTTCAATGGCCTTTTCGCCAATGCCCTTTACGCCGGAGAAACCGAAGCGCACATCACCCTGCTTGTTCACCGCGAATGCCCATTGTGATTCATTCACATCCGGGCCCTTTACGTTGATGCCCATGCGGCGGGTTTCCTCCATAAAGAAGGATATTTTTTCGATGCTGTTTTGGTTATTCAATACCGCAGCCATGTATTCGGGCGGATAGTGCGATTTTAACCAGGCCGTTTGGTAAGCCACAAACGCGTAACAGGTGGAGTGCGATTTATTGAAGGCGTACTGGGCAAAGGCTTTCCAGTCGTTCCATATCTTGGTCAGTTTATCTTTGGGGTGGCCTTTGGCTGCAGCCCCGTCCATAAACTGCTTCTCCATCTTGTTCAGGATGTCGATCTGCTTCTTCCCCATCGCCTTACGCAATACGTCGGCATCGCCCTTGCTAAAGCCGGCCAGCTTTTGCGACAGCAGCATCACCTGCTCCTGGTATACCGTAATACCGTAGCTTTCGCTCAGGTATTCCTCCATTTCGGGCAGGTCATAGGTAATCGGCTCCAGGCCGTGTTTACGCTTAATAAAGTTAGGAATATATTCCAGCGGCCCCGGGCGGTACAGGGCGTTCATGGCAATTAAGTCCTCAAACTTATCGGCTTTTAAATCGCGCAGGTACATCTGCATCCCGTCGCTTTCAAACTGGAAGGTACCGTTGGTGTCGCCGCGCTGATATAGCTCGTAGGTTTGCTGGTCATCCAGCGGAATGGTGTCAATGTCTATTTCAACCCCATGATTTTGCTTGATGAGCGCCAGCGCGTTTTTAATGATGGTCAGCGTTTTTAACCCTAAGAAGTCCATCTTGATTACGCCTGCATCTTCAATCACCCGGCCATCAAACTGGGTAACCAGCAGGTCGGAGTCCTTGGCGGTAGCCACCGGGACAATATTGGTCAGATCATCGGGCGCAATAATGATACCCGCCGCGTGTACGCCGGTGTTACGTACCGAGCCTTCCAGCTTCTCGGCTTCGCGCAGTACGGTTGCCCGCAAATCGTTACCATTTTTAATGGCCTGCAGTTCGGGCACCTGTTCAATGGCGGCTTTCAGCGTAATACCCAATGTTTCGGGTACCAGCTTCTTCATCATGCTCACTTCAGATAGCGGCATATCCAGCACCCGCCCCACATCCTGTATACTGGTACGGGCGGCCATAGAGCCGTAGGTAACAATTTGTGCTACCTGGTTCTTGCCATACTTATCCACTACGTAATCAATCACCTTTTGCCGGCCTTCATCGTCAAAGTCGGTATCAATATCGGGCATTGATTTACGGTCGGGGTTCAGGAACCTTTCAAACAGCAGGTTATACTTAATCGGGTCGATGTTGGTAATACCGATACAATACGCCACCACCGAACCGGCTGCCGAACCACGGCCCGGGCCGATAAATACCCCCAGATCTCGCCCGGCCTTGATGAAATCGGCCACGATGAGGAAGTAACCGGCAAAACCCATGGTTTTGATGGTGAACAGCTCGAAGTTCAGGCGCTCTTCTACGGTGGCATCAATGTCTGCATACCTGTTCTTGGCACCCTTAAAGGTCATGTCCTTCAGGTATTCCCACTGGTTCAGCACATCAGCTTCGGGGCCGTTATGTATCTTAAACTCCGGCGGGATAGGGAAGTTAGGCAGCATAATGTCGCGTTTCAGCTTCAGTACGTCTACCTTGTCTACAATCTCATTGGTGTTGTCTAACGATTCAGGAATATCATGAAACAGCTGGCCCATTTCGGCCTGTGTTTTAAAGTAGAACTGGTCGTTCGGGAAACCAAAGCGATAGCCCCTGCCGCCTTCCTCGTCGGTAGCAATGGGTGTACTCTGCATATCGCCGGTGTTTACGCACAGTAAAATATCGTGGGCATTGCTATCCGGCTGATCCACATAATGCGAATCATTAGAGCAGATCATCTTTACATTGTGCTTTTTGGAGTATTTCATCAACGTGTTGTTGATGATGGTTTGCTCCGGTATATCATGCCGCTGCAGCTCGATATAATAATCTTCACCGAACAGATCCAGCCACCATTTAAATTCCTGCTCGGCTTCAGCCTCGCTCTTTTTCAAAATCGCCTGAGGTACTGATGCGCCTATGCAGCAGCTGGTGGCAATCAGCCCCTTGTGGTGCTTTAAGATCAGTTCCTTATCAATACGCGGCCATTTGCTGTACAAACCTTCCATGTAGCCATACGAGCAAAGCTTAATAAGGTTACGGTAGCCTTCGGCATTTTTGGCGATCAGTAACTGGTGATGCCTTATATCCCTCTTCTCTTTGGTGAATTGCTTTTTGTGCCGGTCTTCCACCACATAAAATTCGCAGCCTACAATAGGCTTTACATTGTGCTTGCCGGCTTCGGCCACAAACTTAAATACGCCGAACATATTACCGTGGTCGGTTATGGCCAGCGCCTTCATGCCATCGGCGGCGGCCTTCTTGTATAGTTTGGAAATATCGGCGGCGCCGTCGAGCAGGGAGAACTGGGTATGTACGTGCAGGTGTGAAAAATCGGGCATAATAATCGCTTTCGTCTATTCGGGTTCGATGTGGAAAAGTATACAAATTTACCAAAAAACAAGCGGCTGTGATGGTTGTTGAAAGATAAATTGATTACTCCTGATAGTGAAATGACAGTCAAATTATGACTATTCTTGCATGATTTTTGTTAGTTACTAACTACTACTTACAGGAATAGCAATCTTCACCTTTGAAATACTACTGATTTGGAACGATTTGGACGTATAGCCCTAAAAACCATTCTTTGGATAATTGCGAGTGTTATCTTTTTGGTATTGCTTGTAGTGATTTTAATACAAGTACCTGCGGTACAAAATTTCGCCAAAGATAAAGCGGTAACCTTTTTAGAGGGTAAAATTCATACTAAGGTTAAAATAGGTCATATCACCCTGGGTATACCTAAAATGCTGGTGCTCGAAGATGTATACTTCGAAGACCAGAAACGCGATACCCTGATTGCCGGCGAAAAGCTGAAGGTGGATATTGACATGCTGGGCCTGCTGAAAAGCAAGGTACAGATCAATGAAATTAACTTGCAGGGCATTACTGCAAAAATAAGCCGCGATAAAGACAGCACCTTCAATTTCGATTATATTATTAAGGCCTTTGCAAGCGAGCAGAAAAAGGAACCTAAACCAAAGGACACCACTTCAACCCTGCAATTCAAGCTGGACAAAATTATTTTAGACCGCATAAACATTGCCTATAAAGATGTAACTACCGGCAACGATGTGAAATTTCTACTGGGCCACTTTGATACCCGCGTTAAGGAATTTGATCTGGACAAGATGAAGTTCAGCATTCCGAAGATCAATCTTTCGGATGTGGATGCCGTGGTGATACAAACGCCTGCCGGATCATCTGTGAAACAAGCCGCTGCAGTAGATACAGCCACTACCCCGCTTAATTTAACACTGGATTTAGGCACTATTGATATTTCCAAAATCAGGTTGAATTACCGCAGTAATGAACTGGCTACCAAACTCGATTTGGGTAAGTTTTTGGTGGAGATGGACGATATTGACCTAAAGAACCAGCGGGTAGGCATCAAGAGCATTGAACTAAGCGATACCCGTGCGGCTCTATCTTTAGCCAAACCGCAAACGGTGCAAAAGGCGGTGGCGGAAACAGCCAGGAAGATTGATACGCTGGTATCGCGCACGCAGGCTAAAGGATGGGCATTAAAGCTGGCTAAATTACAGTTGAACAATGATAATGTGCGGTTCGATAATAACGCACAGGCGCCTTTGCGCCGCGGGTTGGATTACGGCCACATGGACATTAAAAACCTGAACTCGGAAATTGAAGATTTGAGCTACAACCCTGATACCATTTCAGGGAAAATAAAATCGCTTGCCTTCACTGATAAGAGCGGACTGGCCGTAAAGCAATTTCATACCAACTTCTTTTACGGGCCTAAAAACGCTTATTTGAATGACCTGCTGCTGCAAACACCGCAAACCATCATTCAAAAGCAATTGCAGGTAAGCTACCCATCTATCGAAAGCATCAGCAAAAACATTGGCGCCCTGCGCATCAACGCCAATCTGGATGGCAGCCGGTTGGGCTTGCGCGATGTATTGCTGATTATGCCGACGATGGCCAGCATGCCGCCGTTTAATAAAATGCCAAACGGAACGCTGCGTATCAATGGACGTATTATTGGTGCAGTTAATAACCTGAACATCCCGAACATCGAAATCAGCGGACTGACCAGCACGCATATCAAGGCTTCGGCAGTGCTGAAAGGGTTGCCTGATGTAAACAAGGCCTACTTCGATGTGAATATTGCGGATTTCAATATTAACCGCCGGGATATTTACAGCGTGGCTCCGGCAGGCTCTATCCCGAATACCATTACCATTCCTGAAAACCTGAACCTGAAGGGTAACCTGAAAGGCAGCATGAATGATTTTAACACCCGCTTAAACCTGCGTTCCAGCCTGGGCAACCTGAGCGCTGTGGCGAGTGCGAAGAACATTATGAGCAAGAATAAAAATTCTGCTTCGTACAGTGCCGATATTAAAGCCGATAACCTGAACGCCGGCGCTTTAATTAAGCAGCCGCAAATGGTAGGCCGCGTTACCGCTACCATTAATGTAAAAGGAAGGGGCTTAGACCCGAAACGGGCCAATTTACAGTTTAACGGCAATGTAGCCAGCGCCTATGTGAAAGGATATAATTACCGTAACCTTACCTTGCGCGGCACTGCGGCAAACGGGCACTATGTTACCGTAGCCCGCATGACTGACCCTAATATTAATTTCAACCTGAATGCAAAGGCTAACCTGAATAAAAAATATCCGGCTATATACGCTACTTTGGATGTGGACAGCATTAACCTGCAACGCCTGCATTTTACCACTACGCCCATGAGCTTTCATGGTAAAATTTTGGCCGATGTACCTACCGCCGACCCGGATTATCTGAATGCCGATGTACAGGTAACCGATATGGTGTTCCGCAATGGTACGCAACGCATTGCTTTAGATAGCATTAGCCTGGTGTCTACCGCTACGCCTGATAGCAGCTCGTTATTACTAAAAACACCTTTTGCCCGAGCTCACTTAGGCGGCAAGTACAAGCTTACCGAAATTGCACCTGCCATGCAGGACGTGGTGAATAAATATTTTAATACCGCCTTAGCCAGCGGCCCTTCGGCAAAACCCGGCAAGTATTCGCCGCAGCAGTTCAATTTTGACCTGCGGGTGGTGAAAACCGACCTGGTTACCCAGTTTGTGCCGGATTTAAAACAGTTGGACCCGATTATCATTAACGGCCGGTTCAACAGCCAGAGCGGCGAGTTGGTGGTAAATGGTACTATGCCTAAAATTGTGTATGGCACCAACGTAGTGGATAATGGTAAGCTGAACATTAATACCGGCAACAATGCCCTGAATTACGCTTTAACGTTTGACCAGATCAGTACCGGGCCAAGTATTAAAATTTTATACCCCAGCATATCCGGCTCAGCCCAAAACAATAAACTGAACGTAAGTTTACAGGTGCGCGATGCCGCTAAGAAAGAACGCTACCGTATAGCCGGTGTGTTCAATGTATTGCCAAACGCTTACCAGTTCAGCTTTTTGCAGGATGGCCTGCTGTTGGATTATACCCAATGGGCGGTTAACGCCGATAACTTCTTTCAATACGGCAAACGGGGTATACTGGCACATAACTTTGCCATTACCAACAGCAACCAGGTATTAAGCGTCAACAGCAGTCCGCAAACGCCGAACGCACCGTTGAATGTACGTTTTGATAACTTCCATATTGAAACCCTTACCCGGCTGGCCCAGCAGGATTCATTACAAGTGGGCGGTGTAATTAATGGTACCGCCAATGTGAGCAATATTCAAAAATCGCCATTGTTTACAGCTAATATGAATGTGGGCGACTTTAGCTTTAAAGGTGATACGGTAGGCAATATTGCCATTAAGGTAAACAATCAAACTGCGGGCGCTTATGCGGCCAACGTGAGCATTACCGGCAAAGGCAATCAGGTAGATTTAACCGGCTTGTATTATACCGATGGCGGCCGTTTGGATATGAACCTGAACATTGTGAACTTAGGGATGAAGAGCATTGAAGGCTTTAGTTTTGGCAGCCTGAAAAATGCTTCGGGTAATATTACAGGCGCTTTAAAAATTACCGGCACAACCGCTGCCCCGGCCGTAAGGGGTGATATTAACTTCAATAAAGTGGCCTTTAATGTGGCGATGCTGAACTCTTACTTCACCATGCCGAATGAGAGCATCACGTTTAATAACGATGGCATCCTGTTCAATGATTTTACCCTTGTAGATTCTACCGGTAACAAGGCCATTTTAAGTGGCACTTTATATACCAAAACGTTTACCGATTTCCGTTTCGGGCTGGATTTGCGCATGGATAATTTCCGTGTGATCAACTCTACCCAAGCCGATAACCGCCTGTACTATGGCAAGCTGTTTTTAGACAGCCGCATCCGCATTCGCGGCGATTTGAACAAGCCTATTGTGGATGGCTCGCTTACCGTAAATGATAATACCAACCTTACCATCGTACTGCCAACTAATGATCCGGGGGTGGAAGACCGTAAAGGGGTTGTAGAAGATATTGACCAGGATGCACCGCCCAATCTGGACTCGGTGCTGATGGCGAAGCAGCTGGATTCTATACGCCGGTCGGACATTACCGGGCTTGATGTGAATATGACGGTGAAGGTGAACAAGAACGCCAACTTCAACATCGTGATTGATGAGCGTAACGGCGATGTGGTGCACATCAGCGGCGAAGCTAACCTGCAGGGCGGTATCGACCCAAGCGGTAAAACCAACCTGACCGGAACCTTCGTGGTAAATCGTGGCTCTTACCAGTTGTCTTACGCTACGGTAAACCGCCGGTTCGACTTTAAGCCGGGCAGTACCATTACCTGGACGGGCGACCCAACCAGCGCCAATATAGATTTAACCGCAGTTTATATTGCCAACGTACCTCCTATTGACCTGGTGAACGACCAATTGACCGGTTCGGAATCTGAGCGTACCATGTACAAGCAAAAGCTGCCGTTCAACATTAACCTGAACCTGCGTAACCAGTTGCTGGCCCCGCGTATCAGTTTTGATATTGTGTTGCCAGATAGCAACTATACCGTATCTTATAGCGTAATTAATACGGTGCAGACCCGCTTAACGCAAATTAAGCGCGATACCAACGAGCTGAACAAGCAGGTACTGGGTGTATTGGTACTGGGCCACTTTATTGGCGACAATATATTTCAGAGCCAGGGCGGCAGCAGCGGTATTGAAGGCAGCATACGCAATAGTGTAAGCAGCCTGCTGTCTGACCAGTTGAACAAACTGGCAGGTAACCTGATTGCCGGTGTGAACCTGAACTTTGATGTGACCTCGGGTGAAGATTATTCATCGGGCACCGCGCAAAACCGAACGGATTTGAATGTGGGCCTGTCTAAAAACTTCCTGAATGACCGGTTGAGCGTTACTGTGGGTAATAACTTTAATCTGGAGGGAGGCAACCAGCCGGGCGAAAAATCATCGAATATTGCCGGCAACCTTTCGGTAAACTATAAGCTGAGTAAGGATGGCCGCTATGTATTAAGGGCGTACCGCCGTAATGAATATATTGTAATACAGGGGCAGGTAATTGAAACCGGTGTAGGCTTTACCCTGTCAGTAGATTACAACCGCTTCAGGGAAATCTTCAGCCGTACCCGCGAAGAGAAAGAGATGCGCCGCCGTTACAAGCAGGAACAGAAAGATAAAGAGAAAAAACAGGACGCTGAACAGCAGCCGGCACAGGATACGCCAAAAGCGCAAACTACGCCTACCACTTCAAACCAACCCTCATGAGGAAACATTTAACTGTATTAACTATAACGTCGATTTTGCTTAGTGCCTGCAGTAATACCAAATACCTGGCACCGGGGCAAAAACTGTATACCGGCGGAGAGATTAAGATAACTGATAAGCAGAACACCACCACTACAGAAGCAAAAGCCTTATCAGCAGATTTAGCCGGTTTGCCCCGCCCTAAACCCAATGCTAAAATTTTGGGGCTGCGCTATAAGTTGTATTTATATAACCGCTTTTATACAACCAAGAAGAAAGGCTTGCGCCACTTCTTCTTCTCCAAAGGCGAACCGCCGGTACTGGTAAGTTCGGTAGATTTGGTGGGCAACAGTACCATATTGAAAAACCGCCTGGAGAACGTGGGCTACTTCCAGTCGCAGGTGGTGGGCGATACCGTTACCAAAGGCAGATACGGCAAGGCGGTATACACCGTGCAAACCGGCCCCGCCTATAAATACCGCAAAGTGGTATTCCCGCAGGGGCGTGATCCGCTGGATACCGCGGTGGCAGGTACATCTGCTAAATCTTTCCTGAAGGCAGGTGACAAGTACAACCTCGATGTAGTTAAAAACGAGCGCCTGCGCATTGACGCCCGTTTAAAGGAAGAGGGCTTTTATTATTTTGCCCCCGAACAGTTACTGCTTCAGCGTGATACTACCGTAGGCAACCACATGATTGATGCTTTTTTGATTGTAAAGCCGCAAACACCCAATAAGGCCCGCCGCATTTATACCATCAATGACATTTATTTGTATCCCCGCTATTCTTTGCGGGATACGGCGTTAAAGCTGGATTCGGCCGTAAAATACCGCTGGTATAATGTGATTGATCCAAGGCACACCGTTAAGCCTTTTGTGTTTAAGAATGCGGTATTGCTGCAGCCCGGTGATGTGTACAACCGTACCGAGCATAACAACTCGCTTAACCGGATGATTGACCTGGGGCCGTTCAAGTTTGTAAAGAACCGTTTTGAGAATGTATCCACAGATTCAAGCAAACTCAATGTGTTTTACTTTCTGACCCAATATCCTAAAAAATCATTACAGCTGGATTTGCTGGGCCGTACTACTTCTGCTAACTATAATGGCACGCAGATTAACCTCACCTTCCGTGACCGCAATACCTTTAAGGGAGCGGAAGCACTGTCTGTTACTTTGTTTGGCAGCACCGACGGGCAGATTGGCGGCGCCAATGGCGGCTATCCATTATCGCAGGTGGGTATACAAACCACCCTGTCGTGGCCTCGCTTTATCAGTCCGTTTAACTTTAAAAGTGATAATGCTTACATCCCCCGTACCAATTTAACGTTAGGATACTCGGTGGTACGCCGCAGCCAGTTGTATACCCTCAATTCTTTCAGCGGTTCATTTGGTTACCAGTGGAAAGAAAATGTGCATAAACAGCATGAGTTCAATCCAATCAACGTTACATTTGTAAACCCGGTTACGGTTGATACCTTATATACAGACAGTATAAAGAAAACCCGCAACCCGGCCTTAAAGCACGTTATCGACCGCCAGTTTACTTTTGGCCCAAGCTATACCTATACTTATACGAACACTACTGAAACGTACAAAAGGAACACTATATATTTTAGCACACGTGTAAGCGAATCTGCTGTGGTAGCTGGTCTTTTAGCGGGCGCCGATACTTTGGCTGGTAAGTCATATAGCATCTTCGGTTCTACCTTTAACCAGTATGTAAAGGCTGATAATGAACTCCGGTATTACCATAAGGTAGGGTTAAACAGCCAGATTGCCGCGCGGATAAACGTGGGCATCGGTATACCTTTTGGTAACTCTACCATCTTGCCTTACAGCCAGCAATTTTTCATCGGCGGGCCAAATAGTTTGAGGGGTTTCCGGGCGCGTTCCATCGGCCCCGGCACAGTTAACCCTGAACAATATTTGCCGCAAACGAGCACAGCTAACAGTCGTTTTCTGGCTGACCAATCAGGCGACTTAAAACTGGAAGCCAACTTAGAATATCGCCCCAAACTTTTCAGCATCGTTTATGGTGCCTTGTTTGTGGATGCCGGTAACATCTGGGATCTGAAATATCACAAGGGCCTGGAAGGCGGCACCTTTGGTAAAAACTTTTTAAGCCAGCTGGCGGCCGACGTAGGTTTTGGTTTGCGCTTTGATGCCAGCGTAATTGTGCTGCGCACCGACCTGGGGTTCCCGGTACGTAAACCATGGCAGGTGGGTAACGAGTGGGGTTTTGACAGCAAAAATGCTGTGTTTAACTTAGCCATTGGCTATCCCTTCTAACTACCCTGAACAGAAACATACAAAAAAGCCTCCGGATAAATATCCGGAGGCTTTTGGTTTTATTGTATATCCCGCTTAACGTTTACACGTCGATACGGGCATATTTAGCGTTCTTTTCAATAAACTCACGGCGTGGCGCTACTTCATCCCCCATCAGCATGGAGAAGGTGTGGTCGCACTCGGCGGCATTCTCAATGGTGGCGCGGCGCAGGGTACGGGTAGCCGGGTTCATGGTGGTTTCCCATAATTGCTCGGCATTCATTTCCCCCAAACCTTTGTAACGCTGCACATGAACACTGTCTTCGCGGCCGTTACCCTTAATACGGTCTACGGCGGCGAGGCGCTGCTCTTCGGTCCAGCAGTATTCAAACTCCTTGCCTTTCTTTACCAGATAAAGCGGCGGCGTGGCAATGTATACATAGCCAAATTCTACCAGCTCCTTCATATAACGGAAGAAGAACGTAAGGATAAGGGTAGTAATGTGCGAACCATCCACGTCGGCATCCGTCATGATCACAATTTTGTGGTAACGCAGCTTCGCAATATTAAGGGCTTTATCATCTTCGGGCGTACCAATGCTTACCCCCAGGGCGGTAAACATATTTTTAATCTCCTCATTCTCGTAGATTTTATACTCCATTGCCTTTTCTACGTTCAGGATTTTACCCCGCAGCGGCAGAATGGCCTGGGTATCGCGCGAGCGCCCCTGCTTGGCTGTGCCGCCGGCCGAGTCCCCTTCCACTAAATAGATCTCGCACAAAGCCGGATCACTGTTGGCGCAATCGGCCAGCTTGCCGGGCAGGCCGGAGCCGCTCATTACGCTTTTGCGCTGTACCATTTCGCGGGCTTTACGGGCGGCGGCGCGTGCTGTTGCGGCTAAGATTACCTTGCTCACAATCATCTTTGCCTCCTTCGGGTTTTCTTCGAGGTAGATGCTCAGAATTTCGCCTACGGCTATATTAACCGCACCGCTTACCTCGCTGTTGCCCAGCTTGGTTTTGGTTTGGCCTTCAAACTGCGGCTCCTGCACCTTTACCGAAATTACCGCCGTTAAACCCTCACGAAAGTCATCACCGGTAATGTCCACCTTTACATTCTTAAGCAGGCCCGATTTATCAGCATAAGCCTTTAGCGTACGGGTAAGCCCCATACGAAAACCGGCCACGTGTGTACCACCCTCAATCGTGTTGATATTGTTAACGTACGAGTGTACATTTTCAGAATAGGTATCGTTGTATTGCAGCGCAAGTTCCACCGGTATACCTTGCTTGGTGCCTTCCACATAAATAGGTTCAGGAATGATCGGAGTACGGGTGCCATCCAGAAATTTTACAAATTCTTTCAGGCCGCCTTCCGAGAGGAACTCCTCGGTTAACTGCTCACCGTTTTCTTCGGTTACCCGCTCATCGGTTAGCGTAAGGCGGATGCCTTTGTTCAGAAAAGCCAGCTCACGTAAACGAGCCGCCAGGGTATCATATTTATATTCGGTAGTGGTAGTAAATATCTCTGCGTCGGGCTGAAAGGTTTGAATGGTACCGGTTACATCAGATACGCCGATTTCCTTTACGTCAAACATCGGCTTGCCGCGCTCATACTCCTGGGTAAAAATTTTACCCTCGCGGTGCACCACGGTTTTTACATGGATGGAAAGTGCATTAACACAGGAAACCCCTACGCCGTGCAATCCGCCGGAAACCTTATACGTATCTTTATCAAATTTACCGCCGGCGTGCAGCACGGTCATTACAATTTCGAGGGCCGATTTTTTTTCCTTCTTGGTAATACCGGTAGGGATGCCACGGCCGTTATCTTTTACGGTAATAGAATTACCTTTATGTATGGTTACATCAATATTGGTACAATAGCCGGCCAGCGCCTCATCTATCGAGTTATCCACCACCTCGTATACCAGGTGGTGCAGGCCTTTTACGCCGGTATCGCCAATGTACATGGACGGGCGCTTGCGCACCGCTTCCAAACCTTCTAAAACCTGTATATTATCTGCAGAATAATTGGATTTGTCCTGATTTTCTTCGCTCATATTTATGGTATCGAATAACCCTCAAAAATACGAAATTTTAAGCAGAAAACCGCATTGTGGATAAATAACCAGGTCATAATCAGGTAATCCAAAAAATGTTTTAAACTTGCCGCTAAATTTTATCTTTGTCAGAAAAATAGTATCGAGCAAATGAAAACCCCTTCTCTAATTTTCACTAAGATTGCCCTCGGCATCATGATTACCGCCGGTTTGGCTGCCTGTAACGGCAACAAGACGGAAACAAAAACTACCTCAACCACGCCGGCCGCTGCCACTGTACCGGTAGATGATAAAGCCCAGATTGTGTTTGTAAACCAGGATACCCTGCTGTCGCAATATAAATATGTAAAAGACATGACCGGCCGTTTGGAAAGCAAAGGCAAAGCCGCCCAGAATGATGTTGGCGCACGCCAGCAGGCCATTCAGCGCGAAGTAGCCGAATACCAGCGTGGCGCCAACACGATGAGCGCCGACCAGCGTGCCGCTACCGAGCAACGCTTACAGCGCAAGGGCCAGGAGTTTCAGCAATACAGCCAGGCCGCCGGTGCGCAGGTACAGAATGACCAGGCCAGCGAGCAGGTGAAGCTGTACGAAAAGATTTCTGCTTTCATGAAAGAGTATGCCAAAGAAAAAGGCTATAAAATGATCCTGACCTACCAGAAAGGCAATGCCACCATGCTGTATGGCGATCCCTCAATGGATATTACTGCCGATGTGGTAAAACGCCTGAACGACGCTTACACCAAAGACAAGAAATAGTAGTTGATGTGCAGATGCCGGATATGCAGATGTGCAGATAAATTATAAATACCTAACTAAAACCCTGGCTTAATGCCGGGGTTTTTTGATGAGAGAGATTATGGAAACGAACCCACATCAGCAGTTTATGCGGATGGCTATTGCGCTGTCTGAACAAAATGTTACTAATAATATGGGCGGCCCGTTCGGAGCGGTCATTGTAAAAAGCGGCGAAGTGGTGGCGGCCAGCGCCAATACTGTGGTGCCTACCAATGACCCTACCGCCCATGCCGAAATATCTGCCATACGCCTGGCTTGTCAAAAGCTGAACACGTATAACCTGCAGGGCTGCGTAATTTATACCAGCTGCGAACCCTGCCCCATGTGCCTGGGTGCCATTTACTGGGCGCACCTCGATAAAATTTATTACGCCAATACCAAGGCCGATGCCACCGCCATTAATTTTGACGACCAGTTTATTTATGAGGAACTGGAACGGCCAATGGCTGACCGCAAGCTGCCTGTAGAGCAGTTGTTAAAAGAGGAAGCGTTGGAAGCTTTTAAAATGTGGGAAAAGAAGGAAGATAAAGCGCATTATTAATGGATAGCGGCTTTGAGAAAGTCTTATTCTTAAACAAAGTAATTGAAACTAAATAAAGTACGCTTATTTACGTATCGTCATTGCGAGGTACGAAGCAATCCTCGACCTACAGAACCGCTCTGCAAACCGGGGATTGCTTCGTACCTCGCAATGACGCGCTTCCTATTACTGTAAACACTGTTTACCTTACTCTTCCTTTTTTCCCTCAAAGTAGCCGCCCTGCAAATCATCAATCTCCCGGCGGTCGCGCTTAGTGGGGCGGCCGGCACCGCGGTCGCGGCGCAGTACCGGGCTATGAAACATGGATTGAAAGCCCGGCATTTGTTCAGGCGGGGTTAAATCCTCATAAAATTTAATGGCAGTCTGGTAATCACCCCGGTTTTCGAGCAGGCCGGTTACCTTTACTATTTTGCGGTCGGGGCCTTTAGAGATGTGGTAGGTTTCGCCCACCTTTACCTCGTGTGCCGGTTTAATATTGTTACCCTCCAGCTTTACCCGGCCGGCCTTGCAGGCTTCGGTTGCCAGGGAGCGGGTTTTAAACAGGCGGATAGCCCACAGGTATTTATCGATACGAAGTTTTTCTTTTTCTGCCATAAAACTATATTAACAACGCACAGTAAGCGTGGTTTTGCATAGGTGCTGTGCCAAATCTGCTCAAAAAATCTTTAATTTGCCAAAATTTTGAATACCGATGTATACTGACCTGAAAGATAAGATTGAAGAAGCATGGGAAGACCGCACCCTGCTGAGCGAAAATGATTATATCAACGCGATTGAAACTGTAATTGCCCGCCTGGATAAGGGCGAACTGCGGGTAGCTGAACCCATCGGTAACCGCTGGCATGTAAACGACTGGGTGAAGAAAGCCGTTATCCTGTATTTCCCCATCATGCAGATGGAGGAAATTAAAACCGGCCCGTTTGTATTTCATGACAAGATGAAGCTGAAAACGGACTATAAGAAAGCCGGTGTGCGTGTGGTACCGCATGGTATTGCCCGTTATGGCGCCCACCTGGGTAAAGGCGTAATTATGATGCCTTCGTATGTAAATATTGGCGCCTATGTAGATGAAGGCACGATGGTTGACACCTGGGCTACCGTAGGTTCATGCGCGCAGGTAGGCAAGAACTGCCACCTGAGCGGCGGCGTAGGCCTGGGCGGTGTATTGGAGCCGGTACAGGCTTCACCGGTAATTATTGAGGATAACTGCTTCATCGGCTCCCGCGCCATTGTGGTAGAAGGTGTGCATATAGAAAGCGAAGCGGTACTGGGTGCAAACGTGGTGCTTACGGGCTCTACTAAAATCATCGATGTAACCGGCCCTGAGCCTGTAGAATATAAAGGCCGCGTACCTGCCCGTTCGGTAGTAATCCCCGGCTCTTATACCAAGAAATTTGCCGCCGGCGAATACCAGGTGCCCTGCGCCCTGATCATTGGTAAAAGAAAGGAATCAACCGACAAAAAGACCTCCCTTAATGATGCGTTAAGGGATAATAACGTAGCAGTGTAGTTGGGTATTGGTCATTGGTTCATTAGTCATTGGTCATTGATGTGCTTTGTAAGATAGATATTTCCTAACCAATGACTAATGAACTAATGACCAATGAACCAATGAAAATCGGCTTTGATGCCAAGAGGGCTTTTCTGAACACCACCGGGCTGGGTAATTACAGCCGGTGGCTACTGAAAAGCCTTTCGGCGTTTGAGCCGGGGCATGAGTATCATTTGTATACTCCTAAAACCAGGCCCAACCCTTATCTGCGATTACTGCAAGCCCTGCCGCATGTGTTTACCCATTTACCCCAAAGTAACCGGTTCACTTCCTGGTGGCGCACTAAAGGAATTGTAAAAGATTTAAAGCAGAACGGTATACAGCTCTATCATGGTTTGAGCCATGAGCTGCCCCTGGGGATTGCGCAAAGCGGCATTGCTTCGGTGGTTACGGTTCATGATGTAATTGCGCTGCGCTTTCCACAATACTTCAGCTGGTTTAACCGCAGGGTATATGTGGCGAAACTAAAATATGCCTGCCGTACAGCTAACCGCATTATCGCCATCAGTGAGCAAACCAAGCAGGATATAGTGAACCTTTTGCACATCAATGCGGATAAAATCACTGTTATTTATCAGAACTGCGATGCCAGTTTCGGCATACCGGCAAGCAGCGAACAGCAGCAGTTGGTAAGAACCGCTTATGATTTACCGGAGCAGTACCTGCTTACCGTAGGCACCATTGAGCAGCGAAAAAATTTGTTACTGTTGATAAAGGCATTACAACATCTGCCTGCAAACATTCCATTGGTGGTGGTAGGTAAGCCTACCTCCTATCTGGATGAAGTAAAAAATTATTTGCAGCAGCACCGGCTAACCGAAATGGTTCTCTTCTTGCATCAGGTACCTTTTACACATCTGCCTGCGCTGTACCAGATGGCGCAGGTGTTCATTTATCCTTCGCGGTACGAAGGCTTTGGCATTCCCGTACTGGAAGCCCTGAATGCCGGTGTACCTGTAATTGCGGCCAAAGATTCCTGTTTAGAAGAAGCCGGCGGGCCTGATAGTTTGTATATAGATCCGGATAATGAGGAGGAACTGGCACAAAAAATTATGCAGGTACTTACTGATAAGCCGTTGCGGCAGCATATGATTAGCCGGGGCAAACAATATGCCGCCACATTTAATGATGCACAACTGGCGGCGCAAATGATAACTTTGTACCAGCAAACCCTGCAACACCATGCTTAGAGACGAAATAGCCAAAGCCCTTACCATATTACAGCAAGGCGGTATCATCCTCTACCCTACCGATACCATCTGGGGCATCGGCTGCGATGCCACCAACACAGAGGCGGTAAAAAAGATATTTGCCCTTAAACAGCGCGATGAAGCCAAAAGCGTAATTGTACTGCTGGACACTGACAATAAGCTGCAAAGCTATATAGCTGAAGTACCCGAAATTGCCTATGAACTGATGGAGTTTGCCGAAAACCCGCTAACCTTAGTGATGCCGGGCGCTAAAAATTTGTCGCCCGCAGTTATCAATGCCGATGGCAGTGTGGGTATACGCGTGGTAAACCACCCGTTTTGCCAGCAGCTGATACAGCGGCTACGCAGGCCGATTGTCTCCACCTCGGCCAACATCAGCGGGCAGCCTTCGCCTCAAAACTTTTCGCAGATCAGTGAGGAAGTTATTAACGGGGTAGATTACGTGGTGGATTTAGAGCAGCATGACCATACTATTAAGAAGCCGTCTACCATTATGCGTTTAGAGGCTGATGGCCGGTTTGCGTTTATCAGACGGTAAAGCCGCCCCTGCCCCCTGAAAGGGGTAGTAGCGGAAATGCGCGACTATGCATTATTATACAGGCTTACCCTACCTAAACCCGATAGCAGCGGAAAGCCCATAGCGTAGCGAGGACTTGCAGCATATAGCGGGGCTGGCGGAACCGATGAAATGCTGCCACTGCTTTTCTACTATCTTATCTAATAAATTTAAGTTCGCATTAACACCACGCAAGAAACCATTACTTAATAATTAATTGATCCTTCTCTTCTTTAAGCCCTATCTTTCCAATTCCACTAAAACACTTTTAACCTGTTCTTATATCCTTACCTTTGCGGTTGCAATTTATGAAGCAGCACCTGAAGCATCCGGTATTCAAAACTATTTCGCGCCTGGCCGGTGAGCAGCAGGTACAAGCCTATGCTATTGGCGGATTTGTGCGCGATATTTTTTTGAACCGCCCCTCTAAAGATATTGATGTGGTGGTGCTGGGCAATGGTATTGAGTTCGCTGAAGCCACAGGCCGGGCGCTGAACACCAAAGTGGCCGTATTTAAAAACTTTGGCACTGCTATGCTGCGCTACCGGGAGGTGGAGGTAGAATTTGTAGGCGCCCGCAAGGAATCCTACCGGTCTGACTCGCGCAAGCCCATTGTGGAGAACGGCACGCTGGAGGATGACCAGAAACGCCGCGATTTTACCATTAATGCGCTGGCTATTGCCCTGCACCCCAACGAATACGGGCAGCTGATTGACCCTTTTGGTGGCTTGCAGCACCTGGAGCAGCAACTGATAAAAACACCGCTTAACCCGCTCGAAACGTTTTCGGATGATCCGCTGCGGATGATGCGGGCTATACGCTTTGCTTCGCAGCTTGATTTTACCATTGATGAGGAGGCTATAAACGCCATTAAAGCGCAAAAAGAGCGCATCCGCATCGTATCACAGGAGCGCATTACCGATGAGCTGAACAAAATCATGCTGTCGGCCCGGCCGTCTGCCGGCTTTAATTACCTTTTTGATACCGGGCTGCTGCACCTGATCTTTCCGCAGGTAGCCGCCCTGCATGGCGTAGAGTTGGTGAACGGGCGCGGCCATAAAGATAACTTTTACCATACCCTGCAGGTGCTGGACAACATTAGCGCTACTACTACCGATTTGTGGCTGCGCTGGGCGGCCCTGCTGCATGATATTGCCAAACCGGCTACCAAACGTTTTGAACCCGGCCACGGCTGGACGTTTCACGGCCACGAAGACCGCGGTGCACGCTGGGTACCCAAGCTGTTTGCACAGCTTAAGCTGCCGCTTAATGAGCACATGAAATTTGTGCAGAAGATGGTACAACTGCACATGCGCCCCATTGTGCTGGCGCAGGAAACCATTACCGACTCGGCCGTGCGCCGCCTGCTGTTTGATGCCGGCAACGACACCGACAACCTGATGCTGCTTTGCAAAGCCGACATTACCACCAAAAATGAGTATAAAATAAAAAAATACCGCCAGAACTTTGAGCTGGTGCAGCAAAAGCTGAAGGATGTAGAGGAGCGCGACCGCGTGCGCAACTGGCAGCCCCCGGTTACCGGCAATGATATTATGCAGCTGTTCGGCTTAAGAGAGGGCCGCGAAGTAGGTATCATCAAAAATCAGATACGCGAAGCGATACTGGAAGGCGATATTGCGAACACCTACGAAGCTGCAATTGCGTTCACGATACAAAAGGGCGAAGAAATTGGCTTAAAAGTTGTTGCAAAATCAAATTGAACTGAAAATATTATTTTTGACAAAAAAATCTACTTATAAGAAATGGCAGTATACCGGTTTAAAGTAACCTTTGAAGATTATGATGAAGTAAGCAGGAATATTGACGTAAAATCCGGACAGACCTTTCAGGATTTGCATTACGCGATACACCTGTCTATAAATTATAATCCTGATTATTCTTCTTCATTTTATGTAAGCAACGACCAATGGACCAAAGGTGAGGAAATCGCCTTTAAACCTACCCAGCGAAAAATAGACCGTGGCATAAAGCTGATGGAAAATACCAAGCTGAGCAGTTTTATTGACGACCCGCACCAGAAATTCTATTATACCTCCAACTTTGAACGTCCGTTTGATTTTCATGTGGAACTGGTGAAGATACTGGATGATGCACCGGGCGTTGCTTATCCGGTTACTGCAAAAAGTGTAGGCGAGGCGCCAAAGCAGTTTGGCAATATCTACAACCCTACCATTTTACCGCCAACCAGCGAGGAATTTGATTTTCTGAATGAAATGCAGTACAATCCGGAGGAAACAGAGGATTTTTCGGAAGTGCGTGAAGACGGCGCACTTGTTGGCGGGGCAGAAGACGAAGCCAGTGAGGAAGACGAGTTTGACAACGGGTTTCCGGATCATGAGGAAGATGATGAACCTTCATTGAATAAAGGAGGAAGCGAGGATTATTAACCTGATGCGCAGATACGGGAATAGGTAGATGTGAACAGATAATAAATATCTTTGCACAGTAATATGCCGGGTTTTATCCGGCATATTGCTTTAAAACCCCACGCACTGGTAAATGCCTGCTAAAACCCTGATCAGTATTGCCGGCCCAACGGCATCAGGCAAAACAGCGCTGGCCATTGCGCTGGCACAGCATTACCAAACGGTTATTCTATCAGCCGATTCGAGGCAGTTTTACCGAGAAATGTCCATCGGCACCGCAAAGCCTACCACCGAAGAACTGGCTGTAGTACCGCATGAATTTATCAACTCGCATTCCATTACTGATCCTTTTAGCGTAGGCAATTTTGAGCAGCAGGCTATGCAGCGATTACAGGATCTTTTTAAGATGCACGACGTTGTAATTATAGCCGGTGGTTCGGGATTGTACCTGAAAGCCATATATGACGGTTTTGATGAGGTACCTGCTGCCCCGGAAGCGGTGCGCGAAAAACTGAACCTGCAATTGATACAACAGGGCATTACCTCGTTACAAATTCAACTGCAAAAGGCAGACCCGGTCTATTACGGGCAGGTAGACATCCACAATCCGCAACGGCTCATTCGCGCATTGGAGGTAATTGAAACCACCGGGCAGCCTTTCTCCTCTTATCATAAAGCAGCCGCAAAGCCCCGTCCGTTTCATATTATTAAGTTAGGAATTAATTTACCGCGCGAGATTTTATACGACCGTATTAACCGGCGGGTAGATGTAATGATGGCCGAAGGCTTACTGGCCGAAGTGCAATCTCTGCTACCCTACCGCCACCTCAATGCCCTGAATACCGTTGGCTATACTGAACTCTTCGACTATCTGGACGGGAAAACAGATTTAGCAACTGCCGTTGCTCTAATTAAACAAAATACCCGCCGCTTTGCCAAACGGCAACTTACCTGGTTTAGGCGCGATGAGGAGATACAATGGGTAAAGCCGGAGGACTTTGCAGGATTACCAGCCTGGCTGGATGAACGGCTGAATGAGTTGAATAACTAATTCAATGATATTGTCATTTCGACCGCAGGAAGAAATTTCCTGCCGCAGACCGGCTTCTTGAAGAGGATTTTTCCTGCGGTCGAAGTGACATTCTGTATTACATTTTGATACTTTCAACTACTTCAGTTTTCCGATACACGCTACCAAACTATCTCTCCAGTAAGGAATATTCAGATCAAAAGTCTGTTTTATCTTAGCTTTATCCATTACCGAAAACGCGGGCCTTACCGCTTTGGTAGGGTACTCATGTGTGCGGATAGGCAGCACCCTGATATCCACACCAGCAATGTCAAAGATGGCCTTGGCAAAATCGTACCACGAGGTAACACCTTCGTTGCTGTAATGGTAGATACCATAGGCCTTACTGCCGCTTGCAATAATCTTCAAGATAGCTTTCGCCAGATCAATAGCATAGGTAGGTGTGCCTATTTGGTCGGCAATAATTTTCAGTTCGTCGCGGCCCTCAGCCAGGCGCAGCATGGTTTTCACAAAGTTGTTACCGTATTCTGAGTACAGCCAACTGGTGCGCAGGGTAAAATAGGCATCCGTTAACCTGGCTACCTCCTTTTCGCCTTCCAGCTTGGTAAGTCCATATACACTAATGGGGTTGGCCGCATCGGTTTCGGTAAGCAGGTACGGCGTATTACCTTCAAATACAAAATCGGTTGAGATATGTACCAGTACGATTTGATATTGGGCACACAGGCGTGCAATATTGGCCGCACCATCCTTATTTACCTTACGGGCAATGGCAATTTCGTCCTCAGCTTTATCTACAGCGGTATAAGCCGCACAATTGATACAATAGGCCGGGCGGTGCTTCTCAAATAAACGCTGCAGGGCTTCAGTATCCAAAATATTGGCTTCGCCTTCGGGCGGAAAAATCATGCCTTCAACTTGCTGCGCTCCAGCTACGGTAGCCAGGCAGTTGCCCAATTGTCCGGATGCCCCTAAAACCAATATCGTACCCATATATAATTTATAATAAAGTTTCTGCGGGTAAAAGTAGCAGATATAAACGTGTATTCATAGCCGAACCCGCTGCTGCCACTTTTAGCGGCTCAGCCTTACCACAACCGAACGCGTGAAGGCCGGCAGTGTTATGGCCTGGTTTACAACGGTAACCTGCTGCCAGGTATTTTTCCATGGATCATATACCCGGGCTTTTGTATACGCGGCGGCAGCGTTCAGGTTACGCAGCTGCAGCACCGTATTGCGCTTTACCAACGGTGCAACACCTTGCTGCAATTCTTTGATATAGGTATTTGATGAATCGCGGCACCAAATTAATGCCGACGAATGTCCTTTAAGCGCATAAACTTTAAGCCCCTGCTGGGTGAACTTAATTACTTCAGGCTTTTCGGTTATGCAATTAAAGCCCTTTACGGCAGCGTTGAAACGCTGATAATGATACCAAAGATGGTGCTTATCCATGTACGGCTCATCCAGCCAAAAGCTGCCCGGCCCGGCCGCACCGCTAAAAAATGGAGCGAACAGCATGTCATGCAGCAGCATACCTGCCGTATCCAAATTATAATAATGGCTCATGGCGCTGTGGGCAGCCTCTACCGCGCCGGTTTCGTTTACAAATACCGGTCGGCCGCTGCTGTTGCCGCGCACAAAGGCTACCGATTGCGACAGCATTTCATCCACCGGCCCGTAACACATCGGCAACTGCGCACCTGGATCCAGGTACTGGTGCAGGCAGGCAATGTCGTTGTTTTTCAGCTGTAAGTATTGCAGATACTGCTCCATTGTTTGCTTGTACGCCAGGCTGCCTAAAGTTTGCGAAACCAGTTGAGCCGGGGCTATGCGCTTTATCGAATCCAGCATTACACGCGAAAAATCGAGCCAGTTACCTTCACTTATGGCACTCATCTCGTTCCACAGTTCCCAGCAGTATACGGTGGGGTCATGGCGGTACAATTGAATATAAGCCTTTGCCCGGTTTAAATAGGCCTGCCTGCCCTCCGCGCTGTTAATAAATTGCGCAAATGAACTGAAAGGGCCGCCATCGTTTGCGCCATACAGCTTTTTAATAAAGTAACCGCTGGTAAAGCTTCTCGAACTTTCAAGATTGAATTTCACCCGCAAGTGGTATTTTTTGGCTAAACTGATGAACCGGCTGAAGCGTTGCAGCGCCAGTTGATCATAGTTCCCGATATGCCTGGTTTCTACTTCCAGAAAAGGTGTTGGGCCCCATATACGCACTGCATTGCCGCCATTGGCGGAGAACGTTTTAAAGATGTGCTCGGCATCTGCAAAAATAGCTTCGGGGCTGTTGCGGATGTTGATCACATAATTAAGCTCCACTGGTAACCAGAACTGTTTGGAACCAACGGCAAAATAGCGCGGATTAATTTTGCTTACTTTTATAAACCCACCTTTATTTTGTGCGTATGAAAAGAGTGTTAAAAGTACCAATACCGGCAATAATACTGCCTTTAACCGGGTAATCTTTATGTTAAAAGCCAACATAATTATATCCTGGTTATGCTTTTTCAAAAAGCGCCTGTTCTACCAAAAAGCAAATCATGTGGCCAATCAGGATATGAGATTCCTGAATGCGTGGCGTATCGGCAGAAGGTATTTGAATGCAGATGTCGGCCATATCCATCATTTTACCGCCGCCCCGGCCGGTGAGTGCAATGCTCTTCAATCCTTTTTCCCTGCATACCTGCAGCGCCTTTACAATATTGGCTGAATTGCCTGAGGTAGAAATACCGATAAATACATCGCCGGCTACGCCGTAGCCTTGTACCTGCCGGGCA
This sequence comes from Mucilaginibacter sp., assembly GCF_965200995.1. Classification (GTDB taxonomy): domain Bacteria; phylum Bacteroidota; class Bacteroidia; order Sphingobacteriales; family Sphingobacteriaceae; genus Mucilaginibacter. Next base: position 2,667,453 of record NZ_OZ241743.1, on the reverse strand, counting down.
AAAAGGGCTTCGTAACCATAATCATTACCTATAGCGGTAATGATACTGGTATCGGTAGATAAGGCGATACTCGGAATACTGGGCCGGTCGAAGTAATAGCGGCCCACAAACTCGGCGGCAATATGCTGGGCATCGGCGGCGCTGCCGCCATTACCGGCCAGCAGGGTTTTCCCTCCTTGTTTATATGTTTCAATAATTAAAGATGCAGCATCGGCAATTTGCTGCAAAATTTGTTCGTTCTCCAGCAGTGCCTGCTTTACCTGTATAGAAGATTGTATCTGTAATTTGATTTCGCTTAACATAAGTACCTGTAAAATAGTTGAAACGGAAAGAGCAAGCTAATGTTAAGAAGCCGGTTTGCTTAAGTAATCCTGGTAAGCCAGTGCAATACCGTCGGCAAGCGCTACATGGTGCTTCCAGCCTTTCTCATGCAGTTTAGACACATCCATTAATTTACGCGGTGTGCCATCCGGCTTGCTGCGGTCAAAGCTAATCTCACCTTTATACCCGGTTACCTGTTTTACCAGCAGGGCCAGGTCCTTAATACTAATATCTTCGCCTGTGCCAATGTTGATCAGCCCCGGTTCATTATAATGCTGCATCAGGTAGTAACAGGCTTCGGCCAGGTCGTCGGCAAATAAAAACTCGCGCCTCGGTTCTCCGCTTCCCCATATCACCACTTCGGGCGCCTGCTGCTCCCTGGCTTCGTGAAACCGCCGGATGAGCGCCGGCAGCACATGCGAGTTTTCGGGGTGATAATTATCGTTATACCCATACAGGTTGGTAGGCATCACCGAAATATAATTACACCCGTATTGCGAGCGGTAGGCATCGCACAGTTTAATACCGGCTACTTTGGCAATGGCATACGGCTCATTGGTAGCTTCCAGCGGCCCGGTAAGCAGGTATTCCTCTTTAAGCGGCTGCGGCGCCAGCTTGGGATAAATACAACTGGAACCCAGGAACATCAGCTTTTTAACTTTATTAAGATAAGCATAATGAATGATGTTATTCTGAATCTGCAGGTTATCATACAAAAAATCGGCCCGGTAGGTATTGTTGGCTACAATACCCCCCACTTTTGCAGCAGCCAGAAAGACATACTCCGGCTGCTCGGCGGCAAAAAAGTGAGCCACTTCCTGCTGGCTGCGCAAGTCAAGTTCTGCCGAAGTACGGGTTACAAAGTTATTATATCCTTCGGCCTGCAGCTTACGCAGTATAGCCGACCCTACCATGCCCCGGTGCCCGGCGATATATATTTTCGAATGCTTTTCCAATGGTATTAAGGTAACTATAGTTGCAGATAACTGTATGGTAATTGGTTAGAGTTAAAACTTAAAGCTGTGCAGGTAGCCTTTGCCGGTTTGCAACAATTTAATATTATTATATCCCCAAAAATCAATATCATTTTTGGCGCTGGCATCGTAATCATTACCCGAGTCGCCGATCAGGCAGGTTTCTCTTGCTTTGTAATGGTTTTCGTCCATCACCTTTTTTATGTTATCCGCCTTTACCGCAGGCGAACCATAAACAGATTTAAAATAAGGCTGTAAATCCAACTGTTCAACCAGGTATCGAAGCTCCGATTGCTCAGAAGCCGATACCAAATGAAAATTATACTGCCGGTAAGCAGATTTTATATAATCAACGGTTTCGGTAATCAGCAGACCTTTATTGGTCAGTATTTTCCGCATTTCTTCAGAAAATGATACTGCATAAGCATCTACCTGCTCATCAGTAATGTGCTGATGCAGTATCTGCTCATAAAAATACCTGATCTTGGCAAAGCGGGATAACCCGCCGTTGTCCCGGTGATATTGCAGCAACTGCTCCACCTGCGCGGCCGGAAATTGATCAAATATGATGGCAAAGCCCCGCTCACGCGTTGGCATAGAATCCAGGATGACCCCGTCAAAATCCCAGATGATGTTTTTATATTGGTTGAGCATTCGGGTAATTAAGCTTCTGATAAAATCATTTTCCTGTATATCATCTCCGTAATTTCAAAATCTTCCTGCCAGTCCACGTCAAAGGACTTCAACTTAGGCAATTCGTATTTGTACGGATTTTCGCCCAGGCGGTCGTTATAGGTTAAATAATTTTGCCTGCTGCTGATGAACATTGCACTGTTCAGCTCATAAAACGGCTTTAAGTCCTGTGTGCGCGGCCAGCGTTTAAGGCTCCGGTTATGGCTTATGTACTGCTGCTGCTCCTCATCCCATAAAAACTGCTGTAACTTGGTTACGCTTACCAGGCTGTCATACCCCTCCTGCAACTTTTGGAAATAACAATCTATTGCCTGCTCATAATCTTTTTCGGTAACCAGCGGGGAGGTAACATGCGTCCAGCAGATGTGTTCTGCATCGAGTACCTCCGGCACATAGTCAATCAGATCCTGCAGGTTGGTGGTTGAAAGGCACAAATGTTCGGGGCGCTCTACGATCTTTACCTTAGACGAACCGAGCGATTGCGCTATTGCAATGGTAGCCGCATCATTGGTGGATAATACAATCTCATCCACATTAGTTACCTTAACCAGCTGCCTGAGTTTAACCATCAGCAGGCCGCCCTCAATACCCGCAAAGATGCGTGTGTTCTTGTCTGTCACCCTTTCGCTGCCTTTGCGCGTAGGCAAAAATATTTTAATGTTCATTGTAACTTAACCCTCCACCAGAGAATATACCGAAACAGGTTGCAACCCGGTATAAAGGGTTGGCGTTAATGAGTGCAACTCTTTGCCCTTATCAAAAAATTTAGCAAAGGTATACTCATTCTCATTAAACAGCGCCTGTTCATTAGAGTTAAGGCCCTTTGAATAACCATCATAACCGGCAGTGTAGATATAGCCAATCTTCATATCCAGCACTGCCTGCAAGGCCAGCGCCGTGTGTGAGTCGGGGTAACGGTTTGTAAAATCAACCACCGGCAATTCATACGCCTGATCCATTACCTGTTCGGGTATATAAGTACCCATTTTACGTGGAAAAGGAGGCAGTATACAAATCAGGTTATCATTTTCCAGGTCGGTAAAAGTTTTTTCGAGGCGATGCCCTTCATTGCCTACCAGGCAGAAGAACTGCGGCACATCTATACCCGCATAAGCCCAGCTGTTTTTTGAACTGGCATGTATAATACAAACGTTAGTTTGCTGCTCAATAAACTTCTTTACAGCCGCCGCATGTTCAACCGCATTGGGGCCACCGCCTATAATTACCGCATGTTCAAACTGATACTGACTACCGTTAAATTTGGGGAGCTTCAGGTTGTCTTCCTGTCCCTTCGATTGGTTATCCAGCCCGCGGATGATGCTGTTGATGGAATAAGCCCGTTTGGATACCCAATCCATTACATCCTTTTGCGGCAGGGAGTTAGCGCCCGATACCATGTAAGGCAAATTGGTTCCCCAGCCATATTCCTTCTGCAACTCCTCAAAGCCGGCCACTACATTGGCCAGGGCGTTAAAATCCACATCGGCTTTATAACGTGTGGCCAGGTAGGTTAATATCAGCTCGGTTTTGAGGTTACCGGCGCCGCGCCCCATTCCGGTAATGGTAGCATCAATAATATCGCAGCCGGCATCAATAGCGGCCAGCGAATTGGCAAATACCAACTCAATGTTGTTGTGCCCGTGGAAGCCAACAGGTATGGTAAGTGTTTCTTTACATTGTTTAACCAGCCGGGATACTTCGGCGGGATAAACGCCCCCGTATGAATCCACTAAACTGAAATAATTTACTACCTTATTAATTTGCGCTGTATGGGCAACTAATACTTCGCCGGCCTTATCCACCAAAGTATTCATGTACATAATATTCAATCCCACTTCGAAACCACAGGCGCGTATCTCTTCGGATAATGCGAGGGCTTGTGTGATACGGTTGGGCGCCGTAGCAATACGCACTATGGCGGCCAGCCCCTTGCAGGGGTTCAACAAGCCTTTTACATCTGCCGGGCGCACCTCTTTTTCGTTAAACATTACTGCAAGCTCTTTTGATGGCGCCTGCTTCTTCACCCATTCCAGCACAAACGCCGGACAATAAAAGTATTTGCCTTCGTACTGCTTCCTGCCTGCATTATTGCGGTAACCAACTTCAACATAATCTACCGGTAACTTTTCAATGGCACTTAAGTAATTAGCTACCAGCTGGTCGCTAAAATCCCAGTTGTTGTAATAGCCACCATCTCTCAGGGTACAATCCAATAGTTTAAACATGCAGATACTTTTAGCAAATGTAACATTTTACCCTCATACCCCATTATCGGCAAGCCCGAGGAATATTTGCACATTATGGGGAAAAATAATACCATTAATAATATTAATATAATTAAAAATCAACGCTTTATATTACCCTAATATAATCAAATCATTAATTCTGTTAATTTATTCTACAAAATCTCATATTTTAAGACAAATATTTTAAACAACAAGCGATATGGCATAAAAATTTCTAATCACAAGAGATATTATTTAATAATAATGAAACTTACCTCCTTATTTTCACCGTTACTTATTGGAATAAGCTTATTATCGGCTTCCTGCGCTAAAAAAGCTATTGAACCTACTATATCTTCGCAAACAGTTACAACAACAACTACTACCACAAATCCGGTTGTAACCACAAATTCAAATAATCCTTTTTCGCAAATTGCTGCAGATACTGCCAGCAAATCGCTTTTTTTCTATCAAGTACCGGCCAAGTATAATATATCAACCCGGGGCATGCAGGGTTGCCCAACCGTAGGCATGGAGAACGGGCATTTATATGCAGTATGGTTTAACAATGTGGTTGGTAAAAATGAAGAGCCGGGCAATTACATAACTGTGGCAGTGAGCAATGATTCAGGCCTGACCTGGAACCAGGATGCACTGATAATTGCACCCGACAATGACGGCAACCGGATGTCAGACCCTATGCTCTGGAATGATAATTACGGCGTGCTGCACTTGTCTTACATGATGACCGTAGGTATGTGGGATGGGGCAACCGGCGGCGACTGGAGCGTACGTTTGAAGGAAGTAAATAACCAGGTAGTAATTACCAAACCGGTAAGAATGTTTGATGGGGACATGAATACCAAGCCTACCATATTAAGTGATAGTACACACATTTTGTTTCCCGCATCAAACTGGAACCTAAACTTAACAACCATTAACGGATATACCGTAACGCCGACCCCAAGCAACATAACCGGCGCTTACATTTATAAATCAGGCTATACCAGCACTAAAGATGTAGAGGTACCCACCAAGATCACCAAACTATCTACTACTTATGTTAGGATATTTGATGAGCATATGGTGGTTGATTTAGGTAATAATAACTATACGCTGATGAAAAGAACCAATACTGATGGACTTACCACGATGAACAGTTCTGACGGCGGACTGACCTGGAGCAAGGAAGCCAAATTTACTGCACTCGGTAATACTGCACCTTCAAGGTTTTATTTTGGCAAACTAACATCAGGAAACTTGTTGCTGGTAATGCATAACAGCACAATAAGAGAAAAATTAACCGCTTACCTGTCAAAGGATAACGGTAAGACCTGGCCTTACAAGGTGGTGATTGAGTCAAGGTACGGACAATCCTATCCGGACGTAATTGAAAACAAAGGAATTATTTACTTAGTGTACGATTACAACAGAAGAACAAACGGTCAAATTTATTTAACTAAGTTTACCGAGCAGGATATCATTGATGGTAGTACAGCTAATCTGATCACTACCACGATATCAAAATTACAGTAGCGGTTATAAATTTTTTCAAAGAAAGAACCCGTTATCCTGTATGAGCGCCGCGTAAAACCGGCATTTGCATGTCACCACTGGTTCAGCTTGCTTGATATTTCCAACAACGATGAAGCCGTATCTTATTCCTGGAACAAATGCCAGGCAATACCGGCAGTGCCCGCTTATTAAACCTTACCATTAGAGACAAAGTAATTATCCATCCATTTTGATGAGGTAAAATTAAATTCTGAAAAAAACATCAGAACCCAGGTTATTAAAAACCTTTGCTGATAGTGAAGTAAGAACTGTTGTTTATCCTTTTTTCTCTTATTTCGCAGGATGAAATATATATCGGCTTTTTTACTGCTTTTGGTATACGGCTATGTGGCTGCGCAGCCTGCCAAACTGGTTAATGTATTTGTAGGGTCATCGGGTGATCACGGGCAGATGTCGCCGGCGGCTTCTTACCCGTTTGGTATGCTGAGCATTGGCCCGCAAACTTATCCTAACCTGCACATGGGTTACGAGCATAAGGCTAAACTATTTCTGGGCTTTACCCATAACCGCTTTGAGGGCGTAGGCTGCCAGGGCAGCGGCGGCAACATTTTAATTAAACCGTTCACCGGAACTGATTCATCAGCCCCTCTGTTAAAGGCATCGGAAAGCGCAGGGCCAGGCTTTTATCAGGCAGGTTTCACTAACGGTATCAAAGCAGCATTTACAGTTTACAAAAATTCGGGGGCCGAGGATTACATCTTTCCGGCCAGTGCGCAAAAGGGTTTTATGATTGACCTGAGCCACACCCTGGCCAACCGCTTTGTAGCGGAAGAACATCAGCAAAACGGTAACGAACTAAGCGGCTGGATAGATTCGCGCACTACCTGCAACGCGGGTACTTACCGGGTGTATTATGCCATACGTTTTTTGCAACCGGCTGATTTTAGCGCTGCCGGAGCACATAAGCTTTTGGTAAAAGTAAGCGATGAAACAGGTAACCGGGTACAACTGCACATTGCTTTTTCTTCTGTGGATGTAGCGCATGCCCGCAACGCTTTGCTTGCAGCGAATGATATGCAATTAAAGGATAAGAGCACTCAGGGCTGGAATCAGGTTCTTAATGCCATACAGGTAAAAGGTGGTGATGCAGAGCGCGAAAAACTGTTCTATTCAATGCTTTACCGTACTATGCAATCGCCATATGTAGTATCAGAAACTGACGGCGCATACCGGGCTACCAATGGCAGTTTACAGCATACCACTACTGCTGTATATAACGGCTGGGCCATATGGGATAATTACCGTACACAACTGCCGTTACTGTCTATTCTGTTTCCTGAAAGGTATCAGCACATGATGACCTCAATTGCCCGGATGTATACCTATGGCAAAAAAGATTATGCCACCCAGCATGAGCCATCCAACACGGTGCGTACCGAACATGCCATTGTTGTATTGCTGGATGCTTACCGTAAAGGATATAAGATTGATTTTAAGCAAATCACCGATTCACTCACCGCAGAAGTTAACCGGCTGGACTTTTCGCATCCGGATAAGGCACTGGAATCCAGCTACGATACTTGGGCGCTGTCGCAAATACTGGCGGTAAACGGCAACAAGGCGCTAAGCCGTGAATACCTGCAAAAGGCGGCCGGGTACCAAACTTACTGGAATAAAGACTTTAAAGATTTAACCAGGCCCGACGTGGACCAGGTATCGGCCCGGGGCATGTATCAGGGAACCGTTTGGCAATACCGCTGGCTGGTACCGTTTGATAGTAAAGGACTGATAGCACTTGCCGGAGGCGAACAAGCGTACCTGCAGCAACTGGATACCTTCTTTAATAATGATTATTACAACCATGCCAACGAGCCCGACATACAGGCGCCGCTGATGTACAACTTTACCGCACAGCCCTGGAAATCACAGGCGCTGATGCACAAATATGCCGCAGACACGGTGGTGCAGTATTATTTTAATGATAACAGCCGCGGCATTGACCCTTTTGTGGGGGTCATTTATCAGAATAAGCCGGATGCTTATGTTCGAACTATGGATGATGATGCCGGCGCTATGTCGGCCTGGTATGTGTTTGCCGCTTGCGGCCTGTCACCGGCCTGTGTAGGCTGGCCGGTTTATTACTTAAACGTACCGTTATTTAAGGTGGTAAAGTTTAATCCCGAAAGCGGCAAAAGCTTCAGTATTCAGGTCAGAAACTTTGCAGCCGGTAACAAATATATCCAGGCTGCAACGCTTAATGGCAAACCCCTGAACCGCAATTGGCTCACCCACCAGGAGCTTACGAAAGGCGGTACGCTGATCATCACAGCCGGGCCTGAGCCTGATAAAACCTGGGGCACTTCGCAGCAATGGCTGTCGGCTTTAGATATGAACCCATAGATGTTAATCATGATAACATTTAAGTTTGCTTGAATTTAGCTTGTACGGTAATTTTCTAAGTTTAACCCTGCCCTGATTTTCAGAGCACAACTAAAGCTAATTATTTGATTTTATTTTATGGATTTTGCACTTCTTTGGCATCCTTATCACAAATCTCAACTTTACTTTTATGGTGCTAAACCCCGGACTCTCAAAAAAGCTCTTTTTCCTGCTTATATTAATATTACTAAGCAAGCTGATCCATGCGCAGCAGTATCATACGCTTACCTTCCGTATCGACTCGCTGGCCAGTGCAGGTTTACCAAAGTCTGCCCTTAATGAAGTAACCCGATTAGACCAGCTGGCACGCAAACGGCAGGATGCGCCGGAAATTATCAGGGCGGTGATTTACCGTACCACCTTTCAATCTTACCTCGAAGAAAATGCGCTGGCCGCCATTATTACCACGCTCAATAATGATGTAAAACGGAGCAGTTACCCGGTAAGGCCGGTGCTGCAATCGCTGCTGGCCGAAATGTACTGGAAATATTACCAGCAAAACCGCTGGCAAATTAACCAGCGCACTACGCTGGATAAACCCGACCCTGACTTCACCCGCTGGGATTTACGCACCCTGATTGCCGAAACCAGCCGCCTGTATAAAAGCTCTTTACAAGAAGCCGACCACGAGCAGCAAACCCCGTTAAGCATACTGGATGGCGTACTGGCCGGCGACCAGGGCACCCGCTACCTGCGCCCCACCCTATATGATTTACTGGTGCACCGCGCCTTTGATTTTTATTTGGCCGAGGAGCCTGCCCTGCCCCTGCCCAGGCTCCCCTTCCGGCTTACCGACGCGCGTTTGTTCGGCGACAGCCGCGCATTCGTTGATTTGGCCATCACCACCACAGATACTGCCTCTACCTATTACCAGGGATTGAGATACCTGCAGCAGGTTACCGCCTTCCACCTGCGGCAAGGGCACCGCGAGGCGGTGGCCGATCTGGATTTAAAACGCCTGGAGTTTTTGCAGGGCAAGGCCACCCTGCCGGGCAAGGATTCGCTGTACCTGCAGGCACTGCGCCAAACCGAAGCCACCTTTGCAGACAAGCCGCTATCCGCCGATGCGCTGGTACTGATAGGCAGATACCATCAGCGTAAAGACAGCCTGAGAACGGCAATGGCTTACCTGCGCCGGGCAGCCGCCCGCTACCCGGAAAGCCTGGGCGGCCGTAACGCAGCCATCGCCATTACCGAAATTGAGCAGCAAGATCTTTTGGTAACTTTAGAGGGTATAAGTCCGCCGGGGAAACCGCTGCTGGGCCTGGTGGCCTACAAAAACCTGCCGGCCGCCGGTGTGCAGGTATTCCGCCTGAACAAAGCGCAGATGGACGCGTACCGTAAACTTTTGTATGACCCCTATTACAATGGCTACCAGCGCAATCCCGGCAAATACCCTGCGGATTCGGTATTGAAATACCTGAAAGCCTTCAAGCCGGTACAGCAGCAACAGCTGCAACTCCCCGGCACGGCCGACTACCGGCAGCACACTACCGAGTTTGGCCTGCAGCCCTTACCAGCGGGCAACTATGTGCTGCTCATTACGCCGCGCAATCCGGCCGATTCGCTGCAAACCAAACTGGTGCCATTTCAGGTGAGCCGGATGGCTTATATGGCCCGCCGAAACCCCGACAGCAAACTGGAAATACGGGTGATGGACCGTGAAACCGGCGAGCCTTTGCCTAAAGTAGGTTTAAAGGTAAGTGGACAGGTTAACAACTGGAATAAGGAACTCAGATATGTTTATAAAGATACCATAGCCTCCGGGTTAACCAACAACGATGGGGTATACCGCTGCAGGTGGACAAGCAACAACCAACCGAGCCTGGAAGTGGCCCTTGCCGGTGATACCTTACTGGATGAACACCGCTACTTGAGCGGCAACACTACTGATAATGAAGATGATGAACCTAAAAAGAAAACCATTTTATTTACCGACCGGCAGATTTACCGCCCCGGCCAAACTATTTACTTTAAGGGTTTGCAATTATCCGTACTAAATGGAAAAAGCACCCTGCTGCCAAACGATAGTGTGAGCGTTGATTTTAACGATGTGAATAGTAAGGTAATTAAATCTCTGGATTTGGTGACCAATGTGTTCGGCACGTTTGCGGGCAGCTTTGCCATCCCGCAGCATATACTTAACGGCGAGGTTACCATTGAAACCGATGACGGCGAGATCCGCATAAAGGTAGAAGAATATAAGCGCCCCACATTCAAGGTAGAGTTTGCCGCCCTCAAAGGCAGGTATCCGCTGGATGACAGCTTGCATATTAAGGGCAAGGCAATGGCCTTTTCTGGCTACGGCTTATCGCAGGCCAGGGTAGCTTATCATATCACCCGCACACTTTCCTGGGGTTACCGTTATAACATGCAGACTGTTTATGGCTCTTCTTACCGGTATGAACCCAGTGCCGAGATTGCGGCGGATACCATCAGCACGGATGCGCAGGGTAATTATACCATCGCCTTTAAGTCCATTCCCGGCGAATCGCTGCTGCCGAACGCTGTTTATGAATACAGCATCAGTGCCGATGTTACCGATGCCAGCGGCGAAACCCAGTCGGGCCAAATCTCGGTGAAGGCCGGCAGGCAGGACTTGCAGATTGAGGCCAGCGTGCCCGAATACCTTTTTACCAATAATTTGGGCCAACTGCCCATTAAATTAACCAACCTGAACAGGCAGCCGCTTAAAGGGAATATGCGGGTAAAGCTCAATGCGCTGCAAGCGCCCGCTCAAACTTTTAAGCAGCGGCTATGGGGCAAGCCCGACCAGTTTATGTTAAGCCGGGAAACCTATTTGCAGCAATTCCCGGATTATGCCTACCGTAATGAAGACCAGTATACTACATGGCAACTTAAGAATACGGTTATCGATGTAAATAACACAGTAGATACCCTTAAACCGGCCACGGTGGATTTAAAGGTGCTGAAGAACCAACCCTCAGGCGTTTACCGGCTTACCCTTAGCGGCCGCACAGAAAACGGCGACACGGCATCCATAATTCAATACGTAAAGCTGATTAATAAAACTTCGCCCGTAAGTGATATTAAAGATTGGGTAATCCCAGTTATAAACGCCGCTAAACCGGGCGAACAGGTAGAATTTTTAGCTGGTATTATACCGCAGATGCACATTTTGGTGGAGCATTACCAGGGCACCCGGCTGCTGCATTCGGGCTGGATTACCCAGGGCGGGCAGCAGCGCAGCATTAAACTGCCGGTTACCCAGGCCGACCCGGAAAATACGGCTGCACAGTTTATGATGGTATTCCACAACCGGGTGTACACCAGCTATCAGCCCATTTATATAAACCACCCGGAAAGGCAGCTGAACCTGCGCCTGCAAAGTTTCCGCGATTTGCTGCAGCCGGGGCAAAAGGAGCAGTGGAAATTACAGATCACAAACGGCAAAAATGAGAAGCCCGCTGCCGAACTGCTGGCCGGCATGTATGATGCCACGCTTGACCAGATTACAGCACCTGCCGACTGGAGCAACGCGCTGAACTTTGGTAACCGCTCCCCTGAATATTTCAGGTGGGATGGCCCCCTGACAGCACAGCGCACCGCCAGCACCGTTTACCCGGGACCGTATCATTACTTTGTTTTCGATAACCGTATTTACGAACGGCTTAACCTTTTTGGTTATAATTATTACGGCGGCTACAATTATGCCTACCGTGAATATCTGGCTGCCATAAAAGACCAGCAAAAAGTAAGGCAGGAAGAAGCCCACCGGGAAAGGGAAATTTACAAACGTAACGCGGCACTGGTTAAAAACGGCGTAGAAGTAACCGGCCGTGTAGTTGATATTAATGATAAAACGGGGCTGCCCGGCGTATCAGTGAAGATAAGGGGCACTGCGGTTAGTACCAGTACCAACTCCAGTGGCTATTTCAAAATTAAAGCACCCGTAAACCAAGTGCTGGTATTCGGCTTTATCGGTTACCACTATCAGGAGGTAACTGTGACCAAAGCAGGTGCCATAACTATTGCACTGAAGCCTGATGAAAACTCACTGAATGAAGTTGTAGTTACCGGTTATGCTACGCAGCATAAGAGAGATCTTACCGGTTCAGTAGCTCAGATTACACTTAGAGGTAGCAGATCTTTACGCACAGCCAGTGCTGAAACGCTGTTACAGGGCGTAGCGGCAGGGGTAACTGTAATCCAAGGTGCGCCGGGTGGCAACGCTGATTTGTATATCAGAGGCATAGCAAATTTGGGCGGAGCAACACCGCTTTATGTGATTGATGGTGTACCAACCAGTAGCATTTCGCAGCTGAAACCTTCTGATATTGCGAGCATCAGTGTATTAAAGGGAGACCAGACCGCTATTTATGGTGCAGCCGGCCGCAATGGTGTAGTGGTCATCATTACAAAAAATAGCAGCATGGCTGCTGGCAATAATAAACCTATTGCTACACGCAAAAACTTTAACGAAACAGCGTTCTTCTTCCCGCAGCTGCACACGGATGAGAAAGGCGGAATAGCCATAGATTTTACCCTGCCCGAATCCTTAACCCGGTGGCGCTTTAAAGCCTTTTCCCATACGCGGGAGCTGGCTACCGGCTACCTGGAACGGGAAGTGGTTACGCAAAAGCAGCTGATGATAAGCGCCAACATGCCCCGCTTTATGCGCGAGGGCGATACGGTAGAGGTATCGGCACGGGTAGCCAACCTTACCGCAAAGGCGCTTACCGGCCGCATCAGGCTGCAGCTGTTTAACGCCCTCACTATGCAGCCGGTAGCCTTGCTGGCCAACCCGGCGCAGGCCGAACAAATGGTTGCGCTGGCCCCGGCCACCAACAAGGCCGTTAGCTTCAGGCTCATTATTCCAGCCGGGCTGGATGCCTTAACCTATCGCATTACTGCCGAAGCCGGCGATTATACCGATGGTGAAGAAAATACCCTGCCCGTATTACCTAACCGGATGCTGGTTACCGAAGCCATGCCAATGATGGTGCGTGCCGGGCAAACCAAAACCTATACTTTTGATAAGCTGGTGCAGCAGCGCAGCACTACGCTGATCAGCAAAACGCTCACCCTGGAGTATACGCAAAACCCGGCCTGGTATGCGGTGCAGGCACTGCCTTACCTGATCGAGTTTCCGTACGAATGTGCGGAGCAAACCTTTAGCCGGTATTTTGCCAACAGCTTATCGGCAGGCATCATCAGCCACAATCCGCAAATAAAAAAGGTGTTTGAACGCTGGCAGGCCGATAGCAGCCAGGCGCTGTTGTCCAACCTCGAAAAAAATCCCGAACTGAAAGCCACCCTGCTGGAAGAAACGCCCTGGCTGCGCGATGCGGCCGGCGAGCAGGAACAGCGCAAGCGCATAGCCCTGCTGTTCGACCTGCAAAAGTTAAGCGCCGGGCAGGAGCAAACGCTGGATAAGCTGCAGCAGAAACAACTGCCCAACGGCGGCTTCCCCTGGTTTGGCGGCGACCGGGCCGACCGCTACATTACGCAGCACATTGTGGCCGGCATCGGCCAGCTCAACAGCCTGAAACTGGCCGGCACACAGCAGCAAAAGCTGGATGCCATAGGCACAAAGGCGCTGGGTTACCTGGATGCAGAACTACTGGAGGATAACCGGCGCGAAATGCGCAATCACCCTAAAACATACAAAACGGCCGAACCCGGCGCCACGGAGGTACATGCCTGGTACGCCCGCAGCTTTTTTGCAAACGCCAAACTGAACAGCGAAGTGAAGGCTTTGCAGCAGCAGTACCTGAACCGGGCTGCCAAAAGCTGGCTTACGCAAAGCATCTACCAGCAGGGCATGACCAGCCTTACCTTGCTGCGCTATGGCCGCCCCGAAGTAGCCCGGCAAATTATACGCTCCCTGATGGAAAGGGCGCAACAGTCGGACGATATGGGCATGTACTGGAGCAGCAATCAATTGGGCTGGTACTGGTATGAGTCGCCCGTAGAAACGCAGGCGCTGATGATAGCGCTGTTTACCGAGGCGGGCAACCAGCCCAAAGCGGTAGAGGAAATGAAGATATGGCTGCTGCGCAACAAGCAAACCAACAACTGGCGCACCACCAAAGCCACGGCCGAAGCCTGCTATGCCCTGCTGATGCGGGGCGACAGCCTGCTCAGTAATGCAGGTTCATCTGTAATAAAAATTAATAACCAACCGCTGAGCGACCTGAAACCGCAGCTAAAGGCAGAGGCCGGTACCGGCTACCTTAAAACCAGCTGGGCCGGTGAGCAGATACTGCCGGCAATGGACAGGGTAGCTATCAGCAATCAAAGTAAAACGGTAAGCTGGGGCGCCCTGTACTGGCAGTACACCGAACAGCTGGATAAAATTACGCCCGCTAACACGGATATTCATTTAGAACGCAGGTATTTTATCGTGAAACAGGGCAATTCGGGCGAAGTACTTACCGCGGTTGATGCCGCGCATCAGCCAAAAACCGGCGATCTGCTCAAAGTGGTGGTGTACCTTAAAGCCGGCCGTAATTACGAGTATGTGCAGCTGAAGGACATGCGCCCTGCCGGTGCCGAACCGGTGGATGTACTATCAGACTATAAATATCAGGATGGGCTGTATTACTACCAGGTAACTAAGGATGCGGCTACCAATTTCTTTATCAGCCAGCTCAACAAAGGCAATTATGTGTTTGAATACCGCCTGCGGGTGGCACAGCCCGGTAATTTTTCTACCGGCATCAGCACCGTACAGTGCATGTATGCGCCGGAGTTTAACGCCCACAGCGAAGGGCAGAGAATAGTTATTAAATGATACAATTATGTTTTCACTTGAATAATCCCTTAAGTTGCTAAGTCAGCTGGTTTAAGGTAAAGGCAAACAGATAGAGCAGCAGTTTAAGCAGGAAGCCGTCAAAGATGACCGCATGTATGCGACGCGGGAACGGGGCTTTAATCGTGCTGAAGGTGGTTTCGATGCCCTTGCGCATCTGCTCTTTGAGATAAGCCAGGCAATGCGCATCCTGTCTTTTGCTGTTGACTTTGCGGCTGACCAGCAACCTGACGGCTTGTTGCCGGAGCAGGTCATGCTCTGCCTGGTAGTCGGGACAAGCGGCATCAGCATAGATACGGCTTTCGGCAGCTGCCCATAAAGGCAGTTTGCCCTGAGCCTTAGTAGTATTACTCAAATTTATACTTTGATGCTCACTTCCTTAAACTTAGAAACTTCCGTTAACTATAACCAATTCGGTGCCTAATGCCTGACCATTAAGTTACGCACCGAATTACGCTCATTTTTGTTGCGTTTTGGTGCCCAATATGGTGTTTTGATGCCAACAAGAAAGCCTGCAAACGTTTGATTTGCAAGCTTTTAGCACCTTCTGGTATTGTTTTTCGTAGCCCGTAGGGAAATACGCCTGTACCCATAACCTGCATGCTGTCAATATGTTATCATGGTTATAATTCCTGCTCACCGAATCACTCACCATTTTTTGATGCGATTTGATTGCAAATCTTAATAGTTAAATATACTTAATAACTGTTGAACACACAAGTGCAAACTACGATAAATATTTTGCAAATAACCGTGTTACTAGGAACCTGTTGGTTATTATATATTAATTTTTAATTGATGAGTTATCACAGGAAAAAGCTATTCAAGAGATTCTAATAGCAATTAAATTAAAGTACATTTTTTAATACCATCCGAAAATTACGTTATCAGCGAATTCGATAGTTGATTTAATTGCTTTAATCGACTAAATTTGATACCGCCGTCAACAATTACTGACCTTATTTACAAAATGCTGGACTCGATACAAGCGAAGCTGGAAGCTTCACGTAAGGAACTACTGGATCTTGGTTTGAGAAACCCTCTGCTTAACTATAAAACTCTCAAAGGAAAAGGGCTTAAAATTGTCCAGGAAAAATCTGAGTTCATCTTTGACATTCTCGCAAGACAGTATAAGGCCATGACCTTTCTAGGCATTCCTGAAAAGAAGAGCACTCAGGTACAATTAGAGATTATGGAAAGTGATGTTGAAGAGACTGAATTGATGCAGCCAACCGAGGAGTCTTATCACGACACCAAATTACAGACAAATGAATCAGAACAACAACTTCAAACGAAGTTACTAAATACCTATTACTTTGCGCGTACCAGCATTGAGGAGCAGGGTGTCAATATACTTTACCTGGCATTGGGCAAACTCAAATGGTATGAATCAGGTAATATAGAAACACCGCGTTACGCGCCACTCTTACTCATTCCTGTGGAGCTTGAACGTTCCAGTGCGCAAGAGCGTTTTCGCTTGAAATATACAGGCAGCGACATTGGCGTAAACTTATCGTTGCAGGCCAAGATGAAGGCCGATTTTAACATTTCTATTCCAGATCTACCCGATTCGGAGGATATAAATGTGGAGTCGTATTTCAACTTAATCAAAGATCATATTACTAAGGAAGAGCTTTGGTCTGTAGAGCATGACGAAATTGAACTTGGCTTTTTCTCTTTCGGGAAATTCATGATCTATAACGATCTCGATACTCTTAAATGGCCGGATGGTCACCAGCCTGGCTTACATGAAAACATATTAGCGCTGTTTGAAACTGGTTTCCGGTTAGGATATCAACCTGACGAAGAAGACAGTAAAGACTTGGATGAAGAAACAAACGCAAATGCACTGTTTAAGGTAGTTGATGCTGACAGTTCACAGATGCAAGCTATTCTGGCAGTTAATGAAGGTTATGATCTGGTCATACAAGGCCCTCCTGGCACAGGGAAATCTCAAACCATTACCAACATTATTGCCGATGCCATTGGTCAGGGCAAAAAGGTATTGTTTGTTGCGGAGAAAATGGCTGCGCTAGAAGTTGTTAAGCGTAGATTGGATTCTGTTCAGCTGAGTGAAGCGTGTTTGGAGTTACATAGTCATAAAGCTAACAAACGTGATTTACTGGATGAACTGAAACGGGTGATGGAACTTGGGAGACCTGCTATTAACCAACTGGAACAAGAAGTTCAGCAGTTAGCTGTCTCACGTGAAGAATTAAATAGTTATTGCAACGCGGTTAACGCAAGCATCGCCGGTAGTGGTTTAAGTGCTAATCAGGTTATAGGTTTATTATTACAAATCGATACTGAAATTGGTCAGCAGCATTTTTTTAAAGTACTTATTCATGATATTGAGCATTGGGATGCGGAGAAGGTCCGGGATGCATCAGCTACCTGTGATCGTCTTCAGGCGAGGCTTAAAGATATCGGCATTCCTCAAAACTTGCTGTTTTGGGGAAGTGAGCTTACTGTTCTATTGCCGCACGAGAAAGGTTCTGTTCAAGAGCAAGTAAGGCAGGCTAGCCAAGCAGTTACGGCTTTGCGTGAATTGTCAGAAAAAATACAAACATCCACTGGACTTGGACCTGCCGAAGGTAATAACTCATTGGACTTACTCATTACAGAATTAGAAGTGGCATCCAAAGCTCCTAATCTTACAGACCTTGACATTATTAGTGATACATGGTTATTAAAGCAACAAGATATTCGTGAATTAATAGACATAGGGCAGGCACTTGACGCATTGTACAAAGATTACAAAGACAAGCTCATCCCGGAAGCTTGGTCTCAAGATATTTTGGACATACGACAAAACTTAGTAGCTCATGGCGATAAGTGGTACAAGTTCCTAATCGGAAGTTACCGGCAGGCGAACCAACGGCTGGCTTCATTTATGAAAGTTGGCTTGCCTGATGAAGTTTTCGAACGGTTAAAAATCGTTGATGCAATATCTGAAGCCAAGCGTATGGAAAATGACATGGCCTTATCAGAACCATTAGCAGCGTCATTATTCGGAAAACGCTGGTTGAAACAAAAATCGGAATGGCCAGCACTAGGTCGTGCGGCTGAATATCTTGCAGGTGTGCATCAACAGTTTGCTAAAAACCAGGTAAGTCGTCAGTTATTTGAATTTTTAAAACAGAATAATGCTTCCAATATTTCTGCTGCTTTTGGAAGTGAACTTAAACAGTATGCTAGCAATCTTGAATCACAACGCAAAGCAACATTTGCTTCGCTAAAATTAAATGAGGTGAGAAGCGTTAAGCAACTAGAGATCGCCGCGATGACTTTCCGTGCACAGTCGGCATTTTGGTCGAAACGCGCCGAAAGGTTTGCGGAGCTTCAACTGGTTATTGATTGGAATAATCTTACCCAGGCAGTAACTCAGGCTGGATTTGGATTTCTCGTTGATGCAGCAACCAGTTGGGAGCATGCCTCGCAATGGTTGAAAACTTCCTTATTGAAAACCTGGTATGAATACCTGATTGAGCAGGCCTTCAAATTAAACCCGGCGCTTACCCAATTTGAACGTGTTAGCCATGAAAGCGTAATTGATCAATTCAGACAACTTGATCAACTGAATTTGGTTTATAATCGCGCAAGGGTTGCTTTAAAACATTGGGAAAACATACCAAAACAACATGCCGGTGGCCAGGTAAACGTTTTAAAAACTGAATTCAACAAACGTGCCCGTCATATGGCCATACGCAAATTAGTTGAAGAAGCGGGCGCTGCTATGCAAGCCATTAAGCCGGTGTGGATGATGAGCCCAATGTCTATCGCGAACTTTCTTCCGCCGGGAAGTATACAGTTTGACCTAATTATCTTCGATGAAGCCAGTCAGGTACGACCTGTTGATGCTTTAGGGGCAATTATGCGTGGCAAACAATTGGTGGTAGTTGGCGATACCAAACAACTGCCGCCGACCAGTTTCTTTGACAAGCTAAATACCGATGTGGAGGATGAAGACAACCAAACGGCTGATATGCAAAGTATCCTTGGTATGTGTGATGGTCAGGGTGCTCCAAGCAGCATGTTGAGGTGGCATTATCGTAGCCGGCATGAATCGCTCATCACTTTATCTAATCATGAGTTTTATGAGAACAAACTGGTCATTTTTCCAAGTCCAGGTTCACGCCAAAGCTTGGGATTACGCTTCCATCATCTTGCGAACGCCGTCTATGATCGAGGCAAAACTCGTACTAATCCGCTCGAGGCGGAAAAAGTCGCGCAGGCTGTAATTGCACATGCCAGGCAATCTCCTGAATTAAGCTTAGGGGTTGTGGCTTTCAGCACTTCGCAAATGCAGGCTATACAAGCGGCATTAGAAGTGCAACGCCGCCAGCATCCCGAGATAGAAACTTTCTTCAAAAGTCACCCACATGAGCCATTCTTTATAAAAAATTTGGAGAACGTACAGGGAGACGAGCGAGACGTAATTTATATAAGTATAGGTTACGGACGAATAGAAAATGGCACAGTACCCATGAGCTTCGGCCCATTAAACAATGAGGGTGGCGAACGCAGGTTAAATGTATTAATTACAAGAGCGAAAATGCGTTGTGAGGTATTTACCAATATTACCTCGGCAGATATGCGCGTTTCAGAGAATGCAAAATTCGGTATCCGTGCGTTAAAAAGCTTCTTGTATTTCGCACAGTTTGCAAAATTTGAGCACAGCAGCGAGCCGGTAGTAAAAGATATCAGGCCGTTTGAAGATGAGGTATCTAAGCAGTTAACTGCATCAGGTTACGTTGTTAGAAGCAAAGTGGGATCAACTGGTTTCTACCTTGACCTTGCAGTTGTCGACGACCATAACTCAGGACGATATATTATAGGAATAGAGTGTGACGGCCAGAATTACGCCAAGGCTAGATCAGCTACAGACCGTGACCGGTTGCGAGAACAGGTGTTGGAAATGTTCGGCTGGAATATCTATCGTGTGTGGAGCACGGATTGGTATCGAAATCCAGAACGTGAATTAAAACGGTTGATCGAAGCTATTGAACAAGCTAAAGCTGTCACCGCAAGTATAGACGAAGACATTAAAGTTTACGAAGAAGAACAGCGGCAACTAGAGCGAGAAGAAGTTGAGCAAACAAGTACTAAAATTACTTATTATCAGCAAGCAAGTCTGCCAGCGAATATTGGTTCTCAAGAGATGCATTTGCACTCATTCGGAAGTTTGGCTACATGGATTAGTGAAGTGGTTGCTGTCGAAAGCCCTATTCATTTCGATGAAATGGCTCGGCGAATGGTTGAAGCGGCTGGTATATCAAAAGTGGGATCGCGCATAAGATATACGCTCACACAAGCTTGTAATTTCAGTCAACAGAATGGGTTGATCAAGATGAGAGGTGAGTTTCTTTGGCTTAATGAAATGGAAGAACCAGTAGTTCGAAATCGTAGTCGACTTCCTGCCACCTCAAAAAGGTTGCAGATTATTGCACCGGAAGAAATCAATCTGGCGATTAAGCAAGTTGTGTCTGATGCAATCGCCATTTCGGATGAAGGTGCTGCAAATTTGGTTGCCAAAATACTTGGGTTTAGCAGAGTAACCGAAGACATGAAACAGTTGTTAATGGGGGCAATTAAAATTGCAGAGAATCATGGAATCATAAAAAGAGATAATGGCTATCTAAAATTGACTTGATTGATTTAAATAACTAGTGTTTAGTTAAGTGTCAATTGAGGGGTAAAGTCGTTTAAGTTTAATGTGGGCATCATTTGGGGTCTGTAAAATAAACTGTGTCACCCCCTGGCAGGCCCCATGGGGCCTGCCAGGGGGCGATTGCTACATCAAATCTAATATCATTCTTCCGGGAAACCAAATGGCCAGTTTCTGAGCGGTCATGGCCCAGTTTGAAAGCGGCATCGTCCATTTTTGTTTAATGTTGTTATGGGCCAGATAAATCAGTTTTAACAGGGCCATATCGGAGGTAAAGCCGCCTTTTGTTTTGGTGACCTTTCTGACCTGCCGGTGGAAGCCTTCGATGGTATTAGTGGTATAGATCAGTT